>NZ_BJNY01000012.1 GCF_006539925.1 Glutamicibacter uratoxydans | reverse complement strand
GCGGATCAGGCGACTGGTGTCGTCTATGGCGACCGCCCTCGCGTGGTGGCGTTGATCGGCATTGATGATGTGATCGTTGTTGATACTGCTGATGCGCTGCTGGTGACGACGAAGGAGCATGCGCAGCGGGTGAAACAGACGGTGCAGACGCTTAAAGATCAGGGTCGTGTCGATCTTTTGTGATAAATGCGCCCGCGTTTCATGAATGCAGCTATTTTTCAAGAAATGCATCCGACTAGGCAATATATAATCTAGATAGCCATCCGATGTGATGTCTATCATATATATTACTAATATATCAAGACCTTGATATTGGCTTAATTCCGTTGCTAGGCTCAAACGCCATGAGTACCGAGAATGAATCCGGGATGAGACCCGGGCCAATGATCGAGAGTTCGCCGAGCCAAGAAGAACCAAAGACCCGCATCAACAAAGTGGTGTTCTATGGTTCGGCCATCGGCGTCTTGGCCATCGCCCTGTGGGCCATCTTCGACAAGGAATCCGCCGATACGGTGATGACCGCCATGGTCACCTGGATCGGCAAGAACCTGGGGTGGTACTACACCCTGGTCGTGGTCAGCGTGCTGGTGTTCGTCGTGCTGGTGGCGCTGAGCAAGGTGGGCAAGACCCGACTGGGTCCGGACCACTCGCGCCCGACCTTCAACTTCTTCACCTGGACCTCGATGCTGTTCGCCGCAGGCATCGGCATCGATTTGATGTTCTTCTCGGTGTCCGAGCCGGTGACCCAGTACCTGGCGCCGCCGCGTGGCGACGGCTCCACCGCGGAGGCCGCCCGCCAGGCGCTGGTGTGGACGCTGTTCCACTACGGCCTGATCGGCTGGGGCCTGTACGCGCTGGTCGGCATGGCGCTGGGCTACTTCGCCTACCGCCACAACCTGCCGCTGAGCATTCGCTCGGCCCTTTACCCGATTTTCGGCAAGAAGATCAACGGCCCGATCGGCCACGGCGTGGACATCGCCGCGGTGCTGGGCACGATCTTCGGCATCGCCACCTCGCTGGGCATCGGCGTCGCCCAGCTGAACTACGGCCTGTACTTCATCTTCGGCGTCCCTGAGAACAATGCCTGGAAGATCGCGCTGATCGGCCTGTCGGTGGTCATGGCGACCATCTCGGTGCTCACCGGCGTGGAGAAGGGCATCCGCCGCCTCTCCGAGCTGAACGTGATCCTGTGCATTGTGCTGATGCTCTACGTGCTGGTCACCGGCAAGACCGCGTTCCTGATGGATGCGATGATCAGCAATGTGGGCGACATGCTCGCGCAGTTCCCGTTCATGGCGCTGGACACCTTTGCATATGACCGCCCGGATGCCTGGCTGAACGGCTGGACCCTGTTCTTCTGGGCCTGGTGGATCGCCTGGGCCCCGTTCGTCGGCCTGTTCCTGGCGCGCATCTCCCGCGGCCGCACCATCCGCCAGTTCGTTTTCAGCGTGCTGATCGTGCCGATGGCCTTCATCCTGACCTGGATCTCCATCTTCGGCAACAGCGCACTGGCGCTGATCATGGACGGCAATGCGCAGTTCGGCGAGATCGCCATGAACACCCCGGAGCGCGCGTTCTACTCGCTGCTTGAGCAGTACCCGGCCGTGCCGCTGGTGGCGGGCATCGCCACCTTTACCGGCCTGCTGTTCTACGTGACCAGCGCCGACTCCGGCGCCCTGGTGATGGCGAACTTCACCTCACACCTGAAGGACTCCGAGGCCGACGGCTCCAAGCCGGTGCGCCTGTTCTGGTCGCTGGCCATCGGCATCCTGACCCTGGCCATGCTGCTGGTGGGCGGCGTGCCGACCCTGCAGGGGGCCACAGTGATCATGGGCCTGCCGTTCTCGGTGGTGCTGGTCTTCGTGATGGTCGGCCTGTACAAGTCGCTGCGCGTGGAATCGGCCCTGGCCAATAGCTACGACAGCACGCTGCACTCGGTGCTCAGCAGCCGCAGCAGCTCCCTGAGCGACCGGCGCAACTGGCGCCAGCGCCTTTCGCGCCAGGTCAGCTACTCGGGGCTGGAGCAGACCGAGGCATTCATCACCGACACCGTCAAGCCGGCGCTGCGCGAGGTCTACGAGGAATTCCTGGCCCAGGGCGTGGACGTCGAGCTGGAAATCCAGCAGGTCGGCGGCCTGCAGCTGGAGTCGGTGGACCTGATCGTCGTCACCCACAAGGAGCAGCGCCCGTTCAAGTACCAGGTGTACCCGGTGCGCGTGAACATGCCGTCCTATGCGCGCATGACCACCAGCGCGGATGTCTACTACCGCCTGGAAGCCTTCAACCAGGAAGGCAGCCATGGGCACGATTTGATCGGCCTGTCCGAAGAGCAGATCATCGCCGATGTGCTGGACCAGTACGAATCCCATATGGCATTCATCCACCACCAGTCGCTGAGCGCCGAACGCAGCCAGATCAACGAGGACGGCTGCGTGAAGACCGACTGGAAGCGGGACTTCGACACCGGAATGATCCCGGTCCTCGAACCGAAGGCCCACGATGTGCTGGATGAAGAACTCGAAAACCTAGACAAGAACCAACAAGAAACGATGAGGGAGAACTCATGACCGTGAGCAGCGCAGAATCGCTAACCAAGAGCCCGAACCAGCAGTTGCTGACCACCGGAGAAACGATCTTCATCGACGGGGCCTTCGGCCCGGCGGCTTCCGGGGAGACCACCGGAATCTACTGCCCGGCCGACGGGGCGCAGGTGGCGCTGGTATCGGCCGCCAGCCAGGAAGATTCGGAACGCGCCATCGCCGCGGCCCGCAAGGCCTTCGACTCGGGCGTATGGACCAGCGTGCAGGCTCCGGAGCGCGGCGCCTTCCTGCTGAAGGTCGCGGCCCGACTGCGCGAGCGCAAGGAAGAGTTCGCCACCGCCGAGACCCTGGACACCGGCAAGCGCATCATCGAATCGCGCATCGACATGGACGATATCATCGCCTGCTTCGAATACTTCGGCCGCCTGGCAGGCCAGGATTCGGGACGCATCGTGGACGCCAACGACGCGAACGTGCTCAGCCGCATCGTCTACGAACCGCTGGGCGTGGCAGCGATGATCACCCCGTGGAACTACCCGCTGCTGCAGGCCGCGTGGAAGATCGCCCCGGCGCTGGCCGCCGGCTGCTCCTTCGTGCTCAAGCCGGCCGAGCTGACCCCGTCCACCTCCATCCTGATGATGGATGTGCTCAACGAGCTCGGCCTGCCTGCCGGCGTGGCCAACCTGGTCACCGGCACCGGCTCCAAGGCCGGAGCGATCCTCTCCGAGCACCCGGACGTTGACCTGGTCTCCTTCACCGGCGGCCTGATCACCGGACGCAAGATCGCCGCGGCCGCTGCAGGCACCGTGAAGAAGCTTGCGCTGGAACTGGGCGGCAAGAACCCGAACGTGATCTTCGCCGACGCGGACTTCGACGCGGCAGTGGACAACGCGCTGAACGGCGCCTTCGTCCACTCGGGCCAGGTCTGCTCGGCAGGCTCCCGCCTGCTGGTTGAAGAGAGCATCGCCGAAAAGTTCGTGGACGCGCTGGTGCGCAAGGCGGAGCAGATCACCCTGGGCGGCCCCTTCGACGAGAAGTCGGAAACCGGCCCGCTGATCTCCGCCGACCACCTGTCCAAGGTCCACGCCTACGTGCAGGGCGGCATCGCCGAGGGCGCCCGCGTGCGCTGCGGCGGACGCAAGGCCACCGAAGAGGACGGCGAGGGCCTGAGCCAGGGCCACTACTACCTGCCGACCGTGATCGACCAGGTCACCAGCGACATGAGCGTGGCGCAGGACGAGGCCTTCGGCCCGACCGTCACGGTGGAGACCTTCAGCTCTGAAGATGAGGCAGTGAAGATTGCCAACGACACCGTGTACGGCCTGGCCGGCGCGGTGTGGACCCAGGACGCCGGCAAGGCGCAGCGCGTGGCAAACCGCCTGCGCCACGGCACTATCTGGATCAACGACTACCACCCATACCTGCCGCAGGCGGAATGGGGCGGTTTTGGCCAGTCCGGCAACGGCCGTGAACTTGGCCCGACAGGGCTTGCCGAGTACCAGGAAGCAAAGCACATCTACCAAAACCTGAACCCGCAGGTTACCGGCTGGTTTGCCGAGAAGTAACGAGAAAGGGCGAAAAATTGAACATTGAAAAGAAGGACTTCGACTACATTGTGATCGGCGGCGGTTCTGCCGGCGCTGCGGTGGCTTCTCGCCTGAGCGAGGATCCATCGGTGAGTGTTGCACTGGTTGAAGCAGGTCCCGACGACCGCGGCTACGATGAAGTGCTGCAGCTGGACCGCTGGATGGAACTGCTGGAATCCGGCTTGGACTGGGACTACCCGATCGAACCGCAGGAAAACGGCAACTCGTTCATGCGCCATGCCCGTGCCAAGGTCATGGGCGGCTGCTCCAGCCACAACTCCTGCATCGCCTTCTGGGCGCCGCGTGAGGACCTTGACGAGTGGGAGTCGAAGTTCGGCGCCACCGGCTGGAACTCCGAGATGGCCTACCGCCTGTACAAGAAGCTGGAAACCAATGAGGACGCCGGACCGGATGCACCGCACCACGGCGACTCGGGCCCGGTCAAGCTGATGAACGTGCCGCCGGTGGACCCCTGCGGCGTGGCAATCCTGGACGCCGCAGAGCAGGCAGGCATCCCGCGCGCCAAGTTCAACAACAACGAGACGGTCATCAACGGCGCGAACTTCTTCCAGATCAACCGCCTGCCCGACGGTACCCGAGCCTCCTCCTCGGTCTCCTACATCCACCCGATCGAGGGACGCGAGAACTTCTTCCTGCTCACCGGGCTGCAGGCGCGCAAGCTGAACTTCGACGCCGACAAGCGCTGCACCGGCGTGGACGTGGTGGACGGGGCCTTTGGCCGCACCGTGACGCTGAACGCCGCCCGCGAGGTCGTCGTCTCCGCCGGCGCCATTGACTCGCCGAAGCTGCTGATGCTCTCCGGCATCGGACCTGCCGAACACCTCAAGGAGGTCGGCGTCGAGGTGCTCGTCGACGCTCCAGGCGTGGGCGAACACCTGCAGGACCACCCGGAAGGCGTGATCCAGTGGGAGGCTAAGAAGCCGATGGTTGAAACCTCCACCCAGTGGTGGGAAATCGGCATCTTCGCACCGACCCAGGAAGGCCTCGACCGTCCGGATCTGATGATGCACTACGGTTCGGTGCCCTTCGACATGCACACCCTGCGTTGGGGCTACCCGACCAGCGAGAACACCTTCTGCCTGACCCCGAATGTCACCCATGCGAAGTCGCGCGGCACCGTGCGCCTACGCAGCTGCGACTTCCGCGACAAGCCGAAGGTCGACCCTCGTTACTTCACCGATCCAGAGGGCCACGACAAGCGAGTGATGACCTTCGGCATCCGCAAGGCCCGCGAGATCGTCGCCCAGTCGCCGATGGCAGAGTGGGCCGGCGAGGAGCAGTTCCCGGGCAAGGACGTGCAGACTGACGAAGAGATCTTCGACTACCTGCGCCGCTGCCACAACACCGTCTACCACCCGGCTGGTTCGGTGCGCATGGGCTCCGAGGACGATGTGATGAGCCCGTTGGATCCGCAGCTGCGGGTCAAGGGAGTCTCGGGCCTGCGCGTGGCCGACGCTTCGGTGATGCCAGAGCTGGTCACCGTGAACCCGAACATCACCGTGATGATGATCGGTGAACGCTGCGCCGAGCTGATTCAGGAAAATCCTGTGGAAGCCCGCCAGAGCGAACTGGTTAGCGAAGCCTAGTACACGCCGCCGGGGCGCCGCCAGTATTGGCGGCGCCCCGGCGCTGTGTTGCGTCTTTGACATTCACATTACGGATAAACTGTCTTCCCTAGGCTCAGGACGCGTATCGTCGAAAGGTGTCTTCAGTGAGTGAAATCGGCAGTTTGAGGTCCGTGGACGAATGGACCCGATCCCTGATGCCTGCGTTGATTAATTTCCGCCGCGAACTGCACCGCAATCCGGAACTGTCCTTTGCCGAGTTCCAGACCACCGAGCGGATCCTCGAAGTGTTGCGTGCCGGCGGGCTTGAGCCTGTCAAAATGCAGGAGACCGGCGCCTATGTTGACATTGGCGAGGGCCCCATCTGCCTGGGCCTGCGCGCGGACATCGACGCCCTGCCGGTGCTTGAAGAAACCGACCTGGACTACAGCTCAAGCATCGAGGGAGTGGCCCACGCCTGCGGCCACGACATCCACACCACCATCATGCTCGGCGTCGCCCTGGCCCTGGCCAAGATCCGCGACGCGGGAGAACTGCAGGGCAAGATCCGCGTGATCTTCCAGCCGGCAGAGGAGAAGCTTCCCGGCGGCGCGCTCTCGGTCATCGAGCAGGGGCTGCTCGACGACGTGCCGCGCGTGCTCGCGCTGCACTGCGACCCGCGCATCGACGCCGGCAAGATCGGCACCCGCATCGGCGCGATCACCTCGGCCAGCGACACCATCCGCATCGAGGTCAACGGCCGCGGCGGGCACACCTCGCGCCCGCACCTGACCGAAGACATCGTCTTCGCCATGAGCCAGATCGCCACCCAGGTCCCTGCGGTGCTCGGCCGCAAGGTCGACGTGCGTTCGGCAGTATCTGTGGTCTGGGGCCAGATCCATGCGGGCAGTGCGCCCAACGCGATCCCTGCCACCGGCTACCTGGCCGGCACCATGCGCTGCCTGGACGGGGACATCTGGTACGAGGCTGGCGAGCTGCTTGACGCGGCGGTGCGCCAGATCGCCGCGCCCTATGGCGTGGAGATCAAGCTGCAGCACACCCGCGGCGTGCCCCCGGTGCTCAACGCCCCCGATGAGACGGCGCTGATCGAGTCGGCGGCCCGCCGCGAATTCGGCTCGGAGGCCATCGAGTTGACCCCGCAGTCGATGGGTGGGGAGGACTTCGCCTGGATGACCCAGAAGGTCCCCGGGGCGATGCTGCGCCTGGGCACCCGCACCCCGGGCGGGAAGACCTATGACCTGCACCGCGGGGACTACATCCCCGACGAGCGCTGCATCGAGGTCGGCGTGCGGATCATGTGCGCCGCTGCGGTGCAGGCGATCGCCGAAGCCGTGGCCGATTAGGGCAAACGCAGAAAATTCGGCAAAGTTTTTGCTGTGGCCAGTTGAGTTAATCAATTGCCTTAGTGACTTGGACTTTGACGTTAAGCGCTTGCCGTTTTGCGTCTGAATATCGCCCAAAATGTAATGTTTGGCGTCTTTACGTCTGTGATATCTCCGATAGGCTATGGAGACGATGGGAACGTTTGCACAGTGCTGTGCAATCGGAGGGCTTGGGTAATGGTGCCCTACGCGGGAAGAAAGACCCCGTGACTCCCGGTTATCTCGCATAACTTTTTGGAGGAAAAGATGCGCTTCGTATCGCGCAAGACCGGTTTGGCCGCGGCCATGATCGGCATCTCGGCTTTGACTTTGAGCGCCTGTGGCGCCGCACCGGAAGAATCAGGCGCTAAGGCCGAGAATTCCGACTACATCGGCTGCATCGTTTCCGACTCCGGCGGATTCGACGACCAGTCCTTCAACGAATCTTCCTACCGCGGTCTGCAGAACGCCAAGAAGGATCTCGGCATTCAGGTGCGCGACGCAGAGTCCAAGCAGAACTCCGACTTCGCCCGCAACCTCGACGGCATGATGGGTGCAAACTGCAACCTGACCGTCACCGTCGGCTTCCTGCTGGCAGACGCCACCGCAGATGCAGCGGCGAAGAACCCTGAGAAGCATTTCGCGATCGTCGACAACCAGTACAAAGAGCCGATCAAGAACGTCAAGCCGATCATCTATGACACGGCTCAGGCCGCCTACCTGGCCGGCTACGTTGCCGCCGCCACCTCCAAGACCGGCACTGTCGCCACCTTCGGCGGCATGAAGATTCCTACCGTCACCATCTTCATGGACGGCTTCGCCGACGGCGTTGCCAAGTACAACGAAGACAAGGGCAAGGACGTTAAGCTCCTTGGCTGGGACAAGAAGAAGCAGGACGGCACCTTTACCGGCGACTTCGAGAAGCAGGACAAGGGCAAGCAGGTCACCAAGAACTTCATCGCCGCCGGTGCTGACGTCGTCATGCCAGTGGCAGGCCCAGTGGGCAAGGGCGCAGGCGCCGCAATCCAGGAAGCCAACAAGGCAGGCTCCGACGCCATGCTGGTATGGGTTGACTCCGACGGCTTCCTGACCGCTCCCGACTACAAGGACATCATGCTGACCTCGGTCATCAAGACCATGGACAAGGCTGTCGAGGATGTCATCGCGGCAGACGTCAAGGGCGAGTTCAGCGCAGACCCATACGTCGGCACCCTGGAGAACACCGGCGTGGACATCGCGCCATTCCACGACTTCGATTCAAAGGTCTCCGAAGACACCAAGAAGGAAGTTGCCGCACTGAAGGAAGCCATCATCAAGGGCGACCTGAAGGTTGAATCGCCAGCGAGCCCAAAGAAGTAGTCAAGGCACGCTAACCATGGAGCGCGCTACCGCCCACCGCAATCGCTGGTGAGACGGTAGCGCGCTCTATGAGTGCCCAAGGGCAATCCAAGTCTGAACTACTTGATACAACGAACAACGAAGATGGTGGAATCGTGAAACTCGAACTGCGAGGAATCTCGAAAGCCTTCGGTTCTTTCTACGCCAACAAGAACATCGACCTGACGGTCGACGACGCACAGATCCACTGCTTGCTCGGTGAGAACGGCGCAGGAAAGTCCACGCTGATGAACGTCCTCTACGGGCTGTACCAGCCGACCGAGGGACAGATCCTGCTTGACGGCAAGCCGGTTGAATTTTCCGGTCCGGGCGACGCGATGGCAGCTGGCATCGGCATGGTGCACCAGCACTTCATGCTCATCCCAGTCTTCACCGTGGCAGAGAACATCGCCCTGGGCGCGGAAGCTACCAAGGCCGGCGGCGTGCTGGATTTGGCTGTCACCCGCAAGAAGATCCGCGAGATCTCGGACCGCTACAACTTTGACGTGGATCCAGACGCGCTGGTCGAAGACCTGCCGGTGGGCGTGCAGCAGCGCGTGGAGATCATCAAGGCGCTGGTGCGCGATGCACGGGTGCTGATCCTCGACGAGCCCACCGCGGTGCTGACCCCGCAGGAAACCGATGAGCTGCTGGAGATCATGCGCCAGCTCAAGGCCAATGGCACTTCCATCGTCTTCATCTCCCACAAGCTGCGCGAAGTCCGCGCGGTCTCCGATGTGATCACCGTGATCCGCCGCGGCCAGGTCATCGATTCGGTATCGCCAGAATCATCCACCACCGAACTGGCCAACCTGATGGTGGGCCGCGCGGTGGAACTGAACCTCTACAAGGAAGCAGCAGCCCCAGGCCAGGCCACCTTGCAGGTTCGCGATCTGAGCGTCGTCAACGCCGCCGGAACCACCACGCTGGATGCGGTGTCATTCGACATCCACCAGGGAGAAATCCTTGCCGTGGCAGGCGTCCAGGGCAATGGCCAGACCGAATTGACTGAAGCCATCCTGGGCACCCAGCCGGTCACGGCAGGTTCGGTCAAGCTCGAAGGCACCGAACTGGTCGGTAAGTCCGTCAAGCAGGTGCTGCGCTCCGGCGTCGGGTTCGTCCCCGAAGACCGCTCGGTGCATGGACTGGTCACCCAGTTCACCATCGAGGAGAACTTGGTGCTCGACCTCTACGACAGGGCTCCTTTCGGCAAGGGCATCTCCATGAACCTCGGCGCCGTCAAGAAGAACGCGACCCAGCAGATCGCCGACTTCGACATCCGCACCGACAACCAGCTGAACCCGGCATCCAGCCTCTCGGGCGGCAACCAGCAGAAGGTTGTCATGGCCCGCGAGCTCTCCCGCGACCTGAAGCTGTTCATCGCCTCGCAGCCTACCCGCGGCGTGGACGTGGGATCCATCGAGTTCCTGCACCGCCGCATCGTGGCTGAACGCGACAAGGGCACCCCGGTGATGATCGTGTCCACCGAGCTGGACGAGGTCATGGAGCTGGCCGACCGCATCGCAGTGCTCTACAAGGGCAGGATCAACGGGATCGTGCCGGGGGACACCTCGCGCGAAGTCCTGGGCTTGATGATGGCAGGCGCCAGCGCCGAGGAAGCCTTCGCCCAGGCCGAATATGCCAAATCAGATAACGAGCCGGTGGAAGCCAAGCCGGTTCCCGTCGAACACCAGGAAGGAGAAGCCCAGTGACCAAGCAGAAATCTGAGAGCGATCTGTTCCGCCAGATCACCCAGGGTCCGGGGCTGGTCTCCGTCCTCGGCGTTTTCGTGGCGCTGCTCATCGGCGGCCTGCTGATTGCCGCCACCGATTCGAAGGTCGCCGAGACCGCAGGCTACCTCTTCGCCCGCCCCTCCGACTTCTTCTCCGCAGTGTGGGCCGCGGGAACAGACAGCTACATCGCCCTGTTCAACGGAGCCATCTACAACTCCTCGCAGGGGTTCAAGCCATTCCTTGAAACGCTGACGGTGGCCACCCCACTGATCTGCGCCGGCCTGGGCGTGGCCCTGTCATTCCGCGCTGGCCTGTTCAACATCGGCGCCCAGGGCCAGATCATCATCGGCGCTGTCATGGCAGGCTATGTGGGCTTTGCCTGGCACCTGCCGGTAGGCCTGCACCTGCTGCTGGTAGTCATCTTCGGCTTGATCGGCGGTGCCCTGTGGGGCGGGCTGGTCGGCCTGCTCAAGGCAAAGACCGGCGCCCACGAAGTGATCCTGACGATCATGTTCAACTACGTGGCGCTGTACCTGATCGACTACCTGATGAACACCGAGGCCTTCCGCCGCCCGGGGGAGACCAACCCGATCTCCCCGATCCTCGATGCCAGCGCGGTCTTCCCCTCGCTGCCCGGCTCGAACTTGCACCTGGGCTTCGTGATGGCAATTCTGCTGACCCTTGCTGTGGCATGGATCTTGAAGCGCTCGACCATCGGCTTTGAATTCCGCGCCGTGGGCCACAACCCGGAAGCAGCGAAGACCGCCGGCGTCAACGTCGCACGTACCACCATCTTGGTCATGGCGCTGGCCGGCGCACTGGCAGGCGCCGCGGGCGTAGCCCAGGTCGCCGGCACCGAAAAGGTGCTGACCAACGGCATCGCCGGGTCGCTGGGCTTTGACGCCATCACCGTGGCGCTGCTGGGCCGCTCCACCCCGTGGGGAACCTTCTTTGCAGGCCTGCTCTTCGGCGCCTTCCAAGCAGGCGCGGTGAATATGCAGATCGCCACCGGCACGCCGATCGACATCGTCTTGGTGGTGCAGTCCTTGATCGTCCTGTTCATCGCCGCCCCACCTTTGGTGAAGACCATCTTTGGTTTGAATCCCAAGAAGAAGCGCGCAGCAACATCGGAACCAGTGAAGGCAGGTGCCAAGTGACCACCACCTTGCAGCCGGCAATAACCATTCTGCCGAGCAAAAAGACCCCGATCATCCTTTCGGTGATCGCTGTCATCGTCTTCCTGTTCTTCGGAATCATGGGCAACAGCGACGTCGCGCACTTCAAGCTGGACAGCGCAGGCGACGCCTTCGCCCTGCCCGAGCTGGCATTCCCCGGCAAGGTCAGCAACATCATCATCGGCGTGATCCTGCTGGCGGTGGCCGCCTATTCCTGGATGCTGCGCAGCAAGGCCCAGCAGCTGGCCACCTGGATCATCGGCGTCGCCTCCGGACTGTTCGTCCTGTCGTTCTTGATCTGGGTTGTCTCCGGCGCGAATATCACCACCATCTCGCTGTCCAGCCTGCTGGCCGGCGCAGTGGTGCTGGCCGTGCCGCTGGTCTTCGGCTCCCTGTCCGGTGTGCTCTGCGAGCGTTCGGGCGTGGTGAACATCGCCATTGAAGGCCAGCTGCTCGGCGGCGCCTTCACCGCGGCCCTGGTGTCATCGATGACCAAGAACGCGTTCTTCGGCCTGATCGCCGCCGGCATCGCCGGCGCACTGGTATCCCTGGTCCTGGCGCTGTTCTCCATCAAGTACGTGGTCAACCAGATCATCGTCGGCGTGGTGCTCAACGTGCTGGTCTCCGGCATCACCGGCTTCTTGTTCACCACCGTGATGCAGGAAGACCCGGAGCTGTACAACTCGCCGGTCCACCTGCCAGTCATCGCGATCCCCGGCCTGTCAGCCATTCCGGTGATCGGCCCGATCCTCTTCCGCCAGTCGGTCATCGGCTACCTGATGTACATTGCCGTGTTCGTAGTCTGGTTCGGCCTGTTCAAGACCAAATGGGGCCTGCGCGTGCGCGCCGTGGGCGAGCACCCGAAGGCCGCCGACACCCTGGGCATCAAGGTCAACCGCACCCGCTTCTGGAATGTCACCCTGGGCGGCATCGTGGCAGGCATCGGCGGCTCCTTCTTCACCTTGGTGGCCATCGACTCCTTCACCAAGGAAATCTCCGGCGGCCGCGGCTTCATCGCCCTGGCGGCGGTGATCTTCGGACGCTGGAACCCGATCGGCGCCTTCCTGGCCGCGCTGCTCTTCGGCTTTGCCGACAACCTGCAGGTGATCCTGACGATCATCGGCACCCCGGTGCCGAGCCAGTTCATGGCCATGATGCCGTACCTGGTCACGATCTTCGCCGTGGCAGGCCTGGTAGGACGCTCCCGCGGACCAGCCTCGGTCGGCGAACCGTATGTTAAGGAATAACGGGAACACAATGGAAAACAACACCGCGCCGTGGCCGCAGCTTGAAGCTGCGGCTGCGGCCGCGCTGTCCAAGGCCTATGCACCCTACTCGAACTTCCGCGTAGGGTCGGCGGCCTTGACCAGCGATGGTCGGCTGGTCTCCGGCTGCAATATTGAAAACGCCGCCTACGGGGTCACCCTGTGCGCCGAATGCTCCATGGTCGGCGAACTGTTCGCCACCGGCGGCGGCACCCTTGACTACTTTATGTGCTTCGGCCAGCTGGGCGATGGCCCGCTGGAGCTGATCACCCCGTGCGGCCGCTGCCGGCAGCTGCTCTTCGAACATCGCGGCCGCAATCTGCAGATCAAGCTGGCCCAGGGAATCGTCGGCATCGACTACCTGCTGCCCGAGGCCTTCGGCCCGCACAACATCACCGCTTAACACCTGCCTAGGAGAATTGGAGGCCCACCCATGGCTGCCGAGAAATTCAGCGCCGTCGAAGTCATCCGCACCAAGCGCGACGGCGGCGAGCTGAGCGCGGAAATGATCGACTGGACCATCGACGCCTACACCCGTGGCGTGATTGCCGAAGAGCAGATGTCAGCGCTGAACATGGCGATCTTCTTCCAGGGCATGAACCGCACGGAAATCTCGCACTGGACTTCCGCCATGATCAATTCGGGCGAACGCATGGACTTCTCCGCGCTGGCCGACCCGGCGGGGAAGATCCTCGCCACCACCGACAAGCACTCCACCGGCGGCGTGGGGGACAAGATCACCCTTCCGCTCGCGCCCCTGGTGGCAAGCTTCGGCGTGGCAGTGCCGCAGCTCTCCGGCCGCGGCCTGGGCCACACCGGCGGCACCCTGGACAAGCTGGAGGCGATCCCCGGATGGCGTGCAGAGCTGTCCAACGACCAGCTGTTCTCCCAGCTGTCCACCGTCGGCGCTGTCATCTGCGCGGCGGGCACCGGGCTGGCCCCGGCGGACAAGAAGCTGTACGCGCTGCGCGATGTCACCTCCACCGTTGAATCGATCCCGCTGATCGCCTCCTCGATCATGAGCAAGAAGATCGCCGAGGGCACCGGAACCCTGGTGCTGGACGTCAAGGTCGGCTCCGGCGCGTTCATGAAGAATGAGTCCAACGCCCGCGAACTGGCCGAGACCATGGTGAACCTGGGCACCGACGCCGGGGTGAACACCGTGGCCCTGCTGACCAATATGGACACCCCGCTGGGCCTGACCGCCGGCAACGCGATCGAGGTGGAGGAATCCGTCGAGGTGCTCGCCGGCGGCGGACCGGAAGACGTAGTGGAACTGACCGTCGCGCTGGCCGTCGAGATGCTGGCGGGCGCCGGGATCAAGGACGTGGACGTACGCGCGGCGCTGAACGATGGCCGGGCTATGGACAAGTGGCGCGCCATGATCAGCGCCCAGGGCGGCGACCCGGACGCCAAGCTGCCGGTGGCCAAGGAATCGCACACGGTGGTGGCCCCGGCCGAGGGCGTGCTGCTGAAGCTGGACGCCATGGACATCGGGCTGGCTGCCTGGACCCTGGGCGCAGGACGCGCCCGCAAGGAAGACTCGGTGCAGGCCGGGGCGGGCGTGCGGCTGCACGTGAAGCCAGGTGCGCTGGTGCGCCGCGGCGAACCGATCGCCACCCTGCTCACCGATACCCCTGAGAAGCTGGAGCGCGCCATCGAACTGGTGCAGCGCGCAGTCATGATCGGCTCCGAGGCAGACCGCCCGGACATGCGCCTGATCCTTGACAGGATCTCGGCGAGCTGACCTTTTCGTCTGAAGAAGCACCCGCTGCGCGCGGGTGCTTCTTCAGTTAAACCGGCAGAACGGATGAACTTCTCAGCAACCTTTCGGGAACTTCTTGCGTGTTGCCAGTCGTTGAACAGGTCAGCTCCACCCACGGTCTGGTGTCCGCTGTGATAACAATCGGCCAGAAGTTTGATGCGTGCGCGCGGGCGCTCGAGTGAAAATGGAAGGGTGCGGCGCACATTGCTCGCACTGGGGGAAAGAGTTTTAACACATGATGGAACTGGTCAACGAGGCAATCAGCCAGGCTGCAAGCGCCTGGTGGGTGTTGCCCCTGCTTTTCCTCTTTTGCATGCTCGACGCAATCTTCCCCATTGTCCCCAGCGAATCATTCGTTGTTTCCCTCGCCTCGGTGGGCGTGCACACCGGCACCCCCAACCTGTGGCTGGTAGGCCTGCTGGCCGCGGCCGGAGCGATCATCGGCGACCAGATCACCTACTTCATCGGCCGCAAGCTCGGCTCGCGCGGTTTCAAATGGATGAACAACCCCAGGGCGCACAAGGTCTTGACCTATGCGGAGAAGAAGCTTGAAACCTCCGGGGCGCTGCTGATCTTCACCGCCCGCTACATTCCCATCGGCCGCGTGGCGGTGAACCTGACCGCCGGGGCCACCGGCTTCAGCCACCGCCGCTTCACCTTCTTCGACACCATCGGCGTCATCACCTGGGCAGTGTATTCGGTGGGCATCGGCGCCCTGGCCGGCAACTGGATGCACGACAACAAAATCCTTGGCATTGCGGTGTCCATCGTGGCCGCGGTGATCCTCGGATTCGTGATCGACCGCATTGTGAACTGGCTGCTGGGACGCTACCACAAGCGCATCGAGCAGCATCAGCAGAAGCTTGACTCCAAGGTGCTTGAAACGGTGCCGCCGGCGGCGGAAGAGCGTTAACCAGCCGGTTTGACCAGCGTCACATCTTGGCAGGCAGATCTTTACCCGCTAGAACTGTCAGTCGGCGCATTTTGCGACTAGGCTCAGTGGTGTGACTGAAGAACTGATTCATACTGCCTACGATCCCGAATTCGACTTCCGGGATCTGCCTAAAGTTTCACTGCATGACCACCTTGACGGCGGCCTGCGTCCAGAGACCATCATTGAGCTCGCCGCCGAGATCGGCCACGAGCTGCCTACCACTGACGCCGAAGCTTTGGGCGACTGGTTCCGTGAATCAGCCGACTCGGGATCCCTTCCACGTTACCTGGAGACCTTCGAGCACACGGTTGCCGTGATGCAGACCCGCGAAGCGCTGATCCGCGTGGCCCGCGAGTTCGTCGAAGACCTGGCCGACGACGGCGTGATCTACGGCGAGGTGCGCTATGCACCCGAGCAGCACCTGCGCAACGGCCTGAGCCTGGATGACGTCGTCGACGCCGTGCAGGAAGGCCTGGACCAGGGCTGCGAAGAGCTGAACAGCGAGGGCCACCCGATGCAGGTGGGCCAGATCCTCTCCGCCATGCGCCACGCAGACAACGGCTTGGAGATCGCCAAGCTGGCCCTGCGTCACCGCGGCCGCGGCGTGGTCGGCTTTGACATCGCCGGCGCTGAGGAGGGCTTCCCTCCTTCGCGGATGAAGGACGCCTTCGACCTGCTGGCAGACAACCTGTTCCCGACCACCGTGCATGCGGGCGAGGCGGCAGGCTTAGACTCCATCAAGGACGCCATCCTGGTGGGCCGCGCCCAGCGCCTAGGCCACGGCGTGCGCGTTGCCGAGGACATCGAGATCGAATTCGGCGGCGTTGACGACGACGGCGAAGAGGTCAGCGAAGACACCGGCCTGGTCTCCCTGGGCCCGGTGGCCAACTGGGTGCGCGAACGCGGCATCCCGCTGGAGATCTGCCCTTCCTCCAACCTGCAGACCGGCGCCACCGCAGAATTCGGCGAGGGCATCGAGTCCCACCCGATCGACCTGCTGGTGCAGACAGGCTTCAACGTCACCATCTCGCCGGACAACCGCCTGATGTCCGGCACGAGCCTGTCCGACGAATACGAGCTGCTGGTCGAGGCCTTCGACTACGATCTGGAAGATCTGCTGGACCTGACCTTGAACGCGGCGGAAGCCGCCTTCGTGCCGCTGGAAATGCGCGAGCTGCTGGTCGAGTACATCAACGACTACTACGACCACCTGCTGGACGATGACGACGAAGACCTCGACGAGGACTACGAAGAGAACTAGACGCCATCTTTAGCCGCCAGTCGGCACCAAGAACGCCCGCAGGAATTCCTGCGGGCGTTCTTCGCCTCTGGCCTGTCATGTTGTAGTTTTGGGCTTAGCAGTAAGCCAGCACCAAGGAGCGATGATGATCGAAATTCTCAGTCCCGCCGAACTGCTCAAGGCGCAGGCCGCCGGCGAACTGGTGGGCACGATCCTGGCGAGACTGAAAAGCGAATGCGCCGTCGGCACGAACCTGCTGGAGATCGACAGGCGCACCAAGGCAATGATCGAACAGGCAGGGGCAGTCTCCTGCTATGTGGACTATGCGCCGTCCTTCGGCCGCGGCCCCTTTGGCCACTACATCTGCACCGCGGTCAACGACGCGGTGCTGCACGGAAAGCCGCACAACTACAAGCTGAAGAACGGGGACCTGCTCACCCTGGATCTGGCGGTGACGCTGAACGGGATTTCAGCCGACGCCGCCATCAGCTTCATCATCGGGGACAAGCAGGATCCGGCCGACCAGAGGATGATCGACGCCACCGAAGCAGCGCTGGCCGCCGGAATCCAGGCGGCCCAGCCCGGGGCGCGCATCGGGGACATCTCCTACGCCATCGGCGGCGTGCTCTCGGCCGCCGGATACCGGATCAACCTTGAATACGGCGGCCACGGCATCGGCTCGACCATGCACCAAGACCCGCACATCTCCAACAACGGCAAGCCGGGGCGCGGCTATGTGCTGCAGCCGGGACTGCTGCTGGCCATCGAGCCATGGGTCATGAAGGACACGAACCGGCTGAAAATCGATGCCGACGGCTGGACGCTGCGCAGCGCCACCGGCGCCCGCACCGCGCACACCGAACACACCATCGCCGTTACCGAGGACGGCCCGCAGATCCTGACGCTGCCTGCGCCCTAGCCGGCCTGCGGCGGCGGGTGCGGGCGATAGCATGAAGCCATGCCTAGTTTCCACAGCCCCATGGATGAACTGATCGCCACGGTCCAGATACTGCGCGAGCGCTGCGCCTGGACCAGGGCGCTGACCCATGAAAGCCTGCGCACCTACCTGATCGAGGAGAGCTATGAGGTGCTCGACGCGATCGGCGCGAAGGATCCGGCGCTGCTGAAGGAAGAGCTGGGAGACCTGCTGTTCCAGATCCTGCTGCATTCGCTCATCGAGCAGGAGGCTGAGGCTTTCACCCTGCAGGATGTCGCCGCGGCGCTGAACGCGAAGCTGCTGCGCCGCAACCAGCATGTTTTCGATGCGCAAGGACATATTCGGCCAGAGATTACTAAGGACATTCAGGAGATCATCCGCGTCTGGGATGCCGCCAAGCAGGCCGAGCGGGCGCAGGGTGAAAGGCCTCGGAAAAATGCGGGCCTGCCTGCCGGGCTGCCCTCGCTCACCCTGGCCCAGAAGCTGCTCGATCGCCATTCCCGCGCCGATTCGCCTGCGGCCGCCGGGCACCGCGGCACTGCTCAGCTGCGCGAAAGGGTGCAGGATGAAAAGCAGCTGGCGGCCGAGCTGATGGCGCTGACGGCACGGGCCCAGGAGCTGGGATTGGATGCAGAATCGGTGCTGCGTGAGCAAATCCAGCGCAGCTACGGCACCGCGCAGGACGAAACATCATCGTCGGAATTGCCCGCGAAGCGCTAGGCTAGAGACAGGCAAAGGCGCCGACGGTCACTCAGCGACCGCTGGCTGGCCAGCCCTTAGACCACCCCTTTCTACAAGGAGTCCATACTCATGGCATTGATTGACGCCATTCACGCGCGCGAAATCCTTGATTCCCGCGGCAATCCGACCGTTGAGGTCGAGGTACTGCTCACCGATGGCTCGCACGGGCGTGCAGCCGTTCCTTCGGGCGCATCCACCGGCCAGTTCGAGGCTGTAGAGCGCCGCGACGGCGACAAGGACCGCTACCTGGGCAAGGGCGTGCTCGGTGCAGTCGAGTCCGTCATCGACGAGATCGCCGAAGAGCTCGAGGGCCTTGACGCCACCGACCAGCGCGCCATCGACCAGGCCATGCTGGACCTGGACGGCACCAGCAACAAGTCCAAGCTGGGCGCCAACGCCATCCTGGGCGTCTCCCTGGCAGTTGCCAACGCCGCAGCAGTCAGCGCAAACCTGCCGCTGTTCAAGTACCTGGGCGGCCCTAACGGCCACGTCCTGCCGGTGCCGCTGATGAACATCCTCAACGGCGGCTCGCACGCCGACTCGGATGTCGACATCCAGGAATTCATGATCGCTCCGCTGGGCGCCGAGTCCTTCTCCGAGGGCCTGCGCTGGGGCGTCGAGGTCTACCACAACCTCAAGTCCGTACTGAAGGAAAAGGGCCTGTCCACCGGCCTGGGCGACGAGGGCGGCTTCGCCCCGAACCTGCCTAGCAACCGCGCGGCACTGGAACTGATCACCGAAGCAATCCAGCGCGCCGGCTACACCCCGGGCGCCGACATCGCACTGGCACTGGACGTCGCCTCCTCGGAGTTCTTCGAGAACGGCGCCTACCAGTTCGAGGGCGAAGGCCGCTCGGCACAGTGGATGAGCGACTACTACGGCCAGCTCGTCGCCGACTTCCCGCTGGTGTCCATCGAGGACCCGCTGGATGAGAACGACTGGGACGGCTGGAAGACCCTGACCGACGCCATCGGCGACAAGGTGCAGCTGGTGGGCGACGACCTGTTCGTCACCAACCCTGAGCGTCTGGCCGAGGGCATCGAAAAGGGCACCGCCAACTCGCTGCTGGTGAAGGTCAACCAGATCGGCACCCTGACCGAGACCCTGGACGCCATCACCCTGGCCCAGCGCGCCGGCTACACCACCATCACCTCGCACCGTTCGGGCGAGACCGAAGACGTGACCATCGCAGACATCTGCGTTGCCACCAACGCAGGTCAGATCAAGACCGGTGCACCGGCTCGCTCCGAGCGCGTGGCTAAGTACAACCAGCTGCTGCGCATCGAAGAGGACCTGGGTGCTTCGGCTGTTTACGCTGGCAAGAGCGCTTTCCCGCGTTTCAACAGCTAATCACCAGCAATAGCGAATAAGCTCGTCGGTAGTGGATACCGGCGGGCTTTTCGTTATTTAATGGAATTATCGCGGTGAATTCCGCGAAGCACCGAACGGAAAACGCACCATGGGGAATGGGGGAATATGGCTCAGCGACCACCGCGCATGCCACGGCGGAATACCCCGAACCCGGGGGAGAATGAGCCAGCACCACAGGCAGCGGCGCAGGAATCTGCGCCTTTTGCGCCGACAGGCGCGGTCCACGACGCGGAGCCTGCCACCGACGCGCTGCATATCGTCGATTCAGGTTCCGAAGAATCCAGGACGCCGCGCATCCCCAAGATTCCACGGCCTTCCGCCGCGCGAAGCACCCCAGCCCCAAGCCGCGCGAACCCCGGACGACGGGCCAAGCCCGAAGAACCGGCGGCCGGCGCGGTATCGGATGCATCACACCAGTCCCAGGCCTCCGGCAAGCCCGTGGCCAAGAAGCCGCTGCGCGAGCGCGCCAAGGCAAAGCAGAACGAACGCCGCCGCGAAGACCGTGCGAAGTTCTCCATGGCGGTGCGCCGCAAGCCAGGCCAGAAGCCTGAACCTGCGCAACCAGTAGAGCAGGGCCAACCGGTGGCAGCGCACAGGTTCTCCGGGCGCATTGCCGCGCTGATCGTCGTCTTCGGCTTCTTCGCCGTCATGCTGGTGCCCACGGTGAATTACTACCGCACCCAGATGGCCGAGATCAGCGAGCTGCGCGCATCGATTTCCAGCATGGAGGCGCAGCGCGACGACCTGAAGGCGGAGATCGCCCGCTGGGACGATCCGCTGTACATCAAGCAGCAGGCCCGCGAGCGGATAAACTTAGTGATGCCCGGGGAGAAGCTGTACATGGTCGTCGGCCAGAAGCCAGAAGACCAGAGCGCAAGCACCGGCAACGGCAGCACCTACGAGGTGCGCCAGGAACTGCCATGGGTTGATGCACTGATCGATTCGGTCCATCGCTCCGCCACCGATTAATCAACGAAGCAAAGAGAATCATCGTGACTGAACAGCCCATCCGTGAAGCCCTGGACGCAGCCGGCCGAGTACCCAGCGAACAGGACCTGGACACCCTCAGCCGCCAGCTGAACCGTCCGGTGCGCGATGTGGTGGAGATCGGCGCGCGCTGCGTGTGCGGCAACCCGCTGGTAGCCACCACGGCTCCGCGCCTGAGCTCCGGAATCCCGTTCCCCACCACCTACTACCTGACCCACCCGGTGATCACTTCCGCCGTCTCGCGCCTGGAAGCCGCCGGCCTGATGAACGAGATGAACGAACGCCTGGGCGAAGACTCGGCACTGGCCGCGGCCTACACCGCGGCCCATGAAGCCTACCTGGCCAACCGCGACGCCATCGGCGAGCGTTCGGGCACCGGGGCCGTGCCGGAGATCGCAGGGGTCTCCGCGGGAGGCATGCCCACGCGCGTCAAGTGCCTGCACGTGCTGGTGGGCCACTCGCTGGCAGCCGGCGAAGGCGTGAACCCGCTGGGCGATGAGGCCCTGGCGGGCATCGCTCAGTGGTGGACCAAGGACAAGTGCTACTGTGTCGGCGCCTGGGACACCGACAGCGCGGTGCCGAGCCAAGACCGCTCGCGCCATGTGAAGACCCAGGAAAAAGCCGAGGACCCGGAAGTCAAGCGCGCTGCGCGCGCCGCCAAGCGGGCCGCCCGGGAAGCTGCACAACAAGCGGGGGAGCAGGACTGATGCGCGTCGCAGGAATCGACTGCGGAACGAACTCCATCCGCCTGCTGATCGCTGATGCCACCACCGGCGAATCCGGGACCCAGCTGAACGACGTGCTGCGCACCATGAAGATCGTGCGCCTGGGCCAGGGCGTGGACGCCACCGGCGCCTTCGCGCCCGAAGCACTTGAGCGCACCTTCGCCGCGGCCAAGGAATACAAGAAGCTGTGCGACGAGCACCAGGTCGAGGCCATCCGCTTCGTGGCCACCTCCGCAGCCCGCGACGCATCGAACCGGGAGTTGTTCATCTCCACCATCACCTCGATTCTGGGCGTGGAGCCCGAGGTCATCTCCGGCGACGAAGAGGCATCACTGTCCTTCGCCGGCGCCGCCTCGGTGCTCGGCGCGCAGCAGGGCCAGGCGCTGGTCATCGACCTGGGCGGCGGATCCACCGAATTCGTGGTGGGAGACGCCTCCGGCCCGCTGGCAGCCAAGAGCCTGGACATGGGCTGCGTCCGGGTCACCGAGCGGTTCCACCTCGACGGCCTGCGCTCCCCGCAGAGCCTTGCCTTCATCGACAGCACCCTGGGCACCCTTGCCGGTGCTGTGGACCTCTCGCAGGTCAAGCAGGTCATCATGGTGGCCGGCACCTTCACCACGCTGACCGCGCAGGCGCTGGGGCTCAAGGAGTACCAGTCGGAGGCCATCCACGGCGCACGGCTGAGCTTTGACCAGATGCGCCAGGCCACCGCCTCCATGCTTTCCTATTCGCGCGAGCAGCGCCTGGCCCTGGGCTTCATGCATCCGGGCCGCGTGGATGTCATCCAGGCGGGCGCCGTCATCGTCGAGCGGATCCTGAAGTACCTGGAGGAAGCCACCGGCAGCAAGGACCTGGTCCTTGTTGCGTCCGAGCACGACATCCTCGACGGCATCGCGGCATCCGCTGCGGACCGCACCCAGTAACAGCACTGGAGAACCCGGCAAGGAGATGAACTTGAACCCACCAGTATCCACTGGCTATTCCCTGATGCGCACAGCGGTGTCGTTCGCGCTCGTCGCCTTGCTGGCATTTGTTTTCCTGCTGCCAAGCCCCGCCGCCCGCGCCGATGACATGCGAGATGCCGAATACTGGCTGAAATCCCTGGGCATCGCCGAAGCGCAGAAAGAAACGAAGGGCGAAGGCGTCAAGGTAGCGATTATCGACACCGGCATCGACGCCAGCCACCGCGACCTGAAGGGCGCAGTGGTCGGCGGCGCCGACATGTCCGGCTCGGGCGAGGCGAACGGCGAAAAGCCCATCGGCATCATGAGCGAGCACGGCACCCTGGTGGCTACGCTGCTGGCCGGACGAGGCAACAACCAGCAGGAAATCGACCGGATCAAGTCCGAGAACCAGCGTTTGAAGTCTGCCTGGGAACAGGAAAAGAAGAACGTTGAGGAAAACAACAAGGACGAGGACAAAGAGCACAAGGACGTCCCCGAAGAACCCACCTATGAGGATGTTCCCGAGCCGGGCAAGGGCAAGAACGGCGTGCTCGGCGTAGCGCCCAAGGCCGAGCTGCTCTCGGTTTCGCTGTGGATGGGCGAAGGCAATCCTTCGGGGATTTCTGTGGAACAGCAGATCCCCCGTGCCGTGAAGTGGGCTGTGGACAACGGAGCCAGCGTCATCAACATGTCCTTGGGCTCCACCAGCCCCGCCTGGCCAGAAAGCTGGGACGAAGCATTCAAATACGCCGAAGAGCACGACGTGGTCATCGTGGCAGCGGCGGGCAACCGTTCCGGCGGCATGAACCAGGTCGGTGCCCCTGCGACAATTCCAGGCGTGCTGACCGTGGCCGGCGTGGACGAGAACGGCAAGGCATCCCAGGATTCCTCCACCGAAGGCATCTCCATCGGCGTTGCCGCACCGGCCGAGAAGCTGGTCGGCGGCCTGCCCGACAACGGCTATGCCCGCTGGTCCGGAACGTCCGGCGCTGCCCCGCTGGTGGCAGGCGTCGCAGCGCTGATCCGTTCCAAGTACCCGGACATGTCGGCCAACCAGGTGATCAACAGGATCCTGAAAACTGCCAAGGACACCGGTGCCCCTGGAACCGACAACCTCTACGGCTACGGCATTCTCGACGCCAACGCGGCGGTCAATGCGGCAGTGCCCATCGTGAAGGACAACCCGCTGGGAACCATCACCGAATGGATCCGCGTGCATCGCCGCAATGCTGAAGAAAGCCCCGAATCCACCGATCCGGGCGTCTCCATGGAGAAATCGAATTTGAAGCAGGTGGCAGCTCCGGAGCCGATCGCACCGGATGACTCGGTCCCGCTCACGCAGCCGGTCATCGTGATCGGGGGAGCGGCGCTCCTGGCGCTGCTACTATTGGTCGGCTCGCTGCAGCTTGGACGGGCAGCGCGCAGGCAGAAGCTTACGGCCAGCGTCTCGTCGGCGAAGATCAGCGATCTGAACGTCAGCGGCGGCAAGGCCGACAGGGATATCTTCGACGACATCCCGGAAGACGATAAATAGAAAAACCTGGGCAGCGGCGGGAATCAATCCACGAATTGATTCCCGCCGCTGCACTTCATCCGCAATCGATGATGTGTCCTATGACACTTAATGTGAACTTCGCCGTATTCTAGCGGTTTTTGAGTGTCCAACGGCACTGAATTCATTAGTGAATGTTTTCACTAACTCCGAAAATCCGCGTAGAATCAACAGTATGTCGATCATCGAAAGCTCCTCCCAGAAGCGTCCGCGCATTCTCGTCGTCGGCGGCGGCTATGTTGGCCTGTACGTCGCGATGAAACTGCAGAAGAAGGTCAAGAGCCACGGTGGCATCGTTACCGTGGTCGACCCAAACCCATACATGACTTACCAGCCGTTCCTGCCAGAAGTTGCAGGCGGCCAGATTGAGCCACGCCACGTCGTGGTGTCCCACCGTCAGCACCTGAAGCATGCAGAGCTGGTCAACGGCCGCGTGCTGAGCATCGACCACGCCGGCAAGAAGGCTGTCATCGCTCCAGTGAACGGTGACGAGTTCGAGATGGAGTACACCGACATCGTGATGTCGGCAGGCGCCGTCACCCGCACCTTCCCAATCACCGGCCTGGCTGAGACCGGCATCGGCCTGAAGACCATCGAAGAGGCCATCGCCCTGCGCAACAAGGTTGCCGAGCGCATTGAGTCCGCTTCGAACATGACCGATCCGGAAGCCCGCAAGCGCGCCCTGACCTTCGTGGTCGTCGGCGGCGGCTTCGCCGGCATCGAAACCATCGCCGAGCTTGAGGACATGGCCCGCCACCTGGTCAACCTCAACGACCGCGTCGAGCTGAGCGAACTGCGCTTCGTCCTGGTTGAGGCCATGGGCCGCATCATGCCAGAAGTTACCGCAGAGCAGGCCGAATGGGTTGTCGAGCACCTGCGTAGCCGCGGCATCGAGGTGCTGCTGAACACCTCGCTGGCCGACGCCACCGACGGCTACATGCAGCTGATCAACATGGCTGACAAGTCCCCAGCCGACCAGTTTGGCGCGGACACCTTGATCTGGTGTGCAGGCGTCATGGCAAACCCAATGGTCCGCTCCACCGACTTCCCGATTGAGCAGCGCGGCCGCATCGAGACCCGCACCGACCTTCGCATCAAGGACGCGAATGGCGATGCGCTGGACGGCGCTTGGGCTGCCGGCGATATTTCCGCAGTCAAGGACGTCACCGGCGGCCTGCCGGACGGCACCTGCGTACCGAACGCACAGCACGCAGTGCGCCAGGCAAAGCTGCTGGCAAAGAACCTCTACGCAGTACGCTACGGCGTGGGCAGCGTGAAGGAATACAAGCACAAGAACCTCGGCGCAGTTGCCGGCTTCGGCCGCAACAAGGGCGTTGCCAAGGTCGTTGGCATCAAGCTCAAGGGCTGGCCAGCATGGATGGCCCACCGCGGCTACCACGGCATGGCCATGCCGACCTTCGAGCGCAAGTTCCGCGTTCTGGGCGACTGGATGGTTGCCTTCTTCTTCACCCGCGACGCGCTGCAGCTGAACAACCTTGAAGCTCCGCGCACCGCTTTCGAAGAAACCGCTAAGCCAAAGAAGTAGCGCTTAGCCAGCGATGACCGACATGATCGATGGGGACCTTTGAAACAAGGTCCCCATCGACCGCGTCTGGGAGAATTTTATGTTTTCCGAATCGATCGCGTAGGATTTGAGAGTCCTGCCCCTATGGTGGAATTGGCATACACGGCTGACTTAAAATCAGCTGCCGCAAGGCTTGTGGGTTCGAGTCCCACTGGGGGCACCGGAAGAAGGCCGCATACATCCCAGACGGGAAGTATGCGGCCTTTTCGTATTGTTTTGGACCGTTCCAAGACACTCGTCGACGAGGTGAATCGTTGATCCGGGAGGCACTTGAAATCATCCCTTTGACTGAGTCATTTCACAGCAAGTTTTACTAGGCTTAACAGCAGGAATAACCGCACAAACAGTGCGAGCCGACCACACTACCTACGGGGGAATAATTTTGAGCGGCAACCCAATTTTTGGTTCGAAGAGCCAGTCTGAGGCGTGGGGCACCAAGCCCGGTGCCCCGGTTGGATTCCGTGACACTGCAAACCTGAGCGCTGACCAGCTGAACACCATGTACCAGCAGCCAGCCGCAACCGGTGCGGACATGGGTCGAATGACCGTCGGCGACACCATCAACAAGACGATCTTCTGTCTTGCGCTGGTCGTCATCGGTGCAGCGATCGGCTGGGTTGTTCCCGCGCTGATGCTCCCGGGCGCGCTGGTCGGTTTCGTGCTGGGCCTGGTCAATGCCTTCAAGAAGGTCCCATCGCCAGCATTGATCCTGGTGTACTCGGCGGCCCAGGGCCTGTTCCTCGGAGGCCTGTCCGAATTCCTCGACGGCCTCTACAAGGGCGTCGCCATCCAGGCAGTCGTCGCGACCTTCTGCGTCGCCGGCGTGACCCTCGCGCTGTACCGCTCGGGCAAGTACCGCATGACTCCGAAGCTGAACAAGATGTTCTTCATCGCGATGATCGGCCTGGTCGTTTTCTCGCTGGTGAACATGGTCATGATGCTCACTGGCACCGTTGAAGGCATGTTCGGCATGCGCAGCGGCATGCTGGGACTGGCCATCGGCGTGATCGCAGTGCTGCTGGCTACCTACGCACTGGTTTCGGACTTCACCATGATCGAAGAGCTTTCCCGCCAGGGCGCTCCGGCGATTATGGCATGGCGCGGCGCTTTCGGCCTGACGATGACCCTGATCTGGCTCTACACCGAGATTCTGCGCATTCTGGCCATTCTTCGAGAGAACTAACCTTCAAATCGAAAAGATTTTTCTGGACCAGTGCCCAATATGGGCACTGGTCCTTAGTTTTTGTCACAATTCAGCATGGACTGAAAGTCCTACTAAATGACGGGGTAGCGTAGGGATATGAAGACTAATCGGCTAGAGCGCCTGCGAAGACTGCGCAGCACGCTTCCGAGTCCGCGACGCGACGCCACCCCTACGTCGAGTGTCGAGGACCTTAATCTGCGAACCGCAGAAGATATGCCTTACCCGGTACGTCTTGCGGCAAGCTGGGCTTGGCGATTCCTGATTATCGTGGCAGCACTGGGCGTCATCTTTTGGCTGATTTCCAAGGTATCGCTGCTGGTGATTTCGGTATTGATCGCCACCCTGATCACAAGCCTGCTGGCGCCACTGGTCAAGACCCTGCACAGCAAATTCGCGGTTCCCAAGGGACTTGCCGTAGGCATCACCCTCATCGGGTTCCTGGCCCTGGTGAGCGCCGGGCTCTCGCTGGCAGGCCAAAGGCTCGGCGTCGGCTTCGCGGACTTGTGGAACCAGGCACTGATCGGAATCCAGCAGGTCCAAGACTGGCTGTTCAACGGTCCGCTGAAGCTGACCAACGACGATGTACAGAAGGTCCTGGACGATACGCTCACGGGACTGCGCGGCAACGCGACGAATATCTTGAGCGAGGCCATCAGCTGGGGATCGGCCGTAGGACAGATCCTCACCGGGGTCCTGCTGACATTCTTCACCGTCATCTTCCTGCTGCTTGACGGACGCAGGATCGGGCTGTTCCTGATCAACCTGCTGCCGCGCCGCGCCCGCCCCGCCATGGACGGCGCGCTGACCCGCGGCTGGACCTCCCTGGTCCGCTACGTCAGGGTGCAGATGCTGGTTGCGCTGATCGACGCAGCTGGCATTGGACTGGGAGCATTCTTCCTGGGCGTCCCGCTGGCCATGCCATTGGGCGTGCTGGTCTTCCTCGGCTCGTTCATTCCGATCGTCGGCGCCCTGTTGACCGGAGCGCTCGCGGTCCTGCTGGCGCTGGTGTCCAATGGGTGGATCAATGCATTGATCATGCTGGCCATTGTGCTGGCAGTGCAGCAGGCTGAATCGCACATCCTGCAGCCGCTGATCATGGGCAAGGCTGTCAGCCTGCACCCGTTGGCAGTGGTGCTTGCGGTGGCCGGCGGCACCATGATCGCCGGCATCCCCGGAGCGCTGTTCGCTGTGCCGATGCTGGCAGTACTGAATACCGTGGTCAAATACATCGCAGGAAGAACCTGGGAAAAGGATCCCTACGTAGCCGAGATCTACGGGGAGGAACTGGCATCAGCCGGACCTCCGCCGGAAGCCGCCGACCCCGAAGAGTCTTCACCGCCAACCACAAAAACTTCACCCCAGCCGGAAACCCGGCAACCAGAAAAATCGGTAAACGAGGAATAAACAATGAGCACTGAGACGAAACTGCCTGTCACCCTGGCTGATATCGAAGCCGCAGCGAAAGTGCTCAAACCAGTTATTGACCGGACCCCGGTGGAGCACTCCAGGGTTCTCTCGCAGCACGTGGGCAGCGAGGTCTACCTCAAGTGCGAAAACATGCAGCGCGCCGGCTCCTTCAAGGTCCGCGGCGCCTATGTCCGCATGGCAAAGCTCAGCGACGAAGACAAGGCCCGCGGTGTCGTGGCGGCCTCTGCAGGCAACCATGCCCAGGGCGTGGCCCAGGCGGCAAGCCAGCTGGGCATCAAGGCCCGCATCTACATGCCGCTGGGCGTGGCGCTGCCCAAGCTGACGGCGACCCGGGACCACGGGGCCGAGGTAGTGCTCTTCGGCAGCAATGTGGACGAGGCCCTGGCCGAAGCCCAGCGCTATGCCGATGAATCCGGCGCCGTCTTCGTGCACCCCTTCGACCACCCTGACATCATCGCCGGGCAGGGAACCATCGGTCTGGAACTGCTCGAACAGCTGCCGGATGTGGACACCGTGCTGATGGGTGTGGGCGGCGGCGGACTGCTGGCAGGCGTCGCCATCGCGTTGAAGGAACGCGCCCGCCAGCTGGGGCGCACCATCCGCGTGGTCGGCGTCCAGGCGGAGAACGCTGCTGCCTACCCGCCATCGCTGGCGGCCGACGCCCTGGTGCCGCTGGACACCGTGCACACCATTGCCGACGGCATCGCCGTGGGCAAGCCCGGCCAGCTGCCCTTCGCCATCATCAAGGAGCTCGTGGACGACGTGGTCACGGTCTCTGAAGACGCCCTGGCCCGCGCGCTGGTGGTGCTGCTCGAACGCAACAAGCTGGTAGTGGAACCCGCCGGCGCGGTGGGCGTTGCAGCCCTGCTGGAGAACCGCTTGGAGGAGCACGGGATCAACCCGGCAACGACAGCTGTGATCCTTTCCGGCGGCAACATCGACCCGCTGCTGATGCTCAAGGTGATCCAGCGCGGTCTGTCGGCTGCTGGCCGCTTCCTGACCATTCGCATGATGCTCCCCGACCGCCCGGGCGCCCTGGCCCAGATCTCCCGCATCATCGCCGAATCAGACGCCAACGTCACCCGACTGGATCACACCCGCATCGGCGGCTCCCTGTCCATGGGCGATGTGGCGATCACCATCGATTTGGAAACCAAGGGCCACGAGCATTCAAAGCAGGTGCTGGGCAACCTTCGCGCCGAGGGCTTCGACCCGCACATCACCAATACCGCGGGCGGCTCGGTCGCCTAGGTGAGCCCGGGCACGGCGAAGGCGCCGGCATCCACGAGCAATCGTGGACGCCGGCGCCTTGCGCGTTGCCTGGAACTTAGGCGGAGTATGGCTTGGCGGAGATGATCTCCACCTTGATGTCGCGGCCGTTAGGGGCCACGTAGGTCAGCTTGTCGCCGACCTTGGCGCCATGGACAGCCACGCCGATAGGGGACTGCTCCGAGTAGACCTCAAGGTCGGTGTCGCCGGCGACTTCGCGCGAGCCGAACAGGAACGTGGTCTCATCGCCCGCGATGTTGGCGACAACCAGCATGCCAGGCTCGACGATTCCGTCATCCGCAGGTGCCTCGCCGACGTGGGCGCGGCGCAGCAGATCCTTCAGGTAGAGGATACGTGCCTCTGCCTTGCCCTGCTCTTCGCGAGCAGCATGGTAGCCGCCGTTTTCCTTCAGATCACCCTCGGAACGCGCCTGTTCGATACGAGCGACGATCTCGGCGCGGCCTGGGCCGGAGAGGAAAGTCAGTTCGTCATTCAGCCGGTCGTAGGCTTCCTGAGTCAGCCATACGACAGGTTCGTTGCTGTTGGTGCTCACGGTGGTACTTCCTTTGGTCAGTCAGGACATCGTCGGCTTCCCGGTCTGGAAAGTGGAAAGCCACCTCAACGGTGGCATCGACGACGTCGGATTCGGTACGCTCAGCGGGTGCAAGTATTCAAATGATGCAAGCAAAGACCCCGCCAGCTTGGTGTTCCGGGATGGTTTGTCCGGGACATGCGCAATGCGGGGCGAAACGTATCTTTTCATCGATAGTAGTCGCGATTGCGCAATAAACCCAATAGTTTCAGCTATTAGGGGAGGAATCAGAGGGAATGTTAACCTGCGAAGTTCTGCGGCACGACGTAGCAGGCTTCGACTCCGGCGGTAACTGCCTTATTGTCGGTGTGCAGATCGACGGTCACCGTTTCCTTGATGACACCGGTCCGCTCGCCTGGATCCATTAGCAGGGTCTTGAAGCCAACCACTGCCTTCGACTCGTTCAACGCGCGCACATCGCACTGCACGCGGTCTTTGGCGTTGTACTCCACCGAGATGGTTGCCTGGGCCTGGGTCGGGGAGTCGATGGCGAATCCGACATCCTGGAAGGAGAGCGCTTCGTAGTTCGAAAAACCCATATAGGCCGCCCCGCCGACGCCCACTACCAGCGCAGCACCGATGAGGATGTTGCGATTTTTCCTTGAAAGGTTACGTTTCTTGGGGTTGTTGTAGCGAGCCGTTAAGCTTGGATCAGACATTACGTGCCTTGCACCACTCTCTTGCCTTAGCGGCGGCCCGCGTCATGTTTCGGGGCAGCCGTTTTTTGGGTCCTAGGGGTTAAGTTTAGCGCCCTGTTGCCCAAGGGAATAATGAGTGGTCGGACCGTGGTTGTTAAACATGGCGGGACTTTTGGGCTCCGCCAGCCTGTGCCGGTGTAAAAGGAAGAAAACCAGTGGTGAACCACGAGATTAAGAAGATCGGCCCCTCCGAGGGGCTGCGCCTCATGGCAATTCATGCCCACCCGGATGATGAATCCTCCAAGGGAGCCGCCACCATGGCCGCCTACGTGGAAGCCGGGGCCGAGGTCATGGTCGTGAGCTGCACCGGAGGAGAACGCGGGGATATTCTCAACGCCGCCGCCGGCGAGCTGGCCCATGCGCATCGCGATCTTGCAGGTGTGCGCCGCACGGAAATGGCCGAGGCGGCCGCAGTGCTGGGCATCAAGCACCGCTGGCTGGGATACGTCGATTCGGGCCTGCCGGAAGGCGACCCGCTGCCGGACCTTCCCTTCGGCGCCTTCGCCCTGCAGCCCGTCGAGGTTGCCGCCGCAGGCGTGATCAAGCTGATCCGCGAATTCCGCCCGCACGTGATCGTCACCTACGACGAGAACGGCGGATACCCGCACCCGGACCACATCCACACCCACAAGGTCTCCACCTTTGCTTTCGAACATGCGGGCAATCCGGAGATGTATCCAGAGCTGGGCGAACCCTGGTCGGTAGGCAAGCTGTACTACGACCGCGCCTTCTCCCCGGAGCGCTTCCGCACCCTGCACTACGCCATGCTGGAAGCTGGCTACGAGTCGCCCTACACCGAGCGCGTGGCGCAGTGGGAAGCCGACGAAGAGAACCAGATGTTCAAGTGGGTTTCACCACACACCACCACGACGCAGATCTACTGCGCCGACCATTTCTCTCAGCGTGATCAGGCTCTGCTGGCCCACCGCACCCAGATCGACCCGGAAGGCTTCTTCTTCGCCGTCCCGGAACACGTCTATGCTGAAAGCTGGCCATGGGAGGACTACACCTTGATTTCTTCCAAGGTTCCTACCGATCTGCCAGAGTCCGACCTGTTTGCAGGACTAAGATAGTAACTAGAGATTTCTAGCTGAGAAAAGAGTTGTCTTAACACCGTGAATGCGATCTACGCGTCAGTGATCCTAGCCTCCGGGACCAGCTTCGGCACTGAAAAAGCCAGTGACTACGGCCCCGGATTCCTGGGCTTCATCTTCACTGCCTTTATGGTCATCATGGGCATCTTCCTGATCCGCGACATGATCCGTCGAGTCCGCCGCGTGCGCTACCAGTCCGATGCTGAGGCGCGACAGGAAAAGATGGTCAGCGACGGCGAGCAGCGCCGCCTGCAGGAACCTGAAGCTCCGATCGACCCGAAGACCAGCGAAGGCTAAGACTAAGTGCTAGCTTGGAGGCGTGGCACAACGACTCTCAAGCTCATCCAGCGCCTACCTGCGCCAGCATGCACACCAGGAAGTTGACTGGTTCCCGTATTCTGACGAGGCGTTCGAACAAGCGCGCCTGCGCGACGTTCCGGTCATGCTCTCCATTGGGTATTCTGCATGCCACTGGTGCCACGTCATGAGCCACGAGTCTTTTGACGACCCGGCAGTCGCCCAGCTGCTTAACGACAACTTTGTTGCCATCAAGGTGGACCGCGAGGAACACCCGCTGGTGGACGACACCTACATGATGGCCACCCAGGCGCTGACCGACGCCGGGGGATGGCCCATGACCATCTTTGCCCTGCCCGACGGCCGGACCTTCCATGCCGGAACCTACTACCCGGCGCAGCCGCGGGGCCGGACCCCCTCCTTCACCCAGGTGCTCACTGCGGTGCACGACGCCTGGGAAAACCGGCGCGCGGCGCTGGCCGAACAGGCTCAGATGCTGGCCGGACACCTCGCCGAGCTGGGCAGCCGGCAAAATGCGCTGCTGAGCCTGCCGGCGGATACTCCCTCGCACGAAGCGCTGGCAGCCGCCAGCGACGTGTGGATCGCCGAAACTAAGCCCGAAGGCGGGCTGACACCAGCCCCCAAATTCCCCGCCACCTGGGCATTGAAAACTCTGTGGCGGTCGGTGCTCCTGGACGCCGAACGCAGCGAAGCGGCCTTTGACGCGGCGGCAGCCAACCTTGAGGCAATTCTCCATGGAGGGCTGCAGGACCACGTTGGCGGCGGATTCGCCCGCTACTGCGTGGACGAGCACTGGTCGGTTCCGCACTTTGAAAAAATGCTGTATGACAACGCGGGGCTGCTTAGCCTCTGCGCCCGCACCGCGGTTTTCGCCCAGCACTACGCCCAAGAGGACGGCGGCAGGCAGCAGCAGCGGGCACTAGCGCTGGCGGCCACCGCACGCACTGCCGCGCTGCGGGCCGCGGACTTCCTTGAAAACCAGCTGCTCACCGGATCCGCCGGAGACAAACACCGCGCCTTCGCCAGCTCGCTGGATGCCGACTCGCACCGCGACGGGCGCAGCGTTGAAGGCGCCTACTACACCTACACTCGGGCAGAGATCAACCAGGTGCTCGAACGCCTTGAAGCGCTGCCCGCCAATCTGGTCCGCCTGGCTGAAGTGGCCGAAGATCCGGGGCACTTCCACCTTTCGCTGAACCGTGCTCCGCAGGGAAGCGAAGTGCAGGTCTGGGAGGAGTTCACAGGCCAGCTGCTTGCCCTGCGCTCGGAAAGAGCGCTGCCGGGACGCGATGAAAAGATCATTGCAGGGTGGAACGGACTGGCTATCGAAGCGCTCTGCGAGGCCTCCATTCTGCTTGATGCTCCGAACCTGCTTGAGCTTGCCGCACAGGTGGCGGCCAGCCTGTGGGAAGTGCACTATGACGAATCCGCAGGCACACTGGCGCGAGTGAGCTTCGGCGGGAAGGCAGCCAGCGGCAATGAGGCGACGCTGCAGGACTATGCCGCGCTGGCCCTTGGCTTTGAAGCGCTGGCCTCAGCCTTGGGGCGCAGCACCGAACAAGGGAAGCTGTGGGCGCAGCGCACGGATTCGCTGCTGCAGCGGGCCGCCGAATTCATCGATCCCGAGACCTCGATTCCCCGGGATTCGATCCAGCTGGACGCGCGGCTAGACTCGCAGCGCAACTCAACCACCGCCGCCAGCGTGCTGGACGACGCGCTGCCGGCCGCCGGGGCGCTGTACGCCAAAGCACTGGCCCAGCATGCCATCGCGGCGATGGCTGCGGGAACATCTGCGGCCGCGGACGAAGCCGACTTTGAACTGGCAGGCAAGCTGTCGGCCCATGCCCTCGCGCTGGCACCGCAGGCGCCGACGCAGGTGGCCACCGCCCTGGAAGTCCAATCGGTGATCTCGGGGCAGGTCCACTATGCCGCAGTCAATGATGCAGCCCGCGAACAGGCTCAGGCCCTGCGCAAATTGTGCACCGCGCTGGGTTTGAGGTACCGCATCGATCCGGCCCTGGAACATCAGGGAACCGGCCTGCAGATCCAGCCGTGCAGGCACCAGCTGTGCAAGCTTCCCGTTTCGTCGATCGCGTCTTTCATGCAGGTGCTGCGCACGGAATAAACCGGCGGCGCCCAGAGCGCTGATGAATCGAACCGGGGGCCGAACGCGGTAGATTTAATAACGACAGTTTTTGGCATTCGACGAAAGGCAGGGCCAGGTGCGGCTTCCCAACCTTGTGTACCGTTACTATGAACGGCGCTTGGCGAAGTCCCTTCCTGCCGACAAGCTGCCGCACCACATCGGCGTAATGGTCGACGGCAACCGCCGCTGGGCCAAGCTCGCCGGCACCCCGACCGTCACCGGGCACCAGGCGGGCGCCGACAAGATCCTGGAATTCCTCGACTGGTGTGAAGAGCTGGATATCAAGCTCGTCACCTTGTACATGCTCTCGACCGACAACCTCAACCGGGAACCAGCCGAGCTGCGCGACCTTCTGGAAGTCATCGGCTCCACCCTTGACCGCCTGGGTGAAACCAACAGGGTCAAGGTCCAGCAAGTAGGTGCCCGCGACCTGCTGCCCGAAGAACTGGCGCAGAAGCTCACCGCGCTTGAAGCCGCCACCGCCAACCGCACCGGTGTGCACGTGAACGTCGCCATCGGCTACGGAGGCCGCCGCGAGATCCTCGACGCCATCCGATCCCTGCTCAAGGACGCCGCCAAGGATGGGCGCACCTTGGAACAGGTGACCGAGAACCTGAGCACCGATGACATCGAATCCTACCTTTACACCAAGGGCCAGCCGGATCCCGACCTGGTGATTCGAACCAGCGGGGAGCAGCGGCTCAGCGGATTCCTGACCTGGCAGAGCGCCTATTCCGAGTTCTACTTCTGTGAAGCGCTGTGGCCAGACTTCCGCCGCGTCGACTTCCTGCGCGCCCTGCGCGACTTTGCCGACCGGCAGCGCCGCTTTGGAGCCTAGGAAATTCTTCTGAGGGGCGAAGGTTTTCCTGATGGAAAGAAGTTATTCACCCCCACCCCATGTTCTAGTCAGGGCAACCGGTCTATGGTGAGCAGTAAGGCAGTGGCATACAGCCGCTGCTGAGCGAAGGGTTTCTCACTAGATGACCACAGCAGCGTTCACCGGTGTCAGCACCGGATTCGCCGTGAGGCATCCGGTGTCGGGATTCCCCACATTTGCGTGGGGGGATACCCCACGCCGGATATGAGAATAGGTGCGCTGCCATGACCCGAAACGCTGATGAGGGTGTCCGGACCTACGTAATCGATACTTCGGTTCTGCTCTCTGACCCGAAGGCGATGTTCCACTTTGAGGAACATGACGTGGTGATCCCATTGACCGTTATCACGGAGTTGGAACACAAGCGCAAAGACCCGGAGCTGGGGTATTTTGCCCGCCAGGCCCTGCGGCTGCTTGATGATTTGATTGCCAGCCATGGTGGGCTGGCCAAGGCGGTGCCAGTATCCGACGCCGGCGGAACGCTGCGCATTGAATTGAACCATATTGCCGCTGATGTGCTTCCCGTTGGCATGCGCGGCGCCGACAATGACACGCGCATCCTCGCCGTAGCCAAGAGCCTGCTCGACGAGGGCAAAGACGTGGCGCTGGTGACCAAGGACCTGCCGATGCGCATCAAGGCGTCAGCCATCGGCATCTTGGCGGAGGTCTACCGCAACGAGCTGAGCCCCTCCACCGGGTGGACAGGGGTGCAGCAGCTGGAACTCGACGAGCAGTCGATGGCTGCACTGTATGAGCGGGAGCACCTGAGCAACCTCGAAGCGGCCGCCGACGCACCGGTGAACACCGGTTTTGTGATTACCTCCCCGCGGGGCAGCGCGCTGGCGCGCAAGACGGACGCCACTACCTTGAAACTGGTGCGCGGCGACCAGCAGGTCTTCGGGCTGCACGGACGCAGCGCCGAACAGCGCATCGCCATCGACCTGCTCACCGATCCGAGCGTGGGCATCGTCTCCCTGGGCGGCAACGCCGGCACCGGCAAGTCAGCGCTGGCGCTGTGCGCTGGCATGGAAGCTGTGCTGGAGCGGCGCGAACACCGCAAGATCACCGTGTTCCGTCCGCTGTATGCCGTGGGCGGGCAGGAGCTGGGCTACCTGCCGGGCTCCGAGGGGGAGAAGATGGGCCCCTGGGCCCAGGCGGTCTTCGACACCCTGGGCTCCATCGTCTCCAAGAACGTCATCGACGAGGTGGTCGACCGAGGCATGCTCGAAGTCCTGCCGCTGACCCACATCCGCGGACGCTCGCTGCATGACTCGTTCGTCATCGTGGACGAGGCACAGTCGCTGGAACGCAATGTGCTGCTCACGGTGCTTTCGCGCATCGGCCAGAATTCAAAGGTGGTGCTCACCCATGACGTGGCCCAGCGCGACAACCTGCATGTGGGCCGCCACGACGGCGTCGCGGCGGTGGTTGAGCAGCTCAAGGGGCATTCATTGTTCGGCCACGTGACCCTGATGCGCTCGGAGCGCTCTGCCATCGCGGCGCTGGTTACCGAAATGCTCGATGCGCCGTTTATGAGCTAGGAGCTCTTCCGTTCATTTCGCAGCTCCCACGGGATCGGCGCACGGACGTCGGTCAGCGTGGGAGCCGGCGAAGTGAACAGGGAATCAATGTAGTACTCGTTGTGCGCCACGATGCTCAGCTGGACATCCTCGGCGTCCGACCCGGGGTCGAGAATCTGCCGGTTGACGCAGATGCCGGTTGCCAGATCCAGCATGATCAGTGCGTGGGATCCTGCCGGGACCAGCGGAAAATCATCGTTGACGGCTTTGTAGCTGTAGCCGGCGGAGAGCACCGCCGCCAGCACCGGCCGGTCGTTGAATGTCGTCTCGGCCAGCTCATGGATGAAGGTCGGATGGTCGAAGGCCAACTCCAGGGAAGCCGGTTCGGTGCCTGCCAGCTCGAAAGGGTCAAGCATCGAGGCAAGATAGTCCAGCGGCAGCAGGCCATCGAATCCGGCGATCTCGGGCCGGCGCAGGATCAGATGCCCTTCGGTATATACCGGGGAAGTGAGCGATGCGGGCAGCTGCCACGAGGACATGCTGGCCGCCACGTAGTCGCGCCCGCGGTCAGCGGTGAAGAACTCCTTCTGGTACACCAGCTGGTCGTCCTCGTTGTGCACTGCGACGGCTTCACGCTGGCGGATGATCAGATCCAGATTTCCGCTCAGCGAGCGCGCCGGGTCGGCAAATAGTGCGGGAACCTGGAATTTCAGCCTCAGCGAGGTGGACAGCCAGGGTGCAGAACGGGCCAAGGCGCGGAACCTGCGCCGTGCAGCGGATCCTGGTGCGGGCTGCCCGGGGAACAGAAGCGGAGCTGATGGCTCAATCATGAGTCCAGTCTAGGAGCTGTGGGCCGAGTTATCACTGCTTTTGCACAACTGCCATGCAGTCCGCCTGCAGCGCCAAACTCGCGCCTATGCTGTAGGCATGATGGTCTTCGGCTCGCTGTCGCTCACCTCCGTGGCCAGGGAATCCTGGCCGGCGGCGCTGCTCGTCGCGCTGCTGTTGGGGCTGTTCCTGTGGTTTGGGGCCCGGCTGTCGGCCAAGGATCTTGCCACCCATCGGCTGCCCAATACCTTGGTGGCCCGGTGGCTGCTGGCTTCCTTCATCCTGCTGGCGGTGCTCAGCGCCATCAGGATGGACTTCTGGCCAATGCTGCAGGCAGTGCTTGGCATGGCGCTGCTGTGCGGGGGATATCTGCTGGTGGCGCTGCTTTCTTCCGGCGCCATGGGCATGGGAGATGTGAAGCTTGCAGCGGTGCTGGGCCTGAACCTGGGCTATTTCTCCCTGGTGGCGCTGTTTGCGGCCACGGTGATCAGTTTTGTGCTGGCCAGCGTGGTGGTGCTCATTGGAGTTCTGCTGCGCAGATTGACCTTGAAGTCTGCTGTTCCCTTTGGCCCGTTCATGCTCGTTGGCGCGTTGGCCGCTTTGCTTATGGCACGATAGGCCTATGCCTACACCTCAGTTCATTAACGATCTCAGAGCCCATATTGGACATGACATGCTGTGGCTGTCGGGGGTGAAGATCGTGGTGTTCAAGGAGAACAGCGTGCTGCTGGTCAAGCGGGCCGACAACGGCAAATGGACGCTTCCGGCGGGCATAATCGAGCCAGGCGAGGAAGCTTCGCATACCGCCTACCGCGAGGTGCTTGAAGAAACCGGCATTGTCAGCGAGGTGACCCATCTGGTGGGGATCGGCGTGACTGCCCCGACCATGTATCCCAACGGGGACCATGCCCAGTATCTGGACGTGGTCTTCAGGGCAAAGCATGTCGAAGGGCAGGCTAGGGTGCATGACGACGAGAATCTGGAGGTGCAGTACTTTGAGCTCGATGACCGTCCAGCGCTTCCGCCGCTGCATGAACGCGCCATTGCCTGGGCGCTGGAGCCGAAGCCGGGTGGGTACTTCGCCGCCTAGCGGCCGCCACAGATCCTAGGCGGCAAAAAAGGGGGATGCACCTCTTCGTTTGGAAAAGGTGCATCCCCTCATTGGCGGGTGCTGCTATTTCGTGCCAGCGTCCGAGCCGGGATCGGAGCTGTGCGCGGCCTCGTTCGTCGACGCCGCGGCTTCCTTCTGCGCGGCTTCGATGGCTTCAGCTTCCTCGCCGCCCACTGCTTCGCCGCGGGCCACCATGCCGGCCTGGTCGGAAAGCGGGATCTGCTTGAGGAACAGCGCCAGCGCGAAGGCGACGACAAGGAACGGAATCAGGTACCAGAACACCGGTGCCAGCGAATCCGCGTAGGCGGTGACGATTCCGTCCTGCAGCTGCTGCGGCAGCTGGGACATGGCAGCTGGATCCAAGGTCGCGGTGGCCTGGCCGGCATCGGCGGCGCTGGCCCCGGCGCCGGAGAAGACGTCCATGAGCTTCTCGGAGAGCCGGTTGGTAAACATTGCGCCGAAAATGGCCACGCCCAGCGAGGCGCCGACCTCGCGGAAGTAGTTGTTGGTGGAGGTGGCCACGCCGACCATTTCAGGGGCCACTGCGTTCTGCACCACCAGCACCACGACCTGCATGATCAGGCCCATGCCCGCACCCAGGATGAACAGGTACACGCAGATCAGCCACAGCGCGGTGTCGGCGCTCAGCGTGGTGAAGCAGACCATTGCCGCCAGGGTGATGATGGTGCCTGCGATCGGGTAGCCCTTGTAGCGTCCGGACTTGGTGATGGCGATGCCGGAGTAGATTGAGGTGCCCATCATGCCGGCCATCATCGGGAGCATCAGCAGGCCGGATACCGCCGCCGAGGTGCCCGAAGACATCTGCAGGAAGGTCGGGACGAAGGCGATGGCGGAGAACATGCCGATGCCCAGGGTGAAGCCGATGGCCGTCGCGTTGATGAATACCTTGTTCTTGAACAGGCTCAGCGGAATGATCGGATCCTCCGCGCGCGCCTCGACCGCCAGGAAGATGAGCATAGCAACGACCAGGCCTGCGCCCCAGGCCCAGGTTTCCAGTGCATCCCAGCCGTGGGCGGACGAACCGCCGAAGTCGGTGAAGAAGATCAGGCAGGTGGTGGCGATGGAAAGGAAGACCACGCCGAGGATGTCGATCTTCTTTTCGGCCTTCTTGTTCGGGATGGTCAGGGCAAACCAGGCGATCAGGAAGGCCGCGACGCCAACAGGGATGTTGATGTAGAACGCCCACTGCCAGGTCATGTGGTCCACGAAGAATCCGCCCAGCAGCGGGCCGGCTACTGCCGACAGGCCGAAGATGCCGCCCAGCGGCCCCATGTATTTGCCTCGTTCAGAGGCCGGAACGATGTCGGCGATGATGGCCTGCGACAGGATCATCAAGCCGCCGCCGCCAAGGCCCTGCATGGCGCGGAAGACCACGAAGGTCCAGAAGTCGGTGGAGAATGCTGCGCCGACCGAGGCCAGCGTGAACAGCGCAATGGCGATGAGGAACAGATTGCGCCGTCCCAGTACGTCGCCGAACTTGCCGTAGATCGGCATCACGATGGTGGTCGCCAAGAGATACGCGGTGGTGATCCACGCCTGGTGTTCCACGCCGCCCAGCTGGCCGACGATGGTAGGCATCGCCGTAGAGACGATGGTCTGGTCCAGGGATGACAAAAGCATGCCGGCGATCAAGGCGGAGAAGATGATCCAGATGCGCCGCTGGGTCAAAAGCAGCGGTGCATCACCCGGTGACTTCCGGGGTTCTGCGGTGGTTGTCATGGTGTTCCTTGCGAGTAGGAATGGAAGTTTTAGTCGTGGGGGAGGAAGAGCGGCTGGGAGAAGAGCTCCTTCGCCGCAGTCAGCACGGTGATGAATTCATCGGCAAGGCTCTTGGCCCCGGCGTTGGCGACGTAGTTGTCGATGGCTTTCATGCAGCAGAAGCGCATCGCGTGGGCCAGGAAATGGAACATCGGATGGTCTGCCGGGACGCCTTCGCGCTGGGAGAGCAGGTCGAGGAACTCCTGCTCCTTTTTCGGTCCCATCTGCATCATGCGCTGCAGCAGCTCGGGTTCGCGGTGGGCCACCTTGAACATTCCGTGGGTGCAGACGATCGCCTGCTCGTCGAAGGTGAGCTGTTCGAGAACCAGTGCGACGGTATCCGCCAGCAGTGTGGGGGAGATGCCGGTGATTCCTTCGGGGCGCGCCGCGATGAACCGTTCCAGCGCGCCCTCTGGCATGTCGTCGCTGCTGTGCCCGAAGATGGCGTCGAGTTTTCCGGGGAAGTAGTTGAAGAAGGTGCGGCGGGAGATTCCCACCTGTTCGCACAGCTGCTCGATGGTGAAGCCGTTGTATCCCAGCTCGGCGGTCAGGGCGCGGGCGGTGCGGGTGATGGACAAGCGGGTCTTCAGCATCCGCTTGCTCAGTCCTTCAGCGGCTGGCTCCGCCGAGTCGCTATCTTTTGCACTATTTCCCATACGGTGCAGTTTTGCACTATTTGACTGATAGTGCAACAAATGTGATTTGCTCCATAAGCCCGCCCCGACCAGGCCGCCGTCGCGAAGTTGGGGCGGCTGGCCAAACGTGCCTAAGCTGACTTGATGGAAGCAATTGAACTGCGCAAACCCACCGCCGCCCTCCACGCCTCATGGCTGCAAAGCTGGGAAGAATGGGGCACGACAGATCAGGACGGCGCATCGGTGTTCTTTGCCGAAAAGTTCGGCTGGGACCTGTCCACTGCGGCCGGCTTCAGCCAATGGGTGCAGCTGCTGAACGACCTGGAAAACCCGCAGTTCCAGCCGCCGGCCGGATTCGTTGCCCAAAGCACCCTGTGGGTCTGCCAAGGCGACGAGTATCTCGGGGCAGTCAGCCTGCGCCATGAGCTGGCCAATGACTACCTTGCCGTCGTCGGCGGCCACATAGGCTACGGCATCAGGCCAGGAGCCAGGCGCCGGGGACTGGCGAAACTTGCGCTCGCCGGAGCCTTGGACGAGGCACGCGGGCTGGGCCTGGAACGCGTGCTAGTCACCTGCAATGATTCGAATGTCGGGTCATATAAGACCATCGAGTCGCAGGGCAGCGTGCTGGAACGGGTCATTCCTCGGGCCGAGATTGCCGAAACTTTCGGTGCGCAGGATGCGGTGCGGCGCTACTGGATCGAGTTGTAGGCGGCGGGTCTAGGACTCGGGCAGCACTTCCTTGAGCACCCGGATGGTGTTGCCGCCCATAATGGCTGCGATCTCCGATTCCGAGTGGCCGCGCTGCAGCAGTTCCTGGGTAATCAGCGCGATCTGACTGGCGTCCCACGCGACTTCGGTGGCCCCGTCAAAGTCGCTTCCCAGGCCTACGCTCTGGATTCCGCCGACCTTGATGACGTGTTCGATGGCGTCAACCACTGCGCCGACGCTGAGCGTGCAGACTGCCGCATCCCAATAGCCGATGCCAACCATGCCTCCGGTGGCTGCGATCCTGCGGATCTGCTCGTCGCTGAGATTGCGATTGACCTTGCAGGTGGCCTGCACCCCGCCATGGCTGAAGACCACCGGACGGGTGGCCATGGACAGCACGTCATCGATGCTCTGTTCGCTGGCATGGGCAAGATCCACCACGATGCCCAACTGTTCCATGCGCTTGACGGCCGCGCGGCCAAGATCGGTCAGCCCTCCCTTGGCTTCGCCGTGCATGGAACCGGCAACTTCGTTGTCGAAGAAGTGCGTCAGCCCCGCCATGCGCATGCCATCTGCATACAACAGGTCGAGGTTCGCCAGGTCGCCTTCCAGGTTCTGCAGACCCTCCACCGAAAAGAGTGCTCCGGTGACCTTGTCGCCCTGTGCCCTGTCGGCCAGCAGCTGCTCCAGCTGACCCTTTGTGGTGATGGTCCGCAGCGATCCGTTCGAGCGTGCCGCGTTGTCCTTGAGCTTTTGGGCGTGGAACCGCGAGCGTTCCAGCAGGGAGAACCAAGTCCTGGGAGGCTGCAGCTGGGCGATGCTCAGCAGGGTGATGTTATCCGAGTCGGCGCTGTTCGAATCATAGTTCTGCCCCACCGGGGATTTCGACACCGAAGAGAAAATCTGCAGCGCAACATTGCCTTCCTGCAGCCGCGGCAGATCCACGTGGCCTCGCTGAGCCCGTGTGAGCAGTGAACGGTCCCACATCAGCGTGTCCGCATGCATATCGGCAATTGCCAGCTTGTTGTGCAGCGCTTGGGCAGGTTCATCTACCGCGGGCAGGTCGGTCTTCGCCAGCTGGTTTCTGCCGCGTTCAACGATGCCCGGGGCAACAACGAAGAACGCTGCCAGGGCAAGGGCCAGACCGGCGCCGATGCCCAGCAGCAGGCGTTTGGTACGAGATGATGTGGCCTGGCTCATGAGCCGAGACTAGCAGAGCAGACCCTAGCCGCGGCCAGAATCCCCGGGAATGAACCAAGCCCGCGAGTGTTCGAAGCGCCGGGCATGTCCATTGATGCCGGCAGGCCGCAGGTCGATCTCGTCCAGGCGGCCCACCGACGGCGGGGCGCCTGGGGCAGTCATGGGTTCTGCGGCGTCTTCCTGATCCGGGTCGAAATAGGCGGAATCATTGATTTCAACCGCACCCTCAGAGTTGATCCGGCCGGGGAATCCGGTGAATGCCGCACCGGCGAACCCAACCAGCAGGCGGGTCTGGGAGGACGTGGCGGCAGAACGCGGCACCTCGGAGAGCATTTCCCACAGCCATGACGCTTCGGCGACGCGGCAGAACTCTTCCGTGCTCAAGGAGTTGACTGCAGTGATTCCGTGCGCAGGACAGTGGGTGCTGGCGCTGATGAAGTCGCTGTCGCGGATCTCCTGCGCATCATCGGGAAAGAGCTGGATGAGCTCAGAAAGGCAGATGCAGCGATCCGCCAGTGCGTCATTCGCGGTGGAAATGTCGCCGCCTGCCAAGCCGTCGTCGAAGACCATCCCCAGTTCCGCTTCCACCTGTCCGAGGTCCCAGACCACCGGCCCCACGGCGGAGCGGGCCGCCAATGCGGTGGCTGTCCGGAAGATCCAGACCACGCCGATGCAGCCCAGCAGAAGCGCGCCGGCCATCACAACGTCGGAGAAGCTCTGGTCCTCCAGCTCTTGGGCGCTGCGGCCGGCCTCGTCGGCAAAGACCTTGCCGGCAAACCAATACAGCGCCCCCGCGGCGGCCAGCGAAACGAACGCCCAGAAAAGATTGAAGCCCATCATCCCGCGCAGCGCCGCCGCGGCGTCGCCATCCAGCTTCAGGTCCTGGCCCGCCGCGCTGTTGCGCGCCAGCCGGCGCAGGTAGCGGATCTGCGCGGTGAGCAGGACGGAATCGATGAGCAGGGGGATGGATGCCGCAGCTGCTCCGGCAGTCCAGAAGACTGCCTCCGGGGAGCCGTCAATGAAGTGGGTGGCAGCCGCTATGCCCAGCAGTATCGGCGCCAGGGCGGTATTGAATCCCCGGACCAGCCATCCTGCCGCGCAGAACAGCACGACCAGTCCGATGCTGGCAAGCCCGAACATGTCAATCCTGCGGTAGAGGCCGTCGAAGACCGGCGCGTCGAAATCCTCGAAGTGGTTGAAGCTGAAGAAGATGGCCACGGCGGTGGCCAGGACAACCAGCCATGAGGCCATCTGCATGCCGCGGCGTGAAAAGCGCCGGGGGATCTGGGCCCACTGCCTGCTGGTGGGGACAACCCGGCGGAAGCCTGCTGGTCTGGATGATCTTTGCATGCCTCATTCTCCGTTGCGGCGGGTTAGATCACCAATTCTGCAGGCCCGTCACGGTCCCTGCAGGAACGGCGAAGCGCCCGGGGCAGTTCACGCTGAACTGCGCCCGGGCGCTTTGCCGGTATTCCTTGGGACCCAGCCGGCTAGTGCTTGCCGACCATGGTGGAAACATCCAGCAGCGTGTCCAGCTGTGCTTCGGTCACTTCGCCGCGTTCGACAAAGCCCAAGGCGATGGTCGCCTCGCGGACGGTCAGCCCGTCGGCGATCGCCTTCTTGGCGATCTTCGCCGCATTCTCGTAGCCGATCAGCTTGTTCAGCGGCGTCACGATGGACGGCGAGGCTTCAGCCAGGAAGCGTGCGCGCTCAACGTTGGCGGTGATGCCGTCGATCATCTTGCGCGCCATCACGGTGGTGACGTTGGAGAGCAGGCGGATGGACTCCAGGAGGTTGGAAGCCATGACCGGGATGCCCACGTTCAGCTCGAAGGCGCCGTTGGTGCCAGCCCAGGCGATCGTGGTGTCATTGCCGATGACCTGTGCGGCTACCTGGACGGTGGCCTCGGAGATCACGGGATTGACCTTGCCCGGCATGATCGAGGAGCCCGGCTGCAGGTCGGGGATGGAGATTTCGCCCAGACCGGTATTTGGGCCGGAGCCCATCCAGCGCAGGTCGTTGGCGATCTTCATCAGCGAGATGGCGATGGTGCGCAGCGCCGCGGAAGCCTCGACCAGCGCGTCGCGGTTTGCCTGGGCTTCAAAGTGGTTGCGGGCCTCGGTGATCGGCAGGCCGGTGTCTTCGCCCAGCAGCTTGATGACCTGCTGCGGGAATCCTTCAGGGGTATTGATGCCGGTGCCCACCGCAGTGCCGCCCAAAGGCACCTCTGCTACGCGCGGCAGCGCGGCCTGGATGCGTTCGATCCCGTAGCGGACCTGTGCCGCATAGCCGCCGAATTCCTGGCCCAGGGTGACCGGGGTGGCGTCCATGAGGTGGGTGCGGCCGGACTTGACCACGTCCTTGAACTCGGCCGACTTGGCTTCCAGGGAGGCGGCAAGGGTATCCAGGGAAGGGATCAGGTCGTTGAGCAGGGCGTCGGTGGCTGCCACATGGACCGAAGTAGGGAACACGTCGTTGGACGACTGGGAAGCGTTCACATGGTCGTTGGGGTGCACCTCGGTGGTGCTGCCTGATGCTTTCAATGCGCGGGTTGCCAGTTCGGCGATGACCTCGTTGGCATTCATATTCGAGCTGGTGCCCGAACCGGTCTGGAAGACGTCGATGGGGAAGTGGGCGTCGAATTCTCCGGTGGCCACCTGGTCTGCGGCGTGGATGATGGCTTGCGCGCGCTCATCGTCCAGGACGTTCAGGGCCAAGTTGGCGCGGGCGGCGGCCTTCTTCACCTGGGCCAGTGCCTTGATATGCGCTGACTCCAAGCCCTTGCCGGAGATGGGGAAGTTCTCCACGGCACGCTGGGTCTGGGCTCGGTAGAGGGCTGCGGCGGGTACGCGGACCTCGCCCATGGTGTCATGTTCAATGCGGAATTCGTCACTGTTGGTCATAGGGCCAGATTACGCCCGATCTGCAAATAAATAACAGACCTATGCCGTAAATATCACAACCAACAGTGACGTTCCACGAAGTAGGGAATAAACCTCTTAGTCGAGGTCCAGTCCGAGGCTTGAAACCAGCTGCGCCTGTCCGTCTTCCAGCACGTAGGCGACGCCTGCCACAGCGGTGCGGCCCTCGTCGATGGCCTTGGCAATCACGGTGGAGAGTTCAACCAGGCGATCGGTGGTCTGCTTCACGTGTTCGATGACGGTGCCGTTGACGTCGGTGATGCCCTGGCGTTCCGCCGCCTGCACGGACGGGGCGATGTGCTCAATGAGGTCGCGGACGAAGCCCTTGGGCATCTCGCCGTCGTTCTTCGCGTCGATGGCGCCGGTGACAGCGCCGCAGGAGTTGTGTCCGAGGATGACGATTAGCGGCACGTTGAGCAGGTCCACGGCGAATTCCAGCGAGCCCAGGCTTGCCAGATCGATGACATGCCCCGCGGTGCGCACCACGAACATGTCGCCCAGGCCCACGTCGAAGATGATCTCCGCGGCCAGGCGGGAATCCGAACAGCCGAAAATTACGGCGAAAGGTTCCTGGCTGTTCACCAGCGACTGGCGGCGGGCGCTGTCCTGGTTGGGGTGTTCGGTTTCTTCATTGACGAAGCGGAGGTTGCCTTCGCGAAGGCGGGCCCAAGCTTCGTTGGGAGTCATAGACTGCTCTACGGTTTCATGAGGCATAGTTAGGATTCTACGGGGTGCAGTGTTCGATTATCGAATGAATCCCGTTTTGCCGGTGAAACATTAAGAAATCTAGTCCAGCTGGGCGTCGACCTTTTTGGCCATTTCCACCAGCTCTTCCTGGCCGGTATCGCTGGAGAGGATGATCGTGGACTTGCCCTGTTCGGAGATTAAGTAGGTATTCGCATCCTTGGTGCGCTTCTCCCACGAAACTCCGTCGATCTGCTCGGTTCCGGCGGGAGCCGCCGCATCGGTGATCAGCGCAACCCAGGTGGGGTTGGCATCCTTGGCCTGGCGTACCCAGACGAAGCTCTTGTCATCGGAGACCACGCCGAACTCCCAGTAGGGAACCCCTTGGACCGCGTTGTTCTGCCAGCGGGCGAAGTTGGCGTACTGGCCTTCGTCCAATGGAGGGGCCAGCAGCTCGTAGCCCACGGCGTCACCGGCCTGCTGCGCGGTGGCAGCCAAATCGACCTTGGAATCGAAGGCCTTGTCGCTGGGCTGCGGGTTGAGCAGGTACAGCGGAAGAAAGACTGCAATGCAGAAGCCGATGGACAGCAGCATGCCCTTGAGGGTCTGGTTGGCGCGCTTTGCCTGCTTTTCGGTCAGCTGCGGCTTGTAGGGGAGATCCTCAAAAGTAGCGTTGGGGTCGTCAATGCCCCGGCGCTGGGTTTCAACGTTTCCGGAATCGGCGTTGCTGGAAGCGGAATCGGGCATGGCGTTCTGGTTATTCTCGGGCTGCACAACACTTATTCTCCCCGAACTTCCTGTGTAATTCGAACTTCAGTGCCATAGCCCACGTCGGGCTGTGTGCGAAGCGTCGACGACACGCAACGCCCCGGGAAAACCAAACACGGTAGAATAGAGGTGTTTGCATAGGTGCAAGACTACGACTGAAGTGATTGGATCTTTCGTGACCGAAAAGAACAATTTTGCCCACCTTTCTTCGCGACTGTCGGTAACCGACGCGGAGCCGGACCGCAACCTGGCGCTGGAGCTTGTCCGCGCCACGGAGGCGGCTGCCATTGCCTCCTCGCCATGGGTTGGCTTCGGTGACAAGAACTCCGCCGACGGCGCAGCAGTGGACGCAATGCGCGGCCTGCTCTCCACCGTCAACTTCAACGGTGTCGTGGTGATCGGCGAAGGCGAAAAAGACGAAGCCCCGATGCTGTTCAACGGCGAGCAGGTCGGCAACGGCGAAGGCGCCGAGTGCGACGTGGCAGTCGACCCGATCGACGGCACCCGCCTGACCGCACTGGGCCTGAACAACGCACTGTCCGTGCTGGCAGTAGCCGACCGCGGCACCATGTTCGACCCATCGGCAGTCTTCTACATGGAGAAGCTGGTGACCGGTCCGGAAGCAGCCGAACTGGTTGACCTACGCCTGCCGGTCAAGCAGAACCTGCACCTGATCGCCAAGGCCAAGGGCAAGAAGATCAGCCAGGTCACCGTGACCGTGCTGGATCGCCCGCGCCACGCAGGCCTGATCGAAGAGATCCGCGAGGCAGGCGCCCGCACCAAGCTGATCATGGACGGCGACGTTGCCGGCGCCATCGCCGCAACCCGCGAAGGCACCGGCGTGGATGCGCTGATGGGCATCGGCGGCACCCCTGAGGGCATCGTCACCGCCTGCGCCATCAAGTCGCTGGGCGGCGTGATCCAGGGCCGCCTGTGGCCAACCGATGACGAAGAGAAGCAGAAGGCCATCGACGCAGGCCACGAGCTGGGCCGCGTGCTGACCACCAACGACCTGGTGACCTCGGACAACTGCTACTTCGCAGCCACCGGCATCACCGATGGCGACCTGCTGCGCGGCGTGCGCTACAAGAACGGCCGCATCTCCACCCAGTCGATCGTGATGCGTTCCAAGTCCGGAACCATCCGTTTCGTCGAGGGCGAGCACAAGCAGGACAAGTGGGATGCCTACACCCGCTAAGCCAGCGGTCAGGCAGCCATAAGACACCGCGAGCCGCGAACCACCATCTGGTGGTTCGCGGCTCGCGGGTTTAACAGCGGAAGTGCGTCAGCGCTCTTGGGCACTAGCGGCGAACAGCGTGCCGGCCTCAAGGGCAGCGGCGGAGGCTGGCAGCTCGTCGGCGCCGACCAGCACGGACTGGCCGCGGGTGAGCGTCTTTTCTGCCTGCGCGGTGCGCACGGTGAAAGATCCAGCGGTGCACAGCAGTACCGAGGCCCCGTGCAGCTGCAGTGTCACCGGCTCCTGCGCCTGGGGGCAGTCGATGACCTGCAGCTGGAACTCATCGAAGTCCGGCTGGTAGAGGCTGCTGTTCTCCGCGGCCCCAACTGGTTCGAGCAGGGGAGCGGGGGCTGGCTGGGCAATGGTGACATCCAACAGCTCGGCCACGTCGATGTGCTTGCTGGTCAGCCCGCCGCGCAGCACGTTATCCGAGTTAGCCATCACTTCGATGCCCAAGCCGCGAAGGTAGGCATGGACATTGCCCGCGGCCAGGCTGATGGCCTGGCCCGGGCGAAGGAACACCAGGTTCAGCAGCAGCGCCACCAGCACTCCGCAGTCGCCAGGATAGACCTGGTTGATGCGCACCAGCTCGGCCAGCTGCACCTGGGCGCAAAGCCCTGCATCGGCGGCGATCGCGGCGCACAGGTCCGTCACGACAGCTGCGATGTCCTGGTCCGAACCCAGCACGAACTCAAGAGCCTGCGCCAGCGGGTCGGGCCCCTGCAGAACCTCGACGAGCTGCGCAAGCACGGCGGCGCTGTCTGCATTGACATGAGGCTGCAGTGCAGCCAGGTCGTTGATGATGGCCGCTGGTTCGCGGAAGCCTGACAGCGCCGCGAAGTCGGTCAGCGCATAGAGCATCTCCGGCTTGTGGTTGGCGTCCTTGTAGTTGCGGTCGGCTGCATCCAGCGGCTTGCCGGAGGCGTTTTCCTTGGCAAAGCGCGACTTGGCCTGTTCCAAGGTCGGGTGGACCTGGATTGACAGCGGCTGGGCCGCCGAGAGGACCTTGACCAAGAACGGCAGCGAACCGTAGCGCTGGGCGATGTCCGCCCCCAGAATCCGCTGCGGGTCTTCCGCGATCACCTGATCGAGGCCTGCTCCCTGCACGGTGCGGCTGGGGCACCCGGGATGGGCGCCCAGCCACATTTCAGCCTGCGGGCTGATGGATTCCTCCAGCCCAAGCAGCTCGGTGATCTGATTTTCGGATCCCCAATGGTAGTCCCTGATCGTGTTGTTCAGTTCAAACACGTCTGATTGCCTATACCTTTCACAAACGGATACGGGTTGCCAGTCGGTTGGGGGGGTCTTAACCGTTTAGGGCACCGAGCATTCGTCGTTGTTGGCGGCGATCGCCGCAATGCGCGAAGTGTAGCCGTTGATCTCAAGCTGGACCAGGTACTCTTCGGTGATCGGGCTACCGTCCGGCTGGAGGAACTCTGAGCTGTCGCCGTTGGACAGCTTCGGGGCGTTGTTGATGTCCGAAGCGTCATCGGTCTCTTCGGCGGACTCAGTGGCAGGTGCGGTCGAGGATTCGGCCGCCTCGGTGGACTTGGCAGGATCTTCCGACTTCTTGGATTCTTCCTGCTTCTTCTCCTTCTTCGGAGCGCTCTGCTTCTCGATGATCGACTGGATGCGCTCCTGGATCTTGTCGAATTCAGGATAGGTGGAGAAGGAACGCGGGAAGTCCGGAGCGCCGAGGGTCAGACGGGCGAAGGGCTGGGAGGAGACCTTCTCCGCCACGGCGACGAACGACGAGAGCTGGCTTGCAGGAATATTCGTCTCCACCAGCTGCTCGCCGGCAGACATGATATTCGTGAAGTTCGTCAGAATGGTCTGCGGGGTGGCCTGCTTGATGATTGCCTGCTGCAGGCACTGCTGGCGCTTGATGCGGTGGTAGTCGTCGGTGAAATCGCGGGAGCGGGCGAACCACAGCGCCTGCTTGCCGTTGAAGGTCTGGGTGCCGGGGGCGAACCAGTGGGTGCGCACGTTGGTGCCTTCCCACTTCTTGGCGTTGTAGGGGACCCAGCCGCCGGAGTTGATAGTCACTCCGCCCAGCGCGTCGACGAAGGTGGAGAAGCCAGCCATGTCGACCATGACGTAGCCCTGGACCTTCAGGCCGGTGGTGCCTTCCAGCGCATCCATGGCCGCCTGGGCGCCGACGTTCTTCACCGACTTCGGGAAGAGGTCTGCATGGTTGTCCACCGCGTCGCGGTAGATCGCGTTGAACAGGCATTCGTTGCCGCAGTTGTAGCCGTCGGGCCAGGCCTTGGTCATCGGGGAGCCGGGGGCGAAGCGTGCGCCCTGGAAGTTGCGCGGCATGGAGATCAGCAGGGTCTTGCCGGTCTTTGCGTCCACTGACATCAATGCCACGGAGTCGGTGCGCACGCCGTCGCGGTTCGAGCCCGAGTCGGCGCCGAACACTGCAATGTTGTAGCGGCCGTCCACCGGGTCGAAGGCAGGTCCTGCCTCGAAGACCTTCTCAATGGTCTGGCGTCCGGTATTCAGCAGCGAAGCGCCGTAGATGAACACGCCGCTAGTGGCCACCACCGCGGCCAAGGTGAAGACCGTGACGATCACGCGCATGCCCGGGGCGAGCATCTTCGGCTTGATGATGACCAGCGTGTTGATGAACATGATCAGCCACAGCACCGCGAGGGTGCCGAGCACAATGATCAGAAACAGCTGGAAGTTGGGGTGTGCCACCCATCCGAGGATGATGGAGCGGTTGGTGAAGTAGATGACCACCAGCCCGATCACTGCAAGCCAGCACAGCATGGTGACCGAGACGGCGATGCGTCCCAGCTTGCGGTTGCCGGCGATAAGCTGTGCGCTGCCCGGGAAGAAGATGGTCATCAAGACCAGTATCAGGGCGCGCTTGCTGCGCTGCGGAGAGCTAATGGTCTCCGGGTTGCGCAGGGGACTCGGAGCGCGGTGAGTGGCTGAACCCATGTACTTGTGTGACTTTCCCTAGGAGGCGAAATTCTCGTTGGCGACCTCTGCACGCAGCGAAGCGCCCTTGGCGTGGGCTGAATCGCGCAGAGAATCTGCGAACTGAAGCAACTTTACCTGCAACGACTGTGCAAGCTCGTCGGTTCCAGCTGCGAGCATGCGCACTGCGAGCAGGCCTGCGTTGCGCGCGCCGCCGATGGAAACGGTTGCTACGGGCACGCCTGCCGGCATCTGGACGATGGACAGCAGGGAGTCCATTCCATCGAGCTTAGCCAACGGAACTGGTACTCCGATGACAGGAAGCGGTGTAACTGATGCAAGCATGCCGGGCAGGTGGGCGGCGCCGCCGGCACCGGCGATGATGATCCGCAGCCCGCGCTCGTGGGCCTGCTTGCCGTACTCGATCATTTCGGTGGGCATGCGGTGTGCGGAGACCACATCTGCTTCGAAGGGGATGCCGAACTCGGCCAGGGCCTGGGCCGCAAGGCGCATAACTGGCCAGTCGGAGTCCGAGCCCATGACAAGGCCGACAAGTGGTGCTTGGGTCATTGCAGTGTTTCCTTGGGTGTCGTGAATAAAGCGCCGCCGCCGTTGTGCAACAGCGGCAGCGCTCGTGAAAATATTAGGCTTCGGCCGGTACGCCGTCGCGGATCAGCGCGGCGACCTGGTCGGCCTTTGCGCGAAGTTCATCAACGGTTTCACCGTTGTTTCCCACGACGTTCACATGCCCGATCTTGCGGCCGGGGCGGACCGACTTGCCGTAGGCATGGACCTTGACCTCTGGCGCGGCCGCCAGTGCCGCGGCAAAGGAGGAGAACAGGTCCTGGTTTGCGCCGCCGAGGTAGTTCTTCATCACGGTGACGCCAAGTTCGCGGGTTTCGCCCAGCGGCAGGTCGAGCACCGCACGCAGGTGCTGTTCGAACTGGCTGGTGACCGAACCGTTCATGGTCCAGTGCCCGGTATTGTGAGGGCGCATGGCCAGCTCGTTGATCACGAAGCCGGCGCCGACGCCTGGAGTCTCAAAGAGTTCGGCGGCCATCACGCCGGTAACGCCGAATTCTTCGGCGATGCGCAGCGCCGCATCTGCGGCGGTCTTGGCGGTCTCGTCGGAAATGTCTTGGGCGGGGGCGATCACTTCGTCGCAGACGCCGTCGACCTGGATGGTGTGCACAACCGGCCAGGCCTTGGCCTCGCCGGAGGGGGTGCGGGCGACCAGCGCCGAGAGCTCGCGGGAGAAATCGACCTTGTCTTCGGCCAGCAGGGCGCCGTTGGTGAACCAGTCGGCGGAGTCGCGGGCATCGTCGGCCGAGTCGAGGATGCGTACGCCCTTGCCGTCGTAGCCGCCGCGCGGGGTCTTGAGCACGATCGGCCAGCCGATCTTCTCGCCGAAGGCCACCAGCTGTTCGACATCTTCGACCTTGGCCCATTCAGGGTTGGGCAGGCCCAGCTTTTCAATGGCCGCGCGCATGACCAGCTTGTCCTGGGCATGGATCAGCGCCGCCGGGCGCGGCTGGATGTTGACGCCCTCATTGATCAAGGTGGTGAGGAATTCATTGGGCACGTGCTCGTGGTCAAAGGTGACGACGTCCTTGCCCTTGGCGAATTCACGCAGGGTCTCCAGGTCCTTGTAGTCGCCGACTGGAGCGTCGGGGACGCTGCGGGCGGCCGAGACGTCGGGTCCTTCGGCCAGAACGTGGAGTTCAAATCCGAGATTCAGGGCCTCAGGGGCCATCATGCGGGCCAGCTGCCCGCCACCAATTACACCAATTTTTGGAAAGCTCACCCCTCTAGATTAGCGAATTGCTGGGCATCCTTTTTCTGCAGGGCGGGTAATGCGAGCAGATGCTCGGACAATTGCCAGAAAAATTCGATAAAATGAACGAATATTGCCTTTGCTTTGAAGCGGTGGAGACAATACCTAATTCATACCGTGTGAGGCAGCCGATCCTGCCTCGACCAATCTGACGAACCGCCGCCAGGGCCTTGGCTCTGCGGCCGCGGCAGGTGTTCTCTGGAGGAAAATGTTCGAGCGGATCAGGCAGAAAATCACTGGACTCGTCTCGCTGTTATGGCGTGAAGTGGCGAAGTTCGGTGTTGTCGGAGGCATTGCGTTCATCATTGACTCCGGCATCTACGTATGGCTGCTGCACGGTCCGATGAGCAATTCCCAGGTGAAGGCGAAGATCATCGCAGGCATCGTGGCGACCATCTTCTCCTGGCTTGCCAACCGCTACTGGACCTTCCGCCACCGCCGCCAGGCAAATGTCGTGCGCGAACTGGTGATGTTCCTGATCATGAACGCCATCGGCTTGGGCATCGCCGCCGCCTGCGTGTGGGTCACCAAGTATTGGATCGGCCTGACCGACGCCACCAGCCTGTTTATTGCAGGTTCCGTGGTCGGCCTGATCCTGGGAACGATCTTCCGATTCTTCGCCTACCGCTTTTGGGTCTTCGGCGCGGAAATGGATCAGGAGGAGAAGTTCGCCCACGATCACGAGCTGCTGGGCACCGCATCCCATGACGTGGTTTCCACCAAGACCCAGGAAGCTTCCGGAAGCGACGGTTCGACAAACGAATCATCGGACACCGGAAGCGTTCCTACCGTCTAATCCCTGCTGGCACTAATCTCTGTCGACTGGGCGTCTAGGGCAGGTAGTCGAAGGTGATTCGTTCACCTTCGTGAAGGCGCTCGGTGGCCTCGACGCCTTCGCCGAGCAGCACAATGGCATCTCCTGCGCGCCACTGGGCCACCGCATAGGGCAGCAGCTCAAGCAGCGGAATCTCGGCGCGAACCAAAATGGTTCCCCTGGACTCGGCCTGAGCATCGAACAGCGACTGCAGTGTCAGCGGCTCTGCGCCGGTGGAGCCGATGATGGCTGCCGCAGTACCGGAGACAGCGCTGGGGTAGAACTGGTCGGCATAGGTGCGTACCGAAGCATTGAAATCTTCTGCCACTGGCCCCAGGTCGTCCCCGAAGGACAGCGCCAGGGCGGCGGGGTTGACGGCGAGGATCTCCGCGGAAGCAGGAATCTGTGCGTCATTCGGAGCATCGGTAATCCACAACGCAGCCTCGGCGGCCAGTTCGCCGCCGGCATCTACCAGCGTTGCGCCATGGTGCAGCGAAGCCAGCGCCAGCACGAGGGACTTCCAGTGTGACGAAAGATTCACCACGACGATGTCGCCTTCATCCAAGCTGAACAGCTCGGAAAGCATATTCGCGCTTTTAGCCACCCAATTGTCGAATACCCGACCCGAAAGCTCGATGCGCTCACCGTTGGCTGCATACCAAGTCAACCAAGGAGAAGCCGAGCGCCGGTGGGGGGAAAGCAGGTCTTCGACGAATGTGCTGGAAGTCAAGTTTTTACTCACCTATGCCTTGATTTTCTATGCTGAGAATTCACCAAGAATTCAGGCAAGTTGCGACTCGCCCGGTTGATCAGCGTGTTTATACGGCGTGTTGTGCCGAGAGTTTCCTGAGAAGTGTTCTTAGAATACCGTTCCCGCTTGACTCTAGCCGAGTTACACAGATGTAATTAGATGGTGAGTTTGGCCCTGCCATCATTTCCAATACTTTGATGGACTAAATGGTGCCGAATGGATCGGGAGCTTTGAAACCCGGTCTTCTCAAATCAACGTGAAAGGTCAACATCACCATGGCGAAGGTGGAGCAGGGGTACTCCGAATATTCGACCTCGGCTGTTGCGTCTGCTCAGTATGGGCTGGAAAACGCACCGTCGGATTGGTTTGTCGATCCGCAAGCCGGAGAATTTTCCCGGCTTGCCGTGGCAGCAGATCTTGAATCGGCTGCAGACGATCTGCGCAAGGGCAGCGACTCTATTGCGGACGTCGAAGAGGTTTCGGCTGCGGGCTCGTGGGCGCCGCAGCTTGATGAAGACGATGAGACGCGCGAATCGATTAAGGCTGTCTGGCTCGGAGTCGGGCAGGAAGTCGATGAAGGAGAGCTGGGCTGGCAGGCCCGGGCGCTGTGCGCCCAGACCGATCCGGAAGCGTTCTTCCCAGAAAAGGGCGGCTCAACCCGCGACGCTAAACGAGTTTGCGGCGCTTGTGTAGTACGTTCGGAGTGTTTGGAATACGCGTTGAGCAACGATGAGCGTTTTGGAATTTGGGGAGGGCTCTCGGAGCGCGAACGCCGCCGTCTACGGAAACGAGCAATCTAATTCGTCCGCCAATTCACGTCACCGCCATCGTTGCTACGCACGATGGCGCTGACTTTTTACCACGTACCTTGGCCGCGCTGCGCAACCAGTCGCGGCCTGTTGAACGCTACATCGGTGTTGATGCATCATCCACCGATGGATCCCTTGAAGTACTCAAGGCAAATCTGCCGTCGAACGCAGCGCTGCTGGTCGCTGATGAAGGTTCGTTGGGCCTGTCTGTGGACGTGGCAGTCTCGCAATTGCCCGAAGCACGCGCCGACCGCGACGAATGGTTGTGGATCATCCACGACGACTCCATGCCGGCCCCCGACGCACTGGAGCATTTAACCGGTGCCGTAGAAGCGTCCGAATCGGTGTCCATTGCCGGTTGCAAGCTGCTGGATATCGACAACCCGCGCCACCTGGTGGAAGTTGGCCTGAGCGTTGACCGCAAGGCCCAGCGCCTGACCCTGATCGATACCGACGAAGTCGACCAGGGGCAATACGACGGACGCAGCGACTACTTCGCCGTCTCCTCGGCAGGCATGTTCATCCGCCGCGAGGTCTTCGAATACCTCGGCGGATTCGACCAGGCGATTCCCGGCCGCGGCGACGACGTGGACCTGTGCTGGCGCAACCGCCTGGCCGGCTACCGTGTGGTGGTCGTGCCGGAAGCGAAGATGTACCACCAGGTTGAGGTCGTCGAAGCGCTGGCAGGACCGCGGGAAGCCAAGCGCTCCGAAGTATTCCAGCGCCTGAAGTTTGCCTCCCCGCTGGGCCTGCCCTTCCTGTGGGTGGGCATCCTGCTCGGCGGAATCGGCCATTTCCTCACGGCCCTGCTGGCCAAGGATCCGGGACACGGGTTCAGCTACCTGGGCTCCACGCTGCGCGGACTGTTCTCGACGGTGAAGCTCGGGGCCTCGCGGCGCAATGTCAGGGACATCCGCAACGTTCCGCGCCGCCAGGTGCGCAAGCTCATGGCCAGCGGCTCCCAGGTGCGCGAATACCGCCGCAACCTCGATACCGGCCGCGAAGACTCCCGCGTCTTCGGCGATGGCAGCGGCTCGGACGGGGCAGTGGAGCCAAGCGGCGACAACTTCTCCGACTTTGTGCGCATCGCCAGGCCGCCGCGTACCACCGCGGTGTTCTCGCTGCTGCTCGCCCTGATCATTTCCACAGGCGTGTCAATGGTGGCGTGGCGTTCGCTGTTCGGCGCGAGCGCGCTGTCCGGGGGCGCAGCCCGTCCGTTCTCCACCACCATGACAGAGATCGGAGCCAACGCGCTGTCCTGGTGGCAGAGCGTCTCCACCGGCTTGAGCGCGCCCGCGGACAATACCGACTCGCTGTTCTGGATCTACTCTGCGCTCAGCTTCAACCACGCCAACGACGCAGCGGTGTACATGTTTTACGCCGCCATGCCGCTGGCCGCACTGAGTGCCTGGTGGGGGATCGGCGTGGTCAGCCGCTCGCGTGCCGTGCGCTTCATCGCGGCCCTGGTGTGCGCGTTCTCGCCGTCGCTGGTCTCTTCTCTGGCTACCGGCCGAGTCGGTTCGGTGCTGGTGCACATCATGGCCCCGCTGCTGTTCCTTGCGGTGCTGCGCGCCATGGGCACCAGCGTGCCGGTTGAGGGCAAGCTGCCACCGACCGCCGTCCAGGCCAACCGCACCGCGTGGACTGCATCTGCCTGCGCGGCGTTGATCCTGTGGATCGTGTCTGCCGGCTCCATGGCCTTCTTCCTCTTGGCAGTGCTTGCCATCTACCTTCTTGCAGCCTTCTCGCCGCTGCGGGCCAAAACCCTGTGGTGGGTGCCGCTGCCTGCAGTGGTTTGGAACCTGCCGTTGCTGATCGCGGCGCTGTCCAACCCGCGGTTGCTGTTCACCGAACCCGGTGCTGCCACCGCCTTCAACCCGGCCCCGCTGTGGCAGATGGCGCTTGGCTTCCCTGAAGAATTCGACGCGGCCGCCGCGCCGCTGGGCTTCGGATTCCTGCCGCAGGGCCCGTGGGCTCTGGTGGCGGCGCTGCTGGTCGGCGCCCCGATCGTGCTGCTGGCACTGGCCGGCGCCATCGGCGCCTCGGCAAGCACCGATGGGTCCATGCGCCGCAACTCGCGCCGGCTGGTTTGGGCCGCGGCGCTGTCGCTGGCCGGAGGCTGGGCCGTCGGGTTCATCCCTGTGGGTCTTGACTCGCACACCACCGTCAGCGCCTATACCGGGCCGTTCGTCTCCTTCGCCATGTTCGCGCTGATTGCCGCTGCGGCCAACGCCTGCGCCGCACTGCGCCACGAGCAGCTGCCGCGCACCGTGCGCCGCCCAGCCAGCAGGGGCCTGCTGGCAGTGATGGCAGGCCTGTCGGCGGTGGTGATTATCGCCAGCGGTGCCATTGGCTTGGCCGCCCAGCTCAACAGTGAGAACCCCGAGGGCAAGCTCGCTGTGCTGGCGGCTCCGCTGCAGGTGCACCCGTCGAACCAGCGCACCATCCCCGCCACGGCGGCGGATGCCGGCCGCTCGGAGATCCATGAGCGCACCCTGGTGCTGACCCCGCGCGCCTCCGGCGAGGTGGACAGCCGGATCGTTGCCGGCAACGGCGAGACCGTAGATACGCTCAGCCGCTATTCGCAGGTGGCCCAGTTGACCGGACCGCTGCTGGACCCGAAGCGCAACGACTCGGCCGCGGCTGAAAACGTGCAGCGCCAAGTGGTGGCAATGCTGCTCTCCGAATCGGGACTCGATGCCCGCGAACAGCTGCGCGACCTGGGCATCGGCTATGTGGTGCTCAACGTCGGCGGCGAAGCGGTGTCCTCCACCGTGCGCGTGCTTGACGCCGCCACCGGCTTGGCCTCCGTGGGCCAGACCGACAGCGGCTGGCTGTGGCGCGTGGACTACCAGAGCACCGAAGCCAACCAGGGCGCCGGCTTTGCCCGCCTGGTCAACGCGGACGGCTCGGTCACCGTGCTTGAAAGCAGCCGGGCGGCGATCCAGGACGTGGAAATTCCCGCCGCTGATTCGCCTCGGACCCTGGTGCTTGCCACCGCGGCGGATCCCAAGCTGCGCGCCTACCTGGGCTCCGAATCCCTGCGCAGCGTCGGCTACCCGGTGGACTCGAAGAACCAGTGGGCCCAGGCCTATGAAGTTCCGGCCTCTGGCGGGACGCTGAGCCTGGTGCACCGCGAGCCGATGGCCATGCCGATGCTCGTGATTTCCTCGGTGCTGCTGCTGGTCACCGTGCTGCTGGCGATTCCGGTGCCAAGTTCGCGCCGCTTCGCGAACTACCGCAATGACAGCTACAAGGTGCGCGAAGAACAGCACGGCGCCCAGCCAGTGGCCGACGGGGAGGCCGTGCTTGCGGCCGCCGAGCCGGTCACCGGCATGGTTGCCCAGACCGACCACCCGCTCAGCCGCCGCGAAGCGCGCGAGCGCGCCTCGGCGCTGCGCGAAAACCTTGAGCCCAAGGGCAGCGACAGATTCACCGACGACGAGCCAGGGCAGGAGAAGAACTAGTGAGTGACGAGTTGAACGTGAACGATCAGGATTCTTCCGCACAGCCTCCGCTGCCCGCTCCGAAGCCGGCATCCGACAAGCCCGCTCCGAAGCCGGCAGGGGACACGACTCCGGAACCGGTGCCTGCCAACCAGGCAAAGGATCAGGCGGACAAGGACCAGCAGGACAAGAGTCAGGCTGAAAATATCCAGGCCGAAGCGGCCCAGAAGACCGCACCTGCCAAGGATGCTGCGCCGGCTGTCGAGCAGGAACAGGCCAAGCAGCCTGAACCAGCCGAGAAGCCCGCACCAGCCAAGAAGCCTGAAGCACAACAGCCGGAGCGCAAGCCTGCGGGGGAAGAAGATAACCCCACCGCGAGCAAGCGCCGGCAGAAGCTGGACAAGGCCCGGGCGGCCGCCGTGCGCGAGGCGGAGCATTCTCCGGGACGCAAGAAGACCGGCGCAGTGCTGCTCAGCCTGGCCGCCGTCGTGGCATCCGCTGGATTGATCACCGCAGGTTCCCTGCTGGCACCGGCGGCCAACCCCATTGCAATGCCGGCAGGCGTCACCAGCCTGCCCGCAGGAGATGCCATCAGCGTCTGCGCCGCCACTCCGGCACTGCTCAAGGGCGTCGACGGCACCGACCCGCAGTTCGCGCCGGGCGCCAAGGACGTCTCCAGCAACCTGCGCAGCGCCGTGGTGTCAGACCTGGCCAAGCGCCTGCCCGGATCCAGCATCTCGAACGTGGACGGCACCGTGAACAAGTCGCTGACCGACAGGATCAGCGACGAGGACGCGGCCCAGGTGCGCAGCGCCGACGACCAGGGGCTGACCGGACGCACCGCCAAGGTCAGCACCTCCAACAACGCCAATGCGCAGCAGCTGTACACGGTGCAGCCGCTGGGCGGCCTGCCGTCCATCGGCAGCAGCCTGCGCAGCTTCCAGGCCAAGGACGGCGACCTGGCCGGCTTGGCCGCTGCGACCTGCCAGGCCCCAGCAGCGAACTGGCGCTTCACCGGGCTGCAGACCACCACCGGGTCCACCTCGGTGCTGCACCTGAGCAACCCAACCAGCACCTCCGCGCAGGTGGCCATCGACCTGCGCGGCCCAGAAGGGCTGGTCGACACCTCCACGCTGCAGAACATTGTGATCGCCCCGGGCCAGCAGCGCGCCATCGTGCTCGGCGGCTACGCCCAGAACCTGGACTCGGTAGCTGCCACCGTGACCAGCACCGGTGGCAAGGTCAGCGCCTATGTGCAGCAGGCGGCGCTGCGCGGGCTGACGCCATCGGGCGTCGAGCTGGTTGCGCCGAATGCCTCGGCGTCCAACACCCAGGTGATTCCGGGCGTGTGGATCGACAACAAGGACAACGCGAAGAAGCTCGCGGACGCAGACAAGTCGCTGGTTCCGCAGCTTCACGTCGCGGCCACCGGCTCGCAGGGCGCCGGCTACAAGGTCAAGGTGCTGGGCACCGACGGCGAAGTCGCCGCAAGCTTCGAATCGAACCTGGCTGCCGCCTCCAACGCCACGTCCGTCGTGAACCTGGACCAGCTGGCGGCCGGATACTATTCGATCGTGGTGGAGGCTGACGCCCCGGTGACCGCCGCGGTGCGCATGGTGCGCGGCTCCAACCCCAAGGACCCGACGGATACCGCATGGGCGGCCAGCGCCGCGGCGCTGGCCGGTAACCAGGTGATGCCGCTGTCCGCCAACGGCACCGGCAAGTTCGTCATCGCCGCACCGGCAGCCGACTCGTCGATCGACGCAGTCGTCGTGTCCAAGGACGGGAAGCTGCAGAAATCGCAGAAGCTGAACGTCAAGGCGGGGCAGAGCCTGGTCTTCGACCCGCGCGACGCCAGCGAGGATGCCCAAGCGGTGATCTTCTCCTCGGATGCCAACGCGTACATCGGGCAGGTCATCCTCGGCTCGGAGCAGTCGATCGCCTGGGCCGGCATGCCGCAGGCGAATGTCGGCCGCGACGGCATCGTCGTCAACGTCGGTGGCTGAGAACTGCCGAAAACAGAGGTCGAGGGCAGCGCATCCGCGCTGCCCTCGACCGTTTAACGGCTAGAAATCCGGGTCCTCCGGGAAATACTCTGGATCGATCTCATGCACCGGAATCATCCACAGCTCAGAGACCTCATGCACAATGCACTGGTGCACCAGATCCACCAGCTCCACCGGGGATGAGGCAATCTGCTCCAGCGGCAGGCGGTAGATGCTCACCCTGGCCCGCCGGCTGGCGGTTGCGGAACGTGAAGAAGACAGCGGCACCCTGTCGCCGGCCGCCTGGGCCATGTCCAGAAGCTTGTCGCTGGGCACCGGAAGGATGCGGAAGTCGATGAGCACCATGCGCGATTCCCAGCGCTGCGCCAGGCGCTGGGCGCTGGCCATGACCGCGTCGTCGAAGCGCTCCGGCCGCGAGCGGTAGCCCGGCAGGTGCATCGGCACCAGCGGCCCGCGCCGTCCCCGGCCATGCCGGCCGCGCCGCCCTGCACTGGGCTGATCAGGCAGTTTCTCGAACATGCTCCAACACTACCGCTGGAGCGGGCATTACCGCTGAAACACCGGGCGAGGAAGTAGACTTGGAGCGTGGAAGGTCTTCGTCTTTGCTCCCGCCCGGCCTGTCGTGAGACGGCACGCGCTACCCTCACCTACGTGTACGCGGATTCAACCGCAGTGCTGGGGCCGCTGGCGACCTACCCGGAACCGCACTGCTACGACCTGTGCGCCCGCCACGCAAACCGGCTGACAGTTCCCAGCGGCTGGAGCCTGATCCGCGGAACCATCCCAGATGTGCTCGAACCCGAAGATGAGCTGAACGCCCTGGTCGACGCTGTGCGCGAACCACGGCGGAGCACCCGAACCGCAAGGCATGCCGCCGGCCCGGGTGACGAGACCCCGGCAGTCCATCAGGTGCGCGGTCCGCGCCTGGACGGCAGGGTTCGGCTCTCGGTCCTGCCCGATGATTCCCCTGATGAACAGCGGTAATTTCTAGATCCCTTCATCAGCCCATGCATTGTGGTGTGGCTATCCATGCCGCGGGACAGGTTGCTGGTTATGCTGAAATCGCGGAGCCTTGCTATGCGCTCGTCTCGCAACCCCAAAAACTCATCACATGATCGTGCAATAAGCAGGAGGACCCCTCATGGCTGATGCTGCAAAGGACCCCAACGGGACTTCGGAAGCCGCGGCTGCGCAGATGCCCAAGGCCTCGCTGAGCCAGAAGGCTGAAGAGCTGGCTGCACGCCTTGAAGCACATAAGATCCAGGCCCAGGCGGAAGCGGCGGCCAAGGCCGACGCTGAACGCAAAGCCGACATCCAGGCTGCCTTCAATCGTGGTCCTGCCCAGAAGCCAGTGCAGCAAGCCGCGGCCGCTCAGCCGGAGAAGACTACTGTGCTGCCACGGGCCAGCGAGCCGGAGGAGTCAATTGAAGACGTGATCCGCGCGATCAAGCTTCCGCATGAAGTCGATGCCCAAGAACAGCCTAAGCCGCAGCCGAAGCCCGAGGCCAAGACCGAAGTGCAGAAGCCTGCCGCCGTCGCGGCGCCTGCGCCTACCACCGTGCAGCCGAAAGCGGAGCCGGCAGCTGCGCAGAAGATGCCTGCGCCCAAAGCTTCGGTGCCGCAGCCAGCTTCCGCACAGTCGAAAGATGAAGTGAATTCGACTACCGCAGCGGCGGTGGCGGAGGCTCGTTCGCGGGTCTTGGGAAACCACGGCTCCAGCGAAGCTCCTTCAGAGGCTGCGATGAAGCGCCGTGTTGCCCGCGACCGCGCGCTGAACTCCAAGCCTGCGCTGGCACGCCCCATGCAGATTCTCGTGGCGATCATTTTCCCGGTGCTCACCTTGATTGCAGCAATCCGCCTGGTCGCCACCCCTGGGTTCCTTGCCTTCTCCTATGCCCGTGCCGGCTTCCCTGCAGACATGTTTGGATTCAGCGCCCAGGAACGCCTGACCTATGGCAGCTATGGGGTTGACTACCTGAACAACTTTGCAGGTCCTGAGTACCTTTCGGGACTGGTCTTGCCCAACGGTTCCCAGCTGTTTACCGCTGGCGAAGTCCAGCACATGGTCGACGTAAAGAACCTGATCGGCTTCGCCTACGTCCTTGGACTGGTGTTGGCGGTCATCTTCATCATCGGTATCTGGTACTTGGCCAAGCGCTACGCCGGCGGCGTGCGCAGGGCGCTGTTCTCCGGCGCCCTGGTCAGCCTTGGTTTGATTGCGCTGCTGACGGTGGCGGCGCTGACCGGGTGGGAGCGCTTCTTCAGCGGCTTCCACGCATTGTTCTTCTCTGAGGGAACCTGGACCTTTAGCGTCAAAGACACCTTGATCCGGTTGTACCCGGAACAGTTCTGGATGGATTCAGCGCTGGCCATTGCAGGACTGATCGTCCTGACCATCATCATTGTGCTGATCACCTGCTGGCCCACTGGCCGCCGCCGCGAAGCCGCCCGGCTGCGTCAAGAAGCCCGGGTGTTCGGGATCAACAACTAGAAACAGTACCTAGCAAACAACTAGAAACAGTACCTAGCAATAGAGCCTGGTCGTATTGAACTGCTCCCCAAAAGTTGGACCGAAAAAGTCAAAAGTACTTTTGGGGAGTTTTTCATGCACTTGCGAAACACGCACCGAAAACCAGCAAGCACAACGGTTGGTTGAATCGTTCGAACAGGGACAACGCTTCAATGACGCTAATTCAAAAGCTCCCCATCCACTTCAAGTGAGATAAGTTTCGTTTACCCGACGACGTACAGCATGTAAACGCTCGCCCCGAAAAAGCTGGAAACCAAGAATATCGTCGGTAGAATCCACCATCGCCAAGGTAATGGCTGTTCCCTATACTTCGCGAGATTCTCATCAAACCACGATGTTTTCGCAATGTACGCGAACGAGCAAAAGCCAACCATTGCAGAGGCAAGAACAAACCCTCCTGGTAGGACGCGATTTTCGTACGACAACGTTCCCATAATGAAAGTGATCAGCGACGTACCAGCAACCAAAACTATGCTCCATGCGCCAATCTTCCGAAACACTCGGATCGATCGTGCCACCGGTGGGTAATCCGGAGATTTGCGATGTCGTTTGATCATTTCATCGTCCACCTAGAATTGCTCCGTATCTACCGATCACGGTCCGATTGGCCCACCGATTCGTAGGCATCGTCCATTTTCATTTCAACTCCAGTGCCTATGCGCCCGCCCAATGCCTGCCTCAAAGTACTTTAGCTCCCCGGAGTCTAGGCAGGAACTTGAAGCCCATGTTCATCAACGATCCACTGATGAGATGACCCCAAGCCTTCGAACGAGAAAGTTGTGAATCCACGATGGCGCATCTATAAAAACACTACTTTCTCGCAAGTAGAGAGCACTGGCGTTGAGCAATAGCGGTGCACCAGTGCCGCGTGCTGAAGGAAGGGCCATCATAAAAAGCCTCGAACAGGATGATTCTGACGCTCGACAAGACTGTTAACTGCAGGACTGGCCACCCAAATAACCTGGATGGCCAGTCTCTATTCTTTGTGCGGAATATATATCTACCGCTGGTACAGGTTATCGATCTCCTGCGCATAATCCTTGATGACTTCTTGGCGCTTGAGCTTCAAGGTGCTTGTCAGGTGCCCTGAATCCTCGGTGAACTCCACCGGAAGCACTACGAACTTGCGCACCGATTCGGCCTTGGACACCGTGAGATTCGCGGTGTCCACATAGGACTGGATCTCCTGGAGAACCTGCTGGTTCTGTGCGGCTTCCTCAAGGCTCAGATTCCCCAAGCCCTTGGCCTTCGCCCAGAGCAGCAGCTCTTCCGGGTCGAGCGAAATCAGCGCCGCGATAAACGGGCGGTTGTCGCCCACCAGAACGCACTGTGCGGCGATGCGGCCGGCGCGGATCATTTCCTCCAACGGACCGGGGGAGACGTTCTTTCCTCCGGCGGTGACAATGAGTTCCTTCTTGCGGCCGGTGATCTTCAAGAATCCCGCATCATCAAGCACACCAGTGTCCCCGGTCTTGAAATAGCCGTCCTCATCAAAAGCCTGGGCGGTGGCGGCGGGGTTCTCGTGGTATCCGGCAAAGACGCCGATGCCCTTGATCAGGACTTCTCCATCATCGGCGATTTTGACGCTGGTGCCGGGGATCGGCCTGCCAACGGTGCCCACCCGGGTGTTCGCCGCCTGGTTGACAGTGGCCGGGGCCGTGGTCTCGGTCAGACCGTAGCCTTCGACCAGCTGGACGCCGGCGCCGCGGAAGAAATGTGCCAAGTCTTCGTTCAGGGCGCTGGCTCCGGAAATCGCGTAGCCGCATTCGCCGCCGAAGACCGCGCGCAGCTTTGGATAGAGGACCTTGTTGAACAGGGCAAAGCGCAGGCGCAGCCCCAGCGGCATGCGAGCCTTCTGGCCGCGTGCACGGGCATCACGGATCTTGGATACCTCGATGGCGCACTGCTCTGCCTTTAAGAAAAGCTCAGCCTTGCCGCCCTCCTCGGCCTTGGACAGCGCCGTGGTGCGGATCTTTTCAAAGACGCGTGGAACTGCCAGCAGGAAGCCTGGCTTGACGGCTGCCATGTCCTCCACGAGCGTTGCGGTGGAATTTGAATGGGCAAGAATTGTGCCGCCGTGGATGCAGGTCTGCTGCACTGCGCGGGCCAGCACATGGGCCAGGGGCAGGAACATCAGGGTGCGGCGCTTGTCGCCGAGGATGTCCAGCATATGCGCAGCCAAGTTGTGGGCAACCAGCGCAAAATTGGCGTGGGTCATGTTGCAGCCCTTGGGGCGCCCGGTGGTGCCGGAGGTGTAGACCATGGTTGCCACGTCGTCGAGCTTCATCGACGAACGGCGGGCTTCGAGCAGTTGATCGTCGACCTGCTGCTCGTCCACCAGCAGCTTGTGCAATCCGGCCGAAGGGATCAGCTGGCTGTTGGCGCTGGATGAGCCTTCAAACATGTGGGTAATGACTTCTTCGCCCAGTTGGGCCACTGCCTGGCGCACATGGGCGCGCAGCTCGTGGTTTTCCGCGAAGACGATGCGGGCCCCTGAATCGCGCAGGATCCATTCGATCTGGAAGGGGCTTGACGTCTCATAGATTGGCACGGAAATTCCGCCGGCAAACCAGATGGCTTCTTCTGCCAGCGCCCACTCGTAGCGGGTGCGGGAAATGATGGCGACCTTGTCGCCGGCCTTCAGGCCGTCCTTGACCAGCCGCATGGCCAAGCGCTTGACGTCGCGCAGGAAGTCTTGGGCGGTGACGTCTACCCAATTGGCGCCGCGCTGCACCATGAACAGCGGTTCGGCGCCGGTGGCGGCAACACGGTCTAGAAGCAGGTTCGTGACATTCACTTCGGGGGATAACTCGGTGAGTGGTTGAACGTGCACTTCTTGCATGGAAGAAAGTCCTTTGAACTCGTCGGTGTTCGGCCTTGCCCAGGCGAACCGTGCAGGGCGCGGACGTCTAGCTCCAGTTGGGGATCCACACGTGGGCGCGCCAGTATTCATCCGGAATCATTTCACCGCTCCAAATGGGCCAGAAGAACGCGGAAACCAGCAGCACGACAGCTAGGAATACTGCCACTGCTGCAACCCGCGTCCGGTAGAGCGGACTGCGCCGAGGTTCGGCGGGGATGAACTTGCCTATCATATACGCCAGGGCAAGCATCAAGAACGGAACCATGGGCAGCGTGTAGAAGAAGAACATGGTGCGTTCCGGGTACTGCAGCCACGGTAGGAAGCCTGCCGCGGCGCCCGCCAGAATGGCGCCGGCGCGCCAGTCACGTGCGCCAATCCACCAGAGAATCAGCAGCAGCAGGCTCAGCCAGCAGGCCCACCACATCACGGGATTGGGCAGGTCGGTGATGACCTCGGTGCAGCGCTTGATATCGCACCCGTTCACGCCCTGGTCATAGCCTTCAAAGTAGAAGAGCACCGGGCGGCCGGCAAAGGGCCAGGTCCACGGGGAGGACTGCCAGCCGTGTTCGCTGCTCAGCCCCGTATGGAAGGTGTAGCCGGCCTGGTGGTACTGCCACAGGGAGCGCAGCGGGGCAGGAAGCCAGCTGACTCCCTCGCCCGGATTCTCCTGCGCCCAGTTGCGGTAGCGTCCGCCGGTGGTTGCCAGCCACCCGGTCCAGGTGGCCAGATAGGTGGCCAGCAGCAGCGGAATCATGGTGAAGAACGCATAGATGCCGTCACGAGTCAGGGCCGAGAACCACCATTTGTGGATGCCTGCGGTGCGCCGGGCGGAGAAGTCCCACAGCACGGCCATGACGCAGAAGACTGCAACAAATGAGAGCGCAGACCACTTCACGCCCACGGCACAGCCCATCATGACGGCGGCCGCCAAACGCCATGGGCGCCACCAGAGCATCGGGCCATAGACCAGCAGGAAGTCATCCGGCCGGTTGCCTGCAGGAACAGCGAGCAGCCTTGCGAGCTTCATCCTGCCGTAGCGCCGGTCAAGCAGCAGCGCATAGAAGGCCGCCAGGATGAAAAACATCAAGAAGATGTCCAGCAGCGCGGTGCGGGACATGACGATCGAGTGCCCGTCCACAGCCATCAGCAGGCCGGCCACTCCAGCCAGGAAGTGGGACTTGAACAGCAGCTGCGCGCACAGGGTGACCAGCAGCACCGCCAGCGTGCCGAACAACGCGGTGGAGAAGCGCCAGCCGAAGCCGTTGAAATCTCCGAAGAGCAGCATGCCCACGCCGATCAGCCACTTGCCCAGCGGCGGATGCACCACGAAGGATGCATCCTGGCTCAGCTGCGGGTCGCCGGCGGCGAACTGCTCGTCGACCTCGTCGCCCCATTCGCGCTCATAGCCGCTTTGCAGCAGCGAGTAGGCGTCCTTGACGTAGTAGGTCTCGTCAAAGATCAACAGGTGCGGATGGGAAAGGTTCACAAAGCGCAGGATGCCAGCCAACACGGTGACCGCCAGCGGAATGATCCACAGCAGCGGGCCGCTTAGCGTGGCGGCTCCCAGCAGCCGGTATTTCAGGCTCTGAAAGGTGAAGGCCTCGCGTGCAGACTGCACATGGCCGGCGTCTTTGGTGTTCAGGGCCGTGATGCTCATCATTTGTCATGCTACCGGGGAGGGTGGGGGAATACGCGCTTTTCGTACTTCGCGTAGGCTAAAGATTGTGCAGAATTCAGAGAATGACGGCGTGATCGTCCTGGGGGCGACCCCGATTGGCAACCTGTCCGACGCCTCCCCGCGCTTGCGCGAGATGATGGTGACCGCGGATGTGATCGCCGCGGAAGACACCCGCAACTTCCACCACCTGGCCAATGCGCTGGGATTGAAGATCACCGCGAAGGTCATGAGCCTGCACGAACACAACGAGGCGCACAAGCTCGCCGAGGTGATCGAATTGGCCAAGAGCGGTGCGACGATCCTGGTGGTCTCCGATGCGGGCATGCCCGCGGTCTCCGATCCCGGGTACCCGCTGGTCGCCGCAGCCATGGGCGAAGGCATCAGGGTCACTGCGGTGCCTGGCCCCTCAGCGGTGCTCACCGCGCTGTCGCTGTCAGGCCTGCCCACCGGCCGCTTCACCTTCGAGGGGTTTTTGCCGCGCAAGGCAGGGGAGCGGCGCAAGCGCCTGGATGCGCTGTTGGCCGAAGAGCGCACCATGGTGTTCTTCGAAGCACCGCACCGCCTGGATGACTTCCTTGAAGCCGCCGTCGAGGCATTTGGCACGGACCGCCAGGCGGCGGTGGCCCGCGAACTGACCAAGAAGTTCGAGGAGGTGCGCCGAGCCAGCCTCGGCGAGCTGCTGCAGTGGGCCCGCGAAGGGGTGCGCGGGGAAATCGTGGTGGTCGTCGCCGGCGCACCGGAGCCTGAGGCCGCGACCATCGAGGATCTGTTGCCGCAGGTGGCGCAGCTGGTCGAGGCCGGTACCCGCATGAAGCAGGCAGTGGCCGAGGTTGCCGAGAAGGCTGGAGTGAAGAAGCGCGAGCTGTATGAGGCAGTTTTGGAGCAGAAGCAGCAAAAGCAGGATTGAGCTTCAGGCATAGGCGAGTTGCACAATGAATCCGCAGTTTCATAGTGCATAGGGCGATTTACAGTCGTGGCCGCCAAGCATAGCGTAGGTAGCAACAACGACTAGCCTCAGTAACAGTTTCAGGAGATGTGCGTATGTCGATTACCGCCCAGCGCGAAGCAGAGCTGCTCGCCCAGGTACCAACCGGCCTTTTGATCAACGGTGAATGGCGCGACGCCTCCGACGGCGGCACCTTCGACGTGCTCGACCCGGCCACCGGCGAAAAGCTGCTGACCCTTGCCAGTGCCACCAGCGAAGATGCGATGGCCGCCCTGGACGCAGCAGATGCAGCCCAGGCCAAGTGGGCGCTGACCGCTCCACGCGAGCGTGCGGAGATCCTGCGCCGCGCCTTCGACCTGGTCACCGAGCGCAAGGACGACTTTGCGCTGCTGATGAGCCTTGAAATGGGCAAGCCACTGGCCGAGGCCTACGGCGAGGTTACCTATGGTGCCGAGTTCCTGCGCTGGTTCTCCGAAGAGACCGTGCGCCACTACGGCCGCTACCTGACCACCCCAGAGGGCAAGAACAAGATCCTGGTCCAGCACAAGCCTGTCGGCCCGTGCCTGCTGATCACCCCATGGAACTTCCCGCTGGCCATGGCCACCCGCAAGGTCGGCCCGGCAGTAGCCGCAGGCTGCACCATGGTGCTCAAGCCAGCCAAGCTGACCCCGCTGACCAGCCAGCTGTTCGCAGCAGTGATGATGGAAGCAGGCCTGCCAGCAGGTGTGCTGAACGTCGTCTCCGGCGCTTCGGCTTCCATGATCTCCGGCCCGATCATGGCCGACGACCGCCTGCGCAAGGTGTCCTTCACCGGCTCCACCCCAGTGGGCAAGCAGCTGATGAAGGACGCAGCTGACAAGGTACTGCGCACCTCGATGGAACTGGGCGGCAACGCACCGTTCATCGTGTTCGAAGACGCAGACCTGGACGCAGCAGTCGAGGGCGCCATGGCCGCCAAGATGCGCAACATGGGCGAGGCCTGCACCGCAGCCAACCGCTTCCTGGTCCACGCAGACGTTGCCGAGGAATTCACCGCCAAGTTCGCCGCGGCGATGAAGGCGCTGAAGCCAGGACGCGGCACCGAAGCCGACTCCACCGTCGGCCCGCTGGTTGAAGAGAAGGCCCGCGACGAGGTACACGCACTAGTTGAGGCAGCTGTTGCCAACGGCGCCACCGCGGTGACCGGCGGCGCGCCGGTCGACGGCCCAGGCTACTTCTACCAGCCAACCGTGCTGGCCAACGTAGCCAACGACGCCAAGATCCTGAACCAGGAAATCTTCGGCCCAGTGGCACCGGTGACCACCTTCACCTCCGAAGAGCAGGCCATCAAGCTGGCCAACGCCACCGAGTACGGCCTGGCTTCCTACATCTACTCCAAGGACTTCAACCGCCTGTTCCGCGTTGCAGAGCAGATCGAGTTCGGCCTGGTCGGCTTCAACGCGGGCGTGATCTCCAACGCCGCTGCTCCATTCGGCGGCATGAAGCAGTCCGGCCTGGGCCGCGAAGGCGGCGCCGAAGGCCTGGCAGAGTACACCACCGTGCAGTACATCGGCATTGCCGATCCATACGCTGCCAAGTAGTCGACAGCCGTAAAGGCCTCGGGGACCAGTCCATCATGAACTGGTCCCCGAGGCCTTTAACCCTGCCGAAGACTTCTAGACGCGGGTGCGTTCCCTGCCCGGCACGGTGCGCAGCTTCGCCTGGCGCAGCGAGGCAGGGAACAGGGCGGCGCCCAGACGCTGGCCCACCGGAAGCGATTGATGCAGCTGGTGCCGTACCCGCTCAAGGCTGTGGCGCAGCTGCTGCGACTGCTGCGCTGAAGGATGACGCGCAGCATAGAAGCTCTCCTGAATGCCCTGGCCTAAGATTTCAAGATCCTGTGCGCAGTGCTCGTGCTTTTGGGCAAGTCGCTGGGTATAGGAGCTGACCGTCTCATTCGGCTCCGCCGGGTTGTGAGTATCCGCGCCTACTGCCTGAAGCTCCAGCCACAGTGATGCCGCGAGTTGGCCTTCGCCGCCTGATTCGTCCCGGCGCTGCTGCCACAGCCTCCTGCGCCGCAGCGGAGCGAGGCTCAAGACGGCAGCCGCCGCCACGAGGACGCCGGCGACCGCCCACCAGGTGCTGGGTGCAGCAGGCGCTTCCTGCTGTGCTGCAACCGGAGTGTCCTGTGTCGGGGCGGAATCGGATTCAGGAAGCCTTGGGGTGGCCCGAGTGGTCGGCACCTCGTTCACCGACGGCGCCGCGGCCTCTGGCTTCTTGGTTTCCTCCGGAGCATAGCTGGGGACTTGGCCTTGTCCTGGGGTGGGCTCGAAGGGTATCCAGCCCAAAGCGCCGAGGTACAGTTCTGGCCAGGAATGCGAATTTTTGCCGGAGACAGAGTAGCCGGTCAGCTCGGCGTCAGGCTCCAACGACATGTTCAAGTTGCCGTTCAATGCGATGTCATCGGCTTTCATTGTTTTGCCGTTGGCCGTGCCCGGCGAGTAGCCGATGGCAATGCGAGAGGGGATGCCAGCTTCCCGGGCCATTAACGCCATGGCTGCCGAGAAATGTACGCAGTAGCCTTGGCGGCGTTCTAGGAAGGATTCGACAACTCGCTTGTTGGCCCCATCGTAGCCTTCGCGCAGCGGGGTGCGTTCGGAATACACGAATTTGGGCGAGCGCAGGTAGTCCTGGATCGCGGCTGCCTTTTCCAGATCGCTTCGAGGATCGTCGGCCCCTGCATAGGCTTCCTTCAGGGCTTGATCGAGCGCAGTTTTTAGAGTTTGTTCCGGGTCTTCAGGCAGCTGCCGATAGACAGGTCCAGGCATGTCGTCTGGGATGCCGCCGTAGAACTCTAGAGATTTCGCAATCTGTGGACTGAGGTCGAGTTCAGCATAGGAAACTGAAATGCTCTTAGTTTGAGCTATGGCTTCTCCGCTGAGCCGGGCGACCGAAGTTTCTCGGGTCCAATCCCAATCTCCCACAATTCCTTGGACAAAATTGCTGCGGTTCGGCAGTGGAAGTATCGCTGACTTGATTCCGCCGCTGTAATCAAGCACCGCCATCTGCTCCGTGGCATTGAAGTTCGTGAAGCTGTTCTCCATCATCGTGTCGCCGAAGTAGGCATCATGGTCAAGAGATTCGGTAGGTTCCCACCGTGGGGTGCTGAGGTCGCCGATGACTGCGGTACGCAGGTAGGGGGCCTTCTTTGACGAGGTGTAGTAGTCCAAAATTGTCGCCCCGGAATTTGAGCGCAAATCCCTGCCCAGATTCAGCATTGGGTCGACATTGCTTGCCAGCAGGTCCCCTGAGGGACGTTGTCCTTCGTGGAACATTCCTTGGCGGAATCCCGGCATCCAGAAACTGGCAGCCAGCAACGCGGCGATGCAGGCGAATGCGCTAGCCGAGAGGAAGCCCAGCTGCTTACGCGAAGGGAACCGGGGATGATGCTTTGGCGCCGCACCCCGGTAGAGGAAGGGCACCAGCGCTGTGAAGACCAGAATGCCTGCAACGACCAGCGCCAGGTAGCCGATGCCTGCTCCTTCCTGCTTGAACAGCGAAGCAACCACCGGAGCCAGGCTCAGGGGGATGATGACCAGCAGGGCAAGCTTCTTGAAGGTGATGAGCACCTCCACCAGCAGGCTGATGAAAACGGCCAGCAGCAGGATGGCGAATGCCGCATAGCGCGAATAGGCCACCGGAGGGACTTGGGTGGAGAACTGCAGAACAGCTTCGGACAGCACTGCCATGAACCATTGGAAGCCGGTGACCGAATAGCCGGTGGCCCGCATGGCTTCGTGCTGCATGAGCGCCATGAACCCGATCAGCAGGGCAACAGGCAGGGCAAGGAAGCGCAGCCCCCAAATGCCGCGCAGCAGTCCCGAACACAAGTGGATGGCAAGGACTGGAATCACTAGGGCCGGGAACCAAGCATGGCCCTCGATGACCCCGGTCAGCGAGGCGAATCCTGCGAGCACCGACATGGACAGCGCCAGCGCAGCGATGCTTCGGGCCAGCAGATTGTGGGCAACTACGCTGGAGGCCCGCTCCTGCGACGGGCCAGCGGGCTGGTGCAGCGCGGGAGTTTCGTGAATGGCAGTGCTCATAACATGTCCTGCGCTGACTCCATCGATGCATTTCCTGAAAGAATATTCACGCTCCAGCCGGTGCGGGCCAATGCCTGCTGTACTTCGGTTTCGCGTTCCGGATGGGCTGGCAGGTAGAAAAGCTGTACCTGGCGGATTGAGCGCGAAAGCGCCGCCAGCACGTTGGCCTGCGCAACACTCAGCCGTCCAAGGATCATCAAAATCGGCTCCTCGCGCATGCCTTGGAGTTCTTTGAGCAGTGCGGGGGAGAGCAGCTCCGGATCCAGCGCTTCGGTGCCGCGCGTTGCCAGCGCGAGGTCGGCGCTGGCAAGGTGGAAGTCCTCAAAACTGGTCAGGGCCCCGTTCTCAGAGAGCTGGTGAACCTGTCCAGGAATCAGCGAAGTTCCCTGCAAATCGCGGAACAGCAGCTGGTATCCGCTGGCTGCGTAGCGCTGTCCCAGGCTGCAGGCCAAAGACAGGGCATTTTCAAAACGGCGGCTGCTGGAGAGCGCAGCCCCAGTTCCCTGGGGGATGTCCAGCCGCAGATCTGCCGCATCGATGATCCAATGCTCGGCCGTACGGTCCAGGACCAGCAGTGCTTGGGCGGTGGCAACGTGGTTCTCCTGGCGCACCATCAGCTTGCCGTGCCGGGCGGTGGCCTTCCAGTGCACCTGCCTGATGGAGTCGCCCTGCTGGTAGTCGCGGGTTGCCACATCGTAGTAGTCGGCGGTGGTGCTGCGGGAGAACCGAGCGTCGCCGGTGAGCATGCGCTCGCCCACCGAAGCGAAGCGCGCCAGCGGATGCAGCTGCGCCCGGACCGGAACCGGCTGCGGCTCGCCGATGGAAACCAGTCCACGGATCAGCCCCAGCGGATCGGAGATCACCTGCCGGGCAGGACCCAGCAGGTGGACGCCCCGGGAGCGGAAGACCAGCTCATAGTCCACAGCGCCTGGGCCAGCGAGTTCGGGGCCGGGCCCAAATCCCTCGGGCAGCGTCTCCTTGATGCTGACATCGTCGGGGCATTCGAGGCTGATGCGCACGGCTTCTGCCACGGTCGCCGCAGGGGAGTGCAGCCGCCTTCGCACCCCGGTGGAACGGCGGGCCCGCAGCACCAGAAGCCAGCTGCTCAGCGCCAGGGCTACCAGGCCTACACCCAGCGCCATCAGTTCGTGGCGTCCCAGCAGATAAGCCAGGAACACCAAGCCAGCGCCGGAGCCGAGGACACTCCAGCCGCGCCGCGTAAACAGGTCAAGATGCCAGCGCCGCAGCGACTCGGGGCCCTCCGTGGACCGGGTCCAGGTCAGGGCGTCGCGGGAATCAAATCGTTGTGGCTTGTCCATCATGAAGTCCTGCTAGCTGATGGGGGTGCCGGAGATGATTTCCTGCACCACATTTTCAACGTCGACTCCGTCGGCCAGGGCGCGGCGGGTGAGGATGAGTCGATGGCTGAGCACCATGGGCGCCACCGCGCGAACGTCTTCGGGCAGGACATGGTCCCTGCCATTGATCGCAGCATAGGACTTGGATGCCCGCACCCATTGCAACAGGGCGCGCGGGGATGCTCCCAGCGAAACCTGCGGGTGCTGGCGAGTGGCCCGGCCCAGGTCGACAACATAGGCGCCCAGGCGTTCGGTGACGGTGACTAGGTTGACCTGTTCAATCATCATTTGCAGGTCGACCTGGCGCAGCACTGGGACCAGCGACTCCAGCGGCTGATGACTGTGGTGGGAGGTGAGCATCGAGACTTCGGCATCGCGGGCAGGATAGCCCATGGAGATCCGTCCCATGAACCGGTCCCGCTGTGCTTCTGGCAGTGCGAATGTTCCTTCAGAGTCCACGGGGTTTTGCGTGGCGACTACCATGAAGGGACGCTGCAGAGGATGGGTGATCGAGTCGACGGTTACCTGCTGTTCTTCCATGCATTCGAGCAGGGCCGACTGGGTTTTGGCATTGGCGCGGTTGATCTCGTCGGCAATGACGATATTCGCGAAAATTGGCCCGGGATGGAAGGTGAATTCGTGGGTTTGGGGAGAGTAGACAGATACGCCGGTCACGTCGCTGGGCAGCAGGTCCGGGGTGAACTGGATGCGGTGCACCGTGCAGTCCACGCTGCGTGCCAGAGATTTGGCAAGCATGGTCTTTCCAACTCCGGGAACGTCTTCAACTAGAAGATGGCCTTGGGCAAGAAGCACCACCAGCGCATTCGTAATGGCTTCGGGCTTTCCAGTAATGACCGACTGCACTGCTTCGGATACTCGTTGGCAGTTGCTGCGGAAGCTTGCATCGAGCGAGGGCAAGGTTGGCTGTGCGCTCATGCGCGTCCTCCTGACAGGCTCATCATTTTTCCCAGAGGTTTTGTTGGGATGACGAATCTCTAGTTGTGTTCCACCTATCGTATGGGCATCTTTTATCCGGTAACAGACGCTAATTGCCTTTTGGCACCATCAGTTATTCGGCTATTAGTGAAGTGCAGTGACAGAATTGTCTACAGGGTACGAAGCCGCCCCTCACCTGCGCATGTTGGCTTAGAAGGAGCCCGGAAGAATAAAGATGGAAAACGTTGAAGATCCCTACGCTGGAATTCCCCAGGCCTACCGACCAGTTTCCGACGCAACGCCGGCCGAGAACGGCGAGCGGGCACGGTCGCAGAACAACGAAAAAGGCGGATCAAAGCGCAACCTGCGCTACCCCGACGCCCCGCAAGCGCTGCCGGTCAGCGTCGTGGACAACCACACCCATCTCGATTTTCTCGACGGCACGGTCAAAGTCGACCCCGCCCAAGCTCTCGACGCGGCGGCGGCGGTAGGAGTCAAAGGCCTGATCCAGGTGGGCTGCGACGTTGAATCGTCCCAGTTTGCAGTCAAGGTCGCCAACGAATTCCCGAATGTTTTGGCGGCGGTGGCGATTCATCCGAACGATGCCGCCCGGCTGGCCGAACGCGGCGAACTGGACAACGCCATCGCACAGATCGAACAACTGGCGGCCGATGAACGAGTGCGCGCCATCGGCGAAACCGGCCTGGACTACTTCCGCACCCAGCCGGAGGGCCGCGGTGCGCAGGAAGAATCATTCCGCGAACACCTGCGCATGGCGGTGGAACAGGGCAAGGCCCTGCAGATCCACGACCGGGACGCACACGAGGATGTTGTCCGCATTCTCAAGGATTCGGTGCTGCCTGAACACGTGGTGTTCCACTGCTTCTCCGGCGATGCGCAGCTAGCCCAGATCTGCAATGACAATGGCTGGTACATGTCCTTCTCAGGAACGGTGACTTTCAAGAACTCCCATGACCTGCGGGACGCGTTGAACCTTGCCAGGCCCGAGCTGCTGCTGGTGGAAACCGACGCGCCGTTCCTGACGCCGCATCCGTTCCGCGGCCGCCCCAACGCCAGCTACATGATTCCCTACACCGCTCGCTTCATGGCCGAAACCAAGGACATCGACCTGGCACAGTTCTGCGCGCAGATCGACGCAAACACTCGGGAAGTGTATGGCGAATTCTAAGCACTGAAGGTGTGTTGCTCCTCATAAGACTGTTGCTAGAAATGTAACAATTCGGTTACGGTAGAAAAGATGCGTTGTTCAACGAGCCTAATTTCGGGTGTTGACGGACAAAACGCAGCCTGATCCTGGCGCACCAAGCATTTGGGAAACACGGCGAAGAAACTGAACGATAGACAAGCGGCACCGCTGCCGGATTGAACAGCTTGTACTGGTTTATCCACCAGGGTTCAATCTACAAACGATGGGGATCTCACTACCGTGACTCACTTGCTCAAGAATCGCTGGGCCAAATATCTGGTCCAGGCGCTTGCCGTGGCGTTGGTTATTGCCGGCACCGTCTTCTACATTGCCGGACAGAAATCCGTCACGATCTCGGTCGACGGCGAAAGCCGGGTAGTTTCCACCCGCGCCGACACCGTTTCCGCAGTTCTTGAACAGCAGGACATCGCCCTGGACGAGCGTGATGAGATCTCCGCAGATCCAAGCTCCGATGTGGTGAACAACCAGACCATCGACATCAAGCGCAACAAGTCGATCCAGGTGACCTTGGATGGCACCGACCGCGTAGTGCACACCACCGGCATGACCGTGGCCGATCTGGTTGACGAGCTGAACCTTGAAGAAGGCTCCGAAGTTTCGCTGGACGAGTCCAAGGACCTGTCCACCGTCAGCAACGACATCGAGATCATCACTCCCAAAGACGTGACCCTGGTCGTCGACAAGAAGAAGACCAAGGTCGCCACCACCGCGCAGAGCGTCAAGGAACTGCTCGACGAGCAGAAGATTTCCCTGGGCGGCGATGACGAGGTCAACGTCAAGCTGGACAAGGACACCGAGAAGGACGTCGAGACCAGCACCAAGATCGCCAATGGCCAGCAGATCGAGGTCATCAAGGTCAGCATCAAGACCTGGGATGAAACCCGGGACATCAAGTTTGAGACCAAGAAGGTCAAGGACAAGAAGCTTGAAAAGGGCAAGACCGAGGTCGAGACCAAGGGCGAAAAGGGCGAGCGCGAGCTGACCCTGCGCCAGGAAACCCGCAACGGCGAAAAGGGCGAGGAAGAAGTCCTGAAATCGAAGGTGACCAAGGAACCGGTCGCCGAAGTCATCAAGGTCGGCACCAAGGTGGAGAAGAAGGAATCCTCTTCTTCGAAGTCCTCCAGCAAGTCTGACAACACCACCGTCTCCGGCGTATGGAATGCCATCGCCAAGTGCGAGTCCGGCGGCAACTGGTCGATCAACACCGGCAACGGCTACTATGGCGGCCTGCAGTTCAACCTCGGCACCTGGCGCGCCTACGGCGGCTCCGGCCTGCCAAGCGATGCATCCAAGGCAGAACAGGTGCGCATCGCCAAGAAGGTTCAGAAGGCACAGGGCTGGGGCGCATGGCCAGCCTGCACCAGCAAGCTGGGTCTGCGCTAAGCCTTCAGGGCTTGGCCGGAATTCAAAACTTACTGCGCGGCGCGCTCACCATCACGGTGGGTGCGCCGCGTTTTTCTCTTGAGAAGAATTTGGCTGAACTAGAATTGGATTTGTGATGTCTAAGGAATCTTTACCACTGCTTTCAGCCACCGATATTCGCCGGCTGGCCGATGAGCTAGGAATCCGGCCTACCAAGACGCTGGGCCAGAATTTTGTGATCGACGGAAACACCATCCGTCGCATCATTGCTTCTGCCGACGTTTCTCCCGAAGAGACGGTGCTGGAAGTTGGTCCGGGCCTCGGCTCGCTGACCCTTGGCATCATGGACGCGGCCGCCAAGGTGGTTGCGGTAGAAATCGATCCGCCGCTGGCCAAGCGCTTGCCCCAGACCATGGCGGAGTTCCGCCCGGGGCGCGAAGACGACCTCACGGTGATCCTCAGCGACGCCATGAAGGTTACCGAACTTCCCGGCGAGCCCACTGCCCTGGTGGCGAACCTTCCCTACAACGTAGCGGTGCCGGTGGTGCTGCATCTGCTGGAGCATTTCCCCTCGATCCGGCACGGACTGGTCATGGTCCAGGACGAGGTCGCAGACCGGATGAGCGCCACCCCGGGCAATAAGATCTACGGCGTGCCCTCGGTCAAGGGTGCATGGTACGGCACCATGCGCAAGGCGGGGGTGATTGGCATGAACGTGTTCTGGCCCGCCCCGAAGATCCATTCCGGTCTGGTCTCCTTCACCCGCGACAAAGACCGCAGCGAGACACCTGACCGCAAGGACGTGTTCGCGATCATCGATGCAGCCTTCGCCCAGCGCCGCAAGACCCTGCGCGCCGCTCTGTCCTCCTGGGCAGGTTCGGGGGCCCGCGCGGAGCAGATCCTGGTGGCCGCCGGAATCGATCCGAAGGAACGTGGCGAAAAGCTTGATATCGACGCCTACATCGCCATTGCCAAGGCCGCCGAACAGGTCCCGGCCGAAGCGAAGACCGAAGGGTAGCCAGTGCTAAAGCAACGAGTCATCGCCACAGCCCCGGGCAAGATCAACGTGTACTTCAGGGTCGGCCCTCCGCGCGAGGACGGATATCACGAAGTCGCGAGCCTCTACGTTGCGGTGTCGCTGCTCGAACAGATCGAAGCGACGCTGCGCCATGATTCAGAACTCCAGCTGAGCCTCGAACCAGGCTCTACGGTGGTCTCGGACCCGGAGAACTTCCCGTTGGGCGAAGCCAACCTGGTGTACAAGGCCGCGCAACTGCTGCGCGAGCACACCGGATGCACGCTGGGGGCAAACCTGCACATCACCAAGCGCGTGCCGATTGCCGGCGGCATGGGCGGAGGCTCGGCCGACGCGGCGGCGGCGCTGGTCGCCTGCAATGAGCTGTGGCAGACGGGGCTGGACCGCGAAGAACTAGGCCGCCTGGGCGCGCGCCTGGGAGCGGATGTTCCTTTCGCCCTGATGGGCGGGGCTGCCATCGGGTTGGGCGTGGGAGACCAGCTGGCACCGCTGCTGACCCGCGCCAAAACCCACTGGGTGCTGATTCCTGCCAGCTACGGGCTGTCCACCCCACGCGTCTATGCGATGCTGGACCGCCTGCGAGCCGGCCAAGAACTCGAGGTGCCGCAGGAAGTCGACCCCGAGGTGATCAAGGCCCTCATGGAATCTGATGCCCAGGCACTCTCGCAGGTTCTGATCAATGACCTGACGCAGGCGTCCCTGGCCCTGGCCCCGGAGCTGGGCACGGTGCGGGATCTTGCCGAGGGAGCAGGCGCCCTGCGCGCGATGGTGTCCGGCTCGGGCCCCACCCTTGCCCTGCTGGTGGAAGACGCCGAGCACGCAGAGCAGGTGATGGCGCAGCTGGGCGACGAGGTCGGGGTGGCAACCCTTGCTGTCAGCGCCCCGGCTCCTGGTGCACGGGTTGTGCTGTCCGAAGACCTCGACGGCGCAGAGGAATCCAGATAAGCCCCTAGCCGCAATCCTCATGGCGGGTTAGGCTCGGGCCATGAGGTATTCGCGAAGCAGCTGGCTTTGGCTCAGCTGCGCTGTGGTTCTATTGATGGGCGGCGCCAGCATCAGTACTTGGCTGCATCTGGGAGCTTTGGGCTGGGGTGCGCAAGGGCTGGGCATCATCGCGCTGATCATCGGGGTCACCAGGGAACGGGTTCGGCGCTCAAGCTAATTGGTGTTTGCCGCCGTCATGGACATCATGTCGGTGAGTTCGAATAGCCTGTGGTGATGCACCAAATTCATACAGCACGCCTGAATGCCTCTATGCCGAGCTCCGCCGACCTGGAGGAGCTGTTTGCGCTGTGCAGCGACGAGCGACTCTGGGCACATCGCCCCAGTTCCCGACATCAGAGTCCGGAGCAGACCAAGACCATGATGGACGCTTGGTGCAACAGCTGGGACGAATGTGGGTTGGGAACGTGGGTCATCCGTGCCCGTGAGGGAGAGAAGCTGATCGGCTACGGCGGCTGCAGCCTCATTGGCGGTTCCTATTGGAACCTCGGTTATCGTTTTGCCGTCGCATCGCAGGGCCAAGGCTTCGCCACCGAAATTGCGCGCGCTGCGGTAGAGCGGGCCCGAGAAAAGCTGCCTGCCGTTCCCGTTGCCGCTTCGATTCTTGAACATAATCCTGCATCGAGCGCGGTGGCACAGAAATTGGGATTCACACTTGCCTATCGTGGGCTGGATGAGGGAAACCCGGACCCGAAGGCCATCCGCCTGATCTATGCCGACCGGGCCTTGAGCTTTGAACAGATTGCCCAGATCGCCGCTCCGAGTCATTAAGCGATTCAGCATCGCCTCGCAGCAGGACATGGCAGAATTTCAGCCATGACTCTTGAAACCTTGGCACATGGCACCACCGGTTATTTTTTGCGCAGGGCCGTCGCCGAAGACATCGGAGCCATCATCGAGCTCATGGCCAATGACGCGATCAGGAAAGCCGAGTATCAAGAAGCCGAAACAACTGCTGCCGGCTATCTTGCGGCCTTCCACGCAATCGACTCGGATCCCGCCCACTTCCTGGCCGTCGTTGAGGACGAGCACGGGAAAATCGTGGGCACGATGCAGCTGACGCTTCTTCCCGGCTTGGCGAGGGCCGGCGCCACACGGATGCAGATTGAGGCAGTCAGGGTGGATGAAGAACTTCGCGGTCGGGGAATCGGCTCGGCAATGATCCAATGGGCCGTTGCCGAAGCCAAGCGCAGGGGCGCGGGACTGGTCCAGCTGACCAGCGACAGTGCGCGCACCGAGGCGCATCGCTTCTATGAACGGTTGGGATTCACCGGATCCCACGTGGGATTCAAGATGAGAATCGCCGGGGAATAGTTGTAGCTTCGAGGAAGTTACATGTGTATGAATGAAATCGAATTCGGTGTAGATACCTTCGGCGGCGTAACCAAGGACGAATCGGGGATCCCAGTTGAGCACCCACAAGTCATCCGCGACCTGATCGACGATGCGGTCCTTGCAGACCAGCTGGGCCTTGATTTCTTCGGAATCGGAGAACACCACCGCCCGGACTTCGCGGTGTCGAGCCCCGAAATGGTGCTGGCTTCCATTGCCTCCCTGACCAAGAATATTCGCCTGGGCTCAACCGTGACCGTGCTTAGCTCCGATGACCCGGTACGGGTCTTCCAGCGTTTTGCCACTTTGGATGCAGCTTCCAACGGCCGCGCCGAGATCGTGGCGGGCCGCGGTTCGTTCACCGAATCTTTCCCGCTCTTCGGCTACGACCTGCAGGACTACGAAGTGCTTTTTGAAGAGAAGCTGGACCTGCTGGCCAAGCTGGTCAAGGAGAAGCCGGTGACCTGGGAAGGTAAAACCCGCGCCGGCCTGCGGGCGCAGCGCGTCTTCCCGACCACGGCCAACGGGATCCCCACCTGGGTGGGGGTCGGCGGCAGCCCTGAATCGGTGATCCGTACAGCACGCCACGGGTTCGGGCTGTTCCTGGCGATTATCGGTGGCTCAGCCGAACGCTTCGCCCCGTATATTGACCTGTTCGAGCGGGCGCAGGACCAGTTCGGCGTCCCCCCACAAGCCGGTGGCGGTCCACTCGCCGGGGCTGGTAGCGCCAACCGATGAAGAAGCCCGCGAGCTGGTCCACGACGGCTGGCTGAAAATGCGCACCCGCATGGGGGAGGAGCGCGGCTGGCCGGCTCCGCAGCCAGGCCAATTCGAGCATGAGATCGAGCACGGGGCGCTGTATGTCGGCTCGCCGGAAACCGTGGCGAAGAAGATTGCCGCGACCCTCAAGACGCTGAAGGTGAACCGCTTCGACTTCAAATACGACCAGCCGGTGACCCATGCAGCCCACCAGCAGAGCATCGGACTCTACGGCGAAAAGGTGGTCCCCATGGTCAAGGACATGATCGCCTAGAACTATCGCAGAGGTTTAATCAGCGGGAGGTGGCCAAGTGTGATGGCCACCTTCCATACACGAGTAAATGTTAGGGATTCAAGAACCTGGGCATGTCTGATAGCTCCCAGGAACGGTAGCGCTCAAGGATGATGGGGCTGAGCTTATCGAAGGTCTCCCAAGTATCAGGTACTGAATAAATGTCATTAGCTTGAACGTTGAAGAGATCTAAATAGTCGTCAACATAAAGGGCATCGTCGTTCTTGCCTACGTAATATGCGACTGCAAAAGCATTGCCTAGACTCGAAAGATCATCACTTGAGAATTTTTCGTCGAACAGTTCACGAAGAAAAGCGCCTGGTGTCATCTTGCGTTGATACAGCAGGTCAAGGTCCTCGCCTAGATCTTCGAGAGTTTCCTCTTCAGCCAGATCATGGAGCACACACCATGCTAGAAATATGCCTATATGGGTAGAGGCGGCCTCCGGCCTCAAATCATCAGGGAACGCGCCGCCGTAGTGCCAGCTGGCATCATCATATTTCGTCATGGACTCAGTGTGCCACGTGCCTGTGGGCTCTTTTATGCGACAAAAATAATGCCTCGGAAACAAAAGGATGTTTCCGAGGCATTCATGCAATGAGGCCTAGCCGATGATCTCGGACAGTTCCAGCCAGCGTTCCTCAAGCTGGTCAACCTGCTCCTGCAGCTCGTTCATCTCCGCAGTGAACTTGCCCAAGCCCTCGTAGTCGCTCTGGTCATGGGCCGCCATCTTCTCGTGGATCTTGGCGATCTTGTCGTTCAGCTGGCCGACCTTGCGCTCGTTGGCATTCATTTCTTTCTGCGCTGCGCGGATCTCCGCACCCGAGGGCCCGGAAGCTTTCTGAGGGGTCGCTTGGCTCGCAGCATTCGAAGGGTTGGAGCCTGAATTCGATGCCTGGCTGCTGCGCAGCTGCAGGTATTCGTCAACGCCGCCCGGCACGTGGCGGAACTTGCCATCGAGGATCGCATACTGCTGGTCGGTGACGCGCTCCAGCAGGTAGCGGTCGTGGGAGACCACGATCAAGGTTCCAGGCCAAGAATCAAGCAGGTCTTCCAGGGCCGCGAGCATGTCGGTGTCAACGTCGTTGGTCGGCTCATCGAGGATCATGACGTTCGGCTCGTTCATCAAGATCATCAGCAGCTGCAGTCGGCGGCGCTGGCCGCCGGAGAGCTCATTGACCTTGGTGGACAGGTGGGCGGAGGAGAAGCCCAGGCGTTCAAGCAGCTGCGCCGGGGTCAGGTCCTTGCCGTCCACGTTAAACGTGGTGCGGAATCGGCCCAGGACTTCGCGGACCTTGTCCTCGCCGATATGCTCCAGCTCGCGGAACTGCTGGTCAAGCACCGCAAGCTTGACCGTCTGGCCGCGCTTCACCCGTCCGCCGGTCGGCTCGACGGTGCCTGCGATCAGGCCCAGCAGGGTGGACTTGCCGGCACCGTTGGCTCCCAGCAGGCCCGAGCGCTCGCCCGGGCCGATGCGCCAGGTGAAGGGCTTGAGGATCTGCTTGTCGCCAAAGGAAACCTCGGTGTCCAGTAGGTCGATGACGTCCTTGCCCAAGCGGCTGGTGGCCATCTTCTGCAGTTCCAGTGGGTTGCGCACCGGGGGAACATCGGCAATCAGCTGGTTGGCCGCCTCGATGCGGAACTTCGGCTTGGAAGTTCGCGCTGGGGCGCCGCGGCGCAGCCAGGCAAGTTCCTTCTTCATCATGTTCTGGCGCTTGGATTCGGTCACCGCTGCAATGCGGTCGCGTTCAACGCGCTGCAGCACGTAGGCGGCATAGCCGCCTTCGAATGGCTCCACGATGCGGTCGTGGACTTCCCAGGTGGTGGTGCAAACCGCGTCGAGGAACCAGCGGTCGTGGGTGACGACCATCAGGCCACCAGCGTTCTTGGACCAGCGGTTGTTAATATGTTCGGCCAGCCAGGAGATGCCTTCAACGTCAAGGTGGTTGGTGGGCTCGTCCAGGATGATGACATCCCAGTCCTGCACCAGCAGGGCGGCCAGGGCAACGCGGCGGCGCTGGCCGCCGGAGAGCGTTCCCACGGTGGCTTCCCAATCCAGATCTGCAACGAGGCCGGAGATGATGTCGCGGATGCGCGCTTCGCCTGCCCACTCGTGGTCTGCCATGTCTCCGACCACCGAATAGTGGATCGTGGCATTCGAATCCAAGGTATCGGACTGGTCAAGCACGCCGACGCGCAGGCCGTTGCGCTTGGTGACCCGGCCCGAATTCGGTTCGATCTTGTCCGAAAGCATGCCCAGCAGGGACGATTTGCCTTCGCCGTTGCGACCCACCAGACCGATGCGGTCGCCGTCGGAGATTCCGATGGTAACCGAGTCAAAGACTACGTGGGTGGGATATTCAAGATGCAGGGCTTCGCCCCCGAGTAAATGAGCCACAGTTCTATTTTACGGACCGGTGCAAATCGGTACTTCAACAGGCAAACACCTCAACGGTACAGGTAGGAAAGGAGGCGTCCGTACCCTGCTTCGGCGATTTCGCGCTGACCGGATGAACATGGCAGAATATAGAACGTGTTTGGACGGATCATCCGCTGACCACATTTTCCGCCCTGGTGTAATGGCAACACGCCAGCCTTTGGAGCTGTGCATTCTAGGTTCGAATCCTAGGGGCGGAACCACTTGCCAGCGCCGCCTTGAGCGGCGCTTTCTTTTTGTCTTTATTCGGCTGGGGTACCTGTGGGCGCTAGACTGGGTGATGGGTTTTCTTAATTGTCTAAAACCCTGAATCGACCCGCAGGAGAATACAACTTGAGCGATCAGGTCAACGCACCAGTTGCTGTTATCGTCCTCGCCGCTGGCGCTGGTACGCGAATGAAATCGGCCAAGCCTAAGATTTTGCATGAAATTGCAGGTCGCTCCATGGTTTCCCACGCACTCCACGCCGCTTCGGCGCTTGACCCGCTCAACCTCGTTACGGTTGTCAGGCACCAGCGGGACCTGGTTGCAGAGCATATCCTCTCCCAGTTCCCAGGCATCATCATTGCCGACCAGGACGAAATCCCGGGCACCGGCCGCGCGGTCCAGCAGGGCCTTGACGCCGTAGATCCTGCATTGGAAGGCACCGTTGTAGTGACCTATGGCGATGTGCCATTGCTCACCAGCGAAGTTCTGCTGAACCTGGTCGCAACCCACGAGGCCAACGACAACTCGGTCACGGTATTGACCACCGAGCTTGAAGATCCCACCGGCTACGGCCGCATCCTGCGCGACGAGCACGGCGACGTTGCAGGCATCCGCGAACAGAAGGATGCTTCTGCCCAGGAGCTGGAGATCAAGGAAATCAACTCCGGCATCTACGCCTTCGACGCACAGCTGCTGCGCTCGGCGCTGCTGGAAGTCACCACCGAAAACGCCCAGGGCGAAATGTACCTGACCGACGTGCTGGCCATTGCCCGCGCCAAGGGCGGCCGCGTTGCTTCCAAGCAGATTGCCGACCGTTGGCAGATCGAAGGCGCGAACGACCGCGTGCAGATCTCCAACCTGGCCCGCATCTACAACCAGCGCAAGAACGAATTCTGGATGCGCCAGGGCGTGACCATCGTGGATCCCGCAACCACCTGGATCGATGCGGACGTGATGATCGGCCAGGACGCCACCATCAAGCCGGGCACCCAGCTGCACGGCGAAACCCTGATCGGTTCCAACGCCGTGATCGGCCCGGACTCGACCTTGACCAATGTGCGGGTCGGCAAGGGTGCCACCGTCAAACGCACCGATGCCACCGATTCGCGCATCGCCGACAATGCCACTGTCGGCCCGTTCACTTACCTGCGGCCGGGCACGGACCTGGGCGCGGACGGCAAGATCGGCGCCTTCTACGAAACCAAGAACGTGACCATCGGTCGCGGCACCAAGCTCTCGCACCTCGGCTACGCCGGGGATGCTGAAATCGGTGAGTACACCAACATCGGGTGTGGCAACATCACCGCAAACTACGACGGCGTGAACAAGCACCGCACCAAGATCGGTTCGCATGTCCGCACCAGCTCCAACACGGTCTTCGTGGCTCCGGTGGAAATCGGGGACGGCGCCTACACCGGCGCCGGAGCAGTCGTCCGCAAAAACGTCCCGGCCGGTGCCTTGGCACTGTCTGTGGCTCCGCAGCGCAATACCGAGGGATGGACGCTTGAAAAGCGCCCGGGCACCTCTTCGGCAGACGCAGCATTCAAATCCTCACTGAACTCCTCGACTTCCGAGAAGTAAAGCCACGGATTTTTATTTCCTCAGAACACCTCATACGTGATAGCGAAGCGAGCGAGAAAGCATAACAATGAGTGAAATCCGCCATAACGTCGACAAAGAGCTGGTACTTGCCAGCGGACGTGCGCACCCGGAACTAGCCGCAGAAGTAGCAAAAGAGCTTGGCATCGAGCTGCTGCCGCTGAACGCCTACGACTTCGCCAACGGCGAGATCTACGTGCGTTCGGATGAATCGGTCCGCGGTAAGGATGTCTTCCTGCTGCAGTCCTACCCGGCTCCTTTGAACAACTGGCTGATGGAACAGCTGATCATGATCGATTCGATGAAGCGCGCCTCGGCACGCCGCATCACCGTCGTGGCTCCGTTCTACCCCTACGCACGCCAGGACAAGAAGGGCCGCGGCCGCGAGCCGATTTCGGCACGTCTGGTGGCAGACCTCTTCAAGACCGCCGGCGCTGACCGCGTGATCACTACCGATCTGCACACCGCGCAGATCCAGGGCTTCTTCGACGGCCCGGTCGACCACCTGTTCGGCTTCCCGCTGCTGGCTGACTACATCAAGTCCAAGGTGGATGTCTCCGAGGTTACCGTGGTGTCCCCAGATACCGGCCGCGTCCGCGTTGCCGAGCAGTGGGCAGACCGCCTGGGCGGCGCACCGCTGGCCTTCGTGCACAAGTCCCGCGACCTGACCGTGCCTAATCAGGCCGAGTCCAAGACCGTGGTTGGCCAGGTTGAGGGCCGCACCGCGATCCTGATCGACGACATGATCGACACCGGCGGAACCATCGCGGGCGCAGTGCGCGTGCTGAAGGAAGCCGGCGCCAAGGATGTCATCATCGCCGCTACCCACGCAGTATTCTCGGATCCTGCAGCTCAGCGCCTGGCTGACTGCGGCGCCCGCGAGGTTGTTGTCACCAACACCCTGCCAATCCCAGAAGAGAAGCGCTTCGAGAACCTCACCGTTCTGTCGATCGCCCCGATGCTCGCCCGCGCGATCTCCGAGGTCTTCCACGACGGTTCGGTCACGAACCTCTTCGACGGCCGCGCCTAGCAGCCCTCGTTTCGCAACGCCTGACGGCCGGCACCATTGATGGTGCCGGCCGTCAGGTCGTTAACTGCTCAAGAATCATATGGTGGCGCTGACGCCAGGTGCAGCTCGGCGAGCAGCCGCTGGGCGGATTGAAGCGGGGAATCGCCGTCGGTGTGCAGCGTGGTGGTCGCAAGTCGCCTGGCCAACGGGTCATCAAGCCACTGCGCGAGAAAATCATGGGACTCCCGAATCCAATCAGTATTCTTGGAAGCGACAGACCGATTGCGCAGGATCTGCAGCGATTTTGCGCGGTCTTCGCAGGGCTCGACAAAGACGACGTGCGCAACTTGTCTCAGCGCCTCGGCGACCTGATGCGCATACTGCGCCTGGGAAAAAGAGGAATGGCCGGCGCCGAAGGCAATGACGGCATTGTTGAAGTCCGTGAGAGCCCTCGAAACAGCGTGAGCCCGGGCAACTTCCCATTCACGCTCGGCTGCCACACGGCCGACCAGTTCAATGCGCTCCACCAAGCGCGGGATGCTCCATCCAACCTCCTCGTAGTAGGGGGCGCTGACCTCGTCGAGATCCACGAACTGAACCTCAAGCTCGTCCGCCAAGATTTTTCCGAGTGTCGACTTTCCGCTGGCGGCCGGTCCAATGAGAACGAGATTCGCTTCAAGTGTCATAGATTGAGTCTTGCACGAAACGATGATCACGATTGGCGGGGACAATTCTCTTGCGACCGATGGAAGTGGAAATTGGCGGCCTGACCGTTGATGAGCTCAAGCTGCGTTTAAGCTCGGCTGGGGTCCAGCTCAATGACTATGCCCAGTTGCTGATGCGGCATCCACTCTTTGAGCGGGCTAGCGACCCGAAGAAAATAACCGTGCGCAGCTACAGCGTCGAGGAGCTGGGGGTGCGCACTGCGGCAACTCTGCCACGCATTTACGAGCAAGCCCAAGGCATGGGATTGGAACTGTGCCCTGCAGTGACCGGTCCATACCTGCGCTTGGCTTTCATGGGGCAGGAGTCGTCGAGCAATTCGATTCTGAGCGCCGGCAGGAAGCCTGCCGATTCATTGACCATTGCCTCGCCGAGCCTTGGCGATGACAGCTACCCCAAGGGGTTCTATTTGCGGGCAGTGGACTCAGTGCCTTGGCTGCGGGGATATCGCTGCGACGATGCGTATGAATTCTCTGCGGAGGACAGGTTCATATTCCAAGCACCAATACTGGAATGACGGTAGAAGTGGCATTCGCTACAGATTTTTTCCTCAAGCAGTGCAACTGGTAGAATTGTTCACTGTGCCCAGGCGAGGGAATCACTAGCGATGGTGGATCCGTTATCGACAAGGCCGGAAAAGCTCTTTCATCTCCTAGATGTTGGATGCTTCCCGAGTCCACGCAAGGGCGTAAGAAGAAGCATCCATTTCCTAAGGAGAATTATCATGGCATCAGTCAACCTTGACGCAGTAGTACGCACCGACTTCGGTAAGGGTGCATCCCGCCAGGCTCGCCGTGCAGGCCAGATCCCAGCAGTTGTTTACGGTGCAGGCTCCGAGCCACAGCACGTTCTGCTGCCAGCTCAGGAAACCACCCTGGCTGTTCGCGACCGCAGCGTTGAGCTGGTTCTGAACATCGACGGCAAGGAAGTTAAGACCACCGTCAAGGACATCCAGATCCACGCTCTGCACCGCACCGTTGATCACCTGGACCTGCTGGTCGCTGCCTAAGCTTAGCGATAAGGCATTTAGCTAAGCATCATGAGTAGTGACACTTGGCTGGTAGCCGGGCTCGGGAATCCCGGGCCCGGCTACGCTGGCAATAGGCACAATATCGGGCAGATGGTCTTGGACGAGCTTGCCCAGCGGGCAGGCTCAAAGTTCAAGACGCACTCGTCCCGTGCGCAGATTATCCAGGGGCGACTGGGCGTCGGCGGGCCGCGCGTAGTTCTGGCGAAACCAATGACCTACATGAACCTTTCCGGTGGGCCCGTGGCAAACCTGGCGAAGTTCTTCAACATTGGTCTGGAAAATCTCATCGTTGTCCATGACGAGATCGACATCCCCTTTGACACCATCAAGCTCAAACGCGGTGGGGGAGAAGGCGGCCACAACGGCTTGCGGGATATTTCCAAGGCCATGGGCTCCAAAGACTACCTGCGGGTTCGCACGGGAGTCGGACGTCCTCCGGGCCGGATGGACACCGCCGACTGGGTTCTGCAAGACTTCTCCAAGACGGAAAAGCAGGCGCTGCCGTTCTTGATCGACAACGCCGCCGACGCGGTGGAGCTGCTCATGTCTCACGGACTTGAAGCAGCCCAGGGAAAATTTCACACTGCCTAGACTTTAAACGCTCCAGAATCCAATTCTGGGGCGTTTTTCGTCATCGCTGAGGCGTTGCTTACTAAGGACAAACTTAGGTGTTTTCTTGGAACCACAGTGGAATAATTACCTAATGTACCCATTGCCTAATCGGGTTTTCGCCGGGAATCACGGCGGTCTGAGCAGGCAATCACCAACGAACTTTCGGAGGCTCCGTGCATACGATGGCCGGTCAGACTGAAACAGCTCAGGCGCTTACCCCATCAGAGGTTGCCCGCATCAAGGCTGATTTCGAAATTCTTGAACACCAGGTCAACGGAATCGACGTGGTGTACCTGGATTCCGGCGCCACGAGCCAAAAACCGCGTTGCGTCTACGAAGCCGAACAGCATTACTACGAGAACGCCAACGCGGCAGTGCACCGCGGCGCTCACACCCTCGCCGTAGAAGCCACCGAGATCTACGAACAGGCGCGTGAAACCGTAGCCAAGTTCATCGGGGCGAAAACCAATGAGGTCGTGTGGACCTCCAACGCCACCGAAGCGCTGAACCTCATTGCCTACTCCATGTCCAATGCGTCCCTTGGCCGCGGCGGCGAAGAAGCGGCCCGCTTCCGATTGGGCCCCGGCGATGAAATCTTGACCACCGAGCTGGAGCACCACGCCAACCTGATCCCTTGGCAGGAACTTGCCTTCCGCACTGGAGCCACCCTGCGCTATGTCCCGATCGCCGAGGACGGGTCGCTGCGCTATGACCTGATTGATTCGCTGGTCAATGAAAACACCAAGCTGGTGGCCTTCACCCACGTCTCAAACGTTCTGGGCACGATTACCGACACCCAGCGCTTCGTCGACGCTGCGCGCAAGGTCGGTGCACTGACGGTCTTGGACGGCTGCCAGTCGGTGCCGCACCTGCCTATCGACGTGAAGGCATTGGACGTTGATTTCATGGCATTCTCCGGCCATAAGATGCTCGGCCCGACCGGCATCGGCGCATTGTACGGCCGTGAAGAACTGCTCAACGCCATGCCTCCTTTCCTGACCGGCGGATCGATGATCACCGTGGTGGATATGGAGCACGCAGAATTCCTGCCTGCTCCACAGCGTTTTGAAGCCGGCACCCAGCGCATCGCCCAGGTCCATGGCCTGGCTACCGCTGCCAGCTACCTCAGCGAGATCGGCATGGAACACATCGCGGCTTGGGAAGAGCACCTGGGAGCGATGCTCTTTGAAGGGCTGTCCCAGCTGGAAGGCGTTCGTGTCTTCGGGCCTTCGGATGCACCACGCATCGGCACCGTGCCATTCGAAGTCATTGGCGTGCACCCGCACGATGTTGGCCAGTACCTGGATTCACGCGGCATCGCGGTCCGGGTAGGCCATCACTGCGCCCAGCCGCTGCACCGGGCCCTTGGGGTCTCCGCGACAACCCGCGCAAGCACCTACCTCTACAACACGGAAGAAGACATCACGGCATTGATCAAGGCCGTTGCTTCCGTGCGCGAATATTTTGGAGTCTAAATGAACGAACTAGATCAGCTATACCAGCAGGTCATCCTCGACCATTCAAAGCAGCGCATCGGCTCGCCTCTGGTTGAATCGGCGGCAGGCCACCAGCATGGCGAAACTCATCAGCACAACCCGATCTGCGGAGACCAGATCCGAGTCCGGGTTGAACTGGACGGCGACAAGTTCGTGGGCATGAGCTGGGAAGGCGACGGCTGTTCCATTTCCATGGCATCGGCATCGGTGCTGAGCGAAATGATCCCTGAACTGACCAAGGAAGAGTTTGAAGCCAAGAAGGACGCATTCAAGGAAATGATGCGTTCGAAGGGCGCCGTCGCACCGGATGAAGACGTGCTTGAAGACGCCGTAGCCTTTGTCGGGGTCTCGAAGTTCCCGGCCCGCGTTAAGTGCGCGATGCTGGCTTGGGTTGCTGCCGAAGTGGCAATGTTAGAGGCAGTCTAGAAGAGACCTAGAAGCGGCTTTACGACAGACGCGGAGGGCCTTCAACCTTGATGGTTGAAGGCCCTCCGCATCTGTATATTTAGGCTGCTGGAGTTCCTAGCAGCCAAGGCTTCTGAGGACCGCTGCAACTGTCGTATTTTCCAACCAGAAGAACTCTTCCAGTACCAGCAGCAGATCGTCCACCAGCGAATCTGGTGAAGACTCTTCGGTGTCTTGGCGATTCGCAAGCACTGCCGAAACAATATTCGCCATGGCATTGCGCCTCATCGGGCCTGTGAGCGTCTGATTCTGCAGGTCTTTCAGGTAGCGCTCCAGCAATGAGCGCAGCTCCAGGGCGGATACTTCGCCACTCCCGCTGTTTCCTGTTGCCTGCCGCATCTGAAGAACCGCGACTGCCGGATCCGGCAGCGGTTTGCAATCCTCTAAAGTTTCCAGCGTTTTCCTGCGAAACTCTGGGTCTTGATTGTCGGCTTCGACGTAGTCGACGATGCTTCCTATGCCAGGCCGAAAATTCACCATGAACTTCCCCTAATCTAGGCGGACCGCTCTAGTTTCCTTTTTCATCCTGCTGGTAGACATCCGGGATGCCGTCCTTGTTCGCGTCCATGCTCTCGCGCAGCGCCAATTCCCGGTAGCGGCGGTTGCGTGGCACCAGCCACAGTGCACCAAGAACGGCAGCACCGAGGGAACCAGCAAGAATTGCCACCTTGGCATGCTCATAGTGGGCAGACTCAAGTCCGAAGGACAGTTCAGAAACGAGCAGTGATACTGTGAAGCCGATGCCGGCCAGCAGGGTGACGCCGAATAGATCGGACCACTTGGTATCCGGGTCCAATTCCGCCTTGGTGAACTTGGTCAGCACCCAGGTCGACGCCATGATGCCGATCGGCTTGCCGCAGATCAGGCCCAGGACGATGCCCCAGAAGACCGGGTCGGTGAAGAGCGTGGAACCCGAGGATCCGGTGTTGATCACGGTGACGCCGGCTGCGAAGAATGCGAATACAGGGATGCAGAAACCGGAAGACAGCGGGCGGAAGCGGTGTTCGAACTGCTCTGCCAGCCCCTTCTTCGGCAGGCCGTCCTTGCGGCGTACAGGCACGCAGAAACCGAGGACCACGCCGGCAATGGTTGAGTGGATACCGGAGCCGAAGACCATGATCCAGGTGATGATGCCCAGCGGGAGCAGGATGACCCAGGCGGCCCAGGCGTGCTTCTCGAAGAACTTCGGGAAGAACCGGGCCAGGCAGAAGAATAGGGCGATGGGGATCAGCGCCAGTGCCAGATAGCCTAGCTGGAGGTCTTCGGTGAAGACCACAGCGATGATCACGATGGCGATCAGGTCGTCGACGACGGCCAGGGTTAGCAGGAAGATGCGCAGGGCGGCTGGCAGCGCCGAGCCGATCACTGCAAGCACAGCGACGGCGAAGGCAATATCTGTTGCCGTGGGGATCGCCCAGCCCTTGAGCGTTTCGGCGCCGCCGGTCGGGGCGTTGATGGCAACGAAGATTAGCGCGGGAACCAAGACGCCGCCAAAAGCTGCAGTCACGGGTACCAATGCGGTCTTGATGTTGTGCAGGTCGCCGATGACGAATTCCTTCTTCAACTCCAGACCCGTGAGGAAGAAGAAGACTGCCAGCAATGCGTCAGCGGCCCAGTGGCCGAGGGAGAGGTTTAGGTCTACGCCGAAAATCGTCGGCCCGAAGTGGAAATCGCGCAGTTCGAAGTAGGAATCTTTGAGCGGGGTGTTGGCCCAAATCAGCGCCAGCACGGCACCTGCGATGAGGACCAGGCCGCCAACGGTTTCCTTGCGGAGGATGTCGCCGATGCGCAGCGATTCGCTGTAGCTTGGCCGGGAAAATAGTTTCTTCGGTGTACCCGAAGAAGAGTTGTTGCTCATGCTCTGCACTCGCTTACTTCTTTAAATGGACAGTTCACGCCGACCAGACTTCCCGGCACACCAGAGTTCAAGCCTAACGCAAACAGCCCTTCAGATGACGAACGCCCGGAACCGCAACAAAGAATATGAAGCGATTCCGGGCGTGGTCTCAGCGCCTTTCGGGCGCGTCAGGAGACTACTTGCTCAGCCAAGCGGTGACCTGTGAAGCCTGCAGCTTCAGTGCCTTGGCCAGGTACGGCTCTGCAGCGGAAGCCAGCTTGCCGCCGATGAATGGGATCGAGGAAGAAACCTTGCCCTCGATGGCGAAATCGGTGTTGTCGCCCTGGGCAGTTAGGGTTTCGCTGCCGGATACCGAAACTGGAACGCCGCCGACGGTGATCTTCACGTTGGCAGTGCGGCTGCCGGAGGCATCTGGAGCGCTCCACTCTTCAACCTGGGTCACGTCGATGGAGGAACCGACGAACTTGCGGGCAATGTCAGGCACGCGATCGGTTGGCATGGCGCGGACGGTGGTCAGGGTGAAAGCGCCAGCGGTGTCGCCGTCGACGGTGAAGTCCTGGAGGGTGCCGTTGGCCAGCGAAGTCAGGTGCTCAGCGAAGCCGCGGTCTGCCAAGGTGGCAATTACCTGATCTGCCGGGTGAGCGATCTGAGTGCTTGCGTTCAATGCCATGAAAGGTATCCCAATCTAAAAATCAAGGCGGCCCGGGACACGGCAAAAGCCAACCCGGGATAAGGACAGCTTTAAGCCTATCTGGTTCACGGCATTAGGTAGGCTAGGAAGGCATCAAAACAACATATTGGCATTTAGCCGGCCGCGGAATTCATTTGCGGTCGGTGTTCGTGGTGTCATACCGGGACCAGCGCCGCCCAAGGAATGCTGCATCCCACAATCTGCACGAGAGGACACGAAAGCCGCATGAGCCTAGTTGGACTTCATGATTTCCTGCGCGAGGAACCATCCTTCCGACGCATCCGACAAAGTGCAGCACACAGCTATTCTTCACGCAGCGAGGAACTTGAAATCGCTGCCCCGCAGGGCATGCGTTCCATTCTCAGCGCCCACGTCAGTCAGGGGCTTCAGGACGGCAACAACGGAGCTGTCACCCTGATCGTCACCGCGACCGGGCGCGAGGCCGAGGAAGTCTCCTCCTCGCTGAGCGCGTACCTTCCGGCTGAGCAGATTGCTGAGTTCCCCTCCTGGGAGACTCTGCCGCATGAGCGCCTCTCACCGCGTTCGGACACCGTGGGCCGGCGCCTTGAGGTGCTGCGCCGCTTGCATGACGGGGACACCGGACTGAAGGTCATCATCGCCCCAATCCGCGCGGTGCTCCAGCCGCTGGTGGCCGGGCTCGGCGCCCTGCGCCCGGTCAGTCTTGAGCTCGATGCCGAGCCCGGCTTCGACTCGGTGATCAGGGACCTGGCAGCCGCCGCCTACGCCCGCGTGGACATGGTGACCCACCGCGGCGAGTTCGCGGTGCGCGGCGGCATCATCGACGTGTTCCCGCCAACCCTCGAACACCCGGTGCGCATCGACTTCTTCGGGGACCAGATCGATTCCATGCGCTACTTCTCGATCGCCGACCAGCGCTCCCATGAGGGTGCAGGCCCCAAGAGCATCATCGCCACCCCCTGCCGTGAAATGCTCATCACCCCGCAGGTGATGAGCCGCGCGGCCAACCTCAAGGCCAGCTTCCCAGCCGCCGCCGAAATGCTCACCAAGATCGCCGGCGGCATCGCGGTGGAAGGCATGGAGTCCCTGGCTCCGCTCCTGGTGGATGACATGGTGCCGCTGCTCTCGCTGCTGCCTGAATCCTCGATCGCGCTGGTCATGGAGCCCGAGCGCGTCCGAGCCCGCGCCCATGACCTGAACGAAACCAACGCTGAATTCCTTGCCGCCGCCTGGGCCACCGCCTCCGATGGGGGAGCGGCTCCGCTGGATTTGAGCACCGCAGATTCGGCTCGCAAACTTGCCACCGGCGACTTCGCATCGCTGGCGCAGACCGTCGAGCATGCACATGCTGCGAAGGTGTCCTGGTGGGCCATCACCTCCCTGGGCGCCGATGAAGAGCTGGGCCTGGGAGCTGCAACCATCCGGGTTCCGGCCCGCGAACCGCACGGCTACCAGGGCGATATCGAAGGGATGATGGAGTTCATTTCCTCCCGCGTCTCCGACGGCTGGCGCTTGGTGGTGGCCACCGAAGGGCCCGGCCCGGCAGCACGCCTGTCCGAGCTGTTCGCCGAGTTCAAGATCCCGGCGCACCGCGTGGAAGACCTGTCCCAGGCTCCGACCGAGGGGCTGATCGAAATCACCCAGGCGGTGGCGGGCCGCGGCTTCGTCTTCGAGGAGCTGAAGACCGGCCTGCTGACCGAAGCCGATCTGCTGGGCCGCTCCAGCGCCTACCCCAACCGCAAGGGACGCAAGCTCACCGTGAAGCGCAAGCGCAATGCGGTGGACCCGCTGAGCCTGCAGGCTGGCGACTTCATTGTGCACGAGCAGCACGGCATCGGAAAGTTCGTGGAGCTGGTGGCCCGCAAGGTCAACGGCTCGGGCAAGGACGCCAAGCGCGAATACCTGGTCGTCGAATACGCCTCCTCCAAGCGCGGCGCGCCGGGGGACAAGTTGTTCGTCCCCACCGACCAGCTGCACCTGATCACCCGCTATGTGGGCGGCGAGGCGCCGACCCTGTCGAAGATGGGTGGCTCGGACTGGGCTAGCACCAAGTCCAAGGCCCGCAAAGCGGTCAAGGAGATCGCCGGGGATCTGATCAAGCTGTACTCGGCCCGCATGGCAAGCCGAGGCCACGCCTTCGCCACCGACACCCCGTGGCAGCATGAGTTGGAGGAGGCCTTCGCCTTCATCGAGACCCCTGACCAGCTCACCGCGATCAACGAGGTCAAAACGGATATGGAGAAGGAGATCCCGATGGATCGCCTGATCTCCGGCGACGTGGGCTTCGGCAAGACCGAAATTGCCGTGCGCGCGGCGTTCAAGGCGGTGCAGGATTCCAAGCAGGTGGCGGTGCTGGTGCCCACCACGCTGCTTGCCTCCCAGCACTACCAGACCTTCACCGAGCGCTACTCCGGTTTCCCGGTGCGCGTGAAGACCCTGTCCCGCTTCCAGACCGCCAAGGAATCCAAGGAGATCCTCGCCGGCCTGAAGGACGGCTCGGTGGACATCGTGATCGGTACCCACCGCCTGTTGTCCAAGACCGTGGAGTTCAAGAACCTGGGCCTGGTGATCATCGACGAGGAGCAGCGCTTCGGCGTGGAGCACAAGGAAGAGCTCAAGAAGATGCGCACCAATGTGGACGTGCTGGCCATGAGCGCCACCCCGATCCCGCGCACCCTGGAGATGTCCCTGACTGGCATCCGCGAGACCTCCACCTTGGCCACCCCGCCGGAGGAGCGCCACCCGGTGCTCACCTATGTGGGTCCGCGCAGCGACAAGCAGATCAGCGCCGCGATCAAGCGCGAGCTGATGCGCGACGGCCAGGTGTTCTTTGTGCACAACCGCGTCTCCTCCATCGACAAGATCGCCGCCGAGCTGCGCGAACTGGTGCCCGAAGCCCGCGTGGAGGTGGCCCACGGCAAGATGAGCGAATCCCGTCTGGAACGGATCATCCAGGACTTCTGGGAAAAGAAGTTCGACGTGCTGGTCTCCACCACCATCATCGAAACGGGCCTGGACATCTCCAACGCCAACACGCTGATCGTGGATAGGGCGAACAACTACGGCCTGTCCCAGCTGCACCAGCTGCGCGGGCGCGTGGGCCGCGGCCGCGAACGCGCCTACGCCTACTTCCTCTGGGACGCCGAAAAGCCGCTGGGCGAGGTGGCCCTTGAACGCCTGAAGGCAGTGGCTGCCCACAACGAATTGGGCTCCGGCTACCAGCTGGCCATGAAGGACCTTGAACTGCGCGGAGCGGGCAACCTACTCGGCGGCGAACAGTCGGGCCATATCGCCGGTGTGGGCTTCGACCTCTACCTGCGCCTGGTCGGGGAGGCCGTCGCCGACTACAAGGGCGAGGGCGAAGAAGAAGCCACCGAGATGAAGATCGATCTGCCGGTCAACGCGCACCTGCCGCACGACTACGTGCCCGGGGAGCGCCTGCGCCTTGAGGCCTACCGGAATATCGCGGCCGCCGAGACCGATGAGGCGCTCGCCGAGGTCCGCGAGGAGCTTGAGGACCGCTATGGCAAGCCGCCGGCACCGGTCCAGAACCTGCTGCGGGTCGCCGCCCTGCGCATCCGCGCCCGCGCGGTGGGGCTGCATGACATCCAGCAGATCGGCAACAACATCAAGCTGGCGCCAGCCAAGATCGAGGACCTGCCGGCCAGCCGCCAGGTGCGTTTGGAACGGCTCTACCCGGGCTCGGCCAACAAGCCTGCGTTGAATGCGATCTTCGTACCCAAGCCGAAGAGTTCGCCGATCGGCGGACGGGACCTGGCCGATGAGGCGATCTTGGAGTGGGCGGAGAAGCTGATCTACGCGATCTTCGAGCCGACCCCTCCGGCTGCCGAGGGCAAGAACTAGCCGCGTTCTGCCAGGTCCTGGGCATAGCGCTGCACCGGCCGCGAATAGATTTTCATGGCCGGTGCCAGCGCCTGCAGGGCTGTGGCTACCGCTGATTCGGGCTTTCCTGCATCGAGCAGCGCCAGGGCAAGGAATCCCTGAGCGTCGGTGAACAGCGGATCATCGGCGCTGATTTGTCCCAACAGCTTTGCCGCCGCCTGGGGCTGCCCGATATTGCGCAGGCTGCTGCCCAGCTGGATGATCGCTTCGCTGCGCTTGGCCTCGGCCAAGCCCGATTCAAGCGCATGCCGGTAGAGTCCTACCGCTTGGGATTCTTCGCCGAGGTAGTCGTGCAGGCTGGCGCGTTCAAAGAGGACGTTGGCCTCGGGAACATCTGGGCCCAGCAGGATATTGAGCTCTTCGTGCAGCTGCGCCGCGGTTTTTCCCTGCGCCTGGGTCCAGAAGCCGTCAATCGCGGCCTGCCATGAATCCTGCATGTGGTCCTCCAGAGGCTCTGAGCGGTGCAGGAAACTCCTGCACCGCATCCAGCCTAGTTCAGCGTCGCGGTGTCGATGACGAAGCGGTAGCGCACATCCGAGGCGAGCACGCGGTCGTAGGCTTCGTTGATCTGATCAGCGGAGATGACCTCGATGTCCGCGCCCAGATGGTGCTGCGCGCAGAAGTCCAGCATCTGCTGGGTTTCGGCGATGCCTCCGATCATGGACCCGGCGAAGGACCGGCGCCCGCCGATCAGCGCCATGGCGTTCACCGGCAGCGGTTCTGCAGGCGCCCCTACATTGACCATGGCTCCGTCCACGCGCAGCAGGTCCAGGTAGGAGCTGATGTTCAGCGGGGCGCTGACGGTGTTGATGATCAGATCGAAGCTTGAAGCCAGCTTCTCAAAGGTCTCAGGGTCCTTGGTTGCGTAGTAGTGCTGTGCTCCCAGGCGCAAGCCGTCAGCCTGCTTGGACAGCGACTGCGAAAGCACAGTGACTTCGGCGCCCATGGCGGCGGCGATCTTCACCGCCATATGTCCCAGCCCGCCCAGCCCGACGATGGCCACCTTCTTCCCAGGTCCTGCGCCCCAGCGCTGGAGCGGGGAGAAGGTGGTGATGCCGGCGCAGAGCAGCGGGGCGGCGACATCCAAGTCGAGGCCCTCGGGGATCGAGAGCACGAAGTCCTCGGTGACGACCACGTGGGTGCTGTAGCCGCCCTGGGTGATGCTGCCGTCGCGGTCCACGGCTCCGTAGGTCCCGAGCATGCCGTTGCGGCAGTATTGTTCGTCGCCGGCTTCACAGTAGTCGCAGGTGCCGCAGGAATTGACCATGCAGCCGACGCCCACCCGGTCTCCTACCTTGTACTTGGTGACAGCGTTGCCCACTTCGGCGACGATGCCTGCAATTTCGTGGCCCGGCACCAGGGGGTATGACTGCTCTCCCCATTCTCCGCGCACCGTGTGGATGTCGGAGTGGCAGATGCCGGCGAACTTCACGTCGATCAGGACGTCGTGTGCTCCGACGCTGCGGCGCTCGATGTCAATCGGACGCAGGGCTTCGCCCGCGGCTGGGGCTGCATAGGCCTTGGCTAATGTCATTTTTTATTCCTTTGGGTCGTGGTGGGAAAAGTCTACGATGCAGTAGCAGCGCTGGTATGAGGTTTGGCAAGAAAAGTGGCGGGGATCAACGTCAGGGCAGCGACCGCCATGCCGAGCAGGACTGGCCCCTGAGCCCCGAAGCAGGTGTCCAGCATCTTGCCGCCGAAGAATGAAGCTGCCATGGTTCCGAGGTTGAATGCCGCGACGCTGAGCGACGAGCCCAGAGCAGGAGCCTGTTGCGAGTACCGCAGCGCCAGCGAGATCAGCACCGGATTGGCGCTGAGTCCGCTCAGACCGAGTAGTCCGATGGAGGCGACGAGTAGGACTGGACTGGAGGAGCTGACATAGATCAGGCCCAACAGCAGTGTGCTCGCGACCGGTACCAGAATTGTCAGCAGGTGCGGGTGCCGATCGCCGATTCGGCCGCCGAGGATCGCGCCGATAAATGAACCTGTGCCGAAGGCTGCAAGGATCCACGGAACCGCCGCCGGGCTGAAACTGGCTGACTGGGTGAGCATGGGCGCGATGTAGGAATAGGCTGCCAGGACGCCGCCGGTGGTCGTTGCACAGGCAGCGAGAACCAGCCATAGCCGCGGGGAGCGCAGGCCCGCAACTTCGGAGCGCAGGGAGAACTGGCTGTGATCATTGTTTTGGGTGGGAATGCATGTGCCAATGACCCCTGCAACTAGCAGCGCCAAGAAGCCCAAGGCCACAAATGTTCCCCGCCATCCGGTGACCTGTGCGAAGAATGCGCCGATGGGCACGCCGAGCACCGTGGCAAGCATACCGCCGGCAGTGATGATGCCCAGCGCCCTCGAAGCGGACCCTGCAGGGGCGAGCCTTGCAGCGACAACACTGGCAACGGACCAGAAAGCTCCGGTTGCCAGAGCGGTCAAGAACCTCGCGCCCAGCAGCAGCGCAAGACTGCTGCTCAGGGCGACCGCTACATGCCCGGCTGAAAATACCAGCAGTGCCAGAATCAGCGTGAGCTTGTTGGGCAGCTTGATCGTCAGCATTGCCATAAGCGGTGATCCGATGACCATTCCCGCTGCGAAGACGGTGATCAGCGAACCGGCTGCGGGCAGTGAGATGTCCAAGTCTGCCGCGATCTGTGGGAGCATCCCGGCGATGATGAATTCGGTCGTCAGCATCAGGAAGGTGCCCAGCGCCAGGATATATATCGACAGCGGCAGCTTTGATGATGCAGACACCGCTTTCAGTGATGTTTCTTGGGTGTTCGTTTGACTCAAGTGGGCCATTCTTCTTTCGGAGGAAGCGTGAATTTCTGTCGATTTCAAGTACACAGAAGTTCAGCTGTTCGAAGAAGGCCCAGGTTATAGGGGTACAAATTCTGCCCCCATAATTCACGCTGACTGGTTTACCGTTGAACTATGAACGACTCCGGCGACATGCGTGCTGACATCAAGGAATTCCTGACCAGCAGGAGGGCGCGCATCAGCCCCTCGCAGGTAGGGCTCCCCGAAAGCAGCCGCAGAAGGGTCCCGGGCCTGCGCCGCGAAGAGGTAGCGGTTCTCGCTGGCGTCAGCCCCGAGTGGTACACCCGGTTGGAAAAGGGAAACATTGCCGGCGTCTCCGAGGAGGTGCTGTCAGCGGTGGCTACGGCGCTGCAGCTGACCGACGAGGAACGCAGCTATCTGTGGGAGCTTGCCAGTTCTGCCCGTGGCACCTATCGCAAAGCCGCGAAGCGAAAGCCGCAACAGGTACCGTCTGCTCAAATGCAGTGGCTGCTTGATTCCATGACCGGCGCCGCCGGGTTCGTCAGGAACGGTAGGTTGGATGTCATTGCCGCCAACGATTTGGGTAGAGCATTGCACCAGCCGATGTTCGAGAGTGCAACGACCAGGGAACACGGACATGCCAATTTTGCCCGGTATCATTTCCTGGATCCCGCGTCCCGCGACTTCTTCATTGATTGGGAGGGTGGAGCGCATGCAACCGCCGCACTGCTGAGGGTAGAAGCCAGCCGAGAACCACACGATGCGTCACTGCGCGAGTTGATTGGTGAATTATCAACGATGAGTGCCGAATTCCGTGATCTGTGGGCCAAACACAACATTAGGTTCGTCCACGAAGGGGCCAAGCGGCTGAATCATCCAGTAGTCGGCCCGATCGAACTCTACTACCAGACCTTGACCACACCGAGCCAGCCGCGGTCATCACTCGAGTTCACTACGTACACAGCCCAGCCGGGAAGCACCTCGGCTGAGAAGCTGGCGCTATTGGCCAGCTGGGCCAAGAGCGAAAGCCAGCGACAGCAAGAGCCCAAGACACACGGTTAAATGGTGATGGGCGGGCCCAAAGGCCCGCCCATCACAGTAAAGCGATATTACTTCTGGAATTCCGAAGCAGCTTCAACGATCTCGTTGGCGCTCTCGCTGCGGCGCAGCAGGTGCATTGGCACCGCGAAAGCGATCAGAACCAGCGCGAAGCAAGCCAGAGTTGGAATCCATGCGTTCTCGAAAGTCCAGAAGGACAGTGCGTAGAGCGAGCCGCAGAAAGCGACGAAGAAGATCACGAACGTGACGATGTTGCCTACCAGACGACCTTCACCGGAGTGGGCCGTATTCTTGCCGTTCGAGTACACTTTTTCTCCTTGTTGAACTCTTGGTGCGGCGGCTTAGTAGCCGGAACCGCCTTGCTCTCCTTCTAGGATAGCAACTCCTGAGCTAGAACCTAGACGGGTTGCGCCTGCGGCAATCATTGCGCGGGCAGTTTCGAGGCTGCGCACGCCGCCCGAAGCCTTGACTCCCATCTCCGGACCGACAGTCTTGCGCATCAGTGCGACGTCTTCGACGGTGGCGCCGCCGGTGGAGAAGCCGGTGGAGGTCTTCACAAAGTCGGCGCCCGCCGCCTTGGCAGCCTCGCACGCGAGCACCTTGGCATCCTCGGTGAGCAGGCAGGTTTCGATGATGACCTTCAGGATCGCGCCGCCCTCGTGGGCGGCCTGGGCGATGGCGAAGATCTCATTGACCAGTGCATCGCGGTCACCGCGCAGGGCGGCGGCCACGTCGATCACCATGTCGATCTCGTTGGCTCCATCGGCAACCGCATGCTTGGTCTCGAAGACCTTCACGTCCGTGGCTGAGGCGCCCAGCGGGAAGCCGATGACCGAGCAGGTCAAAACATTCGACTCTTCCAGTTCGCGGGCCACGGTGGAAACCCACAGCGGGTTCACGCATACGGACTTGAACTCGTACTTCTTTGCTTCTTCGCAGATCTTCACGATCTGTTCGCGCGAGGCGTTCTGCGCCAGCAGGGTGTGGTCAATGTAGCCGGCGATGTCGCGGGCTGAAAGTTCACTCATGGTCTTCCTTCTGAGTTTCTTATTCGGCGTTCAGGTATTCGGAGAGCTGTTCCTTGATCCACACGATCTGCTCATTGGCGATGCGGCGGGAGTTGGCCAGCTCGGAGGGCTCATTGACCGGTTCAATGGTTTCCAGGTAGCACTTCAACTTCGGCTCGGTGCCCGACGGGCGGATGATCACCCGGTCTCCGGAGAAGGTGTGCAGCACCACCGCGTCGGTGGCGGGCAGCCTTTCGGAGCCCTTGGCCAGGTCGGTGAGCTCGCTGATGGCCGAGCCTCCCAGATGCACCGGGGGATCGGTGCGGACCTTGTCCATCAGCACGGCGATCTTCGACAGGTCGGTGAAGCGCAGCGAGAGCTGGTCGGTCAGGTGCACGCCGTGCTTGATGGCCAGTTCATCGAGGCGTTCGGTGATGCTGGAGCCCTGCGCCTTCAGCGAGGCGGCCAGGTCGGCGAGCATCAGGCCGGCGGAAATGCCGTCCTTGTCTCGGACCAGTTCGGGGGCCACGCAGTAGCCCAAGGCTTCCTCATAGCCGAAGCCGAGGTTCTCCACCCGGGAGATCCACTTGAAACCGGTCAGGGTTTCTTCGTGCTCGCGTCCAGCATCCTTGGCAATGGATGCCAGCATGCGCGAGGAGACGATCGAATTGGCAAGGACCCTGCCCTCGGGCAGGGTACGGGCCAGGTGGTCGCCCAGCAGCCAGCCCACCTCGTCGCCGCGCAGCATCCGCCACTCGCCGTTGTCCTTGATGGCGGCGCCGCAGCGGTCGGCATCCGGGTCGTTGGCGATCACCAGGTCGGCGCCCACGGCGCGGGCCAGGGTCAGCGACAGGTCGATGGCGCCTGGTTCTTCCGGGTTCGGGAACTTCACCGTCGGGAAGTCCGGGTCCGGATCCTCCTGCTCGGAAACCATGTGCACGTCGCTGAAACCGGCGTCCAGCAGCGCCTGCTTCATGGTGTGCCCGCCCACGCCGTGCATGGCGGTGACCACCAGGCGCAGCTGCTCGCGTTCTGCGCCCTGCTCATCGATGACAGGGTGGATAGCGGCCAGGTATTCGGCCTCGATGTCGCCTTCTTCTCCAGCGCCGGGCAGCACGCTCCAGCCGGAAATTGACCGCGGGATCGCGCCGATGTTCTCGTCGGGGTCGATCAGCACGGAGATCATGGCGTCGATGGGGGAGACGATCTGGGCGCCGCGGCCGGTGTCTTGGGCCACGCGCCCGCCCACGTAGACCTTGTAGCCGTTGTCCTTGGGCGGATTGTGGCTGGCGGTGACCATGATGCCTGCCTCCGCCTCGAAGCGGCGCACAGCCCAGGCGAGGACCGGGGTGGGAAGGGCCGCGGGCATCAGCAGCACCTCGAAACCGGCGGCGTGGAAGACCGCGGCGGAATCGCGGGCGAAGACATCCGAGTTGTACCGTGCGTCGTAGCCGATGACCACGCGCGGCTGGTACTTGCCGTTGGCTTCCGCGGTCAGGAAGCGGGCGATGCCGCGGGCGGTGCGCAGCACCACTATGCGGTTCATCCGCATCGGGCCGGCGCCGAGTTCTGCGCGCAGGCCTGCGGTGCCGAATTCAAGCACGCCGCTGAAGCGGTCGTCCAGCTCTGCGATGGCCACCTCGTCGCCGTCCTGTGCGCGGACGATCAGCGCCCCGAGCTCTTCCTGGGTTGCCGCATCCGGGTCCTGCTCGGCCCAGTTCACTGCCTGTGCCAGCAGCTGCTTAGTTTCCTTCACGCTTCCTTCTCCTGTAAAAAATCTGTGCTGGTATCCATCGCCTGCCTAGAGCTTGGCGATGATCTGGGCCAGCAGCTTGGAGATGCGCGGGCCTGCTGCCTGGCCTGCCTCGATGACCTCTTCATGGCTCAGCGGCACCGGGCTGATGCCGGCGGCGAGGTTGGTCACCAGGGACATGCCGAAGATTTCCATGCCAGCATGGCGGGCGGCGATGGCTTCCAGCGCGGTGGACATGCCCACCAGGTCGGCGCCGATGCGCTTGGCCATCTGCACCTCGGCAGGGGTCTCGTAGTGCGGGCCGGTGAACTGCGCATAGACGCCCTCATCCAGGCTCGGGTCGACCTCGCGGGCGATCGCGCGGATGCGCGAGGAATACAGGTCGGTCAAATCAACGAAGGTGGCGCCTTCCAGCGGGGAGGCGGCGGTGAGGTTGATGTGGTCGGAGATCATCACCGGGGTGCCGGCGCTCCAGTTCTCGTTCAAGCCTCCGCAGCCGTTGGTCAGCACCAGCTGGGTGCAGCCTGCCGCGGCGGCGGCGCGGATGCCATGGACGACGGCGCGCACGCCGTGGCCCTCGTAGAAGTGGGTGCGGGCGCCGAGCACCAACACGCGCTTTCCGGTGGAGGTCAGGATCGAGGAGATGCTGCCCTTGTGGCCGGGAACTGCCGACGCGTGGAAGCCGGGGATTTCGGTGGCGTCCAGGACGTGGGTGGTCTCGCCAACCAGTTCGGCGGCGGCGCCCCAGCCGGAGCCGAGGACCAGTGCGATGTCGTGCTTGGCTACGCCGGTGCGCTCGGCAATTACCTTGGCAGCAGCGGCTGCGAGGGTCTGTGGGTCATTATGCATATCAGTCACCCAAATTACGGTACAGCGCGTTAAGCGCTTTGTCAGGCGATTGACCGTGGGCACAACAAAAATCACGTTGCTTAGTGCACATGATGATGTGCGCAATGCACATGCATCATGGACAATGGATAACGTGAGCGCAGAACGTAAAAATGAAGCAACCCGGTTAGTTATTCTCGGCGGCGGCCCCGGCGGCTATGAAGCTGCCATGGGCGCAGCTCAGCTCGGTGCCAGCGTCACGGTGGTGGAGCGTGCAGGCATGGGCGGTTCAGCGGTGCTGACCGACGTTGTGCCCTCCAAGACCCTGATCGCCACGGCGGATGCCGTGCGCCGCGTGAAGCAGGCCGAGGCATTCGGCGTCCACGTGGACGGTCTGGACTCGGCTGTCACCGACTTCTCAGTGGTCAACCACCGTTTGCTTGATCTTGCCAAGGAGCAGTCGGCGGATATCCGCACCGGACTGGAGCGCGCAGGCGTGCGCATCCTGATCGGCGAAGGCCGCCTGGTGGACAACAACACGGTTGCCGTCACCCACCCGGACGGCTCCGAACAGAACATCGATGCGGACGCGATCCTGCTGGCAGTGGGCGCCCACCCGCGCGAGCTGCCCACCGCAAAGCCGGATGGAGAGCGCATCTTCAACTGGACCCAGATCTACAACATGAACGAGGTGCCCGAGCACCTGATCGTGATCGGTTCCGGCGTCACCGGCGCCGAGTTCGCCTCCGCCTACAACCTGCTTGGCGCCAAGGTGACCTTGGTCTCCTCGCGCGACCGCGTGCTCCCCGGGGAGGATGCGGATGCGGCCGGCGTACTTGAAGACGTCTTCAAGGAGAACGGCGTGAACGTCGTGGCGCAGGCCCGCGCAGAAGGCGTGGAGCGCAAGGGCGACAAGGTCTACGTCACCCTGGCCGACGGCCGGGTGCTGGAAGGCAGCCACTGCCTGGTGGCCGTGGGCTCCATCCCGAACACCGCAGGCATCGGCTTGGAAGAAGCCGGCGTCCAGCTCACCGATTCGGGGCACATCAAGGTGGACGGCGTCTCGCGCACCACCGTCACCAACATCTACGCCGCAGGCGACTGCACCGGCGTCTTCGCGCTGGCCTCCGTGGCTGCCATGCAGGGCCGCATCGCCGTGGCCCACCTTTTGGGCGACTCGGTCAAGCCGCTGAACCTAGACCGCGTAGCCTCCAACATCTTCACCTCGCCGGAGATCGCCACCGTGGGCGTCAGCCAGCGGGCAGTGGCCGAAGGCAAGTACCAGGCAAACATCATCAAGGTGGACCTGAACTCCAACGCCCGCGCCAAGATGATGAACGTCGAGCAGGGCTTCGTGAAGATCGTTTCGCGCAAGGGCTCCGGCACCGTCATCGGCGGCGTCGTGGTGGCTCCGCGCGCCAGTGAACTGATCTACTCGTTGGCACTGGCAGTGCAGAATGCGCTGCATGTGGACGACGTGGCGGAGACCTTTACCGTGTACCCGTCGCTGTCCGGTTCGCTGGCCGAAGCCGCACGCCGCCTGCACCGCCACGGCTAGGGCACGCCGAAGAACTTTGCGCAGTTAAGCGCATCCAGGGGCGCCTCTTGCTGATTTTTGATCAGCAGGAGGCGCCCCTTTTGTCGTTAATTGACGGTGTCCGGGACGAACGATAGTCATAATGTCCAAATTGTGGACACGAGTATCCAAATGCTGGTCATCCGGGTTTAGGATTATTTCATTCACGTCAGCCCCGGCATCAGGGGCGGTCACTCGTTAGCCATCAAAGGAGACGCACCCCCATGTCTCAGTCGACAGCCAAGGTAGCGCCAAAGGAAAACACCCGCGGTCGCGTACTCTTCGCCAGCATGATCGGAACAACTGTCGAATTCTTCGACTTCTACGCCTACGCCACAGCGTCGGTGCTGGTGTTCCCTGCTCTGTTCTTCCCGAACGCAAGCAATATCAACGCCATCCTTTCCTCCTTCGCCATTTTCGGCGTCGCCTTCCTTGCCCGCCCGCTGGGCTCGATCATCTTCGGGCACTACGGAGACAAGCTGGGGCGCAAGGGGACCCTTGTTGCCTCCCTGCTGCTGATGGGTATTTCAACCTTCTTGATCGGCTTCCTGCCGCCGGCCCAGGGATTCTGGACGGTCATGGCACCGCTGGCCTTGGTGCTGCTGCGCTTCGCCCAGGGCCTGGCCCTTGGCGGCGAGTGGTCTGGCGCCGCGCTGCTGGCAACTGAGAACGCTCCGAAGAACCGCCGTGCCGTCTACGGAACCTTCCCGCAGCTGGGTGCACCGGTCGGCTTCATCATTGCCAACCTGCTCTTCGTAGGCCTGCAGACTTACCTGACCCAGGAGCAGTTCATGGCCTGGGGCTGGCGCATCCCGTTCTTCTTCTCTGCAGTCATGGTGGTCATCGGCCTGTGGGTCCGCCTGAAGCTGGTTGAATCTCTGTCCTTCCAGAAGGTCCTTGCGCAGAACAAGGTCGTGAAGTCTCCGTTCGCGGTGACCATCAAGCGCCACTGGCGCCCGACCTTGGCTGGCACCTTCATCATGCTGGCCACCTACGTGCTGTTCTACCTGATGACTTCCTTCACCCTGACCTACGGAACCGCGCCAGCCTCTGCGGAGGTAGCCCGTGCGGCGGCAGAAGCCAAGGGCAAGGCCTTCGACGCGGCGGCGTTCGTCCCGGGCCTGGGCATCGACCGCCCGGTCTTCTTGACCATGCTGATCATCGGCGTTGTCTTCTTCGGCATCTTCACCGTGGTCTCCGGCCCGTTGGCTGAAAAGTTCGGACGCCGCAAGTTCCTGATCTGGGTCACTGCCGGCATCTTGGTCTTCGGCGCCACCTGGACCTTGTTCTTCGGCCCGGGCCAAGCAGCCGCCATGGTCGGCCTGATTGTGGGCTTCACGCTCATGGGCCTGACCTTCGGCCCGATGGCCGCCTACCTGCCAGAGCTCTTCCCGTCCAATGTCCGCTACACCGGTTCTGCCGTGGCCTACAACCTGTCATCGGTCATCGGCGCGGCGCCAGCTTCCTTCGTGGCCATTGCGCTCTGGAACGCCGGCGGCGGCAACACCCTGGGCGTCGGCATCTACCTGGCCGTCGCAGCGGTGTTGACCTTGGTGGCCCTGTTCCTGACCCGCGACACCAGCGATGTAGATCTTGAGAACTTCGTCGACTAGCTGATCGAAGTACTGCTCGATAACAGCGATGGCCGTGCACCTCTGGCAAGGGGAGCACGGCCATCGCTGTTTTCTGCGTGCTAGGGAAGGATGGAATCTACGTAGCCGCCGTCGACGCGCAGTGCGCCGCCGGTGGTTGCAGAGGCTAGGTCCGAGGCAAGATAGGCGACCATGTTGGCAATCTCCACCGGTTCGATCAGGCGCTGGATAAGCGACTGCGGGCGGTGCAGCTTCATGAACTCGCGCTGCGCCTGCTCCCATGGCAGGTCCTTGCTGACCAGCTGATAGACGAAGTCTTCGACGCCAGGGGTATGGGTGGGGCCAGCAATGACTGAATTGACGGTGACGCCGGTGCCCGCGGCTGCCTTGGCGAAACCGCGCGAAACGCCCAGCAGTGCGGTCTTGGAAACTCCGTAGTGGATCATCTCTGCCGGGATCACCGTGGCTGAGTCGCTGGCGATATTCAAGATGCGGCCCCAGCCGCGCTCCTGCATACCGGGCAGAAGCAGCCGGGTCAGGCGCACTGCTGAGAGCACATTGACCTCAAAGTAGCGCAGCCACTGATCGTCGCTGATTTCCAATGGCTCGGCGGCCCCGAAGATCCCGAGGTTGTTGACGAGGATGTCCACGGCTCCGGCCTGTTCAACCAGTGCCGCTGCGCCCTCGGCGGTCGTGACGTCCGCTGCGATGCCGTGGAGCTTTCGCTTCGGTGTTTCTGCCAGCATCGCGTCAACTGCCTTGCCGACGCTGCCCTCCGAACGTCCATTGATGATGACAGTGGCCCCTGCATCGGCCAGATTGCTGGCGATGGCAAATCCGATGCCGGCTGTAGATCCAGTGACGATAGCGGTTTTTCCGGTCAGATCAATCTGCAGCATTCATGCCTCCTTGTGTGTGCGCTTCTCACGCCAGCCTAAGCCACTGGTTCGGCAAGGGATAGGCATGTACCGTTGGCAGATCCTGAAAACCCGCGGTGAAGACACGGGCGAGCCCTTACCTGGCGCGTGCGAACGTGCAAGCATTGGCACTAGACACGGCCATGGATTCAAGGGGAGGGCAGCGCAGTGCGCATCGCAGTTGCAGGCGGAACCGGAGTGATTGGAAAACAGGTTGTCCAGGCGGTGGAGGACGCAGGGCATGAGGCGCTGATCTTGTCCCGGTCTGCGGGCTGCGACCTGACCAATGAGAACTCCGTGCGCCAATGGCTGGTCGACTGCCAGGCAGTCATTGACGTCTCTGGCTCCTCAACCACCAGCGTGTCGAGTTCGATGAAGTATTTCAGCCAGTCGACAGCGAACCTGCTCATTGTCGGACGGGAAATCGGGGTACAGAACCATGTTGCGCTTTCCATCGTCGGCGCCGCGGCCATCGACTCCGGATACTACGCCGGCAAGGCGGTGCAAGAACGGATGCTGCGAGTGCTGCCCGGCGGCTACACCCTGCTGCGGACTACCCAGTTCCATGAGTTCGTCGGCCAGAATATCGGACGCTTGTCTGCCGGGCCGATCCAGGTGGCTCCGAAGATGCGCCTGCAACCGGTAGCTGGAAGCGAAGTTGCGCAAGCGTTGGCGCAATTGGCCGGGCAGCCTGCGGCGGGAATTGTCCAGGATCTTGCGGGTCCGCAGGAAGAATGGATGCCGGATCTCTTTGCGCAGTATCTGGCTAAGCAGGGGCAGTCGCCGAAGATCGTAGAAGTCCCTTTGCCGGGAGCTATGGGCAAGGCCATGCGGGAAGGGGGAATCCTTCCGGATTCAAACGCGCGGCTGGCAGCAGAAACCTATACGGATTGGCTAGCTAAGCAGTAGCCGCTGCCGGGGGAACCTGAGGATCCCGCTTGTGGAGCAGGGCGGCAATGGTTGCACCGGCTGCGGGGAGCAAGGCGAGGGCGCTTGCCAGATACATCGGCCATTCATACTCGAAGGCTGCATCGGGATACCAGTCGTAGAAGGTGTCGCCGACGGAATTAAGATTACCGAACGCCGCAAAGAAATAAGCCGGCGCTCCCAAGAAGAGAATTCCAGCCCAGAACAGCAGCAGCGTATGCCCTCGGTAATTCTTGCGGCCCAGAATTGCCAGCAGGCTCCATGCCACAGCCAGAAGTACGCCTATCGCCGCAAACCCAAATCCGTCCAATTTGCTGTAGTTCTGACCGGCAGCCCTCAGTTCTGCGATGGCAGTTTCAATGGGGACGCCACTGGCGGCGGCCACCGCGAAGTCATTGATCACGAACATGCCGTACAGGCTGTAGGCGATGATGATCGCCGTACCGGAAAGAATCAAAACGTAGCGCATGGGTTGAGTCTATAGAGGCAGCGGCAGATACTGTGCAAGGCTGGCTGTGCCAAGCAAAACAGAAATTGGACTGCGGGATGACCACTATTCTTTTATGGAGTCAAAAGGACATGAAGCCGAAGGTGGGTTGTCTGAGTGGCTAGTGTTGAAACATGGACAAGGTGATTCTTCATGAAAGTCAATGGGAACAATGGCGTGAGCGCGCGCAGAGGGAAATCACGGAACTGGTGCCGCTCGTCGGCGAAGCAAAACTGGAGCATATAGGCTCAACATCGGTACCGCAGATGCCGGCTAAGGATGTCGTTGACATTCTTATTGGCGTTGAACCGCAACGGATTCAACTGCTTGCCCAAGAACTCAAAGCACATGGGTATGATCTCGAAGGAAACTTCCCAGACCATTGCTGGTTAAGTTTGCCTTCCAGACAGAATCGGCAAAGCATCATTCACATCGTCCAGATCGACTCCCGACGGTGGACTCGTCGAATCGCATTTCGCGATCTCCTGCGCGAAAGTGCCAGTGCACGTGCCAAGTACTTGTCGATCAAAAGAGAAGCCGCTGGATCGACTGAGAACTGGGACGCATACACCCAATCAAAGACTCAAGTAGTCAACGAGCTTCTTTCAAGCATTGGCATTGAGTAGTGAGCTGGCTGAAACCAGCACTTAAAGTGACTTGGGACTGCGAACGAAGGTATTAGTCCCTGAAGGAAAATCCGACAGTGAACAGCCAGAAAGGCACCCTCTTGCTGGGAAGAATCAGGAAACCCAGGCCGGAACGCTTTACTGAAAGACAGGTTTACGCCGTGAATCAGCATCTCCAAGGGCTTGGGGAAAGCCCCATGGACGGTGCCGTAGAACGGCTCTTGGCTTCAGCTGAATTCAAGGAAGGAAGTGCGAGAGCGTTCTCCCTTTTTATGCCACTAAGTGTTGCCGCTATCGCTGTAATGGTGAGTATTCTTCTTGCAGTCGGCGAGCTGGAAATCGCTCAGCTGGCAGTAAGCCAATTCGCCATAGTCGTTGTTGCGCTGCTTGCAGTTTTAGCGATCTGGGCAATGGGTGCGGCGCAAACCGGCGTTGCTTCCAGACGAGCTGCTATTGCGATTTATCAGCAGAGGCATCGTTGAGAAAATATGTGAATTACGAACTGATATCTGCGACTTCCTGACTCATTCAATGGATTGTGCTTGTCTGTCTGTCCCATAGGTTACCGAGAACACAACCTGTAATTACGCTGAGGAGAGTGTTTCACCAGGTTCGTGGGGACGCATTGTTGACCAATCAGATTTCACGACTGAACGGCTCACTTCATCTCAAACATGCCTTCCACTGCTTCAAAGAAACCTGATGCACAGCGATAACGTCCTGGCCGTGGCATGGCTGGCTGCTGGTGGCTGACATTCAAAAAAGTTTTGACGGATTAGAGATCACGACAAGTACCGAGCCCAGTCGTGACTGCGGAAAACAGCAACGGGGTTCTGCTCAATTGAGCAGAACCCCGTTGCCGTGATGTGCAGCTGCTAGCGCTTACTTCGCATCATCGATGGTTGCGATCACAGCGCCAGACGAGAGGGTCTCGCCTGGGGTGACTTCCAGGCCGGAGACTACGCCGTCGCGGTGGGCGGTGATCGGCTGTTCCATTTTCATGGCTTCGAGGACCACGATCAAGTCGCCCTCGGCTACCTCGGCGCCATTCTCCACGGCAACCTTCACGATGGTGCCCTGCATCGGGGAGCGCAGCTCAGCGGAGTTGCCGCCGGCGGCTCCAGCGGCCTTGCGGCCCGGCTTGCGCTTCTTCTTGGCTGCAGCGCCTGCCTTGTCGGCACTGTGGTTCGAAGACACTGAACCCAGTGATGCAGGAAGGGTGACTTCCAAGCGCTTGCCGCCAACCTCTACGGTGACGGATGTGCGCTCGTTGTCTTCTTCCTCGGCCTGCTCGGTTGGGAACGGGTGAGGCGCGATGAAGGTGTCGAATTCGGTCTCGATCCAGCGGGTGTGGACCCGGAACGGCCCTTCTGCCGGAACGAAGGCCGGGTCGCTCATCACTGCGCGGTGGAATGGCAGCACGGTGGCCATGCCTTCGATCTGGAACTCTTCCAGGGCGCGGCGTGCGCGAGCGGCGGCAATCTGTCGGGTTGGGCCGGTCACGATCAGCTTGGCGATCATCGAGTCGAAATTGCCGGAGACGCTTTCGCCCTGCTCGATGCCCGAGTCGACGCGGACGCCGGGACCCGAAGGCAGGTTCATCTTGGAGATGGTGCCCGGAGTTGGCATGAAGCCTCGGCCTGCATCCTCACCGTTGATGCGGAATTCGAAGGAGTGGCCGCGCAGTGCTGGATCCTCGTAGCCCAGCTCTTCGCCGCGGGCGATGCGGAACTGCTCGCGGACCAGGTCTAGGCCGGAGATTTCTTCCGATACCGGGTGCTCAACCTGCAAGCGGGTGTTGACTTCGAGGAAGGAGATGACGCCGTCCTGCCCGACAAGGAACTCGCAGGTGCCCGCGCCGTTGTACTGTGCTTCGCGCAGGATGGCCTTGGAGGACTCGTAGAGCCGGGCAACCTGCTCTTCGCTCAAGTATGGAGCTGGCGCCTCTTCGACGAGCTTCTGGTTGCGGCGCTGCAGCGAGCAGTCGCGGGTGGAGACGACGACCACGTTGCCGTGGGTGTCTGCCAGGCACTGGGTTTCCACATGGCGCGGCGCATCAAGGAAGCGCTCGATGAAGCATTCGCCACGGCCGAAGGCCGCTACCGCTTCGCGCACTGCGGACTCGTAGAGTTCGCCGATCTCTTCGCGGTTGCGGACGACCTTGATGCCTCGTCCGCCGCCGCCGTAGGCGGCCTTGATGGCCAGCGGCAGGCCGTGCTCGTCGGCGAAGGCGTAGACCTCTTCGGCCGAAGCCACGGGATCCTTGGTGCCAGGAACCAGAGGAGCGCCGACCTTCTCTGCAATGTGGCGGGCCTTGACCTTGTCGCCCAGCTTGTCGATGGCCTCAGGGGAAGGGCCGATCCAGGTCAGGCCCGCATCGATGACAGCCTGCGCAAATTCGGCGTTCTCGGAGAGGAAGCCGTAGCCCGGGTGGATGGCGTCGGCGCCGGAGCGCTCTGCGGCATCCAGGATCTTCTCAATGCGAAGGTACGATTCTGCTGCGGTGGTGCCGCCCAGTGCATAGGCTTCATCAGCCAAGCGGACGTGCAGGGCATCGCGGTCGGAGTCTGCGTAGACCGCAACCGACTCGATCCCTTCGTCGCGGGCGGCGCGAATAATGCGCACAGCAATTTCGCCACGGTTGGCGATCAGCACCTTCGTCAATGGATTCATCGTTGACCTTGTCTTCAAAAATTAGAGTTTCTCACCTAGGAGCCTATCGTTTTTGTGGGAACTATATGTAGTTAACCGCTCAAACTGGGGTGTTAGCCGTAAAATTTTGGAGGTTTCCTACAAAAGTATCTTCCCGGTGGAGTGCGAGTGCCTCCGTAAACTTCTGCTGGGCTCGGTTTGCCTGCCTAGGATCGGTGTATGCCAATAATTCACGATGTCGCTGCGGGCCCAGGATGGATTCTGAGCGGGAAAGACCTTCGTCCCCGCATTACTGATGTCGGGCTCTTTCGCGAGGGCATGAAAGACGACCCATTGGCGCTGGCGATCGAGGCGTTATGGCTGGGAGATCCCGCTCGGGCACTTCGGATGCTAAGTAGGGAAGAGCAAACCCTTCGAGTGCGCGCTTTGAGCGCCGATTGCCTGCGGGATCTTGGGAGAGCCGACGAAGCCTTGGCGGAGTACAACAAGCTGGTGAAGCTGGCACAGGGCACGCGAAGCGAAGCGTTCATGGTCCAGCATCGCGGCAAGGTTCACCTCGTATTGGGCAACCGAAATGAGGCTATTGAAGATTTCCAGCGAAGCGTCAATCTGCGTACCGGCGGAGATGAATCGTTGCTGGCATCGGCGCTTCAAGCGCTGGAGTTTGCGCAGCAAAGTGCCTAGAAAGCCGGCAGGGAAAGCGTGCTTGGATAACGTTATCGACTCGGTTTTTCGAAACTGAGGAATATCTGCATTTCGTCAGATAGGCTCGGCTCAACTTGAGTTGAGGAGGATGTCTGGTGAAAGCACATTTTCTGGGTGCATCGGCAGTAATTGGAGTTTCAGCATTATTGCTTTCCGGGTGTACCAGCGCCACCGGAATCCCTGCCTTGGATAGAGAAGCCCAAGAGGCAGATCGGTGGCCAGGAGATCCGACGCAGCTGGACGATACAGGGATGGATATCAATACGTCGCGCTTTCTGATATCAAACGAGGGTACAGATTATTATGTTTTGACTTCTTCCGACCAAAAGATGGCTTGCTTGTTTGTTTTCGACCAGAACGCGGCTGACGAATTTGGTGGAGGCGGCTGTGGGGGAGTGACAGGCGCCCCATTCCTTGTCGGAGTAGAGCTCCCCGGTCATAAGATGGCGCTGGTCCGCAACGATGCGCGGATCAGCGACTACGAGGCAGAAGGCTGGAAGCAAATCCACGAAAACATCTTCGTTGGTGATTCATAGGCGCCCGGCCGCTGTGGGCATGATTATTCGTTCACGGCAGACTTAGCCACGCGTTCTGTGGCGGCGCACCGCAGCACGATTCGCACAGCGGACCGAACAATATTTTTGGCGCCCGTTTCTCGTGATGTCGACAACGACATTGACGCATGGATCCGCTTCGCAGCGGTGCAGCCGATGCATGCCGCGAGTCGTCAGATGCAGTGCGGTTCCTGTGCAGATCACCGACCTCAACACTTGGGGCATGCTCTGTCCGTCGTCCCGGTAGTGCAGATGCCATCCCTCATTGTCGTGGTCGACCAGCCGCGGGTAGGCGGCGGCCGTAGCCAACTGGACGTTGAGCAACAAGGCACGCTGCGGGTCGGACGGTGCATCGACAACTGCGAGCCAATCGTCGATGACTGCACGAACCTGGGCGTGGTCTGATGGCAGGTCTGGAAAAGGCATTGTCATGCCGACGTCGCGGGTGCGTTCTTCGATGCCGCTTCTGTCCGAGGGCCAGTCGTTGGCCAAAGATGCGGCTAGGAGGACAGCATATTCGCCGTAAGGGTTGAGTTGCATAAGGACATTACATCATGCTGAACTCATGACCAACACAGCAAAGGCTAAACAGCCTGAAATCACCATCCATACCGACCTCTGCAGCCATGACTGGGGCATTGAATCACGGCACTGGACCTCGGAAGGAGAAGTGCTCTACCAGCGGTGCAGCATCTGCTCCACCCGTCGAATGCGGCTGCGCGCCATGGTGGACTAATCAGCAATGCACAGCCACGAGCTTCCCGGGTGGACCGCCCGGACTTAAGGAAGCAATGGGTGCTGGCTGCTAGGCAAAGTCATGGATAGGGCACATGGCATGAGTGGCGTCCCAGCTGCCACTGCATTCGGTCCTCATCAATCATCACTGTGGTCGTGGAACCCTTCCAAAAACGGCGCCGAGTTTCTATGTGCGCCTTGCCGCTCAAATAGGAATGAGCCACCCGGCAAATGCGCCGAATATCGATTGCTTTCGTTTCATCAAGGTCGTCGTTGAAAAGTATGGCCCCGACTCCGAAATCAAGGATGTCGATATCCATCCACTCGTAGCTGACGCGGATGCGGACGGATCGCTCGATATCAAAATGAGAACTCACCTGGATTGCATAAGGTGCAGTTGGATCATTGGAACCAGCTTTTTCTACCGAGAATCGGGAATCGAAAACTTCGGTCGCCACGAGGTCCAGCAACGCCTTGACATCAATTAGCACGGCAAGGCCCTTTCACATATCTGTACGAAATTCTCAAACAAGAGTTGAGGCTGGCTGCCTGTGACGAGAGAGATGCTCGACTAGTGGGTGACGACGTGGGGAATGAAGTTGGCGAAGTTGTCAGTGATCGGGCCGTCGCTTTCACGGATGGCAAGCCCTGAAGGTTCGCCGTCAATCATCCACACACCCAGCACCGTGCTGACGTCCTTGTTCTCGTCATCGCGGTGGAAGACCGGCGGAAGCGCCAGCTCCTGGAGGATGAATCCCTCTTCGCCGTAGCCTTGGACCTCGCCCATGGTGCGCTCGCCGTTGGACTGGTGCAGCGTGATGTCTGCTCCTTCACGGCTCAGCAGCGGCTTGCGCACATAGCCCAAGCGCTTCAGGTAGTCCGGCGTCTGGTCTTCGAACCATGCAGGCAGCAGGTACTGCGAGCGCTCTGGGTCGCTGCCGAAGAGCTTCCACAGCACGGGCAGGATTGCCTTGGTGCTCCAGAGCATCTTGTAGGGTGGCTCGATCCAGATGGTTCCGCCCTGATATGGCGCTCCGTTGAAGCCAGAGTCGAGCATGTCGTTGAACAGGTCGTCTGCATGCTCGGTGTGCACCATGTGCTCCCATGGGTACAGCTTGAAGATGACCTGGATCAGCGGGCCGTTTTCGCCGGCGCGGTAGCGGCCGTCGCCGTCCACCCACAGGTTCTCGATATAGATCGTTTCGGTCGGATAGCCCGCCGCCGCGCAGGTATCGCGCAGCACTAGGGTGTTCATTTCGTCCTCGTGGGACAAATCCAAGGCGCTGCAGGCGAAGTAGACGGTGGGCACGCTGCCGATCTTGCGGGAGATCAGCCCCAGGTTGCGCTGCCAGGCCGCAACGAGGTCTTCATACATGTTGGTCCACTGGGTGGCGCCGAGGCGCCGGTTGTCCTCGAACCATTCCCACTGCACCAGCGACTCAACCAGCGAAGTGGGGGTGTCTGCGTTGAATTCGTAGAGCTTGGGGATGCGCTGATCCGGCTCCGGGTGCCGCAGCCCGCCGAAGCGGAAGTCGAAGCGCCCATAGACCGATCCGCAGGCAGGCTCCTCGTTCCAGCTTTCAATAATGGAGCGCATGGCGCGGTAGGGGATGCCGAAGCGCGCCAGATCGGCGGACCCGGCAGGGGAGAGCAGGTAGTCTCCGGCTTCTTCCAGCATGGAGAACACGGTGGTCGAGGCCTTGTGCAGCACCTCGATCTCCTTGGGAGTCAGCTCGTAGTAGGCGTCGTCCCGCCAGTAGCGGTAGAGCTCGGGAGAGGTGCTGTCCAGATCCTCATGGGTATAGACCAGCCCTGAGGCATTGACCTTCGCCAGGTAGTCCGGGCGGGCTGTGGTCATCTTGCGCTGCATAAATCCCTAGCCTCCGGAGTGTCCGCCGCCGAAGCCGCCCGAGTGGCCGCTGCCGCTGCGCTGCTTGGAGCTGGAGCCGAATCCGGCAGGCTTGCCGGTGGACGCCGAATAGCCGTTGCGCACGGTGCCGGAGAGTCCTGCCTTGGCGCGGGCTGCGGTGTCATTTGAGCGGAAGCGCTGGGTGGACTGCGAGGGATCCAGCTGGGTGCCGGGGCGCAGGCCGCCGGCAAAGCGCCCGATCATGAAGAACATCAACGCGGTGCCCACTCCGCTGTGGTGCGTGGTGGACGGATGGTCGTCGTTGCACTGGGCTTCGTCGACGACAACATTGTTCTTATCGACGCAGTACACGGTGTCTTCGGGGGTGGATGATTCAAAGCCCGAGTCGCTGCCGCAGCTGGTCAAGACCAGCGCCGCGGCGGCGGCTACCGCCGGCAGGGTGAATCGTCGTGAGGCGCTCAAAACGGTAATACCTTCAAACTGTGAAACGGGAAAGCACTAGTAATTCTACCTGCTGGAGGTAGCCTGCGGGGCCGCGGCCCCGCAGGCCCGCTACTTCCACAGGTCGATGATCTGCACGCCGGCCTGGGCCAGCAGGCTGCGCAGGACCGAAACGTCCAGTCCGACGACGTTTTGGAAGTTGCCCTCGATCGATTCAATGAAGGCGGCGGCCAGCCCGTCGATGGTGAACGCTCCGGCGCAGGGCAGCGGCTCGCCGCTGGCCACGTAGGCTTCAATTTCAGCATCCGAGACCTTGTGGAAGCGGACGACGGTGGAGGAAACTCTGCCCCGCGCCGAGGCAGGATCTGCGGTGTCGACCAGCCAGTGCCCGGAGTGCAGCACGCCGGTGGCTCCGCTCAGCTGCCGCCAGCGTTCGCGGGCCACCTCCGGGGTGTGCGGCTTGCCGTAGGCCACACCGTCCAGTTCGAAGACCGAATCGCAGCCCAGCACCAGGGTGCCTGCCGGATGATCCGACGCCGCCACGGCGAGGGCCTTGGACTTGGCCAGCAGCAGCGCGGTCTGCGCAGGAGTCTGCGGGCCGTGCTCGGCCTCTGCCTGTGCGAGGACCGCATCCTCGTCGACATTCGAAACCTGGGTTTCGAAAGCTAATCCGGCATCGCTCAAGACTTTTTTGCGGCCCCAGGACGCGGAAGCGAGCAGCAGCCGGGCCGGCGCTGTGGTTGATTCACTCATACTGCGACATTCTCCTTGGTGCTTGCGTCGTTGCCGTCTTCATAGCCATCGTACGATTCTTCGGCATCCAGCAGCTCGTTGAGCTTGGAGCCCTCGACGTCCACGTCCGGAAGGATCTTGTCCAGCCACTTCGGCAGGTACCAGGCCTTGTCGCCCAGCAGGTGCATGAGCGCCGGGATCAGCGTCATGCGCACCACGAAGGCGTCGAAGAGCACGCCGAAGGCCAGGGCGAAGCCCAGCGGGCGGATCATCGACAGATGCGAGAACACGAAGCCGGCGAATACCGAGATCATGATCAGCGCCGCTGCGGTGACCACCGGGGCGGCCATGGAGAAGCCCGAGCGGACAGCATCCTTGGCCGGCTCGCCGTGCGCGTAGCGTTCGCGCATCGCCGAGACCAGGAAGACCTGGTAGTCCATGGCCAGGCCGAACAGGATGCCGGTGAGCAGGATCGGCAGGAAGCTGAGCAGCGGACCCGGCACGTTCACGTCGAAGACATTGCCCATCCAGCCGAACTGGTACACCGCGGTGGTGGCGCCGAAGGCAGCCAGCAGCGAGAGCAGGAATCCGCCGGTGGCAAGGAACGGCACCACGATGGAGCGGAAGACCAACAGCAGCAGGATCAGCGACAGGCCGACCACGATGCTCAGGTACGGCACCAGCGCCTCGGTGACCTTTTCCGACACGTCGATCTGCGCCGCAACCTGGCCGGTGACGGCAATTTCTGCGCCGGTGGCGTCGTGGATCTTTGCCCGGTCATCGCGCAGCTCGTGCACCAGCGCCTCGGTGGCCGCCGAGGACGGGCCGTCGGTGGGGATCACCTGGATGGCTGACAGGGTCCTGTCATCGGTCATGGTCACCGGGATGGCCGCGACCACCCCGTCATAGTCGCGCAGGGTGTCTGCGACATCCAGGGCCATGGAATCAGCATCCCGCTGGGACAGCCCCGCGGGCAGGTCTGCCAGCACCAGCAGCGGGCCGTTGTAGCCTGCGCCGAACTTGTCGCTGGTCTGCTCGAAGGCCTGGAAGGCCTGGGAGTCCGCGGGTTCCGCACTGCCGTCGGGCAGGGCGGTGCGCATCTGGGCAGCCGGCAGGGCGATGGCTCCGAGCAGCGCGATCACCACCAGCGCTGCAGGGATCGCCACCTTGGTCACCAGACGGACCCAGCGGGCGGAGACCGGCTCCTTGATCACCGGGTGTTCGGCCTGCTCGGCGGCCTTGCGGAAGGCCCGCTTGGACACCAGCCGGGTGCCGGCCAGGGACAGCAGGGCGGGCAGCAGGGTGATGTTCAGCAGCACCGAGCACAGCACCGTGAAGGCCGCGGAGAAGCCCAGGATCGAGAGGAACGGAAGTCCCGGAACCGCCAGGGCCGCCAGCGCAATGATCACCGTCAGGCCGGCGAAGACCACCGCGTTGCCGCTGGTTCCCACCGCGCGGGCAATGGATTCGCCCACTTCCATTCCGCCCAGCAGCTGGGACCGGTGCCGGTGGATGATGAACAGGGCATAGTCGATGCCCACCGCCAGGCCCAGCATGAGAGCCAGCGCAGGGGTGATCGATGCCATGGAAATCATCGAGGAGAAGGCCATAGTGGTGCCCACGCCGGCGCCGACGCCGAGGATTGCCAGCAGCAGCGGCAGCCCGGCGGCGACCAGGGTGCCGAGCATAACCAGCAGCACCACCGCTGCGATGACCACGCCGATGATCTCAGAGGTGCCGAAGACCTGGGACATGTCCTGCAGGATCTCCTTGGAGAAGAGCACCTCGACGCCGTTGGCCTGCGGGCCGGCGGCGATGGCGGTGATCATCTCGCGTTCTTCGCTGGTCAGCGCGTCGGTCTGTCCCTTGAAGGAAACCTGGGCGACCGCGGTGCTGCCGTCCTCGGAGATGAAGCGCATGCCGTTGCTGGCGTTGACCTGTCGTGAGGCGAATTCGAGCTCGGCGCGTCCGGAATCAAGCTTCTTCTCGCCCTTGGCCAGGTCCTTCTCGGCCTGTTCCAGCTGGGCGGTCTTGTCCTTGATGGTCTTTTCGCCGGCTTCCAGCTGCTTCTTGGCGTCGGCCAGCTTGGCCTTGCCCGCCTCGAACTCGGCCTTCTTGGCGTCGAATTCCTTCTGGCCGGCATCCAGCTTGGCCTTGCCTGCGCGCCACTGGGCCCAGCCCTCGTTGAGCTTGGCTCGATTGGCGTCAAGCTCCTTCTTGCCAGAATCCAGCTGGGTCTTGGCGGCGGTCAGATCGGTCTTGGCGGTGACCAGCTTGGCGCGGTTCTTTTCAAGTTCCTTCTTGCCCTGCTGCGCTTCGGCCTTGCCCGAATCCAGCTTGGCGCGGGCAGTATCGAGCTGGGCCAGCCCGGCCTGGGCCTGGGCGATCTGGTTCAGCGCGCCGTTGGCCTGGTCGATGCCTGACTGGGCTTGGGAAGCGCCTGCCACTGCCTGCTCGCGCTGCGAAGTGGCGGTTTCCAGACCGGATTTCAGTCCTGCCAGGGTGGCGGTGTACTTGGCGATGTCTGCTTCATTGCCATCTGCGGTGGCTTGGTCGAGCAACTTCTGGGTCTGCGAGATCTGGGTGTTCAAGCCGGCAATGGCTGCATCGGCCTGCTTGATGCCGGAGTTGGCGGCGGCCAGTCCGTCCTTAGCGGTCTCCAGCCCTGCCTCGGCGTCCTTTTTGCCGCTGCTCAGCTGCGCGTCCATCTCGGAGCGGGACTTGCCCTGGAGGATCTTGTCCATGCCGGAGGTGTACTGCTTTTCGCCCGCATCCAGCTTGGCCTGGGCGTCATTGAGCTTCTTTTCACCGGCCTTGAACTGGGCCAGCCCCGACTCGTATTGCGCCAGGCCCGCCTTGTATTTCTTCAGGCCCTGGTCGTACTTCTTCTGGCCCTGATCCAGCTGTGCCTGGCCACTGGTCAGCTGCGCTTTGGAGCTTGCCAGTTCGCTGCGCCCGGTGGCCAGCTGCTGCTCGGCAATGGCGATCTGGGGTTCGCCGGCAGTGATCTTGTCCTGGCCTTCGTTGTATTCCTTCCAGCCGTCGGCAATGCCCTGCTTGCCTTCCTCTAGCTGCTTTTTGCCGTCTTCGATCTGCTTCTTGCCGTCGTTGATTTCATCCTGGCCGTCAACGAGCTTCTGTTCGGCCTTGTCCAATTCAGGCTGCGCTTCATCGAGCTGCTTTTGCAGTTCAAAGGGGCTCATGGCGTCGACGACCGCCGGGTTGAGCTTCAACTGCTCCAAGGAATCGTTGATGGACTGCTTCTGGGCGTCGTTCAGCGGCTTGTTGGAGCTTTCATGGAACACAATGGATCCCGAGCCGCCGGCCAGGTCGGGGATCTCCTGCTTGAGCCGGTCCAGCGTGCGCTGGGTTTCGGTGCCGGGAATGGTGAAAGTGTTGGACAGCTGGCCCATGAACAGGCTCGCCGAGATTCCGATGAAGATGAAGGCCGCCAGCCACATCGCAATGATGCGGTAGTGGTGCCGGTGGGCCCAGCGCGCCAGACGGTAGAGCAGAGAAGCCATGGGTCAGTCTTCCTTGGTGTGTTGCGAAGGGGATAGTGGCAAGGCAGAAAGCCCTTGATCAAGGGTGCTCATGGCTTGGTTGATCAGCGTGTGAAATTCTGCGATCTGGGCATCGGTGATGTCGTTGGAGACTTTGCCCAATGCCGGGAGGCGTTCAATCCATTCATCGAAGGCCGCCTGGCCTGCGCCGAGCAGCGCATGGGTGAAAACGCGGATGGCGAAGCCGTCGGCATTCGGAGAGCGGCGCGCCAGCTTTTCGACGACGTCGGAGGTGGCCTTCTGCCATTCGTCCATATTCGACGGATAGCATCCGCTGGGGGAGTCCTTGGTCAGCAGGGCCCCGAAGAGAGCTACCCGTCCGAGCAGGTCTGCCACCTCGTCTGACTTCAACGCCACCACGATGGCATCCATGAGCGGCATGGAATCGGTCAGCTCGCTGATGGAGTCGACCATGGTCTCCAGCACCCGGTGCAGCGGGTAGGAGATGATGGCATCCACCGTGGGGAAATAGTTGAAAAGGGTGCGTCGGGAAATCCCGGCTGCGTCCGCGATCTGGGTAGCGGTCAGCGCCGCGCCGTGTCCGTCGTGGAGCAGCTGCGAGACGGCATTCAGGATTGCTTCCCTGGTTGCCTGCTTGTTTTTCTCGCGACGCGTGCCCATGCTTTGAGTAGTCACATACTTACACTACGTGCAAAGTTGCACTCTGTGCAAAATCTGGGTCTATTCACAGCTTGGGACGTCATTTTCTGGTGGGCTTCCCTTCCCCTGCTTGATGAATCGGCGCATCGTGTTCTTTCTGCGCAATGGCGGCTTAAAACAGCTGGATCCGGTGAACAGAAATTCTGTTCACCGGATCCAGCTGGTGCTCACGTGCTAGAGCCTAGGCCTTGGATGACTCCAAGATCTGGGACTCTTCGGCCTCTTCCTGGGCGAAAGGATTGCCATTGCGGTCTGCGTTGTACAGGTCCAGATCCAAGATGCCTTCGCGCTTGGCGACGATGGTCGGGATCAGCGCCTGTCCGGCAACGTTCACCGCGGTGCGGCCCATGTCCAGGATCGGGTCGACTGCCAGCAGCAGGCCGACGCCTGCCAGCGGCAGACCCAAGGTCGACAGGGTCAGGGTCAGCATCACGATGGCGCCGGTGGTGCCCGCGGTGGCCGCGGAGCCGAGGACCGAAACCATGGCGATCAGCAGGTAATCGGTCAGCGACAGGTCGATATTGAAGAACTGTGCGACAAAGATTGCCGAGATTGCCGGGTAGATCGCTGCGCAGCCGTCCATCTTGGTGGTGGCGCCCAGCGGCACTGCGAAGGAAGCGTAGCCCGATGGCACACCGAGGTTGCGTTCGGTGACGCGCTGGGTCAGTGGCAGGGTGCCGATCGAGGAACGGGAAACGAAGGCCAGCTGCACTGCAGGCCACACGCCGGAGAAGTACTGCTTGACGGACAGGCCGTGGGCGCGGACCAAGACTGGGTACAGGGCGAACAGCACCAGGGCCAAGCCGACGTAGATGGCGACGGTGAACTTGCCCAGGGCACCGATGGTGTCCCAGCCGTAGGTGGCAACTGCGTTGCCGATCAAGCCGACGGTGCCGATTGGCGCAATGCGGATGATCCACCACAGCACCTTCTGAATGATTGCAAGGATCGATGCCGAGAAGTTCAAGAACGGCTCAGCGGCCTTGCCGACCTTCAGTGCTGCAATGCCTACGGCAATGGCGATCACCAGGATCTGCAGGACGTTGAAGCTGATCGAGGTGCTGGCTGCGCCTTCGACGACCTTGGTGTTGGCGGCCAGGCCCAAGAAGTTTTCCGGGATCAATCCGGTAAGGAATGCCAGCCAATCGCCGGTGCGGCCCGAGTACTCAGCCGGCATATCCTGCCCGGTGTTGGCACCTGGCTGGAAGACCAGGCCGAGCACCATGCCGATGGTGACGGAAATCAGTGCGGTGATCGCGAACCACAGCAGGGTCTGCCATGCCAAGCGGGCGGCGTTGGTGACCTTTGACAGGTTGGCAATAGAAGCAACTACCGCGAAGAAAATCAGCGGGATGACAGCTGCGCGCAGAAGCGAAACATAGCTGGAGCCGATGATCGACAGGGTTTCACCCAGGGCGTTGGGCGCTTCGGCGGTGCTGCCGGTGTACTTGGCAACAAGGCCGAGGATCAGGCCGAGGATGAGCGACGCAATGATTTGCGGACCAAAGCTTGTAACCCAACGGGGGAGTTTGGATGAAGGTGCGGAGTTAGACATGCGTTCCACCGTAAAGCACTGAACTTCAGCCGATGTAGTTGGTGTTACGCAACATTACAGAATCGCAATAATTGTGCCATGAGACACTTGATTTAAGCTTCAACAAGGAAAAATTCCTGAAAAATCAAGGTTTGTTTCAAATAGTTGCACTCTGTGACCATAATGTGACAGCGCTGTAGGGCAAGCGCGTAGTGCGGGCGTTTGGACTATCCGGCCTGGTTGTGGTTAAGCCGTGGAGCCGGATGTCTTGTGAGTCCTGTTGGCCAGGACGCTTCCATGTTCTGTTGCTGGTCAAGGTGGATCGACTTGTTCAGAAGCTGCCGCCCGATCAGCATGAGCGAGCAACAAGATGCTCCAATGAGCGTTGCGCTCAAGGCGGTGAAGGCAACACCTGGGCCGCCCATACCTGAGACGATGAGCAGGTGCCAGCCTAGGGCTGCGACGCAGACGGTCGATAGGCCGACAAAAGCGGCAGTGGCGGTGCTCCAGCGCAGTGATGTGGGGTGGAAGATGATTCCCCGTTCAATTCTGCTCAGAAGGGCAATCAGGCAAACCAGCGCGGCCTGCGCTCCGGCAATGCCGAGGACAATGACTGCTGTGTACCAACCTGCGCGTGGCTGCATCTGCGGAAACTGCAGGATGACTTCTGAAACAAACATCGGCACGATCACCGTTTGGGCCAGCAGGCCCACGCTGATCATGGCCATTAGCAAGACGCGCACTGTGTAGTTGAGGAGGGTGCTCATGGTGCAAGCGTCACATTAAACCTATCGTTAAACAATAGAAAAAATCTGTTTTGCGGTAAATTTTTGAGTTCTTGCCGACCTGCTCGCTCAGCCTTGCTCTGAAATTTTTTGACACGGACGGGTTCTGTAGGTCAGTGCCAGTAGCCTTGTGGGTGAGTCGGTGTCCAACGGGCACGGTGCCACCACGGCGGCTCGCAAGCTGCCCGAAGCAAGGATGGATCAATGCGCGTATACGTAACCAGCGTCTTCGTTGACGACCAGGATAAAGCTGAAAAGTTCTACACCGAGGTGCTGGGATTCAAAGTCAAGCACAGCATTCCCGTTGGAGAATACCGATGGCTGACCTTGGTTTCCACAGAAGATGAAAACGGCACCGAGGTGTTGCTGGAACCCTCGGACCACCCCGCGGTCGGCCCGTACCGTGCCGCCCTGATGGCTGACGGGATCCCTGTCACCTCGTTTGCCGTCGACGACGTTCAAGCGGAGTTCGAACGCCTGTCAGCGCTGGGCGTGAAATTCACCCAGGAGCCCATGGATGCAGGAATGGTGGACATCGCGACCTTTGACGATACCTGCGGCAATCTGATTCAGATTTCCAGCTACAAGGGCTAACAGCCCAAACAACGAAAACTGGCGGGTTTCAAACGTAAAAGTTTAGAACCCGCCAGTTTTTGCGTGCGGAGGCTGGCGCTACTTGACTAGCGCGCGCTTGAGCGTGTCAAGGCCGACCGAACCCAGCTGCAGCGCCTTGGTGTGGAAGTCCTTGAGCGAGAACTGCTCGCCCTGCTCGGCTTCCAGCGTGTCGCGGATCTGCTCCCAGAGCCGCTGGCCCACCTTGTAGGCGGGAGCCTGTCCCGGCCAGCCGAGGTAGCGGGTGTACTCGAAGTCCAGCTGGCCCTCGGAAATGTCCAGATTCTTCTTCAAGAAGTCGTAGCCATTCTCAGAATTCCAGGTGCCGGTGCCCCACTGCTCCGGCACCGGCAGGGACAGGTGCACGCCGATGTCGAAGACCACGCGGGCCGCGCGCATCCGCTGCGCATCGAGCATGCCCATGTAGTCTCCCGGATCTGCAAGGTAGCCCAGCGAGTGCATGAGGCGCTCGGAATACAGGGCCCAGCCCTCGCCGTGGCCTGAAACCCAGCAGGCCATGCGGCGCCAGCTGTTGAGCGTATCTGCCTGCAGCTGCGCGGTGGCCACCTGCAGGTGGTGTCCCGGGACGCCCTCGTGGTACACGGTGGTCAGCTCGGCCCAGGTGGTGAACTGGTCTTCTCCAGGTGGAACCGACCACCACATGCGCCCCGGACGGCTGAAGTCTTCGGACGGGCCGGTGTAGTAGATGCCGCCGTCCTGGGTCGGGGCAATCATGCACTCGATGCGGTCCATCGGCGCTGGGATGTCGAAGTGCACGCCGCTCAGATCGGCGATTGCCTTGTCGGCCTTCTCCTGCATCCATGCCTTGAGTGCATCCGTGCCGTCGAGCTTGCGGGCAGGATCCTGATTCAGGATCTGCTTGGCTTCCTCGATGGTGGCGCCGGGCTTGATCAGCTGAGCGGTGCGCTCCTGCTCGGCGATGATCGCGTCGAGTTCTGCGACGCCCCAGGCATAGGTTTCCTCAAGGTCCACCGTGGCCCCGAGGAACTGGCGGGACATCAACGAGTAGTACTCGCGTCCCACGGCATCAACTTCTGGAGCCTGGTCCAGCAGCTCGTTTTCCAGGAAGTCGGCCAGCTTCAGGTAGGCCTGCTTCGCTGCTTCTGTTCCGGAGGCCAGCGCCGATTCAAGCGATGCGTCAACCGCGGTGCCGGCTTCGGCCAGCTGGTCGAAGAAGCCGCCGTCCTTGCCGTAGTCCTTGGACTGGGTGGTGACGATCTGCACCTGGCGGCGGGCGGCAACCAGAGACTTCGACGCAGAGTCGCGCAGCGAGGCGATGTACCCGTCGATTGCCGCCGGGATGTTGGCCAGGCGGGCGGCGATGAAACCGTAGTCGGCGGAGGTTTCCTGCGGCATCAAATCGATGATCGCGCGGATGCCCTGGGCTGGGCTGGCGATATTGTTCAGCTCGGTGCGGCCGGTGAGCAGGATCTCCAGATCCAGTCCGAGGCGTTCGGTCATGGCATCCAGGGTCACCTCGTCGATGGCGTCGACGGGTGCAGCCTGCTCCAGGAGGGCAAGGGTTTCACGCAGCAGATTAATCTGTACGGTAGAGCCGGCAGGGGAGTAGTCGGAGTAGCCCGACTCGTATCCGGGGATTCCGAGCGAAACGCCGAATTCGGGGTTGATCTCAAGAGTTTTCGAGAAGAATGCTTCGGCAATCTCGTCGATGCGTGACGGTTCACGCTGTGTGGCAGAAGATGTCATGTAGCTAACACTAAATGATCTGAAAGATTTGTTGAAGACTTTGCGGCTTCTGTTAACCAGATTGCTTCACAATACATCGAAAAAGCAGAAACATGTTCGCCGCTACAAGGTGCGTGACGGAGTTTCCTTCTATGCTCGACATTTGACTCGCAGACAAATCAGAGGAACTCGTGGATCACGCCGCCCAGCACCATTTCAGCCAGAAGCTCTTTGCCTCAAAGGCACCGTTTTCTCATTTTGCAGCGCGCTCGGGGCTCGGATTTACCGCGGGAATCATCGGGCAGGACCCGCAGCACGGACGGCTTGTGGCAGACGGCGCAGCGCAGCAGTGCACCGCGATGCTGGAAAATCTGACAACACTGCTTGGCGAAGTCGGCCTGGACTTCTCAGACATCGTGAAGACAACCATCTACCTCGTTGACTACGAAGATTTCGAGGCGATCAATGACGTCTATGCGCAGTATTTCCACGAACCATATCCAGCACGTACAACGATCGCAGCAGCCTCCCTGCCCCTGGGAGCCAAGGTACAAATTGATGCGGTGGTGGATCTGTCGGCCGCCAGCGGTGCGGCCAGGTAAGTTCACCAAATGGCGGATGCCGTCGGAACGTTGAATATGACGCGGCCGAAAGATTAAAAACCGATGATGAAACCCCCAATGCAGGATGGGTAGTCCTCTCCATGGAGAAGGTTTTATCCTTTCAGTAGAATAGAGGTGGATTTCCTGCGTCTTGATCGGCATTTTTGGTGATCTAGGCAGGCAAAAAATCAACACCTTAAGGGACACGGCACATGGGGAACTCTGAGCGTACCGGCTTCTTGGGACTACTTAAAAGCACCGGCTTCAAGGCAACCGCGATTCCGGTAGTAGCGGCGCTCGCCGTCTCCGGAGCAATCTTCTATCCCGGCTTCGAGACCGCCGACGTCGATCTCAACGACGGCGGCGTGTGGGTGGTCAACAAGGCTGAAGGCAAAATCGGCCACGTGAACTACCAGTCCCGCACCCTCGACGGCGGCGTGGTCACCCCGCTGGCCAACTACGACCTGGCCCAAAACGGCGAGAACATCCTGGTGCGCAACCTCGAACAGGCAACCGTCACCACCATCGACCCCGCGATGGTGCAATTCGCCGGAGACAACAAGCTGCCCGCCAACGCCACCTTCTCCTTCGGAACCAACGTCGTTGCCGTCACCGATTCCAAAAACGGCAAGGTCCAGGCCACAGACCTTGAACACATCTCGGAATTCGACTCCGATGGCAACGAGCCGCTGCTGGAAGCATCCGGCAAGGTTGACGCCGTGGTCGGCGCCGATGACACCATCTGGGCGGTGGACTACAGTGCCAACACCGTGCAAAGCTTCACCCTCGACGACGACGGCTACCCGGTCGACGGCGAACCCCGCCAGATCGACGGCCTGGACAAGATGAAGGACCCCCAGCTGAGCGCCGTGGGCCACACCGCGGTGGTCTTCGAGGCCTCCACCGGCACTGTGGCGACCTCTGACGGAACCACCAGCCAAATCCAGTCAAGCGCCAATGCCAAGATCCAGGCTCCGGGCCCGGAATCCGACGCGGTGGCCATCTCCACCGAGCAGACCCTGGTCAAGGCCTCGCTCAAGGGCAAAGACATCGCCTATGACCAGGTGAAGACCGCCGGCACCCCCATCCAGCCGGTGCGCGTGGGATCCTGCACCTACGCCGCCTGGCAGACCAGCGGCGAATACCTGCGCTCCTGCGACGACCTGCTGCAGAACCAGTCGGTGCGCGTGCCGGAAATGGCGGCCCAGGCAGAGCTGGTCTTCCGCGTCAACCGCGACGTCGTGGTGCTCAACGACATCCAGTCCGGCCAGGTGTGGCTGACCAACGAAGGCATGGAAATCGTCTCCAACTGGGCTGACCTGGAGCCGCCTGCCGGCGAAGGAGAGTCCGAGGAAGAAGAAACCAAGGAGATCACCGACGCGATCGAGCTGCCCGAGCGCACCGAGGAAAACCAGGAGCCCATCGCGGAGGACGACACCTTCTCCATCCGCCCAGGCCGCACCACCGTGCTGCCGGTGCTCTTCAACGACGTTGACCCGGACGGCGACCTGCTGACGGCGAAAATCGAGGGATCCAACCCCAGCTTGGGAGACATCAGCCCGGTCTACGACGGCACCGGGTTCCAGATCGCGGTGTCGGAGGACGCCAAGGGCTCGGCAAGCTTCAGCTACGTCACCGAGGACGGCCGCGGCGGCATGGACCTTGCCACGGTGAACCTGAAGGTGGTCAATGAAGAAACCAACAAGGCCCCGGAGCAGAAGCGCATCACCACGCTGCACGTGCAGAAGGGCGAGTCGGTCAGCAAGAACCTGATCCCGGACTGGGTCGACCCCGAGGGCGATGACCTGCAGCTGCTCGGCGGCACCTCCAAGGGCGATGACACCATCCGCGTGCGCCCCGACGGCACCCTGATCTTCCAGGACGACGGCAAGCAGCTGGGCCAGAAGGAAGTGGCCATCCAGGTCTCCGACGGGCGCGAAAGCACCAAGGGCCGGATCATCGTGGAGGTCTCCGCGAACTCCACCGTTAAGCCGGTGACCGCCACCGACCATGTGGTGGCGCAGGTCGGCGAGGCCACCAGCTTTGAACCGCTGGACAATGACACCGACCCCTCCGGTGACGGCCTGCGCCTTGCGGGCATCGACGACGTCGCCGGGCTGGAGCTGAAGGCCAACAACCAGTCCGGCCGCGTCACTATCACCGGCGAGCGCCCGGGCACCTTCTACACCGAATACCTTGCAACCAACGGGCCTGCCAGCGCGCCGGGCCTGGTGCGCATCGACGTGCGCCAGCCCAAGGATGAGAACACCAAGCCGGTGGCCGTGCGGGACATCGCCCAGTTGCCGGCCGGCGGCAATGTGCTGGTGGACGTGCTGGGCAATGATACCGATGCCACCGGCGGGGTGCTGGTCGTCACCGGCGCCACCGACGGCGCGGACAAGCAGTTCTCCGTAAGCGTGGAGCGCAACTCCTTTGTCCGCATCACCGATGTGCGCGGCGTAACCACCCCGAGCACCATCAACTACACGATCTCCAACGGCCGGGAATCGGCCACCGGAGAGATCCGCGTGATCCCGATCCCGGCCCCGCCGCGGATGGACCCGCCGCAGGCGAACCCTGACACGGTCAACGTGCGAGAGGGGGACGTGACCACTGTCAAGGTGCTTGACAACGATGTACACCCCAACGGCGCGCCGATGAAGCTGAGCTCCAAGCTGGAGGAAACCGACAAGCTCGGCGAAGGCTCGCTGATCTCCGTGGCGGATGACGAAATCCGCTTCCGGGCCGGAAACTTCAACGGCAAGCCGCGCCAGGTCTCTGCGGTCTACACGGTGCTGGGCCCGGACAACCAGGAATCCAGCGCCCAGGTGACCTTCAATGTGCAGCCTGCCGCCAAGGATGAATCAGACCTGGAGAAGAATTCTCCACCCAACCCGGAGCCCGTCTCCGGGCGCATCTTCGCCGGCTCCACCGCCACGGTGCAGGTGCCGCTGGACGGCATCGACCCCGAGGGCGACTCGGTGACCCTGGTGCAGCTGGGCGACGCCCCGCGCCAGGGCGTGGCGAACATCAAGGGCGACACCATCGAGTACACCGCCAGCCACCAGGCCAGCGGCACCGACCAGTTCACCTATGTGGTCGAGGACCGCCTGGGCGCCCGCGCCACGGGCATCGCCAAGATCGGCATTGCCCCGCTGGCGCAGTCCAACAACCCGCCGGTGGCGGTCAACGACATGGTCACCGTGCGCCCCGAGCGCCCGGTGGCGGTAGACGTGCTGAACAATGACACCGACCCCGACGGGGACCCGGTGGCGCTAATGAAGGACGTGGAAAGCCGCAACGGCGCCAATGTCTCGGTGGTGGACGGCCGGGTCATGCTCACCAGCCCTGAAGGCTCGGGCAGCACCTCGGTGCGCTATTCGATCTCCGACGGCCGCGGCGGCATCGGCAAGGGCACCGTGACGGTGGTTTCCAACCCGAACGCCCCGCTGCTGGCGCCGATTGCGCGCGATGACAGGGTCACCCTGGAGGATGTGCTGTCCAATGACGAGGTGTCGGTGGATGTGCTCTACAACGACGAGGACCCGGACGGCGCCACCACCGAGCTGAACCTGTCGCTGCCCGATTCCCCGCAGACCGCGCGCATTACCGAATCCGGGATTTCGGTGACCCCGGTGGATGATCCGCAGGTCATCGCCTACACGATCACCGATCAGGACGGCCTGGACTCCACCGCGTTCATTCACGTGCCGGGACTGGAAGGCGCGCGCCCGATCCTGCGCAGCAACCTGAACCTGCAGGCCAAGGCAGGGGAGAGCCTGGAGCTGAACCTCAAGGACCTGGTGCTGGTCCGCGACGGGCACACCCCGCGCTTGGCCACCGAAGATTCGGTCAGCTCCATGCCGGTCTCCGACGGCAAGCTGGTGCAGTCTGCCACGCAGCTGCGCTACACCGCACCGGCCGACTTCGACGGCATGGGCGCTGTGACCTTTGAAGCCACCGACGGCAAGGGGCCGGATGACCCCGAGGGCCTGACCTCCATCCTGACCATTCCGATCAACGTGGCCCCGTCCACCAACCAGCAGCCGCAGAACCAGCCGCGCAATGCCAATGACGACGGCGCCCCGGAGGACCGCAAGAAGAAGGAGAAGAAGGACGAGGACAGCGCTGAGCCGAAGAAGGACGAGAAGAAGTCCGATTCGGCCAGCGAGAAGCCCAAGGAAGAGAAGGAATCCCAGAAGCCGGAAGAGACCAAGGAAGAGCAGACTCCTGAAGAGCAGCCGGTCGAGGAATCCCCGACTCCTGAGGAGCGCCCGGACCCGGAGAACTTCCCGCCCACCCTTGAAAACAACACCTTGAAGGTGGAGCAGGGCGGCGATGCCGCGCGCCTCGACCTGCGCCAGGCCGCCAATGACCAGAACAAGGAAGACGTCGCCAAGCTGAAGTTCAACCTCGAGGAGAACCAGGTGCCCGGCGTCGATGCAAAGATCGTCGAGAGTTCGGTGCTTGAGCTGTCCGCCGGGCCAGAAACCGCCAAGGGCACCAGCGGCACGGTCGGGGTTTCGGTCTCCGACGGGGTGAACTCGCCGGTCAAGGCCACGATGTATGTGACTGTCACTGGCTCCACCCGGGAGCTGCCGGTCGCCGTGACTGACGAGGTGCCGCAGGCGGCCAACAACAAGACCGAAGTGGTCGACGTGCTGGCCAACGACTTCAACCCCTATGAGGAGGAAGGCCCGCTGACCATCATCAGCGTGCGCCCGCTGGAGGCCGATTCCGGCACCGCGCAGATCGCCGACGGCCAGGTGGCGGTGACCCCCAAGGAGGGGTTCGTGGGCAAGATGAACGTTGAATACCTGATCGGGGATGTCACCAAGGATCCCGCGCGCAATGTGGCGGGCACCATCACCCTGAACGTCAAGGGCGCCCCGGATGCGCCGGGCCTGCCGCGCATCCAGTCCACCGGCGACAGCCAGGCGGTGCTGTCTTGGGATGCGCCGTCAAACAACGGCGCAGACATCACCAAGTACATGGTGCGCGACCAGAGCAACGGCGTGGCGCAGGATTGCAAGACCACCACCTGCACCATCACCGGGCTGAAGAACGACATCACCTACACCTTCACGGTGACCGCGTTCAACGAGATCGGTGAATCCCCGGCCTCGCCGGCCTCCGCGGAGGCGCGCCCGGATGTGGAGCCGGAGCAGCCGGCAGCGCCGTCGGGCAAGGACGGGGACACCAAGGCCACGTTCAACTGGACCGCACCGGTCAGCCGCGGCTCGGCCATCCAGAGCTACACGCTGGAGATCTCGCCGGCCCCGGCCAACGGGGTCAGCCAGGTCACCGGCATCACCGGCACCTCCTACACCTGGGAGGGACTGAAGAACGGCACCGCCTACCAGGCCCGCGTGCGCGCCGTGAACAAGGCTTCCAAGCCTTCGGTGTTCAGTGCCTACTCGGCGGCTGTCACCCCTGCGGGCAAGCCTTTCAAGCCTTCGGCCCCGACCGCCGTCCGCAAGGACTCGGCGGTGGACGGCGGCGTGGTCAACGTGGCCTGGAAGGCGCCGGGAGCCAATGGCGCGGCGATCTCCAGCTACGTGCTCAAGGTCTACCAGGGCGGATCCGAGGTGCGCAGCATCGGCGGCATCGCAGCCAACCAGACTACCCAGTCGGTCACCGGGCTGAGCACCTCAGGCTCCTACACCTTCCGCATCGCCGCGGTGAACCGCGTGGGCACCTCGGAATACAGCGCCAATTCGGCGGCTGTCACCCCCTATGGGCGGCCCAAGGCCGTCGGGGCGGTGAACGCCAAAGCCACCGGCGCCGACACGATGATCCAGCTGGATTTCACCGCCCCGGCAGCCAACGGCTCGAAGATCACCGGCTTCCAGTACTCCGCCGACGGCGGGGCCTGGACCTCCTTCGGCGGCCCGGGCTCTGCCATTGCCGCCGGAGCCAACGGCACCGCGCACACCTTCAGGGTGCGCGCGCTCAACGCCGCCGGACCTGCAGAGCCGAGCGCCGCCAGCAATTCCATGAGCCCCTACGGGCCGCTGCGAGACAACGCGAACATCACCGCCAGCGGCGGCGACCAAGCGGTGTCCTTCAGCTGGAATGCGAATGCTGGCGCCGACAACGGACGGTCGATCGCCTATGCGGTGAGCATCAACGGAGCCGGCACCGCCAACGACGGCAGCGAATCGGTGGGCGGCATCGGCTATTCGGCATCGCGCACGCTGAGCATCACCGCCACCGACGCCCAGGGGCAGACGCGCACCTGGAGCGCCACCGCGACCTCCAAGCCGAAGCCTGCGCGCAAGGTGATCCTGAAGCGCGGCCCGTACAGCACCAAGTACTGCGGCACATCGAACTGCTACCAGTACGACGTGACGATCAAGAACTTCAAACCGAACACCACCTACCAGGTGCGCTGCCACAACCAGAACCCGGGATCCTTCCAGGACGTCTACAACCGTCCGATCTCTACCGACCGAAACGGCAACGGGCACACAATCCCCACCTGCGAGAACCAGTCCGGCTACGCCATGCCGGTGTGGGTCACCGTGGACGGCACCGACTCGAACCGCGTGAGCTGGTAGGAGAACAAGACAATGAACAATGAGGAGCAGAACTACATGAGCATGAGCACCGAGCAGGCGCAGTGGTACCAGGAAACCTTCGCCAAGCTGGTTGCCAACGTGGGCAAATCGGTGCTGGGCAAAACCCAGACCATCGAACTGGTGCTCACCGCGCTGCTGGCCGAGGGCCACGTGCTGCTGGAGGACGCCCCCGGCACCGGCAAGACCATGCTCGCCCGCTCCCTGGCGGCCACCGTGAAGGGCAGCCACTCGCGCATCCAGTTCACCCCCGACCTGCTGCCCTCGGATGTCACCGGCATCACCATCTACGACCAGCGCACCCAGGAGTTCGAGTTCCACCACGGGCCGATCTTCGCCAACCTGGTGCTGGCCGATGAAATTAACCGCGCCTCGCCCAAGACCCAGTCAGCGCTGCTGGAAGTCATGGAAGAAGGCCAGGTCACCGTGGACGGCGCCACCTACACCCAGCCGCGCCCGTTCATGGTCATCGCCACCCAGAACCCCATCGAGCAGGCAGGCACCTACCGGCTGCCCGAGGCGCAGCTTGACCGCTTCCTGATCAAGACCTCCATCGGCTACCCGGACCGCGAGGCCACCGTGCAGCTGCTGGGCGGCAGCGCCCTGCGCGACCGCTCCGCCGCGCTCTCCCCGGTGATCACCACCGAGGCCATCGCCGAAATGGCAGACCTGGCCGCCAGCGTCCACGTGGACGACGCGGTGCTGGACTATGTTGCCGCGCTGTGCGAAGCGACCCGCGAAGCCCCGGAAACCCGCCTGGGCGTCTCCGTGCGCGGCGCGCTGGCCATGGTGCGCGCAGCCAAGGTCTGGGCCGCCTCCCAGGGCCGCAACTACGTGCTGCCCGACGACGTGAAGGAACTGGCCCAGCACGTGTTCAGCCACCGCCTGGTGCTTGACCCAGAGGCAGAATTCAGCGGCGCCACCGCCGCCGCGGTCATCGACGCGGTGCTGCGCGCCACCGCCGCACCGACCCGCCGCGGCAGCACCACGCAGGACGAGCTGGCAGAGGACAGCTCTCGATGAGCCGACGCGGCAGACGGTCCAAACAACACGACGCGAAGAACCCAGCGGCGTCCCTGGCCGGGGCGGCCAAGGTTTCCGCCACCCTGGCCGGCGAGGTCTTCGCCCTGGTGCGCCAGCTGTGCACCCCATGGCTGCGCGCCGCCCGGGCCCTGGCCCAGCGCTACCTCGAGCCGGTCAGCTCGGTCGTCTCCGCCCTGGGCTTCGTGGTGGCAGGCACCGCGGTGCTGCTGTGGATCCTCGGCGCCGCGTTCGGCTGGCAGGAGGCGCTGATGGGCGCGTTCATGGCCACCTTGCTGCTGCTGATCGCCGTGGCCTTCGTGCTGGGCAGCCACGACTACAAGGTGGAACTGGACCTGAATCGCACCCGCGTGGCAGTGGGCCAGCGGGCGGTCGGCGCGCTGAAAGTCCTCAACCAGGCCAAGAGCACCTCTGCCGCGGTGGTCATGGAGCTGCCCGTGGGAGCCGGCGTGGCCCAGTTCCGCATCCCGCAGCTTTCAGCAGGCAAAGACTATGAAGACCTGTTCACCATCCCCACCCACCGCCGCCAGGTGCTGCAGGTGGGCCCGGTGCGCTCGGTGCGCCAGGACCCCTTTGCGCTGCTGCGCCGCCAGGTGAAGTGGACCGGGAACTACGAGCTGTTCGTCCACCCGAAGACCACAGTTCTCGACGGCTCCTCGGCAGGATTCATCCGCGACCTTGAAGGCATGCCCACCAGGGAGCTGTCCAGCTCCGATGTGTCCTTCCACGCCCTGCGCGACTATGTGCCGGGCGATGACCGGCGGCACATCCACTGGAAGTCCAGTGCGCGCACCGGGGACTTGATGGTGCGCCAATTCGAGCAGACCCGCCGCTCCCACCTTGCGGTGGCGCTGACCACCAACCTCGACGAATACTCGGCGGCGCTGGGCGAGGAAGACTTCGAGCTGGCAGTGTCAGTGGCCGCCTCCATCGGCCTGCAGGCGGCCCTGGACCAGCGCAAACTGGAAATCATGACGCAGTCCGGGCCGGTGCGCACCGCCAGTGGGCGCGACATGATGGACGGGCTGACCCGGCTGGCAGGCGCCTCCGGGCGCCGCACGCTGACCGACGTGGTGCGCAGCACCGTGGACGCGGTGCCGGGAGTCTCGGTGATGTTCCTGGTCACCGGCGCCGGCACCACCGCCCGCGCGCTGCGCGAAGCATCCAAGCATGTGCCCTTCGGCGTGCGCGCCATCGCGATCCGCTGCGGGGTGGGCCTGCAGCCTGCCCAGGCGCGGATCGGCGAATTGAATGTTTTGACCCTGGGCCAGCTCGACGAGCTGGGCCTGATGCTGCGCCGGGCGGTGGCTTGATGAAGAAACTTCCACTGTGGCGCTACGGCGTCGACGCGGCGGTGCTGGGCGCCGCCCTGGCCCTGGGGGCGTTCGGCCTCTGGGACGCCTATGGCGGCAGCACCAGCTTCCTGCTCGCCTCGCTGGGCGGCATCATCGCGGGCCTGGGCCTGGCCTGGGCCAATGTGTACTTCCGCTGGGGAACCTGGCAGACCGCCGGAGCCTTCGCACTGGTGTACCTGGTGCTGGGCACCCCGCTGGCGGTCCCGCGCGAGGCAAGCTACTTTGTGCTGCCCAACCTGGAATCGCTGCGCACCCTGCTTAGCGGCGTCGTGCTGTCCTGGAAGGACATGCTCACGGTCGCCCCGCCGGTGGGCTCCTTTGGCGGCGTGCTGATCGTCGCCTTCCTCTCCACGCTGCTGTCCTCGCTGCTGGCGGGGCTAGCCGCCTGGCATCTGCGCAGCGCCTACTACACGGTGATACCCGTGCTGGCGATGTTCGTGGTCGGCATCATCTTCGGCACCCGCAATGTGCCGCTGCCCATCGCCCGTTCGGTGGTGTTCATTGCTCTGCTCATCGGCTGGCTGGCCTGGCGCCGGCACATCGGCCGCCAGCTGCCCGCCGGCGGCGATGTGCTGGAACGCGGAAGCGAAGAAGCCAAGGGCAGCCGCGAGCTGCTGCTGCGCCGGGTGGCGCTGGGCACCGCGGTGCTGCTGGGCGCCGGCGGGCTGACCGCCGCGGCCACCCCGCTGCTCAGCCCCAACAGCCCGCGCCAGGTGCTGCGAGATGTGCTCGAGCCCCCGGTGGACCTCTACGACTATCCCAGCCCGCTGACCGACTTCCGCAAGTACGTGAAGACCATGAGCAAGTCCACGCTGTTCACCGTGCAGGGCCTGCCCGAGGGCCAGCGCATCCGGCTGGCGGCGCTGGACTCCTACAACGGCATGGTCTTCACCGTGGATCCCGAATCCAGCGGCAGCTACTCGCCGGTGGGCGACTCCACGCAGATCCGCTCCGGCTCCTCCGAGGCCCAACGCCCGGAGGGCAAGCTGCAGATCACCGTTGACGGCTATTCCGGGGTGTGGGTGCCCGGCGGCGGCAAGCTCGAATCCATCGACCTGGGCGGCCCGCGCAGCGATGAGCTGGCCCGTTCGCTGTTCTACAGCCCCGATGCGGAGACCATGCTCAGCTCCCAGGGCCTGCAGCAGGGGGACAGCTATTCGATGAACGTGCAGTTCCCGCTGGCACCGGGGGACCAGGAGCTTTCCGACGCCAAGCTCGGCGGGCTGCGCATGCCCAAGCTGGCCAATGTGCCGCCCATGGCAGGCACCAAGGCGGTGGACTTCATCGGCGCCTCCAAGGGAGACCTGAATCGCATCCGCAGCCTGGAAACAGCGCTGTCCACCGGCGGCTTCCTCTCCCACGGCACCGAAGGCGAACCGCAGTCGCTGTCCGGGCACGGCGCCGGGCGCATCACCAGCCTGCTCTCGGCCAAGGAGATGATCGGCGACGACGAGCAGTTCGCCGCCGCCATGGTGCTCATGGCCCGCGAGCAGGGCATCCCCGCCCGCGTGGTGATGGGCTTCTACCCGCGGCAGTACAACCCTGCCCAGCCGGTGGCGATCACCGGCGCCGACGTGCACGCCTGGGTCGAGATCAACTACGAGGGCCTGGGCTGGGTGCCGTTCAATCCGACGCCCACCAAGAACGACGAGCCCACCCCTCCGGAGAAGGAGCCCAAGGCCGTGCCGCAGCCGCAGGTGCTGCAGCCGCCTCCGCCAGCGCAGAAGGTGCCGGACCTGCCTCCGCAGACGGCGCCGGATCCGCAGGCCCTGCAGGAGCAGCCGCAGAACCTCATTGCCCAGTACGGGCAGATCATTCTGGTCATTGCCATTGCCCTGGGGTCCATCCTGGTGCTGTTGGCCCCGTTCCTGCTGATCGCGCTGCTGAAGAAGCGGCGGCGCACCAAGCGCGCAACCTCCGGCAGCACCTCGCAGCGGATCGACGGCGGCTGGCAGGAGCTGCTCAGCGCAGCCACCGACCACCGGGTGATGACCCAGGCGGGGGCCACGCGCCGGGAGAACGCGGCGCTGCTTGCCGCCGGATTCAGCTCCCTGGACGAGCAGGCCCATGCGCTGGCGCGCAGGGCCGACGAGGCGAACTTCTCAGCCCGGCAGCCCACCGAGGCTGAAGTCAAGGAATACTGGGAAGAAGTCCAACGGCAGTCCACGGCGATGGGGGAGAAGATGGGCACCTGGCAGAAGCTGCGCGCCAAGTATTCACCGCGCTCGCTGGTCCACGAACTGCTGGGCAGGGTCAACCTGAATCCCAAGTTCATGGACAACATCAAACTCACGAAGAACACCGAACAGGCAGGGGACTAGCGATGGCCGCACAACTCAAACTCGTGGATGCCAGCACCGCGCAGCGCGTATTGTCGTGGCTGATCGACGGGCTGCCGCTGTTCATCCTCTGGCTGGTGTTCATGCCGCGGGTCATGGGCAAGGCGGTCCAGGCGACCGTGGCGCCGGAGATCATCGGCCAGATGATGGCCATGAACCTGGTGCTGCTGGCCGTGAGCCTCGGCTACACCTTGTTCCTGTGGTGGTGGGAGGCCACCTCGGGCAAGACCCTGGGCAATGTGGTGATGAAGATCCGCACCACCGACATGGAAGGCCAAGCTCCCAAGTGGAAGGGCGCGATCGTGCGCCGGCTGCTGATCGGCTTGGCGGGGGTCATCCCGATCATCGGCTCCGCCCTGATGGCTGCCTCCAATGAATTCGACAAGAACGGCAAGCGCCAGGGCTGGCATGACAAGGTGGCGGGCACCCTGGTGTTCGACATCAAGGCAGGGCGCAATCCGCTGGTATCCGGCGGCAGCGACGGGCCGAGCTCCTTTGCGCCTCCCGCCACCAATGGACGCCGCGAGTTCAAGGACGGCGACGTGGAAGTGGAGCACGATGTGGACGCGGCCCACAGCATGATCCTGCCGCTGGGCACCCACATTGCCTCCCAGGCAGAGGCCAAGTCCGCGCCGAAGGATTCCGCTCCGGCGGCGAAGAAGCCTGCCGCCGCCAACAAGCCTGCGCCAGCCAAGAAGCCAGCCGCCAAGACTCCATCCGCCAAGGCTCCGGCGGCAAAGAACGGGGCTGCTAAGCCTGCAGCCAAGCCTGAGGCGAAGAAGCCGGCCGCCGACTCGGACCAGCCAGAGGTCATCAGCTCGGTGCCCGGAGCGAAGAAGCCGGAACCAGCGCCGAAGGCTGAAGCCAAACCTGCGGCGGCTGCACCAGCCAAGGCTCCGGCAAAGCCAGCTGCCAAGCCGGCGGCTAAGGCCGCCCCTAAACCAGCTGCCGCCAAGGCCCCGGCAAAAGCGGCGCCAGTAGCGGCCGCGGCTGCTGCCTCTGCTGCGTCCAAGGAAGATGCCAAGCCAAAGGCCCAGCCAAAGGCAGCCTCACAACCAGTGGCGGCCAAAGAGCCGAGCGCCGCTCAGGCACCGGCCGCACCACCAAAGGAGCAGCCAGCCGCCGCGCCGGAAATTGTTCAGCCTGCAACGTACGATCCGGACATGGACGGGGGCGAGACCAGGCTGCGTCCTGCTGCTGACGTTGAAGTGCACCTGCTCTTTGACGACGGGGCGGATATCCTCGTGGAGGAAAGCGCGCTGATCGGCCGCAACCCGCAGCCAGCCGAAGGCATGGACGTGGCCGAACTGCTGGTCGTGGACGACCCGCAGCGCACCGTGTCCAAAACCCACCTCCTGGTGGCCGCAGGCCCGCAGGGCGTTTGGGTCACCGACCAGGGCTCTGCCAACGGCACTTATATTTCGAATGCCGACGGTGCGGAGCGGAAGCTGGAGGCCGGCACCCCTGCCGCCGCGGTTTTCGGCAGCATCGTGCACTTTGGCGAACGCTATTTCAAGGTCAGCAATTCGTGAGCGTGTTTCCCACCGGGGTCATCCCCACGCTGAAATTCGGCTGCGCCACCGACAAGGGGCTGCGCAGGGTGCTGAACGAAGACAGCATGCTGGCCCTTGACTCGCTGGTTGCCGTGGCCGATGGCATGGGCGGGCATGAAGCCGGTGAAGTCGCCAGCTCGCTGTGCTTGAAGGTCGTGGCGGAAGGCTACGCCAGGACCGGCGGCGAATTTACCGCACAGTCCATGGACCAGCTGCTCACCGAGGCGGACCAGGCGATCATCGAGGCAGGTTCGGCCCGCGCCGGAACGACGCTGACAGGAGCCGCAGTTGTCAGCTCGGCCTCCACTGCCCAATGGCTGGTGTTCAACATTGGAGACTCGCGCACCTACCGGCTGAGCGGAGGGGTGTTGGAGCAGATCAGCATCGACCATTCAGAGGTGCAGGAGCTGCTGGACCGCGGCGAGCTCACCACAGCGGAAGCCGCCACCTATCCCAAGCGCAATGTCGTCACCAGGGCATTGGGGATGAGGGCAGACAGCCGCCCGGATTTTTGGATGCTGCCCATCGACTCGACCGACAGGCTGCTGGTCTGCTCGGACGGATTGAGCAGCGAACTGGGAGACGAGCAGATCCAGGAGATCCTGCGCCGCTTCCTCGACCCGCAGCAAGCAGCCGATGAGCTGGTGCTCTGTGCATTAGCCCATGGCGGGCGCGATAATGTAAGCGTGATTGTTGCGGATGTGGCAAGCACTGAAATTGACGAGCCATTGGATGTAGAGATTACAGTTCCGCGTGAACAGCTTGAGATCAAGATAGAGGAATGACAATGAACACCCTTCGCTACCTTCCCGGCGACTGGTACGCACTGGTCTCAGCCAATCATGTGGTGGTGCTGCCGCCGGACACCGCCGCCGATACCGTCAAGAGCCTTTGGGACGCCATGGACGGCACCGAAGACCTCGAAACGCTGCTGTCCGCGCTGCTTGGCACCGTGGGCATGAAAATTACCGCCATGCCGGACTTCGCCATGGTCAGCCGCGCCAAGGCACCCCACGTCATGGTCCGCGGAGCAGTGCAGTTCAACTACACCGATGAACGCGGCTCCCACCAAATCAGTGCTTCGGGGATTGCCACCTGGACCGAGCAGCGCTGCTCGGAGACTTCGGCGTGGTCGTTGGATTCCGGAGCAGTGCAGGCAGAAGCAGCCGCCGGCCCGGTACTGCACATCACCGAAGGCATGGTGCTCGCCAGCAAGCTGTCATTCGGATCCGAGCAAACAGCCGCGGCCGGCAAAATTTCGGCCGAGGCTCAGAAAGTGATAGACGAAGCGGTAGAGGATGCACGCGGACGGCGGGCTGCAGACGCAGCCAGCGAGGCTGAGCCCGAAGAAACCCAGCTCGCAGTAAAGCCGGCAGGCAAGCGCGCCGCCGAGCCGAAGAAGCAGGAGACGGCAGCAGCAGCCGCACCTGCCACTTCAGCTGCCCCCAAGGCCTCTGCAACGCCTGCCCAAGAACCGTCAGCACCGGCAGTGCAGAAGAAGGCGGTTTCATCCGAAACGCCAACAGCGCCTGCGCCAGATGCCAAGAAGCCGGAGGCCGCGGCTCCAGCGGCCAATGAGCTCGCCACAGTGGCAATGAAGCGAACTTCAGCCAATCTGGAACCGAACGCCGACTCTGCACGCCAGCAGCAGGGCAGCAAGAAGGTCCCTGCGGCCGCGGCAGACGACGCGGACACCATGGATCCCGAGGCAGAAGAAAGCTCGGGAATTTCCGAGGAAGTCTCGCTGGCCAGCATCCTGCTGGGCAAGCGCGACGATCCGAGCACCCAATACCAGACGGAAGAACCCGACAACGCGGATACCATCATCAAGGCCCGCGCCTCCAAGGTTTCCGTGCTGCCTGAGAATGAAGAAGTGGACAACGAGGACACCGTCTACAGCACCTCGCTGCGCAGCCGAGCCTCTGCGCCGGCACAGCCTGCCGCAGAACCGGAAATGAGCACCATCTCCTCGCACCAGATGATCCTTGCTAGAGTCTGCAGCGGGGGACACCCCAACCCTCCCGAATCCACCAGCTGCCGCACCTGCCATGTGAAGCTCAGCGGGCAGGCCACCAGGGTGCGCCAGCCATCCATGGGCCGCATGTTCGTCACCGAACAGTCCTCCGGCCCGGGCTCCACCCACCTGCTGACCCGTTCGGTGATCATCGGACGCCAGCCTGTTTACAAGGGGCCAGCCGGTGCCTCTGAACCGAAGCTGATGAAGGTGCTCAGCCCCAACAACGATATTTCCCGGTCCCACGTACAGGTGAAGATCGATGGGTGGCATGTTGAACTGGTGGACCTCGGCGCCACCAACGGCACCGTGCTGCTGCGCGAGGGGCAGTCCCCGCGCCGCCTGGGCACCAAGGAGGCAGTACTGCTGCTCAGCGGCGACGTTGCAGACCTGGGCGACGGGGTAACCCTCAGCTTTAAGGACCTGCCGTGAGCTCTCACCGTCCGCCCGCTCCGGCGCCGGTGATCGACGGGTTCAATTACGTCAAGCCACTGGGCTCCGGCGGATTTTCAGACGTCTTCCTCTATGAGCAGCACCGGCCCCGCCGCAACGTTGCGGTGAAGGTTCTGCTGGCAGACATGGGCGTCAAAGACGCGAGGGAACGCTTCGAAGCCGAAGCCAACCTCATGGCATCTTTGTCCACCCACCCCTATATCGTCACCATCTACCAGGCGGAGATCACCGAAGACTCCCGCTCCTACCTGGCCATGGAGTACTGCTCGCGGCCCGGCCTTGATGCGCGCTACCGCAAGAACGTGCTGAGCGTCGCCGAGGTGCTCGCCCTGGGCGTCCAGCTGTGCTCCGCGGTGCAAACGGCGCACCAAGCTGGCATCATCCACCGCGATATCAAGCCCGCCAACGTGCTGACCACCGACTACAACCGTCCGGCGCTCACCGACTTCGGCATCTCCGGGGCCCAGGGCTCGGACGTGATGGGGTTGTCGGTTCCATGGTCGGCGCCGGAGGCCTTCATCTCAGGACACCAGGCCAGCGTGTCAATGGACGTCTACTCGCTGGGAGCCACCCTCTACACGGTCCTGGCCGGGCATTCGCCATTCGTGCGGCCCGGACAGGACAATTCGCAGCCCACGCTAATCCAGCGGATCCTGGATGAGCCGCTGGTCAATCTGGACCGCCCCGATGTCCCCGAGGCACTGAACCAGGCGCTCGCCGTCTCGATGGCCAAAGACCCGGAAAACCGCTTTGCCTCCGCGGCCCAGCTGGCCAAGTCGCTGCAGCGGATCCAGGCTGATCTGGGACTGTCGGTCACGCCATTCGAGATTCTTGAAGAGCTTAGCGGCGAAGACACCCAGGATTTCGGGGGCGAGGCCACCAGGGTGCGCCGAGTCGTGTCCATTGACGATGCCCAGCTGCCGCTGGGAGGAGAGCCGCTGATCTCCCGGGTTCCGGGGCAGCGCGCCTCGGTTGAGGCGCCGCCAGAACAGGTGGAAGAACCTGTGAAGCAGCGTTTCCGGGCGCCGTTGCGTGATGACCAGGAAGTTCCCAACCCTGAGGAACAGGAGCGGGAACCGGTGGTTCCGGTGGTCCGCAAGCCGCTTCCAAAGATTCTGGGCCTGGCCATTGCCGCGATCTGTGTGATCGTTGCGATTGCCGTGGCGGTGAATGTCTTTGGCGCTCCCGAAGAGGAAGCGACGCCCAAGGGCCCGGTGATCGCTTCGGATACGCCTGCAGATGCATTGCTTGGGGCGGGTGTGAAACCCGTGGAGAAGTTCAGCTCGGCGGTCAACGGCGACACCGTCAAGTTCAGCTGGAAGAATCCGGATCCTGATGACGGGGACTTCTACCAGTGGGCCACGGTGACTGCCACCAAGACCGGTGAGCTCAAGCGCACCAAGGAAAACTCGGTGAGCGTGCCCAAGGCCGGTTCGGAGACCTGCATTGAGGTCAAGGTCGTCAAGGCCACGGGAGATGTCTCTGCGGCGGCGAGTTACTGTGCGAAGAGCTGAGATGAGTGAGAACGGGTGGCAGAGATGAGCGAGCAGATGCCGGATGTAGCGAAAATTGAATACTGCGGGGAGTTCTTCCCCGTGAATGAAGTGCAGGTTTTCACGGTAGGCCGTGAAGGGGATCTGGACATCGACGACAACCCGTACCTGCACCGCCAGTTCCTCACTGTTTCGCGACATGAGGGACTGTGGTGGCTTGCCAACGTCGGGGCCCGGCTGACGGCGACCATTGCCGACAGGACTGGAGGCCTGCAGGCCTGGCTGTCGCCCGGCGGGCGCATTCCGCTGGTGTTCAGCCGCACCTCGGTGGTCTTCACCGCCGGGCCGACCACCTATGAATTTGCCATCCACATCTCCCAGCCGGCGTTCCGCCAAGAACAGTTTGTTGCTGACCCTGACGGGGCCACGACCATAGGGCCGGTGCTGCTCACGGAGAGTCAGCGTGCCTTGGTGGTGGCATTGGCCGAACCGATGCTGCGCCGTGATGGCACCGGGCTCAGCGCCATCCCGTCCAGCGCCGCCGCGGCTGAACGGCTTGGCTGGGGGATCACCAAGTTCAATCGCAAGTTGGACAACGTCTGCGACAAGCTGGACAAGAACGGCATCGCTGGCCTGCGTGGCGGCCCGGGCAAGCTGGCCAGCAATCGCAAAGCCAGGCTTGTGGAACATGCCGTGAGCTCGCACCTGGTCACGCGCGCGGATCTGCCGATGCTGGACCAGGACCTGTCGCAGATCTAGTACATGGAGAGCAAACGTTTATCCAGGCATTACTTGACGGATGGTCTGCTCTCAACGAACTTACATGATGTGATGTCTCTGAATGTTTCGGTACCCGCAATTTTTGGAGACAAGTATCGAAGGGCATAACTCGGATCCGAGTAATTTTGCATGGAAAGCCGGCGCACCAGAAGTGCCTTAATTTTCCGTTGTAGTAGCCACATGGCTGAAACGACATATGCTCCACTCTACTGTTCGAATCGTTGAAAGTTGCGACGGGTGAGTGCTGCCATCAAGCTCTAAAGAGTGCAGAACTTTGAGTTCGTGTCTGCCTTGCACCAGTCAGTTGCTGCGAAGTCGGGCATAGATCTCAACGTGAACTGCGAAAACTATGCGGCACCGAGATAACAGCATGTTCAAAGTTCTGTTAGCTATGCGTAACATGCTCAACTTCGCGAAAGTTTAATTCGGCTGAAATCTATTCATGCCGTTAATGCGGAGCACGAGAAGAACCACTCGGCCTGACTTGCTGCTGACCGCCCGATGAGGCGCTTGGGATACAACTTGATAACCCGTGGAATCTATTAGTTGCGAACCGGAACATCTTCTTTGGCGACTTCCAATTTCCAATTCAATATCACTCTGAAAACCAACATTATCTATGCTCCTCGTGTCCAGAGTGGAGCTTAGGCGGAAAATGCAATAGATTTCGTGAATCGAATCTCTTATTACGAATATGAAGATTTCAAATCGCGTGCAGGTTGTTGATTTTGACATCTCTTGATGCTTTTCCCTAAAGCTGATAAAAATACTTCTTATCTGCAAGAGCGGAACGAATTTTATTGGGGCCAAAAATCCCTTCTGGAAGGGACGAGCGGTGAAAAGAAAATTAGCATCATCTGCAATAGAATCAACGGACCTCGTGATAGCCATCGTGGATGCTGGAGCTCATGCATCACCGAGCCAACAAAATGCGAACTACATGAGTTTCTGTATGGCAACGCAGGGCAAATTCACTGTCATTGAGGAACGCAGTGGCTTTTGGATTCGACTCAAGGAAGTCTGTGGCGAATAAAAAGACGTGGCAGATTTATGCGCATACTTCTCCAGAGTTCACAAAAACTGACTAGCAAAAGAAGTATGAGGACGCGGGAAAGATCGTATTGTCCCCGGGCCCTGTAGGGCAAGAATTTCGTACTACGACGAATACCAAGACTCCTCAATGAAAACTAAGAACGGCTGCCAGATCATCGAAAATCAAGAGCAAAGGATTAAATCAATGGAGACGACGCAGATTCGCATCCAAGGCGTCAGCAGAATCTATACCAGTGAAGCCGAAACAGTTGTCGCTGTCGACTCCATTGATTTCACAGCTCAAGAAGGAGAATTCATTTGCCTTCATGGCGCAAGCGGCTCAGGAAAAACCACCATCCTGAACCTGCTCGCCGGACTCGTCGAACCATCGTCAGGAGAAATCACCGTCGCCGGAAACGATCTTGGAACAATGAGCCAAGAGAATAAAACCAAGCTCCGACGCACTGTCGTTGGAATGGTGCACCAAGATGACGCGCTCATCGACGAATTCACCGCCGTCGAAAATGTAGCCCTACCACTGGAAGTTGACGAAACGCCCTTAGACGTTGCACTTACTGCCGCCCTGCACGAGCTTGACCGAGTTGGCCTTGCCGATCTTGCCAAACGATTCCCTCATCAAATGTCAGGAGGGCAACGGCAACGAGTTGGCATCGCCCGTGCATTGATCGGCAACAGAAAGATTCTTCTTGCCGACGAGCCAACTGGCTCGCTAGATTCCCGCAGCGCACAAACCGTGTACGAAATCTTGTCAGAAATTGCTGCCAGCGGCGTACTTGTTATCGTCGCGTCCCATGACCCCGAATGCCGCAAATACGCCACACGTGTTCTGGAAGTGCGCGACGGCTCGCTACTTGTACCGGCAGGATCCGCCTCATGAACCTGTATCTGAGGTTCGCCCGCCGATTTGCCCGCACCACCCCACGACTACGCAGTGCATTGCCGAGCTTCGCCGCAGCATTCTTCGTCTTGGCCGTAAGTAGCTTCTTTGGAAGCCAAGTTCTCGCACCAAAGCACGCTGTAGAATACAGGCTCCATGGATTTGACGCAAGCTACCGGCCACCAGTCACAGTACCGTTGGGAGACCCAGGCACTAATACGTTCATCGACGACATCAGAAAAGCAGATACCACAGCAACAGTCGGCCTTATGGCCCCCGACATGCCAGTCATCGGCTTGGTAGATGATGGACTGACCTATTACGAAGCTGAGTGGGGTGGCCCAATGGGCGAATCCTATGTCCTGGACAATGGCCGTTGGCCCACCCGCCCTGGTGAGGTACTCGTCATTGGCAATACTGCCCGTACTCCCGAAATTGGGCGATCACTGCAATTATTGGGCAAAGCCGAAGCCACCATTGTGGGTACCGGACGCGACAAAGCATATGGCGGAACCTTCCTGTTAGCGGCCCCTGGCACCTGGGCAACGATGCACCCCACCAATGACGCGTCGTTGACTGGGGTCTATGGCAAAGTCGAAGTCCTCCTGCCAACTCTGGATAATCTTGACGACTTCAAGAAATCCGTTACCGAGGCAGCTACCGCAGCTAACTACGAGATGACTTCTGACGCTGAATTTCTCATGACCGAGAACGTTGTCATCAATCTGCTTCCGCGACCATGGATTGACCGATCACCGATCCTCTTCTGGGTTCCGAGTTTGGTGATTATCCCCTTCGCAGCTGTTCTGACGTTCTTGTCCCAACATCGACGCATCGTACCGGCTATCTCCAATTTAGTTCGCAATGGAGCTGCATCAAGGCTCTCCCTGAGCGCACCACTAACTCCCATCGCCCTCTGGTGTTTTCTCGGCTCCGGGTCCGGTGCGATGGCAGGAACTGCGGCAGGGCTTGGCATTGCTGTTGCCGGTGCTGGAACGTTCGCTGCGCCAATGCCGACGATAGCGATTCCAACTTCAGGATTCACAGCATTAGCTGTAGGCATGGTGCTGGGTATAGTAGCCGGCGCCTGGAGCATCGCCTTGCGTGCGCTGCCACGCACCAAAAAATCATCACGACAAGCCAATATTTCTAGATCAAATAAGTGGGCGACATACCGCCGCATAGCCCTGATCGCGCTACTGGGAATGACTATCTATTGGATGCTGTCATCCCGCACTTCGTGGAACATATTGCAAACAGTGTGTTTGGCAATGGGAATTCTGCTTCTTGCCGCACCAGAAGTGCCACGCCTCCTCGGTGATGCTCTGCCACAGCATCAGCTATCCACAATCCTGACCCGCAACCTCATCAAGAAACACTCAGGACAGGCCAGCGTATTCTTCGCAGTCATTGCCATCGGCATCGGCCTCACTGCGGGTGTGGTGACATCAGTTAACAGCGCTGTCGCGGCCGAAGAAGCCAAACTGTCAATTACTGCGCCCGTAGGCCAGCTGACTCTCGATAACGACGGAGCACCGTCTTACCAGGTATCCCCGGAAGTCATCGAAGCGGCCGAGAAAGTGCCGGCACTGGCTCAGCAGCAGCCGGTACAACTGTGGAGCACACTATTGGTCACAGCGAAGAATCAAAAGCCGAAAGGAGATGAATCCTATGTGACTTCCGCTAATGACTATGGAGTTACCTTCGCAGTCGAAGACGTCGAGGACCTCGAAAGGCTGTTCCAACGTCCACTCACCGACATTGAAAAAGCAACATTTACTAGTGGCGGCCTTATCACGGTTAATCCTGAAGCGCTCACAGATCCCGACAGCATCTCGCTCAAGGACTCTGTGAACAGTAATAAAACCTATGGCACCATCCCCGCCGTCATTGCCGAGGTAGAGCCAGCACCATGGTTCGTATTCACCGCTGGTTTCGTCAGTAGAGCCACTGCCGAACAGCTTTCCTTGCCACAGCTTAAGGCCAGCCTTGTCTATACAGACCTGGCCGAGAAAGATTCGCAGGAAGTCCTTCGAGAATTGACTCACGCCGGGATCAATCCAGAGCAAGCTGGGGTGCATTATGAACACCCTCCGGTCATTCCCGATGCCGCACTGCTGGGAATCAGCTCAATGCTCATCATCATTTCCGTCAGCATTGCCAGCTTGGCCACGCGCGGACAGATTGCCGGAATGCGGAAATGGATACATACCCTCAGCCAACATGGTGTTCCATCGCAATGGATCAGTCGAGTACTTGTGCGCCAGATCCTGGTACTTTCTGTGACTGCAGCGCTTGTTGGAACCGCTGCCGGGGTAATTCCGATGGTGATTGGCAGCTACGTAGTACCACAGGTTCCATTCGAGCTTCCATGGCTGTTGATTATCCTTACGGCACTTGTACTCTGTGGGCTGTGCGCTATAGTTTCCTGGCTCACTGTCCGCGCTATTACCCAGAGCAGCCCAGTTTCTCACAACAGAGTCTGAACCTATAACGATCCAAAACACTGACATTCTGCCAGCCGCCTCATGATGCTGGATCAGGACCTGTCGCAGATCTAGCGCTTGGCAAAAAACTGGCCGGTGCGTCCACTTCATTTCGAAGTGGGCGCACCGGCCAGTTTCTAGAACTCGGCGGCCTAGCGGCGTCCCAAATTCCACGACAGGCGCGGGGTGGTCAGCGCACGGCGGCGGCGCAGCAGCGTCATCCGCTTCGGCGGCGCTGCCTGCTCCTGCTCATTGCTGCGGGCATTGCCCATGGCAGTCAGCAGCGCTGTCACTGCCGCCAGTTCCTCGGCGGTTGGATTGCCTTTGGTGATGCAGATCTGCGCCGCATCGGTGGATGCTGCTAGCTGATCCATGGCGGTACTCCTTGAACGTGGATGGAAAGAATGACGGGAACCGCGCTTACAGCGGAATGTTGCCGTGCTTCTTTGGAGGCAGCGTCGCGTGCTTGTCGCGCAGGGCGCGCAGGCCTCGCACCAGCTGAAGGCGGGTGTCGCTCGGGGCGATGACCGCGTCGACGTAGCCGAGCTCCGCCGCCTGGTACGGGTTGAGCAGTTCTGCCTCGTAGTCCTCGATGATCTGCTTGCGGCGTGCTTCGACGTCGCCGCCCTCAGCCTCGATGGCTGCCAGGTCGCGGCGGTAGAGGATGTTCACTGCGCCCTGTGCGCCCATCACGCCGATCTGCGCGGTAGGCCAGGCAAGGTTCAGGTCGGCGCCGAGCTTCTTGGAGCCCATCACAATGTAGGCTCCGCCGTAGGCCTTGCGGGTGATGACAGTCAGCTTCGGCACGGTGGCCTCGGCGTAGGCGTAGAGCAGCTTGGCGCCGCGGCGGATGATGCCCTGGAACTCCTGGTCCTTGCCCGGTAGGAAGCCCGGCACGTCGACCAGGGTCACGATCGGGATGTTGAAGGCGTCGCAGTTGCGTACAAAGCGTGCGGCCTTCTCCGAGGCGGCGATGTCTAGGGTGCCGGCGAACTGCATCGGCTGGTTGGCGACGATGCCCACGGTGCGGCCTTCGATGCGGGCGTAGCCGATCAGCACGTTCGGTGCGTACAGCGCCTGCAATTCGAAGAAGTGCTCGTCATCCACGATGGATTCGATGACTGCGCGCATGTCATAGGGCTGGTTGGCAGAATCCGGGATCAGGGTGTCGAGTTCCAGATCCTCATCGGTGATCTCCAGCTCTTCGTCGAACTCCGCGGTCAGCGCGTCGGTCAGGTTGGAGGAAGGAAGGAAATCGAGCAGGTCCTTGCAGAACTCCACCGCGTCTTCCTCGTCGGCGGCCAAGTAGGTGGCGGTGCCGGTGTTGGTGTTGTGCTGGCGTGCGCCGCCCAGGGTTTCCATGTCGATTTCTTCGCCGGTGACGGTCTTGATGACATCCGGGCCGGTGATGAACATGTGGCTGGTCTTGTCGACCATGATCACGTAGTCGGTCAGCGCAGGGGAGTAGGCGGCGCCGCCGGCGCTCGGGCCCATGATCAGGGAGATCTGCGGGACGACGCCCGAGGCATGGACGTTGTTGCGGAAGATATCGGCGAACATGGCCAGGGATGCCACGCCCTCCTGGATGCGGGCGCCGCCGCCGTCGAGAATGCCCACCACTGGGCAGCCGTTGCGCAGGGCGAACTCCTGGACCTTGACGATCTTCTCGCCGTTGACCTGGGAGAGTGAGCCGCCGTAGACGGTGAAATCCTGGGAGTAGACGGCGACGAGGCGTCCGTCCACGGTGCCGTAGCCGGAGACCAGGCCGTCGCCGATCGGCTTCTTCTTTTCCATGCCGAAGGCGGAGGAGCGGTGCACGGCCAGGGCGTCGAATTCCACGAACGAGCCTTCGTCCATGAGCATGTCGATGCGTTCGCGGGCGGTGTGCTTGCCGCGGGCATGCTGCTTCTCAATCGCTGCTTGGCCGCTGGGCGCTTCGGAGAGCTTCTGGCGGCGGCGGAACTCAGCCAGCTTGCCGGCGGTGGTGGACAGGTCGATCTGCTGCTCTGCCTCGGTGCGGCCCTGCGTCATGCCTTCGACTCCCTTGGATAGTTGTCTATGTGTAGGAATGACACAAGAAAAATGCCATCCAAGCCAGTCTAACTGGGAAAACAGCTAGTCCGTTTGTAGAAACCATACAAAATGCGTCTTTTTTGAGGGTGACGCACGCCAGAATAAGTTACTTACGAGTAGCTTAGTTGACCGGCTTCTAGTAATCTGAGTCACATGACTTCTGAATTGCGCAACCACATCGCCCCGGACGCATCGCGTCTGGCCGGACGCACCATCCTCATGAGCGGCGGCAGCCGCGGCATCGGCCTGGCCATCGCCACGGCAGCGGGCAAAGCAGGCGCCAATGTCGTGCTGCTGTCCAAGACTGACACCCCGCATCCAACCCTCGAAGGAACCATCCACACCGCGGTGGACCAGATCATCGCCGCCGGCGGCCAGGCGGCGGCAGTGGTGGGCGATGTGCGCGAAGACGTCGACGTGCAGCGCGCCGTCGACAGCGCGGTGGAAGCCTTCGGAGGCATCGACATCGTGGTGAACAACGCCTCGGCCATCAACCTGGCCAAGACCGACGCGCTGGACATGAAGCGCTATGACCTGATGCAGGACATCAACGTGCGCGGAACCTTCCTGCTCTCCAAGACTGCGCTGCCGCACCTGCGCAAGTCCGAGCATGCCCACATCCTGACCCTGTCGCCGCCGCTGAACCTGGATCCCAAATGGGCCGGAATGCACCTTGGCTACACCATGGCCAAGTACGGCATGTCCATGACCACCCTGGGCCTGGCCGAAGAGCTGAAGGACGAAGGCATCGGCGTGAATTCCCTGTGGCCCGAAACCCTGATCGACACCGCCGCCATCCGCAACTTGCCAGGGGGCATGAAGATGATCCAGGGAGCGCGCAGCGCGGACATCGTCGCCGACGCCGCCATGGCAATCCTCTCCAGCGCACCGCAGAAGCTCAGCGGCAACTTCTTCACCGATGGCCAGGTGCTTGAACAGGCCGGCGTGCAGGACCTTGGAAAGTACTCGATCAACCCGCAGATTCCGCTGGTGGAAGACATCTTCCTTTAAAGGAGCGGTGCCGGGCATCGGGGTGTCATAGGCTGGAAGCATGAATGCGCAGAACACCGATGCCCGTGCGGCACTGAAGCCTGAAGAATTCACGGCGCTGGCCGCCGAGTTGGGGCTTGGGAGGATCATCATCCGCGAGACCTCCGATTCCACCAACACCGAGCTGGCGAATCTTGCGCAGAGCGGCGAAGCCGCAGACCGCAGCGTGTATTTCACCGAATTCCAGCAGCATGGCAAGGGGCGCCTGGGCCGCACCTGGCAGACTCCTGCGGGTTCCGCGCTCACCGTCAGCGTGCTGGCGCTGCCGGGAACATCTATGCCCACCGAGTCGCTGTCCTGGTACACCATGCTTGCGGCCCTGGCCTGGTGCAAGGCGGTGCGCGAGCAGACCGACGTGGCGGCCCGCATCAAGTGGCCCAATGACGTGCTGGCGGGGGACAAGAAGATCTGCGGCATCCTCGCCCAGCTGGTCGCCACCCCCACCGGCTTCGGCGTGGTCGTGGGCACCGGCATGAACGTGGACCAGGACCGCAGCGAAATTCCTGTCGACACCGCCACCTCCCTGAAGCTCGCCCATGGCTCCTCGGTGTCGCGCAGCGCCCTGCTGGCCGACTACCTGCGGGCATTTACCGCCCTCGATCACGCTTTCCGCGAAGTGTCGGGCGACGCCGCCGCAGGGCTGAAAGGCTTCGGCGGTAAGCCGCTGAGCGAACTGGTCAGCGATGAACTTGCCACGTTGAATGTGGATGTCCGCGTTGAATTCCCAGATGGGAACCAGCTTGAGGGTGTAGCAATGACCTTGGAAGCCGACGGCGCGCTGCTGGTGCGCGACGCCCAGGGGACCACCCACCGGGTGCTGGCCGGCGACGTACACCACGTACGGCGCGCCGACGGCAAGTACGCCTAATATATTGGCGGCTTTGGCACCGGGACTAGTATTAGTTAAGACTGGATATTTATTGGCATAGCAGGGCAGGAGGGGCGAGGAAGTCGACGATGAAGGTCCCGCTGCATGAAAAAGAGCGCGTAATCATCTCCACGCGCGAACATTCCCGGGTGTTGTTTCAGCCTCTGACCGCCTTCTTGCTGCTGACCGTTTTGTGCACCTTTGTCCTTGGCTACCTTTCCCGAAACGACCTGTCCTCCTGGCTGTCGCAGAACGCCGGGCTGTGGCAGGTGGTGACGCTGGTGCTCTACGGGGTGCTGGTCCTGATCTGGTGCGTCGCGCCGTGGGTCCGCTGGCTGCGCAGCCGAATTGTGCTGACCACCGAACGCATCTTCTTCCGCTCTTCGCTGAATCCCGGCAAGCTGCAGTCCGTGGGGCTGTTCACGATCAGGGACCTGATCGCCTATACGAAGAAGCAGAACTCGATGACCCGGGCTGGAACGCTGGACATCGTTTTGAGCCACGGCTACGTGCGCCTGGCCCATATCCCGTCGGTTCCCTACTTTAGAACGCTGGCCATCGAATCGATGGCGAACCTGCGCAACGCACGAATTCCGGCGCAAGCCGAGGCATCCAACAGTGAAGGCATGGGGCAATGAGCACCGAGCACAATAATTCGACGCGAGCAGACTCACCGCAGTCTGCCTCTGCCGCTGCCCACCAAGCCCGCGAACATGCGCCAGCACCCAGTGCGGCGGAAGCCGCGGATCCGATCCGCGAGCTGGCCCAGGCCATGGAATCTCCGCTGAAGATCCCTGCCCACACTCCTGACGAAATCAGGGACACCGTCGCAGCACTGGAGCGCCGGCTTATCGGCGGCCAGCGCGAATTCCGCCGACGCGAGGTCGCCGCCCAGGCAGGCGTGTCGCTGCACTCCGCCCGCAAGCTCTGGCGCGCCATGGGCTTCCCGGAGCTGAGCGACGACGAAGTATTCTTCACCCAGCGCGACGAGGAAGCGCTGGCCACCATGGTGGGCATGGTGCGCGATGGCAAGCTCACCGAGGAAACTGCCATCTCGCTGATGCGCTCGGTGGGCCAGATGACCGACCGCATGGTGGTCTGGCAGATCGAAGCGCTGGTGGAAGACATGATCGCGAACCAGAACATGTCCGACCGCCAGGCCCGCCGCAAGCTCTTCGACATGCTGCCCGACCTGATCCCGCAGATCGAAGACCTGCTGGTCTACTCCTGGCGCCGCCAGTTGAACTCGGCGGTGCACCGCATGGCGCTGCGCGCGGAGGCAGGCGTCGCCGCCTACACCCACGGCAGCGGAGGCGACGGGGACACCCCGCTGCCGCTGGCCCGCGCGGTGGGCTTCGCCGACCTGGTCTCCTATACCTCCCTGTCCCGCAGGATGAACGAGCGCACCCTGGCCCAGATGGTGCAGCGCTTTGAATCCAAGAGCGCGGAGATCATCTCCGTGGGCGGCGGCCGCCTGGTCAAGACTATCGGCGACGAAGTGCTCTATGTGGCGGAGACCCCCCAGGCAGGTGCGCAGATCGCGCTTTCGCTCTCCCGGGAGTTCGAGGCCGACGAGATGCTGCCGCAGACCCGAGGTGCGGTAGTGTGGGGCCGTCTGCTGTCCCGACTAGGCGATATTTATGGACCAACCGTCAACATGGCGGCCCGCCTGACCTCGCTGGCGCAGCCGGGCACGGTATTGACCGATGCGGTGACCGCCAATACGCTGAAGAACGATACTCGGTTCGTGCTGACCGCCCAAGAGATCACCGCAGTGCGAGGTTTCGGAGACATTCAGCCATTTGAACTCTCAGCAGGCGTTGGCGCGGGATTGGTGATTGATTGATGAATGCATCGGTGCAGCCGGTCCCTTTCGAGCTTGCGGCGGCCGGGTATACGGACGTCGGGCTCAAGCGCGCCGACAACCAGGACCGGATCCTGATGAGCAAGATCATCTTCGCCGTGGCCGACGGCATGGGCGGGCACGAAGCCGGCGAGGTGGCCAGCCAGCTTGCGGTGGAGACTATGGAAGAAATGTGCACCTTCGCCAACAAGACTTCGGTGCGCAAGCTTCCTGCAGTCCCTGACGTGCAGCGCCAGGTGCAGCTGGCCGACGACCGCATCCGCGAGGCCCTGGAAGCCCGCGGCGGCACCACCCTGTGCGCGCTGGTGATGATCAAGGCCACCAGCAAGGGGCGCGATGCGGTCACCGCCCCGGTGGCGATTCCGCCGTGGACCCAGAACTTCAGCCTGGAACGCAATACCGACGTGATCGCCAAGATCACCCCCGAAATGCTCCAGGCTCACCGCGACCTGAAAGCGGCCACCGCCCAACTGCCGGTGGTGGAAGAAGTCCCGAGCCTGGCACTGGTCAACGTGGGGGACTCGCGCGGCTACCGGCTGCGCGACGGGGCGCTGCAGCAGCTGACCCGCGACCACTCGGCGGTGCAGGAAATGGTCGACGCCGGCCAGATCACCGAGCTGGAAGCGCGCAACCACCCGCACCGCAACCTGATCACCCGTGCGCTGGGGGCCGGCGCTGAAAGCCAGCCGGACATCACCGTGCTGCAGCCGCGCATCTCCGACCGCTACCTGCTGTGCTCGGACGGGCTGAGCGGGGAACTGACCGAAGAAGTCATCGAGAGCATCCTGGTCACCTACAAGGACCGCGACCAGGCCGCCCAGGTGCTGACCTCCGCGGCCCTGGAAGCCGGCGGCAGGGACAATATCGCGGTGATCGTCATCGACGTGCTGGAACCTGACACCAGCGAATAAAACAGGGGAACTGTAGGGTGCGTGGGGCACAATTGGATACGTGAGTGAAAATCCTGTAACGCCAGTTGAAACGACGAATGCCCCGCCAGCGCAGGCCCGTGAACGCTACGAGGTGCTGGTAGAGCAGATCCGCGCTCAGCGCGAGGCCTACTACCAGCAGGATGCACCGCTGGTTTCCGACGCCGAATATGATGCGCTGTTCCTGGAGCTCGAACAGCTGGAAGCCGCCTACCCGATCCTGGCAGGCCAGGACTCGCCCACTCAGGAGGTCGGCGGAGAAGTCTCCTCGGCCTTCTCGCCGGTCACCCATGCCAGCCGCATGTACTCGCTGGAAGACGTGTTCTCCCTTGAAGAACTGGAAGCCTGGCTGACCCGCGCCGAAACCAACGCCACCCGGCTGCAGCCGAACACGCCGGTGCGCTGGCTGTGCGAAGTCAAGATCGACGGCCTGGCCCTGAACCTCACCTACCGGGACGGCAAGCTGGTGCGCGCCGCCACCCGAGGCGACGGCACCACCGGCGAGGATGTCACCCACAACGCGCTGACCATCGCTGACATCCCGCAGCAGCTGGAAGGCTCCGGCTGGCCCGCGGAATTCGAGGTCCGCGGCGAGGTATTCATCGCCACCCAAGACTTCAACGCCTACAACGAGCAGCTGATTGAGCAGGGCAAGGCCCCGCTGGCCAACCCGCGCAACGCCGCCGCCGGCTCGCTGCGCCAGAAGGACCCGGCGCAGACCGCCAAACGCCCGCTGCGCATGTTCGTCCACGGCCTGGGCCGCAGCCACGACTTCGATCTGACCGAGCAGTCGCAGGCCTACGAGATCATGCGCGCCTGGGGCCTGCCGGTCTCTCCCTATGGCAAGGTGGTCGGCTCGCTGGGCGAGGTCATGGACTTCATCAAGGAGAACGGCGAAAAGCGCCACGAACTAATCCACGACATCGACGGCATTGTCATCAAGGTTGACGACCTGGCCACCCAGGAGCAGCTGGGCTACACCTCGCGCGTACCGCGCTGGGCCGTGGCCTACAAGTACCCGCCAGAAGAAGTCCACACCAAGCTGCTGGACATCCAGGTGCAGGTGGGGCGCACAGGACGCGTGACTCCCTTCGGCATCATGGAGCCGGTCTTCGTCGCCGGCTCCACCGTCGCCCGCGCCACCCTGCACAACCAGGAAGTGGTCAAGGCCAAGAACGTGCTGATCGGGGACACGGTGATCCTGCGCAAAGCGGGAGACGTGATCCCGGAGATCGTCGGCCCGGTGCTGGCCTTGCGCGAAGGCAATGACGAACTGCGTGAATTCGTGATGCCAACCAACTGCCCTTCCTGCGGCCAGCCGCTGGCCCCGGCCAAGGAAGGCGACGTGGACATCCGCTGCCTGAACGCCGAGTCCTGCCCGGTGCAGCTGACCGAACGCGTCGCGTACCTGGGCGGCCGCAGCGCCCTGGACATCGAGGCTTTGGGCTATGAGGCGGCCGCGGCGCTGACCAGCGGCCCAGGCGAAGACCCCGCAACCCAGGGCGGCCAGATCCTGCCGGCAGGATCGGGCCCGCTGCACAATGAAGCAGAGCTCTTCGGCCTGAAGGACAAGCTGGAGGAGCTGGCCGAGGTCAAGGTCTGGCGCGAAAAGCGCTCCAAGGGCGAAGGCACCGGCAAGTTCGAGCTGGTCCCGTACTTCTTCACCAAGGCCACCGCCAAGAAGCCTTCGGTGCCTACCAAGAGCACCGAAAAGCTGTTCGCCGAGCTGGAAAAGGCCAAGGACAACCCGCTATGGCGTGTGCTGGTGGCGCTGTCCATCCGCCACGTCGGCCCCAATGCCTCGCGGGCCATCGCCACCCGCTACGGCTCCATGCAGGCGCTGCTGGAAGTGATCGACGCGGGCAATGCAGTGGAAGAACTCAGCCACATCGATTCCGTCGGCTCGATCATCGCCGAGGCGCTGGTGGACTGGTTCCAGGTGGACTGGCACCGCCAGATTGTCACCAGCTGGCAGGAAGCGGGGGTGAAGATGGTCGACGAGCAGGATGTCAATACCCCCAAGAACCTCGAAGGCCTGGCCATCGTGGTCACCGGAACCCTTGAAAACTACTCACGCGACACCGCCAAGGAAGCCATCATCGTCCGCGGCGGCAAGGCCACCGGCAGCGTATCGAAGAAGACCGATTTCCTGGTCGCCGGAGAAGCCGCCGGATCCAAGCTGGACAAGGCCCATTCCCTGGGCGTGCCGGTGCTGAACGAGGCAGGCTTCGAAGTGCTGCTGGGGCAGGGCCCGGAAGCGGCCCGCGAGGTCGCACTGGAAGCAGAAGGAGAATGAGCATGGACCGCACAGTAGCCCACGACCCGCTGGTGCTTCTTGCCCGGAAGGCGGCAGCCGCCGGTGCCGAGGTGCTTTCGCGCCGCGACGAATCAAAGTTCAACACGGATGAAAAGTCTGCGGCGGGGGATTGGGTCACCGACTTCGACCGCGCCGCCGAAGAAGCGATCCGCCGCACCATCCAGACCACGCGCCCCAACGACGAGCTGACCGGCGAAGAGTATCCCAGCGCCAAGCCGGTGCACCCCAGCGGCCTGCGCTGGAGCATCGATCCGCTGGATGGCACCACGAATTTCGTGCGCAACATCGCCTACTACTGCTCATCGGTGGGAGTCTGCGAGAAGCAGGCCGATGGCAGCGAAGTGTGGGTGGCAGGCGCCGTGGTGGCCCCCGCCTTGGGCGTAGAGTACTTTGCCGGGCGCGGCCTGGGAGCTTTCAAGCGCGACATCCGCACCGATTCGCTGGTGCAGCTGACGGGCCCGAAGCCCAGCGATTCCAAGATCCTGGCCACCGGCTTCGGCTACGATCCGAAGCGCCGCGAATTCCAGGCATCGGTGCTGCAGCAGCTGCTGGGTGAGTACGTCAACGTGCGCCGGCTGGGGTCTGCTGCGCTGGACCTGTGCCTGGTGGCTGAGGGATCCTTGGACGCCTATGTTGAATTCGGTACCCAGGAATACGACTGGGCCGCTGGCGCGCTGATCGCGGAGGAAGCAGGAACCCCGGTGGGCCGCCCCGTCGGCTACCCGGGCTGGCAGTACGCCGGCCTGGTAGACCCTTCCGTCCTGCCGCTGCCCGATGAGGATGCCTAGGACAGCCCGCCGGCAATAGCCATCGAGCCGTAGTAGACCAAGACAGCAACGAACACGCCGCCGCAGACCTGCGAAGCGGTGTGTTCGTTGCTTTTAATGCGTGCCCATGACAGCAGCGCGATGAAGCAGATGATCAGCGGGTACAGCTCCGGGATGGCGTCGCCGAACTGGAGCGCCACGAAAGTCCCGACGGCCAGATGTACTGACACTTTCCACCAGATATTGATCAGCGCCACCACTGCCAGACCCAGCAGGATGGAGCCGACTTCGCTGTAAATCGCACCGCCGGAATTCATGAGGCGAAGGACCAGCAGGCCGGCGATGATTGATCCGGCAGTGACAGCGTAGAGCCAGTGGCGCTGCTGCCGCTGGGTCACGTGCAGGTCGCTGACCACGCCTCGGAGCCTGGCCGAGAGCAGCATACCCCACGGAATGATCGTGGTGAACAGCGCGGCAACTGCGGCCTGCGACCACGACACCGAGGCATTGCGCAGGGGAGAGGTGACAATGTAGAAGGTTGCCACCACCACGGGAGTCAAAATATGGGAGGCGGCCACAGCCGCCTGGAACACGAGATTGCTAGATGGCCGAGTTTCATTGCGCAGCATATTCAGTGGAAGACCTTTTCGTGGGGGCGAATGGTCACTACCCTACCGTTTGGCTTGGCAAGGCATCAGCCAGTGATTGACTGACGCGTCGGCTGTCCGGGGTGGCAGCGAGGTCCAGACCGAAAGTTTTTGTTATCTGCTTGTGTCCCGATCCCCAGAGACTTCCGGGGATGGCATCGATAGGCTTTGGCAAAGCCAATAGGGAGGGCACACATGTACCGGATCGCCAGTTTTGTTGCCCGCATCAGCATGATTCTCGCAGTTCTGGTGGCGGTGGCCACTGCAGGCTACTTGCTGTCGACCAGCCTGGTAGGCACGCCAAAGGCTGTCGCGTGCGAATACCAATCGCCGAACTTTGCCCAGAATGGAATCCAGATGGGCAAGGAAGTAGTCATCGAAGCAGGACCGGTTGACTGCCTTGATCCTGCCAGCGTCCCGGGCACCGTGGACATCACCTTGAAAGTCGAAAACTCGAAATTCAACCAGCTGCTGGAGACCAGCGCGCCGATGAATTCCGACGGATCGTATCAAGCTGTGCTGCCTTTGGATCCGCGCACTAGCGGCAACGCTGCAACCATTACCGTCGCGACCACCACCTCGGTGCCCAACTGCAAACCCGAGGATGCGTCCAACTGCGCAATGAGCCGTCACCTGCTCAGTGCCGTTGTTGACTAGGAAATCCGCTGTCGGCTAGGAGATGCTCTGTTGCCTAGGAGACGAGGAACTCGTTGCGGGTGCGGATCAGCTTCGGCATATACCAGCCAAGCACCAGGCGTTCGGCGATCCAGCCCAGCGGACCCAGCGGGGCCTCGAAATGGATCCTGTCCACCATGATGGTCTCGCCCCGCGCGGCGATGAATTCGTGCTCGTGGCGGAAGAACTTGAAAGGCCCGCGCTGCTGCTGGTCGGTAAAAGAGCGCGGCGCATCAAGCGCAGTGATTTTGGAGGTCATGGTGAACGGGATGCCGAAGTGCCGTGCCCGCCAGGTGACCTGCTCTCCCAGTGTGATGCCGCCGGCGGTGACCCCGCCGATGGCCTTCTCACCCGAATGCGCCATGGAAGCGGTGTGGGCGTCAATGCTCAATGACTTCTCAAAGAGCTGCTCGACGCTCATCGCGGTCCGGGTAACGCACTCAAAATACACTGCCATGAGGCGAGACTAGCCGACGACCAGATTTTCGTCGGTAATTCCTGCGGCGGCATCATCGTAGTACTCGCGCTGGGCCAGCTTGGACGCTGCAGCCTCGTCAAGCACCACCACTGCATCGCGGTGCAGCTGCAGCACCGAGCCCGGGCAGGATGCCGACAGAGCGCCTTCCACCGCGGCGGCAATGGCATCCGCCTTGCCCGCGCCGGTGGCCACCAGCACCAGGCGACCAGCTTCGAGGATGGTTCCCAAGCCCTGGGTGACGCAGTGGGTGGGGACATGCTCGATGCCGTCGAAGAAGCGGGCATTGTCCTGGCGGGTCTTGGAAGCCAAGCGCTTGATGCGGGTGCGGCTGGTCAGGGCGCTGCCCGGCTCATTGAAACCCAGATGGCCGTTGGCGCCGATGCCCAGGATCTGCACCTGGATGCCGCCGGCGGCCTTGATCGCCGCATCGTAGGCGTCGGCCGACGCCTGGACCTCTGCCACGGTGGACCCGGTTCCCTTGGGCACGTTCAGCCCGGAGACCGGCAGGCCGATGACATTGCAGACCTCGTTGACCAGGGTCTGGCGGTAGGACTGTTCGTGGGTGTCGGGGATACCGATGTATTCATCCAGGGCGAAGCCCAGGGTGCTGGAGAAGTCGGCGCGGCCCTGAGCCGCGGCCACTGCCAGCTCGCGGTACAGCCCCAGCGGGGAGGAGCCGGTGGCCAGGCCCAGCACCTGCTGGGCGCCGTTGCCGTGTTCAGCCAGTCCGGCCAGGACATTGTCGGCGGCGATTCGTGCAACTTCTTCGGGGCTGGAGCCAATGAGTACGCGCATGAGTTTCCAATCTTCAAGAGTGTTTGCGCCGCGGGATGCGGCGGCGAGTCGAAGGCAACGTCATCGTTGGCGCTATTGCCATTTATTATTTCAGCGCAGGTCCGTCCGCGGCATCTTTATGCCGTGGGCACCTGCAACATTTCAAGCACCGTGCGCGCAAGCACCGGGGAGGCCCCGTAGGTGGTGATGTCCGCGCCGTCAGCAGGCCAGCCGAAGTTGCACACCAGCACCTGCTGGCCGCTGCGGCGAAGGCGCGCGGCCAGTTCGTGCACCGCATGCTCCTCGTCCACTGCCCGGGCCGCCAGCAGGACCTTTGCCCGCGGATCGACCTGGTCTGCAGGCACCGTGTCGGCGACGCTGGCAAAGCCCCAGGGCACGCGCCCCACTGCCATATTGCTGTCGGTGTCCACCTGGACCAGCTGCACCGGAGCGCTCGATGCGCTCCAGGCTTCCAGCGCTTCGGAAGTTTCGAAGGCGCGGGCCCAATCGCCCACCGCCAGCTGAACCGGTTCGCAGGCCTCGTCGCCAAGGCGGTAGTGCACGGCCAGCGCGGTGGTGCGTTCGGCCGCGTCGCGCAGCCGCTCAATGTCCAGGGTTCCCTCATGCACCGCATGGATGATCGCGGCGATGACCAGTTCGTAGTCATCACGGGTCATGTCGGTGCCCAGACACAGCAGGTCGGCTCCCGCGCGCAGGGCGCGCACGGCGGCCACCGGGATGCCGGTTTCAGCGCTGGCTCCGGCCATGTCCAGTGCGTCGGTGACGATGACGCCCTCGAAGCCGAGCTCGCCGCGCAGCAAGTCGCCGAGGATCGCGCTGGAGAAGGTGGCGGGGTTTTCAGGATCCAGGGCGGGGACCATGATGTGGCTGGTCATGATCGCGGCGATGCCGGTCTGGATGGCCGCGGTGAAGGGGGCTAGCTCCCGCTCGGCCAGGGTGAAGGGGTCCACCGCCACCACCGGAAGGGCCAGGTGCGAATCGGTGGAGGTGTCTCCGTGGCCGGGGAAGTGCTTGGCGCAGGCGGCGACCATTTCACCCTGCAGGCCCACGGTGAAGGCGGCGGTGTGCATGGCGACCTTGTGCGGGCTGATACCGAAGGAGCGCACGCCGATCACCGGGTTCTTGGCATTGGTGTTCACGTCGGCATCCGGCGCCAGATTCAGGTTGAAGCCGAAGGAGCGCATTTCCCGCGCGATGGCGCGGGCGCTGGCCCGGGTCAGCTGCGGGTCATCCAGCCGCCCGAGCACCGCATTGCCCGGCTGGTTGGAGCCGTCGCGGTAGTGCAGTCGGGTGACGTCCCCGCCTTCCTCGTCCAGGGCCAGGATGGCTTCGGGGGATGCTTCGCGCACCTGGGCCATGAGGGCTGCCAGCTGCTGGTTGTCGTGGATGTTGCCGCCGTAGATGCACAGCGAGCCGAGTCCTGCGCGTAGTTCTTCGGCCACCCAGTCAGGCAGGGTGGTGCCGATGAAGCCGGGCATCAGCACGCGGCGGGCCAGGGTGCGCACGGCGGCGTCGTTGGCAGTTGTATCCATAAATTATCCCTTCACGGCGCCGCCGACCAGGCCGGAGGACATCCGGGACTGGACCAGCAGGAAGAAAATGATGACAGGTACTGCGACCAGGGTGGAGGCGGCCATGACCATGCCCCAGTCGGTTTCGCGGGTGGCGGAGGCTTGGATGAAGGAGCGCAGCCACAGCGGCAGGGTCTTGGACTGCTCTTCGGTCATGACTACCAAGGCCACGGTGAACTCGTTCCAGGCCTGCAGGAAGGCGTACACTCCGGAGGCCACCAGGCCCGGGGCCAGCAGCGGGAAGGTGATGCGCAGGAAGGCCTGGGTGCGGGAGAGCCCGTCCACCATGGCAGCCTCTTCCAGTTCCACCGGGACGCCGGCGACGAAGCCGCGCAGCATCCAGATGGTGAAGGGCACCACGGCCGCGGCATAGAGCACCGTCAGGCCGATGACCGAGTTGAGCATGTTCAGCGAGGAGAACATCTTGTACTGGGCGATGAACATGCCTTCGGCGGGCAGCATCTGGATCAGCAGCAGCGCCAGGATGAATGACTTGCGTCCGCGGAAGCGGAAGCGGCTGATGGCCAGCGCGCCGAGGAATGCCACCACCAGGCAGACCAGCACGGTGGCCAGGGTGACTGTCAGCGAGACGCCCAGGGCGCGCACGAATCCGCCGTCGGCCAGCACCGCCTTGAAGTTGTCGAAGGATCCGCCCAGCGGGAGGAAATGCGGGGTGGTGGACTGCAGGGTGGTGTTCGGCAGCAGGGAGGAGTTCAGCATCCAGTACACCGGGAAGGCCCAGATCACCGCCGCTGCCAGTGCCAGGATTCCTGCGGAGTATGTGGCGAGCTTGGTGCGCATCAGTTCTCTTCCTTCATCAGGGAGCGGACGTAGTACCAGCTGATGGCGACGGTGATCAGCAGCATCAGCACCGACACGGCACTGGCGACGCCGAAGGATCCCGATCCCACGCCGGCCTGGTAGATGTAGGTGCCCAACAGGTGGGTTTCATTGGCGACGCCTCCGGCGTCCTGCAGGAGCTTGATCTGGGTGAAGACCCGCAGGTCCCAGATCAGCTGCAGCAGCATCACGATGGAGAGCACCGGAGCGATCACCGGCAGGATGATCAGTCGGGTGCGCTGCCAGCCGGTGGCCCCGTCCATGGCTGCGGCTTCCAGCATCTCCTCGGAGATCTGGGTCAGGCCGGCGTAGATGCTCAGCGCGACGAAGGGCACCGAAGCCCAGACGACGATGACCAGTGCGGTGATGAAGAAGGTCACCGGGTCGGCCAGCCAGTTGTGCCCCTGCGCATCCACGCCGAGCTTCACCAGCAGCCAGTTCAGCAGGCCGCGGCGCCAGTCAACCAGCCAGACCCAGACGGTCATCGAGGCGACCACCGGCATGGCCCAGGCCAGCAGCAGGGCGATCTGCAGGATCAGCCGGATGGACTTGTGCACCTGCTTCATCAGCAAGGCCAGCAGGAAGCCGAAGATGACGGTGAATCCGGCGGCGAGCAGGCAGAACAGCAGCGAGCGGCCCAGCACCACCCAGAAGTTCGAGTCGCTCAGCAGCTGGATGTAGTTGTCAAAGCCTACGAATTCCGGCGGCTGGCCGAACTGCTGCTTCAGGCCGAATTCCTGGAAGCTGGTCACCAGCTGCCAGCCCACCGGATAGCCCAGGGCAAGGACGAGCAGCACGATGGTGGGCAGGATCAGCAGCCAGGCGCGCGACCGGGGGCGTTGGGGCGCCGCATCCGGTGCCGGCTGCGCCCGGTCCTTCGCCTTCTTCGGCGCGGAGAGCTGGGAGGTCATGACGGGGTTCCTTGCTGGGTGTCAGTGCAGGGGTGCTGGGCGGCGGCGCCAGTGGTGGCCGAAGCGCTGTGCGCTTCGACCACCGTTGGCGCTGCCTGCTGGGAACTACTTCAGGTTCAGCATCGGGGTGATCTTGGCGTCGTATTCCGCCGCCAAGGCCTTCAGATCCGTTGCCGATTCAATCTTGCCGAAGAATTCTTCCAGGACCTGGTTGGTCTCAACTGCAGCCCAGCCCGGTGCGGCAGGGGTCAGCTTGGAGTTCTTCATGGCCGCGATGGCGGTGGTGGCGAACTGGTCGTCACCCAGCGAGGAGGAGTACTTCAGGTTGCCCGGGCCAAGGCCTGCCTTGCCCAGCATGTTCTGGTATTCCTCGGAGAAGATGATGCGCAGCAGTTCCTTGGACAGTTCCGGGTTTTGGCTCTTGGCGGAGATGCCGATGTTCGAGCCGCCTGCCAGCACTGGGGCCGGCTGGCCGTCGTTGCCCGGCAGGGCGAAGATGCCGAAGGTGTCGTCGTTCCAGACGCGGGTGTCCTTGCCGTCGACCTTCTTCATGTCGCCGATGGACCAGCGGGCCCAGTTCGGAGCCATGATGGTGGCAGCGGACAGCGAAGTCTTGCCGGTTGGCTTGCCCGCCTCGTCCAGGATCTGGTCGGCGTCGTTGATGTAGAGCCACGGGGTGACGTCCTTGGCATCCGAAGGGGCCTTGGAAGCGTCCTTGTAGATGGCCTGCAGCTGCTCAAGGCCCTTGAGGGTGTTCTCATCGGAGAGGGTGGAGACCCACTGGTCGCCGTCTTTCTTGGCCAGGTCGCCGCCGTTGGCGTAGATCCAGGAGACGCCGTTGCGCCAGTCCTGGCCGCCGAGGAAGAAGCCGGAGAAGTTCTTGATTTCGCGCGGGTTCTTCTCGGTGATGGTCTTCACTGCGGAGTTGAAGTCATCAAGGGTCTTCGGCGCTTCGACGCCTGCTTCCTTCCACAGGTCCTTGCGGAAGAACATGTAGCGGGAGCCCGCATAGTAGGGGAGGGTGAACTTGGCCCCGTCAACGCTGCCTGCCTCCACGAAGGAAGGGATCAGGTCCGCGCCGCCGAGCTCGTCGAACATGTCGCTCAGGTCAAGGAAAGCGCCGATGTTGGTGAAGGTCGGTGACTGGGTGTTGCCCATTTCCACAACGTCGGGGGTGTTGTTGGCATCCGGCAGCGCGGTGGTCATCTTCGTGATCAGATCGCCCCAGCCCTGTTCCTCGATCTTCAAGGTGGCGCCGGTCTTCTCCTTGAAGGTGTCCTTCAGGTAGGTGCGCAGCTCGTCAGGGGTGTCGCCGCCGGCCAGCCACAGGGTGATGGACTTGCTGGCGTTGGCTTCCTTGTCCATGGCGGTGGGAGAAGTCTGTGCAGGGGCAGTCGAGCCACCGCCGCAGGCGGTCAAGGCAACGGAGGCGGCCACCGTGGCGGCCAGAGACAGCATTGTCTTCTTCTTCACGTCGAAGGTTCCTTTCGGGAATGGTGTTGCGAGTGAATCTAACTAGGTTCTGAATGAAACAAAGGAAGGTGGTTGATTGCTTAGGCCACCCCCAGCTCGTTGAACAGCACATTCACGGCTGCACCGCGCAGCACGATGTCATCCGGGTTTTCGGACAGCTGGACCGTGAAATTCGGGCGTTGTGACGCATTGGTGCGTGCGGTGATGGTTTCCTGCAGCGCCGCGAGCAGCTGGTCGTCGACGAAGCGCGCAGGACCGGCGATGACCAGGTCTTGGATGTCCAGCACCGAGACAATGGGTGCCAACACGATGCCCAGGCGCTCGGCGGCCTGCTGCATGATCTTCGCGCGGTGTTCTTCCGGGGAGATGCCCTCGGGCCGCTGGGCCAGGGCCCGGCGGATGGAGGGGATGGAAACCCAGGATTCCAAGCATCCGTGCTTGCCGCAGATGCACAACGGGCCCTGGTCGGTGCCCACGATGACGTGGCCCAGTTCGCCGGAGGCGGCATTGGCGCCGCGCACCCGCACGCCGTTGACCAGGGTTCCGCAGCCCACGCCGCGGCCGAGCTTGACCAGCATCATGTGGGCGCTGCCGTTGCCGAAGGTGTGCTCGCCCATGACGGCGCCGTCGGCGTCGTTGAGCACATGGGTGGGAAGGCTGAAGCGTTCATGGATTTCGCGGTGCAGGTCCACATTGGTCCAGCCGAAGTTCGGCGCGGTGAGGATCAGCCCGTCGTTGTTGACGATGCCGGGGGTGCCCACGCCGATACCGATGATGCGTTCGGTGGCTGCGGCAATTGCCTGCCCGGTCAGGTCGATGACCTGGGCGGTGGCGGCTTCGCCTTTTTCGTCGTTGGTTTCAAGTTCCACGCGGGTGAGCACGTTGCCGTCCAGGTCCATCACCGCGGCGCGCATGACCGCAGAGTCTGCCAGGTCGACGCCGATGATCTGCAGGCCCTTGCGGTTGATGTCCACCAGGATGCTCGGCTTGCCGGGGCGACTGGCATTGGAGGTGCCCAGCTCGATCACATGTCCGCGGGACATCAATTCGGTGACCAGATCTGAAATGGTCACGCGGGTCAGCCCGCTGGCGCGGGACAGGTCCGCCCGGCTCATGGGCCCCTGGGCGTAGAGGTGCTGCAGCACGAGGGCGAGGTTGTGTTCGCGGCCGTGGGATGGCAGGGAAGCGGTTCGCCGGGTCATGCTTCTGCGGGTGCCCGAGGTGGAAGTCATGACTGTTAGTTAACTTTACTAACAAACATTTGGCAAGTGCTGTTTCCGCCAAATGCGCAGGCCGTGGAGCTACCATAGGAAGCCGGAAAATTGGGTAAAGATTTGATAAATGGAATCTGACTAGGAATCTAATCTGTTCCTTGGGTCACTGAAAGCCTAGGTGCGCTCGGCTGTAACGATTTGGAAGCCCCATCTTCAGCAGCGCGGAAACAGGATCGTTCGCCGGCCGGGGAAGGTGGCAAAATTAAGAAACTATGTCTCTGAATGAACACTTCCGAATCACCGATGGTGCGCTGCGCATCGAACTGGCCAGCGAAGCTGACTACGAGCGCGTAGGCGACATCACCGTCGACGCCTACCTGCATGCGGGCCACTTTGACGACCCGGAACACGAATACCTGCAATTTGTGCGCAAGGTCGATGCGCGGGCCCAAGAAGCCGAAGTGTATGTAGCGCGCCGCGACGGGCGGGCCATTGCCTCAATGACGCTGGTGACCTTCGGCAACGGCTACGCGGACATCGCCTTGGAGGGCGAGCTGGAGATCCGGATGCTCAGTGTGGATCCATCGGTGCAGCGTTCGGGAGCCGGACGCGCCATGGTGCAGGCTGCTATCGACAGGGCACGCCGCGAACCCGGAGTCCACACCGTCTCGCTGACGACGGGGCAGGACTGGACAGCGGCTCGGGCCCTGTATGAATCCATGGGATTCGTGCGCAGGGAAGAGCGCGACTGGTATGTGCCCAATACCGATATTCTGCTCATCGTCTACACCCTTGAACTCGATTAATCGTCATGTCATTGCCGGTTCTTGAAGCCGGCCAATAGAATGGCGCCATGAGAGCACTTCGTCGCAAAGTCATCGCCCTATCCATTGCATCTCTCGTCGCAGGCTCGCTCAGCGCCTGCAGCTCGGCACCAGCAGATCCTACGGGATCTGCCGATGCCTTGGTGGCGGCCCTGAACTCAGGCGACTTTTCGGCGGTGAGCTTTACCGACACCGACGCCGCGGTGGCCGCAGAAAATGTGAAGACCGCATTCGGCAAGCTTGACGGGATCGCCCGCAAGAGCTCCCTGGGGTCGGTGGCTGTCGACGAGCAGGAACAAAATGGTGTCAAAACAGCTACCGCCACCATCGATACGGTGATGGATGTCGATGACACGGACCAGGATTTCAAGTACCAGACCAAGGCCGTGTGGGAATACGACGACCAGGGAAAAACCTGGCAGCTGCGTTTCAGCCCGGCAATCCTCGCGCCGAATTTGGCTGAGGGAGATTTCCTCGCCGCCAGCTTTGTACCGGCAGCGCGGGGAAACATCACCGACGGGGATGGCAAGAACATTGTTGCCGATCGTCCGGTAGTGAACGTCGGCATCGACAAGACCCGCGCCTCCAAAGAGGAATGGAAGTCCTCGGCCAAGGCGTTGGCAAAGCTCGTGGAAATCGACCCTGACGCCTACGTAGCCAAGGTCGAGGCTGCCGGAGACAAGGCCTGGGTGCAGGCAATCGTGCTGCGCGATGACTCCACCCGCAAAGCCACCGACGAACAGATCGCAAAGATTCCCGGAGCGGTAGCCCAAAAGGACGAGATTCCGCTGGCTCCAAGCCGCAATTTTGCCAGGCCGCTGCTGGGCTCGGTGGGGGAGGCCACCGCCGAAGTCATTGAAAAGTCGCAGGGCAAGATCCGTGCGGGGGACCAAGTAGGGCTTTCGGGCCTGCAGGCCGCCTACAACGACACGCTGTCCGGTGAGGACGGGGTGAGCATCGCCCGGTACAACGCCGACAAGGAATCCCAGGAAGAACTGTTTACCAGCAAGCCAACCGACGGCAAAGACGTGCAGCTGACACTGGACCAGAAACTGCAGCAGTCGGCAGACGACCTCTTGGAAGATGCCAAGTCGAACTCTGCCATCGTCGTCATCCGGCCTTCGGACGGTGCAGTGCTCGCGGCATCCTCCGGACCGGTGTCCTCTGGGCTGAATACCGCGCTTCAAGGCAAATATGCGCCGGGCTCATCGTTTAAGGTCATCAGCGCCCTGGCCATGATCCGCAATGGGGACAACGCAAATACCAAGGTGCAGTGCCCTGCCACCACGACCATCGATGGGCGCACCTTCAGCAACTACGACGGCTACCCAACCAGCGCACTGGGAACCATCCCGCTGTCCGAGGCCATCGCGCAATCCTGCAACACCGTGTTCCTGAACCAGGGAGCAGAGATCGGTGGAAAGAAGCTGGCCGAAGCTGCGGCCGCACTAGGCCTTACTGGTGAAGACGGCACCGGCGCCGGCGCGCAGCTCGGTTCGGTTCCTACGGATTCCACCGGCACGGAACAGGCTGCAAATATGATCGGCCAAGGCGTCGTGCAGGCATCTCCTCTGGGGATGGCAACCGTTGCCGCCTCGGTCCAAGCCCAGCACACCGTGTCTCCGAAGCTCGTGTTGAGCCCCGAACCCAAGGCACCGGCCGCCCCGGCATCGAAGCTGACCAAGGAGGAGGCAACCGAGCTGGCAAGCATGATGGCCCAAGTGATCGACCACGGAACCCTGAAAGACCTGAAGGGGACAGGAGAGGGCAAGATCATCGGCAAGAGCGGCACCGCGGAATATGACAGCGAACGCAATGCCCACGCCTGGGCCATCGCCGCGCAGGGCGACATTGCGATTGCGGCCTTTGTCGAAGACGGTAATGGCGGAGCGCAAACTGCAGGGCCGCTGGTCAAGTCGATGCTCAAAGCTGCAAACTAGCCAGCCTTCCAGGTAGCAAAACGGCGGCCGGCAACAGACAATATCTGTTGCCGGCCGCC
>NZ_BJNY01000011.1 GCF_006539925.1 Glutamicibacter uratoxydans | reverse complement strand
CCAAGCTGACCAGTGCCAACTCAACGTTCTCAACTTGTTCGCCTCGCCGTTACCTCGAACCATTTCGGTCCGTCCGTAGCAGCGGCGCGAGATAAAACTTTACACGGGTTCCACCCCAACGCAAAATCGACACAGGGCCCCGTAAATCTCCACAAAAAGATACTTGACTAGGGGATTCTGTTTCTAGGCACAAGAAAACCGCCAGAAAAGTGTGCTGGTTCACAAACTTTTCTGGCGGTTTAGCTTGGCTACTACTTAGTCAGCTCGACAACTGCCATGTTCTTCTTGCCGCGGCGCACGATTGCGTAGCGGCCATGGAGGAAGTCCGATTCGGAAAGCTCCGAGTCGATGCCGTCGACCTTTTCGTTGTTGACGTATGCACCGCCTTCGCCCACCGTACGGCGCGCTTCGGACTGGGTCTTGCTCAGACCGGACACGTGCAGCACATTCAGGATGCCCAAATCGTCGACCGAAACCTGTGCGGTAGGAAGTTCAGCGATAACTGCCTGCAGCGTAGGCAGGTCGATATCGCCGAGTTCGCCGTTGCCGAAGACCGCGGCCGAAGCGGCGATCACCTTGTTGGTGGCGTCTTCGCCATGGACCAGCGAGGTCACTTGCCAGGCAAGTTCGCGCTGGGCCTGGCGCTTGAACGGGCGCTCCGCAACTTCAACAGCCAAGGCCTCGATCTGCTCGCGCGAGAGGAAGGTGAAGACCTTCAGGCGGTCGATCACGTCGGCGTCGGCGGTGTTCAGCCAGAACTGGTAGAAGGTGTACGGGCTGCACATCTCGGCATCCAGCCAGATGGCATTGCCCTCCGACTTGCCGAACTTGGTGCCGTCCGAGTTCGTGATCAGCGGGGTGCCGTAGGCATGGACCGAACGGCCTTCCACCTTGCGGATCAGGTCGGTGCCGCTGGTCAGGTTGCCCCATTGGTCCGAGCCGCCGGTCTGCAGGGTGCAGCCGTACTGGCGGTTCAGCTCAAGGTAGTCGTAGCCCTGCAGGACCTGGTAGGAGAACTCGGTGTAGCTGATGCCCTCGTCGGAGTTCAGGCGCGCTGCCACGATCTCCTTCTTCACCATGGTGCCCACGCGGAAGTACTTGCCCACGTCGCGCAGGAAGTCCAGTGCGGACAGCGGTGCGGTCCAATCCAGGTTGTTGACCAGGCGCACAGCGTTTTCGCCGTCGTTGGACAGGAAGCGGGAGACCTGGGCCTGCAGCTTGGAGACCCACTCCGCGACGGTCTCCTTGGTGTTCAGGGTGCGCTCCGCGGTCTGGCGCGGATCGCCGATCAAGCCGGTGGATCCGCCGACCAGAGCCAGCGGTTGGTGTCCTGCCAGCTGCAGGCGGCGCATGTTCAGCAGCTGGACCAAGTTGCCCAGGTGAAGCGAGGGCGCCGTGGGATCGAAGCCGCAGTAATAGGTCACGGTCTCCTCTGACAACGCGCGCTCAAGCTCGGTTTCATCGGTGGAGACGTGCACCAGCCCGCGCCACTTCAGCTCCTGCCAAACATTTGCGAAAGAGGAATCGTTACTCTGCCCGGCGAGCACCGGGTTCTGCTTGCTTTCAGACATGCTCTTTGTGACCATTTTCTGTCTTTGTACTGCCCCGTGCACACGCCGAGTCCGGCATGTGGTTCCTGCCGCGCGGCCAGTGGGGTTGCCTGATGCCGCGCTTGATACAAGGTTATCGTCACGAGTTGGCTTAGTGCCACTTCGCGACGGTGGGCGCGCTAGGCTTCCAGCCCAGCGGGCAGCTGGCCGGTGTGGATCACGCGCAGGCGCTGGGTGGTGCGGGTCATCGCGACATACAGGTCGCCCACTCCCCCGTCGACCTCCGCCACGAGCTGCTGCGGCTCGACGATGACGACGCCGTCGAATTCCAGGCCCTTGGATTCGCGGGCGCTGATCACGACGATGTCCTGGCTCAGCCCGCCCGAGCCGGTGCCGACGCGGTCGCCGTACACCGCCTGCACTGCCGCGCGGGTGGCGGACAGCAGGTCCTGCGGAACGATCACCGCTTGCAGTCCCCCGGCGGAGAAGGCAAGCTCTTCGCCCAGCGCTTCAAGCAGCGTTTCCTGCAGCCGCGGCGGCGTGGTTTCGGTGAGCACCGGCGGCCAGTCGCCCTCGCGCACCGCCTGCGGGGTGGTGATGCGAAGGCCCGCGGCCTGGGCCACGCGCACTGCCGCATCGGCGATCTGGGCGGGGGTGCGGTAGTTCACCGTGAGCTCTTCCAGGGCAAAGCGGTCGCCGAAGAACGGCTGCAGGGCCTGGGCCCAGCTGCTGGCGCCGGACGCTGCAGAGGTCTGCGCGATGTCTCCCACGATGGTGAAGGACTTGATCGGGCAGCGTCGCACCAGCAGCCGCCACTGCATGGGCGAAAGCTCCTGCGCCTCGTCGACCACGATGTGCCCGTAGGCCCAGGTGCGGTCGGCCACTGCGCGGTCGGCGGCGGTGAGCCGGGCGGAGGTTTCCTGGTTGACCCCGGCAACCTGTTCCGCGGTGACCACCCCGTCGATGCCGGCGTTTTCAAGCATGGTGTTCATATTGCGCAGCGCCGCCTCGGCGTTTTCCACGTCGCGCTGGTACTGGGCCGCATGCACGGCGGCCTGCGGGTCCTCCGCCTCCCCCAGCAGCTCGGCGGCTTCGTCCAGCAGCGGGACGTCGGCCTCCGTAAACGGGGATTCGGCGCGGCGATAAAGCGCATCGCGCTCCGCTTCGCTGAGCTTCGGAGCGGCGGCGGCCAGCAGGTGCGGGTTGGCGAAGAGCTCGGCGATCAACTTCTGCGGGGTCATCGGCATCCAGCACAGGTTCAGCGCCACGCGCACATCCCAGGACTCGCGGACTTCCTGCGGCAGGTAGGAGCGGTCCGAGGTGGATGACTGCCCGGCTGATTCCTCAAGCTTTTGGCGCAGCTGCTCGGCCAGGTCCCCCACGAGCACCTTCACGAAGGTTTCGCGGGCCTGGTTGTAGGGCTTGTGGGTGTGGCGGGCGCGTTCTCGCGCATTGCGCACCATGCCGCGGGTCAGTGTCAGGCGCGTGCCCTCCACCACCACGGTGCGGTCCTCGGCCAGCAGTCGCTGGCGGTTGCGCACCGCGGCGGCGACCACCTTGGCCATGGACAGCTGGCCTTTAATGCGCGCGACGGTGCGGTTGGTTTCGGGAACCGCGTGGATCCCGTGGTACAGCTCGCCCACCGAGCTCATCACCACGCCGGTCTCGCCCAGCGAAGGCAGCACGCGCTCGATGTAGCGCATGAAGGAGTTCGACGGGCCGACGATCAGCACGCCGGCGTTCTTCAGCCGCTCGCGGTATTCATAGAGCAGGTAGGCGGCGCGGTGCAGCGCCACGGCGGTCTTGCCGGTGCCCGGCCCGCCCTGCACCACCACCGCGCCGGGCAGCGCGCTGCGGATGATCGCGTCCTGCTCGGCCTGGATGGTGCCGACGATGTCCCCCATGCGCCCGGTGCGCTTCTCGCGCAGCGCCGCCATCAGCGCGCCCTCGCCGTGGTGCGTGTGGCCCTCATCCAACCAGGTTTCATCGAGCACATCGTCTTCGATGCCCGCCACGGCACGGCCCTTGAGCATCAGGTGCCGGCGGCGGCGCACGCCGCGCGGGTTCAGCGCGGTGGCCTGATAGAAGGGTGCAGCTTCGGCAGCGCGCCAGTCGATCATCAGGCGGTTGAGCTCTTCATCGCTCAGGCCGATGCGGCCGATGTAGCGCGGGGTGTCGGTGTGGCCGGCCATGTCCAGGCGCCCGAAGACCAGCCGGTCTTCCACAGCGTCCAGCTGGGCGATGCGGTCCTCGTAGAGGGTCGCGAAGGAGTCCCGTTCGGACATGTTCTGGAAGCTGCCCACCGCCCCCTGGGCGCGGGTGCGGCCCAGCTGCTGGACCTTCTCCGCTCGCAGCTCGTCGAGCCGCGCATAAAGCTTCGCCACATACCGAGTCTCGGCTGACAGATCTTGTTCGATCGTTTCGGACAACCCGATTTCCCCTCGTACTAATCGTTGCGCACTAAATTCGCAGGACAAACAATCATACGCGGGGCGCCGAGCGCGGTTCTAATCCGCTTCGCGCCCGGCGTAATGTGGCCGCCGGGAGTCTAGGAGCGGTGTTCAGGAGTGCACTACCTGCAGCGACACCACCTGGTGCTCGCCCAGGCGGCCGCGCCCGTCCAGCCCGTCCAATTCCAGTACGACGCCGATGCCTGCGACGACGGCTCCGGTCTTTTCGATCAGGCGCACTGCCGAGCCGACGGTGCCGCCGGTGGCCAGCACATCGTCCAAGATCAGCACGCGGGTGCCGGGAGCCACCTCGTCGCGGTGGATTTCAAGGCAGCCCGAGCCGTATTCCAGCGTGTACTCGTCGCGGTACACCTCGCGCGGCAGCTTGCCCGCCTTGCGGATCGTGAGCATTCCGGTCCCCGAAGCGTAGGCAGCGGCGGCGGCCAGGACGAACCCGCGGGCCTCAAGCCCTGCAACAATGTCGAACTGCCCGGCGAATGGCGCCAGCAGCTCGTCAACCAGCCGGCGCAGGCCCGTCGGGTCAGCAAAGACCGGGGTCAGGTCCTTAAACGAGATGCCCGGCTGGGGGTAGTCGGGCACGATGGCGCAGAGGCGGTCAAGAAGTTCGGTAATGCTCTCAGAAGTGTTCACGCCTCAATATTTTAGCCGCTTCGGCGCCCTCCGCCGGGCGTCTGCAACGGCCTTGCGGCACCTCGCACAGATTCACGAGGGCGCATGACCATGCGCCGACATGCAAACGGCGGCAGGAATAGTTATTCCTGCCGCCGCAAGCGGATGCATCCGGGCCTTGAGCCTAGCGGCTCATCAAACGGTCGCTCGGCCATGGCAGAAGCTGCGGGTATTCGGCGCCGTCGGCCACTGCTGTTGCCTGGACAGGTCCCGCCGCTGGGCGTCCGGCAAGCCAAGCAGCCAAGTCAAACTCGGTTCCGGAAAGCACCCAGGAACGCCCGCCGTCGCCGAGCACCACCGGTGGCTTGCCATGGGGCTGGAGCACCAGCCGGTCCTCGGCAGGCACGCGCGCTGCCAGCGCACGCAGCAGGTGCTCGGAAAATTCTGCCGGCCAGGTGGAGGCCGGGCGCACGAATTCATCCAGATCCGTAGCGTGGATCAGCATCTCGCGCCAGGTGGCATACATCATGTCGGCCACCTTGGCTCCGGGCCGGTAGCCTACCGGCTGCTCCCACTTGGATTCTGCGCTGGGAAGCACCTCGCGCAGTTCCGCCAGCGCGGTGTCGGCCAGTTCGGCCAGCGCCTCGGGACGCATCAGCGCGGTCATGTTGATCGCTTCCATGCGTCCGACGGCGCCGCCATCGTACATTTCAGGAGCGGTTTCCTCGCCCGCGTGCTCGAATTGGCGCCGCGCGGCCTTGGCCAAGGAGGCGAGGTGGGCAATCAGCTGGGCGGTGCTCCAGCCGGGCAGCGAACTTGGCGCCGCATATTTTTCGAAAGGCACACCGCGCAGTTGCTCACGCAGCTCATCCAATGAGGTGGTGACCTGTGAAATAAGCGCGGCCGGAGCCAATAGCTGAGTCATGAAACACACTGTATCGCGTGCACGGGTTAAAAGCGTAGGCGGCCGGGGCTTGAATGCACGACGCATCCAACGCTCCCGGCCGCCTCTCGGCAATGGCGCTGCCGCGGGATTACCGGCCCACCCAGGTGCGCACGGCATCCAGCTGGCGTTCGAATTCGGTGATCTGCTGTTCCACGGCGCTCGGGGCGGTGCCGCCCTGGCCGTTGCGGGCGTTCAGCGATCCCTCGGTGGAGAGCACCTCACGCACCGCAGGGGTCAGGTGTTCGGAGATCCCTGCATAGTCGGCATCGCTCAGGTCCCACAGTTCCACCCCGCGGGACTCGGCCAGCTGCACGGCGGCGCCGGACAATTCGTGAGCGTCGCGGAACGGCACGCCCTGGCGCACCAGCCATTCGGCGATGTCGGTGGCCAGCGCGAAGCCCTGCGGAGCCAGGTCCGCCATGCGTTCGGTGTTGAAGGTGAGCGTTTGGATCATGCCGGCTACCGCAGGCAGCAGGATCTCAAGGGTGTCAGCGGCGTCGAAGACCGGCTCTTTGTCTTCCTGCAGGTCGCGGTTGTAGGCCAGCGGGAGCGCCTTCAGCGTGGCGAGCAGGCCAGTTAGGTCGCCGATCAGGCGGCCAGCCTTGCCGCGGGCCAGCTCGGCGATATCCGGGTTCTTCTTCTGCGGCATGATCGAGGAGCCGGTGGAGAAGGCGTCGTGCAGCTTGACGAAGCTGAATTCCTTGGTGGCCCAGAGGATGATCTCCTCGCTCACCCGGGACAGGTCGACGCCGATCATCGAGGAGATCCAGGCGAATTCGGCGAAGACATCGCGGGCTGCGGTGCCGTCGATCGAGTTGAAGACCGCAGAGTCGAAGCCCAGTTCCGCGGCCACGAAGTTGGGATCCAGGCCCAGAGTCTGGCCAGCCAGCGCACCGGAGCCGTAAGGGGAAACCGCAGCGCGCTTGTCCCAGTCGACAAAGCGCTGCACATCGCGCAGCAGCGGCCAGGCATAGGCCAGCAGCAGGTGGGAGAGCAGAATCGGCTGGGCGTGCTGCAGGTGGGTACGGCCCGGCATCGGCGCATAGGGGTGGGCCTTGGCCTGCTCAAGCAGCGCGTCGATGGTGTCCAGCACCCCGCCAGCGATGATGCGCGCGTGGTCGCGCAGGAACATGCGTCCCAGCGTCGCGATCTGGTCATTGCGCGAGCGCCCGGCGCGCAGCTTGCCGCCAAGGTGGGCACCGGCGCGTTCGATCAGGCCGCGCTCCAGCGAACCGTGGACGTCTTCGTCCGACTCGGCCGCGACATAGGTCTTGTCCAGCACATCGGATTCCAGCTGGTCCAGCGCTGCAATCATGTCCTCCAGCTCCTGCTCGGTGAGCAGGCCGGCGCGATGGAGCACCTTGGCATGGGCGCGCGATCCGGCGATGTCGTAGCTTGCCAGGCGCCAGTCGAAGTGGGTGGACTTACTCAGCGCCGCCATTGCATCTGCGGGGCCGCCAGAAAAGCGTCCGCCCCACAGCGATCCTTCATTTGTTGACGAGGCCATTGCCCGTTCCTTTCTGCTTGCGACGGATCATTGCTGCAGCGTCCCAAACCCGTAAATACGCGGATAATTCTTGTACTACTTACAACTGTAGCAAAGGTTTATGCAAGATTACTCATAAATATTCATTGCGTCGGTCTGTGTCAGCTGTTCCCGGCACAGCGAAAAAATTTCCCCGCGCTCGTAATACTAATTTTTCTCTTCCACCTCACAGATCGCGGGCGTATGGTGAACCCATATTCGTAAACGGATACGTCATTGGAGGAAACCAAATGGACATCCAGTTGTTTCGCGGGGACATTACGACGCTGAGCGTCGATGCAATCGTCAATTCGGCAAACCCTTCCCTTCTTGGCGGAAAGGGTGTGGATGAAGCAATTCATCTCGCAGCCGGACCTGCGCTGTTAGCTGCTGCCCGTGAAATCCGAGCGTCGAGGTACCCCGACGGAATCCCCTCGGGCATTGCAGTGGCCACCAAGGCCGGCAATTTGAAAGCAAAGTGGGTCATCCACACCGCGGCTCCGAACCTCGCGCTCATCAAGCCGAATCCGAAGATTCTTGCCGACTGCTTCAAGAATTCGCTCTATGCGGCGGCCCGCCATGAAGCCCACTCCATCGCCTTCCCGGCGCTGGGAACAGGGGCCTTCGGATGGCCGGCAGCGGAAGTGGCAAGGATCGCCCATCAAGCAATCGGCGAGTGGATAGAGACGAACAAGCACATTTCGCCAATCCACCGCATCATCCTCGTCTCCTACAACGATGAAGTCCAAAGCGCCTTTGAACAGGCCTTCGGCATGGAATCGGTGGAAGAGCTGGCTGCGTAGGCGGCAGTCAAGGAATTTAAGCGCCACTGGCCGCCGGCCGATCGTGATGATCGCCGGCGGCCAGTGGCGTGCCATGGATTATTTAGTGCGGGGCGCTAACTAGCAGCGAGAAAAGTACCGGTTGCGCTGCGGCCGCTGGTCAGGGTCAAGATGCCGCGGCAGGATCACATAGGGCAGCTCATTGATCTGGACGACCCGTATCACCCCTGCATGCACCAGGACATGGTGCGCAGCACACAGCGGACAGCAGTTCGCAATGCTCGTTTTCCCGCCCTTGAACCAGGGTTTGATGTGGTGGAAGTCGATGAGCGCCGGGTCCTGCGTGCAGCCAGGCACGAGGCAGCCGCCGTCGCGGTCCCGGACGGCAAGCTTCATGTACCTCGGGAAGGTGCGCCGGTCGCGCCCGATGTCCATGATCACCCCGTCGCCGTTGTAGATCGGACTGAGCACCTTGGCCTCGCAGAGCATGGCCCGCAGCTGGGCCGGCGGCAGCTGGACGCCGTGGGCGGTGACCCCGGTGATGGTCGACAGATCGCGCAGGTCCTCCAGGGCAGCATGGACAACAATTTCCGGAGTCACGCGCTTGCCCTCGGCGTTCGGGTCGAGGTTGACCAAGACCGCCATCAGGGCGTTGAGCCGGCGCTGGGCGACGGTGCAGGGGCTGGGCATGGCCGGCCCGGTGTCTGGCCGTGAGCCTGAATCCTCGTCGCTGGACGCTGCGTCAGAAGATGCGGCGCCGGAAGCCCACTGCGGCAGCGGCTGGTCGGTGCTGAAGAGCTCCTCGGCAGAGAACGCGGATCCAGCAGGTTCTGCACCGGAGTCGTTCCGGGATTCGGCCGAGCGAGCCGCCGCACCTGCCTTGGTGTGCTTGTTGTCCGCCTGCGCCAGCAGAGATTCCATGACTTCTATGTCGAGGCCGGTCACGTTGAGCAGGTACTGGTGGGTGCCGCCAACGGTCTTGCCACGGAAGAGCCCCACCGGCAGCTCCTTGGTTTCCTTGTGGTCGAGCTTGTAGCGGTTGATCAGGGCGTTGACCAGCTTGTCGCGGGTGCGCGGGTCGGTTTCCTGCAGCAGCTGTGCGGTGTGCTCTTCCATGAGCCGGCCATCTGCCGCTGTGGCGGTGGCGCTGGTGGGCACGCCGTCGAAGGTGGTGTCTTCCGGCTCGAATTTGTCCAGCGCCCTGGCGTAGCGCAGGACTGCCCGCGGGTCAGCAGAATGTGTGAGATCCGGCAGGGTGCCGGGCGATTGAACCGCACCGCCGGAAGTTGGCGGTGCGGGGTCGAAGGCCTGCGCCAGGCGGGTGAAGCGCGGCGGGCAGGCTGCCCCGGTGAGGTCCTTGCGCCGGTAGACAAGGTGCGCGTCGGCCACTCGCCCGGCGGCCTCGAAGTAGTTGATGTTCAGCCACCTGCCCAGGAACTCGGCGCTGTCGCGGTAGCAAGTGCGGCCCGGCGCGAACTGGGGCGCAGCGGTGAAGTCGGTGCCGCCCTCGCGCAGCGCGTCAAATTCGTCGAGGGCCAGCGCATGGGCGGCGGTGGTTTCCACCAGGCTGGCCGCCGCGATGGATTCGCGGGCGGCGCTGCGGGAGAACGCCTCGATGAAGGCGGCGTGGGCGGCCGCGAGCCGGGGGTCCGGAAGCTCATGCGCCGCGTTATTGAGGAAACCGAAGAGCGCCAGGCAGGCAGACTGCGCCTGCAGCAGGTCGCCGGCGGACAAGGCCGGCCCCTGCTGCAGCTGGAGCACCAGCGCTGCGGCGCTCTGGGCGGGGTTTGCGGTTTCCATACTCCGATGATCCGGCGTCCGGCAGTTCGCGGGGCGCCTGGGCAGCGGAGTGTGGATAAGTACGGCGAAGGGCCGCGGCTGCCTAGTGCGGTTCAGCCAGCTGCAGGAAGCGGGCGGCCACCTCGGCGCCGCCGTCGACGTCTCGGGTGGTGACCATGATGGTGTCATCTCCCGCGATGCAGCCCAGGATGGAAGGCATTTGGGAGTGGTCGATGGCCAGGGCCAGCAGGTTGGCGGCGCCCGGCGGGGTGCGCAGCACGACGATGTTGCCGCTGGCTTCCGCGGTGACCAGCTGTTCGGCACAGATTTTGGCCAGCCGCGCGTCGAGCACCTCCTGGGTGATGGCGGTCTTGGGCGAGCGGTCCCCGCCCTCCTGGCGCACCGCATAGATCAGCTGGCCGGAGTTGTCGCGGATGCGCACCGCGCCGATCTCCACCAGGTCGCGGGACAAGGTGGCTTGGGTGACCTCCAGGCCGTCGTCTTTGAGCAGGGCCAGCAGCTCGGCCTGGGATTTGACGGAGTTGTTGCCCAGGAACGCCCGGATGCGGGCCTGGCGTGCGGTTTTGGTGGTGGGCTGGACTGCCATGCTAGAGCACCACGCGATCGTCGTCGGCCAGGCCGGAGGCGACCATGAGCCAGGTCATGATGGCCTTCTGCGCGTGCACGCGGTTCTCCGCCTCATCGAAGACCACCGACTGCGGACCGTCGATGACCGCCGCCTCGATCTCGTAGCCGCGGTAGGCGGGCAGGCAGTGCAGCACGATGGCGTCGTCCTTGGCCAGCTTCATGGCCGCGGAGGTGACCGAGTAGTCGGTGAACAGCTTCAGCCGCGCCTCCTTCTCCTCCTCCTGGCCCATGGAGACCCAGGTGTCGGTGGCGACGACGTCGGCGTCCGCCAGCGCAGCGGCCGCGTCGGTGGTGATCGTCACCGATCCGCCGGTGGCAGCTGCCCGCTCCTGCGCGGCGGCGATGATCGCGGCGTCGGGCAGGTAGCCTTCCGGTCCGGCGATGGCCACGTGCATCCCGGCGGTGACCCCGGCGAGCAGGTAGGAGTTGGCCATGTTGTTTGCCGCGTCGCCCAGGTAGGCCATTTTCAGGCCCGCCAGCTCGCCCTTGTGCTCGCGCACGGTGAGCAGGTCGGCGATCAGCTGGCAGGGGTGGTAGTCGTCGGACAGCGCGTTGATCACCGGTACCGAGGAATTCTCCGCCATCTCTTCTAGGCCCTTCTGGGCGTAGGTGCGCCACACGATGGTGGAAACCATGCGCTCGAGCACGTGCGCGGAATCGGCGATGGACTCCTTGTGGCCCAGCTGGGATTCGGCGGAGTTGATGATCAGCGGGGAGCCGCCGAGCTCCGCAATGCCTGCGTGGAAGGAGACGCGGGTGCGGGTGCTGGTCTTGTCGAAGAAGACAGCGACGGTCTGCGGGCCGGCGTAGGGCTGGTAGCCGTACTTGTCGGCCTTCATCGCCAGGGCGAGGTCAAGCACCTTGCCCTGTTCTTCTTGGGTGAAGTCCAGGTCGGTGAGGAAGTGGCGGGTGGTGCTCATGGGATCAGCTCCTAGAAAGCGGTGCGTCGAAATATTAGAGGCCGGCAATCAGCTGCGGCAGGGCGGCGATGAAGGTTTCAAGCTGCGCGGTGGTGATGACCAGCGGCGGGGCCAGGCGGATGGTGCGCTCATCGGTGGCGTTGATGATGAACCCTGCATCCAGTGCGGCGGCAACCAGCGCCGGGGCGGAGGCGCTGTCCAATTCGAAGGCGTTGAGCAGGCCGGCGCCGCGCACCGCCGCCACGCCGGGCACGCCAGCCAGCTGCTCGCGCAGCCAGGCGCCGGTGTCCTGCACGTGGGTGAGCAGCTGCTGATTTTCGATCACGTGGATCACCGCCAGCCCGGCGGCGCAGGCCACCGGGTTGCCGCCGAAGGTGGTCCCGTGGTCCCCCGGGGTCAGCCAGGTGGTGTTTTCTTCGCCGAAGACGATCATCGCGCCGATCGGGAAGCCGCCGCCTAGGCCCTTGGCAAGCGTCATGACATCCGGAATCACCGGTGCGGAGGCGAAGAAGGAGCCGGTGCGGCCCATGCCGGTCTGCACCTCGTCGAAGACCAGCAGGGCGCCGGCATCGCGGGTGATCTCGCGGGCGGCGCGCAGGTAGTCCTGCGAAAGCAGGCGCACCCCGGCCTCGCCCTGGATCGGCTCGATGAACACTGCGGAGACGGTTTCATCCACCGCAGCGCGCAAGGCGGCCTCGTCGCCGGCGGGGATCCAGACCACGTTGTCCGGCAGCGGGGCGAAGGGCGCGCGGTACTTTTCCTTGTAGGTCAGCGACAGGGCGCCCAGGGTGCGGCCGTGGAATGCGTGTTCCAAGGCGATGACCTTGGTGCGCGGGGCTTGCGGTGTGCCGGCGTTGCGGCGGGTCAGCTTCAGCGCCGCCTCATTGGCCTCGGTGCCGGAGTTCGCGAAGAACACCTTGGAGCCTGCCGGGGCGTTGGAAATTTCCAGCAGCTTCTCCGCCAGCGCGATCTGCGTGGGCGAGGTGAAGAAGTTGGACACATGGCCCAGGGTGGCCAGCTGGCTGGTGATCACCGAGGTGAGCAGCGGGTGGCCGTGGCCCAGCGTGTTCACCGCGATGCCGCCGAGCAGATCCAGGTACTGGTTGCCGTCGGCATCCCACACGTGGCAGCCGGCGCCGCGCACCAGCACGCGCTGCGGGGTGCCGAACACGCCGAGCAGGCTGGAGGCATATCGCTGCCCCAGCACCGCCGAAGAGGCGTGCGCCAGCTCGGTCAGCTGCGTGGTGTCGATTCCGGCGTCGGTGGCGTGCTCGCTCACGGCGGGTCCTTTCGAAAGGCTTGCGGTTATTTGGTGCTGGCTGCGGCTGGGTCGGCGGGGACCACCTGGGTGCCCACGCCGGCGGCGGTGAAGATTTCAAGCAGCATGGAGTGCGGCTCGCGCCCGTCGACGATGTGTGCCTGGCCCACGCCGGCGTCCACCGCCTTGAGGCACGCGCCCATTTTGGGGATCATGCCGGATTCGAGCGTTGGCAGCATCTCGCGCAGCTCGTCGGCGGTGATGGAGGTGATCAGCGAGGACTTGTCCGGCCAGGCGCCGTAGAGCCCCTCCACGTCGGTGAGGATCACCAGCTTGCTGGCGCCCAGCGCGGTGGCCAGCACCCCGGCGGCGGTGTCCGCGTTGACGTTGAGCACCGCGCCGGTGGGTTCGCCGTCCTGGTCGAACTCCGGGGCGACGGTGGAGATCACCGGGATCATGCCGGCGTCGATCAGCGAGTCCACCTGGTCGGTGCGTACCCGGGTCACCTCGCCGACCAGGCCCAGGTCCACCTGCTGCCCGTCCACGACGGTGCCGCGGCGGATGGCCTGCAAGGTGGCGCCGTCCTCGCCGGACATGCCCACCGAGTAGGGGCCGTGGGAGTTGATCAGGCCCACCAGGTCGCGCTGCACCTGGCCGGTGAGCACCATGCGCACCACGTCCATGGCTTCTGGGGTGGTCACCCGCAGCCCGCCGCGGAATTCGGACTCGATGCCCAGGGTGTCAAGCATCTTGTTGATCTGCGGACCGCCGCCGTGCACCACCACCGGGTTGATGCCCGCGTGGCGCAGGAAGACGATGTCCTCCGCGAAGGCGCGGCGCAGTTCCTCGTTGATCATGGCGTTGCCGCCGTATTTGATCACCATGGTGGTGCCGGCGAAGCGCTGGATCCAAGGCAGGGCCTCGATCAGCGCTTCGGCCTTGCGCTGGGCGTCGGCCAGGTTGGGGCGCAGGTTTTCGGTCATGATGCTGTGTGCTTCCTAGCTGGAGTAGGCGGAGTTTTCGTGGACGTAGTCGTGGGTCAGGTCGTTGGTCAGCACGGTGGCTTCCTCGCTGCCCGCGTTCAGGTCGATGTCGATGGACACGTTGCGGTCCTCAAGGGAGACCAGCTCGCGGTCTTCGCCCACGCCGCCGTTCTTGCAGACCCAGACCCCGTTGATGGCCACGTTCAGCTCATCGGGTTCGAAGGCGGCCTTGGTGGTGCCGACCTCGGAGAGCACGCGCCCCCAGTTCGGGTCCTTGCCGAAGATCGCGGTCTTGACCAGGTTGGAGCGGGAGACCGCCTTGGAGACTTCCAGGGCGTCGGCCTCGGTGGCGGCGTTGAAGGTGCGGATGGCGATGGTGTGATCCGCGCCCTCGGCATCCTCGATCAGCTTGGCGGCCAGCTCCTGGCAGGCGTCGGTCAGCGCCGCGGTGAACTCGGCGATATCCGGGGTGATGCCCGAGGCGCCGGAGGCCAGCAGCAGCACGGTGTCGTTGGTCGACATGCAGCCGTCGGAATCCGCACGGTCAAAGCTCATCGCGGTGGCCGAGCGCAGGGCGGAATCCAGCTGCTCGGCGGAAAGCACCGCGTCGGTGGTGAGCACCACGAGCATGGTGGCCAGGGCCGGGGCGAGCATGCCAGCGCCCTTGGCCATGCCGCCGATGATGACCTGGCCGGTGGTGGAGTCCCCCACCAGGCGGCTGGTCAGCTTGGGCACGGTGTCGGTGGTCATGATGCCGGCGGCCGCCTGGTCGGAGGCGTTCTGGTCGCCGGCCAGCGCGGAGACTGCCTCGGAGGCGCCGGAAAGCAGCTTGTCCATGGGCAGCTGCACGCCGATCAGCCCGGTGGAGGCCACTGCCACATCCCCTGCGGAGATGTTCAGCAGCTGCGCCACGTGTTCTGCGCTGCGGTGGGTGTTGCCGAAGCCTTCGGCGCCGGTGCAGGCGTTGGCTCCACCGGAGTTCAGCAGCACCGCGTCCACGCGTCCGTCGGCGATGACCTGGCGGGACCAGTGCACCGGGGCGGCGGCCACGCGGTTGGAGGTGAACACGCCAGCGGCGGTGAAGTTCGGGCCGAGGTTCTGGACCACCACCACGTCATTTTTGCCGGTGGACTTCAGGCCTGCGGGAACGCCGGCCGCGCTGAAGCCTGCCGGTGCGGTGACGCCGGTGGCAGGGGCGGATGGGTGGGTGTTGGTGTGGGCGAGGCTCACGGTGCGACTCCTTGCATGAGCAATCCGGTATTTTCTGGCAGGCCGAGCGCGATGTTCATTGACTGGACCGCGGCTCCTGCGGTGCCCTTGGTTAGGTTGTCCAGCGCCACGGAGACGATCACGCGGTTCGCGTGGGTGTCGAAGGCCAGCTGCAGCTGCACGTGGTTGCTTGCCTGCACCGCGCCGGTGGTGGGCCACTGGCCCTCGGGCAGCAGGTGCACGAACAGCTCGTCGGCGTAGGCCTGCTCCCAGGCCGCACGCAGCTGCGCCTCGGTGACCCCGGGCTTGACCCGCGCGGTGGCGGTGGTCAGGATGCCGCGCGGCATCGGGGCCAGGGTCGGGGTGAAGGAGACGGTGACCGGTGCGCCGGCCAGCTTGGAGAAGCCCTGTTCCATTTCCGGGATGTGGCGGTGCACGCCGCCCACGCCGTAGGTGCTCATCGAGCCCATGACTTCGGCCCCCAAAAGGTGGGGCTTCAGGGACTTGCCGGCTCCTGAGGTGCCGGAGGCGGAGACGATGACCACGTCGTCAAGCTCCAAAAGTCCTGCGGCGAAACCCGGGGCTAGGGAGAGCTGGCCGCCGGTGGGATAGCAGCCCGGGACAGCGATGCGCTTGGCGCCGACCAACTTTTCGCGCTGGCCCGGCAGCTCGGGAAGTCCGTAGGGCCAGGAGCCGGCGTAGGGGGTTCCGTAGAACTTCACCCAGGCTTCGGCGGATTCCAGCCGGTGGTCCGCGCCGGCGTCGATGACGAGTGTGGATTCGGGCAGCTGGGCGGCCACCTCGGCGCTGGCGCCATGGGGCAGGGCCAGAAAGACCACGTCGTGCCCCGCAAGGTTCTCGACCGTGGTGTCCACCAGTACGCGGTCGGCGAGCGCATGCAGGTGCGGGGCAATGCCGCCAAGGCGCTGCCCGGCCTGGGAATGCGCGGTGATCGCGCCAATTTCTACCTCTGGGTGGGCCGCGAGGATGCGCAGGACCTCGCCGCCGGCATAACCGCTGGCTCCGGAAACAGCTACTGAAATCGTCATGTCCAGATCGTACCGCAACTTATGCATAGAAGCTAATAAATATTCATGAATGTGGCGTCATCTTTCTCGACATGGGCCCTGCCAACCCCGTTTGGGACACGTCGCGGCTCTAGACTGGGCAGCAGGACAACCCCAGTTTCACTAGACGATCCACTAGGAGCGCAGCTATGCAGCAAGAGGCAATTCTCGTCGCCGGACCATCGGATGCCAGCGGGCTGATACTCGGGCAGCGCGAAGTGCCGGATGCCGGCCCGGGGCAGGTGCAAGTGAAGGTGGCGGCCATCGGCGTGAACTTCATCGAAACCTATCAGCGCAGCGGCGTCTACAAGGTCGACTACCCCTTCACCCCGGGTTCTGAATTCTCCGGCGTCGTCACCCAGGTGGGCGACGGAGTGCAGAATTACAAGGTCGGCGACCGGATCGCCACCGCCTCGGGAGCCAATGGCTATGCCCAGTATGCAGTGGTGGAGGCCGACGCCATCGCCAAGGTGCCCGACGCCGTGGACCTGAATGTGGCGGCCGCGCTGCCACTGCAGGGAATGACCGCCCACTACCTGGTGCACAACAGCTACATGGTGCACAAGGGCGATGTCATCTTGACCTATGCGGGGGCCGGCGGCGTCGGGCTGCTGCTGACCCAGCTGCTCAAGCTCAAGGGCGCCACGGTGATCACCACCGCCAGCACCCAGGAGAAGAAGGACCTGGCCAAGGCCGCCGGGGCCGACTATGTGGTGGACTACGACCAGGTGGCGGCCACCGTGGCGGAGGTGACCGAAGGAGCCGGGGTCCATGCTGTGTACGACGGGATCGGCAAGGACACCTTCGACGGGTCGCTGGCGGCGCTGCGCCGCCGCGGCACCCTGGTGCTCTTCGGCGGGGCCAGCGGCCAGGTTCCGCCCTTTGACCTGCAGCGGCTGAATGCCGGGGGCTCGCTGAGCGTGACCCGCCCGAAGCTGGGCGACTTCATCGCCACGCCCGACGAGCTGCACTGGCGCTTCGGCGACATCATGGGCTGGACCGCCGCCGGGCAGCTGGATGTGCGCATCGGCGCCACCTACCCGCTGGCCCAGGCCGCGGCGGCGCACACTGCGCTGGAATCGCGCTCCACCACCGGCAAGGTGCTGCTGGTTCCCTAATGACAGTTGACCTGCTGGCCACTTGGGTGCTGGGGCTGGGCTTCCTGACGTTGGCGCTCTACCCGATCTTCGGCGAGCGCGGTAAGAACTCCACTGGCGGCGCTGGGCGGCACGTAGCCGGAACACGGCAAGGCACAGCCGCCAGAACCACTGTGCTCCAGCGGTTCGGCACTGTGTTCAGCTCCTTCAGCGCCCAGGACTGTGTTTTGTTTGTCAGCGGCGCGGTTTTCGCCCTGCTGGCACTCTGGCGCAGCTGCACCTTGCTGCTGGGCTAAAAATATCTAGCTGGGAAGAGAGAACTGATGGCAGGGGTACTGAACTCGGGAATCATGCCCGCCGCGGATGCACAGATCGGCAGTTATCTGCAAGGCTTGGGCATTGACGGCGTGATCGACCTTCATGTGCACTTCATGCCGGATAACGTGCTGCGCAAGGTGTGGGCGTTCTTCGATGCCCGCGAAGAGCACGGCGAGCTGGCCTGGCCCATCACCTACCGCCACGACGAAGCCCAGCGGATCGCCGACCTGCAGCGCCTGGGCGTGAAGCGCTTCAGCACGCTGAACTACGCCCATCGACCGGGCATGGCCGGCTGGCTCAACGAGTACTCGCGCGGCTTCGCCGCCCAGCACCCGCAGGCGATCCATTCGGGCACCTTCTATCCGGAGGACGGCGCGGAAAACCAGGTGCGCGGCTGCCTGGAAGCGGGGGCGCAGATCTTCAAGGTGCATGTGCAGGTGGGCAACTTCGACCCGAACGACCCGCTGCTGGATGCCGCGTGGGACCTGTTGGAGGCGGCGCAGGCGCCGGTGGTCATCCACTGCGGCAACGGCCCGCACCGCGGAGAACACACCGGGATCGGCAATGTCAGAAGGCTGCTTGAAGCGCACCCGGAGCTGGTGCTGGTGATTGCCCACGCGGGACTGCCCGAATACAGGGAATTTGCGGCCCTGGCCCGGGAGCATGCAAGCGTCTACCTTGACACCACCATGGTGGCCACCGATTTCACGCAGTCCTTCGCCCCGATGCCCAAAGGCTATGTGAACCTGTTGGCGCAGCTGCACGGCAAGGTAGTTCTGGGCAGCGACTTCCCCAACATCCCCTACGCGTACAGCCACCAGCTGCAGGCATTGGAAGCCCTCGGGCTGGGCGATGAATGGATGCGCGAGGTGCTGCACGATGCACCGCAAAGGCTGCTGGACGCCGTGAAGCCACTACCCCAGGGGTGAAATGTAGCCGCAGGTTTTAGTGGTTTTGCCCCCAATTGGGTTTGACTAGTGTGAATTACTTCCACCACGTCATGAGGAATTCCCAATGAACCAGTCCCCTGCCACAAGCCCGGCGAGAGCCGGTGAACAGCACTGCGCCCCGAAGGCCGCCAGCCTATGGCTGGGACTGGCAGTCGTGGCAGCCGCAGTGCTGTGGCAGGGCATCGGCACGGCAGTGGTTGGCCGCTTCGTTGAACCAGAGCTGGGGACCTTCGCCACCTTCACCGCGTTCCTCAGCGCCTCGATCATCGCCCTGATTCTCTCACGGTTCTCCGGTGCGCGCAGGAGCGGCAAGAGTGCTGCAAACAGCCTGAAACCAGCGGACTGGCTCAAGCTGAATCTGGTCACCGCCGGCGCTTTCGCCTGTTTCTATGTCTCGGCCACGATGATTCCCGCCACTGCGGCCAGCGTCATTGAAACCGGGCTGGGCCCCATCGCCGTGGCATTGGCCATGTTCTTGTTCCACCGGGGAGTTTCGGCACGCACGCTGCTGCACCCTGTGGCTGTGCTGCTGGCCGCCGCAGCTGTGGCGTGGTTTGTCTTCGCCGCGCAGAAAGCCGACAACGGCTACCTTGTCCTGGGCATCGGGTTGAGCGCGGCCGCCGGGCTCTGCGCTGCAGGAGTACTGCTGGTCTCCAGGCAGCTGGCCGAGCGCGGGATCAGCGCATCAGCCATGAGTGTTGCCCGATTCCATCTGGCCTGGATGTTGTGCGGCCTGCTCTCGCTTCCTAGCCTGCTTGCCGGCACACCTGAAATCGGCGAGCTGCTGGGCATCGCGGCCTTATCGGTGTTCGCCATCAGCGCGCCGATCCTCCTGCTTCAGTGGGGCATCACCCTGGCCAAACCGCTGCATTCGGCAATCATTATTTCGGCGCTTCCGGCGGTGGTCCTGGCCACCGACACGCTGCTCGGCGCTGCGTTGACCGGCAGCATCGCGGCGGCAATGGGCGTGCTGGTAGGCATCCTCTTGCTGGGCCTGCGCCGGGTGCCGAAGCGGTAATAACCGCACTCGGCGAACAACCGCGTACATTCTGGCGTCAAAAAGGCCAATCCTCGCGCAATTTTGCGCCCAACGGATGCAAGATGAAGTAACTTTTGAGACAAAGGCGACAAATCAGCATTCTTGCCGCCACGTGGAAGAAGTTGATGGCTTTAATGGTTGCGGGGGCGTTGTGCTCCCACCCCTCCAGGATCCACTTCGCGTCGGACTCATCACCCCCATGAGTACCAATCACAGCACCATTTTGAAGTGAAGGGACGGATCCACCAAGCATGGACCCTATAAATTCACCGGCACCCGAGGCGCGGACCTACCCTCCGCAGTTCCCCTCGGGCGCTCTTGCGCCGACCGCCCGCACCCTGGTGGACATCGTCAAGGCCACCGCGCTGCAGCACCCCGATGCGCCGGCCATCGACGACGGCGACAGCATCGAAACCTATGCCGAGCTGGTCGAGGAGATCAAGGCCAAGGCCCGCCGCCTGCACGAGCACGGGCTGGGCGCCGGCGACCGCATCGGCGTGCGCGTCCCTTCGGGCACCAGGCACCTCTACGAATGGATCCTGGCGGTGCTGTGGATCGGCGCGGCCTATGTGCCGGTCGACGGGGATGACCCGGACGAGCGCGCCAAGGTGGTCTTCACCGAGGCCGAGGTCGCCGGCATCATCAAGGGCACCGACCAGATCGTGGTCTCCTCCGAGCGCCCCGCCCCCTTCCCCGACCCGCGCGAGCCCCAGCTGGGCGACGACGCATGGATCATCTTCACCTCCGGCTCCACCGGAAAGCCCAAGGGCGTAGCCGTCACCCACCGTTCGGCGGCCGCCTTCGTGGACGCCGAAGCGCAGATGTTCCTGCCTTCGGACCCGCTGAATTCCTCGGACCGCGTGCTCGCTGGCCTCTCGGTGGCCTTCGACGCCTCCTGCGAGGAAATGTGGATCGCCTGGCGCAACGGCGCCTGCCTGGTCCCCGCCCCGCGCGCCCTGGTGCGCAGCGGCATGGATCTGGGCCCCTGGCTGGTCTCCCGCGCCATCACCGCGGTGTCCACCGTGCCCACCCTGGCCGCGCTGTGGCCCGCCGAGGCGCTGGAATCCGTGCGCCTGCTGATCTTCGGAGGCGAAGCCTGCCCTCCAGAACTGGCAGGGCGCCTGGCCACCGACGGCCGCGAAGTCTGGAACACCTACGGGCCGACCGAAGCCACCGTGGTGGCCTGCGGCGCCACCATGGACGGCAGCCTGCCGGTGCGCATCGGCCTGCCGCTGGCCGGCTGGGACCTGGCGGTGGTCGACCCGGAAGGCGTGCCGGTGGCGGAGGGCGAATCCGGTGAGCTGATCATCGGCGGTGTGGGCCTGGCCCGCTATCTGGACCCCGAGAAGGACGCTGAAAAGTACGCGCCGATGCCCACCCTGGGCTGGGAGCGCGCCTACCGTTCGGGCGATATGGTCGTCAACGACCCGCTGGGTTTGATCTTCATCGGCCGGGTGGATGACCAGGTGAAGATCGGCGGCCGGCGCATCGAACTGGGCGAGATCGACGCGGCGCTGAATTCGCTGCCGGACGTCTCCTCCGCAGCGGTGGCGGTGCGCGAAACCAACACCGGCAACAAGATCCTGGTCGGATACCTGCAGGCCGACGAGGGCTATGACCTGAAGGCCGCCCGCGAGCACCTGCTCAAGGACCTGCCAGCTCCGATGGTGCCCATCCTTGCGGTGGTTGACACCATGCCGATGAAAACCAGCGGCAAGGTGGACCGCAACGCGTTGCCCTGGCCTTTGGCCGGGGCCGATGAGGCGACCGAGGGCGAAGAGCTCACCGGCCTGGACGAGGTGGGCGAATTCGTGGCCGCCGCTTGGAAGGGCGCCCTGGGCGTCGCTGTGACCAGCGAAAACGCTGACTTCTTCGCCGTGGGCGGCGGTTCGCTCTCCGCGGCCCAGCTGGTCTCTGCGCTGCGCGCCCGCTACCCGGATATCACCGTGGCAGACCTCTACGACTACCCGCGCTTCGGCTCGCTGGTGGAATTCCTCGGCGGGCAGCAGGTGGCCACGCAGGCGGCAGAACCCCGTGCGGTGACCCGCACCAAGCGCGCCACCCAGTTCGCCCAGTCGCTGATTTCGGTGCCGCTGTTCATCCTCTCCGGCCTGCGCTGGTTCACTTACCTCATGCTCGGCCATGCGCTGCTGCTGGCGGTGGGCATCTTCTCAGCCCCGCTGCCGATGCCCTGGTATGTGCTGGCGGTGCTGTGGCTGGTGTTCGTCACCCCGCTGGGCCGCATGTGCATCTCCATCACCGCCAGCAAGATCCTGCTGCGCGGCCTGAAACCGGGAACCTATCAGAGGTCCGGGTCAATGCACCTGCGCCTGTGGCTGGCACAGCACATTGCTGATGTGGTGGATCCGGTGTCGTTGGCCAGCGCGCCGCTGCTGCCCTGGTATGCCCGCCGACTCGGCGCGAAGATCGATCGCAGCGCCACCGTCCACACCCTGCCCCCGGTCACCGGCATGCTCACCGTCGGCGCCGGGGCCACCCTTGAACCCGAGGTCGACGTCTCCGGCTACTGGATCGACGGCGACCTGGTACATGTGGGCGCCATCGAGGTCGGCGAGTTCGCTTCCGTCGGCGCCCGCTCCACCCTGGTGCCCGGGGCGAAAGTTGCTGCGCGCACCATCGTCGAGGCCGGCTCAGCGGTCTTCGGCGAGACCAGGGAGAATTCCCGCTACGCCGGCTCCCCCGCGGTGCGCCAGGGACGCAGCAAGCCCAAGTGGCCGGCGGCCCAGCCTGCCTATAACCGCCTGGGGCGCGTAGCCGGCGGACTGGGCTCCATCGGCCTGAACTTGGTGCAGTGGATTCCGGTGGTGCTTGCGGTCTTGGCGGTGGCTCCGCTACTGCGCGGCGAGCAGTCGCTGGCCCAGCTGGGCTTCACGTTCATCCCCGTGGTGCTTTTGGGCACCGTTGTCTGGTTCTTCTCGCAGATGCTGCTGGTCATCATCCAGGTGCGCCTGCTGTCCATCGGCCTGGTCGAAGGCTGGCATTCGGTGACCTCGCGCATCGGCTGGCAGGCCTGGGCTACCGAGCGCGTGCTGGACACCGCCCGCGACCAGCTCTTCCCGCTCTATGCCAGCTTGTTCACCCCGGTGTGGCTGCGCCTGCTCGGCGCCAAGGTGGGCCGCGACGTAGAAATCTCCACGGTGCTGCTCATCCCGAAGATGACCACGATTTCCTCCGGCGCCTTCCTGGCCGATGACACCATGGTCGCCTCCTATGAACTGGGCGGCGGCTGGATGCACATTGCTCCGGTGCGCGTGGGCAAGAAGGCCTTCCTGGGCAACTCCGGCATCCTGCATGCGGGGCGCCGGGTGCCCAAGCGCTCGCTGATCGCGGTGCTTTCGGCCACCCCGAAGAAGATGAAGGCAGGCAGCTCCTGGCTGGGCTCGCCTCCGCACAAGCTGCGCCGCACCACCGTGGACGCTTCCTCCGAGCGCACCTACCAACCGCCGATGAAGCTCAAGGTGGCCCGTGCCCTCTGGGAGCTGACCCGTTCGCTGGCGGTCTTCGCCACCGTCGCCATCGCCGCCGGCGTGCTCTGGGCACTGTCCGAGCTGACCGCCGTGGCTGGCCCGTGGGCGGCGGCCCTGCTCTCCGGCGCCGTATTGGTGGCCGCCGGTGCCGTAGCGGCGTTCATCGCCGTGGCGGTGAAGTGGCTGGTGGTCGGGCCGATCAAGCCCGGCGAGCACACCCTGTGGAGCTCGTTCATCTGGCGCACCGAAATGGTCGACTCCTTCACCGAGCTGGTCTGCGCCCAGTGGTTCGCCCGCCTGGCCTCCGGCACCCCTGCACTGGTCTGGTTCCTGCGAGCGCAGGGGGCCAAGATCGGGCACGGCGTGTGGTGTGAAAGCTACTGGTTCCCCGAAGCGGACCTGGTGACCCTGGAAGACAAGGCCACGGTGAACCGCGGCTGCGTGCTGCAGACCCACCTGTTCCACGACCGCATTATGTCCATCGACTCCGTCACCCTGGGCGCCGGCGCCACCTTGGGCCCGCACAGCGTGATCCTTCCGGCCGCCCAGATTTCGCAGGGCACCACCACCGGGCCTGCAAGCCTGGTGCTGCGCGGCGAGGTTCTGCCTGCCAATACCTACTGGCGGGGCAATCCGGCAGTACGCTGGAACATCGAGGAACCAGCAAGCACCGCCAGCACGCCGGCCTAGTGCGGGCCCGACCACGAACCATTGAGGAAGCACCGACTGTATGCCCCACCAAATACTGGATGAGTACACCAAGCACCATGGCTCCCCCGCCTACACCGTCGAACACTATGACCTGGATCTGACGGTGAAGCTTGCCAGCAACCTGCTCGATGGCAAGGCGGTGCTGCGGGTGCGGGCGCTGCAGCAGATCAGCGAGGTGGCGCTGAACCTGAGCGGGCTGAAGGTGGTGAAGGCCTTAGTCCAGGGGCGCAAGGCAGCGGTGTCCAAGAAGCACCACCGCACCGTGATCGCCCTGCCCCGCCAGCTGGCGGCCGGGGAGCATGCGGAAGTGTCGCTGCGCTATACCGGAAGCCCGCAGGCCCCGGACGGCCAGTGGGGCGAGGTCGGCTGGGAGGAGCTCACCGACGGAATCCTGGTCTCCGGCCAGCCGGTGGGCGCCTCCACCTGGTTCCCGTGCAACGACCACCCCAGCCACAAGTCAAGTTACCGGTTCTCCATCACCACCGATGCCGGCTACCGCGCGGTGGCCAACGGCAAGCTGGTCTCGCACCGCCGGGCGGCCAGCCGGGATACCTGGATCTATGAGCAGCACGAGCCCATGGCCACCTACCTGGCCACGCTGCAGATCGGCCGCTACTCGGAGATCCCCTTCGACAAGGAGCGCCACATCCTCGCCTACTCGGTTCCGGGTCGGGACAACCAGGTGCGCGGCGCCTTCAGCAGGCAGGGCGAGATGGTGGAGGTGTTCGAACGCCATTACGGCCCCTACCCCTTCGAGGACTACAAGGTGGTAGTGGTCGACGACGAGCTGGAGATCCCGCTGGAAGCCCAGGGCATGAGCATCTTCGGGACCAACCACCTGTCTCTGGACTGGGAGGCCCAGCGGCTGATCGCCCACGAGTTCGCCCACCAGTGGTTCGGCAATTCGCTCACCCCGCTGCGCTGGAAGGACATCTGGCTCAATGAGGGATTCGCCTGCTTCAGCGAGTGGCTGTACTCGGACGGCGCCAAGGTGATGAGCCTTGAACAGCGGGCGAAAGATGCCTGGGAACTGCTGCACTCCCAGGAGCAGGATCTGCTGATCGGCGATCCGGGGCCCAAGGACATGTTCGATGACCGCGTCTACAAGCGCGGCGCGCTGACACTGTATGCGCTGATGAAGCATCTTGGACGCGACAGGTTCTTCGAGATCGTACGCGACTGGGTGTCCCGCTACCGCTTCGCCTCGGTCAGCACGCAGCTGTTCATGGAGCATGTGGCGGAGCTTGCCCCGCAGGCGAACACGCACGAACTGTTCGACAGCTGGCTGTTCAGCTCCAAGCTCCCGGACTTCCCCGGGTAGGAAATCCGCGTAGGCGCCCCGCGCCCCGAAGGAACTGAAGCCGTAAATGTGACCACTCATGACGCGAAAGCCGTTGTTCTCGATCACATTTACGGCTTTCTCCGTACCCACGTCAGGGTCTGTTTACCAGAAGTTAACCCAAGGATTTTAAGCTGGCGAGCATGACGATCGAACTCCCCCTGCTTGATGAAGCGCTCAACGGCTACAGCGTGATTGACATTGACGATGACGACCCGGTGCTGGTGCGCGCCGACGGCTCCATCGTTGACACCTGGCGGGAAGACTACCCCTATGAGCAGAAGCTGGACCGCGACAGCTATGAAGTCCAGAAGCGCGCACTGCAGATCGAGCTGCTAAAGCTGCAGAAGTGGGTCAAGGCCAACGGACGCCGCCTGATGATCGTTTTCGAGGGCCGCGATGCCGCAGGCAAGGGCGGAACCATCAAGCGATTCACCGAGCACCTGAACCCGCGCGGCGCGCGCACCGTTGCCTTGGAGAAGCCGACCGAGCGCGAATCCACCCAGTGGTACTACCAGCGCTATGTCGAGCATTTCCCTTCGGCCGGCGAGATCGTGCTCTTCGACCGGTCCTGGTACAACCGCGCCGGCGTGGAAAGGGTCATGGGCTTCTCCACCGAAGAACAGGTCGCCCATTTCCTGCACCAGACCCCCAGCTTTGAGCAGCTCCTGGTCGATGAAGGCATCGACCTGGTGAAGTTCTGGTTCTCAGTTTCTGCCGGGGAGCAGCTCACGCGCTTCACCATCAGGCGCATCGACCCGGTGCGCCAGTGGAAGCTGTCCCCCATGGACCTGGCGTCACTGGACAAGTGGGATGACTACACCGCGGCCAAGCGGGAAATGTTCCTGAAGACCGACACCGAGCACGCCCCGTGGACCGTCGTCAAGTCCAACGACAAGAAGCGCGCCCGACTACAGGCCATGCGCCATGTGCTCAATCTCTTCGAGTACACCGGCAAGGACCACGAATTGGTGGGCACCCCTGATCCGAAGATCGTCGGCCGCGCCGCCAAGGTCATCTCGCACGGAGAAGAATTCTAGAAGTGCGAAGATCCTCCGGCGCCTGAAAAGCTGCCACCGCCTCCGGAGTATCCGCTGGAAACTCCGGAAGAGGAAGAACTGGCCGCTTCTCGGGAGCTGTCCACCGAGCTGACGCCCGCGTGGTAGCCCACGTTGAAGCTCTGCACCCGCCAGAAGAGTTCTCCGGGGCTGGTGACATCCAAGATCGACCCGCCGCCTTGGTAGCCGCCGCTGGAATAGTTGGTGCGTTCGGTGCGCAGTGCTTCGCGCATATCGCGCTTCTCCTCGTCGCTTTGCGCATAGGCATCGATTTGTGCAGTGGCGAAAGCGTCGAGCCGCTCGGTCAGCTGCTTGCGCAGTTCGCTCAATTGATCCAGCGCCGCGTCGACGCCAATGTTTTCGGCTTTCAGATCAGTTCCGATTCTTTCAACGTCTGCGGCCGCATCCACCCCAAAGGATTCCAAGGCTGCTGCGGCACCCCTCGTACCTTCTGCTGCCTCTGAGGTGAGATCCGGCAAGGCCGCCAGGTCCTCAAGCAGCGGCGCCGTCTGGGCTTGCCAGGCCTGTTCCCAGGTCGCCGAACGGGTGTACAGCGCGGCTGCGGCAATGATGGCGTCGTCAGTGGCATCAAGGTTTTGGGCGTTGAGGCTAAAGGATTCGGAGTTCTTCACCGCATCCGCGGTGCCCCGTTCCTTCTTCGTGGCAACTTCCAATTTTTGCTGTTCGGTGAATGATTCCCGGTATCGCTTCATGAAGTCTGCAAACCGCCGTTCAAGGTCGGCGGCATGCCGTGAACCGGTGGGCAAGGTCCGCGCCGACAGCTCCGTCGTTTCCAGGTCCATCGTGACGTTGCTCAGATGCTTGCGCCCCTGCTCCAAGGCAGCTGCGAACTTCTTGCGGCGAGATGACCTCGTACCTGCAACACCCAGCGCAGTCCCGCCGCCGATGACTGCAATGACGCCGCCGAGAATCCACAGCGTCGGCTGAAGATACCAAGGGCGGTTAATGATTTTTGCCCCTGCGGCGGCAACATCGATCACGCCGTCCGTCCAGCGGGCCGATCGAAAGTTGTCATATCCGGCCTTATGGATTTTCTCCATCTGTCCCTCGGAGACTTTGCGGTCTTCGCCGAAATAGGTGCCGATCTGCCCCGAATACTTCCCTTCCCGCGACAGGGTAATGATGAAGTATCCGTCAGCCCAATAGTCTCCATAGTCTTCAGGATCAGACGAAATCCATTCAGGATGCGACTTTTTGGCGTAGAGCAGGGTTTCGGTATTGATATTGTCCGAGTAGTCGCCGGTGCGCGAATAGACAACGACCTTCGTCGGCTCGTGGAAATCCAATGCGCCGATGGCGTCCTGCAGCTTCTGTTCATTGAGCACATCTGCGGTGTCATAGACTTCCACCGATTCAATGTTTATTCCTGTCTGCACTGCGACCGCCGGCGTAGCGGCTTGGGCTGCTGGAGCAAGAGCAAGGAGTCCGAGCACAGCAAGCGCCGTCGATCTGCGAACAAATACCGAGAATCTACCAACGAACACAGCCGTGGACCTCCTCTGGGCACCAGGCCCGGTAGAACCGATGATGAACTTCGACCATCGTATCGGCTAATTCACGTTCCAGCGGGCCCAGACCGCAGTGGCCGTGCGGTGTGATTCTTCAGAAAAGCTTCATTGTCCGGCGAGTGCGCACTACATCGAAGCCGGGAATCCACTGATGTCATCAGATTCACGCGACCTGAGATCGACCAAATTATTGCTGATCAGAACGGATAATCTGCAAACATCCAGAATTTGATGAATGCGCGAAAGGCCCAATTTGTCAGAAAACGTCATATCCCACGGTAAAATCATAGAATGACTAGCATTGACGATTCCGGCGCAGCCGTACTATCTGAGACCGAGCGCGAAGTTCTCACCTGGGACACTTTTGGTGTTGCCTCCCGTGAGCTCGCCCAGACCGTCGTCGACAGCGGCTTCGAAACCGATGTCGTTGTGGCCATCGCCCGTGGCGGCCTGCTGCTTGCCGGCTCGATCGCCTACGCACTGGGTGCCAAGGCCTGCGGTGCATTGAATGTAGAGTTCTACACCGGCATTGGCACGGTTCTGCCCGAGCCAGTTGTTCTTCCTCCGATGCTTGACGAGGGCGCGCTGCGCGGCAAGAACGTTCTTCTCGTTGACGATGTTTCCGACTCCGGCCGCACCCTGGCCAAGGTGCTTGAACTGATTTCCGAGTGGGGTGCCAACGTCAAGACTGTCTGCCTCTACACCAAGCCACGCACCATTTTGGTTCCAGACTTCGAATGGCGCCGCACCGACAAGTGGATCACCTTCCCATGGTCGGATCTGCCACCGGTGACCAAGACCGAAGAAGCCAAGTAAATAAAGTTCGCAGCAGATGAAGGACGACAATATGTCGTCCTTCATTGCTTTAACTCCGCCAGCGCTCTGGCTAATTGGACGGGCGCATCGGATCTACTGCTTCATCCGTGACGCTGATGCTTGCCTGGTCCTTATCCGGCAAATGCGTGCCTGCGCCGCGCTGCACAAGAAGCACTACTCCCCAGGCGATCGCGATCGTGACAAGAACGGCGATGGTCCCAAGCACGAACACCAAAAAACATGACCAGATCGCTCGTCCCATCGACATTCCTACGATCCCCCATCGTTTGCGAGCTTTTTGCATTCCGTCACGTAATCTCGGCATTAACTTACCAAATATTGAACCGTGAAGCTGAGTCATCGCGATTCCGGTAGTAGACTCTTCGCAATAGCGAGCACTGGTAACCGACTAGTCAGCGCATCAAACTCTTGGCTATTCTTCTTCCTTCGCCCCATGCGATGAAGAATTCTAGGTGTGAAGGGAAACTGTCAGTGCCAGCTAATGCCTTGAGAAACTATTGGGCCAGTCGGATATTTGCAGCAGTTTCCGGAACCACAGCACCGGTTGTTGTCACGATGGGAACACTGCAAAACGCTGCGGGTGCTCCATATCTTGCCGGCATGCTCAGCGCCCAAGTCGTAGGCCAACTCGTGGCCATGGCCTGCGCCGGATTCATCCTGGACCGCAGCAACCGAAAACTATTCTTGATACTCGTCCAAGGCGTCACTGGAGCCTGCTGGGTCCTCTTCGCTGTTCTGCTGGCCACTTCGCCGCAGCAGCAGTTTCCATGGATCCTGTCATCTGGCTTGCTGGGCGTCTTGGGCGGCCTGAACGGGCCGGCAACCCAAAGCCTGCTTGCCTGGCTGGTCGCCAAGGACCAGATGCAGCAGACCGTGGCCAAGCTGCGAATCAGCCTGAATACCGTGGCTTTGCTGATGCCGGCGCTGGGCGGGCTGGCCTTGGGGTTTGTTTCTGGGGCCTATGTTGCATTAGTGCTGGCGCTGTTCATGGCGCTTTCGGCGATTACCCTCTGTGCTCTTCCCAGTGCCATCGGCCAAAATACGCAGCAGGATTCTTCGGCAGGTTGGCGTGATGCGCTGCAGCCGTGGTTCATTGCCGTAGTGCTGCTGACGGGTGTGATGAACCTGCTATGGGCTGGCTACTTCCAGCTCAATGGACCGAAGGTCTTTGACCATGCTTCACAGAACGGTGCGCTGCACTGGGGAATCGTGTCCACCGCTCTTGCTGCCGGGCTCATCCTTGGCGGGATCTACTACAAGGGTTATTCATTCAAGCGCCCGTTGAGCACGACGGTGCTGCTGCTCGCACCGAAGGCATTGCCGATTCTCCTGGTGGCCCTGCTGGCCCAGTGGTACTGGGTCGCGGCGGCGGCATTTATTGCAGGCTTCTTCCTTGAGGCGTTCGCCGTCAATTTCTACACCCAGGTGCAGCTTCGGATGCCGCAGCGTTCCTTGGGAACGGTACTGTCCTTGGACGGCTTCATAGGTTTGGGGTTAATGCCGGTGGGCTACGCTCTGGCAGGATCGACTTTCGCCGCGGGCTCACTGGATCTGGCCGGCATCGCCGCGGCGGCCGCCACTGTCCTCTTGGCGGTGTGCGGGTGGTTCATCCTGCGCTCTTCGAAAATGTCTGTTGATTACAGCAGCGAAGAACCGCAGAAGGAAACTGCCAAGTCATAGGCGCGGCTTTGCCCAGCCCTCGGTGAGCTTGATACCGATCAGCTGCGGATCTCCTGGCGTTTCGACCGCCGCCGACCAGTGAAGCGGCCCCGGCAGCAGCCCGTCAAGGATTCTCCAGTCTGGCTGGCCGGACGTTGGGCGGACGCCGGCATACACCTGATCCAGGCCGCGGCTCAGCCCCACGCCGCAGGCCTTGAGCAGCGCTTCTTTGCGAGTCCAGATGCGTGTGAATTCTTCGGCCCGCTCCGGTGGAGCCAGGGCATCCAATTCTTTTTGCTCGGCGGGATGCAGCTGCCGGGCAACAAGTTCAGCACGACCGATGCTAGCTCGCGGCTCAAGATCAACTCCGCAGCGCGAGGAACCAATGGCGGCGATCGCGAAGCCTGCCGCATGCGACAGCGAAAAGTGGATCCTGCGCTGCGCGCCCGCCGGTTCAAGGACTGGCTTTCCGTGGGGCCCGCCGCACCGGACGCACGGCTCGGCAGAGAACTTCAGGCTCCCGGCCGGCATGTCCGTCACCGCCGCCAGCGCATGGCGCAGCAAGAGATGCGCTGTGACCCAGTGGCGTCGCAGTGCTGCGTCCTCGAATTGGGCGGCGTGCTCCAGTTCGGGCTGGCATAGCAGCTGTTCGTTATAAAGCGCTGAGGGAAAAGCAGCTGCCTCGGTGAAGACCAGAGCAGTGAAGTCCGGCCTTTGGCCGATCGCTGCCAGAGCACCGTGCAGCTCTGCCTGCGCGGTGGCCTGTTCCCATGCAATCCGAGCATAGGGCAACGCCCCGGCACCCTGCCTGTGCAGGATGCCGGGGCGTTTGAAAGGGTTGCGCATGCCTAGCGCTGTACTGCGCCGAACTTCTGCGCTGCGACCTCAACGGCCGCGGCACGGGCAGCGGACGCCTCGTCGGCAGTCAGGGTGCGGTCGGTGGCCCGGAAGCGCAGGCCGAAGGCCAGCGACTTCTTGCCTTCCTCGATGCCCTTGCCTTCGTAGACGTCGAACAGTGCAACGTCTTCCAGCAGCTCGCCGGCGCCTTCGCGCAGGGCGGCCAGCACATCGCCGGCGACGACCTCGCGGTCGACCACCAGCGCCACGTCCTGGGTAGCCAGCGGCTGGGTGGACAGGTGCTGGGCAACGACCACGGCAGGTGCCGCTGCCAGCGCGGCGGCGGCATTCAGTTCGAAGGCCACGGTGCGAGCCGGCAGGTCCAGATCCTTGAGCAGGGCCGGGTGCAGCTCCCCGGCGTAGCCGACGATCTCGCCGTTGATCTTTAGCGCTGCTGCACGTCCCGGGTGGAATGCCTGGTGGCTGCCCTGGGCAACCTCAAGCTCGGTGCCCAGGATGTCTGTGACGGTGCGCGCGGCATCCAGTGCGTCGGCCCAGTCCCAGGCGCGTGGGGTGAAGCCTGCGGCGGCGCGCCCCTCATTGCCGGTGAGCACGCCGGCAACATGCCATGGCTGGTCCGGGACCCCGGCGAAGAGCTCTGCGAGCACCTCGTCGCTTGGCTTAGCGCCCAGCGGAGGTAGCACGGTGGAGCCGAGCTTGTCCCCTGGCAGGAACACCAGGCCGCCCTCGTAGAGGGCCAGGTCGCGGAAGCCGCGGCCGTGGTTGCGGCGTGCGGTGTCCAGCAGGCCCGGAAGCAGGCTGGTGCGCAGGAAGCGGAATTCCTTGGAGATCGGGTTGGCCAGGGTGACGGCCTTGACCTCGGTGCCGGCTACTGCAGTTCCGAAGGTGTTGTTCTGCGCCTCGGAGACGAACGGGTAGGACAGGATTTCGGTCAGCCCGAAGTCTGCCAGGCCCTGCAGCACGCGGCGGCGCTGCGACTGGGTGCGGGTCAGGCCGCGGCCCGGAGGCGCCACCGGAAGGGTGGCTGGAATCTTGTCGTAGCCGACGATGCGGGCCACTTCTTCCACCAAGTCTTCCTTGATGGCGATGTCGGGGCGCCAGCTTGGAGCGGTGACCTCGAAGCCCTCGGCCACCTTGGAGACCTTTGCGCCGATGCCTTCCAATGATTTGGTGATCTGCTCATCGGTGTAGTCGATGCCGATCAGCGCCGAAGCGAACCCGGTAGGCAGCAGGATCGTTGCCGGTGCAGGAACCTGTCCCGCGTCGGTGATCTTTGTGGTTTCGGTGCCTCCGGCCAGCTCGACCAGCAGGTCGACCGCGCGCTGCGCGGCAATCTGCATAAGCTCCGGATCCACGCCGCGTTCGAAGCGCTTAGAGGCTTCGGACGGCAGCTTGTGGCGGCGGCGCGAACGGGCGATGGACACCGCATCGAAGTGGGCGGACTCGATCAGCACGCGGGTGGTGGAGTCGGAGACCTCGGTGGAGGCTCCGCCCATCACGCCGGCAATGCCGATGGCGCCGGATTCATCGGTGATCAGCAGGTCCTCGCTGGACAGCTCGCGTTCCTTGTCATCCAAGGTGGTGAGCTTCTCCCCCGCAGCGGCGCGGCGCACGGTGATGGCGCCGGAGACCTTGTCCGCATCGTAGAAGTGCAGCGGTGCGCCCAGTTCCATCATCACGTAGTTGGAGATGTCCACCGGCAGCGAGATGGAGCGCACGCCTGCCAGCTGCAGGCGCGAAGCCATCCAGCGCGGGGTCGGGCGGGTCGGATCGATGCCGGTGACTTCGCGGGTTACGAAGCGGGTGCAGCCTGGCACTCCGTAGATCGGGGCCTCGTCCTTGAGCACGACCTCGTGGCCGGCCTCGGTGGCGGCGCTGACCTTCACGATCGCCGCCGGGTCGGTGTACTCGGTGCCGGTGGCCAGCCCGTATTCGCGGGCTACGCCGCGGATGGAGAAGCAGTAGCCGCGGTCCGGGGTCACATTGATCTCCGCCGTCTGGTCGTTCAGGCCGAACAGCTCCATGACGTCGGTGCCCAGCTCCGGATCGAGGCCCAGGCGGGAGAGCACGATGATACCGTCGTGGTCTTCACCGATGCCCAGCTCGCGGGAGGAGGCGATCATGCCGGCCGAGGTGTGGCCGTAGGTCTTGCGCGGGGAGATCTTGAAGTCCCCTGGCAGCACGGCACCCGGCAGGGTGACGACGACCTTGTCGCCCTCGACGAAGTTGTGCGCGCCGCAGACGATGCCCTGAACCCCTGAGGGGTCGATGCCCTTGCCGGTCAGGGTCTGCTCGGCGCCTTCTGGAACCACGCGGACCTGGCACCAGTTGATGGTCTTGCCGTTGGAGGCTTCCTCCTTGACCAGCGAGAGGACCTGGCCGACTACGATCGGGCCGGCGAGCTCGTCCGATGGGCGGTGGACGTCTTCTTCTTCAAGGCCTACCTTGACCAGGTCTGCCATGATGTCTTCGGCCGAGGCGTCGGCCGGTACCTGCGCGTACTCGCGCAGCCATGAAAGTGGAATACGCATGTGCTTAGATCTCCATCCCGAAGTGCTGGCTGAAACGGACGTCGCCCTCGATCATGTCGTGCATGTCAGGGACGTCGTTGCGGAACATGAGCGTACGCTCGATGCCCATGCCGAAGGCAAAGCCGGAGTACTCCTCCGGGTCGATGCCCGCGGCGCGCAGCACGTTGGGGTTGATCATGCCGCAGCCGCCCCACTCGATCCAGCGCGGGCCGCCCTTGGCGCCCGGGTGCCAGATGTCGAGTTCGGCGCTCGGCTCGGTGAATGGGAAGTAGGCAGGGCGCAGACGGATCTTCGCTTCGGCGCCGAACATCTGGCGTGCGAAGTGCTCCAGGGTGCCGCGCAGGTCTGCCATGGTCAGGCCCTTGTCCACTGCCAGTCCTTCGAACTGGTGGAAGACCGGGGTGTGGGTGGCATCGAGTTCATCGGTGCGGAAGGTGCGTCCCGGGCACAGCACGTAGACCGGTACCTCGCGCTCGAGCATGGAGCGGACCTGCACCGGGGAGGTGTGGGTGCGCAGCACCAGGTGTGCGTCGGCAGGCTCGATGAAGAAGGTGTCCTGCATTTCGCGGGCCGGGTGGTCCGGCTTGAAGTTCAACGCGTCGAAGTTGAACCACTCGGATTCAACTTCCGGGCCCTCGGCGATTTCCCAGCCCATGCCGACGAAGATGTCGGAGACGCGGTCCTGCAGGACCGAAAGCGGGTGGCGGGCGCCGGTGCGGCGGCGGCGTGCGGCGGCCGTGACATCCACGGTTTCTTCCACCAGGATGCGGGCTGCTTCTGCCTCTTCCAGTACCACGGTGCGAGCGGCCAGGGCCTTGTTGACCCGGCCTCGGGCACCTCCGACGAGCTTGCCGGCGACTGCCTTTTCGGACTTGTCCAGCTTGCCGATCTGTCGGTTGGACAGGGACAGCGGCGACTTCTCGCCGGTGTGGGCAAGGCGGGCATCCTTCAGCTCGTTCAGGTCGCTAGCCGCTTCGATGGCAGCCAAAGCTGCCTCGACGGCGCCCTGGATTCCTGCTTCGTCGGTTGGGTGAGGGATGTTTGGCTCCGCGTCCGGAGCCTGTTCGGTTGTCTGATCAGACATGGGATCGATCGATCCTTACTCTTATCTTGTACTTACGCGTTTGAACACTTAGTTTCTATTCTATTGCCAAGGGCCTGTCTTCGTTTCAACGATGACAGGCCCTTGGTCCAGGATGCTCTAGAAGCTAGTGGTGCTTGCTTATTAGTGGGCGTCCTTGTTGGCCTTTGGCGCAAAAGCACCGGCAAAGACAAATGTCAGCACCAGCAGCGCCCCGCCGAAGACGATGGAGTAGAACAGGGCGTGGTTGGCCTTGCCGGTTGCGGTGTAGACCTCGGCGCCCTCGATCAGGTCGAAGGTCACGGTGTTGTGCTCGACTTCACCGGCGGAGTGGGAAACGACGGAGCCAGGGAAGCTCACCGCAACCTTTGCCTCGGTGAAGCTGGAGTCGACAGCGGTCTGGCCGGAGCCTGGCATGGTGAAGGTGAATTCCTTGCCGTTGTCGGTTACGGTCACCGGAATGTTGAACACGGAGAAGGCATCTGCAAGCTCGGTGTAGTTCATGGTCTTCGCGGTATCAAAGCGGATGCCGACGTTTTCGCCGTCATTCACCTCGGTGTAGGTCCACTGTCCGGCAAGCATGGAGTCAAGCTTGGACATGTCGACCTGCTGCGCCATGAGGTCCTTGAAATCAAGACCCTGCAGAGATTCTTTCGCGGTAGTCACTTCTACCGATCCGGTGACCTTGTCGGTGCCCTGGATGTCCACGCCGACGTTCATGTTGACGCAGCCCGACAGGGCCAAGATGGCGGTAAAGAATAGCGCAATGACGCTAAAGATTTTCTTCACGGAAGAAGCTCCTAGTGGATGTTGGTGGTTGGCCATGCTGCCAAGAGCACAGGCTTGGCTTAAGTCTACGGGGTTTGGCCGACGTGGCCGATTCGGCTTCGTGCCAGGCAGGCTCGGACGATGGGCGCGTCGGCTGGAATCCACGGAACAACTGATTCCAGGCGGTCGTCGAGGTCCAGCCAAGCGAGCTGGTCGTGGCCGTCGAGGGTTGCCGGCTCGCCCTGGGTAATGGCTGCGAACCAGACGCGCATGGCTGCCTTGTTATTCAGCCGCCAGCCTTGATCGATCGGGCCGGCGATTTCTGCCCCGAGCTCGATGTCAACGCCGAGCTCTTCGCGCAGCTCGCGGTGCACTGCCTCGATGTCGCTCTCCCCCGATTCAACCTTTCCTCCGGGGAATTCCCAGAGGCCCGCCAGCGCTTCGGGCCGGTTGCGTCGCGCGGCCAACATGCGGGTGGGTGTGTTCAGGTCATCGACGATGGCTACGGCTACGATTTGCTTGAGCTGTTCGCCCATGAATCAGAGTTCCCTTCAGGCCTTCGCCGCGTGCTGGGCACGCGCGGATCCGTAGAGGCAGACTGTTGCCGCGGTGCCGACGTTCAGCGACTCGGCGACGCCATAGAGCGGCACCGCAACGCGGAAGTCGGCACGGGCCTTTTCCTGCTCGTCAAGCCCCTGTCCTTCGTTGCCGAACAGCCACATGCTCGGTGCTTCGAGAACTGGCGCATCGCTCTCAAGCGCTGACGCACCGGGGTTGTGGGCGCGCAGGACCGCTTGGTCTTGAAGGGCGTCAAGGTTGTGGGCGGCATAGCCGTCGGCGGCCAGAACCTGGATGCCTGAGGTCTTGGTGGCGGCTACCAGATGGTCGAATTCGATGTTGCTGAGCACCGGCAGGTGGAACAGCGAGCCGACGGTGGAGCGCACCGCCTTCGGGTTGTAGATGTCTACGCTGCCCTTGGTCAGCACGACGGCGTCGGCTCCCGCTGCATCTGCGGCGCGCAGGATGGTGCCTGCGTTGCCCGGGTCTTGGACACGGCACAGTACGGCGATGAGCTGTGGTTTGGTCCCCAGAACTTCGCTTAGCTCCGGCTGGTGGATGGACACCACTGCCAAGATGCCCTGCGGGCTTTGGGTGTCCGCCATGGCCAGCAGCACTTCGCCGGTGACCAGGCGCGCGGTCACGTGCGCTTGGCGCAGTAGTTGGTCGAATTCCGGGTGGCTCTCGATGAATCCGGGCACCGTGTATACGGCGCGGATAATGTCGCGGCCGGCGCCGTGGGAGCGCAGCGCCTCGCGCACCGCCTGTGGTCCTTCGACAAGGAACTGGCCGGAGTTTTCACGCCCTTTGCGGTTGGCGAGCCTGGCGACCGCCTTGACTCGTTCCGCGCGGGGGTTGTCCATTACCTCAGTGGTTGTGCTGGTCATGCCTCGAGAATACCTTTCGCAAAACGCCAAAGGGTGGGCTCCGCAGCTAGTGCGAATCCCACCCTTTGGTGTGATCTGTCCAATGAAGAGTGAAGTCTTACTTCATCTTCTGACGAGCTTCGCCGCCAGCAGGCTCGAAGCCTGCTGCCTTTGCAGCCTCGATGGAGTTAAACCAGAACTCAGCGTCGGTCTGCTCGTACCAGGTCGAACCTGGCACGTGGTACTTGTTGGAACCAGCGTTGCCCTTGATGATGAAACCTTCGGGAACAACTGCACCTTCAGTGACCTTGAAGACACCGTCTGCTGCGGCAGCCTCAGGGGCTGGGGTCTCAGCCGAAGCGGCTGGGGCCTGAGCGGCCTTCGGAGCGGCGGCAGTAGCCTTGGCTGCAGCCTTAGGGGCTGCGGCTACTACCTTAGGCGCTTTTGGGGCGTTGACATCAGCCGGCAGGGCACCCTTTGCTACCTGAACCAGAGTTGCGAATGCGTTCGAGTCCGAAACAGCCAGCTCTGCGAGCATGCGACGGTCAACCTCGATCTCAGCAGCCTTCAGGCCCTGGATCAGACGGTTGTAGGTCAGGCCGTTGGCGCGGGATGCAGCGTTGATGCGCTGGATCCAGAGGCGGCGGAAGTCGCCCTTGCGCTTGCGGCGGTCGTTGAAGCTGTATACGAACGAGTGGAGCAGCTGCTCCTTGGCCTTGCGGTACAGGCGCGAACGCTGACCGCGGTAGCCCTTGGCGCGTTCCATTACGACGCGACGCTTCTTGTGGGCGTTTACTGCCCGCTTCACACGTGCCACGTGTGTCTCCTTCAAGTTGGTTCCCCATCCCTGAGGTAACAGGGTGGGAGAAGTCTATGGGTGGTGGGGTAATGCTTCCCCGAAATGCGAAAGGGAGGCTTAGAGGCCCAGCATCCGCTTGATGGTCTTCACATCGGCCTTAGCAACCAGCTGGTCAGAAGCCAGGCGACGGGTCAGGCGCGAGGACTTGTGCTCCAGGTAGTGACGGCGGTTGGCCTGCTGGCGGACGAGCTTGCCGCTGCCGGTTACCTTGAAGCGCTTCTTAGCGCCACTGTGAGTCTTGAACTTCGGCATAGCTGCCGTTCTCCTTACGTGCTCCATCCGGCAAGTTAATGCTGGACGGGGTTCATCCGAAGCGGGCCCCTTGGCAAAGGTGACCGCTAATGTTCTCTTTTAGTTGGATCTTCCAAGGAAGTTCCTTCACCGTCTAAGCGGTGACGGGCTCGAAAGCCCAACAGGTTTGGCTAGGCGTCGCCTTCAGCTGCCTGACGAGCCTGCTCAAGCTTTGCGCGAGCTTCGTCGTCCATCGCTGCTGCGACATTCTGACCTTCGGTCTCGACTGGCTCATCGGTGCGGATCTTGCGCTTGGCCGAATTGCGGCCGCCCGACTTCTGCTGCTGTTCGCGGCGAGCCTCGGCCTTGTTCTTCAGCGGACCAACAACCATGACCATGTTTCGGCCATCGATGCGCGGGCTGGACTCGATGGTGCCAACCTCAGCGACGTCTGCTGCAAACTTCTCCAGCAAGCGGATACCCATTTCTGGACGCTGCTGTTCACGACCACGGAACTGGATCATGGCCTTGACCTTGTCGCCTGCGCCCAGGAAGCGCAGTGCGTGGCCGACCTTGGTCTGGTAATCGTGGGTGTCAATCTTGAGGCGGAAGCGAACTTCCTTCAGGACCGTGTTGGTCTGGTTCTTACGAGCTTCGCGAGCCTTGACAGCGGCCTCGTACTTGTACTTGCCGAAGTCCATCAGCTTGCACACTGGAGGCTTGGCGTTGGGTGCCACCTCGACCAAGTCCAGATCGGACTCGTGAGCCAAACGAAGCGCGTCCTCGATGCGGACGATGCCTACCTGCTCACCATTGGGGCCGACGAGACGTACCTCTGGCACGCGAATGCGCTCATTAATGCGTGGATCGCTGATGTGTCACTCCTGAAATTCGTAATTCCGTAACCGCAAACGAAGAAGGCCCCCGTCTGCGATTGCAGGCGAAGGCCAAAAGGAACGACACAACAGTACTGAGGATATAAATCCGCACAACTGTTTCCGAACGCGCTCAAACGCATTCTGCCGAATTACCCGGAAGCCTTATGGCGGCGACGGCGGGTGGGAGTTGGCCTCCACTTGCATGGCTCAATACTAGTGCTTTTCTGCCCACCGGTGCTAACCAGTGGAATCCGAACTGCACGTATCGAGTCGGTCTGTGACAAGCTTAGCAGTATGAGTACCGAAGACACCAACTCGCATGAGCACACCGTCGACCAGCAGGTCCGTGACATTGCTGAAGTCGCAGCAGTAGAAATCATCACCACCGCAGCCGTTCACCTGATGAGCGCAGCAGCGGTCAAGTGCGGTTTGGCTGAGGGTGATGACGCAAATGAACTCAAGGATTTGGACGAGGCTCGCAAGCTGATCACCGCACTGGCAGGCCTAGTCACCGCCGGTGCACCGGAGATCGGCTCGCAGCACGCAGCACCCCTTCGCGATGGACTGCGCAGCTTGCAGCTGGCATTCCGCGAAGCCTCGCTGATCCCTGACGAACCAGGCAAGGGCCCGGGCGAAAAGTACACCGGCCCAGTGAGCTAATGCTCGTTTAAGAAGAAATTAAGAGATTAAGATCATCCCTGCACAGCTCGCCGTGAGCTGTGCAGGGATGATCTTTTTCATGCCCTGCTGCCTGCTGCGTCACGAAGGACGACGGGCGCAGGCTACAGCGCGGTACGCGTGGCAACCCTGCGGGCTCGAATCTTGCGGCGTATCTGCTGTGCAGTCAGTGCGAGCACCACAAAGACCACCGCAAGGATGCCGATGGCGGCGAAGGCTACTGCCGGACCGTATCCGTCAACGAACCATCCGGTCAGCGGGGAACCAATAGCCGTACCGGCGGTCATGGCCGAGCCGTACCATCCCATGGCTTCTCCACGGCGCTTCTCCGCCACAAGGTCTGTCAGCCATTCAGAGGCCGCAGAAAGGGTTGGGGCGCACATGAATCCAGGCAGCGCAGAGAACAAGGCCAGCGACCAAGGATCCCACGCGAAGTACATGGGAATAGTCAGCACCGCCATGAGCAGCAGCAGGATCAGCGGTGATATATTGCGGCTCATTGAGCCGTAGATCAATCCGCCGATCAGCGAAGCGCCGCACCAGAACAGGAACACCAGACCGAGCTGGTCGCTGTCGTTGGTGGCCTGGAGCTCGGCAAGAATCGACACCTCGGTGCCGGTGAGCAAAATCCCGGCGCCGGCGGAAGCAATCAGGACGGCCAGCACCGAAGCGCTAACCCAGCTGAAGCGATTCTTGAATGCCCGGCCGCGCTTCTTGATTCGGGCACGGGCAGACTTCCATCCCGCAAGAATCAATTCGCCTTCAACTTCCTGCACACCCATAGGTGCGGCGGCGATGAAGCTGGCTTCCGCGCCGAGCCGTTCCTCATGAACGTTGGCTCTGGCGGCGATGGCCTTAGGATCCGAGCTCTGCGTCGGCGGGTTCAGCAGCATCAAGGCAATGCCTGCAACGCTGGAGGTAATACCGATGACAGTCAGACCGATGACACTGGAGATCTGGGTTGCAACGATGCCTGCAGATGCCGGGCCGACGATGAACACCAATTCCGTGGCCGTGGCATCCAATGCGAATGCTGTTCGTCGTTGGTCCCCCACCGTCATAATGCCCAATGCGGTACGCACTACCGAAAAGACCGGCAGGGCGAACAGGCCTCCGATGAACGCCAACGGGTAGACCCAGACCAGCGGGACGTGCGGCACGGTACACCACACCGCCGATTCAATGATGACCGACGGAATCAACGCCCGGCGCAGCCCCCAGAGGTCCACCCTGGCGCCTCGCCACGGCGCACCGATGGCGATGCCGATGGTCATCAACGCCGTGACGGTTCCTGCCTGCACCCACATCAGGCCCATGTTGTTAACCAGGTGCAGGATCAGCAGCATGCCCAGCGCTGAATGCGGAAGTCTTGCCACCATGCCGATGGCAAGCAGTGAAGCGATCTGTGGTTGACGCAGGATCTGCCAGTAGCGCTTCATGGGTGGTGCTCCCCTTCTGGGTCGGCCCGCTTTTACGTCTGCGAGCTAAGTAAGCTGATTTCCAAGGAGTCGACCGCTTCGGCAAACTCGGTATTCTGGGCCAGGCGCCCATGGATTGCGCTCGTAATTTGTCGAGCGTCGTTTTCGCTGGTTCCAGCGGCAAAGACAAACTGCAGATTCAATTCCGGTCCCGAGCCTCCGCCCGAGACTGGTTTGCCTTGTGAATCTCGTGAGCCGACGCCGCGTCCCGGTGCCAGCTGCACTGTATTCAGCTGTTCGAATCCAACAGTTGCCTCTTGGACGAGGTCGGCGACGTTCTGGTTGAGGTAGCTTGGAGTCCAGTCGATTTGTTTGGCCAAATTCCAAACACCCGGCCTGCGCAAGACGAAGGTGTAGTCGCTTCCGGGATCAAGGACGACCAGCTGACATTCTTCGCTGACTGCGGACAGCGCGGCTCTTGGCGCATAGACTGCCACCGGCCTCGCTTCGGAATGCCAGGCCTGAAGCCTTTCGACCGTGGTGAACACCGGCAGAGCCATGCGGCCATCAGGGGCTTTGATTTTCACCAAAGCCATATCTGCTTCCTTATCAGAGGCGAAGCCATGTTCAGTCATTGCTTCCTCGCCCAGCTGGGCGATCACAGCAACAAAAACTCGGGCGTTTGCCAAGGATTTGTGCACCGCCGCTTCCGAGCCAACACCGCCGCGCAGATCGGCTAGGGCTTGAACAACTTCCGCATCGGCCAGTCCGTCGTCTTTGTCGAACTTGTGCAGCGGGTTGCCATCGCCTCCAAGGTCGCGGCCTTCCCAGCTTTGACCGGCGGAGTCTGCTGCAGATCCTGCTTGAGCCAACGCCGCGACGATATGTCCTGGCAGGTGTCTTTTTGGCGCAGATTCTGGTTGTTCGGTGCTCATGCCTCCATGCTATCGGTGCATACAACGCTATGAGAACTTCTCAAGCTTCCTCGTTCATGAGCTTGCCCACGTGGTTGATCTGGCCCGGTGGTTTCTGCTTGTGGCGGGCCAGCACCGGCTGCCGACTGTCCCAGTAACACAGGCCGAGATAAGCTCCCTGCTGTTCCAGCACCCGGGCAATGGCTGGCCCTCGGAGGCACAGCGCTTTCGCCTTGCATGACAAAAACGTGGATCTGTTCTCCACAGATCCACGTTTTCGGCGCTCGGATAGGCGGTTGGCCTAGCGTCCTGCTACGTCCAGTGCTTGCTGCAGGGTGAACTGCCCCGAGTACAGGGCCTTGCCCACGATGGCGCCTTCGATGCCTTCGCCGGTCAATTCGCGAAGAACGCGAAGGTCTTCCAAGGAGGAGATGCCGCCAGAAGCGACGATCGGCTTGTTGGTCTTGGCAGCAATTTCCCGAAGCAATTCAACATTCGGTCCACGCAGGGTTCCGTCCTTGGTCACATCCGTGACAACGTAGCGCGCACAGCCTGCATCTTCCAGACGGGCCAAGACATCCCATAGGTCTCCGCCGTCCTTGGTCCAGCCATGGCCTGAGAGGGTCGTGCCACGCACGTCCATTCCTACCGCGATCTTGTCGCCGAAGCGGGCGATGGCCTTGCGCGTCCACTCCGGGTTTTCCAATGCGGCAGTTCCCAGATTCACGCGCGTGGCGCCGAACTCAAGGGCGCGTTCCAGCGAAGCATCGTCACGGATGCCGCCGGAGAGCTCGACCTTGATACTCAGTTCATTGGCGATGCGCTGTACGATCTCCACGTTCGTTCCGCGGTCGAACGCCGCGTCCAAATCAACCAGGTGAAGCCACTGAGCACCGTCGTTCTGCCAAGCCAAAGCCGCTTCAAGCGGATCGCCATAGCCGGTCTCAGATCCGGCCTCGCCCTGGACTAGCCGTACTGCCTGTCCCCCAGCAATGTCGACTGCCGGCAGCAGTTCAAGAATTGGTTGCTCGCTCATATTGTCCTTTTCGAGATAACGACTAGTAGGTCAGCGCCCATGCAGCGATGGCACAGCCAATGGCCAAGCCCCACGCGACGATGATCCATGAAATATGTGCGTTCTGGTTCTTCAACGAGATCGCACCTCCGGCCAGAAATGCGCCGACGGTCAACAAAACAATCGACCACATGCTAGAGCGTCTCCAGCCAATTGGCCAGCAGCCTCTTACCGGCATCCCCGGACTTTTCTGGGTGGAACTGCACAGCTGACAACGCCCCATTTTCCACTGCGGCGACAAACGGCGTTCCATGCGTGGACCAGGTAACCTGCGGTGGCGTCATCGCCGGCTGGGTGACGTCAAATTCCCATTTCTGCACTCCGTACGAGTGGACGAAATAGAATCGTTCGTCTTCGATGCCCGCGAATAGCTTGCTGTTCTGTGGAGGACGGACAGTGTTCCAACCCATATGCGGAATGACATCGGCCTGCAGCCGTTCCACCGACCCGGGCCATTCGCCCATTCCGGCAGTCTTCACCCCATGTTCAACACCCTGCTCGAAAAAGATCTGATGCCCAACGCAGATGCCGAGAACCGGCTGGCCTCCGGCGATGCGGCGTCCAATCCAGCGCAATGCGCCGAGCTTGGTCAGCTGCTGCATCACCGATGCATAAGCGCCAACGCCAGGCACAACCAATCCGTCAGCGGACATGACCTTCTCGGGATCCGCGGTGAGTTCAACCTCGGCACCCGCGGCTTCCAAAGCACGGACTGCCGATCGAACATTTCCTGAGCCGTAGTCCAGGACAACAACTTTCTTCTGCGCCACTTACAGTGCACCCTTCGTGGATGGAATCTTGTCGCCCATACGAGCGTCGAACTCTACTGCTTCACGCAGGGCTCGGGCAAAGGATTTGAACTGCGCCTCAACAATATGGTGAGGATCGCGGCCTGAAAGTACCTCGATATGGGCGCAGATCTGGGCGTGGAAGGTGATCGCTTCGAATACATGGCGGGTCATTGAACCCGTGAAGTGACCGCCGATGAGGTGGTACTCCTGCCCTGCAGGCTCTCCACCATGGACGAGGTATGGGCGGCCGGAAACGTCGACAACAGAACGTGCCAGCGCTTCGTCCAAGGGAGCATACGAAGTGCCAAAGCGGCGGATTCCAGCCTTGTTGCCCAGCGCTACGCGCAACACCTCGCCGATGGTGATGGCGGTGTCCTCTACTGTGTGGTGCACGTCGATATGGGTGTCGCCGGTGGCGCGAACAGTTAGGTCGATCAGTGAATGCTTGGACAGCGCGGTCAGCATGTGATCGTAGAAAGGAACGGTGGTGCTGATTTCGGAGACGCCTGAACCATCTAGATCCAGTTCAACGAACACCGATGATTCGCTGGTGACTCGTTCCATCCGGGCTCGACGTGCCCCAATCAGTTCGGCAGACATGTCTTCCTTCGTTTGTGTTGTTCTCTAGTACTAGGCTGCAAGCAGCTGAGTCAGCCGCTCGAGGAAAGCAGTGGTTTCGGCTTCGGTTCCAGCAGTGACGCGCAGCGTGCCTGGAATGCCGTTGTCGCGGATGATGATCCCGGAATCGAGCAGCCCTTGCCAGATTGCGTGAGGATCTTCCAAACCGCCAAAGAAAACGAAATTCGAATCGGAGACCGACGGCTTCAATCCCAGCTCTTTGAGCGTGCTGACGATGCGGTCGCGCTGCGACTTGATCTCTTCAACTTGCGCAAGCAGCAGGTCAATATTCTTCAGTGCCGCGATAGCGGTCGCTTGGGTCACTGCCGAGAGGTGATATGGCAGGCGCACCAAACGTATCGCGTCGGTCACTTCGGGAGCCGCCGCAAGATATCCAACCCTAGCCCCTGCCAAACCAAAAGCCTTGGACATCGTGCGGGTGACAATCAAACGCTGGCGGCCAGGCAGCAACGTCAGTGCAGACTTTGTAGATGCCAAGGAAAACTCGGCGTACGCCTCATCGACGATGACCATCGCGTTGAGCTCGGAAGCCGCTTCATAGACAGACTCGATAACTTCGAGAGTCAGTGCGGTGCCAGTGGGATTATTCGGCGAGCACAGGAAAACAATATTTGGCTTGTGCTCGTAAACCTGTGCGGCGGCCGACTCGGCGGAAAGAGTGAAGTCCGCTGCGCGCACTCCAGAAATGTACCTGGTGTCGGTGCCGCTGGCGAGCAGCGGGTACATCGAGTAAGTGGGATCAAAACTCAGGATCGATCGGCCTGGCCCGCCAAAAGCTTGAAGAATCTGCTGCAAAACTTCATTTGAACCATTCGCAGCCCAAATGTTCTCCCGATTGAGTCCGTGGCCCAAATATGCGGCGAGCAGTTCTCTGAGTTCAACGAACTCGCGATCCGGGTAACGATTCAAGGTTGCCGCAGCTTTGGTAACTTCCTGCGCTATCGCATCGATCACCGTTTGCGGCAACGGATGAGTGTTCTCATTGACATTCAGCTGAATGGGTACGTCGATTTGCGGCGCACCATAAGGGGAAAGCCCGCGGAGATTCTCACGCAAGGGCAGCTGGCTCAAGAGTTCACTACGAACGTTCACAGCTTAAGTCTAATGGCGTGGTTCGAAGGTTAGTGAATTGGCTACAGGCTTCAGTAACATTGCAGCCGCGAGCCGCGCGATCTGGCTTCTATCGCGAGAGAACAGGAATTTGAAGGGTGTCCCCTACCCGAATCTCGCTGGTGGCGAGGTCATTGAGTTCAGCAATGTGTTCGACTGCCGCGCTGATGTCGCTCCCCGCAGCATATTCACCGGCAAGACTCCATAGGGAGTCGCCGGGGACGACGGTCACTCCCACAGTTGGCACCCCTTGCGGCAGCTGCGACGAGGCCTGAGCGCTGGAAGTCAGCATGGTGAACAGAAAAGCGGCAGCGACGGTCAGAATAAAGACCGGCACCCCTACGAGTACCGCCCAACCTCTGCGATTGATGCGGATCTTCATTGGTGCTGCGGTGCGATTCGAGTCAAGTGTTGCGTGTGCCATGACCTTCTCCTCAACGATGACAGTGATGCGAATTTGTGTTCGAAACCATCTTTCGAAGATACATTCGAACCTCGTATATCTTTTCTAACAGAGACGGTCCGAAATTGTCCAGACATTTTCGAACAAATCTTTGATTGACGCTCCCATATCGACTAAGATTTCGAAGTAGAAGAGGAACGAAAACATATCATCACCAGGTTCCGACAGTTTGGTTTCGGCCCAACTCAGAACCGGTGTGTAGGGAAGGCTAAGATCATGTCAGCTTCAGAACGCACTCCCCGATCGAACGCACGTTCGCTGACGATTCGCCAAAAGAAAATCTTGGAGACCATTCAGCGTTCCATCGGTAAGAACGGCTATCCGCCGTCGATGCGTGAGATCGGCGACACCGTCGGCTTGAAGAGCCTGTCGAGTGTGACTCATCAGCTCAGCCAGCTGGAAAAGCTCGGCTATCTCCGCCGCGATCCTCGCCGGCCGCGGGCCATGGAGATTTTGCTTCCGCTGCAGCTTGCAGACGAGAATTCGAAAACGGAAGAGACTCAAAGTGCAGACGCTTCCAAGGCTGAAGAGGCAAAGATCATCGAGTTGAGCTCTTCGGCCGATACGACGATGGTTCCGCTCGTAGGTCGCATTGCTGCTGGCGGGCCAATCCTCGCGGACCAGTCGGTAGAAGATGTCTTTGCGCTGCCACGTCAGCTCGTCGGCCACGGCGAGCTCTTCATGCTGCGCGTCTCCGGAGACTCGATGGTCGATGCAGCAATCTGCGACGGCGACTGGGTAGTTGTGCGCCGTCAGCAGACCGCGAACAACGGTGACATCGTGGCCGCCCTGCTTGACGAAGAGGCAACGGTCAAAACTTTCCGACAGCGCGACGGCCACACGTGGCTGCTGCCGCAGAATTCGCGATACGAGCCTATTCTCGGTGATGCGGCAACGGTCATGGGCCGGGTAGTTTCCGTCATGCGTTCCCTCTAGAACTCCACGCCTAAGTCCAGCTGAAGGTGCGGTCGGCTCTGCCGGCCGCACCTTTCTGCATCCTTTTCTGCTTTGGCCTCCACATGGTCACGAATGAAGAAGTGCCGATGGCGCGCCGGCCAGTATGATCCAATCAAGAGCTTCGAGGCGGCTGGCAACGCGTTTGCCAGCGCCAGAATTTCATTGGCGAGAAGCAGCAGTCCACTGCCTTTGTTGCTTCTGAATCCCGCCGAAGAGTCTGCCCAAACCTGGACTGCCAAATTCTGACTACACAAGGACACAAATGCCACTTATCAGCTTCAAAGACATTTCCACGGCAGGACTGGAGTCTTCTCCGGTAGCGCAGGCACTTGCAGGGCTGCGCGCCAACGAGGCGCGATATTTCCACAACAAATTCAAGTTCGGATACACCACGTACGCACCCGAAGATCAAGCTGCAACCGTGGCCTGGGTTCAGGAAATCCTGCGCACCGAGCGCAGCATCGAGATTTCCTCTCCTGTACTGGAAGTTTTCGTCTATGAAGACGATGAACTGTTGTGGCCAGCCCTCTACTTCCAAGATGGTCTCGCGGTCAATGTCCTGTGGACCAAAGCCGAAGGCGGCAAAAGAGCAGTCGGGTTCAAGCTCAGCGAGGGCATGGCTCCTCCGGCAGAGCTCGATTCCTTCAAATGGGCGCGTCAGCGTTCCAAACTGGCTGGCGAGATCCGCGGAACCTACTTTGTAATCAAGGGCGAGCACCCGCGGCCTTGAATTGAGGCGGCCGGCGAACTGCAAAAGCGGGTGCTGATGCAGGCGGCGCAGTGTCCGACGGACAGCGTTTGCGCCCTGTCGCGTCCCGGAGCATGCTGAAATCATGAAAGCCGCAGTCATTGACGAACCAGGTTCTGGAACGCAAGTCAGCATTCGCGAGATCCCGCTGCCTCTGCCAGGTGCCGGCGAAGTTCTTTTGAAGTGTGAATTTGCTGCGGTCAATCACGTCGATACCTTCATCAGGGCCGGAGCCTACCGCACAGCGCTCCCCCGGCCGTTTGTCATCGGCAGGGATGTCGTCGGCACCGTCGAGGCACTGGGGCCGCAGGTGCGAGGTGTTGTTCCCGGGCAGAGGATGTGGACCAATTCGATGGGTTATGACGGCCGGCAGGGAGTGATTTCCGAGTTCGCCTGCATTCCGGTGAATCGATTGTTGCCCGTCCCGGAGCAGCTCGATGAGCCGCAGGTTTTGGCGGCCACAGCACACTCGTTCACAACAACATGGCTTGCACTGTCCGCACTGTTGAACACCGATTCACCCCGAAAGGTCTTCATCGGAGGTGCGGCAGGCAATGTCGGCAGTGTTGCCGTGCAGTTCGCCCATGCCACGGGTGCCTACATCGTGGCCAGCGCTTCGGCGGCGGACAGGAACTGGGTCCAGTCGCTGGGCGCCGACCTGATCCTAGACTACAAGGATCCGATGCTCGCGGCGAAAGCCGTACACAATCCGCAACAGGGCATCGACATCTGGTGGGACACCTCGGGCCACCAAGACCTGACCCAGGTTATCCCGGCACTGTCCATCGGCGGAACCGTACTTCTCAGTGCAGGCATCAGCAGCAGCTCAGACCTGCCGGTAGGCGCCGTGTATACACGCAATATCAGTGTCAAAGGATTTGCGGTCTCCAATGCCACAGCGCAGCAGCTGCATGCCGCGGCACTGCGCCTGAATGACTTCTTGGGACGGCACCCGTTGAAGTACCACAGCGCGGGGATATTCCCCCTCGATCAGGCAGCGCGAGCCCACCAGCTGGTCGAGTCGGGCCAAGCTCACGGCAAGGTCCTGGTCCGGCTCAGCGATTGACTATTTGGATGGGTTCATCCGCTGCAGCACGCCAAGGATCGTCTTCTTGTCGATCGTCGGCCACATCGGAGGCAGCGATGCTTTGAGGAAAGTTCCGTAACGTGCGGTGGCCATGCGCGAATCCAATACTGCGACCACGCCCTTGTCGTTAACTGAACGAATCAGACGACCAGCGCCCTGAGCCAATCGGATGGCGGCATGGGTCGCCGAAACCTGCATGAACCCGTTGCCGCCGTGCTTCTGGACATCTTCCGTGCGTGCTTTGGAGATTGGGTCGTCGGGCCGCGGGAAGGGAATTTTGTCGATGATGACCAGGCGGCAGGAGTCTCCAGGCACGTCCACTCCCTGCCACAGCGTCATCGTTCCGAACAGGCAGGTGTCCCGTTCCTCGGCAAACTGTTCGACCAAGGACTTCATGCTCGCCTCGCCCTGGCACAGGATGTCGACGTCAACGCGCGCCCGCAGGATCTCTGCGGCTTCTTCCGCAGCCCGCTTGGAGGTGAACAGCGCCAGCGCGCCGCCGCCCGAAGCGTTGATCAGTTCTTCGATTTCATCCAGTGTTTCCGCCGCCAGCTGCCGGCCTGGCTTGGGAAGGTGTTTGGCAACATACAAGATGCCCTGCTTCGGATAGTCGAAGGGGCTTCCTACGTCTACGCCGGTCCAGGAGGGAGCACCTGCACCCATCAAGCCGAGGGAGCCTGCCACCGAATCGAACTGCGAGCCGATGGCCAGGGTAGCGCTGGTGAGAACCACCGTGCGGCCGTCAAAAAGCCCTTCGCGCAGTTTGCCAGCAACCGACAGAGGAGCCACATTGAGGGTAGCCGGCTGCGAATCATCGGCCTCGACATAGCCGCGCCCATCGACAAATTCACGGGGCCGGGTGGTGTAGAGGACTTCGCGGCGCTCTTCGGACTCCATCATGCGGATGGCGTCGTCCATGATCGCCTGCAGCTGCGACCTCGCGGTCTGGCGTCCGCCGTCAGCAGGGGCATTGGCTTCGGGCTTGGTCAGGGCAAGCACCAGCCGGCATTGTTCGACGATGTCGTTCAAGGCAATGCCCATGTCTTCGCGCAGCCCATTTTCCAACAAGCCTGTAGGAACACCGGTCAATGACTTTTCCAGGCGATGGGTGGCCTTCACCAATTCGTCGACGTTCACAGCGCAGTGCCGCTTGGCACCGCCAGCTGCGGTGAGCACCATGCGCGCGGACAACGCTCCGGAAACCGAACTGGTGACACGGTCCTGGAGTTCGTGGGCCTCGTCGATGATCGCCACGTCGAAATCAGGCAGCACCGACAGCCCTTCAAAAGCTGAAACAGCCAGCAGCGCATGGTTGGTGATTACCACATCTGCCTCGCTGGCGCGGGCCCGGGCCATCTCAGAGAAGCATTCGTCGGCCATCGGGCATTTCTGCGAGCCGAGGCATTCCATCGCCGACACCGAGACCTGCTTCCAGGCCTTGTCGCTCACGCCGGGAACCAATTCATCACGGTCGCCGGTATCGGTGCGGTCTGCCCAATCGCGCAGCTTCATCACTTCCGAGGCCAGCGGAGAGAAGACCTGCCCCTTGGGCGCGGCAGGCTCGTCCATGGAGAACAGCGTGCCTTCGTCGTCTTCGGGATACCCGCCGCCGAGCTTGTACTGGCACAGATAGTTGGAGCGGCCCTTGAGCAGGGCCACATCCATGGGGCGCGAGAGCTTGCCCTTGAGCGATTCCAGCAGCCGCGGCACGTCGCGGCCGACGATTTGCGACTGCAGCGCCAGGGTTGCCGTGGAAACGATCACCGGCTTGGCGCTGGTCTGGGCATGGGCCAGGGCGGGAATCAGGTAGCCCATGGACTTGCCTGTTCCCGTTCCGGCCTGCACTAGAAGATGTTCTTCGTCTTCCAATGCGGTGACCACACGCTTGACCATTTCCTGCTGGCCGGTGCGCATGGCGCCGCCCATCGAGGAAACTGCGGTTTCAAGCAGCTCAAGGGCTTGCTCTTGCTTATCCATGTAGGTTGAAGTTCTCCAACTCTGCCGCCAGTGATTCACGTACCTTGACGATCAGACGGGTTCCGTTTTCCAGATGTTCGCTTTCCAAGATCTCAGACTCGCTCTGATGCAGCTTGGAAATCAGGTCGCCTCGATCGTAGGGAATGAGCACTTCGAGCTGGACGCCAGGCCGGGGAATCGAGGTGCTGATCTTCTCCAGCAGCTCCTGGATGCCTTCACCGGTATGGGCAGAGACGACCACCGTGTTCGATTCTCGGTTTCGCACCCGTTCGATGACGAACGGATCTGCGACATCTGCCTTGTTCAGCACGATGATCTCGGGAATGTTCAACGCGTCGACTTCGCCAAGCACCGTACGGACAGCCTGGATCTGGCCTTCTGGATCAGGATGCGAGGCATCCACCACGTGAAGGATCAAATCCGAGTCCGCGATTTCCTCCAGCGTCGAGCGGAAGGCCTCCACCAGCTGCGTCGGCAGATTAGAAACGAAACCCACGGTGTCGGCGAGGGTGTAGGTCAGCCCGTCTTCGGTGGCGGACTGTCTCACCGTTGGATCCAAGGTCGCGAAGAGTGCGTTTTCTACCAGGACACCGGCATTGGTCAATCGGTTGAGCAGCGATGATTTTCCGGCGTTCGTGTAGCCGGCAATGGCTACCGCTGGAATTTCATTGCGGCGGCGGTTGGCGCGCTTGGCCTCGCGGGCAGGCTTCATGCCCTTGATTTCACGGCGCAGTTTAGCCATTCGGTCGCGAATGCGGCGGCGGTCCATTTCGATCTTGGTTTCACCAGGACCACGCGAGCCAATGCCTCCGCCAGCGGCGCCGACGCGGCCGCCTGCCTGGCGAGACATCGATTCGCCCCAGCCGCGTAGTCGCGGCAGCAGGTATTCGAGCTGGGCTAATTCAACCTGGGCCTTGCCCTCTCGGGACTTGGCGTGCTGGGCAAAGATGTCCAAGATCAGGCTGGTGCGGTCGATGACCTTGACCTTGACCACGTCTTCCAGCGCGCGGCGCTGGGAAGGCGCCAGTTCCGCGTCGACGATGACGGTGTCCGCGCCGGTGGAGGCAACGATCTCCCGCAGCTCCTGGGCCTTTCCTGAACCGAGATAGGTCGATGGGTCAGGCTTGCTGCGACGCTGGACCACGCCGTCTAGGACTTCTGAACCGGCAGTCTCGGCCAGTGCGGCCAGTTCGCGCAGCGAGTTCTCCGCTTCGGTGACGCTGCCTTCGGTCCAAATTCCTGCAAGAACGACTCGTTCTAGGCGCAGCTGTCGGTATTCGACTTCTGTAACGTCTTCAAGTTCGGTGGACAGGCCTGCCACACGGCGCAGCGCGCGCCGCTCCGACAAGTCGTCCTGCTCCCCGTCATAGGACGTATAGCCGCTGGAAAAGCGGTTCAGCGCAGTGGCTTGGCCAGAGAAGATGGACTCATCTTCTTGGTCGAAATGCTGAATCTGAGGGCTCTGTGCCTCATCCGCAGCGAGAATCCGATCGATGGCAGCCTGAATCTGGGCTTCGTCCATTGGCTCGGAGTCGTGTTCGTGTGATTCGGAGTTAGTCATGGTCTCCTTTGAAGTACTTCGCATTCCAGAATAGTGCGGTACACCCCCACTTGGCGACGTGGTCGGGTGTGTGTTCATCGGTTCGTTGGTCACGTGGTTTCCTCACGCATTTGAGTAGCGGCTTCTTTGGTGTGCTGAGTCGCGGTTACCACGAGGCAAAATGAAGTGGGGTCGAGAATTCTGGACCTTAAAACGAAAAAGACTTTGCCGTCATCTGATCTGCAAAATGGGCGCGCAATTCGGCTGCACCGGTTGCAGGTCTGCAGTAACCGAGGGGCTGCAAATTAGACGAAAATCAAAGTCATAGGGATAACTCTATCAGTGTGACCCGAAGCCTCCAATATTGTATTGCTCACGTTGCAACAGGCGTTGGCCTAAGAGTTCTGATCGACCGCTAAACTTTGACGTATGAGTCCCGATCATTATTTCAGCGCCAGTCCTGCCTCCGCCGACGAGCGCAAGACGATTTCTGTTGAGCTCAACGGCACCGTGCGCAAGGTTCAAACTGCGGCTGGAATTTTTTCTCCTTCGGGGCTTGATAAGGGAACTGCGGTTTTGCTGCAGTATGTTCCAACGCCTCGCGGTCGAATCCTCGACATCGGCTGCGGCTGGGGTCCCATCGCGTTGACTGCCGCCGAGCAGAGCCCCGAGTCGGAGGTTTATGCGGTCGACGTCAATGAGCGTTCAATTGAGCTGGCCCGGCTCAACGCCACAGCCCTTGGCCTGGACAATGTCATGGTCGGCACCCCAGACTCGGTTGACTCAGATCTGCGCTTCGATACGATCTGGTCTAATCCCCCGATCCGCATCGGCAAGGATGCGCTGCACGAACTGCTGCTCATGTGGCTTCCGCGCCTTGCCCCAGGCGGCGAGGCGTGGATGGTGGTGCAGAAGAACTTGGGCAGCGATTCGTTGCAGAAGTGGCTTGTAGAACAGCTGCCCAAGGACTGGAGCGTTACCCGCGAAGCGACGGCAAAAGCGTTCCGGGTCCTGAAGGTCAAGCGGCCTGCCGCGTAATTAACTTAGCGCGGCTCCGCCCTTCCAGCTTCCGATCAATCGGTCCCGATGACTCCGCGGGCCACGAGCTGGGCCGGGCCGCTGAGAATTGTGTCTTCTCCGCCGTTATTGTTGGCTTGGAACTCGACACCCACGAATCCGCCGGGAATTTCGACGCTCCAGACGTTGATCAGTGCTGAGCCCCGAGCCCAGTAGCGTACTGCAGCTGCTGCTGCACATGCCCCGGTACCGCAGGACAGCGTCTCCCCTACGCCTCGCTCGTGCACGCGCATTGCCACCTGGGCTACCCCGTCATGCAGCAGCGGCTCGGCAGGAACCACGAACTCTACATTGGTGCCATGCTCCGGAACCGGAGATACTTCTGGGGCAGCCAGCAGATTGAGCTCCTGGAGCATCTTGGCATCGGGCAAAGCCACCACGGTGTGCGGATTACCCATGGTGATGCTCAAAGCAGGCAGGCCCTGCTCCCACCCAGCAGGGCGCACCATGGAGTCTACAGAGTCCTGTTCTGCTTCCTGGGGGAAAATCAGCCCCCATTCGCCGAGGTTCACCGCGTAGCCTTGGGCCAGCCGTGTCACCTGCTTCACCCCGGCGCGGCTGCCGATCTGCAGGCTCTGGCCGACTTCCAAGTCGACAAGGTCCTCTGCAATCAGGAAATGAACGAAGGCGCGGACGCCGTTGCCGCACATTTCGGCAATCGTACCGTCGCTGTTGCGGTAGTCCATGAACCAGTAGGCTTGCGGATTCTCCACCGCCTGGTGCTCATAGCCGGCAACCAATGCAGTGGGGATCGCCCTGATCAGCCCGTCTCCCCCGATGCCAAAGCGCCTATGGCACAGCGCCTGGACCTGAGAATCGGTGAGTGCAAGTTCGCCCTTCGGGTCTGAAAGCATCACGAAGTCGTTGCCTGTGGCCTGGGCCTTGGCGAATGCCTGTCCGGCCAGCTGCTGCAATTCGGTACCGTACACGGGTGCTCCTTTGGGTAGGTCGCAGAGGGAGGTTGAAGTGGTTACTCGCTGCTCACAAGCTTAAGCGCCTTGTCCAGCAGCCCTGGTTCGGTCGGGTCCAGCCACGCAACCCTGGGGTCTGCGTTGAACCAGGTGATCTGCCGGCGGGCAAACTTGCGCGTGGCAATCACGGTTTGTTCGATGGCTTCGGCCCGGCTGATCTTTGAATCCAAATAGTCAATGTACTGCTGGTAGCCGATGGCCCGGGAGGCAGTTTTTCCTTCGCGCAGCCCTCGGTTCAGCAACCCGGCCACCTCGGCGGCCAGCCCCATGGCATCCATTTTGTGCACCCGGGATTCCAGCGCGTCGTGCAATGCGGCGCGGTCGTAATTCAGCCCGATCTGGATTGCCGGCTGGAAATACTGGCGCTGCGGCATGTAGGAGCTGAACGCACGCCCCGAAATGTTGAAGACTTCCAGGGCCCTGATAGCCCGGCGCACATCGAGGTTTCTGGCGGCAGAGACAGGGTCAACCTGCGCCAGCCGCCGGCGAAGCTCGCCGTCGCCGTGGACTCGTACTTCCTCTTCCAGCTCGGCCCGGACCGCCGGGTCGGTGGGCGGAAAATCGATGACATCCAGCGCCGCCCGAACATAAAGGCCGGAGCCGCCGACCATGATCGGCACGCTGCCACGGGCCCGGATCGACGCGAAGTGCTCGCGCGCCTGGGCCTGGAACATGGCCACGGATGCTTCGTCCTGAATGTCCATGGTGTCCAGCAGGTGGTGGGCAATGCCGCCACGTTCCTCCAAAGGAAGCTTCGCCGTGCCGATATCCATGCCGCGATAGAACTGCAGCGCATCAGAATTAACAATCTCGCCATTGAGCTTCTGGGCTAGCGCAATGGCAAGGTCGGACTTTCCGGTACCGGTGGGCCCGACAACTGCAATGACCGGCAGGGCGGATGCATCCGGCAAACTAGCTGCGCACCTTCAACGTCGGCATGCCCAGATTGGTGCGTCCCGGCGCACTGCTCTGGGTGCCCGGAGCAGGTACGCCGCAGCTCTCGGCCTGGGCACGGTCCCATGCATCGCCCGCGCGCGAACGGCGCAGCTGGTACTGCTCGATGCCCGGGTCCGAAATCAGGTGGAAGGATGCCACCTCGGTAATCGGCAGAGTGACCAGGTCGCCCGGGCGCGGCGCCTCTGCTCCTTCGGGGACGCTGAAGTGCACCAAGCGCTGGTCCTGGGCGCGTCCAGCCAAACGGTGCGTTTGTTCAGATTTGCGGCCCGACTGCTCGGTGACCATGACCTCGACGGTGCGTCCCAGCTGCTTGGCGTTTTCTTCACGGGCCATGCGGTCCTGCAGCGCGGTCAAGCGCTCATAGCGTTCCTGGACTACCTGCTTGGGCAGCTGTGCTTCCATGGTTGCCGCAGGAGTTCCCGGGCGCGGCGAGTACTGGAAAGTAAAGGCCGATGAGAACCGCGAAGCTTCCACCACGTCGAGCGTCGCTTGGAAATCCTCCTCGGTTTCTCCCGGGAAGCCAACGATAATGTCAGTGGTGATCGCGGCATGCGGAATGCGTTCGCGGACCTTGTCCAAAATGCCCAGGAACTTCTTGGAACGGTAGGAGCGGCGCATCTCCTTGAGCACCTTGTCCGAACCAGACTGCAGTGGCATGTGCAGCTGCGGCATCACGTTCGGGGTCTCGGCCATGGCGTCGATAACGTCGTCGGTGAATGCTGCAGGATGCGGACTGGTGAAGCGCACACGTTCCAAGCCTTCAATTTCTCCGCAGGCGCGCAGAAGCTTGCCAAAGGCCAACCGGTCCCCGAATTCAACACCGTAGGAATTGACGTTCTGGCCCAGCAGGGTGACTTCAATGGCGCCGTCGTCGACGAGGGCCTGGATTTCAGCGAGGATCTCTCCTGGCCGGCGGTCGCGCTCCTTGCCGCGAAGTGAAGGAACGATGCAGAAGGTGCAAGTGTTGTTGCAGCCAACCGAGATCGACACCCAACCGGCGTAGACCGATTCGCGGCGAGTCGGCAGAGTCGAGGGGAAGACGTCCAAGGACTCCAGGATTTCCAGTTCCGCCTTCTTATTGTGGCGCGAACGGGCCAGCAGGGTCGGCAGGGAGCCGATGTTGTGGGTGCCGAAGACGACGTCCACCCAAGGCGCCCTCTTCAAGATGGTGTCGCGGTCCTTCTGCGCGAGGCAGCCGCCGACTGCAATTTGCATATTCGGGCGCTCAGCCTTGATTCCCTTGAGAATTCCGAGGTTTCCGTAGAGCTTGTTGTCCGCATTCTCGCGAACTGCACAGGTATTGAAGACGACGACGTCGGCGACTTCATCGTGCAGCTCATCTGATTTGCGTTCCAGGCCTGCATCTTCCAGCAGGCCCGAGAGCCGCTCGGAATCGTGGACATTCATCTGGCAGCCGAAGGTGCGCACTTCGTAGGTACGGGGAAGTTCTTCGGATTCTACGGTGGAAATCAGTTGTTGCTCGCTCACCCTACAAGGTTACCGAAACTTCTGGGCGCCTAGTACTTTGGGCCGAAGCGTTCGTCCCATTCTTCACGGGCGACTTTATAGGCAAGTCCCCCGTTATAGCCTTTGCGCCCGAGCATTCCGACCAGCCGCCTCAGGGCCCTGTCGCGGTCGACGCCCATTGATTCTGGTCGAAGTTTGGCCCGGACCAGTTCCCTGGCCCTCAGTTCTTCGGACTCGTCGTCGATTTGCTCGAGTGCTTCTGCCGCTGTTTCATCGTCGACACCCTTGGTCCGCAACTCGCGTTTGATGGCTCCGCGAGCCAATCCACGCGACCTGGCTCTGGCGCTCACCCATGATTTGGCGAAACGCTCATCGTCGATCAGGTTGATTTCTGCATAGCGTTCGATGACCTCATCGGCAATGTGTTCTGGACATTCCTTGTCCAGAAGCTTGTCCTTGAGCTGCTTTGCCGTCTTGTCGCTCGCCGTCAGCTGGCGCAGCAGAATGCTTCGCGCCTTCTCCCTCCATTGGCTGTCACTGAGCTGTTCCGGGTCCTCGCTCTGCTGGGCGGCTTTAGCGGCGGCACGAGCTTGCTTGCGTTCCTTTTTCGTGGGCGCCGGTGCAGCTGGCGTGTCGAGAATCTGCTGCATGGCTGCGCGCAGCTCGTCAATGCTTTCTGGCTTCTTCTGCTCTTCCGGCGGCAAGTTGGCGATAATCCTGCCGCGCTGCGGATCCAGCGGCAGGGCGGCAGCGGGTTTGTCCGTCTCTGCCAGCTGCGTTGGCGCTGCTTCGTCGGGGTCGGGCCTGGCCCAGTCCGGCATGTCTTCGAAGCTGCCCTGAAACTCGCTGGAAACGGACATAGCGTCCGGTCCGAAATTACTTCCGGAGCGGACGCTACGTTTCTTGAAGCCTGGGGCCACTACTTATCGCCCTCGACGACTCGCAGTTCTGTCTCGTCTTCCTCGACCTCTTCTGCTGGCAGCACGCCGAGCTTCTGAAGGATCTGGCGCTCCAGCTCGTTGGCGAGATCTGGGTTGTCGCGAAGGAAACGGCGGGCGTTTTCCTTGCCCTGTCCCAGCTGGTCGCCGTCATAGGTGAACCATGCACCCGACTTCTTCACCAGGTTGTGTTCGACGCCCATATCGATCAGCGAGCCTTCACGGGAAATGCCGTGGCCGTAAAGGATGTCGAATTCTGCCTGCTTGAAAGGCGGAGCCATCTTGTTCTTGACGATCTTGGCACGGGTGCGGTTACCGACCGGGTTGGTGCCTTCCTTCAGCGTTTCAATGCGACGGATGTCGATACGCACCGATGCATAGAACTTCAGCGCCTTGCCACCGGTGGTGGTTTCCGGGCTGCCGAAGAAAACGCCGATCTTTTCGCGAAGCTGGTTGATGAAGATTGCGGTGGTCTTCGAAGCCGACAGGCGGCCAGTGATCTTGCGCAGGGCCTGGGACATCAGTCGGGCTTGGAGGCCCACGTGGCTGTCGCCCATTTCGCCTTCGATTTCAGCGCGGGGCACCAGAGCAGCCACGGAGTCGATGACAATGATGTCCAGCGCGCCGGAACCGACGAGCATATCCATGATTTCGAGTGCCTGTTCACCGGTGTCTGGCTGGGAAACCAGCAGTGCGTCAGTATCCACGCCAAGCTTCTTGGCATATTCGGGATCCAAGGCGTGCTCGGCGTCGATGAAGGCGGCAATGCCGCCATTGCGCTGGGCGCTGGCTACCGCATGCAGGGCAACGGTGGTCTTACCCGAAGATTCTGGTCCGTAGATTTCCACGACGCGGCCGCGTGGAAGACCGCCAATACCCAGAGCGACGTCCAATGCGACAGAGCCGGTAGGAATTACTTCAATAGGTGCGCGGGTTTCATCACCCAGACGCATGACCGAGCCCTTGCCGAAGGCCTTGTCGATCTGGCCCAGGACAGACTCAAGCGCCTTTTCCCGATCATTATTTGCTGCCATGGTTCACCTTTGCTCTTGCAAGCCATCGAACGACCTGCTCACGATTCTTTGTCCTGCATTAGACAGTATGAGCGCCTACCGACACTTTGGGGTCCAAGACCGTGCAAGTGTGGACAAACTTCAAGTTCACGTTGTTCGGGCGATCCGATCGCCCTGTATCTAGGATAACCCTATCCGAATAGATATTCGAAAATCAACGCGCGTGTTTCGAACTTTCGAAACTGCGCCGGTCAAGACTGCTTCGGCTCGATGTCGACGCCGAGCCACCGCTCCACTGGGACATCCTGGGCCCGGCACATGGCTTCCCATACCTGCTTAGGCTTGATCCCCTTGTTCAACGCCTCATTTGCGGTCAGACTTCCCAGCTCGGTCAACGAGAGGGTATCGGCCAAGACATGGGAGTACCGAGGGCCGAATTCATGTTCAAGATTTCGCCAAAAGTCACTAAGTCGCACTGGTGCATTCTTCCATAATTGCAACGAGGGTCCACGCTCGACGCGTGAACCCTCGTTGGCGGGAATTCTGAATTCACTTCAGAAGCCCCGGTGAATTCTGATTGTCCTAGACCGAAGCCAGCGGCTTGTTATTGCGGGCCGCCGCAAATTCATTGGCCATATCCATGGGAACGGTATCTGGGATGGTGATGCCTTCTGCCAAGGCGACTCGCTCGGAAACTTCGCGAAGCATCAGCGAGAGTGGAATTTCCAACGCCGAGCAGATCGAGGACAGCAGCTCGGAAGATGCTTCCTTCTGTCCGCGCTCGACCTCTGAAAGGTAGCCCAAGGAAACCCGGGCGCTGTGGGAAACCTCGCGGAGGGTGCGGCCCTGGCGCTGGCGGACGTCGCGCAGAACGTCGCCGATTTCATGACGGAGTACTACCATTTTGTGCTCCTCCTTCTCGGGCTGGACCGTATGGGCTTCTCCCATATCGCGCCAACGGACAACACCATTGACAGTGACGGGTTGCTTGACCATAAATTTAGCCTTTGCTCCTAGGTCCTTCTCGAAGATGTATTCAATACCGGGGGCCATCCTTGCGGCCCTTCAAATCGTACAACGGAGAGTTGTTCGAATTTGTTCCCGTGCCTTCACCCTAATCATAAAAATGCGACTCACGCCACATATCGTCGAATCATTGCGAAACATTCCAGGAAAAATAGTATTTCCGACTTTCCTATGAAGAAGCTTTACCCAAAATGGCAGCCAGCTGGCTAATTGCAGCATTAGTGCTTTGTTCTCGAATCTGCGCACGGTCGCCCACAAAATGGTGTTCTTTGGCTCCCGATTGATCGCCGATGGCCCAGCCGATGAAAACCGTGCCCACCGATTTCCCGTCGTGCGCAGCCGGGCCCGCCACACCGGTAGCGGACACCGCCGCATCCGCCTGGCAGACGCGCTGGGCGCCGACCGCCATCTGGCGGGCCACTTCGGGATCCACGGACCCGTTGGATTCAAGCAGCCCGGCATCGACGCCGAGCACCTGGGCCTTGACGTCGCTTGAATAGCTGACGATGCCGCCGCGCAGCACCGCCGAAGCCCCGGGGACCTCCGCCAGGGTGGCGGCGATCATGCCAGCGGTCAAAGATTCGGCGGTGGCCAGCTGAAGCTGCTTGCTCTTGGCTGCGGCAATCGCCGCCGGTGCCTGGTTCCTCATGTTCCATCCTTCACAGTTGGTCTCGGTGGATACAGCTGGTGCGCACCGAGAACTTCTCGATGCGCACCTGTGCGGATGCCGGAATGTTCCCGGCTTCTAGTTTTTGCCCTGGTTCTTCTTGTGCGCGTCGTACAGCGCCGCGGCCTTGAAGATGTACTCCACGCCGGTGACCACGGTCACCGCCATGGTCAGCAGCATCAGGGACCACGCCACGGTGTGCAGCCAGCCAATGGTGTGGGTGAACGGCAGCAGGTACAGGCCGATGGACACCGCCTGCAGCACGGTCTTGATCTTGCCGCCCATGTTCGCCGCGATGACGCCGTACTTGATCACCACGACGCGCAGCAGGGTAATGCCCCATTCGCGCACCAAGATGGTCAAGGTGACCCACCAGGGCAGCTCGGCAATAATCGACAGGCAGACCAGCGCGGAGCCGGTAAGCAGCTTGTCGGCGATCGGATCGGCAATCTTGCCGAAGTTGGTGACCAGCCCGCGGCTGCGGGCCAGGTCCCCGTCGAGCTTGTCCGTGTACATGGCCAGCACGAAGATCGCCAAGGCCACCCAGCGCCAGGTGCCCTGCTGCGAAGCATCGGCCAGCAGCGCCCAGACGAAGAACGGCACCATGATGATGCGGATCGTGGTCAGCACATTGGCGATGTTCAGCGTCGGCGCCTGCGGCTGCTGGTTCTGGCCAGCTTGATCGGTCATCGGCTTCAGTTTCTCCCTGTCAGATTCCAGGCGTCCTCGCCTGAATCATCGTCGTCGGAACCGTCGAAGTAGTCAACGGCCTGCGGCCGGTTCTCAAGGTCCTTGGCCACTAGGTCTTCAGCATATTCTGCCACCGGATCGGCGTGGTTCACATTCGCCTCGTCGACCAGCGCCTGCTCCGCGGCGGAGGCCTGCGCGGTGCCTGGATCGTCGCCGCGCATCGCCGCCAGCACCATCGGCAGGTCGTCCGGCTTGACCAGCACATCGCGGGCCTTGGAGCCTTCGGACGGGCCGACCACGCCGCGCGATTCCATCAGGTCCATCAGGCGCCCGGCCTTGGCAAAGCCCACGCGCAGCTTGCGCTGCAGCATCGAGGTGGAGCCGAACTGGCTGGTGACCACCAGTTCGGTGGCCTGCAGCAGCAGGTCCAGATCGTCTCCGATGTCCTCGTCGATCTTCTTCTTTTCCACCGCAGGCATGACGTCTTCGCGGTATTCGGGCTTGAGCTGGGCCTTGACGTGCTCCACCACGCGGTGGATCTCCGACTCGGTCACCCAGGCACCCTGCACGCGCATCGGCTTGGAGGTGCCCATCGGCAGGAACAGGGCGTCGCCCTGGCCCAGCAGCTTTTCGGCGCCCGGCTGGTCCAGGACCACGCGGGAGTCGGTCACCGAGGAGGTCGCAAAGGCCATGCGCGAAGGCACGTTGGCCTTGATCAGGCCGGTGACCACGTCCACGGACGGGCGCTGGGTGGCCAGCACCAGGTGGATGCCGGCGGCGCGGGCCAGCTGGGTGATGCGCACGATCGAGTCTTCCACGTCGCGCGGGGCGACCATCATCAAATCGGCGAGCTCGTCCACAATCACCAGCAGGTACGGGTAGGGCTTGAGCACGCGCTTGGAGCCTTCGGGAGGGTGCACCTTGCCGGCCTTGACCGCCTTGTTGAAGTCGTCGATGTGCTTGTAGCCGAAGTTCGCCAGGTCGTCGTAGCGGGTGTCCATTTCACGCACCACCCACTGCAGGGCCTCGGCGGCCTTCTTCGGGTTGGTGATGATCGGGGTGATCAGGTGCGGCACGCCCTCATAGGCGGTGAGCTCCACGCGCTTGGGGTCGACCATGACCATGCGCACCTGGTCCGGGGTGGAGCGCATCAGGATGGAGGTGATCATCGAGTTCACGAAGGATGACTTGCCCGCGCCGGTGGCGCCTGCCACCAGCAGGTGCGGCATCTTAGCGAGGTTGGCGACGACGAAGCCGCCCTCCACATCCTTGCCCACACCCATGATCATCGGGTGCTCGGACTTGCGCGCGTTGGCGCTGCGCAGCACGTCGCCCAGCGCGACGACTTCCTTGTCGGTGTTCGGGATCTCGATGCCGATGGCGGACTTGCCGGGGATCGGCGACAGGATGCGCACATCCGAGGAGGCCACGGCGTAGGAGATGTTCTTGGCCAGCGCGGTGACCTTCTCCACCTTGGTGCCCGGGGACAACTCGATCTCATACCGGGTCACCGTCGGACCGCGGGAGAACCCGGTGACCTGGGCATCGACCTTGAACTGCTGCAGGGTGTTGGTCAGCGCGTCGACCACCACCTGGTTGGCCTCGCTGGCTTCCTTGGCCGGCGGTCCCGGCGGCAGGTAGTCATCCGAAGGCAGCGTGTAGCTCACGTCCCCGGAGAGCTGCAGCTGTTCGGTGCGGGCAGGGATCGGAGCCTGCGGCGCTGCAGGCAGGCCGGCGGCGCGCGAAGAGACCTGGCTGATGGCGTCGGTGGCGGCTTCGGGCTCGGACTTGAGCCCGATGCTCTCCATGATCTGCGCCATTTCGGATTCGGCCTTGGTGGGGCGCTTGACCCCCGGCGGGATGGCCGGCTCGGCCGGTGCCGGCTCGGGCTCCGGCTCGTGATGGTCGTCGACCACCGGGTGTGCGGTGGTGGGATTCTCGCCGCGGGCGGCGGCCAGCTGCTCGCGGGACAGCGCCTGGGTGGCGCCGGCATCCGCGTCGAAAACCTCGTTGCGCTTGTTCTTCTTGCGGAAGCGGTCAAGGGTGGGCAGCGAGGTGGTGGCGGCTTCGTTGAAGTCCTCGCCGTTCTCATCCACTACTGCCTTGTCATAGGCCACGTCCCCGGTGCGTGCCGAGCCGTCGTGGTCGTCCACGTCGTAGACCTCGGTGACCTTGCGGGCCGCCGCGGCGCGGCGCTCGAAGAAGCCTGGCTTCTTCTTTTTCGGCGCGGGGGCTTCATCCGCTTCCGGGTACAGGTACGACTGGTCGTGGGCCTCGGCCCGTGCGTCGAGCCCCGATCCGGGATCTGCCTCGCGCTGCGGGCGCGGGGCATCCGGATCCTGGCCCAGCAGCCGGTTGTAGCCCAGCTTGATGCGCGCAGGGATCTGCGTGATCGGGGTGGCGGTGATGATCAGCACCGACATGAAGACCAGGAAGATGAACACCGCCATGGCTCCGGGCACCGAAATCAGCAGGCCCAGCGGGGTGCCCAGAATCGAGCCGGCCATGCCGCCGGCCTGCCACAGCACGTCGAAGTCCTCGGAGACCGCCGGCGAGCCGTTGGCCAGCGAAGCGATGGAGGACCCGGACAGCGTCATGATCAGCAGCCCGATGCCGATGCGGTTGTTCTCCGCCTCCGCCTCGGGGTGCCGGAACAGCCGTGCGGCGCCGATGAACAGGATCACCGGCAGCAGCACCGCCATGAAGCCCAGGGTTCCTCCGGCCACCGCGTGCACGCCGCGGCCAAACCACCCGGCATCGCGCAGGCCCCACCACTCGATGACGGCGACCGCCAGGGCAATCAGCGCGAGGAACAGTCCGGTGCCGTCGCGGCGCAGCTCGTAGTCGGGCTTGACGGCGCCGCCGATGCGGCGGAAGGCGCCGCCGACAATCCGGGCGATGCCCATCCACACGCTGCGGATTGCGCGCAGCGGCAGGGCGAGTTCCTGTTCCAGATTCTCGGTAGGTTTCTTGGAAGACGAGGAGCCGGACGCCTTGGGTTTTCGCGCCGCGGGCTTCTTCGTCCCCTGAGATTGGGTACGTGGGGCCATGCTTCAAGGGTAGCGCGAGCGCTGCGGAACGGGCCGAATTTACACACAGCCCGCACCCTGCATCCGCGCTAGAGAATAATCACTCGCCCGGGGCCTCGGCCGGCGGCTAGCCGATGTTCTCCGCCAGCCAGGCCGAGGCGATGTCCTTGGCTGACTTCTTGTCCACGGTGCTGAGCACATTGAGCTGGACCAGCGACGTGGCGGTGAGCTTCTCGCTGACCGGATCGATCACCGCCGCCAGCTGGTCCTTTATCGACGAGTCCACCACCGGGACCACATTGGAGGCCAAGAACAGCGACTTGGGATCATCCAGCACCACCAGCTTGTCAGTTTGGATGCGCGGGTCTGCGGTGAAGACGTTGGCGACGTCGACGGTACCCGCCACCAGGTCTTCGACCGTGGTGTCTCCGGTGGCGCTGAAGTCCACGTCGACGCCGTAGGTGGAGGCAAGACCCTTGGGGCCGTAGGGGCGCTGGGCCAGCTCGGGCGGGCCGCCCAGGGTCAGCTTCTGCCCCACCGAGCCCAGATCGCCGATCGATTTCAGCTGGTGCTCCTGGGCGAAAGCCTCGGTCACGGTGTACGAGTCCTGGTCCGAGGCCTCGGACTTGGAGAGCACGGCCATTGACTGTGGCAGCGCCTCCTGCAGCTGCGTGTAGACATCCTCGGAGGAGCGTGCCTCGGTCTTCGCGTCGAAGTACTGCAGCAGGTTGCCGGTGTATTCGGGCATGATGTCGATCGACCCGTTTTCAAGCTCCGGCATGTAGGCGTCGCGCTGTCCGATGTTGAACTGGCGGGTGACCTTCATTCCGGATTTTTCCAGGGCCTGGGCGTAGATCTCCGCGATGATCTCATTCGAGTAGTAGGCCTGCGAGCCGACCACTACTGCCTGCTGCGCATCGGTGGAATCCGCCGACGGCGTGTTCTGGGCCAGCGGATCGGAGCCGCCGCAGCTGGTGAGCGCCATGAGCCCGGCCAGCGAGGCCGCCGCCGCAAGTTTCATTGCCAGTCTTTTCATCTTTCCTGCCTTTGCATAGGTGGAGCCGGTTTTCTAAAAAGCATTCGCGCAGGGTTGGCGCTCGGCCGCCTCTGCAGCCTCAGTCCGTGCGGCACCGCCCACCGCGACAGGATCATGAACAGCGTGTCGAGCAGCAGCGCCAAGGCGGCAACCAGCAGCGATCCGCCCAGCACCATGTCAAACCTGCGCAGGTTCAATCCGCTGATGATCGGCAGGCCCAGGCCGCCCAGATTGACGTAGGCGGCGATGGTCACCGTGGCAACAACCTGCAGTACAGCCGAGCGTACTCCCCCAAGAAGCAAAGGCAACCCCAGCGGGATCTCTACCTTGAACAGGATTTCCTTCTCGGTCATGCCCATGGCGCGGGCAGCGTCGATGGTTTTCCGGTCGATGGCTTCAAACCCGCCATAGGCGCCCGCCAGCAAGGAGGGAATGGCCAGCAGCACGAATGTCAGCAGCGCGGCTTCGGGCTTGTGCAGCACGCCCATGAGCAGCACCAGGAGAATCAGCAGCCCGAAGGACGGCACCGCCCGGGCCGCCCCGGACACCGCCATGGCAGCTTCCCTGCCCTTGCCGGTGTGCCCGATCATCCAGCCCAGCGGGATCGCGATGGCCCCGGCAATCAAGACTGCCCAGGCGGTGTACATCAGGTGCTGGCCGATCAGCAGCTGCAGAGAATCGCCGCCCTGCCACTGCTGCGGGTCGGCAATCCATGCCAGTGCATCAGAAATCAGGTTCATGGCGCCTCACCGGCCCCAGCCGTGTGCGGCGATAAGGACCTGCGCTTCGCTGCTGCCGGACGGGTCCACGGCATCAGCGCGCGCCCTAGCAGCACGAGCAGCAGGTCGATGGCCAGCGCCACCACGGCGACGGCCAGGATTCCGGAGAAAACTTCAGGGATGATTCGCCGCTGCAGCCCATTGGTGAACAGGTAGCCGAGATTTGTCACGCCGACGAGGATTCCCACCGTTGCAAGTGAAATGGTGCTCACTGCCGTGACTCTCAGCCCCGAGAGGATGACAGGTCCGGCCAGAGGCAGTTCAACGGCCGCGAAGCGCCGGGCAGGACCATAGCCCAAGGCGGTGGCCGCCTGGCGGACCTCAGGCCCGACGGATTCGAGCCCGTCGACGACGCTGCGCAGCAGGATCGCCACCGCGTAGACCACCAGCGCGACGATGAGGTTGCCCTCGCTGATCGCACTCATCCCGGTGGCCACCGGAAGGATCATCAGCAGCGCCAACGACGGAATGGTGTACATCAGCCCGGTGGTGGTGACCAGCAGGCTGCGCAGGAATTCCACCCGCCAGGCAACCCAGCCCAGAGCCAGGGAAATGGCAAAACCCAGGCCCAGCGCAACTAGGCTTTGGCGCAGGTGCACCAGCGTCAATGACGCGATGAGCTCGAAGTTCTCAGCGATCCATGTCATGAGGCTTCATCTGCTCCGACCAGCCGGCCCTGGGTGCGCCCCTGGCCGTCGACCAGCACCGGGCCGGTGGGCGTCTGCTTGACCGACAGGGCCCGCTGGCCTCGTTCGGCCCCGATGAACGAGGCAACGAAGTCGCTGGCAGGGGCTTCAATGATTTGGCTGGGGCTTCCCAGCTGCAGCAGGTTGGCTCCTGCGGACAAGATGGCGACCTGGTCGCCCAGAAGGAATGCTTCGTCAATATCGTGGGTAACGAAGAGGATCGTTTTTCCCAGCTCGCTCTGCAGCCGAATCAGCTCTTTCTGCAGTTCTGAACGCACGATCGGGTCAACTGCTCCAAAGGGCTCGTCCATCAGCAGAATCGCAGGGTCTGCCGCCAGACCGCGGGCCACCCCCACGCGCTGCTGCTGGCCTCCGGAAAGCTGGTGCGGATAACGCTGGGCCAGGGCGGTATCCAGCCCCATTACTTCCATCAGCTCGTGCGCCCGGTTTTCGGCGGCCTTGCGGCCGGTTTTCTGCAGCCTGAGAACGGTGGAGATGTTCTGAGCGACGGTAAAGTGCGGCAGCAGGCCCGCGTTCTGCATGACATAGCCGATGCTGCGCCGCAGGGGCACGACTGGCTGCGAGCGGATGTCTTCTCCGTCAATCAGCACACTTCCGCTGGTCGGTTCGACCATGCGGTTGACCATGCGCAGCAGCGTAGTTTTCCCGCAGCCGGACGAGCCCACCAGGACAGTGGTTTTTCCGTTCGGCACTGTCAGTGAAAAGTTGTCAACCGCCGTGGTTCCGTCTAGGTATCGTTTGGCAACTGTCCTGAATTCAATCATCAGCGCGGCCCGCCCCCAGCGGCGGTTTCCTTCATGGACTTCTCACATGGCATGTTGAACTCCTTTTGTTGCCCACACCCCATTCTGCCTGAGGTTCGGAAAATTCCCCGGGAACATGCCCCAGCACTTCGCTGTCAGCTTCGCAGAAGACAAAACACCGCCTTCACAAGTACATATCCGTGAAGGCGGTGCTGGGTGCGGGCTGAAAGCCGCGGCAATGGAGCCAGTGTCTTAGACCGACTGCAGCTGGTTGATGTAGTCAGGAGCGGTAGTGGCGCTGATGCCGGTGCCCAACAGGAAGAGGATCAGGGAGATGATCCAGACGATCTTCTTGTGCTGCTCGTAGCCCTGGAGCTTGTAGCCGGCCTTGTCGCGCATGGCGCCGACCAGAATCAGGATGACGTCAATGACGTACCAGATACCAAAACCACCGATGGTGATCAGCTTCAGGATTCCGGTGCCGATCTTGCCCAGGTAGAACCGGTCGATGCCGAATCCGCCGAGGAACCAGGACAGCAGCCAGGTAGCGATGAAGCTCTTCTGGCCCTCCCCGTTGTTCGTCTGCTGGTAGCCGTTGGCCTGCTGGTATGGGTTCGGCGGGTATGACATGGGTGCTCCTCGAAGGTGGTGGTGCAGTGATGAAAAGAGCTCGTCATCCAGCTTCAGCCGTTGCCGGCCGTCGCAGGAATCGAACGCTGGGGATTAAGTAGACATGATGGCAACGGGGAATCTCCACCCGACGCACCACTGTGTTGTCTTTTGTGAGGCAGCCCGCGTATCCGTTGCAGTTCTTGCTCGGGCACGCGGCATCTGCTTCACGCCGTCGTGCTGGCTTTAGAACGCTCCGCGCACTCGCGCTGAGTTCAGCACCGCCACAATTGCGCTTCCAAAGATGAAGCAGGCGGCAAGCAGTGCCGCTGCGAAGAGGAGCGCCCCCTTGGCAGAGTCGAGATCGCCAGCCGAGACTGCCACCGGCAGCAGCACCGCTACGGCAGGCAGCAGGCCTCCGAGCGCTGCACCGGCTCCGCCGCTGATGGCTTGCTTGAATTTGCTGGCTTCAGGGTGCGAAGACTTGGCGACTTCCATGACGACGTAGCCGCCGGAACAGGCGAGGACTCCAACACCCACGCCGGCCAAGGCTGCAGTGGCAAGGAACATGGCGTTTTCGGCAGCCCATGTCCACAGGTCGACACCTGCGAACGCTTCAGGGGAAAGAATTGCCACAAAGCCGATCATTCCCATAACTGCACCGATACAAGCTGAACTGACGAACATTCTTGTTACCACGGTGATCCCTGCGCTTTCTGCGAAGTTGTAGTTGGTTTCAGCATAGGCTACTGACAAGGATAAAAGAATAAATCTAAACGTTGGTGAGGAAGATTACCTCACTCGGCCAGGTCCAGATGCTCCATCGCGTATTTCACCTGCTCAACTGTGAACGCTTCAGAATCAATGCTCAGTAGTTCATCGCGGATTTTTTCCTTGGGCAGATGTTCCTCGTCGCGCAGATACTCCGCAACGATCAGCGCGTTTTCATTCCAGTCGGCAGCCACATTGTCCAAGGCGTAGTAGGCGGCTTCCTCGCTGAACCCGTCTTCTTCAGGGTCGACCAAGGTGGCGAAAATGCCATACTCGCTCATCGCATACTCATCGGAGTAGTACTGTGCCTGATCCAGGGCCTGTTCCTTCTCTGCATCGACGGCAGCGCCGGAGGTATTGGCAAAGCCCCCACTGGTCATGGCTTCGATGGGCCCCGAACCGCTGACGAGAAGCGACGCAGTGACAAGTGCGAAGCCTCCCAGCACCGCGAGCCCTGTCGGAACCAGCGTCACGATCCAAGCCATGAATCGGTATTGCTTGTATCCCTCCAAGGGCCTGCCGAGCTTGTCGTACTGGACGCCGCACAGGGTGAGCACCAGATCGGTCAACGCCCAGAGGCCTAGGCCTCCGAAGGTCAGCAGTTTGAGGACCGCGGTTCCAGTTTTCCCCAGGTAGAACCGGTCCGCCCCAAAGCAACCGAGCAGCAGCGACAGCAGCCAGGTGGCGACGAAGCTCTTGTCGCTGACGGCGAATTGTTGCTGGCCGGGAGCCTGCGGCTGTTGGAAGCTGGCTACATCGGCCACGCTGCACCTCTGGTATTCAAAATTCGGGTAAATGAAGATGACAGTATCACGAGGTGGATACGTTGTTGAACTATTAACTTTCACTCACCATGGCAGCATTCCTGTGGTAGTCACACGCAATTTGCACCTGCACTGAAACGCAGGAAACCCCGCCCATCCGATAGGTTGGGCGGGGTTTTCGCGAAGCTGGAGGAACCTAGGCTTCCAGCACCACTGGGACGATCATCGGGCGTCGGCGCAGCTTGCGCGAAACCCATGAACCGATGACCCGGCGAGTGATCTGCTGCAGCTGGTAGGTGCTGTGGTTCGGGTTGTTCGCCACAGCTTCCACAATCGCCGCTGCGATCTTCGGCTTGATCTCGTTGAAGACCGAGTCTTCTTCAGCCACACCGCGGGCGTGGATGTCAGGGCCGGAGATGATGGTGCCGGTGGTCCTGTTGATGACGGTGATGACCGAGATGAAGCCTTCTTCACCGAGGGTCACGCGGTCCTTGAGGTCGTCATCGGTGATGGTGCCGACCTTGGATCCATCGACATAGACATAGCCGCATTCGACCTGGCCCACCAGTTGGGCTACGCCACCGACCAGGTCGATGACCGAGCCGTCTTCTGCCAGCAGCACGTTCTCTTCCGGGACGCCGGACTGCGCGGCCAGGCGGCCGTTGGCAATCAGGTGGCGGGTCTCGCCGTGGACCGGAAGCACGTTCTTCGGACGCAGGATGTTGTAGCAGTACAGCAATTCGCCGGCCGAGGCGTGGCCGGAAACGTGGACCTTGGCCATGCCCTTGTGGATGACCTCGGCGCCCAGGCGCATCAGGCCGTTGATCACGCGGAAGACCGAGTTCTCGTTGCCGGGGATCAGGCTGGAGGCAAGGATGACCGTGTCTCCCGGGTTGATCTGCACCTTGTGCTCGCCATTGGCCATGCGGGACAGGGCCGCCATCGGCTCGCCCTGCGAACCGGTGGACATGAGCACTACCTTGTGGTCCGGCAGCTGGTCGATCTGCTTGAGGTCGACCAGCACGCCCTGCGGCACATCCAGGTAGCCCAGGCGCTCGGCAATGCCCATATTGCGCACCATCGAGCGGCCGATGAAGGCAACCTTGCGTCCGTGCAGGGCGGCGGCGTCCAGCACCTGCTGCACGCGGTGCACGTGCGAGGAGAAGGAAGCCACGATGATGCGGCGGCGGGCACGGGCAAACTTGGCTTCCAGCACGGGGCCGATTTCGCGCTCGTGCATGGTGAAGCCAGGCACTTCAGCGTTGGTGGAGTCGGGCAGGAACAGGTCCACGCCCTCCTCGCCCAGGCGGGCGAAGTGGCGCAGGTCGGTGATGCGGCCGTCCAGCGGCAGCTGGTCCATCTTGAAGTCGCCGGTGTGCAGGACGGTGCCTGCCTCGGTGCGGATGAACACCGCCAGGGCGTCAGGGATCGAGTGGTTCACGGCGACGAATTCGCATTCGAAGTTGCCGATCTGGGCGATCTCGCCCTCCACCACGATGTTGGTGACCGCCTTGATGCGGTGCTCTGCCAGTTTGGCTTCCACGAAGGCCAGGGTCAGCTTGGACCCGTACAGCGGGATGTCTTCGCGAAGGCGCAACAGGTACGGCACCGCACCAATATGATCTTCGTGTCCGTGGGTCAGCACCAGGCCCACCACGTCGTCAAGGCGATCCTTGATGTAGGAGAAGTCGGGCAGGATCAGATCCACGCCCGGCTGGTGCTCTTCAGGGAAGAGCACACCGCAGTCGACAATCAACAGCTTGCCGTCGAGTTCGAACACGGTCATATTCCGGCCGACCTCGCCCAAGCCGCCGAGGGGGACGATGCGCATGGTCCCCTTCTTCAGCTTGGCCGGGCTCTGCAGCCGTGCAGAGTCGGCTTTACCTACGGAGCTTTCAGTCATATGCGGTTATACCCTTTCGTTACAGATCCCATCCGCCTTCACGTAGATCCGCGCGGATGGCATCCAGTTCAGCGTCCGACGGTGCCACCAATGGCAGTCGGACGACGGTGTTCGGCAGGACACCCTGCCAGTGAAGTCCATATTTTGCGGCAACCGCGCCCTGAATGTGGCCCATGATGCCGCGCTGGATCGGATCCAGCTCGAAGTGTGTAGCGCGTGCAGTGGCCAAGTCGCCAGCATGCATTGCATTAACCAGCCTACGGTACTGAGCCGCCGCGACGTGAGCCGAAACGGAAACTACGCCCACGGCGCCGGCCGCCATCAGCGGCAGGGTCAGGCTGTCGTCGCCCGAGTAAACGTGCAGATTGGTCTTGGCCAGCACCGTGGTGGTGGACTGGTAATCGGCCTTGGCGTCCTTGAGCGCGATCACCTGAGGGATCTTTGCCAGCTCGATAATCGTTTCCGGCGCCAGTGCGATTCCTGCGCGGCCCGGGATGTCGTAGAGCATGATCGGCAACTCGACTGCTTCGGCAATTGCCTTCACGTGAGCAACGACGCCTGCCTGGCTCGGCTTGTTGTAGTAGGGGGTGGTGACGAGGATGCCGTCCACGCCGGCTTCCTTGGCCGCCAGCGACAGGGCAATGGAGTGGCGGGTGTCGTTGGTGGTGGAACCGGCGAGCACTGCCGCGCGGTCGCCGACTGCTTCAACGACGGCGCGGAACATGCCGATGTTCTCTTCATCGGTCAGGGTGGAGGTCTCGCCGGTGGTGCCGGTGACCACCAGGCCGTCGCAGCCGTCGTCCACGAGTTTTACGGCCAGCTTTGCGGCCAGCGCATAATCGACCTCACCTGCTTCATCAAAGGGGGTGACCATTGCGGTCAGCACGGTTCCGAAGGGGAATGCCTGATTATCAATTGCACTTGTAGCCATGGGTTTAATCTACACTCGCGCATGTTGGAATAGCATCTTGGCTCACACTCGTGATGCGATGAATCCATGGACCATTCACGCTCTTCGTCGCGGCTGTTGGGGGTAGATGCTGCCCGGCTCCTAGCCATCCTGGGAATGTTCGCGGCGCACGTTTTTCCGCTGTCGACTACCACCGCCGAACAGGCCTACTCCCCTACGATTACGGGGGCTGTGGCTTCTGGGCGCGCCTCGGCCCTGTTCATGGTTTTGGCTGGAGTCTCCCTGGTGCTGCTGACCAATTCACTGGAGCGAAAAGGGTTTCCCAACCCCAAGGTTTACTCAGTCCTCCTCAGGAGAGCATTAATTATTGCCGTGCTCGGATTGCTGATTGGTCCAGCAAATGAAGCGATCGCGAACATTCTTGTCCACTATGGAATACTTTTTCTTTTGCTTTCACTGATCCTCAGGGCCCCAAGGGCAACACTTTGGGTAGTCTCGACCCTGTGGCTGGCAATCACACCTATAATTTGGCAGCTGCTGTCGGTTCAGTGGACGGGTCAGCGACTCAACCACAACCCGAGCTTCGCAGATTTGCTGGACCCAGGACTCTTGCTCAAAGACATTTTCGTCACCGGCTACTATCCGCTGCTGGTATGGATTGGCTATGGACTGCTGGGCATGGCCATCGGGAAAACAAACCTGTCCGCCATCAAGCCCGCGCTGTATCTGGGCGTGGGCGGACTATTGGCCGCTGCGGCGTCATTCCTTGGCGGCATCGCGCTGATCACACCGCATCTGGAAAATCTGGCGAACACTGCCGGGGTGCCTCTCAGCGATATCTGGACGCTGGTCATCACCGGCCACGTGCCGGGACACAACATCGGTCCGCTGCTGCTGGATCCGGTGTACCAGTGGCTGCCAACGGCTCACAGCCAGTCACTGATCTCCACCATTCACACCGCGGCCTTCGCCGCATCAGTTATTGGGTTGATGCAGCTTACGGTGCCCCGCATGGGCATGGTCGGCCAGTTCATCGCCGCATCAGGCAGAGCCCCGCTAACACTGTATGTGGGCCACGTACTCCTCTTGCCACTGGTCATCGGGATTCTCAGTCCAACATCAACATGGTGGGTGCTGTGTGCTGCCACCGCCCTGCTGGGTGCATGGATTCTGCTGAATTCAACGCCCGGCCCCTTGGAGTCGCTGGTACGGACGCTGACCGGTGCTGATGATCAGCAAGGCCACCGCAAAGACACCAGCACCTAAACTCCTTCAGCTCAATGCAAAAACCGCGACGGCAGCCACAGGATCTTTTGATCCGTGCCTGCCGTCGCGGCTTGTTTCCCAGTTCTGCTGGCAGCTGGTGATCAGCTCCTAGGCATTGGCGCTTTTCTGTTCGCCGCGCCAGAACCCGATGGCAGTGCGCATCGAGCTGCGTGCCCGTTTCTTGTCTCCGCTGGCTTCATAGGCCAGGGCCAGCCGGTACCAGGACTTCCAGGATTCAGGGTGTTCCTCGACGTCGCGCTGGTGGTTGGGGAAGTCCGCATCTGCCGCTTCGCGCACGAATCGCCCCGAGGGCATGCGCGGCAGGTCTTTGGGCAGCTCCCCCAGCTCGGCCAGGGTCTTGCCCATTTTTTCAGTGCGCAGGCCGAAGAGCACCTCGCGGATCAGAATCCACACAGCAAAAGCAGGAACGACGAAAATCGCGACGCCCATGATCTGCGCTTGCGGCACTCCGGTGCTGATAAAGCGGAACGCCTGGTTGAACGCCATGGCGATATACAGCACGAACAACAGCAGGATGCCGCCTACCCACAGTTTGGTTTTCACTGTCCCAGCTCCAGGTATCCATCCAGCCCGTAGGTCAGGCCGGGCATTGACTCAGCGGTGCGCAGCCCCAAGAGCACACCCGGCATAAACGAGGCACGGTCATATGAATCATGGCGCAGCGTCAGCTGCTCCCCTGGACCGCCCAAGAGCACTTCTTGGTGGGCCACCAGTCCCCGCAGGCGTACCGAGTGAACGTGGATTCCATCGACGACCGCGCCGCGGGCTCCCTCAAGCTGGGTTTCTGTAGCATCCGGGCTCGCCCCGACCCCTGCTTCCTTGCGGGATTGGGCGATGAGCTCAGCGGTGCGCACGGCGGTGCCGCTGGGTGCGTCAACCTTGTTGGGGTGGTGCAATTCGATGACTTCGACAGATTCAAAGTACTTGGCTGCCGTCGCGGCAAAAGCACTGGCAAGCACCGAACCCAGGGCAAAGTTTGGTGCAATCAATACGCCGACGCTTGGGTTCTGTTCCAGAAGAAGCTGCAGGTTCGCCCGGCGCTCCTCGGTCCAGCCGGTCGTGCCGACGACCGCATGAAGCCCATGCTCAACGGCAAAACGCACATTGTCTTCGGTGGATCCCGGGACCGACAGGTCCACGACATGGGTAGCGCCGGCATCAATGATCTGCTGCAGATCATCGCCGCGGCCCAAACTCGCTACTAGTTCCATATCTGCGGCCTCGGTGACGGCCTTGACCGCTTCCGAACCCATTCGTCCAGCCGCGCCCAGCACGGCAACCTTGATCTGTGCACTCATGGCTTTAAGCCTATCGCCATTGAGCAGCTCTCAATGATTTTCGTGACGCGGCCATCAGCTTTCCGACAGGGGCGAAGCGCGTCCCTGCGAAATCTCCGGTGGCGCACCGAGCGAATTCACCGAGTCTCAGGCACAGCTGCGCCATCATGATTAAGCAGCGCGCAAGGAAGATGGGGCGGATCATGATGACTCGGAAGACGGCAAAACTTGGCGTAGGAATATTCGCGGCATTCTCGGTAACCTTGCTTGCCGCATCATGCGCAAGTCTCTCGCAGCCTGACACTCTCAGCGACGACGAACAGCAGAAGATCGTCTCGCTGGTCCAGGACAAGGGAGCAGACATTCCATCTCCTGCCTGCAATGTCGAAGTCTTCCGGGCCGAGGGCTCGGACATCTACGGCTGGGCTTCATGCACGGACAGCGAGTCAGCCGCTTCTGCGTCAAACGTCAAGGCAGAAGCATTCCCCTTCAAGATTTCCGGAGACAAGGTGCTCAAGCCCGATGAGGGCTCCGATTACCAGAAGGATGTCCATCAGCTGTTCCCTCAAGAGCTGTGGAATGCAGTCGACCAGCATTCCCAAGGGGTCTGATCCAGCTTCTGGATGCTTCGTCTAGCCAGCGCCGGCTCTGCCTGTGATCGTGCGGAAGCCTGTTCATTGCCGGCATAGCGGAATTCCCTGCACCGATTAATTGACACCCTAATTGACATGGCGCAAGACTGAAACCAGCCTTGCGCCATCTGCGTTTTCGCTGGGGCTACAGTCCCAGCGCTTCTTCATTTTCAAAAGGCCCCACCACGGTGATGACCCGCTGCTTCGAGGCAAGTTCCTTGGCCAGATCTTGGACCTGTTCCCTGGTCACCGCATGGACCCGGGCGAGAGCTTCGTCGATATCTTGGAACTCCCCGGTAATCATTTCGGCTCGGCCAAGGCGCGACATCCTGCTTCCAGGATCTTCCAGAGCCAGCACCGTGCCACCAGCCAGCTGGCCCTTGGCCTGCACCAGTTCGGCCTCGGTGATGCCCTCGGCCGCCATCCGATCAAGTTCGGCACCCAAGAGCCCAATGACTTCCGAAGCCTTGGCCGGGGCGCAGCCTGCGTACATGCCGAAGTATCCTGCATCGGTATATGCGGCAGAGAAGGAATAGGTCGAATACACCAGGCCGCGCTTTTCACGGATCTCTTGGAACAGCCGCGAGCTCATTCCCCCGCCGAGCACCGCGTTCAGCACCGCAAGGATCTGGCGGCGCTGGTCGTGGCCGGTAATGCCGGTGCAGCCGACAATGATATTTGCCTGCTCCACCGGGCGGTTGATGATTTCAAGCCCCGGGTTGCTGACCACCTGGGCAGGCTCCGGATTGCGCCGGGGCTCCGGCACTGCCAGCGGGTCAAGTTCCCAGCCGGCCTCGGTCAGCGCATTGAGCACCATGGTGCACAGCTCGTCGTGGTTCAGCGAACCTGCAGCGGTGATAATCAGTTCGCTCGGACGATAGTGGGCGCGGTAGTGCTCCATGACAGCTTCACGCGAAATCTCCATGATTTCTTCCGGGCTGCCGCCAATGGGCCGGCCCAGCGGGTGGTCCCCCATGACTCGGGCAACGAAGCGTTCGTGGGCGACGTCGGTGGCGTCATCGGCGTCCATGGCCAGCTCTTCAATAATGACCCCGCGCTCTTGTTCCAGCTCATGGGGGTCAATCACCGCGGAGGTCACCATGTCTGCAATGACCTCCAAGGCCATAGGAAGATCGGTGTCCAAGACACGGGCGTAGTAGCACGTCGATTCCTTGGCTGTCGCCGCGTTCGACTCGCCGCCAACCGCGTCAAAGGACTGGGCGATCTCCAGCGCGGTGCGCTTGCTGGTTCCCTTGAAGAGCAGGTGCTCCAGGAAGTGGGTCGAGCCATAGTGCCCGGCTTCTTCGTCGCGGGAACCTACCGGCACCCAAAAACCCACGGTGGTCGAACGCTGCCCTGGCATTGCCTCGGTCAATACCCTGACGCCGCCGGGGAGAATGCTGCGCCGAACTTCTGACCCGCCTTCGCCCCGATGGACCAGCGATAGGTCGGCTGGGTCGATGGGCGAAAACTGTTGATCCTCTACCGAGTGCAACGGCAACGGAATCATGACCACGGAATACGTCCTTAGTTCATTTGATGTTCCAGCATGTGCCGGGAATTCTGACCTATATTCTCCCACAGCCACGATAGTGCACTGTGACGCTTCAACCTCCAACTCTGAGGACAGGCAGCATTCTCGATCCAGCAAATAAATTCCTGCAATAAAAAACCGAATTTAAACAGCAGTTCAATTTTCTATGACCATAATTTGATCCAACGCAAAATGGAATATTTTTCGCGAATGTCAATAATCGTTCGCCTGCAACTACCAAGCAGCGATCCAATCACCATTATTTGCGCTCCGAGTAGCCCATTCATAGCCCGAGGGCGCATCCTACACCGGCAGAATCCGAATAACTAGGGCTTGAAAATCGACAAATATCCGGCGTTATTTCTTGCATGGCAGATACCAGAAATTGCTATTGACTGAAATTCTGAGTTGAGTAGTATTCGAAGGGATCCTAACTCTCGAAATACCGACAGCAGAGGTTCCCCATGGCAAACGAGTCCACCGAGACGAAGGCACCAAAAAAGCTCAGTCTTCCCGCCCTCACCGCGATGGTCGTCGGTTCCATGGTCGGTGCGGGCGTCTTCCAGCTCCCCGCTCGTTTTGCAACGCAGACAGGCGTCTACGGCGCGCTGATTGCCTGGGCCATCGCCGGCACCGGCATGCTCATGCTGGCCTTCGTCTTCCAGAACCTCGCCAATCGCAAACCAAAGCTCGACAACGGCGTCTACGTCTACGCCCGCGAAGGCTTCGGCGTCTATCCCGGCTTCCTCTCCGCCATCGGCTTCTGGGCCAGCGCCTGCGCAGGCAATGCGTTCTACTGGGTGCTGATCATGACCACCATGTCGCAGCTGTTCCCGGAGATGGCGCCGACCTTTGGCGAAGGCGATACCTGGGTATCCTTCATCGTCTCAGCCGTTGCCGTATGGGGCTTTTATTTCCTGATCCGCCGAGGCACTAAAGAAGCCGCAGCGATCAACTTCATCGTCACCATTGCCAAACTGGTGCCTCTGGCCCTGTTCTTGATACTCGTCATTTTCTTCTTCGACGGCAAAGTCTTCATGGATAACCTGACCGGAGGCTACGACGTTCCGGGCGGTGATGCGCTGTTCATGCAGGTCCAGGGAACCATGCTTGTCACGGTCTTCGTCTTCCTCGGCATTGAAGGAGCGAGCGTCTACTCGCGCTATGCCAAAAAGCGCGCCGATGTCGGTAAGGCCACGGTGCTCGGTTTCCTGTCGGTGCTGGCGCTGTTCGCCAGCATCTCCATCCTGTCCTACGGCATCCTTCCCAAGAGCGACATCGCTTCGCTCTCGCAGCCTTCAGTGGGCGGCGTGCTTGAATCAGCGGTGGGCCAGTGGGGCGGCATCGTCATCCGCATCGGCCTGATCATTTCGGTGCTCGGCGCCTACCTCGCCTGGCAGCTGCTGGCCGCCGATGTGGTGTTCGCAGCGGCCAAGGATGAAGATCTGCCCGCCTACTTCAGCCGTCTCAACAGCCGCGACGTTCCGGAAAAAGCGGTGCTCTGGACCTCAATCTTCGTCACAGCAATCCTCTTTGCCGTCCAGTTCGTAGACAACGCACTTGATTTCACCTTGGACCTCACCGCTGCGCTGTCCCTGGTGCCCTTCGCCCTTGCTTCAGGCTATGCCTTGAAGATCGCCATCAAGCATGACGGGTATGAACCCAACGACTCCAGGCGCACCGGTGAATTGGTAGTCGCGCTGATCGCAACGGTTTACACCCTCTTCCTGTTGTGGGCGGCAGGCTATGTGTTCTTGTTCCTGGCCTGCGTCTTGCTGGCTCCGGCGACCATCCTCTACTGGCGGGCCCGCAAGGCCTTGAATGCCAAGATCTTCACCCCGATAGGCATGGTGCTGTTCATTATCGTGCTGGTCTTCGGCATCATCGGGGTCATCCTGCTGTCCACCGGAGCCGTGCAAATCTAGCCATCTGGTTTAGCTGTTTTCCATCTCGAAAGGTCGAACATGTCAAAGGCACAACACGGCGTCCATTCCGAAGTCGGCAAGCTCAACAAGGTGCTCGTCTGCCGGCCCGGATTAGGGCACGAACGGCTGACCCCGTCGAACAACGACGAGCTGCTCTTCGACGACCTGCTCTGGGTGCACAACGCCAAGCGGGACCACCATGATTTCGTCCTCAAGATGCAGGCCCGCGGGGTTGAAGTGGTGGACCTGCACGAGCTGCTGGCCCAGACCCTGGGACTTCCAGGAGCCAAGGACTGGCTGCTGGACCGCAAGATCATCGCCAACGAGGTGGGTCTTGGGCTGGTGGACGAAACCCGCGCCTTCCTTGAATCGCTGGACAATGCGCTGCTGGCCGAGTACCTGATCGGCGGACTGTCCACCCGCGAGCTGCCCGATGAATTCCGCAACGGCTACCTGGCGCTGGCCCGAGAATCCACCGGCATCAACGAATACCTCATGCCGCCGCTGCCCAACACCCTCTACACCAGGGACACCACAGCCTGGATCTACGGCGGGCTGAGCATGAACCCGCTGTACTGGCCGGCGCGGCATGACGAGACGCTGATCATGAAGGCCATCTACCAGTTCCATCCTGAGTACCAGGGCTCGAAAATCTGGTGGGGCGACCCGGAGCGGAACTGGGGACAGGCCACCCTGGAAGGCGGGGACATCATGCCCATCGGCAACGGCGCGGTGCTGGTCGGCATGTCCGAACGCAGCAGCCGCCAGGCCATTACCCAACTGGCACAGAGCCTCTTCGCCGAAGGCGCGGCACAGCGGGTCGTCGTGGCGGGCATGCCGAAGCTGCGCGCCGCAATGCATCTGGACACCGTCTTCACCTTTGCCGACAGGGACCTGGTGACCTACTACCCCGACATCGTCGACGGGATCCACACCTTCTCGCTGCGCCCTGCCGACAACGGCAAGGTCGAGGTGACCGAGGAGAAGGACCCGTTCGTCGACGTGGTGGCCAACTCGCTGGGGCTCAAGCAGCTGCGGGCCATCAAGCCAGGCGGCGGCTGGTACGCAGGAGAGCGCCAGCAGTGGGATTCGGGAAACAATGTGGTGGCGGTGGAACCCGGAGTGGTCTTCGCCTATGACCGCAACACCCACGTCAACGCGCTGCTGCGCAAGCAGGGCGTCGAGGTCATCACGATCGTCGGCGCGGAGCTGGGACGCGGCCGCGGCGGCGGGCACTGCATGACCTGCCCGATTTCCCGCGACGCAGTGGAGTTCTAGGACCGCCGCACTACGCGGCAATCGTGCCGGCCGCCTGGTAAGGGCGGCCGGCACGTTGTCGTCTAGAGCCGCGGGTCGATGGGCTCGGATTCCAGGGCGAGCACGCCGAAGACCATCTGGTGGATCTTCCACAGCGGCTCGCCCTGCGCACTCAGGCGTAGGGCTTCAAGCCCGAGGATGTATTCGTGGATGGCCCTGGCGCGCTTCTTGTCGGTGGCCCGCTGGCGCAGCCGCTTCAAGTTCTGCGGTTCCAAATAATCCGGGCCGTAGATGATCCGAAGGTACTCGCGCCCGCGGACCTTGATGCCCGGCTGGATCCAGCCCTTGGCCCCGCGCTGCAGGTTGCCCCACGGCTTGACCACCATGCCTTCGCCGCCGGCCTGGGTCAGCTGCTCCCACCAGTCGACGGCCGCCTGCACCTGCTCTTCCGAATCCAGCTCGACGCTGGTCCATTCGGTCTGGATGAACAGCTTTGGCGCTGCCTCGGCCAGGCGCTGGGCGATGCCCATATGCCACCCGTGGTCCTTGGACTCGAAGGTCTTTTCCTGCGCGGCGAGCACCTGGAAGGCCGCGAAGCGCAGCTGTTCCTTGTCCCCCACATAGCGGCGGTAGGAGTCGCGGAAGGCCCGCGCATTGCGGTGTTGCTCCTGCACCGAGGCGAGAAGCGCTGAAACTTCCAGTCCCGCCCCGGCAGCCTGTTCCAGGACCTGCACGGTAGCCTGCGTGGCGGCGACGCTGGACGCCCCGACGCTGGCATAGCTGTCCTTGATCAGCGATTCGGCCTTCAGCGACCACGGCAGCAGCTCCCCGTCGAGGATCAGCCAGTCGGTGTCCAGCTCCTGCCACAGGCCGCAGGCGTCCACCGCGCGGTGCGCCTGGGCCAGCAGTTCCCGCTCTGCCCCGTGATCCAAGAACTCGCGGCCCGTGCGGGTATGCAGGGTGCCCAGCCAGCCCTCGGGCGCGTCGAAGCGCTCGGGGTTGCGGGCCAGCAGCATGACAGCGCGCGACCCCATGTGCTTCTGTTCGCAGATGACCTTCGAAACGCCCTGCTTCTTGTAATAGGCCAGCGCCTCATCCGGGTGTTCCAGATAGCCGGGGCGCTGCGAGGATTCGGCAGGAGACATGGTCGGCGGCAGGTAGCGCAGCCAGCGCGGGTCGGTGGCGAAGCGGCTCATGGTTTCCAAGGCCCCGGCGGCCTGTTCCGCGCTGATCTTCACGGTGCCCATGGAGCTGGTCTTCAGCCGCAGCGGCCCGGTGACGTCTTCCATGGACAGCACCCCGGATTCTCGCTGCGGTCCGAACGGAGATTCCAGCGGGCGCCCAGGTTCTGCATATTGCTGCAGCGCATCTACCGCCACGACCTCGCGTTCCGGGTAGCGCATGGCGCTCAGCTGCCCGCCGAACACGCAGCCCGTGTCCAGGCATGCGGTGTTGTTGATCCATGCCACTTCCGTCATCGGGGTGTGCCCAAAAAGCACCGCGGCGCTGCCCCGGTAGTCCTTAGCCCACGGATAGCGCACCGGCAGGCCGAACTCGTCGACTTCGCCGGTCACCTGTCCATAGAGCGCAAAGGCGCGGACGCGCTTGGAGGCGCGGCCCTGGTACTTCTCAATCAGTCCTGCGTGGGCAATGACCAGCTTGCCTTCATCCAGCACCAGGTGGGAAATCAGCGAGGCGCAGAAGTCGGTGATATCTCGCTTGAGCTGCGCACCGGCCTGCTGGATTTGGTCCATGGTCTGGTCCAGCCCATGGGTCAGGTTAACGTTGCGCCCGCGCAGCGCGCGCACCAGCTTGTCCTCGTGGTTGCCGGAGACTGCCAGCGCAGCACCAGAGCGCACCATCCCCATGACCAGTCGCAACACGCCCACGGAGTCCGGGCCGCGGTCCACCAGGTCCCCAACGAATACCGCCCGGCGCCCCTGCGGGTGCACAGCATTGGCAGGGTTCTTCTCTGCGTCGTATTCAAACCTGTAGCCGAGCTTCTCTAGCAGCATCACCAGCTCGTCCAAGCAGCCGTGGACATCTCCGATGACGTCGAAAGGCCCGGTCTGGTCCCTGAAGTCGTTGAGCAGCTTGTGCCGGAGGATGCTTGCCTGGGCAATCTGTTCCTCGGTGTCCAGCACATGGATCCTGGCGAAGCCTTCGCGGCGCATGGATTTCAAGGAGCGCTTCAGTTCCTTGTGCTGCCGTTCGATGGCACCGGGCGGAACACGGCGCCGCCCTCGCTGCTCGTTGCGTTCGAAGCACAGCCTGATCGGCACATCCAGCACAATCGCGGAAACCAGGACATCATGTTTGCGCGCCACTTCGATCAGCGACTGGCGTGCCGACTGCTGGACGTTGGTAGCGTCGACGACAGTGAGAAGCCCTGCTTCAAGGCGTTTGCCCGCCACGAATTCCAAGGCTTCAAAGGCCGCCTTGCTCACCGATTGGTCTGTTTCATCGTTGCCGACCAGCCCGCGGAAGTAGTCGCTCGACAGGACTTCAAAAGCCTCGAAGTGCCGGGCGGCGAAACTCGACTTTCCGGAGCCGGAGGCGCCGACGAGCAGGACCAGCCCTACCTCGGGAAGCTGTAGTTCGCTCATGCCTGCTCCTTTGAGAAAATTGCCATCTGGGTTGGCGACCCCACCTGTGGATCGTTTGCACCAATGGTCCTGAATTGCACGCCGTAGGAATGCTCGCCCGCGGTTTCTTGGGCCCAGGCTTCGAATTCTGCGCGGGTCCATTCGAAACGGTGGTCCTCGTGGCGCAGCGCGTGGTGGTCCAGTCCCGGGTACTTCACGTTGTATTCAACGTTCGGGGTGGTCACGACCACGACCCTTGGGCTGTTGGCGCCGAATACCGAGGACACCAATGCAGGAAGACGCGAACCATCGAGGTGCTCGATGACTTCCATCAGTACGATCGCATCAAAATTGTTGAGCCGTTCGTCTTGGTACACCGCAGAGCTGTGCAGAAGTTTGATTCGTTCTTGCTGCGCATCAGACCGTTCATCCAAATGCAGGGCCGCGGCGGCCTGTTCCAAGGACCTGGCGGAGACGTCGGTTCCGATGATGGAGGTGAAATACGGATCAGCTTGCAGCCTGCGCAGCAGCGCTCCTGGACCGCAGCCCATGTCTACAATCCGCTGTGCACCATATTCCTTGAGCGCATTGAGCACCGCTTGCGCACGTTCCACCCGCAATGGGACTACAGAGCTTGTCTCGGCGCTGTCTCCCGGCTGCTGTGAGCCGGCACTGTCTGCCGAAGAAATCTGGGCTTCTGCCATGGCAACCAAGCTCTTCTGGTGCACAAGGTAGCGCTGGGTGATCAGGTCGCGTTCTGGATGGTTTTCAAGCCATCCTTCACCCTGTCGCGCGAGTTTCTCCGTCTCGTCGTCGCCGACCCAGTAGTGTTTCGAATCGTCCAGTACCGGGAGCAGAACATAGAGCTGGCGCAAAGCGACATCCAGCCGCTCAACGCCGCTGAGCACCACCGAGGAATACTGCGAATCGCCCCACTGCGGGAACTCTTCGTCCAGCTCAATGGCCTGCTGTTCGATTGTCCATCCCAATGGCTCAAAGAGTGCGCTCACCAGATCAACGCCGTGGCCTCCGCGAGAAGACACCACGGGAAGTTTCAAGGTCAGGGGTAGCCGGGCGTCGGCAAGTTCTTGGTGGCTGGGGCTGATTCCGGTCATGGCGCTGCGCAGCACTTTGCCAATGGCAACCGAGGTCAGGCTGGACGCGGCATAGGGACGGTCGTTGACGTAATAGTCGAGAATTCCCGAGTTGCCGCGAAAACGTTTGCTGCGCACCAGGTTGATCGGATCGATTTGGAGCAGCAAGGCCGCGGTGGTGCGTTGTTCTGTGCACTCGGGATAGAAGACATAGGCTGTGCCCACCGGCAGCTCGAAGTTCTGGACTTTGGCAGGGTGCTTGCGCAGCAGATGCGACAAGTCCATGGCATTGATCCCGGAGCCGACCGGAGAATCCAAAGTGATGGTTACCAGCATTCGATCTCTTTCTACCCAGAAAGCACTAGTTGAACGTGCTGCTTTCCATCAGTCTATCGATAAAGATCTAACTAGTGGCTATGGGAGTTACCAGCGCTCTTCGAAACCATCTGGAGGGCTGAGGATCTCTGATCTAGCCGAGGTAGCCTCGTCCAGCGGCATCCGCGCACACTGGCGTCTGGTTCTCCGGATCGTCTCCTTCACAAGGAAGGTAGACCAGGTTCGCTGCTTCCTCGGTACTCAGCACTTCATAGCCCATGGAACCGGGGTTGTAGGAAACTGCAGTAGCCCACTCATCAAGATTTCTGCATACCTGCAGCGAAGTAACTTCCAACTGCTTTATTTGGTCTTCGGTAGCCTTCTTGTCCTGCCACGACTTGTTCTGGTTCTGGATGGCTGCCGAACAGTCGCTGCTCACCGGCGAAGTGGCTGCTGCGTCGAAATTTGTACAACCACTGACTGACAGCACTATCAAGGAACACAGCGCAACCGAGGGTAGAACTTTTCGCATGACCTAAATGCTACCGGGTCAACATGTCAGAGCCCTGAGCAGGCGCTATCAACCAGTAGCACAGGCGGCTTATGAGCATGGCAAAGGGCCCCAACCCACATAGATTGGAGCCCTTGGCTCAGGCGCACTAGTGCTTAGGCAATATTGGTGCGGTCGAAAGCGTCAAGGCTGATGCCCTGCTCCAAAATGAGCTTGGCCCATTCCTTGGCCGAGTGCAGGCTGTGATCCCGGTAGTTGCCGCAGCTCACGGCTTCGGTGCCGGGCACGTCGTCCCAGGTCACCTTTTCTGCGAGATCTTCCAGCGAGGTCTTGATAGCGGCTGCTACTTCTGCAGGAGTCGGCTCCCCCCAGGCAATCAGGTGGAAGCCGGTACGGCAGCCGAAGGGAGAAAAGTCGATCAGGCCGTCGAAGCGGGTACGGATCAGACCAGCGAGGGTGTGCTCGATGGTGTGCAAGCCGGCGGTGGGAATCTCGCCGTGGTTCGGCTGGACGAATCGAATATCGTAGTTCGAGATCGCATCGCCCTTGGGACCGTGCTCAACCCCGATCTTACGAACATAAGGGGCTTTCACCTTGGTGTGGTCCAAGGCAAAGCTTTCAACTTCAGCAAGTTCGATATCACTCATACCTAGAAGTGTATCTGCTCACCGGGCCCAGGTTCGATGCGGTTTAACCCAAGGTAACCGATAGACTTCTTCAGGACTTTCGGGAAGAGAATATTGCCCGAATTGACTTCTTAGAGGGGAAACTCATGGCTGAAAAGAAGACCTTGCTCGTCTTCGCGCACGATGACGAGGCAGTGGCCTTTAGCGATGTCGAGCACCTGATCTCGGGTGTTGGCAAGGTCAACGCAACCGTCGCGCTTGCCGGCGCCTTTGCAGAGAACGAGATTGAGCGCGTCATTGTCCTGGGCACTGCTGGTGTTGTCGGCCATGCCGGTGAAGACCGTCCAAGCCTGGACACGATCTACCAGGTGACCAAGCTGATCCAGCATGACTTCCCGCTGCCCTCTGCTGACGTCATTCCAACCGGCGCAATCCTCCTGCCTGAGCTTCAGGTCACCATGGCCACCGGAGACGTTTTTGTTTCCGATGACGAACAGCGCACCCATATTTCCGGGCTTGGAGCTTCCCTGGTAGATATGGAAGGCTATGCCTACGCAAGCATGTGCCAGCGCTTCAATGTTCCGCTGCAGATTTTCAAGATCCCCTCCGACTACGCGGACAGCTCCACGAGCATGGAAGAGTGGGATGCAATCGTGAAGCAAAAGAGCGTTCAGCTGCGCGAATTCTACGATTCGGTCATCGCTAAATAGCCTTGACAGTGCGTTCGCTATGGCGGTCGGCATCAGCCGGCCGCCATAGGCGTTTAATCAGCTGGACTTTGTCGGCAGATACCCGGCCAAGCTGCTTCCATCGCCAATAGGCTGTAGCCATCTAGTCCACGTCGGCCAAGCCAGAATGAATGCCGGGCCAAAGGCAGTCCACCACTTGTTGACTGCGATGAGTGCCTCCGACATTTCAGCTACATGAAAAATCCCGCCTTGCCCACAGGGGCAAGACGGGATTATTCAGATCAAGGAACCGTGATTACTCAGCGGCTTCTTCTTCAGCCTCTTCGACAACTGGAGCCAGTGACAGCTTTCCGCGGTCGTCGATCTTGGTGATCTCGACCTGGATCTTCTGGCCAACGGAGACGACGTCTTCGACGTCCTCAACGCGCTTGCCGTCGTTGATCTTGCGCAGCTCGGAGATGTGCAGCAGGCCGTCCTTGCCCGGGGTCAGCGAAACGAACGCACCGAAGGTGGTCAGCTTCACGACGGTGCCCAGGTAGCGCTCGCCGACCTCAGGAACCTGAGGGTTGGCGATGGCGTTGATAGCCGAACGTGCAGCCTCGGCGGATTCGCCGTTGGTTGCGCCGATCAGCACGGTGCCGTCGTCCTCAATGGAGATGTCTGCGCCGGTGTCTTCCTGGATCTGGTTGATCATCTTGCCCTTAGGGCCGATGACCTCGCCGATCTTGTCCACTGGGATCTTCACGGAGATGATGCGTGGAGCGTGGGCGTTCAGCTCGTCAGGTGCGTCGATGGCCTGGTTCAGCACGTTCAGGATGTGCAGGCGTGCTTCGCGGGCCTGGGTCAGGGCGGCTGCCAGCACGGAGGCTGGGATGCCGTCGAGCTTGGTGTCCAACTGGATCGCGGTGACGAACTCAGAGGTGCCTGCGACCTTGAAGTCCATGTCGCCCATGGCGTCTTCGGCGCCCAGGATGTCGGTCAGGGCGGCGTAGCGGGTTTCGCCGTCTACTGTGTCCGAAACCAGACCCATGGCGATACCTGCAACAGGTGCCTTCAGCGGGACGCCGGCGTTGAGCAGCGACAGGGTCGATGCGCAGACCGAGCCCATGGAGGTCGAGCCGTTGGAGCCCAGCGCCTCGGAGACCTGGCGGATGGCGTATGGGAAGTCCTCGCGGCTTGGCAGCACTGGAACCAGTGCACGCTCTGCCAGGGCGCCGTGGCCGATTTCGCGGCGCTTTGGCGAACCTACGCGGCCGGTTTCACCGGTCGAGTATGGAGGGAAGTTGTAGTGGTGGATGTAGCGCTTGGACTTCACTGGGGACAGCGAGTCGATCTGCTGCTCCATCTTCAGCATGTTCAAGGTGGTGACGCCCATGATCTGGGTTTCGCCGCGCTCGAAGATGGCCGAACCGTGGACGCGAGGCAGGACCTCGACCTCGGCGGAAAGCTGGCGGATGTCAGCCAGGCCGCGGCCGTCGATGCGGACCTGCTCGGTCAGGATGCGCTGGCGCACGATGTGCTTGGTGACAGCGCCGAATGCCTTGGAGATTTCACCCTCGCGGCCTTCGAATGCGTTGCCTTCGCCGCCGAGCTGTGCAAGGATCTCGTCCTTGTACTCGCTGGCGGTGTTGTCGCGCTCCTGCTTGTCGGCGATCGAGTAGATCTCTGCCAGGCGAGCGGAAGCTGCTGCGGAGACTGCCTCGTAGGCGTCGTCCTCGTAGTCGCGGAACAGCGGGAACTCAACGGTTTCCTTTGCTGCGCGGGATGCAAGGTCAGCCTGTGCATCGCACAGAACCTTGATGAATGGCTTAGCGGCTTCAAGGCCCTGTGCAACAACCTCTTCGGTTGGTGCCACGGCGCCGCGTTCCTTGATGAGGTCCCATGCGTGGTCGGTAGCGTCTGCTTCAACCATCATGATGGCAACGTCGTCGCCTGCGATACGGCCGGCGACAACCATGTTGAACACGGCGTTCTTCAGCTCGGAGTGGCGTGGGAAAGCAACCCACTGTGCGCCGTTGCCGTCGTCGACCAGTGCAACGCGAACGCCGCCGATTGGGCCGGAGAATGGCAGGCCGGAAAGCTGGGTGGACATCGAGGAAGCGTTGATTGCTACAACGTCGTACAGCTCATCTGGATCGATGGACAGTACGGTGACGACAACCTGAACTTCGTTGCGCAGGCCCTTGACGAAGGCAGGGCGCAGCGGGCGGTCCATCAGGCGGCAAGCCAAGATGGCTTCGGTCGATGGGCGGCCTTCGCGGCGGAAGAAGCTGCCTGGGATGCGGCCGGCGGCGTACATGCGCTCTTCCACGTCCACGGTCAGCGGGAAGAAGTCGAAGCCCTCACGTGGGTGCTTGCCGGCGGTGGTTGCCGAAAGCAGTGCGGTCTCTTCATCGATGTAGACCATTGCGGAGCCTGCAGCCTGCTTGGCAAGGCGGCCGGTCTCGAAGCGGATGGTGCGGGTGCCGAAGCGGCCGTTGTCGATAACGGCCTCGGCGAACTGGATTTCTGGACCCTCCATTAAGGGGGTGCTCCTTTCAGTTGCTCCCATGTCCGTGGATAAACGAACCGTTTGGCCCTACCCAGATCTGGTCTTCGATCGAGACCCGCGCTTGCGGCCGATGCCCAAGCGAAAGTCACTACCGAGGACCGCGAAACTGGCGGTCGGGACCAACGGTCGGTCGATCCTGGGAGTAGTTTTCTTTCGGAGTCCTGCACAAGGTGTACAGGCCCTACTCCAAGCCTACCGGGAATTAGGAAACCGCGCAGTTCGCAGCCCGTCAATGCCACCATGATCTTCGACTTACTTCTCATCGCGGTACCGATTTGAAGCATGCTTCCACTTCAAACAGATTCGCCAATTCCACTCAATGACGCAAACAAAATTGACCAATCCTCAAACCCGTGAGAATCCGGATGAAAAAGACCTTTGGCGTGGCGGCTCTTCATCTCCGGAACACCCAAAGCATCACGGCTCAAATCCATTGCATGTTCGTGCAAAGAGAACTAACCATTGCCAAGTTAATCAAATCGTGATCTATTAATAAATGGATTGGTCAAGTCAATTGATTTTGGCTATCCGAGTCCCCCACTCCCCTTCAAAAGGTATCTCCGATGATGAAAAGGCTGTCTACGAACCAACTTTCACGTTCTCGTCTCCCACTCGCGGTCATTGCTTCCGGTGCACTTGTTGTCAGTGCAAGCTTCGGAGCAATGGCCATTGCCCCGGCAGCAGACGCAACTCCGCCTGTTCCTGTCAGCATTGCAGCGGCCACACAAGAAGTTCCTCCGATCCACGACAGCGGCAAGGTCGTTCCGGTGCCGATGGGCCAAGAACTCATCCAGGTCGATAAGGACCTGACATCACCTGATGGCTACAACAATGGGTACTTCACCGTTTTCTTCAAGGCTCAAAAAGGGCTCGTGAAAGAAGGGGAGGTACTGCATGCCGATACCTCGTGGTTCCCTAACAGTGGCGAAAGCTGGAGCGCGACCGTAAAGAATGGGATCATCACCGATGATCGCTACGATCCAAACAATCCGCCGTCCGAGTTCCCCGACTCGGATGCTTTTCGCTATGTGCAGTCGTACGCCGCCTTCGGGCATCCGGAAAACCTTGACGATCCAGTTTTCTCGCCCAGCGACAACATCGGTGGTGCAGTTTTCGTACCAGTTTCTGCTCCCAGTCTAGAAACCTCCACCGTTGACAAAGTCTCAGGTTTCCCGCTTCTTCCCGTGGGAAGCAAACAATGGACCTTGAATATCCCGGAGGGAATGTTTGATCTTACAGGCGCTCGGATGCGGTTGACTTACTGGGGCATGCCCAAAGATGGGCCGACCAACGGCGATATTGTCGAATTCGACCTCACCGACACTCAGATCTCCAATGGAAAGCTGGTTATTTCTGATGACGAGATTTCAAAACTGACTGAAGGTTTTTCGTACTACATTTCAATCCGAAGTGCTGACGACACGAAACGGGCTGGTGTCTGGTTAGGGCTATATGGCAGCCAGCCGGAACCGACGCAATCTCCGACTGCAGAGCCAACTCAGGAACCGACAGAAGAGCCAACTGAAACCCCAACTGAGGAACCGACCCAATCCCCAACCGAAACCCCCACTGAGGAACCGACGCAATCTCCTACTGCAGAGCCAACTCAGGAACCGACAGAAGAACCAACCGAAACCCCCACTGAGGAACCGACCCAATCCCCAACCGACGAACCAACCCAAGAACCGACAGAAGAACCAACCGAAACTCCCACTGAGGAACCGACCCAGCAACCAACAGAAGAACCAACCGAAACTCCCACTGAGGAACCGACCCAGCAACCAACAGAAGAACCAACTCAACCTACCAGTAAGCCGTCAGGCGAGCCCGATACTCAGAAACCCGAATCTGGAACTCCAGTAGATCCGAAGAATCAGAAGCTTGCGTTGAATGAGGCAGAGTCAGATCCTTCGAAGGGGCATTTCGTTTTCACCGTGAAGGCCGCTGTCGAAAATGGCCCCGTGTCAGTATCGTATCGCTCGGCTCCTAATGCAGTACCGCACTCGGTTCGGGGAAGCATTGCCGGAAATACTCTCACGTTTGATGCTGACGAAAACTTGATGAAGGAGATCAAAGAGCATCAGGAACTCCTCATCACCATCCGTGATGCACAGGACCAGACAATCTCGACTGTTCTTAAAGGCAAGAGCTCTATGGGCCTGATCTCAGATCTGGTCGATGATCGCCTAGGCGTTCCGCTTGCTGAACACGGCACCGCAGAGTGGACGTTTAAGATTCCGTCTGACTTCCCAGAAATCAGCAAGTCGAATTTCACTTTCGACGTTCAGCACGTTGATACTGACGGTGTACCGTCAACGATCAAAAACGTTTCGTTTGAGATATCCGAAAATATGCTCACCATCAACGATGCACGAGTTCCGAAAGCAGACGACGGACTTTACATGGTTTCCGGATCACCAAATGCTGGTGCTCACGCGTTAGCTAAGTCTGCCGTTCAGGAGCAGTCGGTATCCAGCTGGTTCGGCGTCTACTCTCCGACGGCAACACTATCTCCGACCGAAAGCTCCGAGCCTTCACGTTCTTCTTCTGAAAGTCCAAGTGATTCACAGACTCCACAATCGACTAGCCCGACAGCTACGACATTGACTCCGACTGAATCCAAGAGCGAAAAACCAGAAGAGAATCGGGATCAGTTGGCGCAAACAGGTGTGAGCTCCGGTTTGTATCTCATTGGAGCAATCTCATTGACTATGCTGATCGCAGGTTCAATAGTCCTGCGCATACGCCGTGGGAAGCATAGCTAGCAACGATTGACGTCAGCTTAAAGGCAGTTCCCGTCTAGAGGCGGGAACTGCCTTTTGCTTCGGGTGTCCGACTCTCAGCTCCGGACTGCAATTAGTGTGACGTCAAAGCTAGTGATAATTCCTCGAGTTCTTTGGCCCTTAGCCCCGGCCATCCATGGATGCTTGTCTGCCACTGAGTTGGAATGGCTGCTTTCCCATACGCAGCTCCAATAAGTGAGCCAGCAATTGCCGCGACGGTATCTGTGTCTTGTCCGCCTCGGACAGCCGCTTCAAGTGCAGCAACCAGATGTTCCGAAGGCCGGCCATTGCTTGTGGTGCTGATCGAACACCATGCAGACTGCAAGGCTTCGACTACCCAGCCGTTCTGGGTAAATTGTGCCGGGGTGCCCAGCTCGGCCGACTCGATGCGCCGACTCCATACCGAGGCCCGGTCGCTCTCCAGTAGCTTCAGCCCGCGTCGAAGATCTAGTTCGCCGGTGTGAATCGCGTGCTGAATGGCAACAGTCCATAGCCCGCATGCTTCCCCGGCTTCGATATCAAAATGCGTCAATTCACTAACTCGAACCGCAGCTTCGTAAGTCTCATGCTCATCGTGCTCATGAAAAGCAAGAGCCACCGGTGCGGTACGCATCAGACTGCCGTTGCCGCCTGAGCGTCCAGTTCGTTGATGAACTAGTTCGCTGGATTTCATGGCGTCCTGCCACGAAATTTCGGTGCGGCCATCTGCCTGCGCCAAGCTCTGCGCGGACGACAGTACGGCCCGAGTCTGGTTTCCCACATCGGGTGCAGTCAGCGCCCACTCGGCCCAGGTACGAACCATGTAGTCCAGTGCGGCATCGCTCAGCTCCCCCTGGCTCTCGGCGAGCGCTTGAGCGATGACGATTGCCATGGAGGTATCGTCGGTCCATTCCCCTTTTGCGAAATCACCCAGTCCACCGCCGATCATTGAGACTGGAAACTGCTTCCCGAATGCGGGTTGGAATTCATAACCGGCACCGAGCGCGTCGCCACAGGCCATCCCGATCATGCTTCCAAGAGAACGGTCAATTTGCGCTTCGCTCAGCACCTTGGTTCCTCTCCGTGCTTTATTGGTTGGCTTTAGGCTATTTGATACTCAGCCCTGTACTGCCCAGGACATGCAGTAGTCCAGATTTGTGTTGACGCTTTGAGCGGCTTCCGAGTCGTTGCGTTCCTCGATTGCCGTCAGCAGGTCTTCATGGCCGGCAGCGAGACAGCCGTCGAAGCCTTCGCGCAGGCGCTGCTCCATCTTTGTGCCGTGGAAGACTTCACCGAAGCTTTGGTAGACCTCTGCGAGCAGCGTATTCCCAGATGCTTGGGCAACCGTGAGGTGGAATTCCCAGTCAGCTTGTACCCACGCTTCGTAGTCGCGCGCTTTCCACGCGCTTCTTCGTGTTTCCAGCAGTTCGCGAAGTTTTTCGACCTGCTGTTTGGTAGCGGCGTGGGCCGCAAGGCGAGCAGCTTGTGTATCCAGTGCAAACCTCAGCTGCAAAACGTCAGTGTCGGAATGCTGCTGGAAAACTTGGCGGGCTGTGCCGTCGAATTCATTCGTTGCGCGGACGTAAGTTCCGTCGCCTCGTCGTACTTCTAGCATTCCGACGTGACTCAGTGCTTTGATGGCTTCCCGAAGCGTGCCGCGTGAGACTTGCAGTTCGTCAATCAGCGCAGGCTCTGCAGGAATTTTTGAGTCTAGTGGCCATTGCCCCGAGGAGATTTTTTCCGACAGCCATGAAGCGACGTCATCTGAGAGTGGTCCGCGTGCGCGGCCCGGCAGAGCGGAAGTCAAAACTTTTCCTTTCGGAGTGCGCCGACTACTCGGAATCGACGGGTTCCAGTGCAGCTCGGCGAGGAACGCCCGAGCTCAATAAATACGCCAAAAGCAATTGTGCCACTGCAAATCCCAAGAGCAGCCACATTGGCAGCGTCCAGCCACCTAGGGCCGATGCCAATAGTCCAAGGACAAAAGGTCCGGCGGCAGCCACCAAATACCCAACAGTCTGCGCCAAAGTAGACATTGCTGCTGACGCTTCAACGCTTTCACCGCTGCGGCTGATGGACAGCATCACCAATGGGAAGACAGTAAATCCGATTCCTAGGAATACCACGCTGATAATCGACAGATTCGTGGGCAGAATCGGTAAGCTCAGGAATCCCACAAGACTCGAACCAGTAGCGATCATGAAGGCAGTTCGCAGCAGTCGCGGGCGGCTGGCGATGGACATGACCAGCGCAATGGCTGGGATGGAGATAAACTGCAAGATCCCGAGCATAAGCCCGGCAGTTGCCGAGTTCATTCCCCGGGAGACGAGCATTGACGGCAGCCAGCTGACAATCGAGTACACCAAGAGAGCCTGGACCGTGAAGAGCCCGGTAATCAGCAATCCATTGCGGGTAGCAAGCAATGGCCATGGCGAATGATGCTTAACCGCTTTGACGGCTGCAGGCTTTTTGCTCTTGATCGCAATAGGGACCATAGGAATAACAGCAATAAGGGCAAGCACTGCCCAGACCGCTAGCCCGAGCAGCGGGGAGGAAAGCTGCTGCGCAATGGGGACCGCTACAGCGGAGGCCACCGCGGCTCCCAGGGACATGCAGATGGTGTAGGTGCTTGTCAGCAGCGACGTCCGTTCAGGGAAGTGCTTTCTCACGAAGGACGGCAGGCTGACGTTGCACACGGCAAGGCCGCTCATGCTGATGATCGTTCCTGCGATAAGCATTGCGGTGGATTCAACGGCACGCAGCGACAGGCCAATTGTCAGTAGAAGAATTGCCAACAACATTGCTCGTTCAAGCCCAATTTTCCGGGTCACCCAAACTGTCACCGACCCGGCGACAGCGAAGCACAGAACTGGAATTGTTGGCAAAGTTGCAGAGATGAAGGCGCCATACCCCTGGAGGTTCTGCAGGTCATTGAAAAGTGCTGATGCACTGACCACTCCGACTCGCAGGTTAATACCCATCAGTACGACGGTGGCGATGGCCAAGAAGATCATGGAGCGTTTGGCTATCTCCGACTCCGGCTCGAACTGCTGGTTTTTATTCTCCCGCGATGCTTCTAGCGTAGGTTGCGTCATTCTTTAAACATTAGACGTATGACGTTTGATCTTCCAAATTCACTGCCACAAATTACTCTCCGGTAAATTACTGTGGTTCTATGACTTTCGCCTTTGCCATCTTCAGCGCATTATCGGCACTAACCAACTGGTGGTCGGTTGCCATTTCCCGTCGCAGGGTTGAATACGTCGCGAAGCCGTTGACGATGCTCCTCATGGCCGTAGCTGCAGTCTTCGCCGGAATGCTCGGCAGCACGGCTGGCGTTTGGTTCGCAGCAGGCATGGCCTTAGGGCTTTTCGGCGACATTGCGCTGCTAGGTCGCAAAGAAGCACACTTCATGGCAGGCCTCGGGTCGTTTCTGCTGGGACACATTGCCTATTTGGTTTCCCTGTCGATGCTGCTAGCCCCGAAGTGGCAGATGGCAGCAATCGCAGCGGGGATCGTTGTGCTCGCTGTGCTTTTGATGCGTAAGGCACTGACAAAATTATGGAAGGATTTCGGAGCAGGGCTCGGCATCTCATGCATTGTCTACGCCACCACCATCGCACTCATGGTGCTTCTAGCGTGGCTCACCGGCTCCTGGATTTGCGGCATCGGTGCAAGCATCTTCATGGCCAGCGACTCATTGCTTTCATCGGGGATCGCTCGGCGCGGTTTCGAATCCGACAGCCCACGAGAACGGACCATCGTCATGATCACCTATCACGTCGGCCAGGGCCTCTTGGCCGCAGGGATCATTGCACTCACCGTCTAGGGCACGTTGAATCCAACGCTGGCTGCAGCCGCCAAGACTAGTGCGTCAAACCTTCCCGAGCACTCCTCGAACATTTATCGAGAGCTACAACGCGCCAGGATCCGGGATATCACTCGAAGAGTAGCCGCCTTCGCAGGCCTGTGCTGGGCACCCTTGCCAGGTCTTAGAAAAATATCCGACGATATCGAAAGCCACGAAAGTCCGATATTCCTCCTCCACGGCTCCGTTGACGTATTCCGCTGCGGCGTTCAGTGCAAGGTGGAAGAAGCGGCAGACTTCAGCGAAACCCCACACTTCCATAGTCAGCTCAATGACTTCTTGATGTGTAAGAAAGACTTCATCGTCAAGACCCAAATCCTCAGCCACATCAATGACGAAGTCCAGGGTCAGAGGATGATCTTGCCCGCAATCACACCATTGGACTCCCTGGTCGGGCAGGTCCCACACAGTAGGCACAATTCTAATTTTCTCTACATCCGACTCCTGATGCACCAAATTCGAGAACATGCCGAGCCCTTCTTCCTGTTAGACCGTCTACTCAGAACCTACGCGGGCGATCCGACAGATTGAACATCAGATTGCAGCCAACGAAGAAGATACCGAGAAATTCACTCTAAGAGGCAGACCATCCGTAAAGTCGTTCCGGGCGCCCCACTCCCCCATACTTTAAATTCACCTGCACTAGCCCTTCGTCCGCGAGGTACTCCAGGTATCGGCGAGCGCTGACCCGAGAAGTGCCCAGCTTCTCTGCTGTTTCGGTGGCTGATAAAGCATCGTCGCTGGATCGGAGAATCCCCTCGACAAGGCCAAGAGTTTCGGCGCTGCAGCCTTTGGGCAGGGGTTTGCGCTGCTGGGTTCCCAATCCCAAGAGCCTGTTCACGTCGGACTGATCCAGTTCGTGTTCCGCATCATCGCCTAGGCCGCGGTAGGTCTTTTTGTAATGTTCAAGCCTCTCGCGCAGATCTTCGCGCGAAAATGGCTTCATGAGGTAATGAATAATGCCTCCGCGTAGAGCTTTACGCACGGTGTCCATCTCTCGGGCAGCGCTAATCACGATGACATCAAGCTCAGGATGAATATCTCTGAGTTTTTGCAGCAAGTCCAGCCCATTGCCATCGGGCAGATAAATATCGAGAAGCACAAGATCCGGTGCAAGTTCGGCGACAGACTTCAGCGCCTGAGCGGCGGAGTGCGCGACTCCGACGACACTGAAACCTGGTTCGCTGTTGACGAATCCTGAATGAACTTTGGCGACCATGAAGTCGTCATCAATCACCAAGACCTTGATCATGCCGAATCTTCCTTTTTAAATTGTGCGAGTGTGGCGACAAACTTTGCACCATGGTCGTTCTCCGCAAGAATGTCACCACCCCTGCGTCGACAGACTAGTCGGCTCAACGCCAGACCAAAGCCGCGTTTTCGGTCTTTTTGAACAGTTTTCGTTGAGAATCCCTGGGTAAATATCTCTTCGATGACTTCAGGGTCTAAGCCCGGACCGCTGTCCTTGACGGTAATTGTGACGTGCTCTTCAGCGGTATCGATGCGTAGGTTGATTTTAGCTATTTCCGACTCCGCGACGGCATCCATGGCGTTATCGATGAGGTTGCCGATGACGGTTGTGAGGTCCTTGGCCATGGAATCCTCGCAGCGCGGCAGCCACGAGTCCGAAGCCAGGATTAGCTCCATACCCCGCTCTGCGATGACGCTGGCCTTTGCGATCAGCAATGCCGCAATAGTGGGTTCGAGAATTCGCTGCGTGATTTCTTCCAAGGTCTTGCTGCGGCTGAAGCTGACCCCATCGATAAACCGGATCACGTCATCATATTCTTCCAGCTGGATCAGGCCGGAAATTGTGTGCAGCTGATTCGCGAACTCGTGCGTTTGGGCGCGGAGCATGTCGCTGGTGGCCTTGGTGTCGCCAAGTTCTTGCTCCAATAACGTCAGTTCCGTCCGGTCCCTGAATGTGGTCACGGAACCCATGTCGGTTCCTCGGCTGTGCAGTGGCATGCGGTTGAAAACGACGACTTTTTCATCAATGAGAAATTCCCTGTCGGGTTCAGGCTGCTCTGTCATCAATGCGCGAATAACCGACGGCTGGACATTCAGTTCTTTCAGGGTTCGTCCCACGCAGTCCAAGGGCAGGTTCAGCAGGTCGATGGCCACATCGTTGGCAAGGGTCACGTGCTGGTCCGGGCCGATAGAGATGATTCCTTCTTTGACTCCGTGCAATAGTGCTTCACGATGTTCAAAGAGTTCGGTAATTTCCCGCGGTTCAAGCCCCCGAGTTTGATATTTGACACGGCGCGACAGGAGGAAAGACCCTCCTGCGCCCAGAAGAAGGCATATCAACAAAGTAATCAGGGCATTAGGCGCTACAACTCTGAAAATCTCAATGGTGTGGGGGTAGCTTTGGCCGGCTTCAACGACGCCGATCAGCTGGCCTTTATCGTTCAATACGGGTACTTGTGCAAGAAGGATCCGTTCGTTTTCTCTCTTTACTTCGCCTCGCCAGGCTCGGCCTTCCAGAACGTTCGTTTCGGAATTGATGAGGGATTTGCCGATATCCTGCGGATAACTGGAGGTGATGATCTTTCCCTCGGCATCGGCAACCGCGACGAATTCGAGGCCGGAGATGCTTCTGGTGGATTCAGCCATTGCCGGCAGTGCTGCACCCATTTCTGGGGCGGCTTCGGGCAGCAAGGCACGGAGCATGGGATTGGCAGCGAGCGATTCGGCGGCCGACAGGCTGCGTCTGCTTTCCGAGCGTTCGAAATCATTTGTTGCTTGATCCACCGACACTGCAATCACTCCCGCCATCACCACAGCGATGATTAGAAGCTGCAATACCAAATGCTCGGTTGCGAGACTCAGGTGGCGGCGTACAGCGCGCACGCGCTTCTTGCCGAGTGTGGCCATGATTCGCACACTCCTTGTTTCTGGATCCTGCCCCTCATCTAGAATAACGAGTCAAAACGAGATCCAAGTCACCATTTCTGGTTACACAATGAACAGTATCTACTCTGCTTACGCAAGCGTGACCCGAGCCACATTCAACTCATAGGATCAAACTCATTCGCTCCACCGATGAAAGATATGGGGACTATTCCTATGCGAACCTTCAAGCCATTCCGCGCCGTTGCGGCAATTGCTGCAGCAGCTGCGCTCGCGTTGACCGCAACAGGCTGCGGTGTCACTTCAGAGAAGGCAGATTCCGGATCTTCGGCTTCCAGCGGTCCGGTTTCCGGGCTGCGAATCATGGTTCCAAATACTCCAGGCGGCGGCTACGACACCACTGCCCGCGTTGCGGCCAAAGTCATGGATGAAGCTGGAATTGCATCAAACGCCGAAGTCTTCAACCTCGCAGGTGCTGGCGGCACCGTGGGCTTGGCTCGTTTGATCAATGAGAAGGGCAAGGAAGATCTTGCCATGCTGATGGGTCTGGGTGTTGTTGGCGCCAGCTACACGAACGATTCCGCGAAGCTGACCGAAACCACTCCAATCGCCAAGCTCATCGAAGAGCCGGGCGCCATCATGGTCTCCAAGGACTCCCCGTTCAAGACCATTGACGACCTGGTTGCTGAATGGAAGAAGGATCCAGGAAGCCTGTCGGTTGGCGGAGGTTCCTCCCCTGGCGGCCCAGACCATCTGCTGCCGATGCAGCTGGCAGAAGCTGTTGGCGTGGATCCAAAGAGTGTGAACTTCGTGTCCTACGACGGCGGCGGCGATTTGCTCCCTGCCATCCTCGGCGACAAGGTCGACTTCGCCGCCTCCGGCGCAGGCGAGTACATGCAGCAAATCGAAGAGGGCTCGGTGCGAGTCCTGGCAACCAGCGGCGAGAAGCGTCTGGAAGGCGTTGACGCTCCAACTCTGAAGGAATCAAACATCGATTTGGTCTTCACCAACTGGCGCGGACTGGTGGCCCCGCCGGAGCTGTCTGACGAGGCGAAGGCCAAGTGGATTGATGTTGTTACCAAGATGCATGAATCAGAGCAGTGGAAGGAAGCCTTGAAGACCAACGGTTGGACCGATGCCTTCATGACCGGCGATGATTTCAAGGCCTTCCTGATGGAACAGGACGAGCGCGTAGCTAGCGTGCTCAAGACCCTGGGTCTGGCGTGAGTGAAGTAACCACAGCGAAGAAGAAGCGCGTCGAACTCCTGTTCGCCGCGTTTCTTCTTCTGGTGGGAATCATTGTATTTGTTGATGCGTCGCAGCTTCAGGTGACGTACTCCCAATCAGATGTGATTGGGCCAAAAACTGTTCCATTCGTTGTCGGTGGAATCCTCGTCGTTTCTGCGATCGCGCTGATAATTACCGTTCTTCGCGGCAACCTAGCCGAAGGCGAAGAAGGGGAAGACGTCGACTTGAACCAGCCGACCGATTGGAAAGTCATCCTGCCGTTACTGGGAATCTTTGCAGTGACTATCCTCATCATCAATTGGGCTGGCTGGGTGATTTCGGGGACCCTCCTGTTCTTTGGAACCGCGGTCTGCCTCGGAAGCCGGCGTTGGGTACTGACTTTCCTCATTGCCCTGGTAGTTTCTCTTGGTTCCTTCTATGGGTTCTATGTAGGCCTAGGGATCAAACTTCCAGCAGGAATCCTGTCAGGGGTGCTGTAGTAGATGGATACTTTTAACCTCCTCATGGACGGGTTTGCCTCCGCGTTGACCCCCATGAACCTGCTTTTCGCATTCGCCGGTGTCATGTTGGGCACCGCAGTTGGCGTGCTTCCAGGCATCGGCCCAGCCATGGCTGTTGCTCTGCTGCTGCCGGTCACCTACGGAATGGAGACCTCCAGCGCCTTGATCATGTTCGCCGGTATCTACTACGGCGGTATGTATGGTGGGTCCACTACCTCGATCCTGTTGAACACACCTGGCGAATCAGCCACAGTGATCACGGCGATCGAAGGCCATAAGATGGCCAAGGCTGGCAGAGCCGCACAAGCTTTGGCCACGGCGGCCATTGGCTCGTTCATTGCCGGCACCATTGGCACCGCGTTATTGGTGACTATCGCACCATTCGTCGTGAAGTTTGCGGTCAGCATTGGTGACCCAAGCTACTTCGCCATCATGGTGTTGGCGCTCATCACCGTGACAGCGGTTCTGGGTTCCTCCAAGATCCGCGGCTTTGCATCCCTAGGCTTGGGTCTGGCCATCGGCCTGGTCGGAGCTGACCCCGTTACTGCACAAGATCGTTTGACCTTCGGAATACCCACGCTGGTCGACGGCCTAGACATTGTTGTTGTCGCAGTGGCGATCTTCGCTATCGGCGAGGCCTTGTGGATTGCTGCGCATCTGCGCACCACCCCGGCAAAAACCATTCCTGTCGGCACTCCGTGGATGGGCAAGGAAGACTGGAAGCGCTCCTGGAAGCCCTGGCTGCGCGGTACAGCATTCGGCTTCCCTTTCGGTGCGCTGCCGGCCGGCGGCGCCGAAGTTCCGACTTTCCTGTCCTATGTCACCGAGAAGAAGCTGTCCAAGCATCCTGAAGAGTTTGGCCACGGAGCTATTGAAGGAGTGGCTGGGCCTGAAGCGGCTAACAATGCTTCAGCTGCAGGCACATTAACTCCTATGCTTGCACTCGGCCTTCCTACCAACGCCACCGCTGCTGTGATGCTTGCATTCTTGATGATGAAGGGCATCCAGCCAGGTCCACTGCTCTTTGAGAATGAGCCTGAGCTTGTCTGGGCGCTGATCGCCAGCCTGTTCATCGGAAACACTCTGCTGCTGCTGATCAACCTCCCGTTGGCTCCCATGTGGGCGAAGCTGCTGAAGATCCCACGCCCGTTCCTCTACGCAGGAATTCTGTTCTTCGCAACACTCGGCGCCTTCTCCGTAAACATGCAGGCCATGGACTTGTGGATGCTGCTACTGATCGGTCTGCTCGGATTTGCGCTACGCCGCTTCGGGTTGCCAGTGCTGCCGCTCATTCTGGGTGTCATCATCTGTCCTATGGCCGAAGTTCGCCTGCGCAAAACTTTCCAGCTGAGCAACGGAGATATTTCGGGACTCTGGAGCGAGCCTCTGGCTGTGGGAATCTACATCCTGATTGCTGTGCTGCTCTCCTTGCCGTTGTGGATTGCACTGTTCCGCCGGCTTCGCGGCAAGCCAGCAGTATCAGAAGACGCAATTGCCATCGACCATATCGAGGTCCCTAGCGACGAGGCAGGCGCAGGATCGAATCAGCCCACCAACACGTCTGGCCTTAAGGGAAGTGACAAGAAATGACTATTGTCGTCGGATACATCCCGTCCCCGGAAGGCGAAGCGGCGTTGGACCGCGCAATTGTCGAGGCACAGAGATCTGGTTCTCGACTGGTTGTAGTGAATTCGTCCAAGGGCGACCAATTGGTGGATGACAAGCTGCTTGATGCCAGAGAATTTCATCTCTTGGATGAGCGGCTGGCTTCAGCGGGCATCGACTTCTGGATCGAGCGAAGCTCTCAGGGTTCCGATGCTGCCGAGAATATTCTGCATGTCGCCGAAGCCCAAAGAGCCGAGCTGATTGTCATAGGCCTTCGCAAGCGGACATCAATCGGAAAGTTCATCCTAGGCAGCACGGCCCAACGGATTATCCTCCAAGCACACTGTCCGGTGTTGTCCGTGAAAGTGAATAGCGGCTGGTAAGCGTAAAGCGTCTGTTCCCTCATTATCAATTGAGGAAACAGACGCTTTATGTCATATCAGAATTCGATTACAGTCGAACCACTCTTTAGCCTTAGTGCATGACCTCAATGCCATCGGCTATCCAGATACCAGCCAGACTCAAGCGTGGATCCACCATTCGCGTCGTCGCACCGTCAAATTCTCGATCCTTCGTCATGGAATTCGACAATACGCAATGGATCATCGAACGTTTTGAAGCGATGGGGCTGACGCTGCAGTACGGAGACCATGTCGATGAACGAGATGTTCTAGACAGTTCCTCGATCGAGTCGAGAGTAGCCGATCTCCACGCAGCGTTCGCAGATCCAAACGTCGATGGGATCATCAGCGTCATCGGCGGCTTTACCTCCAACGAGCTGCTCCCCTATCTCGATTGGGACCTAATTGCCGCCAACCCGAAAGTATTCTGCGGATACTCCGACTTCACTACGCTGGCTAACGCTGTCCATGCTCGCACAGGCTTATTGACCTATGTGGGAGCTCATTGGTCATCATTTGGCATGCGCGATCATTTCGAACCGACAGGCCAGTGGTTTAGAAAGGCGACCCACGAGTTCGAATGGTCCATCGAACACCAGTCAGAGTTTACCGACGACCTTTGGTTTATGAATCAAGATGATCGGAACCCTCTCAGAACTGACGGGCCATGGATTCTGAACGAAGGGGACGCAGGAGGAAAAGTCATCGGCGGCAACTTGTGCACCCTTAACCTCCTTCAAGGAGGCGACTGCATGCCGTCGCTGGATGGGACAGTTCTCTTCTTGGAGGACGATGGAGCAGTGGGCGCACACGACTTCGCCCGCGATCTTGCCTCTCTGCTCCAGCTGCCTGAAGCGGAAAATATTCTCGGGCTGGCGATAGGACGTTTTCAAACTGGATCACAAGTTACACGCGAGCAACTGGAGCTCATCATCTCCAAACATCCCCTCTTGAAGGAAGTTCCTGTCGTCGCAAACCTCGATTTTGGACATACCAGTCCAATGTTCACACTGCCGATTGGCGGGTTCGCGGAACTGACTGCGCACGGTTCGACGGTCAGCTTGAATTTTTCTCATGAATCCAAGTAATTGGGCCTTCCCAAGATAATCACCAGGGCTCTACTGCGGTGACTTCCTCACAACTCCCAACAGCCATGAATGACGTGCCGTTCTTACGGCACGTCATTCATGGTTTAGTAGCAATTTGGTTTCAGTGCGCTAGACACCCACAAGCTTTTCTCTGGCTTCAGAGTAGATGCTCTGCGGGCGGCTCAGACCGTAGTGGCCTCGCAGTGTTTCTGCAATGTACTCGGTCCGGAACAGGCCCCGGCGCTGCAAAATGGGAACCACTTGCTCAATAAACGTCTCTAGTCCGGAAGGCAGGACTGGGGGCATAATGTTGAATCCGTCTGCTGCTCGTCCCGTAAATGATTCTTCGATGTAGTCTGCAATTTGCTCAGGTGTGCCAATGACTGTTTGGTGCCCTCTGCCTGAACCCAATTCCCGCAGAATTTGGCGTACCGTCAGATCTCTTCCGTATCCCAGCTTGAGGATGACGTCCCGTCGAGACGTGGATTTCTCGGCGTCGACCACATGCTCTAGCCCTGCCGGAAGCTTGGAATCCAGCGCCAGTTCCGACGGAGCAACATGCAGCTGCAGCGCCAGATTCGCCAATGCATGTTCTGGCAGAATCAGCGAGTCGAGTTCGTCCGCCAAGGCGGAGGCTTCACGGTCCGTGGATCCAATGATCGGCACGATCCCTGGAAGTACTTTCACCTGTTCCGGATCGCGTCCCGCCGCTGCCGCTCTGGTTTTCACTTCCGCATAGAAGGCTTGTCCCTGGGTGAGCGACTGTTGGACCGCGAAGATCGCTTCGGCCCATTTGGCGGCAAAGTTTTTCCCTGCAGGCGAAGCTCCCGCCTGAATGATTACCGGACGGCCCTGCGGCGAGCGCGGCAGATTCAGGGGTCCCTCAATCTGAAAATATTCGCCCTCATGGTTGATGCGGTGGATCTTCTCCGGGACTGCCCAGAGCCCTGCCTGCTTATCGCCGACGGGGGCGTCATCCTCCCACGAGTCCCATAGCTTCACCGCCGCAGTCAAGAATTCATCGGCGCGGGAGTAGCGCTGGGTGCTGTCGAACTGCCGGTACTGGGAAAAATTCTTGGCGGCTGCGTCGCCTGCTGTGGTCACCACATTCCAACCGGCCCGGCCATTGCTGATGGTGTCCAGGGTCGCAAATTCGCGGGCCAAGTTATAGGGGTCGTTGTAGCTGGTGGATGCCGTGGCGATCAGGCCGATCTTTTTTGTCACTGTCGCCAGCGCGGTGAGCAGGAGGATCGGGTCCAATGCTCCGGCGGGCCGCTGCGCTGGCGGCGCCTGCACAACAGGACTGTCAGCGAAGAACACAGCGTCGAATTTTGCTGCTTCTGCCAGCTGGGCAAGACGCTGATAGTGCGCAACGTCGGTTCCTGTATTTACGGAGGAGTGAGGCAGCCGCCATGAGGCTTCGTGATGGCCGGTGGTCATGAGAAATGCGTTGAGAATCAGCGATCGTGACATGTTTAGTCCTTGGGTATCAGTTGGATGAGGTTGAGAGTTCTATTGCTGGTTCCAGCGTGAGAAGCGCCGTTCCAGTGCAACTAGGCCGGCGTTCACCGCGAAGCCGAGGATTGAGACGGTAAGAATCGCCGCATACATTTGCGGGATGAGAAAGCTGGCTTGCGAGTTGGTGATCAAGTAGCCGAGGCCGGCCTTGGCACCGATCATTTCCGCTGCGATGAGAACCAGCACCGAAGCTGTGCCTGCCATCCGGATTCCAGTAAAAATTGTCGGAAGCGCCGAAGGAAGGATGACTTTGGCGAAGATTTCCACGTTGGTCAATCCCAGCGTTCTAGCCGCCCTGATCAGCAGCGGGTCCACACTCTGCGCCCCGAGGATCGTGTTCAGCAGGACCGGAAAGAAGGCGGCGAACACGACGATTGATATTTTTGATGTTTCACCGATTCCCAGAAGTAGCGTGAAGACGGGGAGCAGCGCCAAGGCGGCAGTGTTTCTGAAGACTTCAAGCAGGGGATTCAAGAAGTTCTTTACCTGGGGATACCACGCAATGACGAGCCCTGCCGGCACCCCGGTGAGAATGGCGAGGGCAAATCCTGCAATTGACCTTCCGAGGCTTGCCTGAGCATGGACCCACAGCTCACCTGAAGCAACTAGCTGCCACAGCGCCCCGAGTACTTCGTGCAATGGCGGAAGGAAAACTCTCGCTGATGGCGCGAGCACCAGCTGGGGAATGACTTCCCAGACAACCAGAAAAAGAATGATCGCACCTGATCCATCCAGAATCTTCCGCAGCCCGTTGCTGTGGGCGTTTCGCGGCGGCTTGGCCAACTGTGTTGCTTCGCCGGTGATCTTGGCCTTGGAGGATTCAGCAGCTGGGACGTGAATCGTACTCATGCCGCGGCTCCTGCCAGGGCGAGTTCTGGCTGTCCAGCCTTGGCGCCGATCGAATCGGCCGATGCGTGCAGCAAGTTCCAGATTTCGTGGCGGTAGCGTCCGAATTCTGTCGTGGATCGCACGTCATCTTCAGTGTCCCGGTGTTCCAAATCGATGCTGATGATGCGTTGGATTCTTCCTGGACGCCCGCTCATCACTGCCACGCGCTGGCCGAGATAGATAGCTTCTTCAATTCCGTGGGTGATGAAGATGATGGTGGTCCCCGTGCGCTTCCAGATCTGCAGCAGCAGTTCTTGAAGCTGCTCGCGGGTTTGCGCATCCAATGCTGCAAAAGGCTCGTCCATGAGCAGGACCTTTGGTTCATGAGCCAAGGCCCTGGCAATTGCCACCCGCTGCCTCATTCCGCCAGACAGTTCGCTCGGATAGCGGTCTTCGAATCCTTCGAGTCCCACCAGCCGCAGGTACTCAACTGCGCGTTCCCGCCGCTGCTTCCTGCCGAGGTCGCGACGACCACGGGCTAGGCTCTCCAAGCCAACCTCGACATTTGCCGCCGCCGTTTTCCAAGGGAATAAGGCGTACTGCTGAAATACGACTGACCGCTCGAGTCCAGGTCCCGAGATTGCTTCGCCGTCGACCAGCACCTGGCCCGCGTCAGGTTCGCTGAGTCCCGCCAGAATATCCAGCAGGGTGGACTTGCCGCAGCCGCTGGGCCCTACCAAGGTGAGGAATTCTCCATGCCCTACGCTCAGGTTGACTTCTTCAAGTGCCGTCACTGTTGCCGTAGTCCCCGGGGCTTTCCTCTGGAAGTACTTGGAGACGTTCTGTATTTCAATACTCGACATGATGTCCTACTTTCCAACCGCTAGATCGTTGTATTCGTTGGTGTAGTAGTCCCCCGGCGTAATTTCGCCTTCGACTATCCCGGTGTCGTTGAGCCATTGGCCCCACCGGCTGAAGTCTTCGTCCTTGATGGCACCGTGTTCTGAGACGCCGAAGCTTCGGTAGTACTTCAGCGGTTCGGTGCTTTCACCACGGCCGCGCTTTTCGATGATGCTTTTCAGGCGCTGCACTACTTCCTCGCGGTTATGTGTGCTGGCCCAATCTGCTGCCTTGCCGATACCGGTGGCAAGGGTTCGGGTGGCTTCGGGATTGGCGGCAATGAATTCGTCTCTCAAGACGTACTGGCCGCCGTTGAAATCCCCATAGACGTCCACATCCCTCAGGAACTTGCGCAGCCCGCCCTGGGCCAGGGCATGTTCCTGGAAGACCGAGCTCAAGGCGCCCACATCGACCTGGCCGCTGCGTATGGCCTGCTCTGTATCGCTGGGTGGAAGCACAACCAGCTGCACCTGCTTGATTTCGTCTTCCGTCAGTCCGCTGCGGCGTAGGTAGGAGCTCAATACCGCCTCTGAATGCGCCCCGAGCGTGTTGACCGCGACGCTTTTCCCGATCAAGTCCTTCGGTTCCTTGATGCTGCTGTCGTCGCGGACGTAGAACGTGTAATTGGATGCCGCATCGGATCCATAGGACGAGACCACGGCGGTGATCTGGGCTCCTGCTTCTTGAAGCTTCACGACGGCTCCGGCGAAGGCGCTTCCCAAGTCTGTGGCGGAGGTGGCGGTGTTCTGGATGCTGGCGGGCCCGCTGGTGTTGTTGCCGACCCATTGGAGATCGATGCCCTGCAGGTAGCCGAGGTCTTCGGCCAGCTCTGGGAGATTGACGCCGTTGGCCCCGCCTTCGTAGCGGACGACGACAGAACCGTCAGGGTTTGAGCTGGCGGCCTGGCTGGAGGTGGCGCAGGAGCTGACCGCCATCGAAACGACGGCCAGCAGGGCGGCTGCCGTCAAAGCGCGAGCTGAAATTTGATGCTTCGTTTGCATGGGTGGTTCCTTGTAGTCCGGTGGTGGGCTGCGTTGGTAGAAACCATCCAAACAGCCCCACAGCTTGCGAAAAAGACCCACGTCAAGCACCTCAACAGTGTGAAATATTGGCTTATTGCGTCCCTGGATAAAGCTTTGTGTCGCCAAGGCGCACTGTCTCGTTCCAAAGGCCGAAGAATTCAGCGTCCCGGCTGCGAATATGACTTTTGTTGCGCCCAGCGCCGATCTGGAAAGGGTCACACAAACGCTGCGGAGGTACCTGGATGACGCTCAGCGGCTTTTCTTCGTCTTCCGCAAGGGTCGGAAACCAGTTCAAATATGACGAAATCCAGCCATTTCATCAGCGGTTTCAGCTCTTGAAGCACGGCAAACACGTGGATAGGGTTTTGCCATGAGCATCCTGCCCGAGAAAACAGTGATTCCCCAACGCTTGAAATCAGGATCAAGGCTGCGCGCCATCGCGCCTTCCTGTTCACGCGCCTTTGTCATGGAGCACGACAACACGCAGTGGATCAATGAGCGGTTCGAGCAGCTGGGCATCACGGTGGACTTCGGAGCGCATGTCGACGAGAACGACGACTTCGACAGCTCGCCCATCGCCTCGCGCCTGGAGGATCTGCACGCTGCCTTCGCAGACCCCGAGGTCGACGGCATCATCAGCGTCATCGGAGGCTTCAATGCCAATGAGCTGCTCCCCTATCTCGATTGGGATCTGATCGCGCGGAACCCGAAGGTCTTTTGCGGGTACTCGGACTTCACCGCGCTGGCCAATGCCGTCTATGCCCGTACCGGCCTGCTGACCTACGTCGGTGCGCACTGGTCCTCTTTTGGCATGCGAGATTTCTTCGAACCAACCGGGCTCTGGTTCAAGAAGGCAACCCACGATCTTGCCTGGAGCATTGAACACCAGCGCGGGTTCACCGACGATTTGTGGTTCATGAACCAGGACGAGCGGAGGGTTCATGCCACCGACGGCCCCTGGGTTTTCGCTGCCGGCTCGGTGCAGGGCAGGGTGCTCGGCGGAAGCCTGAGCACCTTCAGCCTGCTGCGCGGCACGCCCTACATGCCAGATCTTTCAGGCGCTGTGCTCTTCGTCGAGGACGACGCCGCAGTGGACATCGACGAGTTCGGCCGCAATTTTGCCGCCATCTTGCAGGCTCCTGGCGCCGACCAGCTGGCAGGTGTGGCGATCGGGCGCTTCCAACTCGATTCGAAAGTCACCAGGGGCCTGCTTGCGCAGATTATCGCCAAGCACCCGATGCTTCAGAACATCCCGGTCGTCGCAAACCTCGACTTCGGACACACCAGCCCGATGTTCACCCTGCCCATCGGCGGCTTCGCCGCACTGCGCGCCGAAGGCACGGAAGTGCAGCTGGGTTTTGCGCACCGTGTTCAGGAGCTGTAGGCAGGTTAGAAATATCAGCCAAGCTCAGGCACCGGCTCTAGACTCCCAGCGGATCTGAGGCGAGCGCACAGCTAAACTTGGATTTTTTCGGGCTAACGGCTGAAATCGCGTGAGAAATAGGGGCAGGGGGCCTCGAAGGAATACGGTTAGAGGAGAAATTCAGCTCGAAAGCTCCCAACGGTCCTGCCGAGCGCCCGGCGCCGTGGCCTGTTTGGCACGCCTGTCCCCTTGTAAAGGCTTTATCGTGAACGGCAATGCAACCTTCAGACACAACAACGTAGCCCTGCTCTCTGTGAACAGCGTGCTGGCCGGCGAGGTCCTCAGCTCCGCCGAGTTCGACGAGCGATTGGCGCCAAGTCTGAAACGGCTGCATTTGTCCAAGAAGCTGCTGGAACGCGTCTCCGGGGTGGCCGAACGCCGCTGGTGGTCTGCCGGAACAAGCTTCGACGACGCCGCGATCACCGCTGGCAAGCAGGCGCTGGACGCGGCGGGCATCGAGCCGGGGCAGATCGGCCTGCTGATCAACACCTCGGTGACCCGCCGCAATCTTGAACCCTCGGTGGCCTCCAAGGTGCACCACGGGCTGGGTCTGCCCTCCTCCGCGCTGAACTTCGACATCGCCAACGCCTGCCTGGGCTTCGTCAACGGCATGACCCTGGCCGCAAATATGATCGACTCCGGCCAGATCAGCTATGCCTTGATCGTTGCCGGCGAGGACGCGCAGCCCACCCAGGAAATCACCTTCCAGCGGCTGAACGACCCGAATTCCACCCGCGAAGACTACTTGCGCCAGTTCGCGACCCTCACCCTAGGCTCCGGAGCGGCCGCCGCAGTGGTGGGCCCGGCAGACAGGCACGAGGGCAAGCCGCGGATCGTGGGCGGGGTGTCCCGCGCCGGCACCGCGCACCACGAGCTGTGCGTGGGCGGGCCAGCCGGGATGTACACCGACAGCAAGGGCCTGCTGGACAACGGCCTTGAGCTGGTGGTCGACGCCTGGAATGAGGCTCATGCCGCCGGCTGGGATTGGACCTCGATGGACCGCTATGTCACCCACCAGGTCTCCAAGTCCTACACCAATGCCATCATCAAGGCGGTGGGGCTGGTCCGCGACCGCGTGCCAGTCACCTTCCCCAAGTGGGGCAATGTAGGCCCGGCCTCGCTGCCGATGACCCTGTGGCAGGAAGCCAAATCGCTGAAGCCCGGGGACCGGGTGCTGTGCATGGGCGTGGGCTCGGGACTGAACACGGCGATGATGGAGCTTGCCTGGTGATCGGCGAATTCCCCGGACTGCCCGCAGAATACTCCCGCTACCTGGAGGTGGAGTCCAGCTCCCTGGTGGACACCCCGGGAAGCAGCTACCGATGGCATGTGCTGGACAACGGCGCGCAGCTGCAGGCCGCCGGCATCGAGCCGGTAGGCACCTTGCTGTGCGTGCATGGCAACCCCACCTGGTCCTACCTGTGGCGCTCGCTGTTCGCCCATGCATCAAAGAACGCGCTTCCCTGGCGCATCATAGCCGTGGACCAGCTGGACATGGGCTTCTCCGAACGCACCGGGCTCTTCCGCCGCCTGGCGGACAGGGTCAACGACCTGGGCGACCTGACCGATGCGCTGGACCTGTCCGGACCTGTCACCACCGTAGGCCACGACTGGGGCGGAATCATTTCCCTGGGCTGGGCCCTGGCCCACCAGGACCAGCTGGCCAGCGTGGTGCTGACGAATACCGCAGTGCACCCAGCGGGCTTCAAACTGCCGGCCGCCTTGCAGCTGGCATCCCACCCGGCGGTGCACCACTGGGGCACCACCAGCACCGCCGCGTTCCTGCGCGTGACCCACTCCCTGGCCAACCCGGCCCTCGCCCCTGACGTGCGCGCCGCCTTCATGGCCCCCTACGCCAGCGCCGCGCGGCGAGCCGGCGTGGGAAACTTCGTCGCAGACATCCCGTTCGCGCCGGAGCATCCCAGCCGGCCGGCGCTCAACCGGATCTCTTCAGGCATCCGAGACCTCAAGGTTCCTGCACTGCTGCTGTGGGGGCCGAAAGACCCGGTCTTCTCCGACCGCTACCTTCGCGACCTGCTCGGCCGACTGCCCCAGGCCCAGGTGCACCGCTTTGAAGGCGCCGGGCACCTGCTGGCAGAAGACCGCGATATCGCCTCCCCGATCTTCAGCTGGCTGTCCGGTCCCGACCAGGAACGTCACGCCGCGCCCCGAAGCACCGGCGGCCTGGACTACCAGCCGATGCTTGCGCAGCTTGATGCACGCACCGAAGACCACAGCCCAGCAGTGGTTGACATTTTCCCCGCCCGCTCGCTGTCCTGGGCTCAGCTGGGCCAGCGGGTCAATGACATGGCCAAGGGGCTTGAACACCTGGGGGTCAAGCCCGGTTCGCGCGTCAGCCTGCTGGTCCCTCCCGGCATCGAGCTGACCACGCTGATCTACGCCTGCCTGCGCCTGGGCGCGGTCATCGTCGTGGCCGACGCGGGCCTGGGCACCAAGGGACTGGGCCGCGCCATCAAGGGCGCCGGCCCGCAGTTCCTCATCGGCATCCAGCGGGCGCTGCTCGGTGCCAAGGCGCTGAACTGGCCGGGAACCCGCATCAGCGTCCAGACGCTGCCGCCGGCACTGGCCAAGACGCTCTCGGTGCGCAGCAGCGTGCCGCAGCTGCTGGCCGCCGGAGCCGCCGGCAAGCCCGCCGCCGGGGACTTCGCCCCCGCCGCCCCGGACGCCGACGCTGCATTGCTGTTCACCTCCGGATCAACCGGCCCCGCCAAGGGCGTGGTCTATACCCACCGCCAGCTGGCAGCCATGCGCGACACCCTAGCGCACACCTACGGGCTGCAGGCAGGCTCCGCCCTAGTGGCGGGATTCGCGCCCTTCGCGCTGCTCGGCCCCGCACTGGGCGCCACCTCGGTGACCCCGGACATGGACGTCACCTCCCCCAAGACGCTGAGCGCGGCGGCGCTGGCCGACGCGGCCGCGGCAGTGGACGCCACGGTGGTCTTCGCCTCCCCCGCCGCGCTGGCCAACGTCCTGGCCACCAGGGACCAGCTCTCGGCCAGGCAACGCCGCGCCCTGGAGAACGTGCAGCTGATGCTCTCCGCCGGGGCGCCCATCCCGCCCGCCCTGGCTGACGAGGTCCAGCAGCTGACCCCAAACGCCAGCGTGCACACCCCCTATGGCATGACCGAGGCGCTGGGCGTCACAGACATCGACCTGGCGGGCATCCGCGCCGCCGGCAGCGGCAACGGCGTCTGCGTGGGCACCCCGGTGGCAGGAGCCAGCATCAGCATCGCGGTCTTGGACGAGCACGGCGAACCGGTCCTGGAACCGAGCACCGAACCCGGGGTGACCGGTGAAATCCTGGTCAGTGCCCCGCACGTCAAGGACCGCTACGACAGGCTGTGGATCACCCAGCAGCACAGCGCCGCGATCCCCGGCTGGCACCGCACCGGAGACGTCGGCCACCTCGATGAGCAGGGGCGGCTGTGGGTCGAAGGTCGGCTGGGCCATGTGCTGCGCACCGCCGCAGGCCCGATCACCCCGGTCAGGGCAGAGAACCTGGCCCAAGCGGTGCCCGGAGCGGGCCGCGCCGCGCTGGTTCCGGTGGGCCCGGCAGGCACCCAGAGCGCGGTGATAGTCATGGAAACCGCCCCTGCCGCCGTCAAGCCGGGGCTTGCCCCAGCCCAGCTGAGCGCCAAGGTCCGCAGCGCGGTGGGTGCCGCAGGCATCGAGGTGGCGGCGGTGCTGGTGGTGCCCGAGCTGCCCACCGACGTCCGCCACAACTCCAAGATCGACAGGGCCCATCTGGCCCGCTGGGCGCAGTCCGCGCTCGCCGGCGGAAGGATCAGCAAGCCATGAGTCCAACAACCCCAGCTGCAGCGCGCAGGGTGCTGGTCACCGGGGCCAGCGGCATGCTCGGCGGCGCCGTTGCGGCGCTGCTGCGCAGCCAGGGCCACCATGCGCGCACCTTCCAGCGCCGGCCCACCCCCGGGTCCGGCGACGAGGTGCTCGGATCCCTGGCGAACCCGGCGGACATCGCCAGGGCGGTGGATTCGATGGATGCAGTCATCCACCTGGCCGCGAAGGTGTCATTCACCGTGCCCTGGGAAGAGTTCGCCTCGACCAACATCGAGGGAACCAAACAGCTGCTCGCCGCGGCGCAGCATGCAGCCATCGCGGACTTCGTGTTCGTCTCCTCGCCGTCGGTAGCCCATTTCGGAGAACCGCTGGCAGGTGCCCCGGCGGGAACCGCAGACCCCGAGCGGGCCCGCGGAAACTATGCCCGGTCAAAGGCCGCCGCAGAGCTCTACGCGCTGGGCTGCAACAGCGGGCGCTTCCGGGTCGCGGCAATCCGCCCCCATATTGTCTGGGGGCCGGGCGACACTCAGCTAGTCGAGCGCGTCCTGCAGCGGGCGGCCGCCGGCCGGCTGCCACTGTTGGACCACGGCGCCGCGCTGATCGACACCACCTATATCGATAATGCCGCCGCGGCGATCGTGCGCGGACTTGAACGCATCGAGCAGGCCAAGGGCCGCGCCCTGGTCGTCACCAACGGGGAACCGCGCCCGGTCGGCGAGCTCATTGCTGGGATCTGCCGCGCCGGCGGGGTGCCAGAACCGAAGTTCAGCGTCCCGGGCTGGCTGGCCCGCGGCGCGGGGTCGGTGATCGAGCGCGCATGGCTTGCCGCCGGTGCACGCGGCCTTGTCTATGACGAGCCGCCGATGACCCGCTTCCTGGCCGAGCAGCTGTCCACCGCGCACTGGTTCGACCAGCGCGAAACCCACCGGGTTCTCGACTGGACCCCGCAGGTCACCATCGATGAAGGGCTGCAGCGCCTTGCCGCCCATTACGGCGGGACGGCCGGCTGACTACTTCTGGCGCAGGCGCAGCACCAGCTGCTCGATGGTGTCCGGAGTCAGGAAGCCATCCTGGTTCCCGCGGGAGATATCCAGGTGGTAGCTGACCCCGTCGCCTGCCAGCAGTGCCAGCTTGGCAAGCACCGGATCTCCCAGTGCCTCGTTGAGCACCTGGAACCACAGGTCGCGTCCGCGGCGCAGTGCTGCCGACGCGTCGGCATTGCCGCGCTGCGCCAGCCTGGTGCTTGCCACGACCATGCGCTCAAGCGGGGATTCTTCCTCCATGGACGAGGTGAAGTAGTAGTGCACCGCTTGGGACAGGTCAGTGCGCATGGCTGCCACGTCGGCATCGATCAGCTCGTTCAGCCGCCGCACCAATTCCGTATCCAGCGCTTGGCGGGAGTGGAAATGGTGCAGCAGCCCGGCCTTGGACAGCCCGCTGCGCTTGGCTGTGGCGTCGATGGTTGCCTCGCGGGTGCCGTGGTCGTAGAGCAGCCCAACATAGGCTTCGAGGATGATCTCCTGCTTTGTTGCTGTGCTCGCGGCCACGGCTACTCCAAAATACGCTGACTAGTGCTTAGTTCTGAGAATACCTTGGTCTCAGATCGCTAGTTCTCCGGAACCAGCACCGGGGTGTCGCGGTTCAGCGACCGGCCGGCGAAGTACTCGCGGGAGTCTGGGCGCAGGGACCACAGCCACATGGCTACGAAGCCCACTGCAAGAGACCCAACGCCCATCACGAAGGTGCCGCTGATTCCAAGGATCGTGGTGGTTCCGTACTCCGGATCCATCATGCTGATGGCCGAGAAGATGAACACGCCGCTCATCATCAGCCCGCCGACCAGCGGCATGATGAGCCTGAAGAAGAAGTTGCGTGCAGATGAGGTCAAGGACGAACGGAAGTACCAGATGCAGGCGAAGGACGTGATCGAGTAGTACAGCGCCACTGCCAGCGAGGTGCTTTCAATGGTGTCTGCGAGGATGTCCCCGGAGATGATCGTCATGCCCACGTAGAACACCAAGGATGCTGAACCGGTGAACAGCGTCGAATAGGTCGGGGTCTTGTAGGCCTCGTTGACTACGCCGAAACGCTTGGGCAGCGCACCGTAGACGCCCATGGACAGAGTGCCGCGGGCGGTGGGCAGGATGGTGGTCTGGCAAGTAGCCAATGCAGAAACAGCCACCGCAAGAACCAGCAGCCAGCCCCATGAACCCATGGCATCTAGGCGCAGTGCGAAGAACACGTCGTCTGCGCCTTCTGGGTTGCCTAGTCCCCTGCCGCTTTCGCCAATGCCCACGAACATCATGGTCAGTACGGTCATGCCGATATAGGTCACCAGCAGCATGACGGTGGACAGCAGGGCGGCCAGGCCTGGGGTCCGGCGCGGATTCTTGGTTTCCTCAGCCAAGGCCAGGCAGGTGTCCCAGCCCCAGTAGATGAAGATGGCAATCAGCACGCCCTGGACAAAGCCGACCGGATTTTCGCTGGCGAAGGGATTGAACCACTCCCAGGAGAATTCAAGACCCAGTGTCGGCATGGTTTGCAGCGCAAGGTACAGGCCGATGCTGAAGGCAATAATCGCCACATACTGCAGTGCCATGAGCAGGTACTGGGTGATGGCGCCGGTTTCAACATCGCGGTAGGAAATCCAGGTCATCACAATGATGATCAATGCGCCGAAGGCTGTCACCAATACCTTTGAATCGGCAATTGAACCGTCGCCGATCAGCAGGAGCAGATATTTGGAAGCCACTTCGGTTTGGCTGGACATGACGATGACGCCGGCAACCATTACCGCCCAGCCGGACATCCAGCCGGTTTTTGGACCGAAGGCTTTGGCGGCCCAGGTGAAGGCAGTGCCGCTGTCAGGAATCGCGGTATTCAACTCGCGGTAGGCGAAGGCGGTCAAGCACATGGGGATGAAGGCGACGATCAGGGCGGCAGGCGTCTGCGCCCCGGCTGCCATGACGATGAATCCCAAGGTGGCTGCCAGCGAGTAGAGCGGCGCGCTGGAGGCCAGTCCAATGACCGTTGACTGCAGCAGTCCAAGTTTTCCCGCAGCCAGTCCCTTGGAACCCGATTGGGCATGACTGCTGGTGCGCTGCTGAGTGCTTGTCATACGGAAAGCCTCCTAAGATCTATGTAAATCCCGAAAATCTACCAACCAACTGGTTGGTCTGATATATACTTGCAACATAATGAATGTGAGTCAAGTCATATCTCTGATAAATGATCTCATCTGCTCATTCGCCAGGGCCATTGGACAACCTACTGCATTCACTTGCTCGCAGCCTTAAGACTCACGAGCCATCAGACACCAACTTCAACCCAAGAAACAGTGATGACTACTTCTACGCCGACATTCTTCGAGAATGCCGAAAAGAACATCGACCCAGCACTCACCGCAGCAGCTTTGCGCGATACCAAGAGGGCCGTCTATTGGCTAGATAATCCCGACCGCCCCGGCGCCCGGCCCAAGCTCGCTGAGCAGATCACGGCCGACCTACTGGTGGTCGGCGGTGGCTACACCGGATTATGGAGCGCCCTGCAGGCTAAGGAGCGCAACCCGGAAGCCAAGGTCGTGCTGCTGGAAGCAGGCTGGGTGGGCGACGAAGCCTCAGGCCGCAACGGCGGCTTCTGTGAAGCGTCGCTGGTGCACGGCGAATCCAATGGAGAAAACCACCTGCCGGAAGAAAACGCCCGGCTGACCGAGCTGGGCAAGGAAAACCTCAAAGAGTTCGTTGGAGCCATCAAACGATATGACATCGACTGCGACCTGATCCAAGACGGCGGCCTGAACGTGGCGACCGAGCCGCACCAGGACCAGTGGCTGCGCGAAGAAGCCAACGGCGAGGACGTGCTCTATCTGGATCGTGAAGAAACCTCCAAGATGATCCGTTCCACCGCGTTCATCTCCGGGTCCTGGTCGAAAGACGACACTGTCCTGGTGCACCCAGCCAAGCTGGTTTGGGGCTTGCTCAAAGCCTGCGAAGAGCTCGGCGTGAAAGTCCACGAGCAATCCCGCGTGCTTTCCCTCGCCGAGCAGGGTCAACTTATGGCGGCGAACACCGATTCGGGTCAAGTTCTTGCCGCCAAGGTCGTGCTAGGCACCAATGTGTTCCAGCCGCTGCTCAAGCGCAACGCGCTGATGACGGTCCCGGTTTACGACTATGCGCTGGTCACCGAGCCACTGACTGCAGCACAGCGAGAAGCCATCGGCTGGGAAACCCTGACCGGGCTGGCTGACTTGAACAGCCGCTTCCACTACTCGCGTCCCATCATTGACGAGAACAGGGACTTCAGAATCCTCTACGGCGGATACGACGCGCCGTACTTCTTCGGCGGCAAGGTGGACCGCAAGCACTACAACAGCGAGTCATCCTACGCACGGCTGGCAGCGCACTTCTTCTCCACCTTCCCCGACTTGAAAGATCTGAAATTCTCCCATGCCTGGGGCGGAGCCATTGACACCTGCAGCCGCTTCTTCGCGTTTTTCGATCTGGCCTACAACGGCAAGGTCGCTTCAGCGGCTGGATTCACCGGACTAGGTGTGGGAGCCACCCACTTCGCCGCCAAGGTCATGCTTGATCTGCTGGAAGGCCACAAAACCGAGCTGACCGAGCTGAAGATGGTGAAGAAAAAGCCTCTGCCGTTCCCTCCGGAACCTGCTGCTTGGCTGGGCGTGAAGATGATGACTGCTGCCATGGCGCGCGCCGACCGCCGCGAGGGCAAGCGCGGATTGTTCCTGCGCACCATGGATGCCATTGGAATGGGGTTCGACTCATGAGCAATAATTCGGCGGTCTTTGAAGACCCACATGACACCCGAAGCATTGACGCGATGGGCATCGATTTGAACTTGGAACCTGTGCAGGCCGGGCTGCTGGTGAACGGAAACCCGGGCACCGCTGTGCAGCGCTTAGGCGAGATTTTCGATGTGGAGTTCGGCTTGTGGGAAATGAGCGAAGGATCGATGCGTGACGTCGAAGCTGAAGAGCTGTTCATCGTGCTGTCGGGCAAGGCATCGGTCCGGGTTGAACCGGTCAACGGCTTTGAAGCCGAGGAGATCTCCCTGGTCCCGGGCAGCATCTGCCACCTGCGCGAGGGCATGCACACCACCTGGGTGGTGGACCAACCGTTGCGCAAGGTCTATCTAGCCAAGTAGCCAGCACGGGAGTGGCACCTGCGCTAGCCGTAGATATGAATGCTTCCGCCATACCCTGGCGGCAGGCCTTTGCCCGAGACCCAGCCTGCCAGCACCTCGTAGGTTTGCGCCAAAGTCAATGACTGGGGGCCGTAGGCTTCCACGTCTTCGTCAGGATGGCTGGATGCCTGGTCCGCGTTGGGCCCATGGGCGATGCGCATGTTGTAGGCGCAGCCGTCGATCACTGCCAGTTCAAGCATGAAGTTCCCATCAGCTAAGCGAGCTCCCTGCGCATACTTGTCGATCGGTTCTTCACCTTCGATTTGGAAGGTGTGTCCTTCTTCTGTCACGAGCTGCAGTACTTGGGCAATCTGAGGAACCGAGACGAGTTGCTCCCACTCACGTGTAGCGGTCGTATTCCACCACAGTTCTTCGGAAGGCTCGGGATCTTCCAGCAGAAGATTCAGTTCTTCTGCGGAGTACCAGTCGCGTGGATTGTCGAGCTGCAGTTGGCCTACTGCATCATAGGTGTCTTTCATGGCCCCAGAATAGGAAGCTCTACCGACAATTTGGCAGCAAGTGTCCGTTACACCAGTGGCGGGTGTTGGAAAAGGAATGAGCCTTCCTTTTCGAACACCCGCCACATGTTGTGCAATAAACTTCCCTAGGCTTTGTCGATTGCTTCCTTCAGTGAAGCAAGGATCAATGCAACTGAAGCAGGATTTGCGTTCGGCCCCATCAGGCCGATGCGCCACACGGTGTCTGCGTACTGCGCGACACCGCCGCCAATCTCGATATTGAACCGGTTCAGCAAGTAGCTGCGCACCTTGGCCGAATCCACGCCGTTCGGCACCTTGACGGTGGTTAACTGGGGCAGCCGGTGGCCTTCTGCCGCAAAGAGCTCCAAGCCCATCTCCTGGATTCCATCTTGCAGCGCCTTGCCCGCTTCCTGATGGCGTTTGGTCACCGCTTCTAAGCCTTCGGCCTGGATGCGGTTCAGCCCTGCTTCCAGCGAAGCAACCATGGCCACCGGCGCAGTGTGGTGGTAGGTTCGCTTGCCTCCTGTTGACCCCGTTGCATATCCGCCAAGCAGGCCGAGATCCAGGTACCAGGACTGGGGCTTGGCGACCCGGCGCTCGAAGGCCCTGTCCGAAATGGTGAATGGAGCCAAGCCGGGGGCCACGCCAATGCATTTCTGGGTACCTGCGTATCCAACATCGATTCCCCACTCATCGGCAAGCACAGGCATGCCGCCAATGGAGGTCACAGCGTCGGTGATCAGCAGTGCATCGCCCTTGATGGCGCCAAGCGCCGCAATGTCAGAAACGACGCCGGTGCTGGTCTCTGCATGGACGCCGGCAATGACCTTGGGATTCGGGTGGGCTGCGGCAACCCGTTCGGCATCAATCGGAGTGCCGTAGTCGTGCTCTACCCGTACGATTTCGGCGCCAACACGAGAAGCCACCTCGCACATGCGCTCACCGAACAAACCATTGATGGCAATGACGGCTACATCGCCAGGGTTGATGGTGTTGACGAAGGCCGCCTCCATGCCCGCCGAGCCGGTAGCGCTCAACGGCAGGGTGCGAGAGTTCTTGGTCCCCCACAGCACCCGCAGCCCGTCGCAGACGTTGTCCATTCGGGCAATGAATTCTGGGTCCAAGTGTCCCAGCAGTGGAAGTCCGAGAGCAGAGGTAGCCTCCGGGTATGGGTTGCTCGGACCTGGGCCGAAGAGACGTCGTTCAAGGATGGTCTTGCTCATGGCTGCTCACTTTCACTGTGCGGTGGTGATCCAACTTACCTACAGGGTAGCCCTTGTCACACCCAGTTCCGGCAAGCAAGCCGACGCATTACAAATCGAAGAGCCAGCTTCTAATTGCTAATCAGCCCGATTATTCAGCTGCAGATCCATGGATGCGGTGTTTATGAATGCGATATTCCCTAGCAGTAAGCCAAACAATGAACAGGTCAAAGAGTGTCAGCAGCAGCATCCCTATGGTGAATGCGGTGAGCAACTGATAGGTCTGGTAGGCAATGAAAAGCAGCAGAAATACGATCATCCAAGGATAAGCCCACAGCTTATCCTTCAATACCGCCCAGACGAGAACAACCTTGACCAGCCCATGAAGCAGCAGATAGGCGGCGGCAAACCATGACGCCGACGGCGTCAGCCCGCCGCTGGCATGCACGAGGGCGTTGGCAATGAAATCCCCAGGGTCTTCCGACAGTTCGTGCTGCGTCAGCGTGCGAACCAATCGATCTAATTGCTCCGGGCGAACGAAGAGGAAAAGCACTCCGCCGATAATCTCCAGAACTCCATCCAAGCCTTTGAGCACCAGTGAAATTTGGAAGACCCGTTCCAAGAATGGAACTCGATGTCCTTGTTCTCTGGTCATGATTGTTCCCTTATTTTCATTCGCTAGGTGCCCTTCGAATTCTTCCACAGCAAAAATGTCCAATGCCTAGTTTCTACGAAGTTCGGTGCCCTGGCTCAACACAATCACAGAAGCAAGCCTGTGCGGAGGAATTCTAGTTTCGGAGTTCACTTTGAATGTAACAGCTGTTACCTTGGTGATTGTGACAAATGAAATCAATTGGTTGTTGCTTCTCGTTCAGGTCCCGTCGGAGCCTTCACGCCATCGTGTCGCCGTATGGCGGCAATTGCGTAAGACCGGCGCTGTTCCTGTAATTTCTGGTGCCTGGGCATTACCCAATGCACCTCAATTCTCAGAAGGCATCGCAAAAGCCAAAGAGTTATGCCGTTCGGCCGGTGGAACCTTCGCGGTGTTGAATGTTGAAGGCGAAGATGAGCAGTCCCAATCTGTCCTTGAGACTGCCTTCAGGGACGCGCGCAGCGATGAATGGAAAGAATTCTTGGCTGACTGCCTCAAATTTGAGGCCGAGATTGCCAAGGAAATCTCCATTGAGAAATTCACCTTTGCCGAGCTTGAGGAAGAAGAACAAAGCTTGGAACGGCTGCGCCGCTGGTTCCGCGACCTCAAAAAACGAGATGCACTTCAGCTCCCGGCCGCCGAGCAAGCGCAGAAGGCCCTCAACTCGTGCATCGACAGCCTCGAAGCCTATGCGCAGTCGGTTTATTCAGCTCAAAATGGAGGCGAATAATGGCTGAGACAAGATCTTCTTCTCCAGCTGTCGCGCCGCTCTACGCCGCTGGCTTCACTACCGCTTTCGGAGCCCACAGCATCGCGGCGGGCCTCGGTGCAGAACAGTCGGCACTTGGCACCAGCCTGCTGACGCTGGGCATCATGCTTGCCGTCTACGACGTCGCAGAAGTTATCCTTAAACCAATCTTCGGATCGCTCAGCGACCGCATCGGAGCCAAGCCGGTCATCCTCGGCGGCCTTGTTGCCTTCTGCCTGTTCTCCACCGTGGGAATCTTCGCTGCGACTCCGCTGGCACTGGGACTCGTCCGGCTTGGCCAGGGAGCCGCTGCTTCTGCGTTCTCTCCCGCATCGTCAGCGGCAGTTGCCCGTCTTTCTGGTGGAAAGAATACTGGAAAGTTCTTCGGCCGGTATGGTTCGTGGAAAACTCTTGGCTATGTACTTGGACCACTGCTCGGCGCTGTGCTGATCTGGGCAGGAGGATTCCCCGCGCTGTTCGCCAGCATGAGCATCATTTCAGCGGCGGCGGCACTATGGGTGGCGCGCTCAATGCCGGCACTGCCGATCTTGCCGAAACAGCGCTACACGCTGAAGGACTTGGCCGTTCAAAGCTTCGAGCCGTCGTTTCTCGTCCCCACCTTGGCACTTGCCTGCGCGACCGGTGCGTTGGGAACTGCCATAGGCTTTCTTCCGAAGGTGGGAACAGACCTCCATCTGACCAGTGGACAGAGCATGATTCTCGTTTCGGTGCTGGCGCTTGCCTCAGCGCTGATCCAGCCATGGGTCGGCAGAATGCGCGACCAAGGAAAAATTTCGGCTGTCGTCGGGATGAATGCGGGGCTGCTCATCATTGCGGCCGGACTTGCATTGGTGGCGCTGCTGCCGCAGCTTCTCACTTTGATCTTTGGTGCGCTCCTCATCGGCGCAGGCATTGGAGTCACCACGCCGCTGGGCTTTGCACATCTGGCAGCAACCACACCCGAGCATCGAATGGGTCGAACCATGGGATCAGCCGAACTGGGCCGCGAAGTCGGAGATGCGGGCGGACCGCTGCTGGTTGGCGGAATTGCTACGGCTCTCGGCGTGAACTTTGGCCTCGGCGCTTTGGCAGCAGTCCTGACTGTTGTCGCAATTTTCTGTGCCTTAAAGCTCAAGAATTTGCCTAAGTTCGGTTCCGGCCTGAAGGATTAATTGTCTTCCAAGAAGGTGAGCTTAGGATAGGCGCGAACCTCGGAGCATTCTGGCGCCTTAGGATGCACTAATCCCTGCTCAGAAAGTTTTTACGAACTTCCATAGTCCACCAAGGCGATTCCAATGCCACCACGACTTACCGAAGCAACAGGCGCATTAACCTATGGGTCAAATTGTATATTTGAAAGTTTTTGTTCTTATACAAATGGTTCATTGTGGTATCGGAAGGTCTGCCCTTATCATTCGAGGTAAGTTCAAACAGAAAGAGGTCGGCGATGAAAAGAAGAAAACTTGTTCTCGCATCCGCTTTTATTGCTGGTGCTGCTGCCGTTGTCTCCCTAACTGTCAATTCTCAGGTTTTATCAACACAAAAGGCAGAACATTGCTGGGGAAATATCGACACTGGAGCTGGTGGTTGCTTCTCAACGCCCGAAGAAGCCGCAACTAATCTCGTTAGCGAGAATCCTGATTTGTCTGTGGAGTCTAGGGGCATTGTCGATTCCTGGGGTCAGGAAGAATAACGTACTAAAACTGCTGTCAGGCTTTCTTTGAGCTGTCGCGGATAGACCACGCGATCGAGATTAGCCATGGGACCGTCTTTCAATCTGAGTTTGCTTTTCACATCCGGGCCCAGAACAGCACAAAACCCCGGTTCCCAAAGGAACCGGGGTTTTGTTGAACTGCTTGAGACTACTTGCGCAGGCCCAGGCGCTCGATCAGCGAACGGTAGCGCTCGATGTCGGTGTTCTTGAGGTAGCCGAGCATACGACGACGACGACCAACCAGAGCCATCAGGCCGCGGCGGGTGTGGTGATCGTGCTTGTGCTGCTTCAGGTGCTCGGTCAGGTCCGAAATACGACGGGACATGACAGCAATCTGAACCTCAGGCGAACCGGTGTCACCCTCGTGGGTGGCGTAAGCCTTGATGATTTCGTTCTTGATAGCGGCATCCAGTGCCATAACAAACTCCTAGAGTTGGACCGCGTTTCATTCACAATGAACGTCAGACGTTCACGACGGCGTTTCGCAACCGCGGACTGCAGCGAAGGCCGGCATCAATCATATCATCGACGCTTGCGTCGGCGCCCCCTCCAGGCATGGGTGAGATAGGGCACTTCGACCTTTGCCTCCTGCGTATGGCCCAGGTGCTCGCACCAGTACCAGGCAAGGTTTGCTTCCACCTTGGCCCGGGTGGCATCGCTGGCCTTGCGGTAGTAGCTGCGGGACTTGGTCAGCTCGATGACATCTGCAAAGTCCAGTTCCATCGACCAGCGCCACAAGCCGTGTTCGGGCTTGGAGAACTCCTTGCCCAGCGGCGGTTCAAGTTCGGGCCTGTGCACATCGCCTGCATGCATAATCCGCGCCAGCCGGTGTACCCAGGGAATCGTCACATCCAATTGGTTCCACAGCAAGGTCAGCGACCCGCCGTCATGCAGCAGCCGGGCGGCCTCGGCGCTGGCTTTCGGGTGGTCGACCCAGTGCCAAGCCTGCGCATAGGTCACCAGATCGAAACTGTCGGACTCCAGACCAGTATCTTCACCCGAGGCGCAGATTCTGCGGATATCGGGCAGGCGCTGGGACAGCACTTCAAGCATGTCCGCTGAAGGATCTACAGCCGTGACATCCAAGCCGAGGGCTGCCAGCTGTTCGGTGAAGATTCCCGAGCCGCAGCCGATGTCCACGGCTGTGGACGGCCCGTTCTGCACAGTGAAGTCCAGCGCCTCATCCGGGTAGGACGGGCGGATCTTGTCGTAGCTCTGGGCCCCTGATTGGAAGGCGGAGGCAAGCTCCTTGCGGCGCTGCTCGCTGACGACGAAGGCGCGGCGCGGAAGCGAAGGAATCTCAGCCATGACGCCTAGTGCTTGTCGGCGGCCAGGACTGCTCGGGCCTGGGATACGTCGGTGGCCATCTGCTCAATCAGCGCTTCGATGCCGCGGTAGGCAACCATGGGACGCAGATGGGAGATGAACTCGACGACGATCTGCTGGCCGTAGAGGTCGAAGTCCTCCACGCATTCCTCGGGCCGGTCGATGACATGCGCCTCAACGACGCGGGAGACGCCCTCGAACGTCGGGTTCGAGCCCACCGAAATGGCTGCAGGCCAGCGGACTTCTGCCTCGTCGATCAGCCATCCGGCGTAAACGCCGTCGGCCGGGATGATGCCCGAGGAGTCCGGAGAAAGATTTGCCGTGGGGAAGCCGAGTTCGCGGCCGCGGGCGGCGCCGTGGACTACCTCGCCGCGCATGCGGTGCGGACGGCCCAGGATGGCGGCTGCTGCCTCGACGTTGCCTTCGGCAAGTTCTTCGCGCACCCAGGTGGAGGAAAGCCTGCGCTTGTCCCCCACGTCTGCCACCCCAATGACCTCGAAGCCGTACTTGGCGCCGAGCTCCTGCATCAGAGCGAAGTCGCCGGAGTTGTTGCGCCCGAAGCGCACGTCATGGCCTACCACCACCGCCGCGGCATTCAGCGAGTCGACGAAGACCGACTTCACGAACTCTTCAGGGCTTTGCTCGGCGAATTCAAGGGTATAGCGGATCATCAGCACCGCATCCAGGCCGACCTTGGCCAGCGTCTCAATGCGGTCTGCGACGCCCATGATCAGCTGCGGGGCGCTCTCCGGGCGGTGCACCAGCGCCGGGTGGGGGTCGAAGGTGATGGCCACGGATTTGGCCGAACGTGCCTTTGCCTGCACGACCACGGAATCCAGCACTTCACAGTGCCCAAGGTGGACTCCGTCGAAGTTTCCAATGGTCACAACAGTGGGAGCCATATCTGTGGGGACTGCGTCCAGGCCCTTCCAATAGTGCACTTTGCTCCTTATAAGGTTCTTGCCTCGGCGGATCAGCGAACCCGCCTTAGCAATTCTCGCACGTCTTTAGGCGTGGCGCTCGTTACGGTTACGGTACAGCCACCACAGGCCGACAATCGGCAGCACCAACGGGATATAGCCGTAGCCCTTGCCGAAGCCGCTCCATACCGATGGGTGGGCGAAGACTTCCGGGTGGGTCAATGACAAGGTGCCCACTACCAGGACACCGATCAACTCGATGCTGACTGCCCACAGCGACACCATCCAGGCTCCGCGCTTCGGCGAGGCAAGCGAAATGGTGGCCACCACATAGATCAGGCCGGAGATCACCGACAGGATGTAGGCGGTGGGAGCCTCGTCGAATTTGCTCAGGATCTGGTAGACCCCGCGCACCGTGGCGGCCAGGGCCAGGATGCCGTAGATGGAGATGATGACCCGGCCAAGGCCGGTGGTCCGGCTTGGCTTGGGACCGTTCTCTGCGCTCTTGGCTTCTGCCGCCTGCACGATGCGCGAGTTGCGGGGCTTGTCACTCATGAAATCGGCTCCTACTGCCAGATTTGTTCCATACGGAACAGCATTACAAACGTCACTGCGGCCGAAGCGGCCAAAACTGCGTTGGACCAGCGGCTCTTTTCGCTGATGGCCCAGAAGAAGGCAATCGGCGGCATGATCAGGGCGGTGATGAAATAGCCCCAAAATTCCAGCGGGTCTCCTGCCACGCTGTTTCCGCCGCCTTGCCGGATCGCCGCGGCGATGCCGTAGACGATCAGGAACACCTCGGTGGCCGCCGCGCCGATCAGCGCCCAGTCATCCGGGTACCGGCGGATCGCCGTGGCGATGACCGCAACGAGAAATGCGACGGCGCAGATTATCGCACCGGCAATGAAGAAGCCGTTGAAGGCAATCACCAGGAAATTCCCTTCGAAACTATTTAGCTGTGAAGACCAGGGCTGCGCGGGCCTTGTCGCCCTTGTCCTCCAGCAGCGCCACCAGCACGCCATTGGGCGCGAACGCAGCTACCGGGGTGTTCTCTTCAAGCTCCATGGTCTTGGATGATGCTGGAATTGCTCGCCCGTAGGACAGCTCCACTGCCTCATCCACACTAACGGTGCGGTTCGGGAAGAGCGCGGCCGCAGCCTTTTCGATGGGCAGCATCTCAAATTTCTCAGCCAGCTGCTCAAGGGTACGGGTCAGCTCGATCTTGTACGGACCCACTTCGGTGCGGCGCAGCGCCGTCAAGTGGCCGCCCACGTTCAGCGCCTCGCCCAGGTCTCGGGCCAGCGCACGGATATAGGTGCCGGAGCTGCAGGATACAGTGACGTCCACGTCCAGGATCTTGCCGCCGTTTTCGCGGCGGACCTCGTGGATGTCAAAGCGGGAGATGGTCACCGGGCGGGATTTTAGTTCAACCTGCTCGCCGGCCCGCACGCGTGCATAGGAGCGTTTGCCGTCGACCTTGATGGCCGAGACCTGACTCGGCACCTGCAGGATGTCCCCGCGCAGCTTGGCCACCTCGGCTTCGATGTCCTCATCGGTGACCGCCGCAGCGATGCGCTCGGAAATGATCTCGCCCTCGGCATCGTCGGTGACGGTGTTCTGCCCCAGGCGGATGGTTGCCGTGTAGGTCTTGTCATGGCCCACGATATAGGTGAGCAGCCGGGTTGCCTTGTTCACGCCGACAACCAGGACGCCTGTTGCCATCGGGTCCAAGGTGCCAGCATGGCCCACCTTGCGGGTGCCCGCGAGGCGGCGGATGCGGCCGACCACGTCGTGGCTGGTCATGCCCTGATCTTTGTCGACTAGTACCAGGCCCGAGGCCTGCTCTTGCGTGTTCTGCCCGGCTTTACTCACGCCCTCCAGTATATGGTCTGCCTATGAAGAACGCCCTCTGGCTGAACGACTCGTGACAAGCTCCACACCGCAGCCGGCGATCCCGCCTGCGGACACGGCAGCCAGACGTCCTCCCAATTCCCTCTGTGGCAAGTGCTTTAAGTAGGCTAGTAAGCATGTTGCGCATGCTCTTCTTTGCCGGTCTCGGTGTCGTTCTTGCAGGATTCGGCTTGAGCTATCTAGGAGTCGAGGAGGGGCTCGGCTGGGGCTTGGGCCTGGGAATGAGCATCTCAATCTTCAGCGGAACCCTGATTATCATCGGGAAGGCGATGAAGGCCGGGGCGCTGGTGCCGACAGAAGCCCTGCAGCAGGCGCGCGCCGAGGGTCGGATCGGCCACGCGATTGTGCAGTCGTTGAGCCAGACCGGTACCAAGATCAATGACGAGCCAGTATGCAACGTCGTCGTTGCGGTGCAGCCTCCTCAGGGAATGCCGTTTCTGGGGCAGGTCAAAATGATTGTTCCGCTGACCCTGCTGCCTCGCTACCAGCCCGGAGAGCTGCACGAGGTGGCCTTCTTCGGGCCCGACAGTACCCACGTCTATTTCACCGAAAAGCCTGCGGTGAATCCCCCGCACACGATCCCTGTAGCGGCCACTGCCAGTAATCCGGTGCAGCTCACTCCTGCCAAGGTCAACAATCAGGGCAAGTTGTATTCCCCGATCCTTGGCTCCGGCAAACGGGGCCTGCCGCTGCGAATGCTTGCCTACGTCCTCGCCCTACTTGTCGGCGCGGGCGCCCTCCTGCTGCCCTACCAAGATCGGGTGGCTGCCGGCTACACTGCCATCACCGAACACCGGTTGACAGCAGACTTGCGCACCGAAGGGCAGATGAAATTCGTCATCGACGAATTCCAGCGCAGAGCAGGGCATCGCAGCGCGGTAGAGCTGTCGATCTCCAAAGACCGAGTCAATGCCGCACTGCCCATCGCCGAAGGCAAACAGGAAACCAACGACTGGTCATATTCCAAGGCCTACGCGGAGGACAAAGGCCCGGCCATGATCCAGCCGAAATCGGAACGCGAACAATTCAGCATGGATGAGGTCAATTGGGACAGCATCTGGCCCGCTCTTCAAAAGGGCAGTCAACAAGCCGAGATTCCAGTCTCCGAGGATGCCATCGTCCTGGTGGACCGCTCCACCATCAGCGACGTGCACTCCCCTGATTTCATCCAGGCCTACGGGCCGGTTCAAATCCGCTTCACTTTGGAAGACGACTACCACCAGGCATTCTTCGTGATGGATGCCAACGGTAAGAACCTGAAGATGACCGGGAAGCAGTAAAGCTCAAAGCCCAGCGCTAAGAGCTCACCGCCGTAGTTTCCACCAGCTCGCCGCTGGCCTGGCGCCCGATCTTGGTGATGGCGGGGGTCATCATGATCAGCAATCCCAGCACGAAGACCAGCAGCACTGCGGCGATAAAAGTAGTGAGCGCAACACCGATGCCTTCAGCAGCTGCACCCAGTGCCAAGGTGGCAATGGGCATGATGCCGATGGCAAGCTCCTGGATTCCCATGACTCGGCCGTGGAGTACCGGCGGGGTGACAATCAGCAGCAGTGTGGTCTGAAGGACGCCGAAGGCCGCCGAGGAAAAGCCGATCAGGCACAGGACAACAAAAGCCATGGGAACGTCGGTCAGGAAGGCAAAGACCGCCCACAGCGCCGCCCACACCATGGTTCCGTAGACAAACAGTGCACCCTTAAATTTGAAATCTCCCAGCGCCGCGATGGCGATGGAACCCAGCAGTCCGCCGATGCCCGCCGCCATCAGCATGGCGCCCAGACCTGCAGCGTCCAGATGCAGGCGCTGTTCGGCGAAGATCGGCATGAAGCTCTGATAGACCGGCCACAGCAGCGCGTTGGCGCTGAAGGTCACCAGCAGCACGCCCACGGCGAGGCGGTTTCGCCCGACAAGCTTCAGCCCGTCGATGATCAGCACCATCATCGATCCATGTTCCTCAGGTGCGCCAGGAGACTCGCGCTTGCGCAGCGGGACAAGCATCAGCAGCGAGAGCACGTACCAGCTGGTGGAAACCCACAACGCGGCGGGTGCACCCAGGGTGGCGATCATGACGCCGCCAATTCCGGGACCCACCACCTGGGTCATGTTCAGGGCCAGGGCGTTCAGTGCGTTGGCATTGGACAGCTCTTTGGCCGGAACCAGCTCGGCAACCAGCGCACCTCGCGCCGGCTGGGATGGCGACTGTGCCATGCCGATGGCCAACCCTGCAACAACCAGCCCCCAGTATTCAAGGGCCCCTACCCCGGCGAGCACGGCGACCACTGAAATTGCCACGGCCGCCCAGCCGCAGGCCGCCATCAGCAGATGGATCTTGTTGAGTTTATCGGCAAAGGCTCCGGCAATCGGTCCGAGCACCATGGGCGCCAGGCGCGCTGAGGTAAATAATGCGACGAGGAATTCGGACCCGGTCATCTCGAATGCCATCCAGCCGAGCACTAGGGTTTGGGTCCACAGCCCACTGAAAAAAAGACATTGGAAAACCAGACGAAACGGAAATCCCGGCTGGTGATCACCGATGAGAAGGCTGCCTTGAAGAAATTCCGGCTCTCAGTTTTCTGCCTCATCAACGCTGTTCAGCCTTCCGCCGCCGCTACATCTGATCCAATTACCCAATAATGGTATACCATTCTAGCAACAAGTTGAGTTCAGCGATGGGGGCATCATGTCATCAAGCCAAGCGACGCGGCAGCTGTGGGCAGCCGTTCAGTCAAATGATCTAAAGGAAGTTCAAGTGGCAATTGCCAACGGCGCAGATCTCGAATCCCGTAACGCGCAGGGCATGACGCCGCTGCTGGCCTGCACCAAGTCCGGCCAGACCGACGCAGCACTTGAATTGATCCGGGCAGGATCAGATGTCAACGCCAAGGATCATATTAAGGATTCAACGTACCTCTATGCGGGCGCGCGCGGAATGAGCGAAATCCTTGAAGCCTCGCTGCAGGCCGGTGCAGATATCTACAGCACCAACCGCTACGGAGGCACCGCGCTGATTCCCGCCAGCGAGCGCGGCCTGGTCGACACCGTCGAACGCCTGCTTGATGCGGGCCTTGAGGTCAACCACGTCAATAAGTTGAATTGGACCGCATTGATCGAAGCGATCATCCTGGGCGATGGCAGCGAGCGCTATGTGCGCACGGTGCAGCTGCTGCTGGAGCGAGGCGCCGATCCCCTGCTGGCAGACGGCGAGGGGTGCACCCCACAGGAACTGGCGGTATCGCATGGGCACACGAAGCTCGTTGAGGTGTTAAACCGCTTCCTCTAGAAAGGCAGGTTTTACTCGCCAAATAGGCCCTTGGCATTTCTCCAGTGGAGAAGTGCCAAGGGCCTATTTTCAGTGGACGACTAGTGGACTACTGGCCCATGACGTATTCGGTGGAAGGACCTGCGGTCCAGCCACCGTCAACTGCAATTTCAGCACCGGTGGTGTAGCTTGCGGCATCGGAGAGCAGGTAGAGCACTGCTCCTACCAGTTCCTCTGGCTTGCCCACACGCTGGAATGGGTTGTTGGGGAATGCGCCTTCATCTGCCACGATGCCGGTGACAGCGGTCATCGGGGTCAGCACCATGCCCGGGTGCACCGAGTTGACGCGGATCTTCTCGCGGCCCAGCTCCACAGCAGCCACCTTGGACAGGCCGCGCACGCCCCACTTGGCAGCGCCGTAGCCGCTGGTCAGCGCCAGGCCGATGAGGCCGGCAGCCGAGGAGATGTTCACGATGGAGCCTCCGCCGGCGCGGCGCAGGGCAGGGATGGTGAAGTGCATGCCGGTGTGCACCGAGATCAGGTTGATGTCGATGATCTTGCGGAAGGTCTCCAGCGGCTCATCGGCCACCGGGGTGCCCGAGGCGCTGATGCCCGCATTGTTGACCAATCCGTTGATGCTGCCGAAGTGCTCTTCGGCGGCCGCGACCACGCTTTCCCAGTTCTTCTCGTCGGTGACATCCAGGTGCAGGAACAGTGCATTCTCGCCCAGTTCTGCGGCTACCGCGCTGCCGGCTTCATCCAGCAGGTCGGCGATGACTACCTTGCCGCCAGCGGCGACGATTCCGCGGGAGAACGCTTCGCCCAGGCCGCGGGCTCCGCCGGTGACGATGATGACCTTGTTGTTCAGTTCCATGATCTACTCCTTGAATCTAGCGATGCGCCGCGGGGCGCATCAACGGATGCCGGCGCAGCGCGTCGGCCACTTGGGTTGCGGCCTGGTGGGCACTGAGCGAGTACAACGCCATCAGGCGGATTGACTCGACCGCGAGCCGGGTCGCTGCATCGGCGGCGATGCGCACGTCGATGTGGTCTTCGGGCAGGCCCAGCACCTGGGACATGGGTGCATAGAGTGCCTGCATGGTTTCTTCGTTGATGGCAAGCCACAACCGGCGATAAATTTCGGCTGAGGTGATCAGCTCCAGGAAGCGCTGGTCCAGCCCGTCTTCTCCGTGCCCATAGGCGGCGATAAATGCCGAGCAGACGATCTCCAGCAGATCAGTGGACTCCCCCGCCCCGCAGTTGTCCTGCACCGCAGAAACAAAGCGCAGGTAGCCGTCTTCCATAATCGGCCTCAGGCAGTCGGCCTTCATCGGAAAGTACCTGAAAAAGGTGCGCTCGGAAACACCTGCCGCCGCCACCAATTGGGCAGTGGACGCGTCAACGCCAACCTCGTTGAGCACCGCCGCGCAGTTGCGCGACATCTCAAGGAGTGCTTGCTGGGACAGTGGATTGCGTGCCATGTATTCAGCATACGATTAACGCGGGTTACTGTCATTATCTCGTCGGTCACACCGGTACTCCCCATTCAGCTGATGCGAAAAACCTGGTGCGAAAACATGCATTAACCGCTGCAAGCCGGCATCCGAGAATCTCGGATGCCGGCTTGCCTCCAGCAATAGGGCTAGGCCGTAGCCAGCAGCTTGCCCCATTTTTCGTCAAGCAGCGGCGCCTGCGCCAGCAGCAGCGCATGCCACAAGGTCACGGCTACCGAATCAAGCACCGGGATGCCGAATTCGGCTTCCAGCTGCTGCACGGCAGGCGCCCCATACAGGTTGGTGCACAGGTAGATCAACGCGTCGGGCTTGTCTTCCAGAAGCCTGCGCGAGGGCTCGACGAGGTCTTCTGCCCGCACCCTGGCAAATGATTCGTTGTCGCTCAGGGACCAGTGGTGGGAACCGGTGATCTGGATCCCGTGCGCAGCATAGCTGGCGGCGATCTTCTCGTTGACATCCTGCGTGTATGGGGTCAGCAAGGCGATGCGCTTGAGCCCGAAGCGCCGGAAAGCTTCCAGATAGGCAATGGTGCTGGTGGTGGCCCGAACGCCGGTGGCTTCGGTGATCACCCTGGCGATCTGCTCGTCGTGCTCCACTCCCAACCAGGATCCACTGGTGCCGTTCCAGGCGATGACGTCGGTGTCCGCGGTGGCCAGCAGCGCCGCCGCGTCAGCCATGGTCTGCGTCTCGAACTGCTTGTCGCTGCCGCCGTCCAGGGCGATGCGGGTGACCGGAATGCGGGTCGAGTGCATGGTGACATCTTCCCTGTCAGCCAACATGCGGTAGCTCTGCGGTTCAAGGCAGGTATTGGAAGACGGGACGATCATGCCCAGGCGTACCGGCCGGGTCTGGCTGATCGCTCCGGGAGCTTGGCTCATTACTGAGTTGGTGATCATGGTGGTGTTCCTTGGTGCTAGCGGGCTTCGACTGGATGCGCTTCGACAGGGCGGGCGGCCCCGAGGGCTGGCCAGGCAAGGCTCTGGCTGAATGGCTGCTGTTCGATGAATCGACCCACCGGACCTGGGTCATGCACGCCGTGCTCGTCGCGCACCACCTGACCGGCGGAGATGACTACCTGCGGCCAGCCGCGCAGCGTGTGCCCGGTGAAGGGCGAGAAGTCGGTGCCCATGTGCAGCGGCACCTCGTCCACCGCGGCGCTGGCCGCAGGGTCGATGAGCACCAGGTCTGCATCGAAGCCTTCGGCGATGCTTCCCTTGCCGGCGAGGGCATTCAGTCGCGCCGGCGCGGTGGAGAAGACCTCGACGAAGCGCTCCAGGCCTTCCAGGTTCTTGCCCACCATATGGGTGAAGGTCACCGGGAGCCGCGTTTCCACCCCGGGCAGGCCGTGCGGCATCAGCCGCAGGTCGTCACTGCGCTCGCGCTTCTGGTTCAGGTCATAGCAGGAGTGGTCGGAGGCGATGGTGTCGATGCTGCCGTCGTTGAGCTTGGCGCGCAGCGCCAGCATGGTCTTCTCATCGCGCATCGGCGGGCAGCAGGCGTAGAACTCGGGCAGCGGGCCGTTGTAGACGCCGTCGTGCAGGGCCACGTAGTGCGGGCAGGTTTCCGAGTAGGCCCGCAGGCCGCGCCTCTTGGCTTCGGAGACCAGGTCCACCGCACCGGGGGTGGACTGGTGCACAAAGTAGACCGGGGCGCCGGTGTATTCGGCCACCGCCAGCACCTCGCGCACGCTGGCTTCCTCGGCCAGCTCGGGGCGGGTACCTGGCAGGGTTTCAATGCCGATCTGCCCGGTGGCGGCCTGGCGGTCGGTGGCGTCGACCACCAGCGCATCATGCTCGGCATGCACATAGGACAGCCCATCGAGCTTGGCCATTTCGCGCAGCACCTTCACGATGGTGTCCATGGAAGCCATCGTCGAGCCGCGGTTGGTGGTGTAGAGCTTGACCGAGCGGATGCCGCGCTCGGCCAGGGCCGCCAGCTGGCCGGCGGTGCTTTCGTCCCAGTCGATGACCGATGCGTGCAGGCCCACATCGCAGCGCGCTTCGGCGATCATCGCGAGTTTGGCTTCGGCGGCGGCCAGCGGGGTTTCGCCAGCGTGCGCGGGGATGCCGAAGTCCATCACGGTGGTGGTGCCGCCGGCCAGGGCGGCCAGCGTTGTCACCGCATAGTCGTCCTTGGTCCGCCAAGCCCCGGTGACCTGGGCGATGTGGCAGTGCCCGTCCACGCCGCCGGGGATCAGGATCTTACCGGTGCCGTCGATGATGCGCGCGGCTTCTGGCACCGGCTGGTGGGCATCGAGGATCCGGCTGATCCGCCCGTCGGCAACGACCACGTGGCCGGCGCGGCGGGAATCTGCGTTGGCGATCAGTACCGAGGTGATGACCAGGTCGGCGCTCATGAGTGTGCTCCTGCAATTGGGGTGCCGGCGGCCGCGACGGCGTGCTGGCGGGAAGAGATCAGTGCATCGAGGTCCGGATCCAGGCCCTGGCGCGGCTTGGCCGGAGGGGCGGTGAGCGAGCCTGCGCGGTGGGAACCGGTATCCATAGCTGCCAGCGACTGGGCGAAGCGCACTCCGGCGGCGATCCCGTCGATCACCGGTACCGGGATGCGTCCTGCGACCTCCCGGGCCAGCCCTGCCAGCGGAGCCCCGGCCAGGATGATGACATCCGCACCGTCCTCGTGCACCGCCTGGTTGGCAAGCTCCACGAGCTTTTCGGAGAAGTCCTCGGCCACCGAGCCGATGGAATTCAGCTTGTCGCGCAGGTGGTGGATGGAGGCCAGCCGCGGCAGGTAGCCGTTGTATTCAACGCAGTCGCGGTACCAGGCGGTGATGCGGTCGGAGATCGCGATGATGGAGAAGCACTTGCCCATCAGCGCCGCGGCGGCCAGGGCAGCCTCGGTGATCCCGATGACCGGGACGCCGGAGATTTCTTTCAGGGCAGGCAGGCCGGGATCGCCGAAGGCGGCGACCACCACGGCGTCGGCGTCGGGGGTCTGCGCCATCGCCTGGGCCACCGCGGGCGCGGCGAGCAGGGATTCGAAGCGGGTTTCAATGTACTCCATGCCGGAAGCGGCGGTGGCCATGACCAGCTGCGTGCCCGGGGCCATGGACCGCTGCGCCTCCGCGGCGATCAGGGCGCTGACGTCCTGGGAGATATTGGGGTTGATCACTAGCAGTTTCACGATTTGTCCTGTGAGTAGAGTGCGTGCAGGTCCGGGAACTGGGCCCGGTATTTGGCGATGTGTTCGGCGGAGGCGGCTCCGGCGGCTTCCGGGTCGCGGCTGGCGATGGCGGCCAGCAGGGCAAAGTGCTCGTCGATGAGCTCGCCCAGGTCGTCCACGTGCCTGAAGATCCAGTGCAGCCTGCCCGCCAGGGGCTTGAGCACCTGGGAGAGCTGGTCATTGTCCGCCAGGTCGATGACCCTGTCGTGGAATTCGCTGTTGATCCGCTGCGCCGTTGCCTGCCGCCCAGCTTCCAGCTGCGAGCGGGCCGCGGTGAGCAGCTCATTAAGCTCTTCCAGCTCCTGGTCGCTCGCGCGCTGCGCCGCCAGCCTGCAGGCGAGCACCTCCAGTGCGGTGCGCAGGTCGAACAGGTCGCGCACGTCCTTATCGGTGAGCGAGGAAACCATGGAACCGCGGCGGTCCTTTTCAACGACCAGCCCCTCCTGGCGCAGCATGCGCAGCGCTTCGCGCACCGGAAGGCGCGAAACGGTGAACTCCTCGGCCAGGGACCTTTCGATCAGCCGGGTGCCTGGCACATAGTAGCCGTCGAAGATGCGCTGCCGGATGGTGTCGCGCACCTGTTCGCGCAGGGGTTGGGGTTTGTTCAGATCCGCCACGGTCATGGTGATTCCTTGTCTTGCTTTGGTGTTTTCTTAGATTGCCAGCCGCTTGCTGTAGTCCAGGCTGATGACGGCGATGCCCATCACTACCGCGGAGCCGACGAAGTACAGCAGGGCCCAGGTGTAGCCGCCGGTGGCGCCCACGATCAGGCCGACGATGATCGGGGTGAGGAAGCCGGCGATATTGCCGGAGAGGTTCATCGCCCCGCCCAGCACGCCGGCGTTTTTGCGGCCGCCCAGGGTTGCCGGTACTGCCCAGAACAGGCCTACCCAGCGCAGGAAGAACAGCACGGTGGACAGCAGCACCACTGCGGTGATCGGGTCGGCGATGATGGTGGTTCCCACCAGGCCCAGGGTGACCATCAGGGCGGAGAAGCCGAGCATGCTGCGCATGACCTTGTTGGTCCCGAATCCCTTGACCTGCAGCTTGTCGGCCATCATGCCGCCGAGGATTTCTCCGACGAAGCCTGCTCCGAAAATCACGAAGGTGGACCAGCCGATTTCCTTCAGGTCGAAGCCCTTGGCTTCCGACAGGTACAGCGGACCCCAGGTCAGCAGGCCGTAGAAGACCCCGTTGAAGCCGAACCAGCCAAAGCACATGGACCAGAAGGAACGGTACTTCAGGTAGTTGCGCAGCTTGCCGGTGCCTTCGGCCCCGTCAGTGGCGGCGTCCTCTGCACGGTGGGCCGCTTCGATGTACTCAGCCTCTGCCTCGTTGACCTTTGGGTGGCTGCGGGGGTTGTCGCGGACGAACCACCACACCGCTGCGCCGAGCAGCACCGTCGCGGCGCCGGCAATGATGAAGGCCCAGCGCCAGGAGCCGGTGGCGGCGATCAGCCCGGCGATGGCGATGCCGCCGATGCCTGCGCCCAGCGGTGCGCCGGCGTCGAGAATCGTTGCGCCGCGGCCGCGCTCGCTGGCTGGCATCCACAGCGCGTTGAGCTTGCCGCCGGCGGGCATGACGCCTGCCTCGGTAACGCCGATGCCCAGGCGTGCAATGAACATGGACATGAATCCGCCGGCCAGGCCCGAGGCGGCAGTGGCGGCTCCCCAGCCGACGCAGGAGGCGGTAAACATCTTGCGTGGTCCGAACTTGTCGATCAGCCAGCCCACCGGAACCTGCATCAGCGCGTAGGTCCAGAAGAACGCCGAGAGCAGAAGGCCTACCAGTTCCGGAGGCATATTGAATTCTTGGCGGATCAGCGGCAGCGCCACCGAGATGGATCCGCGGTCTACGTAATTGACGGTGACCAGAACCAGCAGCAGGAAGAACAGATGCCAGCGGGTTCTTGTTGCGCGCCCGCGGCCAGAGCGAGTGGCTTCGGCCTCGGTGGCCGTTGCCGCACTGTTTTGCGTAGTCATGAGTGGGGATGTCCTTTGTCATTCAGACGATGGTGCGAGTGCTGGCCTAGACAATGCGCGCGCTGCCGAACACAACCACCGGGTTAATGGGATCCCAAATCGGGATCCCAGAATCAAAGGTACGTGTGAGTGGCATCACTCAACAAGAAACTGCTGGGCTGAAATTTCATACCAACCCTTTGCCCACTAACTCCCCTGCATCCGCCCGTGCTCATTTGGCCCGCTGCAAGCCCATGGCAAGCTGCACTCCTGGGCCGCTCAGACGCTGCCAGTCAGGAGTCCTTCCGGAACGCAGCATTACCAGCTCAGACAGCGGGCCGCTGAGCAAAGGTCCATGTCCGGCAGTGAATTCCCAATCGACGGCTTCCATTTTCACCGACCGCAAGATCTTGCGTGCCCCGAGCATGATCCCTGTCTTCTCCAGCCGTTGGGCCACCAGCGCCGCGGCAGGCAAGGGCATGTCATGCCTGATGCCCAACGGCCTGACGATGTCTTGGGTGTGAACCAAAGTGTCTGTCAATGTTTCCATGGGGCCCACCATTGCAGGCCCCCGGCGCAGCGCAGCATACTGCTCGAACTGTTCCAAAATCGCGGCTGACCCCAGCTGCCCACGGCGCTGTCCATCGCGCAGCGTGGTTCCGTTGTATCCATGAATGAACATCTTCGGCACAACCTTGAGCATTGCAGATGGAGTCAGCTGCGGCGCGCTGATGATATGCGCCGCCACGTCCTTGACCTTCCAGCCGTCGCACAGGGAATCCCGCTCCCACAGCTCCGGCGGCAAAGAACGCAAGATCCCCGCAAGTTCTTGGCGCTGTTCGACAATGACATCCCAAATTTCCCCGGTGTCCATGACCCACACTCCAATGTAGTCAGTGATTCTGACTAAATAGTCAGCTATCCTGACTACTATGTCAAGAGAAAACGGTGCACAGATTTCCCTGGGCACGCTACTGTTCATCGCCCAACGCGCCTTTGAAGAAGAAATCGTCGCAAACCTCCACGCGCAGGGATTTGAGTTCTCCCTGTCCCAGGGCCGGCTTGCGGCGCGGATTGCAGAGAACGGCAGCCGCCTGACAGATCTTGCGTCAGCTGCCGGAATCACGAAACAAAGCGCCGGATATCTTGTGAGCCAACTGGAAGCCGCGGGTCTGGTCCAGCGGCAGGATGACCCGCAGGATGCTCGGGCACAACTGATCACGCTGACAGAACTCGGCCGAAGGGCCCAGCTGGCTGCAAGACAGGCTGAATCCGCGATCGAGGCAGCATGGCAGGAGCACCTGGGCGAAGAATCCATCGCCATGCTGCGCAGGCAGCTCGAAGCGCTTCGCCCGCTGGTAGACCGCCATCAGCCGCGAAACTAGCCATTTGGCCGATGCCGGCCAGCTTGGCGACTGAGATTCTAGGATGGGTAACCATTTCTCAACCCCAGGAGAGCTCTAGATGAAAAGCACGAAGCCCGGACTGACCATGTTCCTCGCGACAACGGCCATCAGCGCCGCAGTGCTTACCGGCTGCTCCCCTGAGCCAGGCAGCTCCAGCGCGTCAGGCGCTCCTGCGCCGAACCTTTCCCCAAGCGCAGCTTCTGCGTCATCGGTCCCCTCGGCAACGCCAGATGTTCAAGCAGCGACCGAGGCACTGGTGGAGGCCGTCAACAGCGGCGATGCCGCGGCGGCGGAATCTGCCATCGCAGACGGAGCAGACCTGGAAGTGGAAATCGCCCGCGGAATGACTCCGGTCATCGCCGCGACCAAGGCGCAGGACACCGAGCTGGCCATAGCCCTGATCGAAGCAGGAGCTGACGTCAACGCGAAGGACGACATTCAGGACTCGGCATTCCTCTATGCTGGCGCCGAGGGATTGAATGAGATCCTCAAAGCAAGCATCGCCGCCGGAGCCGACGTTGCCGCCACCAACCGCTACGGCGGGACCGCGCTGATTCCCGCTGGTGAACATGGACATGTGGAAACCATCAAGATTCTCATTGATGCCGGCGTCCCGCTGGACCACATCAACAATCCTGGATGGACTGCGATCCACGAAGCCATCGTGCTCAATGACGGAGGACCTCGCCAGGTGGAATCAATCAGGCTGCTCCTGGAGGCAGGCGCGGATCCAACGATCCCTGACGGCAACGGAACTTCCCCACGCCAGCTGGCCGAAGACCGCGGGTTTACCGAAATTGTTCAACTGCTCGACCAGTACCTCTAAGGATCTGAACGGGGCACAGGCACTACTTCTGCGCCCCAATACCTATATTCCGCGGCTTCGGTACCTACGTTCTTGGCACCTACCCTCATTCCGCAAAAATCGGGGTAAGCTACGACTGCTCGCAATAGCTAGCTGGGCAGTTGGTGGGATGAGCTAGTGCACCTTGGCTCTTCTCGAGAACCGCTTCTGCGGTGTTTCGGTCGCCTCGCAAATCTTCGGTTCAGCCGCCAGCATTTCGCCTCCTATTTCACAGACGCACTCAATTTCTGTCATCGCTGCACGGCTTATGATCTCTTGGTGATTCTCCAGCGCAACGCTATTCGTTGCGCCCAACACTCACATCTAGGACATGACAATGAAGTTTCGTGCACTCATTGCTGCCGCCTCCGCCTCAGTCTTGGCCGTCGCACTCAGTGCGGCGCCAACCCAAGCGGTCCCCAAGAATCCAGCAGGATCTGGGGAATTCACCCATGTTTCAACGGTCGCCGCGGGGTTGGCCACACCGTTGAAGGTTGCCTTTGGAGAGGATTCAAGCCTGCTCGTGGCAGAATCCTTTGCCGGCCAGCTGACCAAGATCTCTGCCTCCGGCGCCCGAAGCTCGCTCTACAGCGCTCCAGGCAAGGAAATTGCTGGCGTCTCCCATGCCGCCGGCAAAACCTACTTCTTCGAGAACTCGATGGGCGAAGAAGGCCAGCCTGACCCGAATGCCACTGCATTCCTCAAGTCGATCTCATCCACCGGCAAAATCAGCACTGTTGCAGACCTGGCCAAGTTCGAGGCTAAGCACAACCCGGATGGCAAGACAGTCTACGGAGTCAGGGACGCAGCACCGGCGTGCCTAGCCCAGGCGCCGTACCTGCAGTCGACCGGCGAGCAGTTTTCGCATCCCTATTCAAGTGTTCCTGTTGGCTCCAGCGTCTATGTGGGCGATGCCGGTGCCAACACGATTCTTCATGTAGCGGCCAACGGCAAGGTGTCACTGGTTAAGGCCCTGCCAGCCGAGCCAATCAAGATCACCACCGATGTGCAGGCGCTGGCCGCCCAGATGGGCATGGCTGTCCCGGATTGCATGCTGGGGCTGACCTATTGGGCCCAGCCGGTGCCAACCGACATCACCGTCAAGGGCCAGTGGCTCTACTACACGGTGCTGCCAGGCGTTCCCGGCGAGTCGCTGTCCTTGGGCAAGGTGTACCGGGTGAATCTTCACTCCGGCAAGACCCAGCTGGTTGCCTCGCATTTGAGCGCGCCGACGGGTGTCGCGGTGGACAAGAACAACCAGGTCTACGTCGCGCAGCTCTTCGGAGAGGGGGTTTCCAGGATCTCCCATGGCAAGGCGGTCACCGTGATGCCTGCACTGATGGCGGCCGACATTGCCATATCCGGCAGCCACGTGGCAGTCACCACCAAGGTGCTCACCGAATCCGGTGAGCTCGTCACAGCGCGGCTGCCGCGCTGATCTTTTGGCATCAATAACGACTGTCTCTGACTCCACTGTGTTTGCAGGTGTAGCCGGAGGCAGTCGTTGAAAAACAGGACAGATCATTTTTCTAGTCGTTTCAACATCACTGTTCTGTTGGCTCGTTGCCTTTACAGTGAGCTTCGCGTCGCGCAGTCTCGGTCAAATTCTTTTCAATGATCTTTTCCATGAGCAAGTCGAATGTTTGCCGAATATCAAGCTCAGGCATCCATCCAAGCCTACAAAATTTCTTGGAGTGCCACGGTTCGCTAGGATCTTTCAGCGCAATCTTCTCTTCGTAATGTTTCCCTTGGATGGCTTCCATCAGCATCGCCCGAAAATGGGATCGTGCATGTTCATCGCAAAGGACGACAGCCATGGCAAGCAATCCGAAAGGGAGAAGGAACCAGCCCAGCCCAGCAGTTCCGGGATCATTTATGGAATCACCCGCGGCAATCAGAACGAAGCCGGCAAGAATGAAAACTACCAACACCGATTTAAGTGAAAAGGAATTCACACTTCGTTTCGGAATTAGCGCCTCAACGTTCTTTTGATAATGTCGAGCCTTGACTACCTCTCGCAGAACCGTACGTCCTGCGTCGAGTTCCGCACTCTCAGCGGCGTCAGTGTCTCGCGTCAGCGATTCAAGGATGTCCAACTCGTTCTTGAGAGACTGGAAATGCTGTTGATCTCGGTCGATGGAAAATCGTCCGATTATCGAATTTAGCAATGTGTTCAGTACTGTGGACCCGAGGACAGCTGCCAAAACCGCCGGCCAAATCTGTGTTTGTTCCATAACGGAGATACTAACTCACAGTAAATCCAGTCGTTAACTAAATTACTCTTATAACAGCATCGCACAATTGAATGAAAAAGATTTGCGGGATGCAAACGCCCCGGAAAATATGCACAGGCATACTCTCCGGGGCGTTCCTCATCGTATGAATCGACCGGGCTGAAGCCTAGGCTTCAGCTTCTTCGTCTTCTGCGTCCTTCTTGTAAGGATCCTCGTCGCCGGCGAAGGTCTTGCCCTCGCGCAGCGCTGCAACTTCTGCATCCTTTTCGCGGGCCTTGGCCAGCAGCTCCTCCAGGTGCGAAGCGCCCTCGGGAATCTCATCTGCCACGAACTCCAAGGTTGGGGTCAGGCGGATGGTCAGGTTGCGGCCCAGCTCCTTGCGCAGGGCACCCCCGCGCTTGGCCAGCAGTTCTGCAACATCCTTCTTGGCGTCGTCATCGCCGAAGACCGTGTAGTACACGGTGGCGTGCTGCAGATCGTTGGTCACGCGGGCATCGGTCACCGTCACGTTGTCGATGCGCTCGTCCTTGATGACGGTGCGCAGCGACTGGGCCATGAGGACCTGCACGCGCTTGGCAAGGCGTGCGGCACGGGCTGAATCAGCCATGATTTTCTCCTTATGGTTCAAAATTCGTGGGCGTCTGACCACATACTAGGTCAAACGCCCACGAATCGGTGAGTCACGCTGCTAATAGCTGTTGGCTACTAGGCGCGTGGCTTCTCGCGCATCTCGAAGGTCTCGATGATGTCGCCTTCCTTGATGTCGTTGAACGACCCCAGGCCGATGCCGCACTCGAAGCCTTCGCGGACCTCGGTGACATCGTCCTTCTCGCGGCGCAGCGAGTCGATCGACAGGTTGTCGGCGACCACGTTGCCATCGCGCACCAGGCGTGCCTTGGAATTGCGCTTGATGGTGCCCGAGCGGATGATCGAACCGGCGATGTTGCCCCACTTGGAAGAGCGGAACACCTGGCGGATCTCGGCGGTGCCGAGCTCCACCTCTTCGAACTCCGGCTTGAGCATGCCCTTGAGAGCTGCCTCGATGTCGTCGATGGCTGCGTAGATGACCGAGTAGAAGCGCATGTCGACGCCTTCCTTGTCGGCCAGTTCGGCAACGCGCTCGGCTGGGCGGACGTTGAAGCCAATGATGATGGCGTTGTCCACGGTAGCCAGGTTGACGTCGTTCTGGGTGATGGCACCCACGCCGCGGTGGATGACGCGCAGCTGCACGTCCTCGCCCACGTCGATCTTCATCAGCGAGTCTTCCAGTGCTTCCACAGCACCGGAGGCGTCGCCCTTGAGGATCAGGTTGAGGGTATCGATCTTGCCCTCTGCCACTGCCTTGTCGAAGTCTTCCAGGGTGATGCGCTTGCGGCGCTTGGCCAGCTGGGCGTTGCGCTCAGCGGTTTCGCGCTTCTCAGCGATCTGGCGTGCGGTGCGCTCGTCTTCGGTGACCAGGAAGCTGTCGCCTGCACGAGGCACGGAGGACAGACCCAAGACCTGAACCGGGCGCGATGGCAGAGCCACGTCGAGGTTCTCGCCGTTCTCGTTGAACATTGCACGCACGCGGCCGTGGGCGGTGCCCACCACCATGGTGTCGCCCACTGCCAGGGTGCCGGACTGGACCAGCACGGTGACAACCGAGCCGCGGCCCTTGTCCAGGTTGGCTTCGATGGCCACACCGCGGGCGGACTTGTCCGGGTTTGCCTGCAGTTCCATGACGTCGGAGGTCAGCAGGACAGCGTCCAACAGTTCCTCGATGCCCAGCTTCTGCAGTGCAGAAACCTTCACGAACATGGTGTCGCCACCGTATTCTTCAGGCACCAGGCCGTATTCGGTCAGCTGGCCCATGACCTTGTCAGGGTTTGCCTCCGGCTTGTCGACCTTGTTCACTGCAACGATGATCGGCACGCCTGCGGCCTGTGCATGGTTCAGCGCTTCAACGGTCTGCGGCATGACGCCGTCGTCCGCTGCGACAACCAGCACGGCAACGTCGGTGACCTCGGCACCGCGGGCACGCATGGCGGTGAACGCCTCGTGGCCCGGGGTATCGATGAAGGTCATCGCGCGGTCGCGGCCCTCGTGCTGGTGCACGATCTGGTAGGCGCCGATGTGCTGGGTGATGCCGCCGTGCTCGCCCTCGATGACGTTCGACTGGCGGATGGCATCCAGCAGTCGGGTCTTACCGTGGTCGACGTGGCCCATGATGGTGATGACCGGTGCGCGCTCTTCCAGCTCGTCTTCGCCTTCAGCCTCAAGTTCGGCTTCCAGGTCCAGGCCGAAGCCTTCGAGCAGCTCGCGGTCTTCATCCTCTGGGGAGACGACTGCTACCTTGTAGCCCAGCTCTTCGCCGAGGACCTCGAAGGTTGCCTCGTCCAGGGACTGGGTTGCGGTGGCCATTTCACCGAGGTGGAACAGCACGGTGACCAGTGCTGCCGGGTTTGCGCCAATCTTGTCGGCGAAGTCGGTGATCGACGCGCCGCGGCGCAGACGGATTTCGGTGTCACCGGTGCCGCGTGGAACATTCACGCCGCCCAATGACGGAGCGCTCATCTGCTCCAATTCCTGGCGCTTTGCGCGCTTGGACTTGCGCTGCTTGCCGCGGCCGGCGCCTCCCTTGCCGAAAGCGCCGCCGACGCCGCCGCGTCCGCGTGGTGCACCTGGACGGAATCCGCCGCCGGTGCCGCCACCGGTGCCGCCGCCTGGACGACCGCGGCCGCCAGCGCCGCCGCCCGGACGTCCGCCGCCTGCTGGGGCTGGACGCTCGGTGCGGTTAGGCATCATGCGCGGGGTGGCAGTGGTGCCGCCCGGACGCGGGCCTGCTGCGCCAGCTGGGCGCGGGCCGCCTGCACCTGCAGGACGTGGACCGCCCTGGCCGGCTGGACGTGGACCGCCCTGACCGGCTGGACGCGGACCGCGCTGACCGTCGCGTGGAGGGCGTGGACCGCCCTGGCTCTGACCGCCTGGACGAGGACCGCGCGCACCGTCACGTGGCGGGCGAGGACCGCCCTGGCCGCCCTCGGAGCGCATGCCCTGCTGGGAGGAGAACGGGTTGTTGCCCGGGCGTGGGCCGCCTGGACGAGGTGCTCCCGGACGAGGCGCGCGGGAACCGTCGCGGTTTCCGCCGCGGCGCTCTCCAGCGTCAGCCGAGCGCATGCCCTGCTGGGAGCTGAATGGGTTGTTGCCCGGACGCGGGCCGCCTGGCTTTGGCGCACCTGGGCGTGCCGCTGCTGGCTTTGGTGCACCTGGAACCGGTGCGCCAGGGGTTGCCTTTGGCGCGGCAGGAGCCGCTGCGGCTGGCTTTGGAGCAGCCGGTGCAGCTGCGGCAGGCTTGGCCGCCGGGCGTGGGCCCGGGGTAGCTGCTGCTGGCTTGGCGCCTGGCTTCGGGGCACCCGGGCGGGCGCCTGGGGTCGCGCCGGCTGGCTTTGGAGCGGCGGCAGGCTTGGCTGCGCCGGCGTTGGAACCCGGGAAGGCGTCGCGCAGCTTGCGCGCTACCGGAGGCTCAACGGTGGAGGACGCCGAGCGAACAAATTCGCCCATGTCCTGCAGTTTGGTTAGTGCTTCTTTCGAAGTGATTCCGAGCTCTTTGGCGAGCTCGTGAACGCGGGGTTTAGCCACATCTCTCCTGTTTTGATGTGATCTGCATAAACCCTGCGGTCAAAAAGACTACGGAGCTCTGGCAGATCAGCTATGTATTTCGTGAAATTCTTCCGCCGCACGGTGGATCACGCAGAACTGATTGTTCATCGGTGTGCGCTCAACATTGCGGACTCATCGGGTTGCCATCAGATTTCTGACCCGCTTTCATCATGACTGCCAGATGGCCGGGACGCTCCCGGCCGATCTTCGCGTGCGGTAAATTGTTCCAGCACCGAGGCGTCATCGACCTGGGCCTTGAAGGCCCTGGCGAATGCCTTGCGCTGTACAGCCTGCCGCACGCACTTTTCATTTTCATGGGTCCACGCGCCGCGCCCTGAGGCACTGGCGCGCACATCAAGAAGCACCGCGCGCGGCGGTGCGTTGTCGATGAGGACCCAACGAATGAGCTCGTTTCTATCGGTAGAGGTCCGACAGCCAATGCACGTGCGTTGCTGATGCAGCTTCATGCGAGCGCCGTCGCCACCTTCCCGTTGAAAAGAACCAACTACCAGTCTAGCGCGTTTATAGACCGGTGTGCGCGTGAGATTGGTATCACGCGCACACTGTCCGCAACCGCTGCCGGCTCAAACTTTGTCCAACCGCTGCTTAGAGCCGCGGTTCCTTGCCGCCCGAAGCTGCCAGGATGTCGATGCGCCAGCCGGTCAGCTTGGCGGCGAGGCGGGCGTTCTGGCCCTCCTTGCCGATGGCCAGCGACAGCTGCGAATCCGGAACCACAACGCGGGCACGGCGTTCGTCGTAGTCGAGGATCTCAACAGAGACGACCTTCGACGGGGACAGCGCCGCGGCGATGAACTTCGCTGGATCTTCGTTGTAGTCGACGATGTCGATCTTCTCGTCGTTCAGCTCGTTCATGACTGCGCGCACGCGGGTGCCCATCTCGCCGATGCAAGCGCCCTTGGCATTGACGCCAGGCTTGGTGGCGCGCACGGCGATCTTGGTGCGGTGGCCGGCTTCACGGGCCAGCGCCTCGACCTCGACGGTGCCGTCGGCGATCTCTGGAACTTCCATTTCGAACAGCAGGCGCACCAGGTTCGGATGCGAGCGGGACAGGGTCACAGCCGGGCCCTTGTTGCCGCGCTCGGCCGAAACCACGTAGGCGCGCAGGCGGTCGCCGTGCTTATAGGTTTCGCCGGGCACCTGTTCCACTGGAGGCAGCAGCGCCTCGATGGCGCCGATGTTTACCTGGACCATGTGCGAGGAGTAGCCCTGCTGGATCACGCCGGAGATCAGGGTGCCGACACGTGCAGCGTACTCGCCGACTACCTGTGCATCTTCTGCTTCGCGCAGGCGCTGCATGATGACCTGGCGGGCAGTGGAAGCTGCAATACGGCCGAAGCCGTGCGGGGTGTCGTCGAATTCGCCGAGCAGGACGCCGGCCGCGTCGCGGTCCTCCACCAGGATCGAGACGTGGCCGTTGCTGCGCTCAATGTGGGCGCGGGCCCCGGGCATTGCGCCTTCGGTCTTGTTATAGGCCAAGAGCAGCGCGGATTCAATGGTTGGAATCAGGACATCCATGGGGATGTCGCGGTCTTTTTCCAGGATGCGTAGTGCGCCGAGATCGATATCCACGCCTAGCCCTCCAAATCTTCAGTATCGATGGTGTCAAAGAGCGAGTCGTCGAAGTTCAGTTCAGGATCGACAACCGCCTTGCGGATGTTTTCAAAGGAGAAGCTTGCAGGTTCCAAGACCTTGGCCTTCATTCCCTTTTTGGCTGGCTCGCGGTGCTCTACGATGACGACGTCCTCGTCATTGACCTCGGTGAGGCGTCCGCGCAGCTTGGTGCCGTCGGTCAAGCTCACCTTGACCATGCGGTTGAGGGCTCGCACCCAGTGGCGCTGTGCGGTCAGCGGACGGGACAGTCCCGGCGAGCTGACTTCCAGTTCATATGGGGATGCGGATGCGTAGACCGCATCGCGGTCCAGTGCAGTAGAAATAGTGGTGGTTACCTCGCCGAGCTCGTCAAGGTTGACCGAATCATGGCCATCGGCTTTGTCGACGATGACTTGGATGATCATCTGCTTGCCGTTGGGACGGAGGGAGACTTCCTCCAGAATTAACCCGTGGGATTCTACTTCCTTGTTCAGCACAGTACTCAGACGCTGCGCTTCCTGTTCGGTATCGGCCGGCATACCGGTCATGGATATCCTCCCACGCTATTCGATGTTGTCCTTTAAGGGTATATCGCCCAACGCCGCTTGAGAACTCGTTAGCGGGTTCAGGTGAAAGAACTCACGCAGCAATACCGCCACAGCGCTCTGGAACATCTCAATAACCAAACCTTTCCAGCACTCCATGGGATGATCGACATCGTTATGAGTGCTTCATCACCGCATCCGCGCAACTCCCGCCGTTCCGATTCCCGCCGAGCCCCACAGTGGGTAGCTCCCGTTCTAGCGGCCGCACTTGCGGCGGGTACGACATGGGGCGTGGGCATGACAGTTTTCAAGGGCGCGCTCGTCGAGGCGGGCCAACCTGAAGAAGTGGCCCATTCTTCCGCAGACCAGAAGGCACAGTGGGTCCTGGGCGCCGAACTTTCTCGGTTGCATGCCCGTGCCCAAGCTCTGGCACAGCTGAGTGGAGACCAGCGCGAAGCCAAGGCGTTGACAGCATTGGAACAGACCCTTTCCCAGGGCGCCAGCCTGCTGGGCCAATTGAGCTATGACAATGAACCTGCAGTCCAGATGCCGAGCGAGGCAACGCCGGCCGCGGTCGCCGAACTGGCCGTTGACGTCGCTGAGCTGAGCCATGACCTGCCGGTGCAGGCCACAGGCAATCTCGACCAGGGCAAGGAATTTGCCCAAATCGCGTTCCAGATGAATTTCGACGCCCGCAGGCTTTTGGCTCATAAAGACAAGAAGCAATCAGCTTCCCTCCCCCAGCCCCTGCACGGCTCGGCCGATTCACGGATGGCTTCGGACGATGGCAGCGATGCAGTCTCCTGCCTGGGCAACCCGGAACAGCTAACTCGCACACCCGAAGACATGAACGCTGCCAGCGGAGAATCCATCGCCCTCTCCCGAGCGCTGGACCGAGGCTATGCCCTTGACTACGTTCTGCAGCTTGAAGCCGCCCGGGGGCCAAAGTCCTCCGCTGCGTCTATCGAGCAGAAACGCAAGACTTTGAATTCACAGTTGGACAGACTCCGCAGCGCCTTGGGCAAGGACTGTGCTGATCTGCGCCAACCTGCTTACCAGATGCTAGAAGACTCGATAGACAATCTTGACGATCTATCCAGTAAAGCGCGAAGTGACTTTTCAGCAGCGCTGGTGACCGCCTCCGGAAATGCCGATGGGCAGGCCCAGAGCGTGATCTCTTCAGTGGCGTTTGACGTGTTAAAGTCAATGGATTCCTCAAATAAACCTCAAGCCATCCTCAAGATTGACGCAACTTCCTAAGCTTTCCCCGATTGCCGATCGCTTGAGCTCACCACACCCTTCGAATGTTTCCGTGTTCTATTTTTAGACGAATCTTCTATCACGTTCAGATAACGTTGAATTGTAAATTCAGCATTCGGTACGCAAGATTTTGGGGTCAAACATTCAACTCCAGCCCGATGACAAGATGCTCGATTCCTAAGTTATGATCAAGAATTTCGATGGGCAGAACTCCCCAAGCAAGACGCTCCACCAAACCTGCCAGCACCCAATGAAGCTGAAGATTTTTAATCTGACAAGGTAATTTAAAGAGCTGTACACGTTCAGATAACGCTCGGATTGGCGCCCATGACATGGTCCGCACAATGATCCGATGTCGCACTTCCAATTAATTAAGGTTACTGTAATTGATAGATGACGTTTTAAAATTCTTGAAATGTCGTCAATTTTCCGGAAAGGAATAATCCGCTTCGGAACCGTCTGTTGGAGGAGGTGATTGCACGAATGGATCACCTCAGTTGGAGGTAGAGAACTATGCCCGGTCGTTTCGTACGATCTAAAATTGCAGAGCTCGTTGCCGAAACAGTGGGCTCACGCCATGCTCGTGAGAATCTCAAAGAACACGGTTGGACCGAAGGGATGCTGATCGTCATCGCACAGCATGATGAAAAGCTGACCGACATCATGGCACTCGTCGTTGTTCACCAGCCACCGGTTCTCATAGCAACCTTGGATCCAGAAAATGGAGATCTGTGCTTCACCTACGTGATAATCGGATGTTCTGATCTGGAATTAGTCGAACCGTACGCTGAAGACAAGACCATCAAGGACTTGTACCTCGATGCTTCAGCTGCTCCTAGTATCACTTTTAGGGTCACCCCATTGATGCATAGTGCTCTGGCACATGCACTTCCCCCAATGCGCGGTGTCAGCGGTGTCAAATATCCAGGTTTGCCGACTGCTGCAGAGGCACGACCTGCATAAACACATTCATCCCAATAGCAAGGCCGAGAACTCAGGTTCTCGGCCTTCTATTTTGTTGAGGTTCAAGATTGCGAGTCCGACCAGAACTTCTTTTCAATCCGGTCTTCCACAGCAATTTCGCTTTCTACACGCAGTCCCTCGGCCTTCTGGACATCGCGTTCCAGCTTGCTTTCGAGTTTCTGAATGCCAGAAACCTCCCGCGGCTCAAGAAGCAGCGACCGTTCCGCATGTTCCCCGCTGTTCAGTTCCCGCGCCCGTTCAAGCTCTACGTCAAGAACCGCTCCAAAGAGCAGCGATTGATTGGCAATCCAAATCCACAGCAGCAAAACGATGACGCCGCCAATGGTGCCATAGGTTTTGTTGTAGCTGCCGAAGTGGGACACATAGTAGAAAAATCCTGTAGTGGCCAGGCCCAAGACAAGCAGCGCCACAAATGCTCCCGCACTCAAGACCCTGAATCGGGGAGCTTTCACGTTCGGTGCGCCGTAGTAGAGAACTGCCACCAGCATGACTGCAAAGATGATCACCACCGGCCACTTGGCTATGTTCCAGACCGCCACGGCTGTATCACCCAGCCCAATGAAGCTTCCCAATTTCTGGGCAAATGTGCCGGAAAGAATGAAGAGGACTGCCATAATCGCCACGGACACCAGCAAAAAGAGAGTCACCAGAAGCATCAACGGCTTCAGCTTGAGAAACGACCGTCCTTCGTCCACAGAGTAAATCTGGTTCAATGCCCGGCCGAAGGCTCCCACATAACCAGAGGCACTCCAGATCGCACCGAGCAAACCAGCAACAAGCGCGAAACCAGCCGACGGCGCATTGGTCAGCTGCTCAATCGGCTGCCTGAGAGTCGAGACAACTTCGTCGCTGGCAAACTCCCGAATAAGCGCCAGCAATGTTTGGGTCGTTTCTTCAGCTTGCCCGACAACGCCGAGCAGCGAGACGACAGCCAGCAGGGCCGGGAATATCGAAAGCATCGTGTAGTACGTCAGTGAAGCAGCAAGGTCCGTGCATTTGTTCCTTGAGAATTCGCGGGTGGTGCGCCCCAGCGCGTACTTCCACAATTTCCACGGCAGCCGTCGCCGCCTCTTCAGCTCCCTTGTTCTTTCTGCCTCAAATCGCTCTTCTATCCCCGCAAGGTCCGGCACAAGGGTATGGTCGGCGGTTTCGGCTAAGTCTGGTTCAAGGTGCTGTTTCTTTGACATCTTCCTCACCTGCAGGCTACCCGTCTCTGACGTGAAATATTTCTGTCATTCAAACAGCCATAGCCCCCATTGGCAACAAGCCTGCCCATACTGGGGTTCATCTTTCAGGCACAGAAGTTCTGGAGTCAGCGCCTCATGAACAATTTCGAAAGTTCGCTAGCTGCCAGTTACGAGGTCAGAACCGAGCTTCAAAATGAGACCCGCCACCACCACGACGAAGACAATGCGGATAAACTTGCTGCCCTTGGAAATCGCCATTCTTGCGCCAAGGTAGCCGCCGAGCATGTTCATCAGGCCCATGGCCAAGCCCAAGCCGAACAACACATGCCCCGTTGGAATGAACAGCGCCAGCGCTCCGAGATTGGTGCAGAGATTAACGATCTTTGCCTTGGCCGAGGACTGCAGAAAGTTATAGCCAAGCACCGTGACCAGCGCGATGATCAAGAACGAACCGGTTCCAGGCCCGATCATGCCGTCATAGATGCCAATAACCAGTCCGATCCCGATTGCCCGGACGTAATGCTGTGTGCCGGTGAAGCGCAGCCGCGACAGCTCGCCGGCCTTGGGCTTGAGGATGGTAAAGAGAAGAACCGCAATAAGAGCTGCGATGATGATCGGCTTGATCGCGGCTGCGGGAAGAATCGTTGCCAGGCCGGCTCCGCCAAAGGCGCCGAGCATGGCGGTCACCGCCATGGGCAGCGCGGTTTTCAGGTCGGGGCTGGTCCGCCTGTAGTACGTGATCGCGCTGGTTGTCGTCCCAAAAATCGAGCCGAGCTTGTTGGTGGCCAGCGCCTGCACCGGGGTGATGCCGGGAAAGAGGAGCAGCGCGGGCAATTGGATCAGTCCCCCGCCGCCGACGACCGCGTCGATCCACCCGGCACCGAATCCTGCCAATAACAGCAGGAGCAGTGCCCACAGGGAGACCGGTTGGCCGTTGACGGACAGGAAATCTAAAATCTCGTGCACCGCGCTGCTCTCCTATTCAGTTGTGTCCAGCTGCTGGAACTAGCTTAGGCAGAAAGTTCTGCAACAACCTCGGCCACTGCGACGTCGCGGCGTTCGCCGGTGGCGCGGTCCTTGACCTCGACCAGGCCGTCGGCCAGTCCTCGGCCAACCACCACGATGGTTGGGACGCCGATCAGCTCGGCATCGGAGAACTTCACGCCTGCCGAAACCTTCGGGCGGTCGTCGAAGATGACCTCCTTGCCTGCGGCCTCGAACTCGTTGGCGAGCTTCTCCGCAGCTTCCAGCAATTCTGCGCCCTTGCCGGTCACCACAATGTGGATGTCGGCAGGTGCGACCTGCTTAGGCCAGGCCAGGCCGTTCTCGTCATGGTATGCCTCGGCCAGCGCAGCCACCGCACGGGTGACGCCGATTCCGTAGGAGCCCATGGTGACAACCTGCAGCTTGCCGTTCTGGTCCAGAACCTTCAGCTCCAGCGCTTCGGCGTACTTGCGCCCCAGCTGGAAGATATGGCCCATCTCGATGCCGCGTTCGGTGCGCAGCGGACCGGAGCCGTCCGGAGCCGGATCGCCTTCCAGCACGTTCACAGCTTCGATGGTGCCGTCGAAGGTGAAGTCGCGGCCTGCCACCAGTCCGAAGACGTGCTTGCCGTGCTCGTTCGCGCCGGTCACCCAGGAGCTGCCGGAGACTACTCGCGGATCCACCAGGTAGGTGATGCCGCCCTCGGTGTCCTTGCCAAGCAGCTGCTTGTCCAAGCCCAGTGCTGGGCCCAGGTAGCCGGTGACGATCTCGGGATGTGATTTCAGGTCCTCGGCGGTAGCCTGCTCTACGCCGACTTCGCCGTTGATGCCCAGCGCCGCGCCGATGGTTGCTTCCAGGCGCTTCTCGTCGACCTGGCGGTCGCCCGGCACGCCGAGCACCACCAGGTGGCGGTTGCCCTCCGGATCGATGATCGCCAGAACCACGTTCTTCAGCGTGTCCTTGGCTTCCCAGGCGCGGTCGGTGCGCGGGCGCAACTCGTTGGAGACCGCCACCAGGGTGTCGATGGTCGGCGCATCAGGAGTGTCAAGCACCTCGAAGGCAGGCAGCTGCGAGAAGTCGATGTCCTCGGGAACCACGGTGGTCACTGCCTCGACGTTGGCGGCGTAGCCGCCCGGCGAGCGCACGAAGGTGTCTTCGCCGATGGCCGTCGGGTGCAGGAATTCCTCCGACTTGGAACCGCCCATGGCGCCGGCCTGTGCGAAGACCGGAACGACTTCAAGACCCAGGCGCTCGAAGATCTTCAGGTAGGCGCCGCGGTGGGCCATGTAGGCCTCGTCCAGTCCCTCGTCGTCGATGTTGAAGGAGTAGGAGTCCTTCATAATGAACTCGCGGCCGCGCAGCAGGCCGGCGCGGGGGCGTGCTTCATCGCGGTACTTGTTCTGGATTTGGTACAGGTAGACCGGCAGGTCCTTGTAGGAGTTGTACAGGTCCTTGACCAGGAGGGTGAACATTTCCTCGTGGGTAGGAGCCAGCAGATAGTCTGCTTCCTTGCGGTCCTTCAGGCGGAACAAGCCTTCGCCGTACTCGGTCCAGCGTCCGGTCTGCTCATATGGCTCGCGAGGCAGCAGTGCCGGGAAGTGGACTTCCTGGGCGCCGATGGCGTTCATCTCTTCGCGGACGATGGCTTCAACACGGGAAAGAACACGCAGGCCCAGCGGCAGCCAAGTGTAGATGCCCGGGGCTGCGCGGCGGATGTAGCCGGCGCGAACCAGCAGCTTGTGGCTGGCGACCTCGGCGTCGACTGGGTCTTCGCGCAGGGTGCGCAGGAACGTTGTGGAAAGCTTCAAAACCACGCGTGGTGTCCTTTTCCGTATGTCCGCGGCCGTGGATGACGGCGATGGACGTGATAGGCAGAATCTAACAAATCGCGGCCGAGTGAACGGCCTTTTTCAATTCTACCGGTACTTGGGTTCACGCCCGGAATACCCGGGTTTCGTCAGCCGACGTGCACCCAGGGGCGCTTTTGCAGATCGGGCTCTGCCTCGCGCAGCACCTCGCGGGTCAGCGGCGCGATTTCCCCCTGTCCCAGGAACAGGAACTTCGCCAGATTGCTCAGCGGGTTTCCTTCGGTCCAGCGGAAGTAGATGTGCGGCATGACCTCGTATCCGTCCCTGATTGCCAGGCTGACCGCCGCGATGGCCGTTGGCACCGAAGGAGCGGTGGCTTCAAGAATCCAGAATCCGTGGCGGACCAGACCGCGCACCTGGATGTCCTGGGCGAAGTCGGAATAGTCGGACACCTTGACCTCCAAGAACACCACCGGCGCCTTGTCGGAGATGTGGCTTGCAAGCACCGCATGGTGCAGCTTGCGCCGGTACCGTGCCTTGGTCGAATTTGCAGGTTCGTGGGCGATCAACTGCAAGATGCCCCGGCGACCAGAGGCGGCGATCAATTCTTCGGCGGCAGCGTCGAAGCTGACCGAGGTGGCGCGCAGTTCGGTGGAGCGGCGGAACCTGGATATCAGCGAGACCAGCAGCACCGCGGTGATGAAGAACGCGGCGATCTTCAGGCCTTCAGGCCGCTCCAGGCAGTTGACCACCGTGGTGTAGAGGAAGACCAGGGAAACAATGGTGTACATGACTGTCTTGCCGCGCTCGCGCTTGCGGCGGGCAGAGATCGTCACGGCAACCGCAGCAGACGTCATCAGCACCAGCACGCCGGTGGCATAGGCGGCACCCTGGGCATCGACGTCGGCATCGAAGCGCCAGGTGATGGCTAGGGCCACGGCAATGACCACGACCACCAGCGGTCGCACGGCCTTCGCCCATTCCGGCGCCATGCCAAAGCGCGGCAGGTAGCGCGGGATCAGGTTGAGCAGTCCGGCCAAGGCTGAAGCGCCGGCAAACCACAGGATGAGGATTGTCGAGACGTCATAGAGCGTGCCAAAGCCGTCGCCCAGCAGCCGGTGCGCCAGCCAGGACAGGGCGCGGCCGTTCGCGCTGCCGCCTTCCTGGAATTCGGGGGCGGGAATCAGCACCGTGGTGACCACCGAGGAGAGCACCAGAAAGCTGCTCATGATCAAAGCTGCGGTGGTCAGCAATTTGCGCGCGCCTCGGATGCGGCCGGCCGGGTTTTCTTCGGTGTCGCCGGGTTTGGCTGAGATCTGCGGCATGACGGCCACGCCAGTTTCAAAGCCTGAGAGTCCCAAGGCAAGCTTGGGGAAGACGATCAGGCAGACCAGCAGCATCATCAGCGGGTCGCCGTGGGCGGTGAACAGCGATTCCATCCAACTGCTGATGCTCACCGGATGCTGTGCAATGTCTGCCAGCGACACCGCGATCACTATGAGGTTCAGGCTCAGGAAGGTCCCGACCAACGTCACAGCGATCCAGATGACTTCGTTGAAGCCGCGCATGAACAGGGCGCCGAGCAGCAGCAGCAAGATGATGGTGATGGGGACCTGCTTGCCGGTGAACCATTGGGGTGTGAAGGGGTTCTCGATCAGGTGGGCTGTGGCATCTGCCGCGGACAAGGTCGCGGTGATCATGAAGTCCGTCGCCGCAAATCCGAGCAGCACCAGCACCAGCAGCTTGCCCTTCCAATGTGGCAGCAGCCGTTCGAGCATGGCGATCGAGCCTTGGCCGTGAGGCGACTCCCCCGCGACCCCGCGGTACACCGGCAATGCGGCGCCGAGGGTGACGGCAACCAAGATCAGCGTTGCAAAGGGCGCCAGGGCTCCAGCCGCCAACGCGGCGATGGCTGGCTGATAGCCGAGCGTTGAGAAATAATCCAGGCCTGACAGGCACATGACCTGCCACCATTTTCCAGCGCGGTTCTTGCCGTCGCTGTCATCTTCTCTGCCGACGGATTGGTCGTTGAGCCACCGGTATAGACGGCGGCGCGGCGTATCCGCGGCCGAAGACGAAGAGGGTGTCATTCCCTCGACATTCATCTTCACGAATGAGTACTGTACGCCTGTCGCAGGACTTCAGCACCATTTTCCTTCAACTTTTTCAGGCTGTCGTTTTTCGAAGTCAGCCCGGAAAACAAGAGGTACTGAATCCTTAGGATTTTCTAAGAATTCAGCACCCTGTAAGCCTTGGAGCAGCGCTACTTGGCGGCGGCCTTGACCTCTGCCACTGCCTTGTTCATCTCTTCGGTCAGCTGCTTGACGACCTTGTCTTCCGATTCCGACTCGTCACCGGAGATTCCAATGGCGATGACGTTGGATCCTACGATGCCCTGGATCTGGTAGCTCCCGCCGGGAACTTCCTGCCCGCCCATTTTGACGGTGCTGGTTGATACGTAAGTGACATCAGCGTCGGAGGTGGCATCGAGGATTTTCGCCCCTGCTTCCACTTCCTGTCCGGCAATGCTCATGGTGAACTTGTCGCAACCCTGCAGGTCCTTGGAGCTAGCCAGCTCCTTGGCCTTGTCGAGCTTCGACGCATCTTCATAGCCGGCGACGCTGTAGCTGGTTGCCTGCATCGGGTTGCTGCCCGGTACCGTTGCAGCAGCCATGTTAATGCCGCTCAGATCCCCGATGTTTTGCTGGGAAACGAATTCTGCGCACTTCTTCGGCTTGATTTCCATCTGCTCGATGAGCTTCTGGGCCTGTGGGATGGAGGCTGCCAGGGTGTCGCCATCCATGATGATCGCGTCTTCGCTGTCCCCGGCAAGCTTCTTGACGATGGCGGTTGCCTGCTCAGAGGTCAGTACGGCCGAGGCTTCCGGGCTTGCAGCTTCGGTATTCTGCGCTGGCGCGCTTTGTTCTGCCGGCTGGGTGGCAGAATCCGACTTGTCTGCTGCGGTGTCTGAACCGCCGCAGCCCGACAGTGCCAATGCGGCGGCCAGCGGGAGCAGCACCAATGCGCGTTTCTTCATTTCAGGATGTCCTCAGAACTAGGGAGCGATGTGCCACTCACTCTATTTCAAAACCGGGTAGAAATAAAACACATTCAGCGATAGTTACTTGGCCGCGTCGATCTGGGCAAAGGCCTTGTTCGCCAGTTCTACCGCTTGCGCGCTCAATTCGGCAGGCTCTGCCATGCCGGTCTGGAAGGTGACGATCACAAAGTTGCGGCCTTTGAGCGCCTGGACGACGGTGGAACTGAGCTTCTGGTCGGCTCCCGCATCCAGCTGCGTGGACATCGTCAGTGCCTGGTCGGCTTTGACATCCAAGGGAAGGATCTGACGACTCGCATTGAGCGTTTCGCCGCCCTGCTCGACGGTGATGTCTTTGCAGCCGTCGATATTGTCCAGGGTCAGCGCCTGCGAAATCTTCTGGAGCGTGTCGTCATCGGTGATGGAGAAAACCTGTATTACCTTGCCCAGTTTCTCGTCGGTTACCGTGCCGGTGGCCGAAATTGATCCAGTCAGGTCGGTCACCGAGTATTTTTCCATTTGCTGCGCGCATTTTTCGGGTTTGATCCCGCCTGCAGACTTCACGTCTTTGGCCATTTGCAGCTGCTGCTGCATCGTATCGTTACCGACGATCATCACAGACGGATCCTCACCCAGAAGATCCTTCACCACGGTTTCAACCTGCTCAGCGCTCAGGTTGCCCTGCTTCGGCTCGGTTTGCGCTGAGGCTCCGCCCGGAGCGGGTGCCTCACCTTGATCGGCCGATGAGCAGCCGGTCATGAGCAGGGCCAGTGCCATGGGGATTGCCAGCAATCCGCGTTTTTTCGACATTGTCATTCCTTCGGCCAAGGACTACTTGATCTTGTCCAAGACAGCGTTGATGGTTTCGGTCGCAGCATTCAGCTGCTGCGCCGTCTGATCTTTTGTGGTGGTTTGCTGGATGCCAATGAGGATATTGGCGGAAGCTGAACGGATGCTCAGCTGCTGGGAAGTGCGCGACCCATCGCTGCCGGTAACGACATATCCTTCGTTGAGCGGGGCGTTGCTTTTCACCTGCTGCTTTGCAAGGTGGAAGGCTCGTGACTGCCCTTCGGATTTGACCGAGTAGCGTGAGCATTCGGCGTTCGCCGCGGCGTGTGCATCCCAAGCAGTTTTCAGGGTGGCCGCGTCAGGGTAGATCGCAACGGTGATGAACTGGTCTTTGAGCTCGACCGCCCCCATGACAGAGTTTTTCAACTGTTCGGCGATCGGTGAGGCGAAGGTGACGCCGCACTTGCTGGGCATGATCTCAACATTTTCCAGCCACTGCTGGGCCTTGGGGATCGTCTTGCGCAGCTGCGCATCGGTCAAGATTTTCGCTTCAGAGCTGTTCTGCGAAAACTCTGTCAGCGCCCGGTTCAAGCCGTCAGCCGACTGCGCCACCGGCTGCGCTACCGACGGACCTGCAATTTGGGTGCTGGGGGTGCTGCACGCTGTAGCAGAAAGAGTCAGGGCAGCAATGGCGGCGCCAGCAACTAGTCGTCTTCGGCCTTCGCGCACTGCACTTCCCATCATTTACGGCGATTCCCCACGAGTCTAATGGATTCGGAAGCTGGAAGCCCGTTAGACACCAGCGCCGCCGCGCTCCCGGCGGGACTCTAGAACAGGATCGTTGCGAAGGTTCCGACCTGTTTGAACCCCACCTTTTCATAGGTTCTGACAGCTGCGTGGTTGTAGTCGTTCACGTACAAGCTGACGATTGGCGCGTGCTGCAGGGCGTAGTCGACGGTGGCGGCCATGTAGCCGGCGGCTAGGCCGTGCCCACGATATATAGGATTGATCCAGACTCCCTGGATCTGCGCCACTTGATCCGTGACGGTCCCAAGATCGACCTTGAAGACGATATTTCCCAGCTCGTCCATGTCGATCAGGGTATGCCCCTGCCGGATGAGCTGGCGCACGCGGCCGCGGTAGAAGCTTCCGCCATTGTCCAGGGGCGAGTAGCCCAGTTCTTCTTCAAACATTGCGGCGCTGGCTGGCAGCACCTTATCGAATTCACTGGGCTTGGCGGGGCGCAGTTGCCTGCGGACAATCCCCTGCGGGTTGCTGCGCATTTCCATGAGCGGCTGGTTTTCACGCACGTCGAAGATCGACTGGGGCCCGGTGGCCAGCACCTCGTGCATTGCAAGCACGGATCGCGCGGGCCCGAAGACCGAGGCGAAGCGCTGCCGGGTGGCCAGGGCCATCAGCGCATATTCTTGGGCCTGCTCTTCGCTCATGTTGGTGGGCGACATGTTGGCGCCCACCCAGCATGCAGAGAGCAGGCCTTCTTCACCGTCGACGCCCAATACGTGGGCGAAACCGTCAGGCACTGCAGAACGGTGCAGGTCGACCTGGGAGCGGGTGAAGATATTCGCGACGGGGTCTCTGTCGAGCAACGCAACCAGGGCCGCAGTGTCCCTGCGGCCCAGAATGCGCGGCTGTCCCTCGTCGACGCGTCGGATGTGCTTAGCCGACGGTGACCATTGGAGAACCCGAGGAAGGATTCTCGTCATTGCCCAGATCCATTTCTGCCGCCAAGCGGTTGGCTTCTTCAATCAGGGTTTCAACGATCTGGTCTTCGGGAACGGTCTTGATGACTTCTCCCTTGACGAAGATCTGGCCCTTGCCGTTGCCGGAGGCAACACCCAGGTCTGCATCGCGGGCCTCGCCCGGTCCGTTGACAACGCAGCCCATCACAGCCACGCGCAGTGGAACTGACATGCCTTCCAAGCCTTCGGTGACCTGATCGGCCAGGGTGTATACGTCGACCTGGGCACGGCCGCAGGAAGGGCAGGAGACAATCTCAAGCTTGCGCGGGCGCAGGTTCAGCGCTTCGAGGATCTGGTTGCCCACCTTGACCTCTTCAACCGGCGGAGCCGAGAGCGAGACGCGGATCGTGTCACCGATGCCCTTGGACAGCAGGGCGCCGAAAGCAGTAGCTGACTTGATGGTGCCCTGGAAGGCAGGTCCTGCTTCGGTGACGCCCAGGTGCAGCGGCCAGTCGCCGCTTTCAGCCAGCAGCTCATAGGCGCGGACCATAATCACCGGGTCGTTGTGCTTGACCGAGATCTTGAAGTCGTGGAAGCCATGCTCTTCGAAAAGCGACGCTTCCCAGATTGCCGACTCAACCAGCGCCTCCGGGGTGGCCTTGCCGTACTTCTGCAACAGGCGGCGGTCCAGCGAACCGGCGTTGACGCCGATGCGGATCGAGGTGCCGTGGTCCTTGGCCGCCTGGGCGATTTCCTTGACCTGGTCGTCGAACTGGCGGATGTTGCCGGGGTTCACGCGCACCGCGCCGCAGCCAGCCTCGATGGCGGCATAGACGTACTTGGGCTGGAAGTGGATATCCGCAATGACAGGGATCTGCGACTTCATCGCAATGATCTTCAGCGCTTCGGCGTCTTTATCCGTTGGGCAGGCAACGCGCACAATATCGCAGCCGGTGGCCGTCAGCGCGGCGATCTGCTGCAGCGTCGCGTTGATGTCATGGGTTTTGGTCGTGGTCATGGACTGGACCGAAATCGGCGAGTCAGAACCCACGCCAACAGAGCCGACTTGAATCTGGCGGGTCTTACGACGTGGTGCGAGAACCGGCGGTGGGGCTGCCGGCATGCCTAGGCTGACCGAAGTCAATGGACGCCTCCGAATTGATTGTGGGTAATACTCTTTACCAAGTATGTCACCGTCTGCAGGCAACGGGGTACTGATGCGAGAAAGGCCACGGCGTCACACCGTGGCCTTCACTCTACGATGCCGCGGATCATTTACTTAATCCACGACGTCACACACTAGTTTGCTTCTGCAACTGCCTTGATGCCGCTGAGCACTGCGGCTACCTGCTCGACGACCTCTGCGTCGTCCTTCGGGTGCAGCTCGGCAAAGCGGACCACCGAGTTCGGGATGGCCAGCTTGACGTCTTCAAGCACGTTGGCGCCGGCGATGTTCAGCGCCTTGCGGGCTTCGTCCTGAGCCCACACGCCGCCGTACTGGCCGAATGCGGTGCCCACGACTACCGATGGCAGGTCCTTGACGGCGCCGGAGCCGAATGGGCGCGACAGCCAGTCGATGGCGTTCTTCAGCACAGCTGGCATGGTGCCGTTGTACTCCGGGGTGATCAGCATCAGGGCATCGGCTTCCGTTGCCGCATCGCGCAATGCCTGTGCGGCTGCTGGCACGGCGCCTTCAACGTCGTTGTCCTCGTTGTAGAAAGGAATGTTCTCCAGTCCCGAGTACAGCTGGACCTCGACGCCTTCCGGGGCATTGCTGGCGCTGGCTTCGGCCAGCTGCTGGTTGGTCGAGCCGTTGCGCAGGGAACCGACGAGGGTGAGGACCTTAGTAGCCATAGGGGGCTTCTCCTTTAGTGCAGAAAAATAAACAAGCTGACGCTTCATCTACTTTCAACTAGAGTGACCGGAAGATAATTCCGTTCGTTCCCATGACCTGCATCACTTTTCTTGGTGCAGTAGGCGCTTCTAGTCCATCGGCGGGCGCCGCCGCAGGGCCTTGGTGGACGAACGGTTGGCCTTGGAAGTCAGGCGCCGCTTCACCGATCCCCTGGTGGGCTTGGTCTGCTTTCGCACCGGCGAATCCGGTGCGAAAGCCGCCTGGACTATTTCAATCAGCCGTTCTTGGGCATCAATTCTGTTGCGCCACTGCGAGCGCTCTTGGGAGGAAGCAATGGTCAGGACGCCGCGGTTCAGCTTCCCGCCCAGCTTGTCGATCAGCCGCTGCCTTTGCCACGCACTGAGCGCCCTAGAGTCGAACACCGACCAGGACAATTCAACCCGTGAATCGGTGGTGTTCACGTGTTGCCCGCCGGGTCCGGAAGAACGGGAGAAGTTCCATTTCAGTTCCGAGGACGGGATGCTCAGCGTGCGGGATATCTTGAGGTCCATGGCATTGGTTTCTGATGAAAACGGGTTTCTAATAAAAACAGTGGCTGATCCTCTCATGAATCAGCCACCGTTTGATCTTTTGCTTTTTAGGATGCGTACTCGTTGAGCAGCCCGGTCACCGGGTTCCACTCGGTGAGGATTGACTTCGCGACAGCTCCGGACAGCTTGAATGGGTCGTTGTCCAGCACCTTCACGAGTTCTTCTTCGCTCTGCGCCGCCATGATCAGCAGGGCGCCGTCATTGGCAGGGGTTGGACCCGATGCCAGCAGTCGAACGCTTGCATCTTCGGCCAAGAAGCCGCCCAGGTATTCGCGGTGCTTCGGCCGGTGCTCATTGCGCAGTTCGGTGGAGTTCTCGGCGTAAACATATTCAACAGCAAAAACAGTCATATCTTCAGCTTATTCCTCGAGGCTAGAACAATTGAATCGGCTTAAAAATGTCTGCATATATTAAGAGGCCACCCATCAGTAGCATGCCCACGACCACCACGTAGGTCAGCGGCAGCATCTTGATGGTGTCAACCGGCTTGATGTTCTTGATGCCCAAAACCTTGGCCACTGTTCGCTTGACTCCCTCGTAGAGAGCGCCGGCAACATGCCCGCCGTCCAGTGGGAGCAGGGGAATCAGGTTGAAGGCGAACAATGCGAGGTTCAATCCGCCTGCCAAGGAAAGCAGGGTGGCGAATTTGTCGCTGACGGAGATCGAATCTTGAGCGGTGATCTCACCTGCGATGCGGCCCACGCCCACGATGGACACAGGACCGTTGGGGTCGCGTTCTTCGCTGCCAAAGGCTGCCTGCGCAACGTCGACCATGCGCTGCGGCAGGTGCACGATGATATTGCCGATGTTTGCCAGCTGGTCGCCGATCACTCCCGGCACCTCGCTCAATGGCATCTCGATGTTGGCTACCGTGGAGCTCATGCCGACAAAGCCAACCTTGTCCATTACATAGTTGCCATGTTCGTCCTTGACCGCGTTGCCTTTGTCATCCATGGCTGGGCGCTCGGTGAGATAGGGCGTGAGTTCGGTGCTGTGGCTGGCGCCGTCGCGAGTGTAGTCAAGTGAAATCGACTGACCCGGGTTGTCCCTGATGACATCCGTCAGCTTGGTCCACTCCCCCTGCGCCACCGGTGTCCCGTTCACCGCAGTGATCGTGTCCCCGGGCAGCAGCCCTGCCTTATAGGCCGGGGCTTCTGGATCCTTGTCGGTGCACTGGGTCTGCGTGGTGTTCTGCGCGGATCCGATGCACTGGTACACCTCGGAAACCGTCGTGGTGGTGGTTGGCACGCCGAAGGTTGTCAGGACCACGCCGATCAGCACGAAGCCGATGATCAAGTTCATGAACGGCCCGCCGAGCATGATGATGATGCGCTTGTAGATCGGCAGCTGGTAGAACATCCTGCCGTGGTCTTCGGGACGGACGTTTTCGTTGGCCTGCGAGCGCGCGTCGTCCACCATCTGGCCAAAGATGCGCTGGAAGAAGTTCGGCTTCTTCCCCGGAACGTTCGATTCTTCTGCATCGGCAGCGCGCGGAGGGTACATGCCGACCATCGAGATGTAGCCGCCCAGCGGCAGCATCTTGATCCCGTACTGCGTCTCGCCGCGCTTGAACGAGACCAGCGTCTTGCCGAAGCCGATCATGTACTGCGGTACACGCAGGCCGAACAGCTTGGCAGGAACCAGGTGGCCTACTTCGTGCAGGGCAATGGACAAGCCGATGACGAGCACCATGAACAGGATGCCGCCGATGAAAAGTACTGTGCTCATGAGCTTGCGTCCAAAATCTTCGCGGCGTGCGCCCTGGCCCACTTGTCGGTTTCCAGCACTACTTCCGTGCACAGTTCCGCATTCACCGGCGTGTAGGCGTCCAGGACCCGTTCGACGGTTTCAACAATGTCGGTGAACTTGATCAAGCCGTCGTGGAAGGCATCCACGGCAACTTCATTCGCGGCGTTGTAGACAGCCATATGGGTACCTGATGCAGCGGCTGCCTGCTTGGCGATCTTCACCGCCTTGAACACCTCTTCATCCAGAGGCTCGAAGGTCCAGGTGGACGCCGTGGAGAAGTCGCATGGCTGCACTGCGCCGGCGACGCGGTGCGGCCAGTTCATTCCCAGGGCGATGGGCAGGCGCATGTCCGGCGGCGAGGCCTGGGCAATCACCGAACCGTCGATGAACTCGACCATCGAGTGGACGATCGACTGGCGGTGGACCACCGGCTGGATCTTCTCCAGCGGAACATCAAAGAGCAAGTGGGCTTCGATCACTTCCAGGGCCTTGTTGACCATGGTCGCGGAGTTGGTGGTGATGACCTTGCCCATCGCATAGGTCGGATGGGCCATGGCCTGCTGGGGCGTCACCTCGCGCAGCTGCTCGTAGCTGTAGCCGAAGAAGGGGCCTCCCGAGGCCGTCACAATCAGCTTGGCTACTTCGTCAGCAGAGCCGGAGCGCAGTGCTTGGGCCAGCGCTGAATGCTCTGAATCCACCGGCGCGATTTGGCCCGGGGCGGCGAATTGCTTGACCACCTGTCCGCCGATGATCAATGACTCCTTGTTGGCCAATGCCAGCAGGTGGCCTGCCTGCAGCGCGGCAATCGTCGGTTCCAGCGCGATGGCCCCGGTGATGCCGTTGAGCACCACATCCGATTCGGCGTACCCGGCCACTGCAGTGGCGGCCTGAGGACCCGCGAATAGTTCCGGCGTATATCCCGAAACCGATGCATCTTCGGCAGCCTGCTTGATCGCGGCGGCCAATTCATCAGTTGACTCGACGGCGCTGCCGACGACTGCAGGACGGTACTTCACAGCCTGCCGTGCCAACAGCTCCACGTTGTATCCGCCGCTGATCGCGGCGACGCTGAACTTTTCAGGCGCGCCATCGACGACTTCCAGACCTTGAGTGCCAACCGATCCGGTAGATCCAAGCAACGTGACGCGGCGTGGTTCTCCGGCGGGAAAAGAGAAATCTTGGGTGCTCACCCCACCATTATGGTGGTACTAACTGTGAGCACCCAAAGATTGGCCCTCGGTTTGCCGGCCTGTTAGAGCCCCAGGCTCCTGGCGATCAGCAGCTGCTGCACCTGGGTGGTGCCCTCGCCAATTTCAAGGATCTTCGAATCGCGGTAGTGGCGGCCCACCAGCGATTCGTTCATGAAGCCGTAGCCGCCAAAGACTTGTGTAGCATCGCGGGCGTTGTCCATGGCCGCTTCGCTGGCGATGAGCTTTGCGTGTGCGGCCTCAACTTTGAAGTCCTTGCCGGCGAGCATCTTCGCAGCTGCCGCATAGTAGGCCAGCCGGGCCGAGTGGACCCTGGTGGCCATGCGCGCGAGCATGAAGGAGATTCCCTGGTTTTTGCCGATAGGCGTTCCGAAAGTGGTTCTCGTTTTGGCATAGGCCACTGCTTCGTCAAGGCAGCCCTGCGCCGCGCCAGTGGCCAGCGCCGCAATCGCGATGCGGCCCTCGTCAAGAATCTTGAGGAAGTACGAGTACCCGCGCCCGCGCTCCCCTAACAGGTTTTCTTCCGGCACACGGGCCGCGTCGAAGTGCAGCGGGTGGGTGTCGCTGGCCCGCCAGCCGACCTTGTCATAGGCCGGGGCTACGGTGAACCCTTCGGTGCCCGAAGGAACGATAATTGTTGAAATCTCCTTGGCGCCGGTGGCCTCGTTGACTCCGGTCTGTGCGGCCACGGTCACCAGCGAGGTGATGTCGGTGCCGGAGTTCGTGATGAATTCCTTGGCGCCGTCGATGACCCACTGGCCGCCCTCCAGCTTGGCCCTGGTGTGGGTGGCCGAAGCATCGGATCCGGCGCCCGGCTCGGTCAGGCCGAACCCGGCAAGCTTTTGCCCCGCCGCGAGCTCAGGCAGCCACTTTTCCTTCTGTTCTGCGCTGCCAAAGCGGTAGATGGGCATCGCGCCAAGTGAAACGCCCGCTTCCAGCGTGATCGCAACCGACTGGTCGACCTTGCCCAGTTCCTCGAGCGCCAGTGCGAGGTGGAAGTAGTCTCCGCCCGATCCTCCGTATTCTTCGGAGATCGGCAGGCCGAAGAGCCCCAGCTCCCCCATCTGCTTCACAATGTCGTAGGGAAACGTCTTATTTGCATCATTGGCTGCGCTCTGTGGAGCGACGACCTGCTGGGCAAATTCACGAACGAGATTCACCAGGTCTTGGTACTGTTCGTCGAGTTCTAGATCAAGCATTGCTTGCTGCCTCCATCAAAGTCTCCAATCCCGGCCCACATGGTCTGTGGGCGGAAGGTGACGGGCCGGTCGCTGTGACGCCAGTACTACTTGGAAGCTCACATCAGGGCGAGTATGGTTAATATCTATTAACTGGTTGCCACAGCGTCCAAGCATCCGTCTTGATTTTGACACTAGTGGCACGCATCACAGTTGTCCATAGTCGGGCTTGGTATTCGTAAGGAGATAATGCCGTTGGCTAGGTATCAGCCACTCAACGAACCAACAGACCGCGAGCGGGCCAAGGCCGAGCGCCGCGATGCCCTGCTGCGCGAGGCAACCAGGCTCTTTGCCCAGCACGGCTATGCAGGAGTCTCTCTGGAGGACCTGGGTGCCGCCTGCGGGATCTCAGGGCCGGCGGTCTACCGTCACTTTGCCGGCAAACAGGCGGTCTTGATTGCGCTGCTCGTGGATATGTCCAAGGACATCTATGCCGGAGGGCAGAAGGCCGCCGATCTGGACGGAGAACCGATTGAGGTGCTTTCGCGTCTTGTCGACTTCCACACCGATTTCTCGCTCTCGCGCCCAGATATCCTCCAGGTCCAGGACCGGGACTTGAAGTCACTGCCTAAAACCGAGCTCGCCTTAGTTCGTAAACTTCAGAATGCCTACATCGCCTTGTGGACCGAACAGTTGGCGAAACTACATCCGAATGACTCCGCCCAATCCCAGCGTTTCCGGGCTCACGCGGTCTTTGGTCTGTTGAACTCAACCGCCCATTCGGCCCATAATCCACGCACTAAAAAATCTGGTTTGAAGCCTTTACTGTCGAATATGGCCCTTGCGGCTTTGACTTCACCGGTAGTCTAGTTTTAAGCCCTTGACCACGAGGCCTGCCATCCGGCAGACTTCCCACACGATTGAAAGGCCTTTGCCGTGCAGCTACGTGAAGTCCGCGCTTCCGACTTGGACGCATTCTTCGCTCATCAGCAAGAACCCGAGGCGAATCTTATGGCCGCCTACCAGGCGCGCAATCCCTCGGATCGTGCGGTGTTCGATCACCACTGGAACCAGATTCTCAACGACCCGACCGTGCTGGTTCGCACCATTGAACACGACGGCGATGTTGCCGGCTCGATTCTTGTTTTCGACGGCGAACAGCCCGAGATCAATTTCTGGACCTCCACTAAGTTCTGGGGCAAGGGAATCACCACCAGCGCAGTCGACGCATTCTTGCAGGAATACACCAAGCGTCCGCTGACTGCCCATGTTGTACAGGACAACCTCGGTTCGATCAAGGTGTTGGAGCGCCGCGGCTTCAAGATCATCGGCACCGAGCAGATCTTCTCCAACGCCCGTGCAGAGGTCGTCACCGAGAACGTGATGCAGCTGGACTAGCAGAGTCCACCGACGCAAAGAAGGAGCTGGCCGCACGCGGCCAGCTCCTTCTTCCTTTTAATTCTCAGCATCATCCGACGCTACTGGCGCGGACCGTAGTATCCCTTGCCCCGGTCCATGTCTTCCCGCGCCTTGCGCAGCGCCTGGGCCGTCTGCGGATCCACGTCCTCAAGTTCGTCGGCCTTGCGGTCAAGCCCGCGAAACGCGCCCAGCACGAAGGGCAGGGCGCACAACGCAATGACCACCACCACGATAACGACTGACGCAAAATCCATGAGCTGATCCTTTCGACGGTTTGGGCGAGTTTACTACGCGTCTTGGCAGACCCAGCCTTCAGGCAGCGAGCCGCCGGCCAAAAGTCCTGCAACTCGACGCTGGTCTTCTTCTCCCAAGCTCTGGTCCATATGCGGGTAGATGATCGGTTCTTCCTTGGAATTGTGGTTGTCGAGCAGCGCCAGCAGTTCCTGGCAGTCGCTGCCCAGCGTTGCCGAATCGCCGGAAGCGGAGCGGATCGATTCTTCCAACACATCCATGCGGCGCCACAGTTCGCCGTGCTCGCGGCGCATCACCATCAGCGGCATCTGCAGCATGCCCTGGGGCAGGTAGGGAAAGACGATCTCCTCTTCCAGGTAGATATGCCGTCTCAAGGCGTCAACAACCCGCAGGAGCGGCCGTGCCCGGGTTGCCGCATCGTTTTCTTCTGAGTTGAGGTACTCCTCGATGCCCGCATCAATTTCATGGTGTTCGCGGGTGAATGCCTCAGCCAAGGATGCATCGGAAAGTTCCGGCGAATGTGCGCTCAATTTGTGCCCCCATTGTCAACGGTCTGGTGGACTGTCCATCATGGCCTATCTACACAGTAGGCACATTGGCGGTTAAGTTGCGAGGACCGGTTCAAAGATCATCTCTTTGAACCGGTCCTCGGCACAGTTTTCGCTACTTGCCGCTGTTCAACGCACGCCATGCCTCGCGGCGCACAGCCTGTTCGTGCGGGTCAGGCACCGGCGCCGCGGCCAGCAGGCGGCGGGTGTAGTCGTGCTGCGGATTGTGCAGCACGGTCTTGACCAGTCCCTGCTCCACCGCCTTGCCTGACTGCATCACCACCACGTGGTCCGCCAGCATGTCGACCACTGCCAGGTCATGGCTGACGAACAAGCAGGCGAAGTTGAAGTCCCGCTGCAGCTCCTGCAGCATCTCCAGCACCACTGCCTGCACCGACACGTCCAACGCACTGGTTGGTTCGTCGGCAATCAGCAGTTCGGGGCTCAAGGTCAGCGCACGGGCAATGCACACGCGCTGGCGCTGGCCGCCGGAGAGCTCGTGAGGATAGCGATTGATGACGTTGCGCGGCAGCTTCACCGCGTCCAGCAGCTCCTCGGCGCGCTTGATCCGCGAGGCCTTGGTGCCTTCCTTGTGCACGACCATTGGCTCGGTGATGCATTCACCAATGGGGAATCGCGGGTTCAGCGAAGCCGCAGGGTCCTGGAAGATCACGCCGATCTTGCGGCGCACAGCGCGTGCTTCCCGCGGCGAGAGCTTGGGCAGGTTCTGTCCATTGATTTCCAGCGAGCCTCCGGCTACCGGAAGCAGGCCGATGACCGCCTTGGCGATGGTCGACTTGCCGGAGCCGGACTCGCCCACGATGCCGATGACCTCGCCCTTGGCGACGTCGAAGCTGACGCCTTCCACTGCACGGAACTTGGTGCCGCGCATGTCGTATTCAAGCACCAGGTCCTTGGCTTCGAGGACCAGCTCGCGGCCCTTGGCGGCGTTTTCCTCAGCGTGTCGCGCAATCTCGTCCACATGGGCCGAGGAGAGCTTTGGCACCGCTGCCAGCAGGCGTTGGGTGTATTCGTGCTGCGGGTGCAGCAGCACCTGGTCAACCGATCCGGTCTCCACCAGGTTGCCCTGGAACATCACTGCCACCTGGTCCGCCATGTCTGCCACGACGCCCATGTTGTGGGTGATCAGCAGGATGCCGGTGTTCAGGCGGTCCTTCAGCTCGCGCAGCAGGTCCAGGATTTCGGCCTGGACCGTCACATCGAGCGCTGTCGTCGGCTCATCGGCGATGATGACCTTCGGATCACAGGAGATCGCCATGGCAATCACGATGCGCTGGCGCTGGCCTCCGGAGAACTGGTGCGGGTACTGCTTGATGCGCTTGGCAGGATCGGGGATGCCCACCAGGGTCAGCAGCTCGACCGCGCGCTCGGTGGCCGCCCTGCCGTAGGCGATGCCGTGCAGTTCCAGCGCTTCGGTCAGCTGGCGTTCGATGGTCAGCACCGGGTTCAGCGCGGTCATCGGCTCCTGGAAGACCATGGCGATGTCGGTAGCGCGCATCTTGCGCATCTTGCCCTGGTCCAGGCCGACCACGTTGACGTTGCCGACCTTCGCTTCGCCGGTGACGCTGGCGTTGGAGGGCAGCAGGCCCATGGCCGCGGTGGAGGTCACCGACTTGCCCGAACCGGACTCGCCCACCAGGGCGACCACTTCGCCCGGGCGCACCGACAGGGACAGGCCCTTGACCGCATGCACCTCGGGGCCCGAGGTTTCGAAGGTCACCTGCAGGTCTTTGAAGCTCAGTGCGTACTCGCCTGCGGAATTCTCAGATACTGGTGCGGCGTGGCTCATGGCTTCTCCTTGCGGGTTGGCATGGCAAACAGGCCCGCACGGCGGCGGCGGCGCTTGCCGGTCTGGCGTGGGTCGAAGGCATCTCGCAGCCCGTCGCCCAGGAAGTTCACTGCTAGGGCGATGACCACGATGGTCATGCCAGGCCACCAGAACAGCCACGGCCGGGTGAGGAAGGCGTTCTGGTACTGGCTGATCAGCAGGCCGAGGGAGGATTCAGGCTGCTGGACGCCGAAGCCAAGGAAGGACAGCGAAGATTCGAGCAGGATCGCTCCCGCGATGGCGAAGGTCGCGTTGACCACGATCACGCCGATGGTGTTCGGCAGCAGGTGCTTGAAGATCACGCGGGAGGTCCGCGAACCCATGGCCTGGGCGGCGGAGACGTATTCGCGTTCGCGCAGCGACAGGATTTCGCCTCGCACCAGACGGGCCAGGCCGGTCCAGGTCACCAAGCCCAGCACAACTGCCAAGGCGATGATGGAGGTTGAACCGCGTCCGGCGATCTGGCCGAGCACGGCGGCCAGCACCAGCAGCGGGATCACGATGAACAGGTCGGTGATGCGCATCAGCACTTCGTCGACCCAGCCGCGGAAGTAGCCTGCCACGGCGCCGATCACAGCGCCAAGGAAGGTGCCGACCAGGCCGACGACGACGCCGATGATGATCGACTTCTGGGTTCCATTCATAACCAGGGCGAAGTAGTCCTTGCCCACGGAGTCCTGCCCAAAGGGATGGTCTCCCCAGGCGATTCCGGAGCCGCCGAGCCATGTGGGCAGCAGCGAGAAGGTCGGCTTGCCGCCGTTGACGACGGAGCCGGCGTCCAGGTAGCTCTGCTTCCACCATCCGGGGACCGGGCCGAAGCCGATGGAGGTGAAGGCCAGCAAGGTCACCAAGACCAGGACGACAGCGGAGACCATGGCCGGCTTGTGGCGCAGGAAGCGTTCGAGCACAATGCGCGACTGGCTCTTCGACTGTTCGGTCGTGGCAGCAAGTTTCGCGTCTTCGACCTCGGCAATAGACGTCAGGTTCTCCGGCGCCTTTTCGTTTGTGTTACTCATCGAGTGTCCTTATTTCCCTAGACGCGGATCCGCGGATCGAGCAATGCGTAGACGATATCTGCCAGCAGGTTGAAGAGCACTGCTGCGGTACCAGTGACCAAGAAGAATGCCATGACCGGTGCCGGATCGATGGCGTGCAGGCCGGTGATGAACAGGTCGCCCATGCCCTTCCAGCCGAACACTGTTTCAGTCACCACTGCGCCGCCGATCAGGCCGGCGAAGTCGAAGGCCGCGATGGTGGCGATCGGGATCAGCGCGTTGCGGAATGCGTGGCGGAAGATCACTGTGCGTTCGCTCAGGCCCTTGGACCGGGCGGTGCGGATGTAGTCCTGCTGCTGCACTTCAAGCATCGAGGAGCGGGTGTAGCGCGAGTAACTGGCCAGGGAGATGATCGCCAGGACGATGGTCGGTAGCAGCAGCTGAGTCGCGTTGTCCAAGAAGGAGTCCCAGTACCCGCCGCCAAGGTTGGCGGTCGAGGAGCCGATAGTGGCAATGGGGCGGCCCTTGAGGTCCAGGAAGCCCGGCCAGGCGCGGAAGATGTGGTCAAGGACGGTCAAGCCGGCTCCGACGAAGCCCACCAGTGCCGAAACGCTGGCGGCGGCCTTGGACAAGCGCCCGCCCATGAACTTGCCGATCAGCGCCGGAACTGCCACTGCCAATGCGCCGCCGATGACCAGCAGCCAGGTGTTTGCGTCCTGCAGCAGCCAGAAGGTGGCGTAGTACATGCCCAAAACCAGCACCACGGTGATCAGTGCAGGGTAGAGAACCTTCTTTTCCTTCAGGCCGACGGTCATCGCGGTGGCCGACAGGGCCAGCAGCAGCGTCAGGACCACCAAGATGGCCGGACCCATCTGCGGGTAGCGGTAGAAGTTCAGCCAGACGCTGTACTGCAGCAGCAGCGGGACGAACACTGCGGTGATGATGAAGGTCAGGCCGCGGCGCTTGAGCGAACCTGCCAGCAGCATCTGCAGGGCCAAGCCGACGACGACGCCGATGAGGATGCTTGTCCCAATGGATATCTGGGGATCTTCAAGCCAGTTGTTGTAGCCAATGGCCATGTATTCCTTGAGCAGCACGGCAGCCCAGAACACAGGAAGTGAGAAGAACAGGAAGGTCAGGAACGTCACCAAGTAGTCTAGGCCCGAGTACTGGCGCACAGCGGTGAGCACGCCGATGGCGATGCCCAGGATGGCCGCGATAATCGTTGCCAGCAGCACCAGGCGCAGGGTCGAGGACGCTGCGTTGGCCAGCAGGCCGGTGACCTCGATGCCATTGACGTTTTTGCCCAGATCGCAGGATCCTACGAAGCAGCGGCCGACGCCGCCGAGCCAGGTGATGTACCTCAGGTACCAGGGCTGTTCAAGATTCATGTAGTCGATGCGCTGTTGCATCAAGTACTCGCGGTTCTTGGCGTTGGATTCCCTCAAGTCTCCGAGCGGGTCTCCGGAGTTGATGACCAAGACATAGAGCAGCAGCGATGCGGCGAATAGTACGCCGACGGCCGACCCCAATCTCTTGAGAATAAACTTCAACACGGTTCTAATGTCCTCTTTCTTCTCACCTATTGGCGCTTGCGCCACCCGGTGCTGGTGGCGGACACACCGCGGGGCCCGATGGTGATCGGGCCCCGCGGGCGCTCACAGTTGGTGTATGCGGTTGGTTTGCCCTAGGGCTTACTCAGCGCGTACCCACTGCTCGGCGTTCCAAACGATGCCACTCTGGGTGGCGGTGTGGCGGACATTCTGGATGTCGGAGCTCGATGCGCTCAGACCTGGGTGCGCGAAGACTGGGATGCCGTACAGGTCGTCCCACAGCAGCTTCTCGATCTTCTTGGTCTGTTCCAGGTGGACTGCTGGGTCCAGCGAGGTTGCAAGCTTCTCCCAAGCGGCGTCGACTTCCTTGTTGGAGTACTTGCCGTAGTTCTGCGGCTTGCCGGTGGCGTAGATGTTCTGGCCGGAGGTGATCTGGCCCGAACCTGCCCAAGCGAACAGGGCTACTTCGTAGTCGCCGCGCTCCTGGGTGCCGCCCGGTGCGAAGAACTTCGGATCGCCTGCATCCTTGATCTTGAAGCCTGCCTTGTCGCACGAGGACTTGATGGCTGCAACTTCGTTGGAGCGGCGCTCGTTTGGTGCGGAGTAGCCGATGCGGATTTCGGTTCCGGCGGCGCCGGCCTCGTCGACCAGCTTCTTGGCGCCTTCGATGTCCACGTTGTCGTAGCGGCCGTCGTAGGCTGCTGCCTCAACATCCTTGTAGTTTTCCTGGAATGGGAAGACTTCGCGCAGGTTCATGACCACGGCTTCAGGGTTCAGCGGCTTGACCAGGTTGTCGACAATCTCCTGACGAGGAACGCACATGGCGAATGCCTCGCGCAGCTTCTTGTCGGTCATGGCGTTGCCCTTGCGGAAGTTGAAGTCCAGGTGCTCCCAGGTCAGGGTGTCGCCCTGCTCAATGTTCACAGCCTTGCCAAGGCCCTGCAGCTGAGCCAGGGTGTCAACGGTTGGCTGTGGGCTGATGACGTCGAGGTCCTTGTTCTGCAGTGCCTGCACCATGCCGGTGTCAGCCAGGAAGCGGAAGTTCAGGTTCTTGGTCGCCGGCTTGGTGCCGTAGTAGTTCTCGTTGGCGGTCAGGGTGACGGACTCGCCGGCCTTCCAGGAATCCAGCTTGTATGGGCCGGAAACAGGAATGTCTTCCTCTGCTGGCAGGGTGCCTGGCTTGGTGGTCCAGCCTTCGTTCCAGAACTTGGCGGCCTTCTCGAGCTTCTTGGAGTCGCCGTCGCGAACTGCCTTCACGAACTCATCGGTGCTCAGGCCGCCCTTCTTGGCAACCACGTGGGCTGGCTGCAGCATCCAGCTCTGGATGGCCCAGTCTGGATCCGGGTTCTTGAAGGTGACGGTGAATTCCTTGCCGTCGGCAGCGCCTTCAGGGCCCTTTGGAACGGTGTCGCCAAGGTCGGTGGAAACCGAGGAGAACAGCGGCTTGTCCTTGGAACCGGAGTTCAGGTTCAGGTTCTGCACGGCCCATGCGAGCACAGCGTCGGCGGTGGTGATTGGGGTGCCGTCGGACCACTTGGCATTTTCAGCGATGGTGTACTTGATGGTCAGCGGATCGTCGCTGATCTTCTCGTAGGAGCCAAGGTCGGTGTTCGGGTAGATCTTGCCGTCGGTGCCAGCGTAATTGAAGCTGGCGAACATGCGGTCGTCGATGGCCGAGTTGTAGGTCGAGTACGACTGTGGGGTGAATCCGTTGTAGCTGATGAATTCAGGAGCGCCAACGGTGACCTTGATGGTGTCATCTTTGGTGGTGACGTCGCCCAGATCGGCCAGACCGGAGTTGGTGACTTCTGCGCCGCCGTTGCCGGAGCCGGTGCTCTCACTTGCCTTTGGGGCAGCGTCGCCGCCGCCTGGTGCACAGGCCGACAGGGCCAGAGCCATAGCCGCACCTACGACGACTGCTTTCGAAACGCGCTGAAACCGCATTTCGCCTCCTTGAAATTTCGATTGATACGAGTTCTGATCCATCGGATTCAGTGTGGATCAAGTCACATACCCGACCCAATGACCAATAGACTAACCGGAATTTGCCAAGTTGGATATAGCAAAGACTCGTTTCAGATCACGATTTAGGCGCATGATCCTTGGATATCAACAAGGTCCCGGTTACTGCCCAGTCACAGAGAGCCAGCTCACATCCGCAAGATTTCAAGGATTTCTTTCAGATTGGGAAAAATCAATCAGGATCGCGTTTATCGGCGCGATACCGGGAAAAAAGTTTTATAACATTTTTGCAACATTTGCTTCATGTCACGTAAACGTAAAACAAGTCGTGAATATTTTCTTTGATTACGGCTCTGATGACAGCAAAAAGGGCGCCGTCACCTTT
>NZ_BJNY01000010.1 GCF_006539925.1 Glutamicibacter uratoxydans | reverse complement strand
AGCTATGACCGCTTATTTAGTTATGGACTATATGGTCTGGTGAACCATACGTTCCGTGCGCGATACTGGGATCGAACCAGTGACCTCTTCCGTGTCAGGGAAGCGCGCTACCGCTGCGCCAATCGCGCAAAAAAGATATGCAATATACATTGCGAGGTGGGTACGGGATTCGAACCCGTGTATACGGCTTTGCAGGCCGCTGCCTCGCCTCTCGGCCAACCCACCATATCTGACCGAAGTCAGAAAACTAGTTTTACCTAGTCGGTGTATCTTTTTGCGAGCGGACAACGAGGTTCGAACTCGCGACCTCAACCTTGGCAAGGTTGCGCTCTACCAGCTGAGCTATGTCCGCAAAACTTGTTGTTTTCTGAACGTTTCCGTTCTTTCCAACGAGTAAAAACTCTATACGAGATTTCCCAAGCTTCCAAATCGAAAAGCTGAGATCTGGTTCACACTGCCCAAAACTCCCGGAATTCCGCGGAAAAATTCTGATTCCCGCAGCGACTAGGAGCAAAGTGAGGGTGCCAGGTGCCATGATCTTGGGTATGACGTCACCAAAACTAGCGATTCAAACCGAACACGGACGCATGTACAGCCGCAAAGTGGGTGCCGAAGCAACGGTTCCGTCAATTACGACGATTATCGGCATGGACCACACCGACCTGACCGGCTGGGCCGGCTATATGGCGGCCAAGGCGCTGTCGGAGGATTCGCGCCTGCCGCAGTCCCTGGAACAAGGCTCGATGATGCGTTCGCTGGTTCGGCAGGCCGCCTCGGCCGCGGCCGACTACCGCGATGCGGCGGCTGCGCGTGGAGACAGGGTCCACTTCTACGCTGAAAACTATGCCCTGGCGCAACTGGGGCAGACCCATGTACTGGACGAAGCCAAGCATGCGCTCGAAAGCCATGGCGAGCTGGGCTACGCACAGCACTTTGAATCCTGGTGGCGCGACTATCGGGTAGAGCCGATCCAAGCTGAAGTGACGGTATGGAACCAGAGCGTCGGCTATGCCGGAACCATCGACCTCCTGGCAAAAATCGGTGGACGCACCTGCATCATCGACTACAAGACGAAAACCGCCGACCGCGAGGGGATCGTCAAGCGCCCCGACGACAAGGTCATCATGCAGCTGGCGGCCGCCTGCAAAGCCGAAGAGCAGGTTGTGGATGCCGAGTCGGGAGACTGGAAGCCGTGGACCTACGGAAACGACGTCATGCTTCTTGCAGTTGCGCTGGGTTCCACGGGCAGCCGAACCTTCATGGCTCCGCCGGCGGCCATGCCCGATTACTGGTCGAAGTTCTATGCCCTGCGCCGAAGCTGGGAATCAACGCGCAGTATTGCCCAAGCCCGCAGCACGCTGGCGGAAATCACGCCCCCGCCACAGGCATAGTCGAAAGCCAGCCCGTAGACTAGATAGGCCGGGGCCTGCAGAATGAGGAACCTGGCATTCATCGACGTTAAGAGAAGGCAGTCCAAAAAACCATGGCAATTTTGGGAATTCGGATCATCGGTGATCCCGTTCTACGCACCGAAGCGCAGGAGGTGACCGAGTTCGGCCCAGAAATCCAGAAACTGGTTGAGGACATGGACCAGACGATGGAAAACGTCGACGGCGCCGGCTTGGCCGCACCGCAGGTCGGCGTCTCGCTGCGCGTGTTCACCTACCAGATCGGCGACCAGCGAGGCCATATCATCAACCCTAAGCTGGAATTGAGCGAGGACTACCAGGCTGACCATATTGAAGGATGCCTTTCCATCCCCGGGATCGCCGCCCCGGTCCCGCGCCGCCGGCACGTGACGGCTACCGGCTTCGACAAGTTCGGCAATCCCATCAAACTGGAGGGTGAAGGCCTGCTGGCCCGCTGCTTCCAGCACGAAACCGACCATCTGGATGGCATCCTCTTCATCGACAGGCTGCCCCAAGAAGAGAAGAAGGCCGCCTGGCGCAAGCTTCGGGCAGTCAACTACTCGCGGACGGCCAACCAAACTATTGCACAGCGCTCGGGATCGCTTGGATCCAGCTTCGGCGCAGGACTAGGACATTAAGCGCATGCGAATTCTTTTCGCCGGCACCCCGCAGGTTGCCGTGACCTCCCTGAACTATCTGCACGAGGCAGGGTTCGACATTGCCGCGGTGCTGACCCGGCCCGACGCGCCGCTGGGCCGCAAGCGCGTGCTCACCCCGTCGCCGGTGGCGGCCCGCGCCGAAGAGCTGGGCCTGCCGGTCATCAAGGCGGCGAAGATCACCGCAGAAGTCACCGAAGAAATTGCGGCGCTCGACGTCCAGGCGGCCGCCATCGTCGCCTACGGCGGTCTGGTTCCCGAAGCCGCCCTGAACGTGCCGACCCACGGGTGGATCAACCTGCATTTCTCCCTGCTGCCCAACTGGCGCGGCGCGGCTCCGGTGCAGCAGTCGATCATCCACGGGGACGACATCACCGGCGCGGTGACCTTCCAGCTGGAGACCGGGCTGGACACCGGCCCCGTATTCGGCCAGGTAACCGAGGCCATCGGCGAGATGGATACCGCCGGGGTGATGCTGGAGAAGCTGAGCAATTCAGGTTCCATGCTGCTGGTGCAGACCCTGCAGGCGCTCGACGCCGGCAAGGCGGTCGGAGTGCCGCAGGCAGGATCGCACACCTATGCGCCAAAGATCACCGATGCAGATGCTGAACTGGACTTCACCCGCCCAGCTACCGAAATCCGCCGGCGGGCCCATGGCACCACGCCGTTTCCCGGCGCCTGGGCAGCAGCCGAAGACAAGCGCTACAAGTTCGGCCCGCTGCGCGAACGCCGCGACGTAGCCGACCTGGCTGCCGGGCAGCTGCGCATCGAGCCGGGCAAGCAGCCCACGGTGCTGATCGGCACCGGAACCTGGGCCCTTGAGCCAACGATGATCCAGCCTCCGGGCAAGAAGATGATGAACGCCTCCGACTGGGCCCGCGGCATGCTGGCCCAGGGAACGAAAGTGAGCTTTGCATGAGCGGCCAAGAACAGCGCGGCCCTTCGCGCGGCAACCAGTCACACGGCGGCGGCAGCTTTGACGGACAGCGCCGCAACGACCGCGGGCGCACCCGCAACCGCGGCCAGGGCGGAAGCCCGCGCCGCTACTCGCAGGCGACCCCTGGCCAGCGCAACCGCAGTGCCGATCCGGCGCGGCTGGTAGCATTCAAAACCCTGCGCGAAGTCTCCGCAGCGGATGCCTACGCAAACCTGGTCCTGCCGAAGATGATCCGCGAGTACCAGCTTGACCGCCGCGATGCAGGCTTTGCCACCGAGCTGGCCTACGGTGCGCTGCGCGGCCAAGGGTTCTACGACGCGATCCTTTCAACCCTGGTCGACAGGCCCCTGGGCGAACTTGACCCGGCGATCCTCGACGCCCTGCGCATCGGCGCCCACCAGTTGATGGCCATGCGCGTTCCCAAGCATGCGGCATTGGACCAAACCGTCTCCCTGGCCAGGGCGCAGATCGGCGCCGGGCCGTCGGGCCTGATCAATGCCGTGCTGCGCCGGGTCAGCGAACGGTCTGCAGAAGAATGGACCGCGCAGCTGACCGAAGCGGCCGAGGGCGAATCGGGCAAGCTGGCCATCGAGCACTCCCACCCAGAGTGGATTGTGCGCGCCCTGCGCGGTGCACTGATTGCCCACGGGCGCGACGGAAGCGAACTTGCCTCGCTGCTGGCTGCCGACAATGCCGCTCCGGTGGTCAACCTGGTCGCGCTGCCCGGACTGGGAGACCTGTCCGGCGCGCTCGACGCGGGGGCGGAAGCAGGCGAGCTGCTGGCCGACTCCGCCACCTACAAGCACGGCGACGTGGCCCGGGTGCCCGGGGTGCGCGAAGGCACCGTCCGCGTGCAGGATGCCGGAAGCCAGGTCATGGCCCGCGCGCTGGCGAATACTGCACTGCCCGACGGGGGAGAGGACCGCTACTGGCTGGACCTGTGCGCCGGCCCGGGCGGCAAGGCGGCGCTGCTGGGCGCCATCGCCGTGCAGCGCGACGCACGGCTGACCGCCAATGAGCCGGCCGCCCACCGCGCCCGGCTGGTGGAAAACTCGCTGGATGCCGTCCCGCACGACTACTGGATGGTCACCGAGCAGGACGGCCGCAGCTACGGCGGGGAAGAGTACGCGGGAGACTATGACCGGATTATGGTCGATGCCCCCTGCTCCGGCCTGGGCGCACTGCGCCGCCGCCCTGAATCCCGCTGGCGCAAGGCCCCGCGCGATATTCCAGAGCTGACCAGCATCCAGGGCGAACTGCTCGATGCCGCATTCAGTGCGGTGCGCGTGGGCGGCGTGGTCGGCTTTGTCACCTGCTCGCCGCACCAGGCCGAAACCCGGCTGGTCGTCGAAGACTTCCTCAAGCGCCACCCGGACGCGCGGCTGCTGGACACCGGAGCCGAGGTCTCCAAGGTCATGTACCCCGATGCGCCGGCGGCCGGACATGAACTGGGTGCGGGCAGCACTGCCCAGCTGTGGCCGCATGTGCACGGCACCGATGCCATGTTCATGGCGCTGCTGACCAAGACCGCCTAGCCGCCGCGACGCCGCCGCGTCATCTACTGCCAGCGTCCGCCCGGACGCTGGCAGTATTGGTTCCACAGCACAACTTTCCACCCGTTCCTGAAGGAGCACCCTTGAGCACCGCGCGCATCCACCCCTCGATCCTGTCAGCTGACTTCGCAAACCTCGCCGGCGAGCTGCGGCGAATCCACACCGCCGATGCGGTGCACGTGGACGTCATGGACAACCACTTCGTCCCGAACCTCACCCTGGGCAAGCCGGTGGTCGAGGCGCTGCAGAAGGCCAGCGAGCTTCCCCTGGACGTGCACCTGATGATCGAGGACGTCGACCGCTGGGCCCCGGAATACGCCCAGGTCGGCGTGGACAGCGTGACCTTCCACGTCGAGGCCTCCTCGGCTCCGATCCGGCTGGCCCGCGAACTGCGCGCTGCCGGCGCTAAGTCCTCCATGGCCCTGCGCCCGGCAACGCCCATCGAGCCCTACCTGGACATGCTCGGCGAATTGGACATGCTGCTGCTCATGACGGTGGAGCCCGGCTTCGGAGGCCAGAAGTTCCTCGACTTGGTGCTGCCCAAGATCCGCCGCGCCCGCGCCGCCATCGGAGGATCCGGCAAGCCGATTGCGCTGCAGGTCGACGGCGGCATCTCTCGCGACACGATCCTGCGCGCCGCGGAAGCCGGGGCCGACGTCTTCGTGGCAGGTTCCGCCGTATATGCGGCGCCGGAGCCATCGGTGGAAATCGACGTGTTACGCAATCTTGCTCTGGGCGGACACCACAGCGCCTAAAGTGTGCAACAATAACTGATGTAAACGTAAATACGTGCTCCGGGGTCGGTGAAAGTCCGAACCGGCGGTGATAGTCCGCGACCCGCTGCCAAGGCCACAAGCCAAAGCAGCGGTTGAACTGGTGAAATTCCGGTACCGACAGTTAAAGTCTGGATGGGAGAAGCACGAATTTGATTTACCTTTGGCGTTGCCGACGGCGTTCTTTCATGAGCCGTTGCGGCAGTTGTCTTTAAGGTCCATCAAATGCACACCCCCGGAGCCGCCGCTTCGAGAAGGGTGGAAAGATGGATTTCCTGCGGTGGCTCATAGAAGCTTTCAACTCACAGATTGCGATTGGCTCCTCTGCGCTTTTGGTGCGCGAAGTCGTCGGCAATATCTTCGGCCTAGCCAGCGCCGTGGGCGGCATGCGCCGCAAGGTCTGGGCCTGGCCAGTAGGCATCATCGGCAACCTGTTGCTGCTCACGGTATTCCTCGGCAGCCTCTTCGACACCGACTACGCCGCGAACCTCTGGGGCCAGGCGGGCCGCCAGATCATGTTCATCGCCGTCTCGGTCTTCGGCTGGTACCGCTGGAAGCAGGCCCGCGACGGGGGCGGCAGCGCCGTCACGCCGAAATGGGCGTCGAACAAGGTGCGCCTTGGCCTGGTTTCCTTCCTGATCCTTGGCACCGTCGCATTGACCCCGCTGTTCAGGATCCTGGGCTCCTACGAGCCGGTCTGGGCCGACGCATGGACCTTCGTCGGATCGCTGCTGGCAACCTTCGGCATGGCCAAAGGCTGGGTTGAATTCTGGCTGATCTGGGTAGCGGTCGACGCCGTGGGCGTGCCGCTGCTGTTCTCCGCCGGCTACTACGCCAGCGCCTTCATGTACCTGTTCTACGGCGCCTTCACGCTGATCGGCTTCTTCGTCTGGGCCCGGGCCAAGAAGGAAGACAAGCCGCAGATCGAGACCGAAATGCCCGATCCAACCATCCAGACCCAGCGTTGACCGCCATGCTCACCGAACAGCAATTGTCAGCCGCGCTGGATACGGCCCTGGAAACCGCGCGCCGCGGCCACCGGGGCGCGAACCCGCTGGTGGGAGCCTGTGTGCTGGATGCCTCAGGCAGCCTCATCACCACCGGCTTCCACGCCGGGGCAGGCAACCCTCACGCAGAAATCGAAGCCCTGCGCAGGCTGGGTCGCATCAGCAGGCAGCGCGCCAGCGAACTGACCATGGTCGTCACCCTGGAGCCGTGCAACCACACCGGCCGCACCGGGCCCTGCTCCCACGCTATCGCCCAGGCGGGCATCGGACGGGTGCACTATGCCATGGCGGACCCCACTGCCGCGGCCAGCGGAGGAGCCGACTACCTGCGCCAGGCCGGCGTCGAGGTCAGCCAAGCCCAGGCGGGCACCGCCCTGCAGGAACTGAACCACCGGTGGCTGCGCGCCAAGAAGCAGTCGCGGCCGTTCATCACCGTGAAGACGGCGCAGTCGCTGGACGGCCGGGTCAACGCACCGGACGGCAGCAGCCAATGGATCACCTCCGCCGAATCCCGGGTGCACGCCCACGGGCTGCGCTCCCGGGTGGATGCGATCGTGGTCGGCACCAACACCGTGGTCCATGACAACCCGCGGCTGAACGCGCGCACCAAGGACGGGGCGGCGCTGCCGAAGCAGCCGCACCGGCTGGTCATGGGACTGCGCGAGCTGCCCACCGGGCTGGCTCTGGAATTCGATGAGCATTTCGAACAGGTGCGCACCCGGGATGTGCATGAACTGGTGCGCCGTGCCGCTGAACTCGGCTACGGCCACCTGCTGATCGAAGGCGGCTCCACCATTGCCTCGGCCTTCATCAGCGCAGACCTGGCCGATGAAATCTACTGTTACCAGGCGCCCCTGATCATCGGAGCAGGGGATTCATCGGTGAACATCGCAGGCACGCAGACACTGGGCGACGCACGGCAGTACCGGCTGGATGCCTACAGCACCGAAACGCTGGGCAGGCTCGGACCCGATGTGATGATGCATCTGGAACCTCTGCCGCAGCCTTAAAAGCAGATATAAGAACCCGCATACCACCCTGGGTTCGTTTGGTGCACCCAAAAACAGGGGCGGCACCGCAAAAAACCCATATTTCTTCATCAAGGACCACCATGTTTACTGGAATTGTCAGCGGCATCGGCACGATCACCGCCATTGAACACCGCGAGGAAGACAACCTCGCCATCCTCACCCTCAACGCGCCCGGACACACCGATGGACTGGACCTGGGCGGCTCGCTGGCGGTGAACGGCGTCTGCCTGACCGCCACCGCGCTGGACGGAGACACTCTGAGCGTCGATGTCATGGGGGAGACGCTGGACCGCACCACCACCGGCGCGCTGGCAGCCGGCGACAAGGTCAACCTGGAACGCTGCACCCCTGCCGGAGCGCGGCTGGACGGGCACGTCGTCCAGGGCCACGTGGACACCGTCGGACAGGTGCTGCAACGGGTCGAACACGGGCAGTGGACCACCTTCCGCGTTTCGATTCCCCGCGACTACGCCCCGCTGACGGCGGAAAAGGGATCCATCGCACTGGATGGGATTTCGCTGACCATCACCGCCGTCTCGCCGGCCGACGCGCAGGATGACGGGCACTGGGTGGAAGTCGGCATCATTCCCACCACCCTGTCCGCCACGACCATGGGCGCCCGCCAGGCCGGGGACAAGATCAACATCGAGGTCGACGTGCTGGCAAAGTACGTAGCCCGCCTCAACTCCTTCGGAGGTGCACGATAATGCAGCAGTCAACCCTTGATTCCATCCCTACCGCGCTGGCCGCCCTGGCCGCCGGCAAGGCAGTTGTCGTGGTCGACGACGAAGACCGCGAAAACGAAGGCGACATCATCTTCGCCGCGCAGCACGCCACCGCGGAACTGATGGCCTTCACCATCCGCTACACCTCTGGGGTGATCTGCGTGCCGCTGAGCGCCGAGCGCGCCGATGCGCTGCGCCTGGCCCCGATGGTCGGCATCAACCAGGACGCCAAGGGCACCGCCTTCACCGTCACCTGCGACGCCGCCAGCGGCATCAGCACAGGCATTTCCGCGGCGGACCGTGCACTGACCAGCCGGCTGCTGGCCGACGAAACCACCACCCCGGAGCAGCTCTCGCGCCCGGGGCACATCTTCCCGCTGCGCGCCGCCGCCGGGGGAGTGCTGGAACGCCGCGGGCACACCGAAGCGGCAGTGGACCTGTGCCGCGCCGCCGGGCTGCAGCCGGTGGGGGTCATCGGCGAGATCACCAAGGACAACGGCGAGATGATGCGCCTTGACGACCTGCGCGTCTTCGCCGCAGAACACGAGCTGCCGCTGATCTCCATCGACGACCTGGCCCGCTGGCGCCGGGTCAACGACCTGATTGAGCTCACCGATCCGGTGGCGCTGCCCACCGCCTACGGCCAGTTCACCGCCCAGGCCGCCCAGGTCGAGGGGCACGAACACGTCATCCTCAGCCACCCGGGGCCCGACGGGGCACCGGCGGGAAATTTGGTGCGCATCCACTCCGAATGCCTCACCGGAGATGTGCTCGGATCCTACCGCTGCGACTGCGGGGAGCAGCTGCACGCGGCGATGTCCCGCATCGCCGCCGAGGGAGGCCACCTGGTCTACATCCGCGGGCATGAAGGCCGTGGCATCGGGCTGGTCAACAAGCTGCGCGCCTATGCGTTGCAGGAACACGGCATGGACACCCTGGACGCCAACCTGCACCTGGGCTTCCCGGCCGACGCCCGCGAGTATTTTGCCGTGGCTGCCATCCTCAAAAAGCTGGGGCTGGAAGAAATCCGGCTGCTGAGCAACAACCCCGACAAGCGCCGCAAGCTGATTGACGCAGGCATCGCCGTCACGCAGTTGGTTCCCAGCCAGGTAGCCCCGCGGGCCGAGAACGAAAACTACCTGCGCACCAAGCAGACCCGCTTCGGCCACCAGCTGGACCTGCCCGCCCACCCGGGCGCCGACGAGCACTTCGACGCCTGAACATACGATCAAGAACCACGACAAGCATTTTCAAGGAGCACACCATGAGCAAGCACGGAGCACCAACCAACGTCGCCGACGAACTGCGCACCCTCGCCGCCGGAGGCACGCTGTCCCAGCTGAAAGTCGCCATCGTCGCTGCCAGCTGGCACGAGGTCATCATGAACGGGCTGATCGACGGCGCCCAGCGCGCCGCCAAGGACGCCGGCCTTGAGGCCAGCACCACGCTGGTCCGGGTGCCGGGAACCTTCGAGCTGCCGGTGGCCGCTGCGACGCTGGCGGGGGACTACGACGCGGTCATCGCCCTGGGCGTGGTCATCCGCGGCGGCACCCCGCACTTCGACTACGTCTGCCTGGCGGCCACCAACGGGCTGACCAGCGTGGCGGTGGACTCCAAAACCCCAATCGGCTTCGGCGTACTTACCTGCGACACCGAAGAACAGGGCCTTGACCGGGCAGGACTTGAGAACTCCAGCGAGGACAAGGGCTACGAGGCCTACAGTGCCGCGGTCATGACCGTCGCGGCCCTGGCCCGATGAGCCGCGCTGTCATAAAGCTGAACTCAAGTTCATACAGCGACATGGATGCGGTTAGGGTAGTAGCGTGAAAACTTTTGACGAGCTCTTCAGCGAACTATCGCTCAAGGCAGAAACCCGCCCGGAAGGCTCCAAGACCGTCACTGAACTCGACTCCGGTGTCCACGGCATCGGCAAGAAGATCGTCGAGGAGGCCGCCGAGGTGTGGATGGCCGCTGAATATGAAACGGATGAAGCCGCTGCCGAGGAAATCTCCCAGCTGCTCTACCACGTGCAGGTCCTCATGATCGCCAAGGGTTTGTCCTTGGCTGACGTCTACAAGCATCTATAGCCGTCGCGCCGACGCGGGTCCGCTCCTCAGATGAGCGGACCCGCGCCAACGCACGGCGGCAGAGACAACAGCCAACGAACACACACTCCTTGGCGCTTGTTTATGGCATCACGCCGCAGCGCCACCCTGACCGAAAGAGTTAGAAAATGCTTCGCGTAGCCCTGCCCAATAAGGGTGCCCTGTCCGATATCGCTTCCACCATGTTCAAGGAAGCCGGCTACCTCCAGCGCCGCGATTCCCGCGAGCTGGTCCTGGTGGACGAGGACAACCAAGTTGAATTCTTCTACCTGCGCCCCCGCGACATCGCCGTCTACGTCGGCCGCGGCATCCTGGACGTAGGCATCACCGGCCGCGACCTGTACCTGGATGCCGATGTGGACGACGACGTCGAGGAGCAGCTCTCGCTGGGCATCGGCAAGTCGGCCTTCCGCTTCGCCGCCCCCGTCGGCGCGTTCACCGACGCCAGCCAGCTGAATGGCAAGCGCATCGCCACCAGCTACGACGTGCTGCTGCGCCACTATCTTGAAAAGTCCGGCATCGACGCCTCCGTCGTCCGCCTCGACGGTGCTGTCGAATCATCGGTGCGCCTGGGCGTGGCAGATGCCATCGCCGACGTCGTGGAAACCGGCAACACCATCAAGGCCGCCGGCATGGAAATCTTCGGCGACGTGCTGCTGGCTTCCGAAGCCGTGCTGATCGGCCGCGTCGGCCACAAGCCTGCAGGCCTTGAGGTGCTCACCCGCCGCCTGAACGGCGTGCTCGTCGCGCGCCAGTACGTGATGCTGGACTACGACGTGCGCCGCGAGTTGGCGGACCAGGCCTGTGCGCTGACCCCGGGACTCGAATCGCCAACCGTCTCCGATCTTGCCAATTCCGACTGGTGCGCGGTGCGCGCCATGGTCAAGAAGTCGCAGACCAACAACATCATGGACGAGCTCTACGACCTCGGCGCCCGCGCCATCCTGGTCAGCCAGATCCACGCCTGCCGCATCTAAGGGAAAGAGCAGAACTCATGACTGTTGCAATCCGCGTTATTCCCTGCCTCGACGTCGACAACGGCCGCGTGGTCAAGGGTGTGAACTTCGAGGGGCTGCGCGATGCCGGCGACCCGGTGGAGCTGGCCCGCCGCTACAACCTGGCCGGCGCCGACGAACTGACTTTCCTGGATGTCACCGCCTCCAGCTCGGACCGCGAAACCACCTACGAGGTGGTCCGCCACACCGCAGAAGAGGTCTTCATCCCGCTGACCGTCGGCGGCGGGGTGCGCACCGCGGAAGACGTCGACCGGCTGCTGCGCAACGGCGCCGACAAAGCGTCGATCAACACCGCCGCGGTGGCCCGCCCCAAGGTGATCAACGAGATCACCGAGCGCTTCGGCTCCCAGGTCTTGGTGCTCTCGCTGGACGCCCGCCGCACCAGCGATCCTTCCATCGCTTCGGGCTTCGAAGTCACCACCCATGGCGGGCGCAAGGGTACCGGCACCTGCGCTGTGGCCTGGGCCAAGGAAGCCGCCGAGCGCGGCGTGGGGGAGATCCTGCTGAACTCGATCGACGCCGACGGCACCAAGGACGGGTTTGACCTTGAGATGATCCGCGCCGTGCGCGCCGAGGTCAAGGTCCCGCTGATCGCTTCGGGCGGAGCCGGCAAGCCAGAGGACTTCCCTCCGGCCATTGAAGCCGGCGCCGACGCGGTGCTTGCGGCTTCGATCTTCCACTTCGGACCCAAGGACATGATCGCCCAAGTGAAGCAGGCGATCCGCGACGCCGGCTATCCGGTGCGCTGAAACCAGAACTCAGCACGTGAGGCCGGCCAAGAGGCCGGCCTCACGTCATGAATAGCAGCTGGCCACTGTATAGTCTAATTTGTGGATAAAAGAGAGCAGGCCCTGCAGGGCTGGCAGTCAAAAGTCGCGCGCATCAACAAAGTGGCTGCGTTGTTCGGGCTGTGCCTGCTCCTGGGCATCATCCTCAACCTCATCACCCCGCTGCCGTGGATACCCTATGGCAGCGACAGGTTGGATGTGCCGCAAACGCTGACCGTACAGACCGACGAAGGCAAGTCAATCACCCTGACGCGCGACGAGCAGAAATGGTACGGGACATCCCAGGCGATACCGCTGCTGCCCTTGGCAACATGGCTGGATCGGGAGTCGCACGCCGCGCAGCGGCTGCAGATGCTGCCGAAGAAATCGCCGGAGGAATCAAGCCAGCCGCGTTTTCGCTACGCGGATTTATCTTCCCGCAGTTCTGAAGCATTCGACCCCAGCGTCCGCTACTATCTTGACGCCCCCTATGAGCCAACGCTCCAGAACAGCTACGACGTGCCCTGGCCGATTCTTGCAGGAGACACGATTGTCGTGGACGACCCAGGGATTCGAAGCATTTCCCACATCATCTCAGGTCCTGTCGGGGCAAGAGATGAACCGCCGCAGATGCGCTTTGAGTTCAAAGTCACCTTCGACTTGATCAAGTCATATGAGCTGGGCAGGACCGACATTTCGGTGCCAGTTGGCTGGTTCGGCTCAAGATTCATTGTTCTGCTCAACTCGTCCCCGGTCTGGATGATCGGCATCTCGGGAGCAGGGCTGCTGGTCTCGTTGATCGTGCGGGCCTATTGCCATCGCCAGCTTGCTAGGGCCTGGCGCTAAAGCCCTGGCTTGTAGCCCTTGACGATCTCCAGGGCCGAATCCCCGCCCTCGAAGGTCACCAGACAGTGGTCCACGCGGCCGAAGGCGAAAAGCATCAGCTCGGTGACCGGACCGGAGATGGAGACTGCGTTCGGTGCCTTCTTTGCCACATGGCGCTGCCCGTCGGACCGGGTGAGGATGATGCCCACCGGCGCCTTGCGGAACAGCACCCGGGACATGCGGGTCAGCGACTGCCACAGCATCTCGGTGTATTCCTTGTCCAAGATGCGCGGGGCCCATTGGCTGCGTGCGCGGCGCACATCCTCGGTGTGGACGAAGTACTCGGTGAGGTTCGCGGCGCGGTCGATCGTGTCGATGGCGAACGGCGAATACTTGACCGGTCCGATCCTGAAGCGGCGGATCAGCGCCGCGTAGCGCTCGGGGGACTGGGCGGCGTCGGCCAAATCCCGAATCTTCTTGTCGAGTTTCTTCGACAGCGGCTTGAACACCGTTCCCACCGAAATGAGCGTGTTTTCGCGGAGGACGAGGTGCGCTGCGAGGTGGCGGGTCTCCCAACCGGCGCACAGGGTTTCAGCGTTGGGGCCCGCTGCAAGCAAGGTCTCTGCCAACGCCAATCGAGAAGCGTGAACTAGGTGCATCACTCTCGAAATTAGCATGCATTCAGGCCCCAGCGGCGCAATCGACATGCGGTGTCGGAATACCTGTGAACCAGCTTGAAGGAACGGCAAGTCACAAGGGCTGTGAATGCGGGCAAAACCAGTATGCTTTAGGGGATGGCTACTACTCTCAACGGCCCCGATCAGGGGTCCGAATCCCAAGAACTCGACCCGGCGATCGCGGCCCGGCTCAAGCATGACGCCAACGGCCTGTTCGCCGCCATCGTGCAGCAGTACGACACCGGTAAGGTCCTGATGCTCGGCTGGATGGACGACGAGGCATTGCGCCGCACGCTGACCAGCGGGCGAGTTACCTTCTACTCGCGTTCGCGCCAAGAGTACTGGCGCAAGGGCGACACCTCCGGGCACTTCCAATTCCTCAAGTCCGCTGCCCTTGACTGCGACGGCGACGCGCTGCTGCTGCAGGTGGACCAGGTGGGCGCCGCATGCCACACCGGCACCGAATCCTGCTTCACCAACCGCGAGCTGCCAGCCGTCGTCGGCCACCGCGGCGCCTAAGAATTTTCGTCCCAGTTGGTTTCGCCCGCCTCTTGGGCCGCGTGAAGCGAGCCCTGCGCGCAGTGCACTGAAACGAGCTACAGAAGAAGAAATACATGAAAACCCTCGGCACCATTTCCCCGACCCGCGACGCTTTCCTGTCCATGGCCGCCACCCGCCGGGTCATCCCGGTGACCATGTCGGTCCTGGCCGACTCGCTGACCCCCATCGGCCTCTACCGCACCCTGGCTGCCGGCCGTCCCGGCACCTTCCTCATGGAATCGGCGGCCGCCGGCGGCGTCTGGAGCCGCTACTCCTTCATCGGGGTGAACTCGCCGGCGACGCTGAGCACCCGCGGCGGCGAAGCCTACTGGCAGGGACAGCCTCCGGCCGGACTGCCCACCGGCGGCATCGGCGTGGAAGTGCTGCGCGACACCGTCCGCGCCCTGCACACGACGCCGATCCCCGGCATGCCCCCGCTGACCGGCGGCATGGTCGGATTCCTCGGCTGGGAATGCGTGCGGCACTGGGAAAAGCTGCCCAACCCTCCGGCGGACGACCTGAACCTGCCGGAACTGAGCATGAACCTCGTGGCGGACATGGCGGTGCACGACGCCACCGAAGGCACCGTCACGCTGATCGCCAACGCCATCAACTTCGATAACAGCGACGAGCGCGCCGAACAGGCCTATGACGCCGCGGTGGCCCGCCTGCAGGACATGCTGAACCAGCTCGACGCCTCGGTCTCCAGCGCCGCGACCGTCTTGACCGGCACCGACGTGCCCCGCGAAGAACTCATGGGCGCCGTCGTCCACTCCTGGGACGAGAACGACTATCTGGCGGCGCTGGCCAAGTCCAAGACGGCGATCGTGGATGGCGAGGTCTTCCAGATCGTCGTCTCGCGCCGCTTCGAATTGGAAACCGGCGCCGACGCGCTGGATGTCTACCGGGTGCTGCGCGCCACCAACCCCAGCCCCTACATGTACTTGTTCAACTTCCTCGACGAGCACGGCGAGGCCTTCCAGATCGTCGGCTCCTCGCCCGAAGCGCTGGTCACGGTCAACGACGGCCACGTGGTCACGCACCCGATTGCCGGGTCCAGGCCGCGCGGGGCGAACTACGAGGAAGACCAGCTGCACGAAAAGTCCCTGGTCAACGACCAGAAGGAACGTGCCGAGCACCTGATGCTGGTGGACCTTTCGCGCAACGACCTGTCCAAGGTCTGCCAGGCGGGCACCGTGGAGGTCACGCAGTTCATGGAGGTCGAGCGCTTCAGCCACATCATGCACCTGGTCTCCAACGTGGTCGGCAAGGCCCGTGCGGACGTGGACGCCTACGACGTGCTCGCCGCGACCTTCCCCGCCGGCACGCTCTCCGGGGCGCCCAAGCCGCGCGCCCTGCAGCTGCTGGACGAGTACGAGCCCTACCGCCGCGGCATCTACGGCGGCGTGGTCGGCTATCTGGACTTCGCCGGAGACATGGACATGGCCATCGCCATCCGCTCGGCGCTGCTCAAGGGCGGCCGCGCCTACGTGCAGGCTGGCGGCGGCATCGTCAACGACTCCAAGTTCGCCGACGAGGCCCTGGAAACCGTGAACAAGGCGGCCGCGCCGCTGCGGGCGGTCTACGCCGCCTCCTCGATGCGCGCCGCGCACACCACCAACACCGAATCAGGTGAACACTAAGTGAAACAATTGGCAACCGCCCGCAACCTGGCGCTCTTCGGCGCCCTGGGCGCCGTCATCGGCCTCTGGTCGGCCACCCGCACCTGGATCACCGTCGACGTGCAGTCAAGCACCGTGCAGATCCCGCAGATTGTGGTCGACGGCGCCTCGGCGGCGCCGGCCATCACCGCCGTCTCGATCGCGGTGCTGGCAGGCTCTCTGGCGCTGCTGATCGCCGGCAAGGTCTCCCGCTACATCATCGGGGCGATCTGCCTGCTGGCAGGAATCGCGGTGATCGCCTCCGGCGCCGCGGCGCTGGCCAACCCGCAGACCGCCTCCTTTGCCGCGGTCTCCAAAGCCACCGGCCTGGCGCAGAACGCCGGGGACTACGCGGTGTCCGCCTGGCCGACGGTGGCGGTCATCGGCGGCGTGCTGGTCGTCATCCAATCCGTGCTGGTGCTCATCTTCGCCCGCACCTGGGCGGCGAAGGCGGACAAGTATGCCCGCGACGCCGGCGCGAAGGCCGACGCCCCAAAGGACGCCTCCTCGCAGAACATCGCCGACTGGGAGCAGTTCTCCGCCGGCGAGGACCCCACCAACGGCGAAAAGCAGTCCTGATTTCCTGCCCGCCGGGACACGTTGGGCCTAGGAATAGGTCTGAGCAGAGGACTGGTGGCAGAATAGAAGCAAACAGATCACTGCCCGGGCGGCAAGCGCCCGCGGAAGATACCCACCTCTAGAAAAGGGAGACATCGAGCAATGTCGCAGAACACCGAGATCGATCCGGTCTACACCGAGCAGATTGGCCACGGTAACTCCATCGCAGCGTGGGCCTGCGTCACCATCATGCTGGTTGGCTCCATCGCCGGCGGCATCGCCTTCGCCAACCTGGCCTGGACCTTCTTCTGGATCTGCATGGGCGTCGTCGTCTTGGGCTTGGTCGTCGGCTTTGTCCTAAAGCTTGCAGGCTTCGGCGTGGGCGGAGCCCGCAGCGGAGCAGCGCACTAAGTTGAGTGTACTTGATGACATCATTGCGGGCGTCCGGGAAGACCTGGGCGCCCGCCGTGCACATGCGCCCCTAGAGCAGGTCAAGGAGCAGGCCCTGGCGGCCGCACCGGCCCGCGACGCCTACCAGGCGCTGGGCGGCCATGCCGATCCGGCGCAGCGCGACACCACCCTGCGGGTGATCTCAGAGGTCAAGCGCAAGTCCCCATCCAAGGGCGCGCTGGCCGACATTCCCGAGCCGGCGGTGCTGGCCGCCGAATACCAGGCCGGGGGAGCCTCGGTGATCTCCGTGCTGACCGAAGCCCGCCGCTTTGGCGGTTCGCTGGATGACCTGGACGCGGTGCGCGCCGCTGTGCAGATCCCGGTGCTGCGCAAGGACTTCACCGTCGACGAGTACCAGATCTACGAGGCCCGCGCCCACGGTGCAGACCTTGTATTGCTCATTGTTGCGGCCCTGGATGACCAGACTCTTGCATCTTTCCTAGAATTGACCCATGACCTGGGCATGAACGCGCTGGTGGAGACGCACACCGAAGAGGAGATCGCCCGGGCCATCGCGGCCGGAGCAAAGATCATCGGCGTGAACGTGCGCAACCTGAAGACCCTGGACGTCGACCCTGCTACCTTCGGCAAGCTGGCCCCGCTGCTGCCTGCCGACGCGGTCATCGTCGCCGAATCCGGGGTTGAATCCACCGTGCAGGTGGCCGACTACGCCGCCGCCGGCGCCGACGCGATCCTGGTGGGCGAGGCGCTGGTCAAGCACGCCGACCCGCGCGGCACCGTCGCCGAGTTCATCGCCGCAGGAACCGCGGCCAAGCCGCAACGCTAAAAACATATGTGTCGTGCCCCGCAGGAGCTTATCCAGCGGGGCACGAAATCTACCGCGAACAATATTTCGTTGAAGAAAAGAGGGAATCGATGAGCACACCGGATCACTCCGCTGACACCGGCTCGATCGACGAGCAGTCGCTGCGCCATGCCAGCGGCCCGTACTTTGGCGCCTACGGCGGACGATGGATGCCCGAATCCCTCATGGCCGCAATGGACGAGCTAAATGAAACCTTCGAGGCCGCCAAGAACGATCCAGAGTTCATCGCACAGGTCAAGGACCTGAACAAGAACTACTCCGGGCGCCCCTCGCTGCTCACCGAGGCCAAGCGCTTCTCCGCGCAGTACTGCGACGGCGTGCGCATCTTCCTCAAGCGCGAGGACCTGAACCACACCGGCAGCCACAAGATCAACAACGTCCTGGGCCAGGCGCTGCTGGCCAAGCGCATGGGCAAGACCCGCATCATCGCGGAGACCGGCGCGGGCCAGCACGGCGTCGCCTCCGCCACCGCAGCCGCCCTGATGGGCTTGGAGTGCGTGGTCTACATGGGCGCCGAGGACACCCGCCGCCAGGCGCTGAACGTGGCCCGCATGCGCCTGCTCGGCGCCACCGTGATCCCGGTGACCGTCGGCTCCCAGACGCTGAAGGACGCCATCAACGAGGCGCTGCGCGACTGGGTGGCCAACGTGGAGAACACCCACTACCTGCTGGGCACCGCCGCCGGCGGCGCACCCTTCCCGGCCATGGTCCGCTACTTCCACGAGGTCATCGGCGAGGAAGCCCGCGAGCAGATCCTTGAACAGACCGGACGCCTGCCGAACGCGGTGACCGCGTGCATCGGCGGCGGCTCGAATGCCATCGGCATCTTCCACGGCTTCCTGGATGACAAGGACGTCGCCCTGTACGGCTTCGAGGCAGGCGGCGACGGCGTGGATACCGACCGCCACGCCGCCACCATCACCCTGGGCCGCCCGGGCGTGCTGCACGGCGCGAAGTCCTACCTGATGCAGGACGAGGACGGGCAGACCATCGAGTCGCATTCCATCTCCGCGGGCCTCGACTACCCGGGCGTCGGCCCGGAGCACGCCTTCCTGGCCGACATCGGCCGCGTGACCTACGAACCGGTCACCGACACCGAGGCCATGGACGCGTTCAAGGCGCTGTGCCGCACCGAGGGCATCCTGCCGGCCATCGAATCCTCCCACGCACTGGCCGGCACCATCCGCCTGGCCAAGAAGCTGGTGGCCGAGGGCGCGGTCCCAGAGGAGACCATCATCATCGTGAACCTCTCGGGCCGCGGGGACAAGGACGTGGGCACCGCCGCGGCATGGTTCGACATGATCGAGCCCGGCGCCGCCGACGCCGAAATCACCGGAACCGACGCGCAGAAAGCACAGGAGAAGTAGATGACCCGCGTGACAAGCGCCCAGAAAATCGCCGCCGCCCGCGCCGAGGGCCGCCCAGCCCTGATCGGCTACCTGCCTGCAGGCTTCCCGGACGTGCCCACCAGCATCGAGGCCGCCGTCGCGCTGGCCGAGAACGGCGTGGACATCATCGAGATCGGCATCCCGTACTCCGACCCGGTCATGGACGGCGAAGTCATCCAGGCAGCCACCGTGCAGGCCCTGGCGAACGGCTTCCGCGTGGCCGACGTGTTCGACATCGTGGCGGGCATCACCGCCCGCACCGACGCCGCGGTGATGGTCATGACCTATTGGAACCCGGTGCTGCGCATGGGCGTGGACGAATTCTCCCGCCGCTTCGCGCAGGCCGGCGGCTCCGGCCTGATCACCCCGGACCTGGTGCCGGAAGAGGCCGGCGAATGGCTTGAAGCCAGCGAGAAGTACGACCTGGAACGCGTGTTCCTGATCGCCCCGTCCTCCACCCCCGAACGCGTGCAGCGCACCGTGGACGTCTCCAGCGGCTTCATCTACTGCGTCTCGCTGATGGGCGTGACCGGGGCACGCGCCTCGGTGTCCTCCGCCGCGCAGGCAGTGGTTGACGCCGCCCACGCGGCAGGCGCCGAAAACGCCTGCGTCGGCCTGGGCGTCTCCCGCCGCGAGCACGTCGAGGAAATCGGCGCCTACGCGGACGGCGTGATCGTGGGCACCGCCCTGGTCGCCGCCCTGCGGGACGGAGGAGTCCAGGCGGTCGGCGCGCTGGCAGCGGAACTGTCCGGCGCCGCGGCGCACTCGGACAAGGAGCTCGCCTAGTGGCCGGCCTTGCAGCACTTGCACTGGCGGTCCCGGCGTCCATCCCGTCCCCGCCGCCCGAGTTTTCCAAGTTCTCCATCGGCCCGCTGACCATCCACGCCTACGCGCTGTGCATCCTGGCCGGCATCCTGATCGCCCTGTGGGTGACCAACCGCCGGCTGGCCGCCCGCGGCGGCAACTCGGACATGCTCTGGGACATCGCCATCTGGGCGATCCCCTTCGGCATCGTCGGCGGCCGGCTGTACCACGTGCTGTTCACCGACCCGAAGTATTATTTCGGGCTCGACGGGCAGCAGCAGCACTGGATTGAAATTCCGCAGCTGTGGCTCGGCGGGCTGGGCATCATGGGTGCGATCTCCCTCGGTGCCGTCGGCGCGCTGATCGGCTGCCGGCGCACCGGGATCAGGCTTTCGGCCTTTGCCGACGCCGCCGCGCCCGGCGTGCTGCTGGCGCAGATGGCAGGGCGCTGGGGCAACTGGTTCAACCAGGAGCTCTTCGGCGCGCCCACCACCCTGCCCTGGGGCCTTGAGATCGATCCGAACAGCTACAACTTCCCGGCCGGGTACCCGGCGGACACGCTGTTCCACCCGACGTTCCTCTACGAGTCCATTTGGAACCTGCTCGGCTTCTTCGTGCTGATCGCGCTAGACAAGAAGTTCCAGCTGCGCCGCGGCGCGCTGTTCTGCTGCTACGTGATCTGGTACGGCATCGGCCGCACCTTCACCGAGTCGCTGCGTCTGGACCCTGCCGAAATCATCACCGTCGGCCCGCTGTCGCTGCGCATCCACCAGTGGTTCGCGATCGGCCTGGTCGTGTTCGGCACCCTGGCGCTGATTTACGTGCTCACGGTGCTGCGCCCGCAGAACAAGAACTCCATCTTCCTGCCGGGGCGCGAGCCGGCGCCGGCGGCAGTCGAGAGGCAGGCCAACTCAACTGCCGGCTCTTCGGCCGCGAATGCGCAGCCGGCCAAGGACGACAACGCACCAGGCGGCGGGAAATCCACGCAGGATCCGGGGGACAAGCCCACCGACGACGCCAGCTAGCACCGCAGTTGCGCGTCCCCGAATCCCCACAGGGGCCAGTTCATGACGAACTGGCCCCTGTGCCGCGTTAACAGCAGCGTCGAACTGGGCCGAACGGCGTCAAAAACCGCGCAGTACGCGAAACATTTGGGCCGCCGGCGGAAGCCGCCATCCTGCAGCGCGCAACATGCCTGAAACATTGTGGCAGCGCCGTCGGCCGGGCATAAAGCGGATTTATGGCCAGCTGCGTGCACGGGCACGGCGCAAATCCAAGCTCGCGCCAAGCAGTTTTTAACCTCCTTGAAACAAAAGCGCGCTCTTGGAAGAAACAAATGAACCGTAGTGTGTGATGCACACCGCGCCGACAAGGCCGGGCACCACAACGAGGTGGGAAAGTTCGTTCCCCTGCGAAACCGGACGCCTCGGCTCCCGCCGCCCACCAGCTGCGCAGCAAGTTCAGCCGCCGCCACCCATGGAACTGCCTTTCCCACCGAACACCCGAAAGGCACGCCTCATGAGCATGACCGGAGTCCAGCTGAACGCCTCGCCCGATTCTGGCGGGGGAGCACCCTCGCCCTACACCCGCTTTTCATCCATTCCACCGGCCCAGGGACTCTATGACCCGGCTGCGGAGAAGGACGCCTGCGGCCTGGCGATGATCGCATCGCTGAAGAATGCCGCCTCCCACGACATCGTCTCCCACGCTTTGACAGCGCTGCGCCGCCTGGAGCACCGCGGCGCCATCGGTGCAGATGAAGGAACCGGCGACGGCGCCGGAATCCTGCTGCACCTGCCCGACGCATTCCTCCGCTCCGTGCTCGACTTCCCGCTTCCTGCCGCCGGCGGCTATGCGGTGGGCATGGGCTTCCTGCCCGCCGAAGAAGCGCAGCTGCGCGCAGCCCGCGAAGAACTTGAGGCCCTGGCCGCCGAAGAGAACCTGCAGGTCCTGGGCTGGCGCGAGGTGCCGGTCAACGCTGAGGTCATCGGCGCCTCGGCCCGCGCAGTTATGCCGCACATCACCCAATTCTTCGTCGCTCCCGCCGAAGCTCCCGCAGCCTCCGTGGCCCCTTCGCCCGCTGGACAGGGCGCGGTGCGTGAGCTGGACGCCGCGGTCTGGCGCATCCGCCGCCGTGCGCAGAACAAGATCGGCGTCTACTTCGCCTCCTTCTCCACGAGCACCATCGTCTATAAGGGCATGGTCTCCACCGCGCAGCTCGAGCCGTTCTACCCCGACCTGTCCGACGAGCGCTTCGCCACCCGCTGCGCCATCGTGCACTCTCGCTTCTCCACCAACACCTTCCCCTCCTGGCCGCTGGCCCAGCCCTTCCGCACCATTGCCCACAACGGAGAAATCAACACGGTCAAGGGCAACCGCAACTGGATGCGCGCCCGCCAGTCGACGCTGGCCTCGCCGGTGCTCGGCGAGGTCCCCGAGGAGCTCTTCCCGATCTGCACCCCCGGGGCGTCGGATTCGGCCTCCTTCGACGAGGTCGCCGAGCTGCTCATGCTCTCCGGGCGCGAGCTGACCGAGGCGATCATGATGATGATCCCGCAGCCCTGGGAGAACGATCCGGCGATGGACCCGGACCTGCGCGCCTTCTACCAGTACCAGTCCATGCTCATCGAACCGTGGGACGGCCCGGCGGCCGTCTGCTTTACCGATGGAGCCACCGCCGGCGCAGTGCTGGACCGCAATGGCCTGCGCCCAGCCCGCTGGTGGGTCACCGACGATGACCTGGTGGTGCTCGCCAGCGAGGTGGGCGTGATCGACGTCGACGAGGAGCACATCATTTCCAAGGGCCGCGTGGCCCCGGGCAAGATGTTCGCGATCGACCTTGAAGCCGGCAGGATCATTCAGGACGCCGAGATCAAGACCCAAGTCGCCGCCGCCAAGCCATGGCGCGAATGGGTGGCGCAGAATCTGAAGTCGCTGGATGACTTCCCAGCCCTGGAGCACGTGCGCCACACCTCCGCCTCGGTGCACCTGCGCCAGCTGACCTTCGGCTACACCACCGAGGAGCTGCGCGTGATCCTGGCTCCGATGGCAGCCGCCGGTGCCGAGCCGCTGGCGGCCATGGGCACCGACACCCCGATCGCCGCCCTGTCCCAGCGCCCGCGGCTGCTCTTCGACTACTTCACCCAGTCCTTCGCCCAGGTGACGAACCCGCCGCTGGATGCCATCCGCGAAGAGCTGGTCACCTCGCTGGGCACCTCCATCGGCCCGGACGGCAATCTGCTGGCCGCCGACCGCGTCGAACAACAGCACATCGAGCTCGAATACCCGGTGCTCACCAACGACCAGCTGGCAAAGATCGCCAACCTGCGCGATGAGACCGGGGCCAAGCAGACGCTCAAGGTCCGCGGCCTGTACCGCCCGGCCGGCGGCGAGCAGGAGCTGCGCGCCAGGCTGCAGGAAATCTGCGAGAAGGTCTCCGCGGCGGTGCACCGCGGCGTGCGCTACATCGTGCTCTCTGACCGCGACTCCTCGGCCGCTTGGGCGCCGATCCCGTCGCTGCTGCTGACGTCTGCCGTGCACCACCACCTGCTCAAAAGCTCCATGCGCACCCGCGTGTCGCTGATCATCGAGTCCGGCGACGCCCGCGAGGTGCACCACATCGCGCTGCTGGTCGGCTACGGCGCCAGCGCCATCAACCCCTACCTCGCCCTGGAAAGCGTGGAAGAGATGGCCGAACGCGGAGAGCTGAACGGGGTGGGCGGGGCCAAGGCCGCCGCGAACCTGATCAAGGCGCTGGGCAAGGGGCTGCTGAAGATCATGAGCAAGATGGGCATCTCCACGGTCTCCTCCTACTGCGGAGCGCAGACCTTCGAGGCAGTCGGCCTGTCCACGCGCGTGGTCGAGCAGTTCTTCACCGGCACAACCTCCAAGCTTTCGGGCATCGAACTTGCGACGATTGCCGAGGAGGTCGCCTCCCGCCATGCCCGCGCCTACCCGCAGCTCGACGGTGGCGCCCAGGAGAACGAACTGGAAACCGGGGGAGAGTACCAGTGGCGCCGCTCCGGCCCGCCGCACCTGTTCAACCCGGAAACCGTCTTCAGGCTGCAGCATTCCACCCGCACCCGCCGCTACGACGTGTTCAAGGAATACACGCGCGCCGTCGACGACCAGGCAGCGCAGCTGAAGACCCTGCGCGGCCTGCTGGAATTCGACACCGAGGGTGTCACCCCGATCGACATCGATCAGGTGGAGCCGGTCAGCGAGATCGTCAAGCGCTTCTCCACCGGCGCGATGAGCTACGGCTCGATCTCCGCCGAGGCCCATGAAACCCTTGCCATCGCGATGAACCGGCTGGGCGCCAAGTCCAACACCGGCGAGGGCGGCGAGGACCCCGAACGCCTGCTTGACCCAGAACGGCGCAGCGCGATCAAGCAGATCGCCTCCGGGCGCTTCGGCGTGACAAGCCTGTACCTGTCCAACGCCGACGACATCCAGATCAAGATGGCCCAGGGTGCCAAGCCCGGCGAGGGCGGGCAGCTGATGAGCGAGAAGCTCTACCCGTGGATCGCCAAAACCCGCCACTCCACCCCGGGCGTCGGACTGATCTCCCCGCCCCCGCACCACGACATCTACTCCATCGAGGACCTCGCCCAGCTGATCCACGACGCCAAGTGCTCCAACCCGAGCGCCCGCGTGCACGTCAAGCTGGTCTCTGAATCCGGCATCGGCACCGTGGCCGCAGGCGTGGCCAAGGCCAAGGCCGACGTGGTGCTGATCTCCGGCCACGACGGCGGCACCGGCGCTTCCCCGATGAACTCGCTGAAGCACGCTGGCACCCCCTGGGAGCTGGGTCTGGCCGAGGCGCAGCAGACGCTGCTGCTCAACGGGCTGCGCGACCGCGTCACCGTGCAGGTGGACGGCCAGCTGAAAACCGGGCGCGACGTGCTCATCGGCGCCCTGATCGGCGCGGAGGAATTCGGCTTCGCCACCGCTCCGCTGGTGGTCTCGGGCTGCATCATGATGCGCGTGTGCCACCTTGACACCTGCCCGGTGGGCGTGGCTACGCAGAACCCGCTGCTGCGCGAACGCTTCACCGGCAAGGCGGAATTCGTGGTGAACTTCTTCGAGTTCCTGGCCCAGGAAGTGCGCGAACTGCTCGCCTCGCTGGGCGCGCGCACCCTGGCCGAGGTCATCGGCAAGGTGGAGCTGCTCAAGGTGTCAGACACCCAGCTGGCGGCCCACCAGAAGGTCACCTCGCTGGCCCTGGAAGCCATCACCACGGTGCCCGACGCGCCGCTGGAGGCCCGCACCCGGCGCATCAGCCAGGACCACGGGCTGGAGAACCACCTGGACCAGAAGCTGCTGGCCGCCGCCGCACCGGCGCTCGCCGACCGCATCCCGGTGGGCATCGAGGCGGACATCGTGAACACGGACCGTTCGGTGGGAACCCTGCTGGGGCACCACGTGACCAAGACCTTCGGGCTCGACGAACTCGCGCCCGACACCATCAAGGTCAACCTGTCGGGCCGCGCCGGCCAGTCGCTGGGCGCCTTCCTGCCAGCAGGCATCACGCTGAGCCTGTCCGGCGACGCGAACGACTACGTCGCCAAGGGCCTGTCCGGCGGGCGGATCGCGATCCATCCACCGCAGCGCACCGAGTCCAAGCCCGAAGAGCAGGTCATCGCCGGCAACGTGGTGGGCTACGGCGCCACCAGCGGCCAGCTGTTCATCAACGGGCAGGTCGGCGAACGCTTCGCCGTGCGCAACTCCGGCGCCGCCCTGGTGGTGGAGGGCATTGGCGAGCACGGCTGTGAGTACATGACCGGGGGACAGGTGCTGATTCTCGGCCCCACCGGCCGCAACTTCGGCGCCGGCTTCTCCGGCGGCACCGCCTGGGTGCTGGACTTCAACCCTGCCACGCTGAATCCGCTGGCGGTAGCCGGCGACGACCTGGCCATCCGCGGCATCGACGAGGACGAGGCGCAGAAGATCTTCGCGCTGCTCACCGAGCACATCGCGATGACCGCCTCGCCGCTGGCCCAGCGCCTGGTGCTGGACTGGGAGCACACCCGCACCCGGATCACCAGCCTGACCCCGCGCAATTTCGCCGCAGTGCAGCAGCTGCGCGCCGACGCCGCCGCGGCCGGGCAGAACCCGGACTCCCCGCAGGTATGGAACAAGATTTTGGAGGTGACCCGTGGCTGATCCACGAGGATTTTTGAAGGTGACGCAGCGAGTCACGCAGCCCAAGCGGCCGGTGCCGATCCGGCTCATGGACTACCGCGAGGTTCTTCAGCGCCAGCAGCAGGGCACCCTGCAGCAGCAGGCGGGCCGCTGCATGGACTGCGGCGTGCCCTTCTGCCACAACGGCTGCCCACTGGGCAACCTCATTCCGGAGTTCAACGACCTGGTCTACAAGGACCGGATGGACGATGCCGCCGCCCGCCTGCTGAGCACCAACAACTTCCCGGAGCTCACCGGCAAGCTGTGCCCCGCCCCCTGCGAGTCTTCCTGCGTGCTGGGCATCAACCAGCCGGCGGTGACCATCAAGCAGGTGGAGGCGGAACTTGCCGAGCACCTGATGGACGCCGGGGACTTCACTCCCTGCCCGCCCGAGCGCCATACCGAGTACCGCGTGGCAATCGTCGGCTCCGGCCCCGCAGGCCTGGCTGCAGCCCAGCAGCTGACTCGGGCTGGGCACACGGTTGCGGTCTACGAGCGCGACGAGGCCATCGGCGGCCTGCTGCGCTTCGGCATTCCGGACTTCAAGCTGGAAAAGCAGGTCGTCGACCGGCGCCTGGCCCAGATGGCGGCCGAAGGCACCATCTTCCGCACCGGCATCGAGATCGGCACAGACATCACCTGGGACGCGCTGCGCCGCGACTACGATGCGGTGATCATCGCCACCGGAGCGTCGGTGCCGCGCGATCTGCCGGTTCCGGGACGCGAGCTGAACGGCGTGCACCACGCGATGGAATTCCTCGCGGAGAACAACCGCGTGGTGGCAGGGCTGAAACAGGAGCGCAGCATCGACGCCGCGGGCAAGCATGTGGTGATCCTTGGCGGCGGCGACACCGGTTCGGACTGCATCGGCACCGCCCTGCGCCAGGGGGCCGCTTCGGTCACGACGCTGGCCATCGGCAAGCAGCCGGGCACCGAACGCAGCGAAAACCACCCTTGGCCGATGATGCCAGTGCTCTTCGAGGTCCAGTCATCGCACGAGGAGGGCGGAGAACGCAGCTACCTGGCATCCACGGTGAATTTCGTCTCGGACGGCGATCGGCACGACGCAAATAACCTGAACAAGGTGATCGGTGTTACAGTGGCAGAGACAGAATTTGTTGCTGGCAAGCGCCTCCCGAAGCCTGGAACCGAACGCGTCATCAAGGCGGATCTGGTTTTGCTTGCCCTCGGGTTCACTGGTCCGGAAGATTCCGGGCTTGATGAACAGGTCAGTACCGAATTCAACAACCTGGGCAACGTCGCCCGAGATGGCTACTACATGACGAATGCCGACGCGGTGTTCGTTGCTGGAGATGCCGGACGGGGAGCGTCGTTGATCGTCTGGGCGATCGCCGAAGGCCGCGCCTGTGCCGCCTCGGTGGACAAGTTCCTTACCGGATCGACCACATTACCCGCGCCAGTAGCTCCAACCGATAGGGCCATCAGCATCATTTGAGTGTCATGGGCTTGAATGCGGCACATCCGAGAACGGGTGGGCCGCATTTTGCCTAAGGTTTACATGAAAGGCATATGGCTGACGGAATGAGACGCGCAAAGATTGTGGCGACCTGGGGCCCTTCCCTGGCGAGCTATGAGAACACCGTAGCGGTACTGAAGGCGGGCGTAGACGTCGCCCGATTGAACATGAGCCATGGAGACCACTCCATGCACGCACAGTCCCTGGCGAATGTGCGCAATGCGGCCGCCGAGGTAGGCCGCGCGGTCGGCGTCTTCGCCGACCTGCAGGGCCCGAAGATCCGTTTGGGCCGCTTCAAGGACAACGCGAAGTACATCCTTGAGCCCGGCGAAGAATTCACCATCACCATCGAAGAGGTCGAAGGCACCCGCAACCTGTGCGGCACCACCTTCAAGGGCCTGCCGCAGGACGTGCAGCCGGGCGACTTCCTGCTGGTCAACGACGGCAAGGTCAAGCTCAAGGCGGTAGAGGTCACCGAAACTTCGGTGCGTTCCGAGGTCGTCGTCGGCGGAGAGGTGTCCAACAACAAGGGCATCAACCTGCCGGGCGTGGCGGTGAACGTGCCTGCGCTGAGCGAGAAGGACGAGGACGACCTGCGCTGGGCCCTGCGCGCAGGGGTGGACATGGTTGCGCTGTCCTTCGTGCGCAACGCCACCGACATCACCCGCGTGCACGAGATCATGGACGAGGAAGGCCGCCGCGTGCCGGTCATCGCCAAGATCGAGAAGCCGCAGGCAGTGCAGGCGCTGGAAGAGATCATCAACGCCTTCGACGCCATCATGGTCGCCCGCGGCGATTTGGGCGTGGAGCTGCCGCTGGAAGAGGTTCCAGTCGTGCAGAAGCGCGCGGTCGAGCTGGCACGTCGCTGGGCCAAGCCGGTCATCGTCGCCACCCAGGTGCTGGAGTCAATGATCGAGTCGCCGACCCCTACCCGCGCCGAGGCTTCTGACTGCGCCAACGCGGTGCTCGACGGCGCCGACGCTGTCATGCTCTCCGGCGAGACCTCCGTGGGCGCCTACCCGGTGGAGACCGTGGAGACCATGTCCCGCATCATCGCTTCCACCGAGGAGCACGGGCTGGACCGCATCCCGCGCCTGCTTTCCAAGCCGAAGACCCGCGGCGGTGCGATCACCCGCGCCGCAGTGGAAATCGCCGACCAGCTGGACGCGAAGTACATCGTCGCCTTCACCCAGTCTGGCGATTCAGCCCGCCGCCTCTCGCGCCTGCGCCCGAAGAAGCCGGTGCTGGCCTTCACCCCGCTGCAGCAGACCTACAACATCATGACCCTGATGTGGGGCATCCAGGCCCGCTTGGTTGCCTATGCGGACCACACCGACAAGATGACTGCACAGGTCGACGAGGCGCTGCTCTCCGAAGGCCTGGCGGAGCTGAACGACATCGTCTGCATCGCCGCCGGTTCCCCTCCGGGACAGGCCGGATCCACCAACTCGCTGCGCGTGCACAAGGTCGGAGACCTTGCCGACGCCGGCCAGCTGGTCGACGGTAAGCCGATGCCTGCCCGTGAAAAGGTCGGCCCATGGGATGAAGAGCACGTCTCCGCTCCCAAGGCACTGTAGGCACCGCTAGTTCCCACAGCGCACTGGCAGGATGACACCCGCCCGGTATGACGTCTTGATTGACGTCGTTCCGGGCGGGTGTTTGCTTGTTCTCCCGCCCGTGAGGGGCAAGAAATCTGATGTATGCGCCGACACGTGTTCTGTGGGAGCGGCTCGGCGCATCTCTATGGTCGTGAGTGCGGAGGAGGTGAAGGTGTTCGCCGTCGGCGTGAGAGGGTAGAGAATGCAAAAAATTCGCCGGCGGGAACCGAAGTTCCTGCCGGCGAATTCTGTTTCTGTGCCCAAGGTGGGACTCGAACCCACACATCTTTCGATACCGCATTTTGAGTGCGGCGCGTCTACCGATTCCGCCACTTGGGCGGGCACTTTGACTATCCTACTTGAGGTTTCATGGATTTCATAATCGAGAACCTCGTTCGTATTTGCCGAGATAAGACTACATGCAAGTAGGCTTAGATACGAAACTGAGGCAACGGGGCTTCACACCAGAATCCACCGAAAACTGCCGATCGTGCTGGCAGACATTCTTACAACGAAGGACGGCGCCGAATGAGCGAGCTACCAGAAGTCACCAGAATTCCCTCCGAGCCGGTCAGTGCGCCGCGCCGCGTCATCGTCGCCGAAGATGAGACGCTGATCCGCTTGGACATCGTCGAAATTCTGCGCTCCGAAGGCTATGACGTCGTTGCCGAGGCCGATAACGGCCAGAGCGCGCTGGACAAGGCCCGCGAACTGAAGCCGGATCTGGTGCTGATGGATGTGAAGATGCCGGTGATGGACGGCATTACCGCCGCGGAGGCCATCGTCAAGGAGCGCATCGCCCCGGTCGTCCTGCTCACCGCGTTCAGCCAGAAGGAACTGGTGGAGCGCGCCCGCGAAGCCGGGGCCATGGCCTACGTGGTCAAGCCTTTCACCCCGGCCGACCTGACCCCTGCGATCGAAATCGCGATCTCGCGCAACGATGAGATCCGTGCGCTGGAGGAAGAAGTCTCCTCGCTGGCCGAGCAGTTCGAAACCCGCAAGCTGGTGGACCGGGCGAAGAGCCTGCTGATCACGAAGATGGGCCTGAGTGAGCCGGAAGCCTTCCGCTGGATCCAGAAGACCTCGATGGACCGCCGCCTGAGCATGCGGCAGGTGGCCGAGACCGTCATCGACCAGGTGAAGTAGCGGACGACTGCGCGGCTCCGACAGCTGTGATGTGCGTCAACCCGAGCGGGGGTTGGCGCACATTTTCCATGCCTGCCCCTGTGATCTGCGCGACCCTTGGCGCGGATCGGGTGCTTCGGACCGCGTTGTTTACCTTCCGTTAACCTTGCATTGGCATCGTAGATGCGTTGACGAACCTCCGAGGAGGCCTAAGATTGAAATTGCGCGTTGGACGTAATTTCAGCGCGCCTCCAATTCGCAGCATGGATCGGTAGCGATCCACCCTAATTTTCCTTGCCGTTCGACCCCTCAGGCTGGTATTCAATGGATTTGACGCTTATCGTCGTCCTTGTCATCGCCTTGGCGCTGTTTTTCGACTTCACCAATGGCTTCCATGACACGGCCAATGCGATGGCCACCCCAATCGCAACCGGGGCAATCTCGCCCAAAAAGGCAGTTGCCCTTGCAGCAATTTTGAATCTTGTCGGTGCATTCCTCTCCACCGAAGTTGCCAAGACCATTTCCGGCGGCATCATCAACGAGGATCCTACGGGCAGCTCAGGCGTGGCCATCGGCCCCGCAATGATCTTCGCCGGCCTGATGGGTGCAGTGATCTGGAATCTGCTCACCTGGCTGCTGGGGCTGCCATCGAGCTCGTCCCACGCATTGTTCGGCGGCCTGGTCGGCGCAGCGATCGTCGGCGCAGGCTTTGACGCCGTGAACTACAGCGTGCTGCTTTCCAAGGTCCTGCTTCCGGCGCTGTGCGCCCCGCTGATCGCCGGCATTTCCGCCTATCTGGCGACGAAGCTCGCCTACGCGATTACCAAGCGCTCCTCCGGCGCTTCGCCCAAGCGCGGAGGCTTCCGCTACGGGCAGATCTTCTCCTCCTCGCTCGTGGCGCTGTCCCACGGCACCAACGATGCACAGAAGACCATGGGCATCATCACCCTGACTCTGGTTGCCTCAGGCATGCAGGATGCTGATTCCCCGGTGCACATCTGGGTTGTCACCGCTTGTGCGCTGGCGATCGCGCTGGGCACCTACACCGGCGGCTGGCGCATCATCCAGACCATGGGTTCGGGCCTGACCGATGTGAAGCCTGCGCAGGGCTTCTCCGCCGAAGTTTCCACCGCATCGGCAATTCTCGCCTCGTCCCACCTGGGCTTCGCGCTGTCCACCACGCAGGTGGCTTCCGGCTCGGTGATCGGCTCCGGCCTGGGGCGCAAGGGCGCCGAGGTCCGCTGGGGGACCGCAGGACGCATCGCGTTGGGCTGGCTGTTCACCCTTCCTGCGGCAGCCGTGGTCGGCGGCATTGCCGCCTGGATCACCCGCGCCGGCACCGTCGGCTTCTTCATCGTCGCGATCTTGGGCGTAGCGGCAATGCTGACCATCTGGTTTGCTTCGCGCAAGCAGCCGCACGATCACGAGTCGAACATTTCCGACATCGACAATTCCGGCGCCGCAGTCAATATCCTCACCAAGAAGGAGCGCCGCGCCAAGGCCAAGGCCGAGGCAAAGGCCAAGCAGGCGGCCCTGCGCGCCAAGGCCGAGCGTGAGGAAGCAGAAGAAGAGAAGGTTGACAACGCATGATCGACTGGATGGCATTTCTCATCGTCGCGATCGTTACCTGGGTTGCGGCCCTGCTGATCGTCGCCGCCTACTCCCTAGGCGTACGCCTGTTGGCGGTGGCCAAGGACGAAGGCGCCAGCGTCGGGCTGAACAAAACCGGCGCCTACGCCTGCTTCACCGTGTGCGGCTTGATCGTCGCCTTCGGCGTGATCTTGATCGTGCCGCAGCTGTCGGACGCGATCCTCGGGTTCTCCTCAAGCCACTAGCGGATTGCCCGCCTGCCCACAACTGAATATTGCCTTCGATGGAGGCACCCCTAGACTAGAGCCATGACAAGCTTCAAGTACTACGTGGGTGCCTCCATCGACGGTTTCATCGCCGATCGCAACGGAGACGCTCATTGGCTGCAGCCGTTCTCCCAGCGCGCCGGCGTGAAAGCGCATTTCGACCAATTCTTCGCCGGCATCGGGGCAGTGGTGATCGGCGGCAAAACCTATGAGAACATCGCCCGGGACGTGGCCGAGGGGAAACTCGAATGGGCCTACGGGGACAAGCCGGTGTGGGTGTTCACGCACCACGAGCTTCCCACCGTGCCCGGCGCCGACCTGACGTTCATCCGCGGAGAGATCGGCTTCTGGAGCAGGGACATTGCCCGCAGCGCATCGGTGGGCGACGTCTGGGTGGTCGGCGGCGCGGACCTGGCCGGCGGATTTGTGCAGGCGGGGCTGCTTGACGAGCTGGTTCTGCTCACCGTACCCGTGGTGCTGGGGGATGGGGCGAACATCTTCGGCAGAGGGGTCAGCGCCCAGCTGGCAGGACTGGAGACCGAGAACCTGGGGGACGACGTGTTCGTCTCCCGCTACGCCGTCGGCTAGAAACCTGCTTTAAAGACCGCAGCGCCCGCCGCCTGGGCTCATGCCCGGCGGCGGGCGCTGGCTGCATCCCTAGTTTTCTACGGGAAGCATCATGTTGGTGATGCGGGCGGTGGCCACGCGGGCGCCGTCCTCGTTGGTGATGACGATCTCGTGGGTGGTGCTGCGCCGGCCCAGGTGGATCGGCGTGCATTCGGCGTAGACCAGCCCGCTGCGTCCTGCCTTGTGGTGGGTGATGTTCAGGTCCACGCCCACCGGGTTCGCCTTGCCGGCGCCGTGCAGTGCGGCGGCCATCGAGCCCAGGGTTTCGGCCAGCGCGGCCGAGGCCCCGCCGTGCAGGATGCCCATCACCTGGGTGTTGCCCTCCACCGGCATGGTCGCGGTGACCTTTTCCACCGAGAAGTGCGTGAACATGATGCCCAGCTTGTCGGCCAGGCCGCCCAGACCGAACTTCGTCAAGAACGGCCAAAGGAATTCCGGGACGCCGTGGTCGGTCAGCTGCTGCGCAAACGGATGTGCCGAAGATTGCGCGGGTTGAGAAGTGAAATTGTCGCTCATGACAACTAGGCTTTCAGGTGTGAGCGAAACTACCAAACCGACCGAGGCGTCGGACAAGAGACTGCTGATCATCGACGGGCACTCCATGGCCTTCCGTGCGTTCTACGCACTGCCGGCGGAGAACTTCGCAACGAGCACCGGACAGCACACCAACGCCGTGCACGGCTTCGTCTCCATGCTGCTAACCATGATCCGCCAGCAGAAGCCGACCCACGTGGCAGTCGCCTTCGACCTGGATACCCCGACCTTCCGCAAGCAGGAGTACAGCGAGTACAAGGGCGGTCGCAACAAGACTCCCGAAGAATTCCACGGCCAGATCGACCTGATCAAGCAGGTCATGGGCGCGATGAACATCCCAAGCATCTCATTGGACCCCTTCGAGGCCGACGACATCCTCGCCACCCTTGCCACCCGCGGCGAGGACGCAGGCTTCAGCGTGCTGGTAGTCTCCGGCGACCGCGACGCCTTCCAGCTGATCACCGACCGCACCCTGGTGCTCTACCCGAAGAAGGGCATCAGCGACATCCCGCCGATGGACGCCGACGCGGTGGAAGCAAAATACTTTGTGCGCCCCGAGCGCTACTCCGACCTGGCCGCGCTGGTCGGCGAAACCGCTGACAACCTGCCCGGCGTGCCCGGCGTGGGCCCGAAGACCGCCGCCAAGTGGATCAACCAATACGGCGATCTTGCAGGCATCCTGGAGAACATCGACTCCATCAAGGGCAAGGTGGGCGATGCGCTGCGCGAGCACGTGGACAACGTCACCCGCAACCGCAAGCTGAACCAGCTGCGCCACGACCTTGAGCTCGACGTCACGCTCGAAGACATGGAGCTGGAGGCGCCGAACCGCGAAGAGATCGAGAACCTCTTCGACGCGCTGGAGTTCAACACGCTGCGCAAGCGCCTGTTCGACCTCTTCGCGGCCCAGGACGAGGAATCGGCTCCGGAGGTCGCCGAATTCACCCGCGTTGAGGTTGCCGACGCCGCGTCCCTGCGTGCCTTCATCGAGGCTGGCCAGGGCGCGGCCATCGCCGTGCACCCGGCAGTCTCCGGCGGCGAGGCGGTGGGCTTGGCGCTCTACCGCGGGCTGGAAGCAGTCTGGATGGAACTGGCGGGCCTAGATGAAGCGCTGGAAACCGAGCTGGCGGCCTTCCTGGCCGACAGTCACGCACCGAAGATCTTCCACGACGCCAAGGCCGCCATGCACCTGCTGGCCGACCGCGGGCTGAGTGTTGCGGGCATCGCCGACGACACCCTGATCAGCGCGTACCTGATCCAGCCGGACCGCCGCAGCCACGAACTGGCAGAACTGGTGTCCTACCACCTGAAGTACCAGGTACCGGTGCACCAGGTGAAGAAGGGCGAGCTGGACCTTGGCCTGGCCTCGGATCTGGCAGACCCGGCGCTGGCCCAGGCACAGGCGGTGTTCGACCTTTCGGCCTACCTGGACACCCAACTGGCTGCCAAGCATGCCGATGCGCTGGCCCGCGACATGGAGCTGCCGCTGATCCCTGTGCTCTTTGCCATGGAACGCGCAGGCATCGCGGTGAACACCGAGCGCCTGAACGAGCTGCGCGCCCACTTCACTTCCCAGGTGGAAACCGCCAGCAACGAGGCCTTCGCGGCGATCGGCCATGAGGTCAACCTCTCCAGCCCGAAGCAGCTGCAGGTGGTGCTCTTCGAGGAGCTGGATTTGCCGAAGACCAAGAAGATCAAGACCGGCTACACCACCGATGCGGAATCGCTGCAGGACCTGCTGGTCAAAACCGGCCACCCGTTCCTGGTCGCGCTGATGGCCTACCGCGACGCGATTAAGCTGCGCCAGACGGTGGACGGGCTGCTCAAGGCGGTGCATCCAGACGGGCGCATCCACACTACCTACGCGCAGACCGTCGCCGCCACCGGACGCCTGTCCAGCTTGAACCCGAACCTGCAGAACATCCCCGTCCGCTCCGAAGAGGGCCGGCGCATCCGCGACGTGTTCGTCGTCGGCGAGGGCTACGAGACCCTGCTGACGGTTGACTACTCGCAGATCGAAATGCGCATCATGGCGCACCTGTCCGGCGACGAGGGCCTGATCCAGGCTTACCAGGACGGCGAGGACCTGCATCGCTTCGTCGGTTCGCGCGTGTTCAACGTCGAGCCATCGGAGGTCACCAGCGAGATGCGCTCCAAGGTGAAGGCGATGAGCTACGGCCTGGCCTACGGGTTGAGCAGCTTTGGGCTGTCCAAGCAGCTGAAGATCGGCGTCGACGAGGCCCGCAAGCTCATGAAGGACTACTTCGACCGCTTCGGCGCCGTGCGCACCTACCTGCGCTCGGTGGTGGAGCAGGCGCGCAAGGACGGCTACACCGAAACCATCTTCGGCCGCCGCCGCTACCTGCCGGAGCTGAACAGCTCGGACCGCCGCCTGCGCGACATCGCCGAACGCGCCGCGCTGAACGCCCCGATCCAGGGCTCGGCCGCGGACCTGGTCAAGGTGGCCATGCTGCGCATCGCCGAGGAGCTGGCTTCCGGCGGCTACGCCTCGCGCATGCTGCTGCAGGTGCACGATGAACTCGTGCTGGAGATCGCTCCTGGAGAGCTGGAGGCGATCAGCGAGCTGGTGACCCGTGAGATGGGCGCCGCCGCCGATCTGCTGGTCCCGCTGGATGTCCAGCCGGGCGTCGGCGCCACCTGGCACGAGGCAGCGCACTAAGACGCCGCCGCCAAGGCCCGGGGCCACGCCGTTTTCCTGCGTGGCACCGGGCCTTGCCACTATCCCTGTCCGCCCGCCCCCAGCCCCTCGACCAGACGCCTCATCGACCAGACGACGGAGTGAATCTTGAGCAACCTTGAAACCGTGACGTTCAACGCCCACCAGCTGCCTGCGGAGCAGATGCAGCTGCTCACCGACTTCCAGATCGCTACCAGCATCGGGTTCTACGATGACGTCTCCGATGAGCAGGGGCAGCAGACCTACCGCGAGATCGCCGCGGCCCACCAGCTGCGCTGCACCATGGTTTTCGACCGGTCGGCGCAGCTGCCAAGCCGGCACGCCGCCGCACCGGTGCACACCTATGCGTCATTCCCGGGCACGCTGAATGCCGGCGGCCGCCAGCCCGTGCCCCTGCACAAGATCTCCGCCGTCACCGTCAGCCCCACGCACCGGCGCCGCGGAATCCTCTCCGCGCAGATGCGCGACGACCTGGCCTATGCCGCGTCGCAGGGATTCGCGCTGGCCGGTCTGACCGCCTCGGAAGCAACCATTTACGGCAGGTTCGGCTTCGAGGTCGCCACCCGCCAGCAGCGCTTTACGCTCAAATGCGAGGGCGGGCTGAAACTCCGCGGCCAGCTGCCGGGCACCGTGGTGGATATCGACGCGCAGCAGTTCACCGAGCAGTACCGGGATGTGGCGGCGCGCGCCCAGCAGGCCACCTTTGGTTCGGTGGACGGCGCGCTGTACGACGAAGGCTACGCGCTGGGCCGCTGGGACGGGTACGAAACCCTGGCGAAGCCGAAGCACATGCGCTTCGCCGCCTCCTATGACCAGCAAGGCACGCTGGATGGCTTCATCACCTACAAGTTCGCCGGCTGGGACAAGGAACCGGCGCGCATGGTGGTGCACAAGCTGATTGCCGTGAACCCCGCGGCCCGCATCAAGCTGCTGGCCTACGTCGCTAACCACGACCTGGTGCACGAGGTCTACGCCTCGGGCCCGCTCGACGACCCGCTGCGGCTCATGCTGGCCGACGAGCGCAGCAGCACCGTGCGCAGCGTGGATGACGTGCTCTGGCTGCGGGTGCTGGATGTGTGCGCCGCGTTCAGCCGGCGCGGCTATTGGCGCGAAGGCGCCGTGGTCCTGCAGGTCGCCGATGAGCTGGGATTCGCCGAGGGCCGCTACTTGTTCGACATCGGGCAGGACAGCGTGGTGGTCGAACCGCTGGAACCGGGGGAGCAAGCCTGGCCCGAGGTTCCGGAGATCGCCCTGGGCGTGCGCGAACTGGCAGGCCTCTACCTGGGGACCACGAGCTTGGACCAGCTGCTGGCGGTTGGACGGGCTGCGCTGGTGAACGGTGCCAGTGCGCAGGACTGCGCGGACCTCTTCGACGGACCCAGCGAGCCGTTTACCCTGCACGGATTCTAAAACCCTACCCATCGGCTGAAGGACTTGATCTACGCAATGCCTGCTTCCCCGGACGGCCACCTGGTGCCGCTCAGCTCCCGCCGGAGCCTGCTGGCATTCGGCGCGGCGGCCCTGGGCTCGTTCGTACTGTCGGGCTGCGCGGCCGACGGTTCGTCCGAGTCCAGCTTGGCGCCGGCGAATTCTGCGCCTTCCGTCCACCCTGCACCGGCGCCAGCCAGCCCGGCGGCCAGCAGCACCGGCGCCGTGGCCCCCGGTGATGGAGCCCCTGAATTTCTCGACAGGGATAAGGCCATCGACATGTTCAAGGGCCGTGCGGCCGGTTCCTTCGGCTTGGAGGTGCCTGGGATCCAGCTGGGCCTGCCCGAGGGGGCAAAGTTTGCCGCGCTGACTTTTGACGCCTGCGGAGGGCCGCGCGGCTCGGCAGTGGACACAGCGCTGCTGTCCACTCTTCGTGCACATCGGGCCCCTGCCACGTTGTTCATCAACCAGCGCTGGGCGCGGGCGAATCCTGGACTGATGAAGGAACTAGTGGCAGACCCGCTCTTTGAGATCGCCAACCACGGCACGCTGCACGCGCCGCTGTGCATCGCCGGGCAGAAGGCCTATGGCATTCCCGGGACCGCGTCAGTTGGCTCGGCCTACGACGAGGTAATGGAGAACCAGCGCTACATGGCCGGTGAATTCGGCGTCGACGCCCGCTTCTTCCGCTCCGGGACCGCCCACATGGACGAGGCTGGCGCCGCGCTGTGCCGCGCGCTGGGGATCGTGCCGATGAACTTCACCAGGAATCTGGATGCGGGGGCGACATTCGCCGCCTCAGCGGTTGCGAGCCAGGTGAAACTGCTGAAGTCCGGAGACGTGGGGATCGGCCATTTCAACCAGCCGGGCTCCGGCACCGCCGCCGGAGTGCGCGCCGGGCTGGGCCCGCTGCTCGACTCGGGAATCAAACTGGCCACCCTGTCTCAGGGATTCTGAGAAACCACCCGGACTGTAGCGAATTTCACAAATAGAAGCTGCGCATCTTGGCGGATTCCACTTTGACCCGCTCTATGGTAGGCGCGTAGACTTGATAAGCGTGCCGTGGTTCGCCATGCGCGCATCAAGTTTTACCCGTTCGAATTCCTGGGACTTCCGGGGGTTCGACTGACCAAATCTATCCACATCGGAGTCCCTACTACATGACCATCACCTCGAACGAGAACAACAGCGCACCAGTCGTCGCAATCAACGACATTGGATCTGCTGAGGACTTCTTGGCCGCAGTCGACGCCACCATCAAGTACTTCAACGATGGTGACCTCGTCGAAGGCACCGTCGTCAAGGTTGACCACGACGAAGTTCTGCTCGACATCGGTTACAAGACCGAAGGTGTCATCCCTTCCCGCGAGCTTTCCATCAAGCACGATGTTGACCCAGGTGACGTTGTCACCGTTGGCGACAACGTCGAGGCCTTGGTTCTGACCAAGGAAGACAAGGAAGGCCGCCTGATCCTGTCCAAGAAGCGTGCACAGTACGAGCGCGCTTGGGGCGACATCGAAAAGATCAAGGAAGAGGACGGCGTCGTTACCGGTACCGTCATCGAGGTTGTCAAGGGTGGCCTCATCCTGGACATCGGCCTGCGCGGCTTCCTGCCTGCATCGCTGGTTGAGATGCGTCGCGTTCGCGACCTGGCACCATACATCGGCCAGGAAATCGAAGCCAAGATCATCGAGCTGGACAAGAACCGTAACAACGTTGTGCTGTCCCGCCGTGCATGGCTCGAGCAGACCCAGTCCGAGGTCCGCTCGACCTTCCTCAACAAGCTGGAAAAGGGCCAGGTTCGTCCGGGCGTTGTTTCCTCCATCGTCAACTTCGGTGCCTTCGTGGACCTGGGCGGCGTAGACGGCCTAGTACACGTTTCCGAGCTGTCGTGGAAGCACATCGACCACCCATCCGAGGTTGTCGAGGTTGGCCAGGAAGTCACCGTCGAGGTTCTGGAAGTCGATCTGGACCGCGAGCGCGTTTCCCTGTCGCTGAAGGCTACCCAGGAAGATCCATGGCAGACCTTCGCCCGCACCCACGCACTGGGTCAGGTTGTACCGGGCAAGGTTACCAAGCTGGTTCCATTCGGTGCGTTCGTTCGCGTCGAAGACGGCATCGAAGGCCTGGTTCACATCTCCGAGCTGGCAGTTCGCCACGTTGAACTGGCTGAGCAGGTTGTCTCCGTGGGCGACGAGCTGTTCGTCAAGGTCATCGACATCGACCTGGAGCGCCGCCGCATCTCGCTGTCGCTCAAGCAGGCTAACGAAGGCGTTGACCCAGAGGGCACCGAGTTCGACCCAGCACTCTACGGCATGGCTGCAGAGTACGACGAGGCCGGCAACTACAAGTACCCAGAGGGCTTCGACCCAGAGTCGAACGAATGGCTCGAAGGGTTCGAGACCCAGCGCGCTGCATGGGAGGCACAGTACGCTGCCGCTCAGGAGCGTTGGGAAGCTCACAAGAAGCAGGTTGCCGCTGCACTGGCTGCCGACGCAGAAGCAGAGCCTGTTGCAGCCGAGGCTGCACCAGCTTCGTACTCCTCCGAGGCACCAGCAACCGACGCTGGCACCCTGGCTTCCGACGAAGCACTGGCTGCACTGCGCGAGAAGCTGACCGGCAACTAATTTCCCTCGCTGCCGGCCCTTACGGCCGCAGACAGGAAACTAGCTTTCGCTAAGCACGATGGCCCATCCCGATTTTCGGGGTGGGCCATCGTACATTTAAGCCTGAATTGAGCCTGCCTACTCATCATTAGTGCTGATCAGCGTGGGGAAAGATCGCTCCCCGGGTGGATCGGCCACAGTGCGGGCGCTGGCTACAGTGGTGGTAGTCATCACCCTAGGGCCAGGAGCAATTCATGAGTGCATCCGCGTTGCGCGTCCCCTTCCGCTCGCTCAGCGATGAACAGTGGGCAACTGTTCCGCGCAGCATGCCGGCCTCGTGGCTTACCGCCGGTGTATGGATCCCGTTGGCTGCGCTGCTGGTGTACTTGCTCGGGTTTGCCCCGCAGCGGCTGGAACTGGGGGAGTGGCAGCCCTATCTGGTCAGCTACTCGGCCATCGTCGGCTCTATAGCCTTGTTCTGGGGCGCCGGCCGCCATGCCCCATGGATCGCATTGGCTGCAGTGTTGAGCTTCATCTACCTGGTTTCACCCTCGGGCATCGAAAAGTATGTTATTTACGCCGCCGCCATGTATTTTGCGCTGCTGTGCGCGGCTTCGCTGATTGGTCAGCTGCGCTTCGCCGCGCTGCTGCGTTCGTGGCATCGCGAGGCCCAGGGCAGTGTCGATGTGCCAGTGGCGGACTTGAACGTGCGCAGGCTGACCAAAATCCTCCCCTCGACGTTGTGGACCATGGCAGGATCCTCGCTGCTGCTCCCTGCCGCAAGGATCCTGTGGCAGTTTTTCACCAAGGCGGGCATGGATCCGGCGAAGATCGAATCGGGCCTATGGATCGAAGCCAGCACGGGAAGCATCGTGCTGGTGGTCTGCCTGCTGCTGAGCGGCTTCAAATGGCTCGAAGCGCGTTCGGTGCCTCTGACCGTGCTTGAATTCCCTTTTGCCCCGGGTGCTGGGCCTCTGGCGTTCACCGGAATAGGCAACAGCATCCCAGTCGAAGAGGCCGAGCAGCCGCGGTGCACCTGCGCCGAGTCCACAGCGAACGCGGAGGCCGAGGCCCTAGCGTATCCGCAGTACCGGGTCTGCGACGATGACTGCCTAGTGCATGGCATCCGCGCGGTCAACGCGCTGGATCGCAGCCAGTTCTCTGAGATCTCCTATGAAACCTGGGTTTATGGGGAGCACGTCCGCCAGGAGCTGTTGCCCGCGGGAACCAGAATGAGCATCGCCGGCCTCTACGGGTGGGATGCCGCTCCGGTGCGGGTTGCGGACTCGGTGTACTTTGGCCGCGGGGCGCAGGCCACCCCGGCGAATGTGCTGCCTCGCGTGGCACGGGAGCCTCTGCGCCGTGCACGCCGGCGAATGAAATGGGTCGACGCCAAGGCAAAAGACCTCTATGCCAGCGAGCTCAATGAAAACAAAGCGGCAGTCATCGACCAGCAGGTCCTGGACGGGCACGGAAGTTCGCTGTTCGCTGTACGGGTGGAGGGCCAACGCCCCTATCTGCTGGACGCCCCGGTCCAACCGGCCAATGAGGTTGGCGCGGGTGCCGACGAGGCTAGGCGGCCCGGCGCTGATTGATCGTATTGCGCACCGGTGTGCCTGAAGGATCCATGAACCGGGGCAGGATGACCTTGGGCACCCCGCCGTCGGCAATGACCTTGATCAATCCCGCATGGACGTCGTGGTGGTGCGTTTCGCAGAGCATGGCACCCCAGTAGACGGAGGTGATTCCTCCCTGCGACCAGAACCAGATGTGGTGGACGCTGCAGGACTCGGGGTCCATGGTACAGCCAGGCACAATGCACCCGCCGTCCCGGATCCTGATCGCCAGGCGCATGGGGTCGGTGTGGTAGCGCTGACTGCGGCCGACGTCGAGCACTTCTCCCTTGCCTCCGAGCACGATCGGGATGATTTTTCCCCGGGCAAGCACTTGGCGCAGCTGGGTGGGGGTGAGCCGGTGTCCGTGTTCGGTGATCCCGTAGCTGGCGGCCCGTTCTTCGAGTTCGGCCAGTGTGAGGGTGACGACGACCTGAGGCGCCACGGTGGAGACCAGCAGGTCATCGGCCTCCGCGGCCGGAGCTTGGCCGGTGCGCTGTGTCTTGAGCAGGGTGCGCAGGCGCTGGGAGTTGATCCGCAGGAAACTCATCAGGGCGTTCAGCCGGCGTTGGGCGATGCTGGGAGCTGCTTCATCCGCGTCCTCCCAGCGGGCTGCCGCCTCGTCGTCGGTGATGAAATCCGGGTGCTCATCTGCCGGCTCCTGCTGGCCGAAGGCGCCGAAAACGACATTGGCCCGGTTCTGCCGGGCGGCCCCGCCGGCTTCCGTGCGCGGATTGTCGGCCTGGGCCAGCAGCGAAGCGAAGTATTCGGCATCCAGCGAATCAAGCAGCAGCTCGTAGCGTTTCAACCCCGACTTGCTGCCCCGGTCGTAGAGGCCGGTGTGGCTTTCGGGGTCTTCCTCGCGTGATTCCTCGCGGACGCGTTTGAAGATCGCATTGACCTCGCTGCGCCGGGTGTCGGCGTTGGGCTCGTCCAAGGCGCGGTCGACCAGCTCCTCGACCAGTTCGCCGGCCGCATCCTGTGCGGTGGCGCTGGCCACCGGCGTGAATTCGTCGGCGGGCGGTTCCAGGCTCTGCAGCCTCCGGGCCGCGGAGATGATTTCTGCAGGGCGCTGGGTGCGGTCGGCGAAGCGCTGGGCCATGCGGGCGAACTTCGGCGGGTGCTGCTGGTGCTGGTAGTCGAACTGGGCGATGAGCTGGCTGGCGGCGTTCACGCGGTCGCGGGCATCGAAGTAGTTGATGTTCAGCCAGGCGGCGAGCAGGTCCTGCGGGGACTTGAACGTGGTGCGTCCGGTGCAGCGCCGGGCGGGCGTCGACCAGTCGAGCTCTGCCGGGCGGCGGACGAGGTCCAGCTCCTCTTTGTCCAGGGCTTGGGCGGCGCTGGCCTGCAACAGATGGGCCGCGCGGATCTGGGCGCGGGCGACACTGCCGGCGGCGTGCTCAACCTGCTGGGTGTAGGCCAGCGCGAAGCGGGGATCCGCCAGCTGCCCCGCCGGGTCCGGCGGCGGCGCGAGTTCCAGCAGCTGGCTGGCAAGCTCGGCCAGGTCCAGCGCGGTGGCTGGATCAAGCGCGGGCTGGGCCGCAAGTTGTTGGCGCAGCTGGGCCGCGCACTGGTTGATGGTGTTGCTCATGGACACAGCATGAACCAGGTGCGGCGCGTGCGGCGGGCCGGGGACGCGGACTGTGGAGAACTATTGTTTGCGGCGGCGGGTGGAGCAGGTGACGGTGAAGGTCTTGTCGCGGGCCAGCTGGGTGGTGGGGCCGATGCGGCGTTCCAGTTCGGCCCGGTAGCGCAGGTGAGAGTTGAAAACGCAGACCAGCCGGCCGCCGTCGGCGAGCACCCGGGCCGCCTCGTCGATCAGCTTGAAGGCGATCGCGGCGGTGACGGTGTTGCCGATGTGGAAGGGCGGGTTCAGCGTGATGAGCTCCGCGCTGGCATCGGGCAGGCGGCTCAGCCCGTCGTCCTGGATGGCGGTGATGCGTTCGTGCACGCCGTTGGCCTGTGCCCCGGCCAGGGTGGAGGCCACCGCGGAGGCCGAATGGTCAGAAGCCTCGATTCGCAGCTGCGGGTAGCGCAGGGCGGCGAAGATGCCGATGGACCCGTTGCCGCAGGCAAGATCCAGCAGCCTCGGCTCGCCGGCCAGGTCGGGCAGGTTCTCCAGCAGCAACCGGGTGCCCGGATCCAGGCGTGCGGCGCCGAAGGTGGCGGCCTCGGCGCGCAGGGTGAAGCTGATTCCGGCGGCTTCATGCCGGGCCGTGGCGGGGAAGCTGGAGGCTGGCAGGTTCTGACGGATGCCCCGGGCGGTGAGCACCCGCGACTTCTGCCGGGCCAGCGATACGTCGAGCCTCTCGAAATGGGCGCTGAGCACCTGGTTCATCGAAAGGTTCATGTGCTTCACGCGCCCGCCGGCGTAGAGCACCGCGCCGGGCGATGCGCTGGAAGCCAGCGCGTGGACCTGTTCGGCCAGCACATCGAGCCCGCGCGGCAGCGCCATCAGCAGCACCTCTGCGCCGTCCGCCACCGTGTCAAGGGTGCAGAACTCGATGCGAGCGGCCAGCTGGGGCAGCAGTCGCTGCGCATTGGCCTCGATGGCGCGGCGGGCGGTGAGCGAATCGGTGTGCACGCGCACCGTCCGTGCGCCCAGGGCCAGCGCGCCGAGGGACAGCGCCCCATAGTGGTCGCCGATGACCGCCACTGGCAGGTCCCAGACGACGGGCCCGGATTCGGCGGCGCCCAGCCCTGCAGTGTTTAGTTCGACAAGGTTCAGCCCGGCGGAGTTTAGCTCGGCGGTGCAGGTATCCAGGATGAGCCGGTCTGCGGCGTCGGCGGCGAAGAGGTTGGGGGCCTCGACGTCGGGCCAGCGGCGCAGCGAGGCCAGCAGGCCGTCGAGTTCGTTCATTTCATTCATGCCAAGTCCGCCCAGGTTGTTGCGGCGGGCAGCGCGGTGCCTGCGCCGGAGGTCAGTGTTGCGATGAATTCGGCCAGTTGCGCGGCGGCGGCAGGCGTGTCCTCGATGCCGACGTGCAGCAGCGCGCTTTGCGCCTGCCATTCGGTGGTTTCCATCTGGTAGCCGGCGGCGCGCAGGTCGTTCTCATAGCGCGGGGCCAGGGCATGCGGCGCGGCCAGGGTGAAGATGCGCAGCCGTTGGCGGGGGATGAGCGCGGCGGCGTCCAGGGCCTGGGAGACCGAATCGGAGTAGGCGCGCACCAGTCCGCCGGCCCCGAGCTTGATCCCGCCGAAGTAGCGGACCACCACGGCGAGGATGTCTGAGAGCGGGGACCCGTCGGGGGTTTCCCGCTTGGCCAGGGCGTCGAGCATCGGGATGCCCGCGGTGCCCGAAGGCTCGCCGTCGTCGTTGGAGCGCTGGGTCATGCGGTCGGCGCCCAGGATGAAGGCGCTGCAGTGGTGGCGGGCGTCGAAATGGGTTTTGCGCAGGGCGGCGATCCGATCCCGCGCGTCGGCCTCCGATTCGACCCGGAACAGGTAGGTGATGAAGCGGGAGCGCTTGATTTCCACTTCGTGCACGGAGTCTGCCGCCAGCACCGTGTACCGTGTCGCGGTCGAATCGTTGGAGTTCATCGTACTAGTTTACTAGGGTGGAACTATGTTGCATGTGGGACTGACCGGCGGCGTGGCCTCCGGCAAATCTGTTGTCGCTTCCAAATTGGCGCAGCTTGGCGCGGTGGTGATCGACGCCGACAAGCTGGCGCGCCAGGTCGTCGAGCCCGGCACGCCCGGCCTGGCCGCGATTCGCGGCGCGTTCGGGGACCGGGTGATCGCCGCCGACGGCAGCCTGGACCGCCCCGCGCTGGGGGCCATCGTGTTCGCCGACGAAGCCGCGCGCGAGCTGCTCAACTCGATCGTGCACCCGCTGGTGCGAGAGGCGGCCGCGACACTGCGCGAGGCCGCCGACGAGCACGCGATCGTGGTGGAGGACATCCCGCTGCTGGTGGAAACCAAGCAACAGGACCGCTTCGCCAAGGTGGTCGTGGTGCAGGCCCCGGCCGATGAGCGGATCCGCCGCATGACCGAGGACCGCGGCTGGAGCCGCGAGGAGGCGCAGGCGCGCATGGCCGCGCAGGCCAGCGACGAGCAGCGCGCCGCCGTCGCCGATTTTCTGCTGGATAATTCGGGCACGCGCCAACAGCTGGAGGAGCAGGTGGCAGCGCTCTACGTACAGCTGGCCGAGCTGGAGCAGGGGCAGCGCGCATGAGGCACCGCAGGATCGCCAAGTGGATCGCGCTGGCAAGCTTTGCCGCCGCGCTGGTGCTGTGGCTGGGCTTCGGCGGCCGGGCGGACTTCGTCGCCAAGGAGCACGGGCCGTATATCGGAGCGGTGTACGCCGCCGGGTGGCTTGCGCTGCTCGGGCTGCTCAGCGCCACGGTGCTGACCATCAGCTTCTTCGGCAGCGCCATTCAGGCCACCGTGAAGCGCAATGCCATCCGCTATGGGACACGCGGCTTCAAGTAGCCTGCGAACCGTCCTTCAACCGTCGGTGCCAGGGCGTAGGCTAGGAATATGAGCCTAGCCCAGCCGATTAAGCGCGTCGTTGCGCCCTTCGAAGTCATCAGCGAATACGAGCCGGCCGGCGACCAGCCGCAGGCCATCAAGGAACTGACCGAACGCATCAACGCCGGCGAAAAGGACATTGTGCTGCTCGGCGCCACCGGCACGGGCAAGTCCGCGACCACCGCCTGGCTGGTGGAGCAGGTGCAGCGCCCCACCCTGGTGCTGGTGCAGAACAAGACGCTGGCAGCCCAGCTGGCCAACGAGTTCCGCGAGCTGATGCCGAACAACGCGGTGGAGTACTTCGTCTCCTACTACGACTACTACCAGCCCGAGGCCTACGTGCCGCAGACCGATACCTTTATCGAGAAGGACTCCTCGATCAACGAGGAGGTGGAGCGGCTGCGCCACTCGGCGACCAACTCGCTGCTCACCCGCCGCGACACCATCGTCGTCGCCACCGTCTCCTGCATCTACGGCCTGGGCACCCCGGAGGAATACGTCGCCGGCATGGTCACCGTGCGCCAGGGCGAGGAGCTGAACCGCGACGCGATGCTGCGCCAGTTCGTCGCCATGCAGTACACCCGCAATGACATGGACTTCCACCGCGGCACCTTCCGCGTGCGCGGGGACACCGTGGAGATCATCCCGATGTACGAGGAGCAGGCGGTGCGCATCGAGTTCTTCGGCGACGAGGTGGAGGCCATCTACACCCTGCACCCGGTCACCGGGGAGGTCATCCGCGAAGAGACCGAGATGTACATCTTCCCGGCCAGCCACTATGTGGCAGGCGCCGAGCGCATGGGCAAGGCAATCAAGTCCATCGAGGATGAGCTGGCGGCGCGGCTCAAGGAGCTGGAGAGCCAGAACAAGCTGGTCGAGGCCCAGCGGCTGCGCATGCGCACCACCTATGACCTGGAGATGATGGAGCAGATGGGCTTCTGCAACGGCATCGAAAACTATTCGCGCCATATTGACGGGCGCGAGGCAGGGTCCGCCCCGCACTGCCTGCTCGATTACTTCCCGGACGACTTCCTGCTGGTCATCGACGAATCCCACGTCACCGTGCCGCAGATCGGCGCCATGTACGAGGGCGACATGTCGCGCAAGCGGACCCTGGTGGAGCACGGCTTCCGCCTGCCCAGCGCCATGGACAACCGGCCGCTGAAGTGGGACGAGTTCCTGGAGCGCATCGGGCAGACCGTCTACCTTTCGGCCACCCCGGGCAAGTACGAGCTGGGCAAGGCCGACGGCTTCGTGCAGCAGATCATCCGCCCGACGGGCCTGATCGACCCGGAAATCATCGTCAAGCCGACCAAGGGGCAGATCGACGACCTGCTCGACGAGATCCGCACCCGCGTGGACCGCGACGAGCGCGTGCTGGTCACCACGCTGACCAAGCGCATGGCCGAGGATCTGACCGACTACCTCACCGAGCACCAGGTGCGGGTGCAGTACCTGCACTCCGATGTGGACACGATCCGCCGCGTGGAACTGCTGCGCGAGCTGCGCATGGGCTCCTTCGACGTGCTGGTGGGCATCAACCTGCTGCGCGAGGGCCTTGATCTGCCCGAGGTGTCGCTGGTGGCGATCCTGGACGCGGACAAGCAGGGCTTCCTGCGCTCGGCCACCTCGCTGATCCAGACCATCGGCCGCGCGGCCCGCAACGTCTCGGGCCAGGTGATCATGTATGCGGACAAGATCACCGACGCCATGGGCCAGGCCATTGAGGAGACCAACCGCCGCCGGGCCATCCAGCAGGCGCACAACGAGGAACACGGGATTGACCCGCAGCCGCTGCGCAAGAAGATCGCGGACATCACCGACCAGCTGGCCCGCGAGGATGCCGACACGCAGGAGCTGCTGAACAACAACCGGCTGGCCAAGGATGCTAAACGGACCAAGAGTTCTTCAACCGTGCGCAAGGATGGGCTGGCCGCGGCCCCTGCCGAGGACCTGCTGAGCCAGATCGAGGAGATGACAGCGCAGATGCATGCTGCCGCCGGCGAGCTGCAGTTCGAGCTGGCGGCCCGGCTGCGCGACGAGGTCGCAGAGCTGAAGAAGGAGCTGCGGCAGATGAAGGCGGCCGGGCACGCCTAGGCGGCAGGCCGGCTGGCTGTGAACGCGCCGGCACCGCACCCCAAGCTGGGTGCGGTGCCGGCGCGTTTTCCTATGCCTGGGGCTCGCGAATCCGGTGCCTGTGTTTTGCCTGTACGCTACACTTGATCTTTGGACGTAGGGGAGTATCCCAAATGCTGTGAACGTCAGCACGCGATTCAATGGCGAATCGCCGGGCGCAGCAGCCGACCACGATGCGCGTATGCACGGGCGGCGGAGAGACTTGCGATTATTTGCCGTACCCCTATAACGAAAGGCTGCTCGTCTGTGGGCACTTCAGGGTTAACCCTTCAATTTGAAATCATCGCACTGGTTGTCTTGTGCGTCGTGCTGGTCGCGGATCTGCTTTATGTGACCAAGCGCCCCCATATTCCTTCCATGAAGGAAGCCGGCATCTTCGTTGCCGTCTACATCGGCCTGGCCATCGCCTTCGGCGGCGTGCTCTGGTGGCAGGCGGGCCCGCAGATCGGCCAGGAATTCTACGCCGGCTGGATCACCGAATATGCGTTGTCCGTGGACAACCTGTTCGTGTTCATCATCATCATGGCGCGCTTCTCGGTACCGCGAAAGTACCAGCAGGAAGTGCTGATGTTCGGCATCATCATCGCGCTGATCCTGCGTGCGATCTTCATCGTCGCCGGCGCCGCGATCATCGAACAGTGGTCGTGGGTCTTCTACATCTTCGGTGCATTCCTGTTGTGGACCGCCTGGAACCAGCTCAAGGACGAGGGCGACGAGGACGAGGAGAGCGGCCTGGTCAAGAAGCTGACCAGCAAGCTGCCGATCTCCGATGACTTCGACGGCAACAAGCTGCGCACCGTGGTGAACGGCAAGAAGCTGTTCACCCCGATGGTGATGGTGTTCATCACCATCGGCATGACGGACCTGCTGTTCGCCTTCGACTCGATCCCCGCGATCTTCGGCCTGACCAAGTCCGCGTTCATCGTGTTCACCGCGAACATCTTTGCGCTGATGGGCCTGCGCCAGCTGTACTTCCTGCTCGGCGGCCTGATGAGCCGTCTGGTGTTCCTGAAGCACGCGCTGAGTTTCATCCTAGCGTTCATCGGCGTCAAGCTGGTCTTCCATGCGCTGCATGAGAACAACGTGCCGTTCATCAACGGCGGCGAGCCGCTGCACCAGTACGCCTGGCTGGACATCCCGGTCGGCATCTCGCTGCTGGTGATCCTGGGCGCCATCGTGATCGCCACCGTGCTCTCGCTGTGGACCCCGCTGGGCCGCAACGCCGCCGCTAGGGCCGAGGAAGCCGAAGCCATCGCCGAGGCCGCCAAGCGGGCGTCGGAAGCCGACGATCAGAAGTAGCCGGCGGCACGCGTGGCATGAACCATCGGATGAGCTAGGGTAAAAATTATGAGTAACGATCCATTGCCTGCCAATGACATCGCCGCTGGCATCACGATGACCGCCGGTACGATGTCGAGGTTGTTGGGGCATATTGCAGGCCAGGGCCGTTCAGTAACAGCGTGGCGCGTGCTGGCGGGCTTGGACCGCGACGGCGCACAGCGTGTGGGGGACCTGGCCATCGGACAGCGCGTGGCCCAGCCGACGATGACCGGTCTGGTCATCCGGCTGGAGCAGGACGGCATGGTCATCCGGCAGACCGATCCGCGCGACCGGCGCGTGAGCCTGGTGGCGCTGACCGAGCGCGGCAAGCAGGAGGTCGACGGCTACCGCGCCCGGGCGATCCAGGCGCTGGGCGGCACCATCGGCGAGCTGAGCACCAAGGAGCAAGTGGTACTGTCCTCCGCGCTGCCGCTGCTGCAGCGCCTGTGCGAGGACATGGCCGCCGAACTGGACAAGGCTTAGCACTTCTAGCAGGGCCTAGCACGCCAACCGGCGCATCTTGCAGCGAAAGCCGTGCCCGCCCCGCCAGTCTTGGACTGGTGGGGCGGGCACGGCTTTTTGCTGTCGCACAGGCGTTGGGGACTATTCGGCCGCGGCGGCTTCCGGGTCTTCGCCGTTGGCCATGGCCAGCAGCCTGTGGAAGATCGCGGGCCCGTCGTCGGCAATCCCGTCGTGGTGGAAGTCCTCGGTCACCCAGGCCTGAAGGCCGTTGACTTGGCTGGCGGTGCGCAGCGACAACTCCCGGTCGACGTAGACGTCATCGTGGTAGACGGCCGCCGCCACCGGCACGTTGTTCTTCGCCAGCACGTCCAGATCGTAGAGCGGTCCGAAGTGCTCATACTCCGCCAGCACGCGCGCCACGTCCTCCAGCGGGCGCAGGGCGGGGTCTTCGGAGAAATGCCAGCGGAAGATCATCTCGCCGGTGAGCAGCGGGGTGGCCGCCGCAGCGGTGAACTCCGGGAATTCAGGCAGGACTGACTCCGCGGCGAAGTTCGTCGGCGACCCCTGGGCGTAGATGGTTTCATGCATCAGCGCATAGAGCGGGTTCGAGGAGAAGGAGGCCTGGGCCGCCAGCGCGTCCAGGAAGGTGTCCGAGAGCCGGCGCCCGCCGGGGGTGTCGATGAACGCTTCCTCGAAGACGTGGTGCAGCAGGTGCACGCGGGTGTTGCCGCCCAGGTACATGCCCAGCATCTGCACTAGCGGTACGGTGACCGGCTGGCCGGTGGGCAGCACCTCGTCGTCGTTGTGCCGCACGTGCTCGTAGATCTCATGCAGCACCTCGAAGTCCTGCGGGTACCAGGAGAAGTATTCGGCGTTGCGTTCTGCCATGCGCTGGTAGGTGGCGCGGTAGACTTCCTGGGCGTTGGCGTCCAGTGAGGCCAGCCCGCCGGTGACCAAGCAGCGTTCCAGGGACTGCGGGAACAGAGACAGGTAGGTCAGCGTGCAGAACCCGCCGTAGCTCTGCCCGAAGGTGCTCCACTTCTCCACGCCCAGATGCTCGCGCAGCACCTCGGCGTCGCGCACGATCGAATCCGCGCGGAAGTGCGTCAGGTAGCGGGCCTGGGCAGCGTAGTCTCCGCGCAGCGCCAGCGACTGCCGGTTGGCCGGGGTAGACAGGCCGGTGCCGCGTTGGTCAAGCAGCAGCACCCGGAAGTGCTTGACGGCCTCTGCCAGCCATCCGGACAGGGAACCGGGGCGCGGGGACTTGCCGCCGGGGCCGCCCTGCAGGAACAACAGCCAGGGCAGCGAGGAATCGGTGCTGATTTCTCGGGCGAAGATGCTGATCTGCTCGCCATCGGGCTGCGCGTGGTCCAGGGGTACGCTGATGCGGTGCTCGGCCACATCCATGCCGCGGTAGTGGGTCATCGGGTTTCCTCCTGCGCCGCCAGAGCGGTCAAAGCTTGGCCGTCGAGGCGGCGTGTGGTCCATTCATCCAGCGAGCCGGAGCCGATCGCGTCGTAGAACTTGATCGCCGGCTCATTCCAGTCCAGCACCGCCCATTCGAGGCGCTTGTAGCCGCGCTCCACGCAGATTTTCGCGAGCGTGCGCAAAAGCTTGGTGCCGGTGCCTAGGCCGCGCTGGGATTCGCGCACATACAAGTCCTCCAGGTGGATGCCGTGGCGGCCCTCCCAGGTGGAGTAGGTCAGGAACCAAATGGCAGTGCCGACGATGCTGCCGGACTCGTCCTGCGCCACGTGGGCGAAGACCTTGGGATCATCCCCGAACAGGTGGGCGGCGAGGTCTTCGACGGTGGTCAGCACTGCGTCGGGCTCTTTTTCGTAGACCGCCAGCTCGTGGATCAGCTCTAAAATCTGCGGGCAGTCCGCAATTGTTGCTTCGCGCACAATACTCATGTGCTCAAGCTTACCGCCGCAGTGCAGCTAAAACGTCGGTGACCAGTCTTAAGGTTGAATTCATGATGGGTGGACACCACGCCATAAGCGGCGCTGCCGCATGGCTAGCAATTACAACTCCGGTGACAATCGGTTCGATCGATCTCGGCTTCGGGGTCCTGCAGATGGACCGCTGGGAAACCCTGGCCGGAGCCATCGTGTGCGCGGGCGCCGCGCTGCTGCCGGATGCAGACCACCATGGGGCGACGATCGCCCGTTCGCTGCCACCGATTTCAAGCATTTTCGCTCGCGTCATCGGCCAGGTCTCCGGCGGGCACCGCAATGGCACGCACTCGATTATCGGCATCGCCTTTTTCATCCTGCTGGCCTGGCTGGCCAATGGCTGGGATGTGCAGACCGCGGCCCTGGGCACCGTGTATCCCGCGGCCGCCCTCTTTGCGATTCTGCTGATCTCCTTCGCGGTGAAGTCCTTGAAGTTCATGCCGGCCACGCTGTGCTGGATCATCGCGCTGGCTGCCGGTGCCTTCGTGGGAATGAATGCGCCAGCCGAAAACCAGTGGTTCCTGCTGGCAGTGGCCATTGGCGTGATCGTCCACGTGGTCGGAGACATGCTCACTATCGGCGGCTGCAATCTGATCTGGCCGATCAAGATCCGTTCACCGCGCTGGTTCAGGAAGCTTCCGGTGGTCGGGGGAGTGTGGAAGGCCAACGGCCGCGTTGCGCTGCCGATCCTGGCAGAGACCGGCTCGCAGGCCGAATGGATTCTGGCTTCGCTGCTGACCACCTATGTGGGCATCGCGCTGATCGTGGCTTAGTGGAATCCATCGTTTGCATCAGAGCATTTTTACGCGATCCATACTGCGCTCAGTGGAGCATCGCCAGAATCGATGACGAGAAGTGCCTTAACTAACGAGGAGATTGTTTGCCCACGTAGCGGTGGCAGATGATTCCCCAACCACGGTGCGCGATGACATTCGAATGGTCAGCTGTACGGCTTGTACTGAGACAGGACATGTCCCTTTGACGCTTGGTTTGGTCGCTGCGCGTGCCGGGCATGTGAAAGTTTCAGTTGCCAACTTGCCTTTCGCTGGCGGAGCTGAGCCTAATTGGTTCATGCAGATGAACTTCGCAGAACGCATCACATGGCCAGCGCTTCCCTCCGAACTGCGGGCCCAAATTGAGTCAGTGCTCGGTTCTGAAGTGGTCGACAGTCGAAGCCAAACCGGCGGCTTCTCACCGGGCACCGCAGACCGGATTGTGACCGCCGATGGACGAAGAGCCTTCGTTAAAGCGGTGAGCCGGGAGCTGAACGAGGGATCAGCTAACCTTCATGTCCGCGAAGCAAAAATCGCTGCGTCACTGCATTCCTCGCTGCCAGTCCCTCGGTTCATTGGGCATCAAACATGGGAGAACTGGGAAGCCTTGATTTTCTCTGACATCGACGGATGCAGCCCCAAACTTCCCTGGAATCAGAATGAGCTGCTCGCTGTCCTTGATGTTCTCGCGGGCATGACCCGGGAGCCACTGGACGTCGGCGAGATTCAATTGCCGGAATTGTACGAGGACGTGCGCGAAGACTTCCAAGGATTCAGGCGCCTAATGTCTGATGGCTATATTCCGGAAGATCCTTGGGTCGCTGCCAATACGGCGGAGCTGAACGAGTTGGCGCAAAAAGCGGACGAGGCGCTCGCCGGGGACCAGCTGGTCCATTCGGATCTGCGCTCCGACAATTTGCTCATTGACACCAGCGGCGAGATCATCTTGGTCGACTGGCCGTGGGCTACCCGCGGAGCAGCCTGGTACGACGGATTAACTGTCTTGATCGAGGCGAAGATCTTCAATCCGGATTTTGATGCGGACAGGCTCATTGCTTCGCATGAGCTCTTCAACGGTGTCGCCTCCGAGGCAGTCGACGCGGTATTGGCGGGACTTGCCGGATTTTATGTCGATGCCGCACGCCGGCCTCCGATTCCTTCGCTGCCCACCCTGCGCGACTATCACGCGAAACAGGCTTCAGCCACTGTCGCCTGGTTGAAGGGGCGGCTTGATTCTAGATCACGATTGGCATAGTTCACAGGCTATTTTGGATGCCTTGAGTTCACGTTTTCGCCGCGATACACCATGACAAGGCCGACGAGCACCAGCGCGCACTGCAGGGCAGTGAACAGCGTGCCTTCCACCGCGAACACTGCAGACCAGCCGCTGAGCAGGCAGATGAGGCCAACGGTGATGGCCGCGGCGCCGATGACACGCAATGTGATTCCGCTCATGCCGTTACCCTACGACAAAGCCCGCGGCGAAACCACAGTCACATAGCTGTTTGTGGATTCGCCGCGGGCCTGTATTAGCGGGGCTGTCTGCTAATCGAGACGCCCCACCGCGGTCACGGTGACGACAGGTTCGCCGACCTCGTCCGAGTCGTCCAGCGAGATGGTGGCGTTGATGCCCCAGTCGTGGTGCTCCTCGGGATCGGCGAAAATCTGGCGGACCTCCCAGATGCGGCCAGGCTTCTCATTGACGATGAACAGCTTGGGGCTGCGGCCTTCGGGGCCGTCGTCAATGTCGTCGTGCTCGTCGAAGTAGTCGTCCATCGCCTCGGCCCAGGTGTCTGCGTCGAAGCCATTGTGTTCGTCCAGCTCGCCCAGGGCCTTGTCCTGCTCGTCGGCGAAGAGCTTGACGCGGCGGAACATCTCATTGCGGACCATCACGCGGAAGGCGCGCATATTGCTGGTCAGCTTCTCCGGGGCCGGCGGGGTGATCTCCTCGGAGTCATCGTGCAGCTCGCCGCGGGAGAGCTCCTCCCATTCATCGAGCAGCGAGGAGTCGATCTGGCGAATCAGCTCTCCGAGCCACTCGATCAAATCTTCCAGGTCTTCGCGCAGCGCATCCTGCGGAACCGACTGGCGCAGCGCCTTGTAGGCGTCGGTGAGGTAGCGCAGCAGCACGCCCTCGGAGCGGGCCAGCTGGTAGTACTGGACGAAGTCGGAGAAGCCCATGGCTCGTTCGTACATGTCGCGCACCACTGATTTTGGCTGCAGTTCAAAGTCGGCAAGCCACGGAGCGCCCTGCCGGTACTGTTCGAATGCCGCCTCAAGCTTTTCAGCCAGCGGCTGCGGGTAGGTGACCTCTTCCAGCGCCGTCATGCGCGCGTCGTAGTCCAGGCCCTCGGCCTTCATCGCCGCCACCGCCTCGCCGCGGGCCTTCTTCTCCTGGCCGGAGAGCACCTGGCGCGGCTTCTCCAAAGTGGCCTCGATGGTGGAGACCACATCCAGAGCGTAGCTGGCGGAGTCGGGGTCCAGCAGCTCCAGCGCGGCCAGCGCGAAGGGGGAGAGCGGCTGGTTCAGCGCGAAGTTCTGCTGCAGATGCACGGTCAGCTCGTAGTAGTTGCCGTACTCATCCGGTTCATCCCGGCGCACCACCACGCCGGTGGCGATCAGCTCGCGCAGAATGCCGATGGCGCGCAGCTTCAGCTTGCGCTGCGCGGACGGGGTCTCGTGGTTCTCGGTGAGCAGGCGGACAGTTGCCTCAAAGGCGTTGTCCTCGCGCTCCAGCAGGTTCAGCAGCATCGAGTGCGAGACCTGGAAGGAAGACTTCAGCGTCTCCGGCGGTGCCTCGACAATGCGCTCAAAGGTCTTCTCGCCCCAGGTCACGAAGCCCTGAGGTGGCTTCTTTTTGGGGATCTGCTTGAGCTTGGCCGAGCCCTCGCCGTGCTTCTTCAGCGCCTTTTCCATGGCCTTGTGGTTCTCGATCGCATGCTCCGGGGCCTGCACCAGCACGGTGCCGGCGGTGTCGAAGCCTGCACGTCCGGCACGCCCGGCGATCTGGTGGAATTCACGGGCGTTGAGGATGCGGGTGCGGGTGCCGTCGAACTTGGACAGCGCGGTGATGACCACGGTGCGGATCGGCACATTGATGCCCACGCCCAAGGTATCGGTGCCGCAGATGACCTTGAGCAGGCCGGCCTGCGCCAGCTGCTCCACCAGACGGCGGTACTTGGGCAGCATGCCCGCGTGGTGCACGCCGATGCCGTGGCGCACCAGCCGGTTCAGCGTCTTGCCGAATCCGGCGGCGAAGCGGAACCCGCCGATCAGCTCGGCGATGCGGTCCTTCTCCTCGCGGGTCGCCACGTTGATGCTCATCAGCCCGGTGGCGCGGTCGATCGCGTCCAGCTGGGAGAAGTGCACAATGTAGATCGGTACCTGCTGGGTTTTGATCAGTTCCTCCACTGCCTCCTGGACCGGGTCCATGGAGTAGTAGAAGTGCAGCGGGATCGGGCGCTGGGTGTGCGCGACGGTCACCGTGGTCTTGCCGGTGCGCTCCTCAAGCTCCTTCTCGAAGCGGGACACATCGCCCAGGGTGGCGCTCATCAGCAGGAACTGCGCTTGCGGCAGCTCGATCAGCGGGACCTGCCAGGCCCAACCGCGCTGTGGGTCGGCGTAGAAGTGGAACTCGTCCATGATCACGCAGCCCACATCCGCGCGCGAGCCTTCGCGCAGCGCAATGTTCGCCAGGATTTCCGCGGTGCAGCAGATGATCGGCGCATCGGCATTCACCGAGGAGTCGCCGGTGACCATGCCGACGTTTTCAGCGCCGAAGATCTTGCACAAATCGAAGAACTTCTCCGAGACCAGCGCCTTGATCGGCGCGGTGTAGAAGCTGATCTGGTCGCGGGCCATGGCGTAGAAGTGCGCGGCGATCGCCACCAGGGACTTGCCGGATCCGGTGGGGGTGGCAAGAATGACGTTGTTTCCGCTGGCCAGAGCCATGGAAGCCTCGTCCTGTGCGGGATAGAGCTCGATGCCGCGGGTGGTGACCCAGCGGCCGAAAGCCTCGTAGATTTCGTCGTCCGATACGTTTTTCGCGTCTGCAGGCAGATAGTCAGTGAGCAACATGATGTTCTAAGCCTATCCTTTGCGAACTATGACCGGCCCCTAGTTTTGCCCTGAGCATGCGCAATATGCTCTGGGTATGAAGTGGGATCCAGCAAAGTACACCGAATTCGCCGACTACCGGGGCCGGCCCTACCGCGACCTGCTAGAGCAGCTGGGGGAGGCGGACCCGAAGCACGTCGTGGACCTGGGCTGCGGGCCGGGCAATATGACTGCCTTGCTGGCCCGCAAGTGGCCGGCGGCGCAGGTACTGGGGATCGACTCCTCGGAAGCGATGATCGAACGGGCCACGCAGAGCGCCGCGGAGGCGAACCTCAGCTTTGTCCTGGCCGACGCGCTGGACTGGACCCCGCAGGAGGACACCGACCTGCTCTTCTCCAACGCCATGCTCCAATGGATCCCAGGACACCGGGAACTGCTGCGCCGCTGGCTCCAGGCATTGAAGAGCGGCTCCTATGTGGCCATACAGGTCCCCGGGAACTTCTCCGCACCCTCGCACGCGCTGATGCGCCAGCTCGCAGAAAGCCCCAAATGGGCAGCCCAGCTTGAAGGCGTGCTGCGCCATGACGACGTCGTGGGGGAGCCGGGCGAATACCAGCGCCTGCTGCTGGAAGCAGGCTTCCAGGCAAATGTGTGGGAGACGACTTACCAGCAGGTCATGGTCGGCCAAGACCCGATCCTGCAGTGGGTGCGCGGCACCGCCCTGCTGCCCGTCAAGCACGTCCTCGATGCACAGGACTATGCGGAATTTGAAGCAGACTATGCGCGCGAGGTGGCCCAGGCCTACCCGTCCTTCCTCGGCCCGGACGGCACCGAGCTGACCAACTTCCCGTTCCGCCGCATCTTCCTGATCGGCCGGAAGCTGGGATAGGAACAGCCCGCGGGACAGGACTTCATCCTTCCCCGCGGGCTGTGCTGCGAAACGCCGGCGGGCTACCAGCCGCGGGCGCGCCAGTCATCGAGCGAACCGCGCTCGGCGCCCAACGTCGTCGCATCCCCGTGGCCCGGGTAGACCAGCGTGTCATCGCCGAAGCGGTCGAAGATGCGTTCGATCACGTCGTCCAGCAGGGAGTTGAAGCGCTGGGGGCTGTTGCCGGTATTGCCCACGCCTCCCGGGAACAGGCTGTCGCCGCTGAGGATCACATTCTGTTCCGAGGAATCGCGGATGACATAGGCGATGGAGCCCGGAGTGTGTCCGCGCAGGTGGATCGCCTCCACCACCACATCGCCGATCTTCAGCGTGTCGCCGTTGGCCAGCTCATTGCTGATCTTCACCGAGGCCTCGCGGGTGATGCCTGCCGCATCATCGGCCCCCGCATAGGTCGGCACCGGATATTCCTTGGCCGCCTGGGCCAGCGCGCGGACATGGTCCCAATGCTGATGGGTCGTGGCAATGCCGACCAGCTCGGGATTCGGCCCGTCCGCACCCGCCGCGTCGACCAGCTTCTTGATCGCCGAAAAGTTGTCTGCCGCGTCCACCAGCAGCTGCTTGCCGCTGGCTCGTTCGGTCACCAGGTACACGTTGTTGTTCATGCTGGATACGGAGATCCAGCGGATCACAACGTCATCGAGTAGAAGTTCATTCATGTCTTCAGCGTACGGGGAATCACAATGCAGACACGATAGGCTCGAAAGACACGACCACTATATGAAACGGACAGTTGCATGACCGACCTAGATTTCATCACCATTGAGCACAGCTCAGCCGTGGCCCCCTACCAGCAGGTGCGCGAGCAGATCCTCACGGCAATCTCCGACGGGAAGCTCGCTCCGGGAACCAAACTTCCTTCGGTGCGTGCGCTCGCCGGTGCCCTGAACCTCGCGGTGAACACCGTGGCCAAGGTGTACAAGGAGCTTGAACTGCAGGGTGCCGTGGTCACCCGGGGGCGCCATGGCACCGTGGTGCAGGCCGCCGAGGACCGTGCAGAGCAGGAAGTCAGCGACGCGGCGGCGGACCTTGCCCGCATCGCGCAGACCTGGTCCGTGGATGAGGAAACTGCGGTGAAGTACCTGCGCGCCGCATTCAGCTCGCTGCCTCGATAGGGCCTCCACCTGCTAGTTTGGGGTGATGCGAACCCGTCAATACAGCGAAGTCGACGTCTTTTCACCCACCGCCTACCTGGGCAATCCGCTGGCAGTCGTCCACGACGCGCAAGAGCTGAGCGCAGAGCAGATGCAGCGCTTTGCCAAATGGACCAACCTGGCCGAAACCACGTTTCTGCTGCCGCCGACCACCGACGCGGCCGACTACCGGGTGCGGATCTTCTCCGCTTCTCAGGAATTCCCCTTTGCCGGCCACCCTACGCTCGGCTCCGCCTATGCCTGGCTGCAGGCCGGAGGTGTGCCGAAGACCCCTGGAAAAATCGTTCAAGAGTGCGGCGCAGGGCTGGTCGACGTCACCTATCAGGGTCAAGAATTTTCCTTCAAGGCGCCGCCGATCACCCGCTTCGAGCCGCTGGGCGAAGCCAAAATTGCAGAGGTCGCGGCCGCACTGGGGCTGGAGCCGGAGAAGATCTTGGACAGCTCGTGGATTGTCAACGGGCCCGAATGGATCGGCATCAGGCTGGCCAGCGCGGCCGACGTCCTCGCCTTGAGCCCCGACCCGCAGAATCTCGGAGAGTTGTGCCTCGGGGTCATCGGCCCCCACGACGACGGCCATGACACCCAGTTCGAGGTCCGGGCGTTTCTGGGCAACGACCCGGTCTGGGAAGACCCGGTGACAGGAAGCCTGAACGCTGGATTGGCCTACTGGCTGCGCAGTACAGGGGTGGCGGCCGCCGACTATGTTGCGGCCCAAGGCACCGCTATCGGGTATGAAGGCAGGGTCCAGATCCGCTACGCCGCCGACGGCATCTGGGTCGGCGGACACGTTAACCCGTGCGTGGCCGGCCAGGTGAACCTGTAGCCGTCTAGCCTGCCGCCACAGCGGCCGGGGCGGCAGGCTGCGCTGCTGCGGCGCGGCTGGTCAGGAAGGTGCGGATGGCGCCGATCCACACGATGGCGGCGCCGAACAGATGCAGGATCACGACCACCTCTGGAAGCCCGTCGAGGGACTGATAGATGCCGATCGCACCCTGGCCCAGCACCGCAATGACCAGCAGCAAGGACTTCATGGCCAACGCATGGTTGGTGCTGCGCCGGGCGTCCAGCCACAGCCAGATGCCCAAGCCGAGGCATGCCGCGGCGAATAGGCCGTGGATGACCGTCACTGTGGCCCAGTCAAAAGGCATGCGCGGCACGTCGGCCGAATCGCCTGCATGGGGCCCGGAGCCTGTGGCTGCGGTGCCGATTACCAGCAACACAGCGGTGACAACCAGGATTGCCGTGCCCAGGGATTTTTGCCGGCCGGTAGGCGCGGCTGGGGGAGTCTGGCCGATCTGCATCGCCTTATGCCAGGTGATCGTGGCGGCGGTCAGCAGCAGCGACGCGGCGATGAAGTGGCCTGCGACGACGAAGGGGTTCAGCTTGACCCACACGGTGATCCCTCCGATCACCGCGTTGAGCACGACGATCCAGAATTGCAGCCATCCAAGCCTGGTCAGTTCCCGGCCGTGTTCGCGGTTGAGCCTGGCGGCGATGATCAGCCAGCCCACCCCGATGCACAGCGCTACGGTGATCAGCCGGTTGCTGAACTCGATAATGCCGTGGATGCCCATTTCAGCGGTGGGAGCCAGGGTTTCTGGAGTGCAGTACGGCCACTCGGTGCAGCCTAGGCCCGAGCCTGTCACCCGGACCACCGAGCCGCCGACCACCACAAGTATTGCCAGCAAAAGCGAAATCAGTGAGGCGGTTTGCACGGTTTTGAGCTGCGTCGAGAACTTTGAGGCGAGCCAGCTGAACGGTGTGGGCATGGGTCAACGATTCTGTCGGAAATTATCGATTGGCCAGAACCACAGGTTGATCGCGAGCGGCGGCAATTTTTGCGCCACCGGGCTCAGAATTGCCCAGTGCAGGCGCTGCGGCTCCAGCCTCTCAACGCTAGCAGGCGGAAAGCACCTGCGAAAACCCGACCACTTGTTGCTGAAAGCCTGCCGACAGCCAGCTGACAATGATTGCCAGTTTTTGTTCGTAGAATCCCGATTCATGAATTCCGAATCAGTTCCCAGAACGCGGCTCAAGCTGTCCACAAGCTTCAACGTCGTACTTTGCCTCGTCGTGCTGGCGCTCATCTCCTTCGCTTTCAAGGACCAGCTGTACACAGCAATTGACACCACCGTGCAGTCTTCGGCCGTGCTCAGTGCGCTGGCGGTCTTCTGTTCGGAACCGCTGCTGGTTCTTTTGGTGCTCAGCGCTGCGGGAATTGCCGCGTGGTCGTGGTTCAAGGATCGGAGTATTTTCTGGACCATCGCAGCTAGCGGCATGGGAGTGGTCGCAGCCTATGTGGTGAGCACCGTCCTCAAGCTGCTCGTGACCGAGCAGCGCCCCTGCCAAAGCATTCATGTTGCCACCGCTCTGGCCTGCCCTCCGGCGGGGGACTGGTCATGGCCTTCGAACCATTCGGTGATCGCCGGGGCCTTCGCCACCGCCTGCATTCTCGCCCTGCCGAAGCTGCGCTGGTATTTCGCGTCCGCCGCGGCGCTGGTGGCACTGTCCCGGGTCGGCGTCGGTGCACACTACCTGCACGACGCGCTGACAGGTTTGGCGGTGGGCATTCTCGTCGTCGTGATTTCTACCGCCGTGGTGCGTCCACTGCTGGTGAAATACTTGCCTTCCAAGTTCGTGCTTGGAGCGTAGCCCGGCTGCAGCGCCGGCAGATTCCAGGGCGCTGCGGGCGGCTGGCTGCGAAACTCTCAAAGTGCAATGAACGCAACACTCATTCGAAGCAATTTTCGATTATTATGGGTTCGTGGCTATTACTGCAGAGAGCAAAAAGACTGATCTAACTCGTTTGGTCGTTAAGGGCGCACGAGAACACAACCTCAAGAACGTGGACATCGACCTCCCGCGCGATGCGATGATCGTGTTCACGGGACTGTCAGGTTCGGGCAAGTCCTCCCTGGCGTTCGACACCATTTTTGCCGAGGGCCAGCGGCGCTATGTCGAGTCCCTCTCTGCCTATGCGCGCATGTTCCTGGGCCAGGTGGACAAGCCGGACGTGGACTTCATCGAAGGCCTGTCGCCGGCGGTGTCCATCGACCAGAAGTCCACCAGCCGCAACCCGCGCTCCACCGTGGGCACCATCACCGAGGTCTACGACTACATGCGCCTGCTCTGGGCGCGCGTGGGCCACCCGCACTGCCCGATCTGCGGCGAGCCGATCTCCAAGCAGACACCGCAGCAGATCGTTGACCAGCTCATGGAGCTGCCTGAGCGCACCCGCTTCCAGATCCTGGCCCCGGTGGTCCGCGCCCGCAAGGGCGAATTCGTCGACCTGTTCGCCGAGCTGTCGGCCAAGGGCTTCTCCCGTGCCCGCGTGGACGGGCAGACCATCCAGCTGAACGACCCGCCCAAGCTGGCCAAGCAGGTCAAGCACACCATCGAGGTGGTCGTCGACCGCCTAGTGATCAAGGAAGACGTCCGCCAGCGGCTGACCGACTCCATCGAGACCGCCCTGGGCATCGCCGACGGCCGCGTGCTGGCTGACTTCGTGGACCTGGAGGAAGAAGACCCGAAGCGCGTTCGCTCCTTCTCCGAGAACCTCGCCTGCCCCAATGAGCACCCGCTGGCCATCGACGAGATCGAGCCGCGCACCTTCTCCTTCAACAACCCCTTCGGTGCCTGCTCGGCCTGTTCCGGCATCGGCACCAAGCTGGAGGTGGACGAGCATCTGATCGTCCCTGATCCGGAGGCCACCCTGGCCGAGGGCGCGATTGCGCCGTGGTCGCTGGGCAAGGCCACCACCGAATACTGGAACCGGCTGATCGAGGGCCTAGGCAATGAGCTGGGCTTCACCATGGACACCGCGTGGAAGGACCTGCCGGCCTCTGCGCGCCAGGCGATCCTGAACGGCAAGGACCACAAGGTCGTCGTCCAGTACAAGAACCGCTTTGGCCGCGAGCGCAAGTACTCCACCGGCTTCGAAGGCGTGATCTCCTACGTGCACCGCAAGCACGAGGAAACCGAATCCGACCATGCGCGCGACCGCTACGAGCAGTACATGCGCCAGATCCCGTGCCCTACCTGCAACGGCGCCCGCCTGAACCCTGCCTCGCTGTCCGTGCTGGTGGGCGGCAAGTCCATCGCCGAGGTTTCCGCCATGGACCTGCGCAGCGCCGCTGAATTTTTGACCAGCCTGGAACTGAGCGAGCGCGAAGCGAAGATCGCCGTGCAGGTGCTCAAGGAAATCGGCGCCCGCATGAAGTTCTTGCTGGATGTGGGGCTTGAATACCTGACCCTTGAACGCGCGGCCGGCACGCTGTCCGGCGGCGAGGCCCAGCGCATCCGCCTGGCCACCCAGATCGGCTCCGGCCTGGTCGGCGTGCTCTACGTGCTCGACGAGCCGTCCATCGGCCTGCACCAGCGCGACAACCGCCGGCTGATCGACACGCTGCTGCACCTGCGCTCCCTGGGCAACACCTTGATCGTGGTAGAGCACGACGAAGACACCATCGCAGAGGCCGACTGGATCGTGGACATCGGACCGGGCGCCGGCGAACACGGCGGCGAGGTAGTTCACTCCGGCTCCGTGGAAGGCCTGAAGGCCAACACCAAGTCGCTGACCGGCGACTACCTTTCGGGCCGCAAGAAGATCGAGATCCCCGCCAAGCGCCGCAAGGTGGACAAGGACCGCAAGCTCAAGGTCGTCGGCGCCAGCGAGAACAACCTGCAGAACGTCACCGTGGACTTCCCGCTGGGCGTGCTCACCGCGGTGACCGGCGTGTCAGGCTCGGGCAAGTCTACCCTGGTCAACGACATCCTCTACAAGGTGCTGGCCAACAAGCTCAACGGCGCCAAGCAGGTCCCGGGCCGGCACACCCGCGTGCAGGGCTTGGATCACCTGGACAAGGTGGTGCACGTGGACCAGTCGCCGATCGGCCGCACCCCGCGCTCCAACCCCGCCACCTACACCGGCGTGTTCGACAACATCCGCAAGCTCTTCGCTGAGACCAACGAGGCCAAGCTGCGCGGCTACCAGCCGGGCCGCTTCTCCTTCAACGTCAAGGGCGGGCGCTGCGAGTCCTGCTCGGGCGACGGCACGCTGAAGATCGAGATGAACTTCCTGCCCGACGTCTACGTGCCCTGCGAGGTCTGCCATGGTGCGCGCTACAACCGCGAAACCCTGCAGGTGCTCTACAAGGGCAAGAACATCGCCGATGTGCTGAACATGCCGATCAGCGAGGGCGCCGAGTTCTTCAGCGCCTTCACCCCGATTGCCCGCCACCTGAACACCCTGGTGGATGTGGGCCTGGGTTACGTCCGCCTGGGCCAGCCGGCCACCACGCTTTCCGGTGGCGAGGCGCAGCGCGTGAAGCTGGCCGCCGAGCTGCAGAAGCGCTCCAACGGCCGCTCCATCTACGTGCTCGACGAGCCGACCACCGGCCTGCACTTCGAGGACATCCGCAAGCTGCTGCTGGTGCTGCAAGGCCTGGTGGACAAGGGCAACACCGTGCTGACCATCGAGCACAACCTCGACGTGATCAAGTCCGCCGACTGGATCATCGACCTGGGCCCGGAGGGAGGCTCCGGCGGCGGCACGATCATGGCCACCGGCACCCCTGAAAAGGTGGCAAAGGTCGAGGGCTCGCACACCGGAAAGTTCCTGGCCGAAATCCTCTAGCCGCCGGGGTTCATGCGGCGTGCGGCAGGGCCGCAGGGCGCGGGAAATATGTGTTTTCAGTTATGGATTCCTAACCCGCGCCTGCTTCATGGGATGATGTCTAGGTGAAGATGTCGGTTGCAAGCGTGCTTTTTGATCTCGACGGGACCCTTGTGGACCCCGCGGGATCCATCACCTCCGGAATTCGCTATGCCCTGGTGGCCCACGGAATCGCCGATCCCGGCGAGGAGCGCATCGAAGCCCTGGTCGGACCGCCGCTGCAGATCGGCCTGCGGACTGTGGACGGGGTCGACGAGAAGAACATCGACGGCATCATCGACACCTACCGCACCCGCTATGCCGAGGTGGGGATGGCGCAGTCCAAGCTCTACCCGGGAATCCGCCAGCTTCTTGCCGCATTGCGCGGCCGGGGCATCCACGTGGCGGTGACCACCGCCAAGCCCGAGCAGATCGCCCGCGAACTGATCGCCGCCCAAAAGCTTGAGGACTGCCTGGACGCGGTGCACGGAAATTCCAGCGAACACGGCGGCCACGGGTCCAGCAAGGCGCACATCGTCGCCGCGGCCCTGGAGGCCGGCGGGCTGGATCCGGCGCGCAGCGTGGTGGTGGGGGACCGGCACTATGACATCGACGCCGCGAAGGCCAACGCGGTGGCATCCATCGGCGTGGACTGGGGATTCGCGCAGGGCGATGAACTGGACATCGCCGACTACCGGGTGTCCACCACCGCCGGCCTGGCGCAGCTGCTGCTGGGGGCAGAAGCCGCCAAACAGATTAACTTTCATGAACTGATGCAGGAAGGTGCACAGTAGATGAGCCTCTACACCATGACGCGGTCTTCGATCCGCGGCATCATCCACGGCGTATGCCGCGCCGAGGTGACCGGTTTGGAGAACGTGCCCAAGCAGGGCGGGTTTATTGTCGCCTCCAACCACCTCTCGTTCTTTGACTCGCTGATCATCCAGGCGCTGACGCCCCGCGATGTGGCATTCTTCGCCAAGGCCGAATACTTCACCACCCCCGGCATCAAGGGCAAGATCATGAAGTCCTTCTTCGAGTCCGTGGGATCCATCCCGGTGCAGCGCGGCGAACAGGCCGCCTCGGTGGCCGCGCTGGACTCGCTGGTGGAGATCATCGAGGACGGCAGCGGCATCGGCATCTATCCCGAGGGCACCCGCTCGCGCGACGGAAAGCTATACCGCGGCCGCACCGGCGTGGGCTGGCTGGCGCTGACCACCGGCGTTCCGGTGGTTCCCGTCGGGCTGATCGGCACCGAAAAGCTGCAGCCGGCAGGCTCCAAGGGCTTCAAGCCCTCCAAGTTCACCATCCACTACGGAGAACCGCTGTACTTCGACAAGCTCGGGCGCAAGCACCCGCTGCCGCAGCGCCGCCTGGCCACCGACCGCATCGTCGACGCCATCGCGGAACTCTCCGGCCAGGAACGCGTGGACTCCTATAACCAGCTGCCGCCGGACGCGAAATAAGCCATGGCAGATCCAGCCAGCTACCGGCCGAAGACCTCGGACATCCCGACCAAGCCCGGGGTCTACCGCTTCCGCGACGAACATGGCCGGGTCATCTACGTCGGCAAGGCCAAGGTGCTGCGCAACCGGCTGCTGTCCTACTTCGCCAACCCGGAGCGACTCACGCCCAAGACGCGCACCATGGTGTTCACCGCCGCCAGCGTGCAGTGGACGGTGGTCGGCTCCGAGCTTGAGGCGCTGCAGCTGGAGTACACCTGGATCAAGGAGTACACCCCGCGCTTCAACATCGTCTTCCGTGACGACAAGACCTACCCCTACCTCGCGGTGACCATGGACGAGAAGTACCCGCGCGCCCTGGTGATGCGCGGGGACAAGCGCAAAGGCGTGAAGTACTTCGGCCCGTTCTATCCGGCCAAGGCCATCCGCGAAACCCTCGATACGCTGCTGCGCGTCTTTCCCGTGCGCAGCTGCGCCCCCGGCGTCTTCCGCCGCGCCGAAGCCTCCGGCAGGCCTTGCCTGCTGGGCTACATCGACAAATGCGCGGCCCCCTGCGTGGGGCGAATCAGCGAGGAAGACCACCGCCAGCTGGCCGAAGACCTGTGCACCTTCATGTCCGGCGAGGCGACCCGCTTCACCAAGGCGCTGACCGTCAAAATGCAGGAAGCGGTGGCGGAGCTCGAATACGAGCGCGCCGCCCGCTACCGCGACGATATCGCCGCGCTGAACAAAGTGTTCGAACGCAATGCGGTGGTGCTGGCGCAGAACACCGACGCGGACATCTTCGGCATCCACGGCGACGAGCTGGAAGCGGCGGTGCAGGTATTCCACGTGCGCGACGGCCGCATCCGCTCCCAGCGCGGCTGGGTCGTCGAGAAGGTCGAAGACCTGACCGAGCCTGCCTTCGTCGAGCAGCTGCTCACCCAGGTCTATGCCGACCATGCGGACAGGATCCCGCGCGAAATCCTGGTTCCGGCCATGCCCGAGGATCCGGAGGAAGTCGTCACCTGGCTTAGCGAGCTGCGCGGGTCGAAGGTCTCGCTGCGCGTGGCCCAGCGCGGGGACAAGGCGGCGCTGGCCTCCACCGTGGTGGAGAACGCCGAGCAGGCCCTGCGCCTGCACAAGTCAAAGCGGGCCAGCGACATCACCACCCGCTCGCTGGCCATGCAGGAGCTGCAGGATGCGCTGGGCGCCGAGCAGGCGCTGCTGCGCATCGAATGCTACGACGCCTCGCACACCCAGGGCACCAATGTGGTGGCCTCCATGGTGGTCTTCGAGGACGGCCTGCCCAAGAAGAGCGAATACCGCAAGTTCTCCATCACCGGGGAAGCGGCCCGCGACGACACCGCCAGCATGTACGACGTTATCCACCGGCGCTTCAGCCGCTACCTGAAGGAAAAGGTGGACCCTGATGTCTTCGCCGGCGGCGAGGTTGAGGCCGGCACCGCAGAGGTCAAGAAGTTCGCCTATCCGCCCTCGCTGGTGATCGTCGACGGCGGGCCTCCGCAGGTGGCGGCGGCTCAGCAGGCGCTGGATGACCTGGGCATCGACGACATCCCGGTGGTCGGCCTGGCCAAGCGCCTGGAAGAACTGTGGCTGCCCGGGGACCCGTTCCCGCTGATCCTCCCGCGCGCTTCCGCCGCCCTGTACCTGGTGCAGCGGCTGCGCGACGAGGCGCACCGCTTCGCCATCACCTTCCACCGGGCCAAGCGCGGCAAGTCGATGCTCGAATCGGAGCTGGACGCCATCCCGGGGCTGGGCAAGGCCAAGCAGGAGGCCCTGCGCAAGCACTTCGGCTCGATGAAGAATATCCGGGCCGCCGGCGTTCAAGAGCTGATGCAGGTCAGCGGCATCGGCGAAAAGCTGGCCCAGGTCATTGCCGATTCGCTGGAAGGTTCGTCACCAAACGCTGTAAACATGACGACCGGCGAAATTCTAGACTAGCCTTGAGGTATGAGCGCTGAGTATGAAGCCGTCAAGCCCCCTGAGTCCGAGCTGGTCATCGTTACCGGCATGTCAGGTGCGGGCCGCACAACTGTCGCCCATGCGCTGGAGGACCAGGACTGGTATGTGGTGGAGAACCTGCCGCCTGCCATGCTGTGGCCGCTGACCGAACTGATGAGCAAGTCCCAGGAGTCGGTGACCCGGCTGGCAGTGGTCATGGACGTGCGCTCCAAGGACATGTTCCCGGAGATCCGCGATGCGCTGGCCAACCTGCGTTCCAGCGGCATCAATTTCCGCCTGGTCTACCTGGATGCCAGCGACGACGTGCTGGTGCGCCGCTTCGAGCAGGGCCGACGCCCGCACCCGCTGCAGGGAGACGGGCGTATCGTCGACGGGATCCAGCGCGAACGCGGCATCACCAGCGAGCTGCGCGAGACCGCGGAGATCGTCCTGGATTCCTCGAACATGTCGGTGCATGACCTGTCACGCTCCGTGTACGAGCTGTTCAGCGAGTCGGGGCCGGTGATCCTGCGCATCAACGTGATGAGCTTCGGCTTCAAATACGGCGTGCCCACCGACGCCAACTACGTGGCCGACGTCCGCTTCATCCCGAACCCGCACTGGGTGCCAGAGCTGCGCCCGCAGACCGGCCGCGACAAAGAGGTCTCCGACTACGTGCTCTCCCAGGAGGGCACCAGCGAATTCATCGAGAACTACCTCAAGGCACTGGAGCCGGTCTTCGAAGGCTACCGCCGCGAAAATAAGCACTACGCCACGATCGCCGTGGGCTGCACCGGCGGCAAGCACCGCTCGGTGGCTACCAGCATCGAGCTGGGCCGCCGCCTGGCCCAACTGCCCAACGTCCGGGTCAATGTGACGCACCGCGACCTGGGGCGTGAGTAGTCTCCATGGCGTTTGGAACCGGACCCATACCGCTGCTCAACATCAACCGCCCCGACAACTACCAGAACCCCTCGGTAGTGGCCCTCGGTGGCGGCCATGGCTTGGCGGCATCGCTCTCCGCACTGCGCCGGCTGAGCACCGAGCTGACGGCAATTGTGACAGTCGCCGACGACGGAGGAAGCTCCGGCCGGATCCGCGGCTCCTTCGACGTGCTTCCCCCGGGCGACCTGCGCATGGCGCTGGCGGCCCTGTGCGACGACAACGACTGGGGCAGGACCTGGCGTGATGTCATGCAGCACCGCTTCGACTCGCAGGCGAATATCGATGAGCCGCTCAACGGCCATTCGGTGGGCAACCTGCTGATCTTGGCGCTCTGGGAGCTGCTGGATGATCCGGTGGCTGGACTGCGCTGGGCCGGCGCGCTGCTCGGCGCCCGCGGCCAGGTGCTGCCCATGAGCACCGTCCCGCTGTCCATCCAGGGCGAGGTCCTGGAATCTGATCCGCTCTCCGACTCGCTGGTGCGCCGCAAGATCACCGGGCAGGCGAAGCTCGCCAAAGCCGGCAACGGGGGACTGGTCACTAATGTGAGCCTGGTTCCGGATGACGCGCCGGCCTGCGCCGAGGCGTTGAACGCCATCGAGCTGGCCGACTGGGTGGTGCTGGGGCCGGGCTCCTGGTACACCTCCGTGCTGCCGCATCTGCTGCTGCCGGACATGCGCCGAGCCATCGCCAATACAACCGGCAAGCGGCTGCTGACCATGAACCTGGACCTGGACACCGCAGAGACCTCGGGGCTTGATGCGGCCGCCCATTTGGAAGTGCTTGGACGCTACGCGCCAGAAGTCAGATTCGACGCGATCTTGGCTGATGAATCGCTTGTTAACAATAAAGAACGATTTGAGCTGGCAGCGCAAAAACTCGGTGCACGCACCTTTTTTAGTAGAGTAGGGGTGTCTGACGGTCGTGCCGTGCACGACCCGTTGCGTTTAGCGGCGGCCTATCATGAGGTGTTTACCGCGATCGGATCCTAGAAGGATTCTAGTAAGGGAGTTTGATTCATGGCATTGACGGCTTCCGTCAAAGACGAGCTGTCGCGGGTAGAAATTCGCAAACCATCGGTGCGCAAGGCCGAGGTTTCTACCATGCTCCGTTTCAGTGGAGGACTGCACATCGTCTCGGGACGAATTGTCATCGAAGCTGAAGTGGACCTGGCTGCGACTGCCCGCAGGTTGAAGATTGCCATTGGCGAGTTGTACGGCCACGACGCCGAGATCGTGATGGTCTCCGGCTCTGGCATCCGCAAGGGCAGCCGCTACATCGTCCGCGTTTCCAAGGACGGCGAAGTGCTTGCCCGGCAAACAGGCTTGTTGGATCAGCGCGGCCGGCCGGTACGCGGCCTGCCTTCGGTGATTGTCAACGGCTCCACCGCCGACGCCGAGGCTGTCTGGCGCGGCGCATTCCTGTCCCACGGCTCGCTGACCGAGCCAGGGCGCAGCTCCGCGCTGGAGATCACCTGCCCAGGCCCGGAAGCGGCGCTGGCGCTGGTCGGCGCGGCCCGCCGCCTGGGACTGACGGTCAAGGCGCGCGAAGTGCGCGGCGTGGACCGCGTGGTGATCCGCGACGGCGACGCGATTGCCCAGCTGCTGACCCGCATGGGGGCCCACGACGCCCTGATGGTGTGGGAAGAGCGCCGCATGCGCAAGGAGGTGCGCGCCACCGCCAACCGCTTGGCAAACTTCGACGACGCAAACCTGCGTCGCAGCGCGCAGGCGGCTGTAGCCGCCGGCGCCCGCGTGGAGCGGGCCCTAGAGATTCTGGGTGACGAGGTGCCTGCGCATCTTCGTTACGCCGGATTGCTTCGCCTGGAACACAAGCAGGCGTCGCTGGATGAGCTCGGCCGCATGGCGGAGCCGCCGATGACCAAGGACGCGATTGCCGGCCGCATCCGCCGCCTTTTGGCGATGGCTGATAAAAAGGCCAGCGATCTGGGAATACCGGGAACCGAGTCCAGCGTTCCAGTAGATGAGCTGGAACAATAATTCGTCCCCGCGGCACTCTCGCCGCGGAGATTCATCCGATTGATTAGATTGAGGAGAATCATGGCTGTTTACTCACTGCCAGAACTGCAGTACGACTACGCCGCACTGGAGCCGAACATCTCGGCTCGCATCATGGAGCTGCACCACTCGAAGCACCATGCCGCATACGTTGCAGGCGCCAACTCGGCACTGGAGCAGCTGGCTGAAGCTCGCGAAAAGGGCGAGTTCGGCAACATCCCTAAGCTGTCCAAGGACCTGGCTTTCCACCTGGGCGGCCACACCAACCACTCGATCTTCTGGAACAACCTGTCCCCAGAAGGCGGCGACAAGCCTGAGGGCGAGCTGGCTGCAGCAATCGACGAGTTCTTCGGTTCCTTCGATGCATTCCGCGGCCACTTCACCGCTTCGGCAATGAGCCTGCAGGGCTCGGGCTGGGCAGTACTGGCATACGACGCAATCGGCGGCCAGCTGGTTGTCGAGCAGCTCTACGATCAGCAGGGCAACGTCCCAGTGGCAACCATCCCGCTGCTGATGCTGGACATGTGGGAGCACGCCTTCTACCTGGACTACGTCAACGTCAAGGCTGACTACGTCAAGGCCTTCTGGAACATCGTGAACTGGGCAGATGTCCAGGCACGCTTCGAAGCAGCACGCAACGGCGCAGCTTCGCTGATCGTTCCAGGCAAGTAAGCTTACTTTTTCGGTAAGTAACCTCACAATTCTCGCTGAATTAGCGTAGAATGTTTTGTGTGTAGCGGATCCCGGTTTTCGCCGGGATCCGCATGCACGGCACAACGGAGTGTCCTCTTAAAGCAGGCCACTTCCGTTTGAGTGCGGTCGTGGCATCAATATCCCATTTAGAGGAGATAGTCACGTGACAACCCGTGTTGGAATCAATGGTTTCGGTCGAATCGGACGCAACTTCCTGCGTGCAGTTCTGGCCCACAAGGCAGACGTAGAAATCGTCGCCGTCAACGACCTTGGTTCAATCGATTCGCTGGCTCACCTGGTCAAGTTTGATTCCGTCCTCGGCCCGCTGGCCGATGCGGTATCCGTCGACGCAGACACCATCGTCGTCGGAGAACGACGCATCAAGGTCCTTTCCGAGCGCGAGCCGGCCAACCTGCCATGGGGCGAGCTGGACGTCGACATCGTCATCGAGTCGACCGGCTTCTTCACCAACGCAGAGGACGCCAAGAAGCACATCGAAGCAGGCGCCAAGAAGGTCATCATTTCCGCCCCTGCAAAGAATGAAGACATCACCATCGTGATGGGCGTGAACCAGGACAAGTACGATCCTGCAAGCCACGCAATCATCTCCAACGCCTCGTGCACCACCAACTGCCTGGCCCCAGTGGCGAAGGTGCTCAACGACGAATTCGGCATCGTCGACGGCCTGATGACCACCATCCACGCCTACACCGCCGACCAGCGCCTGCAGGACGCACCGCACCGCGACCCGCGCCGCGCCCGCGCCGCCGCGCTGAACATGATCCCCACCTCCACCGGCGCCGCCAAGGCCATCGGCGTGGTGCTTCCGGAGCTCAAGGGCAAGCTCAATGGCTTCGCCATGCGCGTTCCAGTGCCAACCGGCTCGGCCACCGACCTGACCGTCAACCTGGCCCGCACCGCCACCGTGGAAGAGATCAACGCGGCCTTCGAAAAGGCAGCCACCGAAGGCAAGCTGGCCGAATACCTCGAGTACTCGACCGATCCGCTGGTCTCCTCGGACATCGTGACCAACTCGCACTCGGCAATTTTCGATTCCGGTTTGACCACAGTGATCGGCAACAGCGTCAAGGTCGTCGCATGGTACGACAACGAGTGGGGATATTCCTCACGGCTTGTCGACCTTGTCGAATTCGTGGGTTCAAGCCTCTAGTCGATAACCTAGAGACATGTCTTCACATACTCTCGACGAATTGATCGCTGACAACGGTGTCCGCTCACGCTACGTACTGGTCCGCAGCGACCTGAACGTACCGCTCGATGGAGCTACCGTGACCGATGACGGCCGCGTCCGCGCTTCGCTGCCGGTTATCTCCAAGCTGGTTGACGCCGGCGCCAAGGTTATTGTGATGGCCCACCTGGGCCGTCCCAAGGGCCAGGTTGATCCGAAGTACTCGATCGCACCTGCTGCCAACCGCCTGAACGAACTGGCCGACTTCGACGTGGCTGTCGCCGCCGACGTGGTGGGCGAATCCGCCCGCACCGCCGCCGCGAACCTCGCCGACGGTTCGGTGCTGGTCCTTGAAAACGTCCGCTTCGACGCCCGCGAAACCTCCAAGGTTGACGCGGAGCGCGAAGAGTTCGCCAAGGAGCTGGCGGCCCTGACCGGCGAGAACGGCGCCTACGTCAACGACGCATTCGGTGCAGTGCACCGCAAGCACGCTTCGGTGTACGACATCGCCGCGTTGCTGCCAAGCTACCAGGGCGACCTGGTGGCCACCGAGGTCAAGGTCCTCAAGACCCTGACCGAGGCTCCCAAGCGCCCCTACGTGGTGGTATTGGGCGGTTCGAAGGTCTCCGACAAGCTGGCTGTCATCGACAACCTGCTGGGCAAGGCAGATCAGCTGCTGATCGGCGGCGGCATGGCCTTCACTTTCCTCAAGGCCCAGGGCTACGCCATCGGCGGCTCCCTGCTTGAAGAAGACCAGATCGCCACCTGCCAAGGGTACCTGAACCGCGCGGAGAAGCTGGGCTGCGACATCATCGTGCCAACCGACGTCGTCGTCGCCGACAAGTTCGGCGCAGACGCACAGCACGAGGTGCTGCCGGCTGACAAGATCGAAGAGGCAAGCTTCGGCTCCAACGGCCTGGGCCTGGACATTGGTCCGGAGTCCGCAGAGAAGTTCGCCAGCTACATCCTCGGCGCCAACACCGTGTTCTGGAACGGCCCCATGGGCGTCTTCGAGATCCCGGCGTTCGCCGAAGGCACCCGCACCGTGGCACAGGCCCTGGCCGACTCGGAGGCATTCAGCGTTGTGGGCGGCGGCGACTCTGCCGCGGCAGTCCGCGCCCAGGGCTTCTCCGAGGACGACTTCGGCCACATCTCCACCGGCGGCGGCGCCTCCCTGGAGTACCTCGAAGGCAAGACCCTGCCGGGTGTTGCCGCACTGGAAGGCTAATCAATGACCATTTCGCAGAACGGCGCCTATGTGCGCCAGCCGCTGATCGCCGGCAACTGGAAGATGAACATGGACCACGTCCAGGGCATCACCCTGGTGCAGAAGCTGGCGTGGACGCTGAAGGACGCCGGACACGAGTACGACCGTGCCGAAGTCGCAGTGTTCCCGCCCTTCACCGACATCCGCGGTGTGCAGACCCTGACCCTTGGCGACAAGCTCGACGTCGTCTACGGCGCGCAGGATCTGTCCACCCAGGACTCGGGCGCCTACACCGGCGAGATCTCCGGCCAGTTCCTGAAGAAGCTCGGCTGCACCTATGTGCTGGTGGGCCACTCGGAACGCCGCGAGTACCACAACGAGACTAACCAGGTGATTGCCTCCAAGCTGGCTGCCGCCTACCGCCACGAGATCACCCCGGTGCTCTGCGTGGGCGAGGGCCTGGAGATCCGCAAGGCCGGCGAGCATGTTTCCTACACGCTGAACCAGCTGAACGAATCCTTGGAAGGCGTCAGCGCCGAGCAGGCAGAAAACCTCGTGGTTGCCTATGAGCCCGTCTGGGCCATCGGCACCGGCGAAGTGGCCGGTCCGGCTGATGCACAGGAAATGTGCGCAGCTATCCGCGCCGCATTGGTTGAGCGTTTTGGCGAGGACATCGCACAGAAGACTCGACTGCTGTACGGTGGAAGCGTCAAGGCGGCGAACGCGGCGGCGATTATGCGTGAACGCGACGTCGACGGCGTGTTGGTCGGCGGTGCCAGCCTCGACGCTGAAGAATTTGCTAATATTGTCAGGTTCGAGCATCATCTCGTTACCGGCTGAATCTAACTAAGGACTGTCGTCTTGGAAATTCTCAAGATCATTTTGCAGGTAGTGCTGGGCATTACCAGCGTTCTGCTCACCCTCCTGATCCTTTTGCATAAGGGCAAGGGTGGCGGCATGTCCGACATGTTCGGCGGCGGCATGACCAGCTCCATGGGTTCCTCGGGTGTTGCCGAACGCAACCTGAACCGCATCACCATCATCCTCGGATTGATCTGGGGTGCCGTGATCATCGGGCTGGCTCTGCTGTTGAGATTCAATATCGAAGCCTAATTCTTCGCTGCAAAGCATAAACCGGAGGCCATCTGAAGAGATGGCCTCCGGTTTTCTTTATTAAGGTAGCAAGGATGAGAAGAACGAGGCCATCAGGAACCCGGTCATGGCAACGAAGTTCAGGAGTGCAGGTATTCGTCAATGTCGATATGCCATCGAACAGACCTAGGCTGCTGAACCTCAAACACCCCGATCGCCGACCTGCGTTTGCGATTGACAGCGTCGATGAAGTCAGGCTGGGCGTCCACAGGCTGCTGGTGATGGACGCTTTCACGCGGCGTAGGGGAGATGGGTCTGGTCGTGGGTGCTTGCATCGTCGCTACCCTTAGAGTTCTACGTTTCGTGTTCCGTCGCTTCCAGATCCTTTTCCAAAGGCATGACGGCTAGGGATGTACCCCTGGCCGTCATGCATCGGACTCTCATCGTTGCCGTGGATGCTACGCGACTAGTGCGCAGGCACCAGCTGCTCGGCAAGCTCCACAACACGCTGTGCGGTGCCCCAAGACAGGGTGACACCGGCGCCACCGTGCCCATAGGCGGCAATGACGGGCACAGCGTGGCCTTCGACCAGTTCCAGCCTGATGGTCTCGCGCGCCGGGCGCAGGCCCACCTTGTGCTCGAGTACTTCTAGGCCTTCCAGCTCTGGCACGAGCTTCATGGCCCGGGACAGGATCGCTTCTGAGGTCTCCGGTTCCACCTCGCGGTTCCAGTCGTTGGCCGTATCGGTGCCGCCCACAATGATGTCATCGCGGCGCGGGATGATGTAGGTGACGCCTTCTGGATAGTCGTCGTCGCACAGCCAGTCGGTCAGTCCCTTGGTGTTGGCAAGGCGCACCACCTGGCCGCGGATCGGGTAGACGCTCTGGTCGTCGCCCAGCAGCTCGCCGCCGCGCAGCCCGGCAGCCAGGACGACGAGGTCTGCGCTGTCCTTGAGCTCTGCGAGGTCGTTGACGGTGCCCTGGAGGAACTTGACGCCCAGTTCCACCACTTGGTCGCGCAGCCAACCCAGGTAGGTGGTCATGGTGATGATGGGGACGGTGGCGTAGACGCCGGAATCGGCGCCGGACGGCAGGTCTTCCTTGGGCGCCTCAGCAGTGCCGGAGACGATCTTGGTCCACGAACGGTCCGCGCCCGGTAGGTGGTCGACGTTCAGGCCGTGGCGCAGGTCGATTCCCGTCTCGTGGATAGCGGAGAGTTCTTCAAAGCGGGCCAGCGAATGGCGCAGCAGCTTGTCCGCCGCCTCGGAGTTCTCCGAATGGTAGGGGAACCAGATGGCGGCCGCCACGGAGGATACCGATTCAAGCAGCGGCTGGTCGTGGACGACGGTGACTTGGTGGCCCGCCGCCGCCAGCTCGTGCGCGCTGGACAGGCCGATGACTCCTGCACCGATGACGGTGATCTTCATATGCGTTGTTCTCCTGATCTTCGTTGACGAGGTTGGATGATTTGCGGCTTGTAAAGACCGCAGACCGGCACCTTCCGCTCAAGGGGGAGGTGCCGGTCTGTTGCCTGGGTTGCTTTAGAGCAGGGTTGCCGCTGCGCGGTCCACGAGCCAGCGGGTGGCTTCGGTGCCGTGCGCGGCGCTGGCGGGCACGGCCGCCTCATTGACCTCGTGCTGGGCCGCCGCCAGGGCTGGGGCCTTCTCGGCGCCAGCCACCAGCAGCCACACTTCGCGGGCGGTGTTGATGGTGCCCATGGTCAGTGAGACCCGGTCCGCCGGTGGCTTGGGGGAGTTGTGCACTGCAATCGCCCCAAGCTCATCGGACCTGGTGTGGTTCGGAAACAGTGAGGCGATATGCGAGTCCGGGCCCATGCCCAGCATCAGCACGTCGAAAGCCGGCGAGGCAGCGCCCTCGGCGGCTTCCTCAGCCAGCAGCGCCGTGTAGGCGGCGGCCGCTTCCTCCGCCGTCGCATACTGGTCGGTGGATCCCATGACGTGCACGGTGTCCAGCTCCAAGCCCAGCGGCAGCAGCGAGTCGAAGAGCTCCTGGGCCTGGCCTGCATTGCGCTCAGGAGAGGAGGCTTCGACGAAGCGCTCGTCGCCCCACCAGAAATGAACCTGGGCCCAGTCGACGGCAATCTTGGCGGGGTTGGCCGCCACTGCCTTCAGAGCGGCGATGCCCAGCGAGCCGCCGGTCACCACCACATGCGCCACGCCGCGGGCGGCGATGGCGTCGGTGATCGAGGTGATCAGCCGGGCGGCGATGCCCTGCGCGGTGGCCTGCAGGTCATCGTGGATGACGATCTGTCTAGCGATCACTGGAACGGATGCTCCTCAGGTTGGTCAGGGCCAGGCCGCGGGTGATGACCTCGCCGAACACGTCGTCCGCGTCCAGGCGGCGCATTTCCTCGGCCAGGCATTCGGCCACGGAGCGCCGTGGCAGCGAGATGCGCTGCGGTGCGGAGCCCGGAAGGTACAGGTGCGCCACGGCCCCGGAAGGGCGGGAGAGTTCCACGTCGCCGCCCTCGCGGGACAGACGCACCGAGGACAGGCCTCCGGTGGACTTGTCCGCGGCGATGGTCACCGGCACCTCAAGGCACATGGTCAGCCAGGCGGCCAGCAGCGTGGTGGACGGGGAGTTCTCCGAGCCCTTCACAGTGATGCCGGTCAGCCCCTCGGTGCCGATCAGATCCAGGATGCTCGCCAGCTGCGCGCGCCACAGGGTCAGGCGGGTCCAGGCCAGATCGGTGTCGCCGGCACGGTAGCTGGCGATGCGGCTGAACAGCGCCGCGGTGGGATCTTCCATCTCGCCGGAATCGGTGATGCGGCGGTGGGCGATCTTGCCCAGCGGGGTGTTGTACGGGTCGGCCGGCACGCCGTGCGGCCACCAGGCCACGATCGGGGCATCGGGCAGCAGCAGGGCCGAGATCAGCGCCTCGTCGGCTTCCATGTCCGGGCCGTGGGTGCGCATGACGATGACCTCGGAAGCGCCGGCGTCGCCGCCCACGCGGATCTGCACGTCCAGCCGGTTCTCGCTCTGGGCTGAGCCGCGCACTACCACGATGATGCGGCAGGGGTGCTCGCGGCTTGCCAGGTTCGCGGCGTCGATGGCGCTTTCCGCGAAGCCCTCGCGGGTGATGACCACCAGGGTCAGCACGCGGGAGAGCGCCACCACGCCGTGGGTGCGGCGCGAGGAGAGTAGCTTCTTGGCGACCTTGGAAGTGGTCGTGTTGGGAAGATCGATCATCATGGGCGTCGCCACGTCCTTCCGTCTTTGGCCATCAGCTCGTCGCTGCTGGCCGGACCCCAGGAACCCGGTGCATAGGGCTCGGGCTGCGTGGGCAGCGCTGCCCAGTACTCCTCGAAGGGATCCAGGATGCGCCATGACTGCTCGACCTCTTCATGGCGGGGGAACAGCGGCGGTTCGCCCAGCAGCACGTCGAGGATCAGGCGCTCGTAGGCCTCGGGGGAGGACTCGGTGAAGGCGTTGCCGTAGCCGAAGTCCATGGTGACATCGCGGATCTCCATCTGAGTGCCCGGCACCTTGGAGGAGAAGCGGATGGTCGCGCCTTCGTCGGGCTGCACGCGAATCACAAACGCGTTCTGCCCGAACTCGTCGTCCTTGTGGTCGGTGAACAGCAGGTTCGGCGCCTTCTTGAACACCACCGCGATCTCGGTGACGCGCCGTCCCAAGCGCTTGCCTGCGCGCAGGTAGAAGGGCACGCCTGACCAGCGGCGGGTGTTGATGTTCAGCCGCACCGCGGCATAGGTTTCGGTCTTGGACTTGGGGTTGAAGCCCTCCTCGTCGAGGAAGCCGACGACCTCTTCGCCGCCCTGCCAGCCGGAAGTGTACTGGCCGCGGGCTGAGGCGGCCCCCAGGTCCTCGGGCAGCTGGACCGCGGCGAGCACCTTTTCCTTCTCGCTGCGCAGGTGGTCCGCGTTGAAGGAGATGGGCTCCTCCATGGCGGTCAGCGCCAGCAGCTGCAGCAGGTGGTTCTGGATGACGTCGCGGGCCGCGCCCACGCCGTCGTAGTAGCTGGCGCGGCCGCCGATGCCGATGTCTTCCGCCATGGTGATCTGCACGTGGTCCACGTACTTGTTGTTCCACAGCGGCTCGAACATCTGGTTGCCGAAGCGCAGCGCCAGCAGGTTCTGCACCGTTTCCTTGCCCAAGTAGTGGTCGATGCGGAACACCGAGTCGGGCGGGAAGACGGATTCGACGATCGCGTTCAGCTCGCGGGCGCTGGCCAGGTCGTGGCCGAAGGGCTTTTCGATGACCACGCGCTCCCAGCCGGGGTTCGCGTCGTTGGCCAGCTTGTGCTCGGAGAGCTTCTCGCAGACCACGTCGAACCAGCTGGGCGGGATCGAGAGGTAGAAGGCGTGGTTGCGTCCGGTGGAGCGGGTCTCGGCCAACTCGTCAAGGGTGGCCGAGAGCTGCTCGTAGGCGGCGTCGTCGTCAAAGGCGCCGGAGATGAAGCGCATGCCGGAGGCCAGCTGGGTGAACACCGTTTCGTTGAACGGGGTGCGGGAGCTGGCAAGGATCCATTCGCGCGCCTGCGCCGCAAAGTCCTCGGCGCTCCAGTCGCGGCGGCCAAAGCCGACGATGGCAAAATTCGGGGGCAGCAGGCCGCGGCTGGCAAGGTCGTAGACCGCCGGCATCAGCTTTTTGCGGGCAAGGTCGCCGGTGATTCCGAAGAACACCAGCGCGCCCGGACCGGCAATGCGGTTAAGCCGCCGGTCGCGGGCGTCGCGTAGTGGATTGCTCATGGTTCCTTACTCTACTTCGCTGCCTCTAGCAGGGCTGCGATTCCGGCCTTGCGGTCGGTGAGGTTCACGCGCAGCACCGGGCGGTTGTGCGCCGCATCGGAGAGCACGCCGGCATCGCCGATGGCCTGCGCGGTGATCAGCCCGCCGAAGCTGTACGGGCGGCCCGGGATTTGTACATCCTCGGCCGCCGGGTGCTCGGCGGTGACCTGCAGGAACACGCCCTGAGCCGGGCCGCCCTTGTGGTACTGGCCGGTGGAGTGCAGGAAGCGCGGGCCCCAGCCGAAGGTGACCGGGCGCCCGGTCTTCGCCGCGAGCTCGTCGCGCAGCGCCAGCAGTGCGGTGTCTTCGTTGCGGTTCAGGTAGGCCTGGATGGCAAGGTAGCCGTCCTGGCCCAGCTTGCCGGTCAGCTCCTCCAGGGCGCCTGCCAGGGTGTCGGCGGTGGTGCCGAACAGCTGGACGGTTCCGTCCACTGCATCCGGGGCGGCGGCGGCCGGCGCGTCGAGCAGCGAGCGGGCTGCCACCTTGGCGGCCTCCACATCCGGCTGGTCGAAGGGGCTGATGCCCAGCAGGTAGCCTGCCACGGCGGTGGCGTACTCGAAGATCATGAAGCTGGTGCCCAGCGGCGCGCTGAAGTGCACCGCGGTGGCGTCTTCGTCGATCTGCTCGGGCAGTTCGTCGTAGATGTACAGCGGCAGCACGTCGGCGGCCACGGAGTTCAGCTCCGGCGCGCCCACGTGGGCCACGACCGGCAGCACTCCCTTGGATTCCTTGCCGGTGGATTCGGCGATGAGCTGTTCGGCCCAGTCCCCGAAGCCCGGCAGTGCGTCGCCCACGCCGGCGATGACCAGCTTGTCGCGGCCGGTGGTGGCCATGGCGGCGCCCAGGTGCAGCGCAAGGTTGTCCTCGTCGTCCACGTTGAGCACGTCGTGCAGCAGGCCTGCCTCTTCCACCAGCGCTTCGATGTCCGCGCCGGCCAGGCCGGAAGGCACCAGGCCGAAGGCGGTCAGTGCGGAGTAGCGCCCGCCGACGTTCGGATCCGCGTTGAACACCGCGCGCACGCCCTGAGGGTTGTCCATCGGGGAACCCGGATCGGTGACCAGGACCAGGCGGGTGGCCGGGTCAATGCCCGCGGCCTGGAATGCGGCGGTGAACGCGCGGCGCTGCGAGTCGGTTTCCACGGTGGAACCGGACTTGGAAGCCACGACTACGACGGTGTGCTCAAGATCGGTGTTGATGATCGGCGCGAGCATCGCCGGATCGGTGGTGTCGCAGATGACCAGATCCACCTCGTCATGCGCGCAGATGACCTCCGGGGCCAGGGAGGAGCCGCCCATGCCGCACAGCACGATGCGGGTCAGGCCTTCGTCGACCAGCTCGTCGCGCAGCGCCTGGATGGCGGGGATGAGCTTGTCCGCCGCGTCAAAGGGGTTGACCCAGCCGAGGCGGATGGAGGACTCTGCCTGTGCCGCGGGACCCCAGATCGTGGGATCTTCCGCCGCGATGCGGCTGCCGATCTTGGCGTCGATCAGCCCTGGCAGCTGCGCATCGACAAAGGCGAGGGCATCACCGGAGGTGACGAGACCCAATTCCATCTACTTTGCTCCCTTCAGAGCCACTGCCATGTCTTCGAGCAGTTCGTTCCATGCATCTTCAAACTTTGCAACGCCTTCGACCTCGAGCAGGTCGACGATCTCGTTGTAGTCGATCCCCAGTGCGGCCAGCTTGTCCAGCACGCGGTTGGCTGCATCGTAGCTGCCGGCGATCGCGTTGCCGCGAACCTGTGCCTCGGCGGCGGTGGCGTCCAGGGTCTTTTCAGGCATGGTGTTCACGGTGTTCGGGGCTGCCAGCTCGGTGACATACAGGGTGGCCGGGTAGGCAGGATCCTTCACGCCGGTCGAGGCCCACAGCGGGCGCTGCACGTGGGCGCCGGCGGCGCTAAGCACCTCGAAGCGCACCGCGCTGAAGGACTCCTCGAAGATCTGGTAGGCGAGGCGCGCGTTGGCCACGCCTGCCTGGCCGCGCACCGCGGCGGCTGCCTCGGTGCCGATGGCGTCCAGGCGCTTGTCGATTTCGGTGTCTACGCGGGAGACGAAGAAGGAGGCCACCGAATGGATCTTGGACAGGTCAAGGCCCTTGGCGTGGGCCTTCTCCAGGCCCAGCAGGTAGGCATTGACCACTTCGCGGTAGCGCTCAAGGGAGAAGATCAGGGTGACGTTGACGCTGATGCCCTCGGCGATGGTCTCGGTGATCGCCTCAAGTCCCGCCTTGGTGGCAGGGATCTTGATCAGCACATTCTCGCGGTCAACGCGCTGGTACAGTTCTTTGGCCTGGGAGATGGTGTCAGCGGTTTCGTGGGCAGCGCGCGGGTCCACCTCGATGGAGACGCGGCCGTCCACGCCGCCGGAAGCGTCGTAGATGCCCTTGAACAGGTCGCAGGCTGCTGCCACGTCATCGCAGGTGATTTCCGTGATGGCAGCTTCCACCGAGTTGTGGCGCTGGGCGGCGATGGCTTCGCCGTAGACCTCGGCGTTGGACAGGGCGGCGGCGAAGATCGACGGGTTGGTGGTCACGCCGACAACGTTCTTCTCCTCGATCAGCTTCGCCAGCGATCCGCTGGTCAGCCGTTCGCGGGAGAGGTCGTCGAGCCAGATGGATACTCCGGCGTCGGTCAGGGCCTGAGTGTTGGGGTTGCTCATGTTCTTAGCAGTTCCTTTACTTGGCGGCGTTCTGTACTGATTTTTCGGCGGCGGCCACCACCGCGTCGGTGGTGATGCCGAATTCCGAGTACAGCAACTTGTAATCGGCGGATGCGCCGAAGTGGTCTAGCGAGACGATCTCGCCGTGCGCGCCGACCAGCTCGCGCCAGCCCTGGGCCACGCCGGCCTCGACCGACACTCGGGCGGCGACGGATGCCGGCAGCACCTCTTCGCGGTAGGCCGCGTCCTGCTTGGCGAACCATTCATGGCTCGGTAGGGAGACCACGCGGGCGGCGATGTTCTTCGCGGCCAGCGCTTCGCGGGCCTCGACGGCCAGCTCGACTTCCGAGCCGGTGGCGAGCAGGATGACATCAGGGGTCACCTCTGCGCCCTCGCGCACCGCTTCGGCTAGGATGTAGCCGCCCTTCAAGGTGCCCTCGGCGCCGCGGAAGCCGGCGGCCGAACGGTCGTAGATCGGCAGGTTCTGGCGGGAGAGCACGATGCTCGAAGGGGTGTCGGTCAGCTCCAGCATGCCGCGCCAGGCGTAGGCCACCTCGTTGGCGTCGGCCGGGCGGACCACGTCGAAGTTCGGGATGGCGCGCAGCGAAGCCAGCTGCTCTACCGGCTGGTGGGTTGGGCCGTCTTCGCCCAGGCCGATGGAGTCGTGGGTCCAGACGAAGATCGATGGCACGCCCATCAGCGCAGCCAGGCGGATGGCCGGGCGCTGGTAGTCGGAGAAGATCAGGAAGGTGCCGGAGAACGCGCGGGTCGGGCTGGAAAGCACGATGCCGTTCACGATCGATGCCGCTGCATGCTCGCGGATGCCGAAGTGCAGCACCCGGCCATACGGGCTGGTGGACCAGGTATCGGTGGCGCGGCGCTCTGGGGCGAAGGACTTCGCCGTGGCGATGGTGGTGTTGTTCGAGCCTGCAAGGTCGGCAGAGCCGCCCCAGAGCTCGGGCAGCTCGTCGGCGATGGCGTTGATGACCTTGCCTGATGCTGCGCGGGTGGCCATCGTGGATCCGGCTTCAAAGCTTGGAAGCTTCTCGGTCCAGCCCTCGGGCAGCTTGCCCGATTCCAGGCGTGCCAGCAGCTCTGCGTTGGCAGGGTTGGCGCTCTTCCACGCATCGAAGCCTGCGTTCCAGGCTTCGTGGATAGCTGCGCCGCGGGTGATGGTCTCGCGGGCGTGGGCCAGCACGTCCTCGGCAATGGCGAAGTTCGCCTCCGGGTCGAAGCCAAGAGCCTTCTTCAGGCCTGCAACTTCCTCGGCGCCTAACTTGGAGCCGTGGATGCCGCCGGTGTTCTGCTTGGTCGGCGAAGGCCAGCCGATGATGGTGCGCAGCGAGATGATCGACGGGCGGCCGGTCTCGGTCTTGGCCGCGCGGATTGCTGCATCCAGTGCGCCCAGGTCTTCGACGTATTCGCCGGTTTCGGTCCAGTCGACGCGCTGGGTGTGCCAGCCGTAGGCCGCGTAGCGCGCCAGAACGTCTTCGGTGAAGGCGATGTCGGTGTCGTCTTCGATGGAGATCTTGTTGTCGTCGTAGATGACGACGAGGTTGCCGAGCTCCTGGTGGCCTGCCAGCGAGGAGGCCTCGGAGGTGACGCCTTCCTGCAGGTCGCCGTCGGAAGCGATGACATAGATGGTGTGGTCGAACGGGCTGGTGCCGGCCGCCGCATCCGGATCCATCAGGCCGCGCATGCGGCGCTGGGCGTAGGCGAAGCCCACGGCGGAAGCCAGTCCCTGGCCCAGCGGGCCGGTGGTGATTTCAACGCCGGCGGTGTGTCCGTACTCCGGGTGGCCAGGGGTCTTGGCGCCCCAGGTGCGCAGCGAAGCGATGTCTTCCATTTCCAGGCCGTAGCCGGAGAGGAAGAGCTGCAGGTACAGGGTCAGCGACGTGTGGCCGGGGGACAAGATGAAGCGGTCGCGGCCGATCCAGTTTGGATCCTTGGGGTCATGTCGCAGATGTTTCTGGAAGATCAGATACGCGGCGGGTGCCAAGCTGATGGCCGTGCCGGGGTGGCCGTTGCCAACTTTTTCTACAGCGTCGGCGGCCAGGACACGGGCGGTGTCAATGGCTTTGTGGTCCAACTCGGTGAGTGAGAACTCTTCTACTAAGGATTCAGTCGCCACGGCGGCGTTCCTTCCATTCAGGCTTGGACGGGAGATGTCTCCCGCTGACACGCAATACGCCGTCGGTCCTATGTACCCGGTGCTCGAGCTTAAGGGGTCATGGTTCGCGACGGCGCAATCAAGATCAACTCTATCGCGAAACCGCCCTGTGATGCGCGGGTTAAGCAACATGACATCAGAAGATTCGCGGCCTTGGAATTCATGAGTTGAGACTGGGCAACCAGCTGCCCCGGTTCATGGTGCGCGACGGCTGCTGGGTTGCGGGCAGGCGGCGAAGTTCTGGAACTTTTGCATGCTGGGTACGTACTAGCTTTAGTTTTTGTAGATACCTCCTCTACAGATTGCAATCATTGTTTAGACGACATTAGGTTGGCAGTTCAAAGAATCTGCTCAGGCGTGCTTTTCGGGCCTGCCTGGACCAATGCTGAAGGTCAGCGGCTGAAGCTGGTGTCGCTGAACACAGTGCTGAGGTTGGTTCTGTGCATGCTGAAATGGCGTTCGAATGGTGGACAGTTGTCGGCTTCGCATTGAGTCAATGGCGTACGTACGGCGGATGTGGATGAGGCTTTAAGTTGACTGAAATCACTAGATATTCGCAGATGTTCTTCCCGCGGAGAGTTTCATTCAATTTCTATTCGTCGTAGAATAAGTTGTGTCTGTCCTTGTACCCGTGAAGAACTGAGTGCGTTTAATTGAAGACTCAAAGTGTCGTTGGCACCTCAGTGCCACGCGCATCGCGCCAGCCTGAAGAGGCTCTCGGCGCCTTCATCAACCGCAAGGCTAGTGCGTATCTCGCACTGACCAAGCCTCGCGTTGTTGAACTGTTGCTGGTGAGCACCCTTCCCACCATGATCTTCGCCGAACGCGGTTTCCCGTCGGTGTGGCTCATGATCTCCACCATTGTTGGTGGTGCTATGGCCGCTGGTGCTTCTGGTGCCTTCAACTGCTATATCGACCGCGATATGGACAAGCTGATGAAGCGCACCAAGGGCCGTCCGCTGGTGACCGGCGACCTGACCCCGAAGGAAGCGCTGGTCTTCTCCTGGGCGCTGGCAATCGCGTCCCTGGTGGTCTTCTGGTTCGGGACGAACCCATTGACTACTGCACTGGGTCTTGCGGCGATCCTGCTGTACGTCGTGTTCTATACGTTGATCCTCAAGCGCCGCACCGCCCAGAACATCGTGTGGGGTGGAATCGCGGGCTGCATGCCAGTGCTGATCGCTTGGGCTGCGGTCAAGGAAACTATCGAGTGGCCAGCTGTCATCCTGTTCCTGGTCATCTTCCTTTGGACCCCTCCGCACTACTGGCCGCTGTCCATGAAGTATGCGGACGACTACAACGCGGCCTCGGTGCCGATGCTCGGTGCGATCGCCAACGCGCGGCGCGTCTCGGTGCAGGTGGTGCTCTACGCATGGGCCACCGTCGTTTGTTCGCTGCTGCTGGTCCCGCTGGGCGGGGCGGGCATCGTCTATACCGTTGTAGCGGGCGTGGCTGGACTCTGGTTCGTGTACGAATCCCACGTGCTCTACCGCGAGGCGCAGGCCGACCATAAGCCTGCCGAAGTGAACCGCAAGGCCATGAAGGTCTTCCACATCTCGATCACCTACCTGTCGATCGTCTTCTTGGCGCTGGCCATTGATCCGTTCGTAGGAAGCCCGCTGCTTCCATAAGGTAGGGCTCATACCTGTAAAGCCTCGGCTGCAGAACCTCCAAGGGGATCTGCAGCCGAGGTTTTTTCGTGCCTCCTGGCCGCTGGAACGAGCTTGAATGGGGCAATAGCCGCAAGTCTTGCTAGACAAGTCTTGTTATGCAAGATAAGTTGTTGACATGGACGAATCGGGCGAGAAAATTGCGACGAATATACGCAAGGGAGTGTTGGAGTACTGCGTGCTGGCAATGCTTGCCCAACGCGAAATGTACGGCTTGGAACTCGCTGAAGCCTTGGTTGAACGGAATCTGACGGCCAGTGAAGGCAGCCTCTATCCGCTGCTGGCTCGGCTGAAAGCCGCCGGCCTGGTCGACACACGATGGGAAGGCGGCGACAGCGGGCGCCGGAGGAAGTACTACGAAATCACCCAACGCGGGTCCGAGCAGCTGGCTCAATTCGCGACAGTGTGGAATGAGATTTCTGGACAAGTGCAAGAACTATTGGAGGATCAACATGCGTAAGCCGAAGAAGCAGTCGCTGGTTGCCCGGTACTTGGAAGAACTGGATTCGGAACTGCGCAACTTGCCAGCCGCACAGCGCCAGGCGGTACTTGCCGATGTTGCCGAGCATATCGATGAAGCCCGCGGGGAGGGGCGCACCGATGCCCAGATCATTGATGCTCTGGGGTCCGTTAAGGACATCGCGGGAATGATGAGCGAATCCGTCGGCGAGGAGAAGGTATCAGGAGCGGATGCTCGCTACCGGCTCAAGGCTCTGGGTATCGCTGCGGTGTTCGTCGGCTTGCTCGCGGCCGCTGTTGATACATGGCTATACCCGTCCACCGGGTTGGAAGAGGTGTGGCCTGATTGGCTGCCGAGCTCATGGATCAACTATGGCATGAGCGCGGATTTCGGTGCAGGGCTCATGCTGTTGTTCATGATTCCAACTGCTCTGGTCGTCGTTGGCGCTGTGATTCCTTTGGGCAAAGGACAGGTATACAGGGTTCTGGCGGCCCTGGTTCTTTCGGCCGCCATCTTCCTACTGGGGCTGAACCTTGGAGTCTTCTACCTGCCGCTGGTGCTGGTGGGCTGGCTGATGGTGGCAGCAGGAGCAGCCAACAGGAACCCCGAGCGGCGCGTCAAGCAGATTTCCCTTGGCTGGCGGCTGCTGGCCGCGCTCGTGGTGCTGCTCGCTCCGGCGATGCTAATTGCTGGAATGGTGTCCGGGGCAGCTGTGGGCGACGGTTTCTCGGTTCCGATTGCGGCGGTGCTTGGTCTGTGCGGCGTGGGCGTTGCGCTGAACTGGAAGGCGGCGCATGCTGCACTGCTGGTGATCGGTGTGCTGCTGTTGGCGATGTCGGTATTCAGCATGGGGATGATGGTGCTGGCGGTCTGGCTGGCCGGTGCAATCTACCTTTTCCTGGGCCTGGTCGGGGTGTTGTGGCTGAACCCTGTGCGGTGGCTCTATCGCAAAAACTAGCTAGAAAGCTGAATGCCCCTTGCCAAAAGGCAAGGGGCATTCAACTGAGGCGCTAGCGGCTAGCGTGAAATCGTCTGATACTTCGGCAGAAGCACCGCCCGGTCCCAGACGTCAGTGGTCGAGGCCAGCAGCAGGCTTGCGCCAAGCATGTGGAAGAGGACCAGCAGGATTGGCAGGCCGGTGAAGTGCTGGGTGTAGCCGATGGCCGCCTGCAACAGGATCACCGCAACCATCCACCAGATCGAGGTGCGCAGTCGTGCATTGCCGCCAGCCTTGCGGGCAAGGATGACCAGCGCAATCGTCGCCAGGACCAGCATGTACACCGGCGCCGCGTGCATGCGAGTGACCAGCAGGGTGTCGAACATGTGGCGAGGCGCGTTGGCGTCGCCTGCATGGGGTCCGGTGCCGGTGACGACGGTGCCCAGGATGACCGCGATCATCGACAGGATCCAGATGGCGTAGGCCACGACCCGGATGTTCTTGGAGGTGGGCTCAGCCTGCTGCTTCTTCAGTTCCGCGCCGGTGCGGTTGACCAGCAGCGTTGCAAGGATGACCAGCGCTCCAGACAGCAGGAAGTGCAGGGAGACAACCCAAGGGTTCAGCTTGGTCCAGACGGTGATGCCGCCGATGACGCCCTGCGCTGGGATGCCTGCCAGCAGGACTAGGCCCAGGGTGAAGAGGGTCTTGTGGCTGGAGCGCATGTTCCAGATGGCCATGAGGAAAGCGATCGCAATGATCAGCAGGACGAAGGTCAGCGTGCGGTTGCCGAACTCGATGATGCCGTGGATGCCCATTTCAGGAACCGGGGTCATCGAGCCCGGGACACAATTGGGCCAGTTGGAGCAGCCGAGGCCGGACTTGGTCAGGCGCACTGCACCGCCGGTGACGATGATGCCGATCTGCGAGATCAGAGAGGCGATGGCCAGGCCGTGAACGAGGCGGGTGACCGTCGTCGGCAGCTTGTCTGACCAGCTTCGCGAAGCCAGGTCTGAAGACATGAGAATCTCCCTTTAGATTCGAAAGGTGGTTTAGGTCCACTTGAACTTCTTGATGCAGGCAAATGAGCCGACGACGGCCCACAGCACCAAGAAAATCAAAGCGGCAAGGTTGAAGTGGCCGTCGATGAGCGCGCTGCGCATGGCATCGCCCAGCGCGGCGGAAGGCAGCGCGTTCAAGGTCGGCTGGATCCAGGCGGGAGCCATGCTCAGCGGGTAGAGCACGCCGCCGGCGCCGGCCAGCAGGATCCAGGCGAGGTTGGTAATGGCCAGCGTGGCTTCGGGGCGGACGGTGCCGGCGATCAGCAGGCCCAGGGACGTGAAGGCCGCGGCCCCCAGCAGAAGGAATAAGATTCCGGGCAGAATGCCCCAGGCATTGGGTTCCCAGCCCATGAGCAGCGCGGCGATGCTGATCAGCACCACCTGAATCAGCAGCACCGTCAGCACCGCGATGACCTTGCCGAAGATCAGGCCGGTCTTGCCCAGCGGCGTGGTGGAGAACATTTTCAGCACTCCATAGCGCCGGTCGAAGCCGGTGCCGATTCCCTGGCCAGTGAAAGCGGTGGAGATGACGCACAGCGCGAGCACGCCCGGCACCGCGGCGTCGATGGTGCGGTCTGCAATATCAGAGATCAGGTCCGTGAAGGTCAAGACGAACAGCGCAATCATCGGCATGACGACTGCCAGGATCAGCTGTTCGCCGTTGCTGAGCATCTGCAGCGACTCGTACTTGCCCTGGATCAAAATGCGCTTGAGCGGGGATACTGCACGGGGTTCGGAAAGAGTTTGGCTCATGCCTGCTCCTCCTTCTGGGCAAATTCAAGGAAGACGTCTTCAAGGCTGCGTGCCTGCAGGTTCAGCTGCGTGGGCAGGATCTGTTCCCGCACCCACCAACTGGTCAGCCACTGCAGGTGATCCGGCGAGCTGACTCCGTCAAGCCGGTACTGACCGGCCGAGGTTTCGGTCAGGTGGAGGCCTTCGGGCGGCTGTGGGAGTGCCAGCCCGGTCCGTGCGCTGAAGGATACGGGGCGGGCGTCCTGCTCTTCCTGTGCTCGGGCGATGAGCTCGGATACGGTGCCCTGGGCTACCGTGCAGCCCTTGTCGATGATGTAGACGTAGTCGCTGAGCTTCTGGGCGTCGTCCATCAAATGCGTGGTCAAGATGATCGCCTTGCCAGCATCGCGCAGTTCGGCGATGAGGTCGAAGACTACCTGCCGGGACTGGGGGTCCAGGCCCGCGCTGGGTTCGTCGAGGAAGAGTACCTCGGGATCTCCTGCCAGGGCCACGGCCAGGGCGACGCGCTGCTTCTGCCCACCGGAAAGCCGACGGATGGTGCGCGAGCCGAAGGATTCGAGGTCAAGGCGCTTGATGATGACATCGATGTCGATGGGATTGCGATACAGGGACGCCACGTGCCGGAGCAGGGGAATGGGCCGCATCGACGGTGGAAGGCCGCCGTCCTGGAGCATCACGCCAACGCGGGCGCGGAGTTCGGGCTTGTCGCCATAGGGGTCTTGGCCCAGCAGTTCGACGGTTCCGCCTTCGGGGCGCAGCAGCCCCTGGGCACAGGCAAGCGTTGTCGACTTGCCAGCGCCGTTGGATCCTAGAAGTGTTGTGACCTGGCCTGGATAGGCCTTGAGTGAAACCGACTCCAAGACTCGCAGCATGCGGTTGTCCAAGGCCGGAACTGGACCTAGATCTTTGGCCAGCTCGTTAATGACAAGGCTGGGGGTTACAGAAGACACCACTGCATTCTACGCGATGTCGAAGTCATATTCTCTGAGTGCTATGTCACCAATGCTCGAGTTGTCGGCGTAATAGCGGGAGAATTGATGACGTAAGAAGCAGTTCGATATTTAGCTAGATCACTAGGCTGGAAAGCCCGCCCTTAGTAAGTCCTTCCTTACTAGACTGACGGCTAAAATTTACGCATGATTGTGTTGTGTATTCATCTAAATCAAACTCAGTGAGTGGCTCGGAAGCGGCAGTTGCCGCGGTTCCGGGTGATACGGAGGAACGCACGCGCGACCGGGTCCTGAATGCAGTTCTTGAAGATGGGCCGGTCAGTGCAGCTGAACTTGGAAGCAAGCTTGGCTTCACACCCGCGGCGGTCCGCCGTCACCTTGATGCCCTGTCCAAGGCTGGGCTCGTCGAAGTAAAACTGGTAGCCAATCAGAAGACCGGCGCAGGTCGCCCGTCTCGCAGGTACGTACTTTCCCACCGTGGCCAGGCCAAGCTCGGCAACGATTACTTGGAAATCGCCACGGACGCGTTGAAAGTGCTTGGCCAGGCGGCCGGCGAAGATGCGATTCGCAAGTTCGCCAGCGACCGTTTTGCCACGATGGAGGCCCGCTACGCCAAGGCGTTGGCCGGCGTTGAAGGGCTCGAAGCCCGCGCGGAGGTATTGAGCGAACTGCTCAGTGCCGACGGATTTGTGGGGTATACCCGCAAGGTTGATACGAAGGTGGCAACGGCTCTGATGCACAGCGTTCAGCTGTGCCAGGGACACTGCCCGATACAAGACTTGGCACGGGAGTTTCCGGTGTTTTGTGACACGGAAACTGAAATGTTCGCCCGATTGCTCGGGGTTGATGTGCGTAGGCTCTCGACTTTGGCCGGCGGCGGACACGTGTGTACGACTCACATCCCTGTGGGTCGTGAAAAGGCGCCAATGCGCGCCGAGAAGAGAACTCGAATTCAGTTCACGAAGCAGGAGAGGCCGCGATGACGGATCAGATTGCACAGGAGTCAGCAGACCCAGGTGTAATTTCCGAGATTCTGGAGAAGAACCCTGAACTCCAGGGAATCGGTAATTACGAATACGGTTGGGCCGACAAGGACGTTGCAGGCGCAAATGCACGCCGAGGCATCGACAAGGATGTTGTTGCAAACATCTCGGCTCTGAAGAGCGAGCCAGAGTGGATGCTGGACATCCGCCAGAAGGCTCTGAAGTACTTCGACCGCAAGCCAATGCCAACCTGGGGTCCAGACCTCTCGGGCATCGACTTCGACAACATCAAGTACTTTGTCCGCTCCACCGAGAAGCAGGCAACCAGCTGGGAAGACCTGCCAGAGGACATCAAGAACACCTACGACAAGCTGGGCATCCCAGAGGCTGAGAAGCAGGCGCTGGTTTCCGGCGTGGCCGCCCAGTACGAGTCTGAGGTTGTCTACCACCAGCTGCGTGAAGACCTTGAGCGTCAGGGCGTCATCTTCCTCGACACCGACACCGGCTTGAAGGAACACCCGGAGATCTTCCAGGAGTACTTCGGTTCGGTCATTCCAGCAGGCGACAACAAGTTCGCTTCGCTGAACACCGCTGCATGGTCCGGCGGCTCCTTCGTGTACGTCCCTAAGGGCGTCCACGTGGAAATCCCGCTGCAGGCCTACTTCCGCATCAACACCGAGAACATGGGCCAGTTCGAGCGCACCCTGATCATCGCTGATGAGGGCTCCTACGTCCACTACATCGAGGGCTGCACCGCTCCGGTCTACAAGTCGGACTCGCTGCACTCGGCTGTTGTTGAGATCATCGTGAAGAAGAACGCCCGCGTTCGCTACACCACGATCCAGAACTGGTCGAACAACGTGTACAACCTGGTGACCAAGCGCGCCGTCTGTGAAGAGGGCGCAACCATGGAATGGGTCGATGGCAACATCGGTTCCAAGGTCACCATGAAGTACCCAGCTGTCTACCTGGTCGGCGAGCACGCCAAGGGCGAGACCCTGTCGATCGCTTTCGCTGGCGCAGACCAGCACCAGGACACCGGTTCCAAGATGGTGCACATTGCCCCTAACACCTCTTCGGCAATTGTTGCCAAGTCGGTGGCCCGCAACGGCGGCCGTTCGGCCTACCGTGGCCTGGTCCAGGTCCGCGAAGGCGCCAAGGGCACCAAGAACTCGGTCGTCTGTGACGCGCTGCTGGTTGACCAGATCTCGCGCTCGGATACCTACCCATACATCGACGTTCGTGAAGACGACGTCACCATGGGCCACGAGGCAACCGTTTCCCGCGTTTCCGAAGAGCAGCTGTTCTACCTACAGTCCCGCGGCCTGGCCGAGGACGAGGCCATGGCAATGATCGTGCGCGGCTTCGTCGAGCCGATCGCCCGCGAGCTGCCAATGGAATACGCACTGGAACTGAACCGCCTTATTGAACTTCAGATGGAAGGATCGGTCGGCTAAGAATGTCGGAGACCACCACCCATATCCCAGAAGAGAAGGCGCGCATCGGCGCACCATCCATTCCTGGTTTCACCGAAGAGGGCGAAGACCTTTCGCCGATCAACGACAACACCAGCTCGCCTTTGGGCGGCTCTGCAGCCAAGGCCCACAGCCACGGCGGCGGTGTCGGTGTGCCTGACTCCTCGCGTGCAGGCCGTTTGACCAGCTACAACGTTGACGACTTCGCCAAGCTGACCGGCCGCGAAGAAGACTGGCGCTTCACCCCGCTTAAGCGCATCAAGGGCCTGCACACCGATGAGCTCACCGGCGCAGCGCCAAAGGTCGAACTGACCGGCAGCGACGTCGTCACCCTGTCCGAGGTGCCAGCCGATGACGTGCTCAACGGCATCGCCCACACGCCGGATGACCGCGTCTCGGCCAATGGCTGGAAGTACGCCACTACCTCTCAGGTAGTGACCATTCCAAAGAATGCCGAAGGCGAAAAGGCCACCCTGCGCATCACCGGCGAGTCGCTGGAAGCAGCCGCCCAGCACATCATCGTTGTTGCCGAGGAAAACTCGGAAGCAACCGTTGTTCTGGACCACGTTGGTTCGGCCGTGCTGGCACAGAACGTCGAATTCGACGTCCGCCCGAACGCACGCCTGACCGTCGTGTCCCTGCAGGCATGGGAGGACGACTCCGTCCATGCTTCCTCGCAGCAGGCACTGGTTGCAGCAGGTGCTTCCTTCAAGCACGTTGCAGTCACCTTCGGTGGCGACCTGGTGCGCGTGAACCCATCTGCCCGCTTCACCGGCGAACGCGCCGAGGTTGAGCTGTACGGCCTGTACTTCGCAGACGCCGGCCAGCACCTGGAGCACCGTCTGTTCGTTGACCACGCAGTGGCAAACTGCAAGTCGAACGTGCTGTACAAGGGCGCGCTGCAGGGCAAGGATGCCCACACCGTTTGGGTTGGCGACGTGCTGATTCAGAAGGCCGCCGTGGGCACCGACTCCTACGAAGCAAACCGCAACCTGGTTCTGACCGACGGCGCCCGCGCCGACTCGGTGCCCAACCTGGAAATCGAAACCGGTCTGATCGACGGTGCGGGACACGCATCGACCACCGGCCGCTTCGACGATGAGCACCTGTTCTACCTGATGGCCCGCGGCATCGACGAGAAGACCGCACGCCGTCTGGTGGTTCGTGGCTTCCTGAACGAAATCGTCCAGCAGATCGGCGACGAAGCTCTGCAGGAGCGTCTGACCGACACCATCGAATCCGAACTGGCTGCAACTGACAACTAGTCAGCGCCTGTCTTCATCAGCTTTTAGAAAGAAACGGAACGACGTATGTCTACTCTGGAAATCAAGGACCTGCACGTCTCGATCGACACCGAGCAGGGCGAGAAGGAAATTCTCAAGGGTGTAACCCTGACCATCAACACCAATGAGACCCACGCAATCATGGGCCCCAACGGTTCGGGCAAGTCGACCCTGGCGTCGACCATCGCCGGCCACCCACGCTACAACGTCACCTCGGGTTCCATCACCCTGGACGGCGAAGATGTGCTGGAGATGAGCGTTGACGAGCGCGCCAAGGCTGGCCTGTTCTTGGCAATGCAGTACCCAGTCGAGGTACCGGGCGTCACCATGACCAACTTCCTGCGCACCGCAAAGACTGCAATCGACGGTGAAGCTCCTAAGCTGCGTACCTGGACCAAGGACGTCAAGGAAGCCATGAGCAAGCTGAAGATCGATGCCGACTTCGCACAGCGCAACGTCAACGAAGGCTTCTCCGGCGGCGAGAAGAAGCGCGTCGAGATCCTGCAGCTTGAACTGTTCAAGCCAAAGTTCGCAGTTCTCGACGAGACCGACTCCGGCCTGGACGTCGACGCACTGAAGATCGTTTCCGAGGGCGTCAACCGCGCTCAGGACGAGAACAACATGGGCACCCTGCTGATCACCCACTACACCCGAATCCTGCGCTACATCAAGCCAGACTTCGTCCACGTGTTCGTTGACGGCAAGGTTGCAGAGCAGGGCGGTCCGGAACTGGCTGACCGCCTGGAAGAAGAAGGCTACGACCGCTACACCAGCGTCTCGGCCTAGTAAGGGAAATTCCAATGAGCGAATCGACCGAACAGCATCTGGGAGCCACCACGACTCCCTTGGAGGATGTCGAGGAAGCACTCAAGGACGTCATCGACCCCGAACTGGGAGTCAACATCGTCGACCTTGGCCTGCTTTATGGGCTGAAGTACGCCGACGACGGCGCACTGCTCTTGGACCTGACGCTGACCACCGCCGCCTGCCCGCTCACCGATATCATCGAGGAGCAGGTTGCCAAGGCGCTGGAAAGCGTTGTGGACGAGCACCGGTTGAACTGGGTCTGGATGCCGCCTTGGGGTCCAGAACGGATCACCGACGACGGTCGCGATCAGATGCGAGCCCTCGGCTTCAACATCTAGCATCGGCTAACTGAAAGGTGCCGGAAGAGAACTTGATTCTCTTCCGGCACTTTTTGCTTTGGGGCGTCTTTCGAGGTCCAGAGCTTCCTGCCGAGACGGCAAAGGATGGCGCTAGCCAAGTAGTTCATTACGCGCGTATAGTTTTCTGTAATTATTGTAGGTAAACCTAAAAGACTAGGAGTCGATGTTGAGCGACGCGCGGGACACCATCACACGGATTGCCAGACCGCTGGAGGACATCGAGGAAGCGCTCAAGGACGTGATCGACCCCGAACTGGGGGTGAACATCGTCGATCTGGGGCTGGTGTACGGATTACGCTATTCAGAAGAAAACGTACTCGAGATCGACATGACGCTGACCACGGCGGCCTGCCCGCTGACCGAAATCATCGAAGAACAGGTCTCGCAGGCACTGAAGCAGTTGGTGACCGTCTACCACCTGAATTGGGTATGGACTCCGCCATGGGGTCCTGAACGGATCACCGATGACGGCAGAGACCAGATGCGCGCCCTGGGATTCAACCTGTAGTCCGCGGCGCAACGACCGATTCGAAGGCAACTGCCGAACCGGTGCCGCCGGCGGCGGCCATAAGCGCTATAGACCGCTGCCCAGTGCGTGAGGCTGCGCGGGCCTGCCAGAATAATCGAGTCGTGAGAATTGCGCCGCTGGCTCCATAGGGGTGCCCCAGGGCCAGGGCCCCGCCCTGCTGGTTCACTCGCCGCTCGTCGATGCCCAGCTGGTCGAGGCAGGCCAACGCCTGCACAGCGAAGGCCTCATTGAATTCGATGAACGAATCTTCCTGCAGGGGAGAAGCGCCCATGGTCCTAGCAAGCCGTTCAAAGGCAGGCACAGCAGCCAGACCGAGGACCTCGGGATCGCAGCCTCCAGAAGCGGACGCAACGTATTTCAAGGCAAAACCGATCTCCAGTTCCTCAAGCAGCTGCCCGCTGACCAGCAGTACAGCCGATGCACCGTCGTTGATCGGACATGAATTTCCGGCGCTGACGCTACCGCCTTCGACGAATGCCGGCTTGAGCGCCTGCAGCTTCTTCATGGTCAAATTCGACCGCGGACAGGTGTCATTTACGACGAGTCCTGCCGAAGTCGGCACGGCAACGATCTCGGCGTCAAAAGCTCCTTGGGCCAGTGCCTGGAGGGCTCGTTGGTGGCTGCGCAGCGCGAAAGCATCCTGCCGGGCCCTGTCGATGCCGCAACGCTGCGCGATGTTTTCGGCGGCAACGCCCATGTCGGGATCCGGGTCGGGCGCCGGGGTGAAGCGCGCCCGCGAATAAAGGCGCGGCTGGATCATCGGATCGGTTTGCTTCTCCATGCGCCAGGGTGCCGTACTCACTGATTCGACGCCGCCGGCAATCACAGCATGGGCTTCTCCGCTGCGGATCATGCGAGCAGCCGATGCTATGGCTTCCAGTCCGCTGGCACACTGCGCGTCAATGCTGGTGGCTCCGATGCTGTTCGGAAGACGCGAAGACAGGGCGGCGACGCGTGCTATGTTGCCTCCGGGCCCCGCGGCGTTTCCGGCAAAGACATGGTCTATTCGTGCCGGGTCGATCTGCGACCGTTCGAGGAGTTCGTCAATGACGAGTCCCAATAGCTTCTCGGCACCGACGCGGGAGAATTCTTTTCCTGCCCGGACTACTGGGGTGCGCAGGGCAAGGACGAGATATGCGTCATTCATCGCAAGGCCACTCTCTTCACGACTAGTTCTTCATAATTCCGGTATCCGTGGACAAGTGACTTCCCGCTGGCAGTTGTCGGCCATGAGGAGAGCAGCACCAGTTCATGGGGGATCTTATATGTTGGCAGCTTACGCGCCAGCTGGTCTGCCAGTTCTTCCAGCGCCGCGTGGCCAAGGACGGCGTAGGCAACCAAGAGGGTTCTGCCGTCCCTGACTTCTGCATCGACTCTCACCCCGGGGAGCCCTATTTCGCCGAATGCGAGGGTGATTTCCTTGGGGTGGATGTTATTGCCGTGGATGTTGAACATTGATCCGCCCCGGCCTTGCAACTCCAGTTGGCCGCGGTGGGAAATTCGTCCCTGGTCGCCGATTCCGGTTGAGGTACCGCAGCGGTCGATCTGCACGGCTGTGCCTGCGTCGTAGCCGGTGGCGATAAAAGGGCTGTCGACAAAGAGCGAGCCAAATCCGGCGTTGGGCGATTGGTCGTGGATATGGACCTCGACTCCGGGGAAAAGCGTTCCTTTGAAGGTCTTGCCGGGTTCTTCCCGAGCGTGACGGTGTCGATAGGCAATGAGGCTGTGTTCACTGCTCCCGTAGTATTCGACGCAAGATTCAACCGATGGCAGCGAGAAGAGTCGGTCGACGGTGTCTTGCTGGAGCGGTTCGCCGCCGCTGACGACCGTGCGCAGCGACGCGAGCGATGAATGCTGAACCTCTCTGCAGACTCTGTCAATGATGGTAGGGACGGATACCAGCCGGGTGCACGCGTAAAGCTCCGCCAGCTCAATGAGGCTGCTCAAATTGAACCGGCCGGTGGCGATCATGGTGCCGCCGGTAACGATCGATTCCACCAGGGCGTAGAGGCTAAGGCCGTGGGAGACGGGGCCCGGGCAGATGGTCACGGCCGAAGGCACTGCTCCAAGCAGTGCAGCACCAGCGTGGATTGATTGCTGCCAAGAGTCTTGGGTTCTGACGATGGCTTTTGGAAGTCCAGTGGATCCGGAGGTGCAGATGACCAGCAGTTCACGCGACGCGAGATGCTGAGTCAGGGGGAGTAGCGGGTTGTCAGGACGGACCTTTGGCGGGTCGAGCTGGACCATCAATGATCCTGTTTCTTCTGCCAGCGGTACCTCTGAGATGACCGATCTGACACCAAGCTGTTGTGAGAGGCGAAGAAAAAGTTCACTCGGCCAGGCGGGGTCAAGAATGGCTAGAGACTTGTCAGCCAAGACCGAAGCAAAGAATCCCACAGCCATCGTCACTGGATCTGAGGTGCAGATTCCTACACGCGCCTCCTCCACATCCTGCAGCTGCTGAGAGAAAGCCTGAGCCCGGAGCGCAAGTTCGAGAAAGGTGAGTTCCTCGTGAACGTTCGCTACAGCGATTCGTTCTGGTGCGCTCCGGGCCCAAAACTCCAGAGAACTGGCGAAGTCCATGGTGCTACTTGAGCAGTCCGCGGTAGCTGCGGTGGACGGTCAGTGCTACCAGTGTGGCAACCACCGCCTTGAGCAGGTCTCCAGGAAGGAACGCGAAGGATCCAACTAGGGAGGTCTTGAGTTCCAGACCGGTGGTCATCGCGGTCCATGGAACACCGCAGGCGTAGATCACGATGACGCCGCCAAGAATTGTCGCGACCAAACCTGCGGCGATTTGTGCCGGCTTCGATTCAATGCGAATGACCCAGTATTTGAACAAGGCACCGATCACGAGCGAACCAAGCACCCAGCCCAAGAGGTATCCGCCGGTTGGGCCGAAGAGCACTCCCAGGCCGCCGCGGCCTCCGGCCAGCAGCGGAAGACCTGCCAGCGACAGAACCACGACTACCAGGGAGGCCATGGCGCCGCGCCATGGTCCCAGGACCGCACCGGCGAGCATGACGCCGAGCGTTTGCAGTGTGATCGGCACGGGCACGATGCCCAGGGTGATTGGCGGAACTAGTCCCATCGCGGCGATCAGTGCAGCGAAGATGGCGATATAGACGGTGTTCTTTGTCTGGGAAGGCCGAACGGTTGTTGCCGTCATGGTGATCTCCTTAGAAGGTGTATTGCCTTGGTGATGAAGTCAGTGGTGTCATTTGCCGTGGACGGAAGACGAATCGTAGCCTCGCGCATCCAATGCTTCGGCAGTCTCGTCGGCGATGCGCAGGGCTCGGATAACGAGTGGAACGCTAACCGCTAGGGGATTATTGCCTAAACCCCGTGCATGCTGGGCTTCTCGAACTTCGGAATAGACCCGCCGAAGCTCAGGGATGAAGCGGATGGCCATCGACAATGCCAGCGCGATCTGTGCAGGATTGGCTCCCAGATGCCGCAATGGCGAGGCAACGCGCTGGAAGAGGTCGAGCATCGCATTGAAACTAGTGGTGAGGCTGACCGAATACGCCAAGAGGCACAGCGTGAAGAGTCTGGTGACCGACACCGCAGCATTCAGCCAGCTCGTCTGCAAACCCAGTGCAATAAAGACGATTGCCAGGATGATCGACAAGGCAGTCAGTGGTCCGCGCAGTTGCGAGAGGCGGACACGCGCCGTGGCCAGAATGGCGATGCTGGCTGCCAAGAGGACCAATAGGACGGGCCACGAGCTGATGAGATACAAGGCGATGCTGATGACCAGCAGGCTGCCGAATTTCCAGCTCGCGGGGACTCGGGACAACCATGAAGTATTTTTTGCGGCGATCATGCTCGGCTCCACTGCGTGTAGTGCGCAATTGCTGGATCTGCCGGGCCGTCGAATGCCACCTGGCCGTCGGTAACCACTAAGACTCGATCGAAATCTTCAAGAATTTCGAGATCATGGGTGACGACGATGGCGCGCTGGGGGAGTCTTGCCACTTCTCGTTGGAAGCCCAATCGGTTGCGCAAGTCGAGCATGGTTGTTGGTTCATCAAACACAATGGTTCGTGGTTGCATGGCGATGACCGCTGCTAGGGCGACCATCTGCTGCTCGCCGCCGGATAGCGTGTGGCTTTCGCGATCGGCAAGGTGGGCGATATTCAGCTGAGCCAAAGTCTGCTGCACGCGAGCATCTCGTTCCTTGGCGCCCAGACCCATATTTTTAAGTCCGAAGGCAATGTCGTCTGCCACAAGTGGCATGATGATTTGATTTGCAGGATTCTGGAAAACAAAGCCGACGTCCCTGCGAATTTTCTTCGCATGCTTTGCCGTATTCAAACCGTCAACGTAGACGGCGCCCTGGGTAGGCAAGACAAGTCCGTTGATCAGCCGTGACAGCGTGCTCTTTCCAGCACCGTTGGCGCCGATGATGCCAATGCGGCGTTCATCGAGCGTCAGGGATACATTCTTGAGGACGTCTCTGTTTTCTACAGTGACGGTGACGTTCTCAAGTCGAATCTGGGGTAGGTTCACGGCGTTTCTGCGATCCTCTTATGCGTGCCGAAGATTCTGCTTCTACGTTAGCTTCGGCCGGTGTCGATAGTAGTGGTTGTTCCACTGCTAAAGAGCATACTTGATCACTGTTCAATTTTCTTGATCACTGTTCAAGTAACTGTCTATACAACAACGAATTGTTCGCAAAGTAGCAAGGCAGAGATGGCAATCATGATGATGCCCGAGCAGAGCGTGACGATCCGCGCTGCGGTCGGCCGCGAACTAAGCAGCAGCTGCGCTGCCTTGGCGACAGCGAAGTATACGAGTATCGATACGAGGAAATGACCGAGCCCAAAGATTGTGGTTTGGAGAGCCATTGGAACCGGGCTGCTGTCGTTCAGGAATTGCGGAATGAGTGCAACATAAAGCAACAAGGCCTTGGGGTTGGTTCCACTGGTGAGCAAACCCTTGAGGAATTTGGCGCGTGGTGATTCCGCAGTTTTTGTTGCTGGAGCCAGCGTCATCGTGCTAGTTGCGGTGTACGCTGTCGGGGCCTCCATCGATACTGGATCTTTAGAGTTCGTGCTGATGTCCAAGCCTGCGGAGTCCTGGTTGTAGAAGACCGCGGATTTCCAGCCGCGAATGGTGCTGATTCCCAGCCACAGCAAGTACAGAGCCCCTGCTGTTGTCAGCCAGGTTAGCAAGATTGGCGAGCTGGCGACGAGCGCGGCTATGCCGCAGACGAGCAACAGCGTATGCACAAGGTATCCAGACAAGAGTCCCCAAACCGCAGGAGCGTAGCGTTCCTTTTTGAGGACGGAGGAGATGATGTATGCCCAGTCTGCACCCGGGGTGCAAGCCAAAGTGGTTGACACAACCAAGAAAGTTGCGATCTGTGCAAGTTCCATCTGCGCTCTGACTCCTGCTGTTGAGAGAATTTCTGAACTCAAGACTATGAAAAAACAGCCGAAATGTGTTTGCTGAATTTCTCGGGTTAGTATCAGATTCCGCAATAAAAATCCCATTTGAGCCGATAGTGCGCAAAATCTTTGCGCTGTATCATGGCATTATGGATGATCTTGATCGTGCGATCTTGGCAGAACTTCAGCTCGATGGGCGAATGAGCGCCACTGCATTAGCTGAAAAGGTTGGGCTGTCGGTGGCGCCCTGCCATCGACGCATTCGCGAGTTAGAGCGGTCGGGAGTGATTGCTGGTTATCAGGCGGTTGTTAATCCGGACCGGGTAGGGCTGGGTTTTGAAGCGTTGGTCTTCGTGACATTGCGCGACAGGGCTCATCTCAAAGAATTTGAATCAGCTGTCGAAGCTGAGGAGCTGATCGTGGAAGCTCAGAGGCTTTTTGGCGAGCCGGATTTTCTTTTGCGAGTCTATGCCAAAGATTTGGCTCACTATCAGCTCGTTTACGATGAAGTGCTCGTTGGCTTGCCGGCGGTGGAGAAGCTCACGAGCACGATCGTGATGAGAAATATCAAGGGGCAGGCGGTTTTGCCGGTTTAGATTTGCTGAGGAGCCCTTGGGCTGTAACGTGCTGCCTTTGGCGTCAGTAATAGCGACAATCCCATAATTCCTGCGGCCAGCCAGAGGGCGTTGGGCAAGCCGATGTGGTCGACCATGAATCCAATTAATGGAGGCCCCGCGAGCATCGCGCCGTAGCCAAAAGCGCTGATGATGCTGACCGAATTTGGTCCAAGGCGGCTGCTTTGGGATGCTGCAATTGTCATCCCAACCGGGAAGCCAAGCGAGCTTCCAAGGCCCCACATGACGGCAGACAACCCGAGTGCCAGTGCTCCGTCGCCGAGAATAAACAGGCACAACCCGATCAGCCCGATGGATCCCATGATCATGAGTGTGCGCTGTGGACCCATGGCATCAATCATTCGACCGCCAGCAAAGCGCCCAGCGGTCATTGCCGCCACGAAAAGCGTGAACATGAAAGCTCCAGCTTCGTGATTCAAGCCGTGGCCGTCCACGGAGGCAACAGTAATCCAGTCGTTCGCTGATCCCTCGGCAAAGCTCAGCCCAGCTACCATGAGGCCGATGAGCAGCAAGGCTCCAAGTTTCTGATGGTTGGAACCTGACGTTTGGGGGGATTCCTGACTGTTCTTGCGGTAATTCTCGTTTTCCCAACCTTGGAGGCCGAACTGGGAAAGTGCGGTGAGGGAAACGATGATCAGGGCAACAATGGAGAAATGCCAAATAGTCAGCATGTGGAACCCGATGGTGGCTGTGGCAATGCCCGCGCCGGCTAATGTTCCCAGGCTAAAGAATCCGTGAAATATAGGCATTATGCTTCGATTCAAGTGTCTTTCAACACGAGCACCACTGACGTTCATCATGATGTCAAGGCAACCAAAGAATAATCCATTAATGAATAAAATAACAAAGGCGATGCTTGGTTCTCTTGTGACAGAAATTGCGAAACCAAGGGAAATGAGACAAATTGAAAGTAGAAGTGGCAAGTAAAGAAGTAATTTCTTCGTATTCAACTTGCGGCTGATGGCTGGAATGAGACCAATCCCGAGCAGCGTTCCGGTAGTCATGCAGAGCAGGAAAGCGCCTAGTGCAATCCCAGAGAAGTTGAATACTGCATCAATGACAGATAGCCGCCCTGCCCATGAGGCAAAGGAAAGACCTGCAATGAAGAATATAAGGTTGAGGCTCTGCTTCTCACTTATGCTCACTCGCGCAATGCTGCTAACCGCTTGAGCCATTTACGCCTTCGCCTTTCGATTAGTAATTCGGATTCAGTTTATCCCAACCTTGCGGAAATCCTAGTGATGTGGCAGACGAGGGGGCGTTTTAAGTTTCACTTCGATGGTGGTGCTCAGCGTATTCATAACTGTGAAATTTCCCTCCGTTTATAGTCGGACAGTATGTGTGTCCGGACATCTGTTACTGTTCATTGAATTGTTTCCTAGTCAATACAGCTGTCACTGGCAGTTCGCTCAAGTTCGTCGTAGTCTCAGGTCATCAGGGCACAGTGACTCTCGGGAGCTGACAGTGGAAATTCAAAAGTTTCAGGCCGATGTGATCGTCATTGGTGCAGGCCTCTCCGGGCTGGTGGCTGCCGCAGAGATGACTTCTGTCGGCTTGAAGGTAATTGTCGTCGATCAAGAAAACTCACAAAACTGGGGCGGCCAAGCGCACTGGTCCTTTGGGGGTCTATTCTTGGTCGATTCTCCCGAGCAGCGACACCTTGGCGTGCGGGACTCATTCGACCTTGCATGGTCTGATTGGCTTGGCAGCGCACAATTCAACCGCATGGATGATCAGGACTCATGGGCTTATCAGTGGGCCCAAAAATACGTCGAATTTGCTGCTGGTGAAAAACGTACGTGGATTGCGGATCACGGAATCGAACTGACCCCTGTCGTCGGTTGGGCTGAACGAGGCGACGGCCGTGCACAGGGCCACGGCAACTCTGTGCCAAGATTCCATATTTGTTGGGGTACTGGGACTGGGGTATCCGAGCCATTTGTCCGTCACGCAGTGCAGGCACAATTGGCAGGAAAGCTGCACTTTCTCAACCGTTGCAAGGTGACCAGCTTGCTTGTAGATGCAGGCCAAGTCATTGGATGTCGTGGTCAAGCCCTTGTCGCTGATGCTAGTCCACGTGGAGTGGCCTCGTCTCGTCGTGTTATCGGCGAGTTCGAGGTCAAAGCCGAGGCCACATTGATCACTACCGGAGGCATCGGCGGAAACCATGAACTTGTTCGAAAATTCTGGCCCGAACGACTTGGAAATCCGCCGAAGCGAATGCTTACTGGAGTCCCTGCCTATGTTGATGGCAGTGGTCTGGATATCGCCGAACGAGCTGGTGCTCGCCTAGTGAATCGCGACCGCATGTGGCATTACACAGAAGGTGTGCACAATTGGGATCCTATTTGGCCGGGACATGGGATCAGAATCCTTCCAGGCCCAAGTTCCCTGTGGATCGATGCCCAAGGCAAAAGGCTTCCAGCTCCAGGAATACCTGGCCACGACACCATCGGAACATTGAAAATACTGCGAACAGGTCCGAAAGCAAGCCAGTTTGATCACTCATGGTTCGTCTTGAACCAGAGAATCATCGAAAAAGAGTTTGCGCTCTCCGGGTCAGAACAAAACCCGGACATAACTGAACGCAATAAACAGGCAGTGATCAAGGACCGAATTTTCGGCAGCGGCGCACCAAAGCCCGTGTCTGATTTCTTGAAATACGGAGAGGACTTTCTCACCGCTGACACGCTCGAAGAACTCACGGAGAAAATGAACGCTTCAGCTCCTGAAGCATTCATTGATTCGAAAGAACTACGCGAACAGATCGAAGCTCGAGATCGTCAGGTGGCGAACCCATTTTCGAAGGACGCGCAGATCCAAAGCATTCGCAACGCCCGTCGGTATATCGGGGATCGACTGATGCGCGTCGTCTCACCGCGTCCGATACTTGACGGCAAGAGCGGCCCTCTAATTGCAGTCAAGCTGCATACCTTGACGAGAAAATCATTGGGAGGAATACAGACAGACCTATCGGGCCGCGCGCTGAAATCTGACGGTACTGCTTTGACAGGCCTCTACGCTGCGGGAGAGGCCAGCGGGTTCGGCGGCGGTGGAATGCATGGATACAACGCGCTAGAAGGAACGTTCCTTGGAGGGTGTTTATTCAGCGGACGAGAAACTGGCAGGGGCATCGTTAGGGATCTCGGAATCTGATGCAGGCTTGCGGAATCAGATAGTTTTGGACCTCTTGGACTATTGTCAGCTTCCGAAACTGTGTCTGTTCTTAAGTACAACCGTATGCATGTCGGTTTTGCGCTCGTTCCCCTTGAACATGAGGAAGACTGGCTAGTTAGATGGGCAGTAAATAGATTCCACTACGTCTTCAAATGCCACGTTAAGAGAGCGCGGCGATGTCCAACAACTGCAGCGCACCCAGGATTGGAAGCCGCGGACGGACCGGAACAAAGTGGCCAATGAGTTCGTCTTTCCGCGCAAGGCTGGTTAACCAATGGACTACCGCTCGGACGGGGCCTCGTGAAAGACGTTTTTGGAGGATTCTGGCGCTCCGGGCGGCCGGCATGCCGCGGCTACCATGGTCCTGCCGCTCGGCATCCAACCGCGCGTGGTCATGGAGATCCTTGCCTGCTCCCATGGCTCCATGCTTACCCGATACCAGCATGTCCTGGGTGAAATTCACGACTGAGTATCCAAGAAGCTCACCGCGCCCTGAGGCCCCGAACCGGAGCCGGAAGGCAGCATCTTCTCGCTGGCGGACCGGCTCGCGCAGCGGCCTCGCGGAGCCTCATAGAAATCAAAATTGTGGTGGTGTTGTGGTGGTAGGGCACTAATAACCCGATTTTGGTCGAAATAGAGAGAACCGGCGTTCACTTGTTTAACCAAGTGAACTCCGGTTTTCTTGTGTGTGCCCCCTGCGGGATTCGAACCCACGACCTAGAGATTAGAAGGCTCTTGCTCTATCCAGCTGAGCTAAGGAGGCATGACCGGAATTAGTTTAGCTCATGGACAGCTCAAATTACGATTCCACACGTTAGGGTTGGTATGACGGTTCTAGTTCCTCACGCTGATTTGGTGATCTTAAAGTGCAACGATGGAAAATCAATAACTTGGCGGCGGTTACTATTTTCAGCTTGTTGAGTTTTGCCTTGTCATGGATCGTCGCCATGCCACTATGGCTCGGTGGAGGACTGAACCATCCGCATTTTAGATGGATTGCTGTGGCAATGATGGCGACACCCAGTATTGCCGCTGTAGTGCTCGCAGGGCTTGAAGGACGAATCACAAGTTTTACGCGTGACGTCGGCCTATGGCCGCTTGCGCATCCCAGAAGGTTAATAGGGAGCGTTCTGCTGGCAATTGCCGTCTCAATTTTTCTGATTGTCCAGGCAGCCTACGTCGGGACGTGGCTCGGTGTATTTCCTGGCGACCTGGCGAACTTTACTATCTTGAACTTTTTGGCGGGGCCATCGGGGCCCGCAGAGTTCCTGGTTAATCAATTTGGGCTGATTCTATTGGGCGAACTGCTCAACCTACTTCCAGCTTTAGGCGAGGAAATTGGTTGGCGTGGCTGGCTATGGCCGAGATTGCAGCAATATGGGCAGCTAACGAAAATCCTGGTTTCCGGCGTGATCTGGGGCCTCTGGCATGCGCCGCTAATCCTGTTGGGCTACAACTATCCGCTGGCGAAAGGCGCTTGGGGCCCGCTGTTCATGTGCGGCATGTGCGTCGTCGTGGGAGCCTTCTTCGGATGGCTGCGCACCTTGTCTGGAAATGTTTGGCCCAGCGCCATTGCCCACGCGATCTTCAACGCCAGTGCAGGAATTATCTCCCTCTTCATGCTCATGGGCGCGGTGCTGGACACTCAAAAGGCATCAATCCTTGGCTGGTCGGGATGGATACTCCCAGGGCTCATTATTGGGCTTGTGCTGACGTTTACTGCCTGGCGCAGAAGCGCAACACGTGCGATTTCCACAACTGGTCAGCAGTCTTCTTGATTGTTAGCTTTGGTACCTCAGCCTTGAAATAGCCCTCGAAAGACTCGAGGTGAATTTCAAAGGAGATCCTTTCATGGCCGACATGATTACGATTCGTGGGGTAGTTGGCACCGACCCCCAGCTGACTATCACACCCAAGGGTGTTTCCGTTCTGAAGTTCCGCGTTGCCTCACACGAGAACCGTCGTGATCGCGATACCGGTGAATGGAACGAAGGACCCACCAACTGGTACTCGGCAACTGCATTCCGTGGACTTGCTGAAAACACCATGGAGTCCATCGTCCAAGGCGACCACGTGGTGCTGTTCGGAAAACTTCAAATTCGCCAGTTCGACCGTGAAGACGGGACGAGGGGAACAAGTGCCGATGTCGAGATCTACGCTCTCGGGCATGATTTGAAATATGGCATCTCGCAGTTCACCCGTACTAGGAGTGAGAACGTTTCTCCAGAGCGCTCGATTCATGGGACTGCCCAAAAAGCGCAGAAGAACTCGTGGGCTGGAGAAGAATCTGACGCGGCATAATTCGGCACTTTTGCTGGTGTCCGGACGATTCATGTGAATCCGGGCACCACACTGCCGATTTTCTAGCGGATGGATTGGGTTTTGGAGGCGTGAACCGACTAGCCTTAAGGGTATGGCGGAATTCATTTACACGATGACCAAGGCTCGCAAGGCCGTTGGTGACAAAGTCATCCTTGACGATGTCAGCATGTCGTTCTTCCCGGGCGCCAAAATTGGTGTCGTGGGCCCTAACGGTGCTGGTAAGTCAACGATTCTTAAGATTATGGCGGGTCTTGATACCCCGTCGAACGGTGAAGCACGACTCTCACCGGGCTACTCAGTAGGTATCCTGCTGCAGGAACCACCACTGAACGAAGAAAAGACGGTCCTAGGTAACGTCCAGGAAGGCGTCGGCGAGATCTACGAAAAGATCCAGCGCTTCAACGAAATTTCTGAAGAGATGGCACAGGAAGGTGCCGACTTCGATGCTCTGCTCGAAGAAATGGGCAAGCTTCAGGAAGCCATCGATGCCGCTGATGCATGGGACATCGATAATCAGCTCGAACAGGCTATGGATGCGCTGCGTTGCCCTCCGGGCGATGAGATGGTCACCCACCTCTCCGGTGGTGAGCGCCGTCGTGTAGCGCTATGTAAGCTGCTGCTGCAGAAGCCTGACCTTCTGCTGCTCGATGAGCCTACCAACCACCTCGACGCGGAATCAGTGTTGTGGCTTGAACAGCACCTGGCATCCTACCCGGGCGCAGTATTGGCCGTGACTCACGACCGTTACTTCCTCGACCACGTCGCTGAATGGATCTGTGAAGTTGACCGCGGTCGACTGCACCCATACGAAGGCAACTACTCCACCTACCTGGAGAAGAAGCGCGAACGTATGGAAGTTCAGGGCAAGAAGGACCAGAAGCTCGCAAAGCGTCTGGCTGAAGAACTCGAATGGGTCCGCTCCAATGCCAAGGGCCGCCAGACCAAGTCGAAGGCTCGTCTGGCACGCTATGAAGAAATGGCAGCTGAAGCCGAGCGCACTCGCAAGCTCGATTTCGAAGAGATTCAGATTCCGCCAGGCCCTCGCTTGGGCCAGGTAGTCATCGAGGCCAAGGACCTGAAGAAGGGCTTTGGCGATCGAGTTCTCATCGAGGGACTGTCGTTCTCGCTGCCGCGCAATGGCATCGTCGGTGTCATCGGTCCGAACGGCGTGGGCAAGTCCACCCTCTTCAAGACCATCGTTGGACTCGAAGAGCTTGATGAAGGCCAGCTGAAGGTCGGCGAAACCGTCAAGATTTCCTATGTCGACCAGAACCGCGAAAACATCGACCCCGCCAAGTCGCTGTGGGAGGTCGTCTCCGACGGCCTGGACTACATCAACGTCGGCCAGGTTGAAATGCCATCGCGCGCCTACGTTTCGGCTTTCGGCTTCAAGGGTCCAGATCAGCAGAAGAAGGCTGGTGTGCTCTCCGGTGGTGAGCGCAACCGCCTGAACCTTGCATTGACTTTGAAGCAGGGCGGCAACCTGTTGCTGCTCGATGAGCCTACTAACGACCTCGACGTTGAGACTCTCTCGTCCTTGGAAAACGCCCTGCTGGAGTTCCCAGGTTGTGCGGTAGTCGTTTCCCACGACCGCTGGTTCCTTGACCGAGTAGCCACCCACATCTTGGCTTATGAGGGTACCGAAGAGAATCCATCGAACTGGTACTGGTTCGAGGGCAACTTCGAGTCTTACGAAGCCAACAAGATTGAGCGTTTGGGCGCCGACGCAGCTAAGCCGCATCGCGTGACCCACCGCCGCTTGACCCGCGACTAACCTCGCTAACGTTTGAGGCCGCCACACTCGTGGCGGCCTCGGGCATTTAATGCGGCGAACTAGTTAGCCGCAGCAGTCTTGAGATGCTCTGACAGGTTCAGATATTGGCGGTTCTGGTAGACAAGATGCTGCTGGTGGTCCTGCACCAGCACATCGTGGACTTCTGCCGCAATGAGCCGCGAGCCGCCTATGCTGATGGACGAGTGCAGGCTAGCGCGCAGGGCTACCGGCGCCAACGGGAAATACGGCTCGCCAGTGGACAAGAACTCGAAGCCTTGGTCTGCGGTGAATCGGGGAGCGCCCGGCCTGGCGAAGTTGGTGGCAAGTTCGTGATGATCTTCGCCAAGCAAGTGAATCATGAACGTGTTCGCGGAAAGTACCGCGCCTGCCGCACCCGATTCCTTAGTGAGCGAGAAGGAAACTGCCACGGGGTCGATGGACAGCGAAGCTAGTGATGACACTGTCAGTCCATAAGGAATGTTGTCCACCGTAGCGGTAATGAGGGCAACTCCAGCAGGGTGATGCCGGAATGCGGCCTTGAAGTCATCAGACAAACTCGACATTTCACATCTTTCTAAAATTCTGCAGCACCGGTGCTGCGGCCCTTCGCATGTTGCCAAAGGGGTAACGACTACACCCAACACTAAGATCTCAAGTAGACCTGAGGTCAAGGAGTGACGTGGTGATGATAGACACAAGTTTCAATCAGGATGACAATTTGACGACTCTGGGCAGTGAATTGCTCAGCATCGGCATCGTCAGCGCCCGTACAGGCGTGGCTCATTCCGCGCTCCATTACTACGAACAGTTGGGCCTGATCGCCTCCCAGCGAACGTCCGGAAATCAGCGGCGCTATCCGAGGCACATGATTCGACGAATATCGCTCATCAGCGTAGGCAGCCGGCTGGGCATTCCATTGGCAGATATCAAGCGCGCGCTGGAGCCTGTTCCCATGGAATCGTTGCCATCGGAAGAGGACTGGCTGCGGGCCACCGCTGAGTGGAAGCGCGTCCTTGAAGCGCGGCGCCGAGCCATCGAGGAACTTGAAAACAGGCTGATGGGCTGCATCGGCTGCGGCTGCCTGTCGATGCAGGCCTGCAGCTTGATCAACCCGCACGATGCACTGGCAGAATCCGGAACTGGCGCACGCCGGCTAGAGGCGCTCGTTGAGGATGGTGCAGAACAGGGGCGCACCGAGAAGTAATCTCGAGGCGCCCCTGTCGGTGCACGATTGGATCAGCCGGCGAATTCCGGCAAACGCACCATGCCTTCCTGGGCGACGGTAGCTACCAGCTCTCCAGCGCGGTTGTAGAACTGGCCGGTGCCCAGGCCACGGGCCGAGGACGCCGAGGGCGAATGCAGCACATACAGCAGCCACTCATCTACCCGGCAGTCGCGGTGCCACCACATGGCATGGTCAAGGCTGGCGACGCTCAGGCCAGGTTCAACCCAGCTTTTACCGTGAGCCCTCAGCACTGGTTCAAGCAGCATGTAGTCGCTCGCATAGGCAAGCGCGGCGCGGTGAATCGCTGGATTGTCAGGCATCTTCGCTGTGGTGCGCAGCCATACCGCAGAATCGGGGGAAGCTTCGATCTTGCCCGGGAGGTAGATGGCCTCGGTGATATGGCGGATGTCGAACGGGCGCTGGTAAGCCCATTCCCGGGCAACAGGGTGGTCGATATGGCCAATCAGCTGCGCGGTTGTCGGAAGCGATTCTGGATCCGGCGCAGTGATCGGCGCTGGATCATGGTGCTCCAGGCCATCGGCGGGCTCCTGGAAGGACGCGATCATCGAAAGAATCGGCACTCCGCCCTGATAGGCGTGGACGCGACGCGCTGAGAACGAGCGCCCGTCGCGAAGCCGCTGAACACCGAATGTAATGCTTTGATGCGGGTCGCCGGGGCGCAAGAAGTAGCCGTGCAGGGAGTGCACCGCTCGTGAAGCCTCGACCGTACGGGTTGCCGCCATCACCGACTGAGCCAATACCTGACCGCCGAATACCCGGCCACGGCTGTGGGAGGGAGTGTCGCCGACGAAGATGTCTTCATCGGTGCGGGCCTGTCCTTCACCGCTGAGGTTGAGAATATCCAGCAACGTTTGAGTAGTGCCTAATTCTTCGGTCACGATGTTGACTCCTTGAGGTGCCCCGACTGGTCAGGGCGCGAACGATAATTACTCAAAAGTAACATGAAGGTCATAGAAACTGCGCCCATTGCTAAACTATACGATTTTTGTCGGTAGATGACGCCTTGAGCAAAAGATGACCTGCCCCAAGTCGGCGCGTGAGAACATGAATATATGGGAAGCAATGTACTAGTTTTTGACGACAGCAATTCCGTGAACGATCTGGCAAACTTCATCAGCCGAGCTAAAACGGTGGATGACGACGCAGCCTTGCTCACCGGGCGGGGAACTGCATTGGCAGTGTACGTTCCGGTGCTGGTGCCAGCCGAACTAGGACAGGGGCAGTACACGATCCTTGCAATGCGCGTTCACCGGCTTTCGGAAGCCGCCGACATCAACAAGTCGTACTCGCTTGCTTCCATACAAGACCGTCTGGCCCGGATGGGCGACAGCTCTTTGGAATTTTCCCTTCCACCTGCTGAAGAGAATCCACGGTGGGCGGGAATTTCCGTTCCCATGTCCGGATGGGCTGAAACCTCGACAGTATCCGACGATGTTCTCAAAAGCGCGGCGCAGAATGGGATCGACGAGGTAGCCCAATCGCTGCCAGCTAATCCTGGCCTGCCTGTCGTTTCGCAGATTCGACAGCACGTTTGGTCGGCACCGATCTTGGAGGCCGACGAAGAGATTCCAGCGGGTGCGGCATTCGCCATGCAGGCGCTGGGGTTCCTCACTGCTGGGGAACGCAGCAAGGTGTACCGCAGCGGCAACTGGACTCGCATCAGCAATGGCAAAGGCCATGTGCTGGTTCGGAAGTCGTCGATGCTCGGCTGACAACATGTCATAAAAAACCGTCCAGAATCTGTTCATCGAACTGATTCTGGACGGTTTTTCAGCGCCTACATGTCGTCAGGAGTGTTCTGCAGCGAGCGCGCTGCGCGGTCGAAATACTCGCGCAGGGTTTCAGCATGGAGCATCGGCAGATCCAGCTCGTCGATGGCCTTGTTCATGTGTCCAAGCCAGACATCTCGGTAGTGGGAGTTCACCGGGTAGTTCACATGGCGCATGCGAAGTCGTGGATGCCCGCGGTGCTCGGAAAACGTGGTTGGGCCGCCCCAGTACTGTTCGAGGAACAGCTGCAGCCTCACCTGCGCAGGATGCAGGTCTTCCTCCGGGTACATCCACCGGAACTCCTCATCCTGTGCAACGGATGCGTAGAAGTTCTTGGTCAGCTGCGCAAAAACTTCGCGTCCTCCCACTTCCTCATAGAAAGTGCCTGCGTAGTCAGCGACATCAATCGGCTGTTCGGCCAGCTCCAAAAACTCTTGGGTCGATTTTCCCATGACCAATGGATTGCTGAAAGGGTCTTTCCTGGCAGCCAGAGGCAGCTGTTCTGGTTCACTCATCGAGATATGTTCCTTTGAAGGCGGTTCTTAGGGGTGTGCGGGTTCGTGCAGCACGGGGAAGTTCACTGAACGGGCAATGAAGCAGACCTTGTTCGCCTGCTCATGGAGCGAATCAGCCAGCTCGCGCTGGGACTCGTCGGCTAATTCAACGCGGGGATGAAGCACAGCTTCGGTGAACTGCCCGCTGTTGTCGCTATTGAGCTTCATGGTGCCGATGGCATTGTCGCTGTATCCGGTCACGGCGACGGAATTGAGCACTGCAATGTGCAGGTAGGAAAGCATATGGCACTGGGACAGGGCTGCCAGCAGCAGCTGTTCAGGGTTCCATCGGTCTTTGTCCCCGTGGAAGGTCGGGTCTGCGGTCCCGGGAAGATCGGGCAACCCGGCGGCGCGGATGATGTGGTCCCGGCCGTAGCTTCGGTAGCTCGTGGTGCCCGAACCTCGGTTGCCGGTCCAGTGAACCGAGACTTCATAGCGGTGATTCGACAGGTCCATGCACCCATTCTCCCATTCTTTAAAGCACAGACGGTGTGTGGTGAGGCACGATTCCTTCACCACACACCGTCGTCGGCGCCACTAAGCTACTTGGCCGCGTCTGCCTTGCGCGCTGCCAGTGCACGGACGACATCCGCACGGCTCTCAACCAGCAGGCGGCGCATGGCCGGGTGCTTGTCGCCCAGGCTCTGCAAGAAGGCGTCGGTATCAGCCAGTGTCTGTTCCGAGACATTCGAGCTTGGGTAGAAGCCAAGAACGATCTGCTTGGCCATCTCATGGGAGAAGGATTCCCAGGCGTTGACCAGCAGTCCGAAGTATGCCTCGCTGAATCCATTGATCAGCGAATCGTCGTGGCTGTTGTTGAAGCCTGCGATCACTGCGCTCTGCTGGTCGTTGGACAGCGTCGCGGCGGTGGCGGCGTCGAAGGCCTCCTTCTTCGCTTCGGCAGTTGGGCGGGACGCCCGGGCGGTGTACCAAGAGGCCTTGCCCTTGGCGGTGTCATCTGCTGCAAGTACGGCATCCAGCTGCGCCTCGTCGAAGCGGCCGCCTGCGGACAGTGCGATGGCCAGGGCCCAGCGCAGGTCGGTGTCCACGCTCAGGCCTTCGAGGGCCACGCTGCCGTCGAACAATCCCTGGACAGTGTCCAGCTGTGCCGCGGTGCGCGAACGGTGGGCGAAGGCCTTGGCGAACTGCAGCTGCGCATCCGAGCCGGCCTGAGCCTGCTGGGCCAGTTCCCACAGCCGGTCTGCGGCTTCGATGCTCAGGGCCTGGCTGTTGTCCGCAGCCACGTAGAAGTCCAGCGAGGTGTTCAGCTGGCGCAGCAGCACCATGATGACCGAGGAGTCGACTTCGTGGCCGATGTTGTTCAGCAGCAGCTGCACGTAGGTGCTGGCAGGGGATTCCGCATCGCGTACTGCATCCCAGGCCGCCGACCACACCAGGGTGCGGGGCAGGGACTCGTCGAAGTCCTTCAAGTGCTCGGTCGCAGTAGCCAGCGACTGCTCGTCCAGGCGGATCTTGGTGTAGGTCAGATCGTCGTCGTTGAGCAGCACCAAGTCAGGGCGCTTGAGGCCTGCCAAAGCAGGCACTTCGGTCAATGCGCCCTGCACGTCGAGTTCTTCGCGGTGCACGCGCTCCAGCTTGCCATCCGCATTCAGCGAGTAGAAGCCCACAGCCAGACGGTGCTGGCGCAGCGTCGGGTAGTCTTCAACGGCAGTCTGCGCGATGGCGAACTTGGTGATGTTCTGCCCATCGTCGGTGGTGATCTGAGCGGTCAGGGTATTGACGCCTGCAGTTTCAAGCCAGGCCTCTCCCCAGTGGCTCAGGTCGCGGCCGCTGGCTGCTTCCAGTTCGCCCAACAGATCCGGAAGCTCGGTGTTGCCCCACGCGTGCTTCTTAAAGTACTCGCGCACGCCAGCCATGAACTGCTCCTGGCCCACGAACGCGACCAGCTGGCGCAGCACCGAAGCGCCCTTGGCATAGGTGATGCCGTCGAAGTTCACCTCCACGTCTTCCAAATCATTGATCGGCGCAACGATTGGATGGGTGGAGGGCAGCTGGTCCTGGCGGTAGGCCCAGTTCTTTTCCAGGGTGTTGAAGGTGGTCCAGGCGCTGGTGAATTCGGTGTTCTGGGCGGCGGCCAAGGTGGACATGAATTCAGCGAAGGACTCGTTGAGCCACAGGTCGTTCCACCACTTCATGGTGACCAGGTCGCCGAACCACATGTGGGCCAGCTCGTGGAGGATGGTGATGGCACGGCGTTCGACCATGGCGCCGGTTGGGCGGGAACGGAATACGTACTCTTCCAGGAAGGTCACTGCTCCCGCGTTCTCCATGGCGCCGGCATTGAACTCGGGCACGAAGAGCTGGTCGTATTTCTCGAATGGGTAGGGAGCGCCGAAGTTCTTTTCGTAGAATTCAAAGCCCTGGCGGGTGATGGTGACGATGTTCTCGACGTCCAGGAATTCCATCATCGAGGCGCGGGCAAAGACGCCCAGCTCGATGGTGCGTCCGCTGGAGGAGACCAGCGAGTCGCGGGCCACCTGGTAGGGCCCTGCAATCAGTGCGGTGATGTAGCAGGAGATGCGCTGGGTCGGAGCGAAGTTCCAGGTTGCGTTGTCGCCGGATTCCGCAGGCTGCGGGGTTGGAGCATTGGACACGACGTTCCAGTACTTCGGTGCGGTGACGGAGAACTGGAAGGTCGCCTTCAGGTCCGGCTGCTCGAATACTGCGAACATGCGGCGGGAATCGGCAACCTCGAACTGGGTGTAGAGGTACACTTCCTGGTCGACAGGGTCAACGAAGCGGTGCAGGCCTTCGCCGGTGTTCATATACAGCGCATCGGCATCGATCACCAGAACGTTCTGCGCGGCCAGGTTGGGCAGCTGAATGCGGATGCCGTCGGAAACTTCTGCAGGATCCAGCTCGACGCCATTGAGCGTCACTGAGCGGACCTTGTCGGTCACCGCGTCGATGAAGGTCGACGCGCCCTCAACGCCGGTGAAGCGCACGGTGGTCTGTGAGGTGAAAATGCGATCACCCTGGGTCAGATCCAGGGTGACTTCGTAGCTGTCAACGTTGATCAGTTGCGCGCGTTCAGCGGCCTCTGCACGCGTGAGATTCATTCCTGGCATTGGTTCTCCAATTCCTGATGCGGGTTGCTCGTCACCCAAAGTTCTGAAATAGATATTGAATATCTAAGTCCATTCTGTCACCTGCCACCGGTGCCGGCGCAAGTCATTTGGCAAAGTTCTTCAATGCTGAACACGCGTAGGCCAAGGGCATTGGGTCCGTGGGCGGCCGCTGGTGCCTGCGCGGTAACAGAACTAGTGGTTGCACCCCAGTTTTATCTCAGAAGCATCTGCATCGCTAAGCTAGATATTGGTACTACTTGATCCAACCCCAATGAATGAGGCCATCAACTATGCGCGTGCATATTGCCACCGACCACGCAGGTCTGGAACTGAGCGACTACCTAGTCAAGCACCTGACTGCCAAGGGCTTCGAAATGGTCAACCACGGACCAAAGTCCTATGACCCGGAAGACGACTACCCGGCGTTCTGCATCAATGCGGCCAAGGCAGTCGTTGCCGACCAGCGTGCTGGCGTGGACGCACTGGGCATTGTCTTGGGAGGCTCGGGCAACGGCGAACAGATCGCCGCCAACAAGGTAGAGGGGATCCGGGCAGCTTTGGCATGGAACCTGGATACCGCCAAGCTGGCCCGTGAACACAACAACGCCAACGTGATCGCCGTAGGCGGCCGCCAGCACAGCGTCGAGGAAGCAGCGGAGCTGATCGAGGCGTTCTTGGCTGAACCGTTCAGCGAAGCTGAACGCCACGTACGCCGCATCGGCAAAATCGCAGCCTATGAAACTACCGGCGAGGTCATCGACTAACCGTGCCTGAAGGTCATTCACTTCACCGACTTGCCCGCCAATTTGACGACGTCTTTGGCGGGCAAGTCGTATCTGTCAGCTCGCCGCAAGGCCGTTTTGAAACTGATGCCGAACGTATCGACGGCATGGTGCTGGAACAGGCATTTGCCAAAGGCAAGCAGCTATTCTGCCAGTTCTCGAACGATCTCTATCTGCGAGTTCACCTTGGCCTGTACGGGGCCTTCACATTTGGAGGCGACAGCCATTTCCGCGGGGCGTCTTCCATTGGCGCGCCGCGCAAGGTGGGGGAGCGGGAAACTTCGGGATCCGAGGAGCCCGGAGAATACGCGGGGCCTCCTGCTCCGGTAGGCGCCGTACGCGCTCGAATAGTTTCTGACCATGGGTGGGCAGATCTGCGAGGACCCACAGCCTGCGAAGTGCTTTCACCCGAGCAGGCGCAGCTTCAGTTGGGCAAGCTCGGTCCTGATCCGCTTGTCGGTTCAGCAGTGCGCTTTCGCGCTGCTAAGGGCAAGGATCTCGATCTTAACCCTGAGGCCGAGCGTGAATCGTCCTACAAAGAATTTCGTGCGAACCTGCTGAAAACTAAGACGCCCATCGGGATCGCGCTGATGAACCAGCAGATTATTAGCGGTGTGGGCAATATCTACAGGGCGGAGGCACTGTTTAGAAACCGTATTTCGCCACAGCTTCCATCCAATGAAGTCAGCAGCCGAACCGCCAAGATGCTGTGGCTGGATATTGTCAGCATCATGGAAGACGGTGTTCGCGACGGGAGGATCATTACAACACGGGTGGAAGACCGTGATCCCGACGGATTGCTCTGGCCGGATAATGCCTATTACGTATACCAGCGGCAGGGAATGGGCTGCCGAAAATGCAATGGAAAGATTTCCCTTGCCGAAGCCGCGGCCCGCAAGCTCTATTGGTGCCCAAAGTGCCAGAAAGCTCCCCGGAAAAGAGGCTAGGTCAGTGGCTTTAATGTTGATTCATTGAAAATTTGAACATTTCCCCTCCGCGCTTCGGCGTGTTCTTTTCGCCGCGGTGATTACTAGTGATATTAGAGCGTGATCCCAAGTCGGAGGGGAGATTGCCGATTTGCAATGCATCGGATTCATGGTCTAGACTAGAACTTGTTCGAAGCGCAGGTGCTTCGAAATGGGGATGTAGCTTAATGGTAAAGCCTTAGTCTTCCAAACTAATGACGCGGGTTCGATTCCCGTCATCCCCTCCAAATTAAGAGGCCGTGTAATTCACGGCCTCTGTTGTTTTAACTTCTTGGCGATGCGTGTAGGGGTCGGCGTGGCTGGCTGCGGGCTGGGGGCGCGAGACCAAACTCCAGACCGGGCTTCCGGGCTACTTGCGGAATCCGAATGATAGGCAGTGACATCGTCCAGACTGCCCGGCGTTGACTGTCAGTTCTTCTGCAGCCCGTGCGCCGAAACGCCGGGCGACTCAACGACGCCGCCAGTACGCGAACCGGAGGCACCCAAAGCGCCAGGAAGCAATGCTATCCAGGGGACTTAGCGGCTGAAAGAAATCTAGAACGAGGTGTAATCCACCTCACGAAAATGTATTTTTTGAATGTTTCCAGCAACTTACCGCCAAAATTCCGCGGAATCTCGGGGTTTTCCCTCGTCGGTCACGGGAAGTTGCCGATTTTGCATTCGCTGGGAAACCGTGTAAATTTATTTCTTGTGATCAGCGCGGGAAACAAAAAACCGCAACGATCAAATAACGGTAAGTTCAGGTGAGAAGCAGTTTTCATCTAACTCCACCGGGGTGTAGCTCAGCTTGGCTAGAGCGCGCGCTTTGGGAGCGTGAGGTCGCAGGTTCGAATCCTGTCACCCCGACTCATGAGATGAAAATTTACATTTTCAATTCATGAAAATGAGAGCTAAATATTATTTAGATCTTGTGATCACCGGTTACTTATAAAGTGACTGGTAAGTATCACAGACGATTAGTGGATACAGGATAACTCGGGTTAGACTGTTCACTGCTAATCGGGGTGTAGCTCAGCTTGGCTAGAGCGCGCGCTTTGGGAGCGTGAGGTCGCAGGTTCGAATCCTGTCACCCCGACTCTGTCGAACAACCCCGCAACGCCACCATGTTGCGGGGTTTTTTGCAGATTAGACCTAATTATTACAACTCAGGAGTACAACGCTGTGAAGAGCGCCGTTGAAAACGTCAACCCGACCCGGGTTAAGCTGACCGTTGAAGTTCCTTACGAGGAACTGAAGCCCCGCGTCGATGAGGCGTACAAGACCATCGCTCAGCAGATTCAGATCCCAGGCTTCCGCAAGGGCAAGGTTCCTGCACGTCTGATCGATCAGCGTGTTGGCCGCGGCTACGTCATCGAGACCGCTGTTAACGAAGGCCTGAACGATTTCTACCAGCAGGCAATGGTTGAGAACGAACTCACCCCACTGTCCCGCCCAGAGGTTGACATCACCGAACTGCCTTCGATCGAGAAGGAAGGCGAAGGCCAGCTGGCTTTCACCCTGGAAGTTGACATCCGCCCAACCGTTGAACTGCCTGACTACAAGGGCATCGAGGTTTCGGTAGAGGCCAAGGAAGTTGCTGACGAGGACATCGAGAAGGCTCTCGACGACCTGCGCGGCCGTTTCGGCACCCTGAAGGAAGTTGAAGCTCCAGCAGCTGCAGATTCCTTCGTTACCATCGACCTGACCGCATCGGTTGAGGGCGAAGAGGTTGACTCCGCACAGGGCCTGTCCTACCAGATCGGTTCCGGCAACATGCTTGAGGGCATGGACGAAGCCATCACCGGCCTGTCCGCTGGCGAAGACGCAACCTTCGAAACCGAGCTGGCTGGCGGCGAGCACGCCGGCAAGCCTGCCACCGTCAAGGTTGTAGTTACCGCTGTCAAGCAGCGCGAACTGCCAGAGGCCAACGATGACTTCGCTCAGCTGGCTTCCGAATTCGACACCATCGCTGAACTGCGCGAAGACTTGGCTAAGTCCGCAGCAGAAGGCAAGGTTGTTGAGCAGGGCGTCGAGGCACGCGAACTCGTTCTGGACAAGCTGGTAGAGCTTGTTGAGGTTCCAGTTCCTGCATCGGTTATCGACGAGCAGCTGGAGCAGCACTTCAACGCTCCAAACGCCGAAGAGGGCCACGACACCGAAGAGCACCGTGCAGAGGTTCGCGAGAACACCGAGCGTGCCTTCAAGAACGAAATCATCCTCGACGCTGTTGCCAACGCTGAAGAAGTTGGAGTTGAGCAGTCCGAGCTGATCGACTACATCGTTCAGACCGCAGGCCAGTACGGCATGGAGCCAAACCAGTTCGCACAGATGCTGGACGGCGCCGGCCAGGTTCCAATGCTGCTGGGCGAAGTTCGCCGCCGCAAGGCTCTGGCAAAGGTCCTCGAGTACGCAACCGTCACCGACTCCAACGGTGCAGCTGTCGACCTGAGCTCTTTCGTCAAGCCAGCTGGTGAAGAAGAAGCCGCTGAGGTTGAGGCCGAAGAGGCAACCGAAGCTAAGTAGTCTTCACTCAAAACTTGAATGGCCGTCGGCCAGCTTGTGAACAAGAACAAGCTAGCCGACGGCCATTTTTGTTCGCTTCAGGCGTGCTGCATGCGCCGTGAGCGAAACAGGGGCATGAAACGCCCCATGAACGACTTGAAGTAAGTAATCTGCAAGTAACCAGTTGCAGCTTTGGGGTTCAAATTATGAATCCCAGAATCTGATCTACACGTTTGGAAGAGGTAGAGAACATGTCAAATGATTCGCGCACTCCCACCATGGCTACCGTCGATGCGGCAAGCCGTGAGGATTACATCTACAACCGCCTGCTCAAGGAGCGCATCATCTGGCTGGGCTCTGAGGTCCGCGATGACAATGCGAATGCCATCTGTTCCCAGCTGTTGCTGCTTTCAGCCGAGGATCCTGAGAAGGACATCTTCCTGTACATCAACTCGCCAGGTGGCTCCATCACCGCTGGCATGGCCATCTACGACACCATGAACTTCATCCCGAACGACGTGGTTACCGTGGCAACCGGCCTGGCAGCTTCCATGGGCCAGTTCCTGCTGTCTTCCGGCACCCCGGGCAAGCGATTCGCCACCCCGAACGCCCGCATCTTGATGCACCAGCCTTCCGGCGGCATTGGCGGCACCGCTTCGGATATCAAGATCCAGGCCGAGCTGATCATGCACATGAAGAAGGTCATGAGCGAGCTGACCGCAGAGCAGACCGGCCAGAGCGTTGAACAGATCCTGATCGACAACCAGCGCGATAAGTGGTTCACCGCAGAAGAAGGCCTGAAGTACGGCTTCTTCGACCAGATTGCCAAGCATGCCGGCTCAGTGACCGGCGGCGGCGGAGTCGAAAGCTAATCGACCGCCTACTATCCGGCTTGAACTTCACAGATTTGTCCTAGGAGAAAACCATGTACTTCAATACTGAAGCAACCAGCGGCCAGATGCCTTCGGCCCGCTACATCCTGCCGCAGTTCGAAGAGCGTACCCCGTACGGCTTCAAGCGCCAAGACCCATACGCCAAGCTGTTCGAAGACCGCATCATCTTCCTCGGCGCCCAGGTCGACGACGCATCGGCTGACGACGTCATGGCCCAGCTGCTGGTGCTTGAGTCGATGGACCCAGAGCGAGATGTCACCCTTTACATCAACTCGCCAGGCGGGTCGTTCACCGCGATGACCGCGATCTACGACACCATCCAGTTCATCCGCCCAGAGGTGCAGACCGTGTGCCTCGGCCAGGCTGCTTCCGCTGCAGCGGTCCTGCTTGCAGCCGGCACCCCGGGCAAGCGCTTGGCACTGCCAAACGCCCGTGTGCTGATTCACCAGCCTGCCATGGGCGGCGGCGAACGCGGTACCGCGACCGACCTGCAGATCCAGGCCGAAGAAGTCATGCGCATGCGCGGTTGGCTGGAGCAGACCCTGGCTTCCCACTCGGGCCAGAGCGTGGAGAAGGTCCGCGACGATGTCGAACGAGATCTGTTCATGACGGCAGACGAAGCGAAGGCCTACGGCATTGTTGACGAGGTATTGACCCCTCGCAAGCTCAACCGTGCACAGCTGGGACACTAGTCCGGCCGGGAATAAGAACTAGCGCATGGCGGTTTACCCAAGGGGAAGCTTTGACGTGAAAACGTTTTCCCAAGGGTAAGCCGCCATGTTCGGCTATTTTGTGGACTGCCTAGCCTAGAATTGATGTAGTCCACAGCTACTGAAGTAAACGGGAGATTGGTGCGATGGGACGTATGAGCGAAGGCTCGGACCTGTTGAAGTGTTCTTTCTGCGGGAAGAGCCAAAAGCAGGTAAAGAAGCTGATTGCCGGCCACGGCGTCTACATCTGCACCGAGTGCATTGAACTCTGTAATGAGATCATCGCTGAGGAGTTCGCTGAAGAACAAGTCAGCGAGGACTTTGTCCTGCCTAAACCTCGTGAGATCTTTGATTCTCTGCAGGAATATGTCATTGGCCAGGAAAACGCGAAGCGCGCTCTGTCGGTAGCGGTCTACAACCACTACAAGCGCATTCGCGGCAACCAGGAGCATGCTCCTGTCGCGGCACTGACCAATGAAGACCCATTGGGCGAGGTTGAAGTTTCCAAGTCCAACATCATGCTCATTGGCCCCACCGGCTGCGGCAAGACGTATCTGGCCCAGTCGCTAGCTAAGAAGCTCAACGTTCCATTTGCAGTAGCAGATGCCACCAGCCTGACCGAGGCCGGCTATGTTGGCGAAGACGTCGAGAATATTCTGCTCAAGTTGATTCAGGCGGCCGACTACGACGTCAAAAAGGCCGAAACCGGAATCATCTACATCGATGAAATCGACAAGATTTCGCGCAAGAGCGAGAATCCTTCGATCACCCGCGATGTTTCAGGCGAAGGCGTACAGCAGGCACTGCTGAAGATTCTTGAAGGCACGGTCGCCGCTGTTCCTCCGCAGGGAGGACGCAAGCATCCACATCAAGACTTCCTCCAGCTGGACACCACCAATATTCTCTTTATCGTTGCAGGTGCTTTTGCCGGACTGGAAGAAATCATTTCTTCGCGTGCCGGACGCAAGGGCATCGGCTTTGGGGCTCCGCTGACAGCGTTGAAGTCGGAGACTGCCTCCTACTCGGACGTGCGCCCCGAAGACCTGCTGAAGTTCGGGTTGATCCCTGAATTCATCGGCCGCCTGCCGGTTATCACCACTGTTGAGCACCTCGACAGCGACGCGCTGATCCGAGTACTGACGGAACCTAAGAACGCCCTGGTCAAGCAGTACCAGAAGATGTTCCAAATGGACGGGGTGCAGCTGAGCTTCGAGCCTGCAGCGCTTCAAGCCATCTCGGAACTGGCGATCGAGCGAGAAACCGGTGCCCGTGGCCTGCGCGCCATCCTGGAAGAAACTCTGGGCGGAATCATGTTCGAGCTGCCGAGCCGTGAAGACATTGCGGAAGTGGTTGTTACCCGAGAAACCGTGATGGACGGCGAGGATCCCACCTTGCTGACTCATGCACTGGCCGCGAAGCGCAATAGAAAGTCTGCCTGATCATTTATTTGTGTCGCTGACGATGCACGCCGGCGATGATTATTTACGAAAGTTGGTAATTTATGGCCGAGCGTCGGCATGTTGACTTCTGGTTCGATCCCATCTGTCCCTTTGCTTGGGCAACAAGCCGCTGGATCAAGGAAGTCCAGAAGGTCCGCGACATTGACGTCGAATGGCACGTTATGAGCTTGTCGGTACTCAACGAGGGCCGCGACCTTCCAGTGGACTACCGCGAGAAGATGGATTCTTCTTGGGGCCCGGTGCGGGTCATCATCAAGGCTGCACAGGAACACGGCAGCGAAGTCATCGACGCGCTATACACGGCCATGGGGGAGCTCTTCCACTACGAGAAGATCAGCGACCGCGACGAAGTTATCGCCAAGGCACTGGAAAAGACCGGCCTGCCGGCGGAGCTGGCCGAAGCCGCGCACACCGACGCCAACGACGAAGCACTGCATGCCAGCCACGAGGTAGGCATCTCGAAGGTCGGCCAGGATGTCGGGACGCCAATCGTAGCCGTTGACGGCGTTGCCTTCTTCGGCCCAGTGATTACCCGCATTCCACGTGGTGAAGACGCAGGCAAGATGTTCGACGCTGCAGCGACCCTGGCATCCTTCCCCTACTTCTTCGAACTCAAGCGTTCGCGTACAGAGAGCCCGACCTTCGAGTAATCCGTAACGCTTTCGAGGACGTTTCCGTTGTGGAAACGTCCTCATTTCTTTAACGGGAATTCTCACATTCAGCAGTGGAATTTTAGCCGGTAGTCGCCAGTTTCCTTTGTTATGGTCAATCCATAACAGTTTTCCTGCATGGCAGGTTGGAAGGAATCCGTTGGCCTCACCATTTTCACGCTTTCGCTCTATCGCTGCAATTCTCTGCTTGACCATCGGCATTGTGCTGGCACCCTTGTCCATTACCGGGCTGTGGGCGACTAAAAACCTGACCGATACGAATGGGTTCACGGCGTTGATGAAACCATTAGCCAGCAATCAGGGCTTGCAAGATGACGTAGCGAATATGATCACGGGTTCAATTTCGGAGAGCCTTCAGATCGAGAAAGCTATCGAATCTATTCCCGGCAGTTCGTGGCTGCCAGATGCTCTTTCTCCGCAGCACCTAGCAGAAAAGTCAGACGAGCTGATCAACCGAGGAGTTTCGAACGTCATTCGTTCGGAACAGTTTGCTTCACTCTGGGAAGAGTCTGTGCGGACGAGCCACGCGAAAACTATCTCAGTACTCAGCGACCAAAGCAGAAGTGTGAGACTTGAGGACGGTGGCGTTCTCAGTTTCCAACTCGGCTCGATTCTGGACGAGATCTCAACGCCACTCACGCAGCTCGGAATTCCAGGCATCGTCAATATGCTGAACATAGATCCACACTGGGATCTAAGGATCATTCAAAGTGACGCATTGCCGGCTGTGCAGACCTTATATAACGTGACCACCACTTTCGGGCCATGGATGATTTATGTGTCCGCGGCATTGATCGCTGCTGGCATATTGCTGGAATCGAAATTCCTTACCAGTGCGTTGATGGTCCTTGGCATAGGGCTTGGGTTGAGCGCACTGATCATGAATACGTTCCTATTCGATTATTCGCGTGGCGTACTATTTGCAGGTTTGCGTCACGAAGTCGCGGAGTCGGTGTACTACCAGCTGGTAGGAAGTCTAGTCGGGGTGTTGACAACCACAGCAGTGATTTCGTTGATACTAGGTTTAGCCTCTTGGCCGATTTCACAGATGCTGAGGAAGCGACAAGCCATGAATCGAGAATTCGTCGTCGAGAGTCCTGTTCGAAGTAATCACTGAGATGAGATCGCCAGCCTTCACTGTGTTGAGGCTGGCGATTTTGTGACTGGCGATTCAACGTGCTCGGGCAACTCGTCATGGAGTAACGGAATGAAATTCCATCGGGTCCGGTTAGAAATTTTTTGGCCGAAGCACGGAACGCGACCAACTGCGAAGCGGTCGTTTAAGACTTGATTCCTTTCAGAATTTTTCGGAACTCGCCACCGAAATGGTTGACCAAACCTGTTTGTTGTCAAACTGTGATACTTCGACAGATGCAAGGAATCGTATGCAGCGTGGCACTTTCATACCTGCTCTCTGGGTGTACCACTGGTCGAATTAGTCTCGCATACACCTCACTGGACCAGATGATTTACTTCATAACCTGCGACTAATTGCGCCGTCCGTCTGGCGTTGGGCTTCCTAAAATTTCTCTAGCGAAAGCTTGAAGTGTGTGTTTGACTATCTCTCACGAGTGCTGAGCGCACTTGATCGATGGTGGCAATGAAGCCACTGGACAAGGAGAGAAATCGTGCAAGACCGTTCCTTTATTGGAATCAAGTCCACAGGTAAGCTCCGCAGAAAACTGGCAGGTGCGGCAGTGCTTGCCGGAGCGATGGCGTTGTGCACGACCCCGATGGCCGTCGCGGCCCCGGGCGTCGATAATCAAGATATCAACTCGAAGAAGATATCGCAGAGCGTTGGCCAGGATGCCATTGAGTACTGGACTCCTGAACGCATGGAAGGCGCCAAGAGCGCTGATTCCCTGATCGCGGGCAAAACTGGTTCAGCGTCAAATGTGGCCGCAGGCAAGCCAGCAAAGATCAAGGGCGAATCAGCTTCGCGGTCGGTTTCCAGTGGAAAGCAAATCCTCAAGGGCAAGCCTGCTAAGCCAACCTCGGAGCCAACAGTTTCGCATATCGGAAAGGTCTTTTTCACACTCGGGGGAGCGGACTATGTTTGCTCCGGTAATGCTGTCGTGTCGGCCAACGAATCAACGGTTTCCACTGCGGGACACTGCGTCAACGAGGGCCCGGGCGCATTCGCTACCAAGTGGGTGTTCGTACCAGCCTATGACAACGGCAACGCACCCTATGGAACATTTGCAGCGACAGAACTTGTTGCTCCAACCGAGTGGACTTCCGGCGGCGACATCACCTACGACACAGCCTTTGCGGTTGTCTCCGATCAGAGTGGCATCAGCCTGACGGACCAGGTCGGCGGATCTGGTGTCGCATTCAACCAGCCCCGAGGCGAGTTCTACACGGCATTCGGCTACCCGGCGGCATCGCCATTCAACGGACAGAACTTGGAATCTTGCAGTGGATCAGCATCTGACGATCCTTATGGGCAGAGCATGTCCCAAGGCATCAGCTGCGACATGACCGGCGGATCCTCCGGAGGCCCATGGTTCTTGGGCACTGGTTCGGATGGATTCCAGAATTCGGTCAACAGCTTCGGCTACGGTTCCGTTCGCAATACCATGTTCGGCCCATACTGGGGCAGCGTCATCGAACAGGCCTACCAGGAAGCTCAGAACTAATTACGCATCGGGGGAACCGAATGAATCAGCCGAAGAACGAACAACCGGCCGCCGAAGTACATAAAATGGCCATGAGTGTTTCCTCACAGATCGCTTATTTCACAGTTGCTCGACAAGAAGCTGCCAGCCCAGCGAAGCTTCGAATCACTGAGAATGGCCGGCGAATCAACGACTGAACCAAAGCAGCCCCGAAACCAAAAATTGGCTGCGACCCTCAATGAGGGTCGCAGCCAATTTTGCGCTTAGGCTTCTTCTGCCGGAGCCAGCTCGATGTTGGCCACAGTCAGCTCGCCGTCAGCGGCAACCAGGGTCAGTTCGCGGGCATTGGCAGCCGACTTCAAGTCTTCGAAGCCTGCTTCAAGCTGCTCGATCACTGCAGCCGGCGCATGGATCTCGCCGGAGAGCACCTCGGTGCGCTGCTTGACCTTTGCATCAGACTTGGCCTTGCGGATGCCCGAGAGCGCATGGCCCACGGTTGGCAGGACCTGCGCGTCGGCGCCGGCAACAGCGGCGGCCAGATGCGCGGTGCTTGGCCATGGTGCCAGATGCACCGAACCGGTGCGCCACCAGCCCCAGACTTCTTCGGTGGCGAAAGGCAGGAACGGAGCGAACAAGCGCAGCACCGAATCCAGCGTGGTGGCCAAGGTGGCTAAGACGCTTGCCTGCTGTGCTTCGCCGTGTCCGCCGTAGGCGCGGTCCTTGACCAGTTCGACATAGTCGTCGGTGAAGGACCAGAAGAAGGACTCGGTGATGTCCAGCGCCCGAGCGTAGTCGTAGTTCTCGAAGGCGCGCTGGGCGTCCTCGATCACGGTGGACAGGCGGGTGAGCAGCGAGTGGTCAAGGCCGTTGATGACCACCGCGGCGTCGTCGGTCAGCACGTTGGCTTCGGTGGCGCCCAGGTTCAGCACGAACTTCGAAGCGTTCAGGATCTTGATGGCCAAGCGGCGGCCGATCTTCATCTGGTTCACTTCGTAGGCGGTGTCGGCGCCCAGCTTGGCGCTGGCGGCCCAGTAGCGCACCGCGTCGGCGCCGAACTGGTCCAGCACGTCGTTGGGAACCACGACGTTGCCCTTGGACTTTGACATCTTCTTGCGGTCTGGATCCAGGATCCAGCCGGAAATCGCAGCGTGCTTCCACGGTGCGCTGTCATGCAGGGAATCTGCGCGGACAGCGGTGGAGAACAGCCAGGTGCGGATGATATCGTGGCCCTGCGGGCGCAGGTCGAAGGGGTAGACCTTGGAGAAGAACTCGTCGTCCCGTCCCCAGCGTCCCACGATCTGCGGGGTAAGCGAGCTGGTGGCCCAGGTGTCCAGCACGTCGGCGTCGCCGATGAAGCCGCCGGCCGCGCCGCGCTGCTCTTCGGTGTAGCCGTTTGGCGCGTCCGCGGCAGGGTCTACCGGCAGCTGGGAGATCTCAGGAAGGATCGGTGCGTCGTAGTTTGGCTCGCCGTGTTCGTCGACCTGGTACCAAACGGGCACCGGAACGCCGAAGAAGCGCTGGCGGGAAACCAGCCAGTCGCCGTTCAGACCCGAGACCCAGTTCTCGTAGCGCGAGCGCATGAAGGACGGGTGGAAGTCGATTTCCTTGCCGCGGGCGATCATCTGCTCGCGGCGCTGCTCGTCGCGGCCGCCGTTGCGGATGTACCACTGGCGGGAGGTGACGATTTCCAGGGGCTTGTCGCCCTTTTCAAAGAAGTTCACCGGGCGGGAGATCTTCTTCGGCTCGCCGTCCAGCAGGCCTGCATCGCCCAGCAGCTCGACCATGGTCTCCTTGGCGGAGAAGACGGTCTTGCCGGAGATCTTTGCGTAGTTTTCCTTGCCGGCCTCGGTAGTGATCCACTCCGGGTTCTCGGCAAGGATGCGGCCGTCGCGGCCGATGATCGGGCGGGTCGGCAGCTGCAGTTCGCGCCACCAGGTGACGTCGGTCAGATCGCCGAAGGTGCAGACCATGGCGATGCCCGAGCCCTTGTCGGCCTGGGCCAGCGGGTGCGGGTGGACGGTGACGGGAACGCCGAACAGCGGCGAGGTCACGGTCTTGCCGAACAGGTGCTGGTAGCGCTCGTCATCCGGATGCGCTACCAGTGCGGCGCAGGCTGCGAGCAGCTCTGGGCGGGTGGTCTCGATGAAGACCTGCTCGCCATCCTGAGCGGTGAATGCGTAGCGGTAGTAGGCGCCTGGCATTTCGCGGTCTTCCAGCTCGGCCTGGGCCACAGCGGTGCGGAAGGTGACGTCCCACAGGGTCGGAGCCTCGGCCATGTAGGCGTCGCCCTTGGCAAGGTTGTCCAGGAAGGCGCGCTGTGATGCGGCGCGGGAGTTGTCGTCGATGGTGCGGTAGGTCATGCGCCAGTCAACCGACAGACCCAGAGTGGTGAACAGCTGCTCGAAGACCTTCTCGTCTTCCACTGCCAGCTCTTCGCAGACCTCGATGAAGTTCTTGCGGCTGATGACATCCCAGTCGCGCTGGTTCTTGGCCGGCTTCTCCGGCGGGCGGTAGCCCTCGATGTACGGCTTGGTCGGGTCGCAGCGGACGCCGAAGTAGTTCTGCACGCGGCGCTCGGTCGGCAGGCCGTTGTCATCCCACCCCAATGGGTAGAAGACGTTCTTGCCATTCATGCGCTGGTAGCGGGCCAACACGTCGGTCTGGGTGTAGGAGAACATGTGTCCTACGTGCAGCGAACCGGATGCGGTTGGCGGGGGAGTGTCGATGGAGTAGACGGCCTCGCGGGTCGTGTCCTCGTTGAAGTGATAGGTGCCCTCGGTGCGCCACCGGGACGAGAGACGTTCCTCCAAGCCTTCCAAAGCGGGCTTGTCAGGAACGGAAACCGTTGCGGGCGTGTCTGTGCCCAAGTTTTCTTCTGCCATGCTTCCATTCTTCCATGTTTTATCGGCGCAGCCGACAACGGGGTGCATTGCCTTGCGCACTGTCCATCAGCGTGGCGGGGGCGTAGCATCGGCCCATGAGCACACGTACAGCGCCGGTCATCCCTCCGCCGGTCATCGCCGGGGCTGCCGCCGGGGTGCAGGTGCTGCTCGCGCGCGGCGGCCATGGCACACCGGCGGCTAGAATCGCGGCGGTGCTGCTCGGCGGCGCCAGCGCGGCACTGGCGCTGTGGGCTGAATCCTCTTTCCGAGCCGCGCAGACCAGCGTCAATCCGCTGCACCCGGAGCACAGCAGCTCGCTGGTGACCGGCGGGGCCAACCGCTATACGCGCAACCCGATGTACCTGGGCATGGTCGGTGCGCTGGGGGCCCACGGGCTGTGGCGCGGATCCGCACGGGCCATGCTGCCGGCGGCCGGGGCGTGGCTGTGGCTGGACCGGCTGCAGATCCCCGCCGAAGAGCGCGTGCTGGAAGAAAAATACGGCGGCAGCTACCGGCAGTACCAGGCCCGGGTACGGCGCTGGATTTAGGTCCCGGCAGCCGGCGGCTGCCACACAGGTAAGACTCCGGCATCGGCTACGCATCGGGTGCCGGCAAGTCCTAGAGTTAAAGCATGACTGACTTTGAAAACCTCGCCCCAACCCGTTCTGCCCTAGTCACCGGTGCTTCCAGCGGCATCGGCCAGGCCACCGTCCGCGCCCTGCGCGCCGAAGGGTGGACGGTCTTCGCCGTGGCCCGCCGCGCCGAACGCCTTGAAGCGCTGGCTGCCGAAACCGGCGCCATCGCGGTGGCCGCCGATGTGAGCGTGCAGGAACAGGTCGATGAGCTGGTGCAGACAGTGGCCGCCCACGGAGGGGTCGACACCCTGGTTAACGTGGCGGGCGGTGCGCGCGGTACCGAATACTGGGCCGATGCAGTGGATGAAAACTGGGAGTTCATGTGGCAGGCCAATGTCATGGGCACCATGCGGCTGACCCGCGCGCTGCTGCCGCGTCTGCGCGAGGTGCAGGGCACCGTTATGAACGTCACCTCCACCGCAGCGCTTGCCAGCTATGAAGGCGGCAGCGGATACAACGCCGCCAAGGCGGCGCAGAGCGCCATGACCGCCGCCCTGCGCCTGGAAGAAGTGGGCAACGGGGTGCGCGTCATGGAACTGCTTCCGGGACTGGTGCACACCGAAGAATTCTCGCTGCGCCGGCTGGGCAGCCAGGATGCGGCGGACAAGGTCTATGACGGAGTGAAGGACCCGCTGCTGGCAGAAGACGTCGCCGAAGTCATCCGCTATGCGGTCAGTTCGCCAAATCATGTGAACTTCGACCAGATCGTGCTGCGCCCGCAGGCCCAGGCAGCGAACCACAAGCTCATCCGTGAAGCCAAGTAGCAAACAAAGGACAGGCGACATGAGCCCACAGACCTCGCAGCGCATGCATATCCTTGCCGCATCCCACGGCACCGACAACCCGCGCGGCCAGCAGCTGATCCACCAGCTGCGAGACCAGTTGGAAGAGCTGGGGCACAGCCTGCCGGTGCAGCTGGTCTGGCATGAAGCCTATGTGGATGTGCAGGAACCGGCGCTGCCGACGGTGCTTGCGGCGCTGCCGGGCGGCGAGCCTGCCATCGTGCTGCCGCTGCTGGTGGCCGACGGTGTGCATACCACGCAGGACATTGCCGGGGCGGTGGCTGGAAGGGACAACACCACCGCAGCGAACCCGCTGGGCGCCCTGCCGCAGCTGGCGCAGGTGCTCGCTTCCCGGGCCCGGGCACAGCTGGCAGACGGCCAGCAGGTGGTGCTCGCCGCGGCCGGAACCAGGCTTGAGGCAGGCCAGCAGCAGATCAGGCAACTGGCAGGTCTCATCGCCGCAGATTTGCAGGGCGAGGTGTCGGTGGCCTACTGCGCCGGGGCCGATCCCCGGGTCGATGCGGCGCTGTCCGCCGCGCAGGCTCCGGTGCTGCTGGTCAGCGCGCTGCTGGCCGACGGCTACTTCCAGGACAAGCTGGCTAGCACGGGGGCGGCCGCGCTGACAAGCCCCCTGTTGCCTGACGTAACCATTGCTCAATGTTTCCTCGTGCGACTTGAAAAGGCGCTGGTACAGGCAGGTTTTATGACCTTGGATGACGAACAATGAGCCGATAAAGCAACCGGCGGTCATGTGACACAACCTGCTTGCAGGCACCCGGGGTCCAGTTCATACGCTGGGTGCCATGACGCAGACAACCACACCTGTTCGACCCAAACGAGCTGCCAAGCCCAACGGCCAATGGAAGATCGACGGCCCCGCCCCGCTGAATGCCACCGAGGAAATGAAGGCCTCCGACAACGGCCTGAATGTGCGTGCACGCATCGAAGAAATCTATGCAGTCAACGGCTTCGATTCCATTGATCCTGAAGACCTGCACGGACGCTTCCGCTGGTGGGGCCTCTACACCCAGCGCGCCCAAGGCATTCCCGGCGGCAAAACCGCAACGCTGAGCCCCGAAGAGCTGGAAGACCGCTACTTCATGCTGCGCGTGCGCATCGACGGCGGCGCCCTGAGCACCGAACAGCTGCGCGTCATCGGCCAGATCTCCACCGAGTTCGCCCGCGACACCGCGGACCTGACCGACCGCCAGAATGTCCAGCTGCACTGGGTGGATATCGTCGACGTGCCGGAAATTTGGCGGCGCCTCGAATCGGTGGGCCTGCACACCACCGAAGCCTGCGGCGACGTACCCCGCGTCATCCTCGGATCCCCGGTGGCCGGCATCGCGAAGGACGAGATCATCGATCCGACCCCGGTCATTGCCGAGATCTCCCGCCGCTATATCGGAAACCCGGAGTTCTCCAACCTCCCGCGCAAATACAAGACGGCGATCTCTGGCCACCCCAACCAGGACGTGGTCCATGAAATCAACGACTTTGCCTTGATCGGCATCGTCCATCCTGAATTGGGACCGGGCTATGACCTCTGGGTTGGCGGCGGGCTGTCCTCCAACCCGCGTTTGGGTGAGCGCCTGGGCGTCTTTGTGACTCAGGACGAGGCAGCAGATGTGTGGGAGGGCGTCACTTCCATTTTCCGCGACTACGGCTACCGCCGTCTGCGCAACCGCGCCCGCCTGAAGTTCCTGCTGGCCGACTGGGGCACCGAAAAGTTCCGCCGGATTCTCGAAGAAGAATACTTGGGCCGCGCCCTGCCGAGCATCGATCCAGGCCCGCAGCCCACCGAACCCGGCGACCACTCAGGGGTGCACGAGCAGAAGGACGGAAAGTTCTTCGTCGGCCTGACCCCGGATGTTGGACGCGTTTCAGGCACCAAGCTCACCGCCCTGGCCGACCTGCTCGAATCCCACGGCTCCTACCGCCTGCGCACCACCCCGCACCAGAAGATCCTGGCCCTGGACCTGGACGAATCGCAGATCCAGGACTTCGTCGGCAACGCCCGCGCCTTGGGCCTGGAAGCCTTCCCCGGCCTGCTCAAGCGCTCTGCCATTGCCTGCACCGGCATCGAATTCTGCAAGCTGGCCATCGTCGACACCAAGAACACCACCATCGATGCGGTCAAGGAGATCGAGTCCCGGCTGGCAGATCACGAGGGCAAGCTGCCCAAGGCGCTTTCGCTGCACGTCAACGGCTGCCCGAACTCCTGCGCCCGCGTGCAGACTGCAGACCTGGGCTTCAAGGGCCAGCTGATCACCAATGACGCCGGCGAACAGGTCTCCGGATTCCAGGTGCACCTGGGCGGCACCCTGGCAGGTTTCGAGAACGGCGAGGCAAGCCTGGGCCGCACCGTGCGCGGACTGAAGGTGGAAGCCGACAAGCTGCCGGACTATGTGGAACGCGTGGTCAAGAACTATTCAGCGCATGCAGATGAGGGAGAATCCTTCGCCGCCTGGGCGCACCGCGTCGAGGAGGACTTGCTGAAATGAGCGGCAACACCACCTACACCAAACACACCACCGACCAGCTGCGCGCCATCGCGGCGGCCGGAGCCGAGGAACTGGGCTGGGACGCCAGCGCGCAGGAAGTGATCGCCTTCGCCGCGAAGCATTTCGACGTCAAGGACGTCGCGGTGGCCTGCTCCATGGCCGACGCGGTGCTCCCGCACCTGGTCGCAGGACAGCTGCCGGGCGTGGACGTGCTCTTTTTGGAGACCGGCTACCACTTCACCGAAACCCAGATCACCCGCGACGAGGTGGCAAGAAATCTCGACGTCACCGTGGTCAACGTCCTGCCGGAGCTGACGGTTCAGGAGCAGGACGCGAAGTTCGGCAAGGACCTTTTTGCCCGCGACGCCGCCGCCTGCTGCCAGCTGCGCAAGATGGACCCGCTGAAGGAGGCCCTGGCCGGCTACGGCGCCTGGTTCACCGGGGTGCGCCGCGACGAGGCTCCCACCCGCACCAACACCCCGCTGGTGAGCTTCGACGAAACCCACGGCCTGGTGAAGTTCAACCCGGTGGCCCCGTGGAGCTTCGACGAGCTGATCGGCTACGCCACCGAACACCAGGTGCCGGTGAACATGCTGCTGGCCCACGGCTACCCGTCCATCGGCTGCCAGCCCTGCACCCGCCCGGTGGCCGAGGGCGAAGACCCCCGCGCCGGACGCTGGGCAGGCCTGTCCAAGACCGAATGCGGCATCCACCTCTAGACCCCAAGGACCTTTCAATGACTGTCACTGCACCAGCCCCAGCCGGCACCCAGCGCAGCGTCCTGGACGCACTGGAAGCCGAATCCATCCACATCATCCGCGAGGTGCTCGCCGAATTTGAGAAGCCCGGACTGCTCTTCTCTGGCGGCAAGGACTCGGTAGTGGTCCTGCACCTGCTGGCCAAGGCCGTCTACCCGGCCCGCGTGCCGATCCCCGTGGTCCACATCGACACCGGCCACAACTTCGGCGAGGTCATCAACTTCCGCGACGCGGTCGTGAAGAAGTACGGGCTGAACCTGGTGGTCGGCTCCGTCCAGGAGTACATCGACCGCGGCGAGCTGAAGGAACTGCCCGACGGCACCCGCAACCGGCTGCAGACCCGCGTGCTGCTGGACACCATCGAATCCAATGGCTTCGACGTGGTCTTCGGCGGGGCCCGCCGCGACGAGGACAAGGCCCGCGCCAAGGAGCGCATCCTGTCCCTTCGCGACGAGTTCGGCGTCTGGGACCCGCGCAACCAGCGCCCGGAAATCTGGAACCTGTACAACGGCCGCCACGAACCTGACTGGCATGTGCGCGCCTTCCCGATCTCCAACTGGACCGAACGGGACATCTGGTCCTACATCCAGCGCGAAAATATCGAACTGCCCCCGATCTACTTCGCCCACAAGCGCCAGGTCTTCGAGCGCGACGGCATGTGGCGGGCGGTCACGCCGGTCAGCCAGCCCGAGCCGAACGAGCAGGTCACCATCAAGCAGGTGCGCTACCGCACGGTGGGCGACGCCAGCTGCACCGGCGCGGTGCTCTCCGCGGCCGATGACGTCCAGAAGGTTCTGGACGAACTGGCAGTGTCCACGCTGACCGAACGGGGCGCCACCCGCGCCGACGACCGAATTTCCGCCGCGGCCATGGAAGACCGCAAATCCGAAGGGTACTTCTAAACATGAGCACCACACTGCTGCGCATCGCCACCGCCGGCTCCGTGGACGACGGCAAGTCCACCCTGGTCGGACGGCTGCTGCACGACGCCAAGGCGATCCTCGCCGACTCCCTGGACGACCTGGCCCGCACCAGCGCCGAACGCGGCTTCGGCGGCGAGGCCGGGGCACTGGATCTGGCGCTGGTCACCGACGGCCTACGCGCCGAACGCGAACAGGGCATCACCATCGACGTGGCCTACCGCTACTTTTCCACCGAAAAGCGCTCCTTCATCTTGGCCGACTGCCCGGGCCACGTGCAGTACACCCGCAACACCGTCACCGGCGCCTCCACCGCTGATGCAGCCATCGTGCTGGTCGACGCCCGCAACGGCGTGCTGGAGCAGACCCGCCGCCACCTGGGCGTGCTGGCGCTGCTGCGGGTCCCACAGCTGATCGTCGCGGTGAACAAGATGGACCTGGTCAATTGGGACGAGGCGCGCTTCACCCAGATCGAATCCGAGATCCACGTGCTGGCCGCCGAGCTGGACCTGCATGCCACCACCGTCATCCCGGTCTCCGCGCTGGACGGCGACAATGTGGTGGAACCTTCGGCAAATGCCGACTGGTATGCCGGCCCGACGCTGCTCGGCCTACTTGAAGACCTCACCCTGGCCCAGCCTGCCGGCGCCGCCCGACTGGATGTCCAGTACGTGATCCGCCCGCAGGGCGGCCTGGCCCCGGGGCTGGATGCTGAATACTACCGCGACTACCGCGGCTACGCCGGCACCCTGGTGGACGGCAGCCTCTCGGTGGGCGACCCGGTGCAGATCCTGTCCAACGGCTACCCGGCGCACAGCACCGTCAAGGCCATCGGCACCCCTGCCGGTCTGGTGCACACCGCGCATGCCGGGGAGGCCATTGTGCTGGAACTGGCCGACGAGGTGGACATCGCCCGCGGCGACACCGTGGTGGCAGGCATCCTGCCCGAAGCGGTGCGCGAATTCGATGCAGATATCTGCGTGCTCGCACCGGTCAAGCTCGCCGAAGGCCAACGCGTGCTGATCAAGCACGGCGCCAAGGTGGCTGCGGCCAAGGTCGCGCAGATCGAGCATGTGCTCAACGTGGCCGACTACAGCCGCGAAGCCGCCGCGACGCTGGCCCTGAACGACCTGGGCCGGATCACCGTGCGCAGCTCGGCGGCCGTCTCGGTGGCCGACTACCGCGACTCGCGCACCGGCGGCTCCTTCCTGCTGATCGACCCGGCGACCGGCCGCACGCTGGCCGCCGGCATCATCCAGGCGCATGATGAAGCGGCCTGAGAAGCCTGCCGGCCAGGCGCAGGCGCAGGAGCAGACAGGCGAGACCGCAGCGGCGGCGGGGGCCGGTCGCATCAGGTTGAGCGCCAAGGCGGCCGGCGGCAGCCGGCGGGGCCGGGCCATCGGGCTGGTGCTGGCAGGCCTGCTGGCCTCGACGGCCGTGCTCACCGCCTTTGTCCCGGCGCCGAACAAGGCAGCCACCGCCAGTGCGGACCAGGGGCCGGCAGCCACGCTGCGCCTGGGCTACTTCGCCAACGTCACCCACGCTCCGGCGCTGGTGGCGCAGTCCGAAGGCTTTCTCGGCAATGAGCTCAAGGCCGGCGGCACCGGGCTGGAAACCCAGATCTTCAACGCCGGCCCGGCGGCCATCGAGGCGCTGAACTCCGGTGCGCTGGACGCCGCCTACCTGGGCCCCAGCCCGGCGCTGAACAGCTACCTGTCAAGCAAGGGTACCTCGCTGAAGATCGTTGCCGGCGTCGCCTCCGGCGGGGCCAGCCTGGTCACCACCAAGGACATCACCACGGTGGAGCAGCTGGAGGGCGCCAACCTCGCCACCCCGCAGTTCGGCGGCACCCAGGATGTTGCGCTGCGCAGCTTCCTGAAGGCCAATGGGCTGGAAGGCAAGACGACAGTCACCCCGAGTTCCAATGGCACCGTGCCGCAGCTGTTCGCCCGCGGGGCCATCGACGGGGCCTGGCTGCCCGAACCGCATGCCTCGCTGCTGGTGCAGAAATACGGGGCACATCGCCTAGTGGATGAATCCACCCTGTGGGACGAGGGGAAGTTCCCCACCACGGTGCTGGTGGTCTCGCAGAAGTTCATCGCCCAGCATCCGCAGACCGTGCAGGAGCTGGTCGACGCCAACGCCCAGGCGATCAACTGGCTCAACACAGCGGAAGATGCGACGCGGCTGGCAGCGGTGCAGAAGGCGCTGAAGCAGGCTAGCGGCAGCTCGCTGGATGACAAGGTCATCGCCTCGGCGCTGAAGGAAGTCTCCTTCGACCAGCAGCCGCTGAACAAGACCTTCGACCAGCTGGTGCAGAACGCGGTATCGGTGGGCATCGGAGAGCCGGGGGACACCGCCGGCCTGGTTGACGAATCATTTATCCGCTCGGAAGGAGGGAACTAATGGGAGTGCTGCTGCACGAAGTGTCGCTCAGCTACCCGGGAACCGGTCTGGTGATCGACCGGATGAGCGCAGAGATTGAAGACGGCGAGTTCATTGCGGTGCTTGGCGCCTCGGGCTGCGGCAAGTCCTCGCTGCTGAACATCATCTCCGGGCTGCTGGCCCCCAGCGCAGGCTGGCTGGAGGTTCCCGAAGACGGCGCGGCGTTCATGTTCCAGGATTCAAACCTCTTGCCGTGGCTGAGCGCCGGGGCGAACGTGGAGCTGGCCCTGAAGCTTGCCGACTACCCGAAGGCGCTGCGCGCACAGCGGGTCAGGGAGCTGTTCGAACTGGTCCAGCTCAGCCACGCGGTGGACAAGAAGCCGCACGAGCTCTCCGGGGGCATGCGCCAGCGCGTCGCCCTGGCACGGGCGCTGGCCCAGGACCGCCAGGTGCTGCTGATGGACGAGCCCTTCGCGGCGCTGGATGCCATCACCCGCGACATGCTCCATGAGGAGCTGCGCAACCTGTGGGAGCAGACCGGCAAGACGATCATCTTCGTCACCCACAACGTGCGCGAGGCCATCCGGCTCGCCGGGCGCATCCTGGTGCTCTCCTCCCATCCGGGCCGAATCCTGGAAACCCGGCGCATCACCGACGAACTGCGCCGCAACCCGGCGCAGGCGGCGGACCTGGCCAATGAACTGACAACGATCCTGCGAAAGGAGCAGCGCAAGCATGAGCACACTGACCGAACTTAAAGCACCAGGCGTGCAGGCCCCGGCGCCGTCCGCGGCCACGACGCGCCGGCTCGACGCGCTGGTTGCCCCGGTGATCGCCGTCGTCGTCCTAGTCAGCCTCTGGCAGATCCTGGCCTGGGCCAGCCCGCTGCGCTCCGACCTGTTCCCGGGGCCTGGTGCGGTGCTGGCCAAGCTTCCCGAACTGCTGGCCGACGGCTCGCTGCTCGGGGCCGTGGGCACCTCGCTATTCCGCGCCGTCAGCGGCTTTGTGATCGCCGTGCTGGTCGCCACCCCGATTGCGCTGCTGCTGGCCCACCAGCCGCTGCTGCGCAGGGGAGTGGGCCCGCTGATCTCCGCCATGCAGGTGCTGCCCTCCATCGCGTGGGTCCCGGCGGCGATCATCCTCTTCGGACTGAGCGACGCGACCATCTATACGGTGCTGCTGCTCGGCGCCATCCCGTCGATCATCAACGGCCTGCTCTCGGGCATCGACATGATCCCGCAGCAGTACACCGCGCTGTCCAAGGTGCTCGGCGCCAGCAAACGTGAACACATCCTGCACGTCGAGCTGCCCGCGGCTCTGCCCGGCTACGTTTCGGGCCTGCGCCAAGGCTGGGCCTTCGCTTGGCGCTCGCTCATGGCCGCCGAACTGATTGCGGTGGGCGGATCGCTGGCCCTGGGCGTCGGCTCGCTGCTGCAGCGCGGACGCGATTTGGCAGACCTTCCGCTGGTGATGCTGGTCATACTCGTGATCCTGCTCGTCGGCGCCCTCATTGAACTTTTATGCTTCGCTCCGCTGGAACGCAAACTGCTGCGCGACCGCGGAATGAGCCGGACTGGAGAAAAATAATGACTATCGGACACATCACCCTCATCGGCGGTGGACCGGGTGATCCGGAACTGATCACTGTGGCCGGCTACAAGGCGCTGCTGGCGGCGGACGTGGTGCTGGCAGACCGCTTGGGCCCTACCGCGCTGCTGGCAGAACTGTCGGACGACGTGACCGTAGTCGACGTGGGCAAGACACCCGGATGCCATGTCAAAACCCAGGACGAGATCAATGAACTGCTGGTCAAATACGCTTTAGAGGGCAAGCACGTGGTGCGCCTGAAGGGCGGGGACCCGTTTGTGCTGGGCCGCGGCGGCGAGGAAATGCATTATGCCGCAAAGTTCGGCATCGCCACCCGGGTCATCCCCGGCATCACCAGTTCCATCTCGGTCCCGGCCGCCGCGGGCATCCCGGTCACCCACCGCGGAGTAGCCACCGGTTTCACCGTGGTCAGCGGTCATACCGATCTGGCGGATGTCCCGATCCGCTCGGACCACACCCTGGCCATCCTCATGGGAGTATGCAATTTGCCGAAAATTGTTGAGACATTGCTTACCCGGGGTTTACCGTCAAGTACGCCGATTGCGATAGTTGAGCGAGGTTACTCACAGACGCAGCGCACAACTATCGGTACGCTAGAAGAGATTGTAGTACGCGCCCGCAAGGCCGCAGTGGCGAATCCGGCCGTCATCGTCATCGGTGATGTCGTTCGGCTAGCCCCGGAAGCCTCCGAGACACTGGTAGACCTCCTGCCGCTAGAGAACGCCGAGACCACCGCGCCGGCCACGTTCGTCGACTAAGAAAGAGATGTTGTTTGATGAGTGAAATTATCATCCCAGAGCACCTGACCACCCGTTCGCTGCGCGTAGCCATTGTCGGCGCCGGCCCAGCGGGTATCTACGCCGCAGACCTGCTGAACAAGAGCCAGCCGGTTGCCAGCGGGGCGCTGTCGTTGAAGGTAGACCTCTTTGACGAACTGCCAACCCCCTTCGGTCTGATCCGCTACGGAGTCTCCCCAGACCACCCGCGTATCAAGGGCATCATCACCGCCCTGCACAAGGTGCTGGACAACGACTGGATCGATTTCTACGGCAACGTCGGCCTGGGACGAGACATCACCCTGGAAGACCTGCGCGCCCGCTACGATGCAGTGATCATCTCCACCGGTGCCCAGAAGGACGCCGACCTGAACATTCCGGGCATCGACCTGGAAGGCTCCTTCGGCGGCGCCGACTTCGTCTCCTGGTACGACGCGCACCCGGATGTCGAGAAGAACTGGGACTTGAGCGCCAAGGAAGTTGCAGTCATCGGCAACGGCAACGTCGCCCTAGACGTGGCCCGCATCCTGTCCAAGCATGCCGACCAGCTGCTGGAGACCGAAATCCCTGCGCACATCTACGAGCAGCTGAACGACTCGGCCGTCACCGACGTGCATATCTTCGGCCGCCGCGGCCCAGCCCAGGTGAAGTTCACCCCGCTGGAGCTGCGCGAACTTTCGCACTCCAAGGACGTGGATATCGTCCTGTACCCGGAGGACTTCGAGTTCGACAAGGCTTCCGACGAGCTGATGAAGACCAACAACCAGGTCAAGACCATGGTTTCCACGCTGACCAACTGGCTGATCGAACAGGAAGAGCGCGAAGAAGCTCCCAGTGCCTCGCGCCGCCTGCACCTGCACTTCCTGCAGTCCCCGGTCGAGGTACTCGGCACCGACGGCAAGGTCAGCGGCCTGAAGTTCGAACGCAATGAGCTGGACGGCAAGGGCGGCGCCCGCGGCACCGGCGAGTTCATCGAATACCCGGTCCAGGCGCTCTACCGCGCTGTGGGCTACTTCGGTTCGGCCGTGGACGGCATCGAGTACGACGGCGCCAAGGGCGTGCTGCCGAACATCGAAGGCCGCGTACTGGACGCCTCCGGCACCCATGTCACCGGCCTGTACGCCACCGGCTGGATCAAGCGCGGCCCGATCGGCCTGATCGGCCACACCAAGGGCGATGCGCTGGAGACTACCACCCACCTGCTTGAGGATCTGGGCAACCTGGCCCACCCAACCATCGACGAGCCGATCGCCGCCCTGCTGGAAGCGCGCGGCGTCGAGTTCTCCGACTGGGAAGGCTGGAAGAGCCTGGACGAGCACGAGAAGGACCTCGGTGCGGCCGAAGGAACCGTGGCCACCCGCTTCGGCGACATCACCCGCGACCGCGTGAAGGTCGTCGAGCGCGATGCAATGCTCGAATTCTCCCGTGCAAAAAAATTAGCTGAGAGCCTGTAAGCTTCACCCCAGGCTCTTGATGATGCCCTAGGCCGCCAACACCAGTTGGCGGCCTAGGGCATTGTCTGTTTAACCGGGCTTTCCGCTGTATGACAGCCGCCCTGCCCAGAACTGTCGGCAAAATTCCCGGCGGTTTTCTCTTTGCAACGCCCCGAATACGGCAAATACGACGCTGGACAAGGGCAAATCCTCGTGCGGCCAGCGTCTTGCAGCTATCGCCAGCGATAACGTCTTGATATCACCCCGAGAAGAAAACACATCTACCGTCGTGTGATCTCAGTAACAATACTGATGGGTAACGCTACGGCCGAGTAATGAGTTTCAACGCTCAACGTCCCGGTGTGTAGCCCCCAGGCGGCGGCGTTGACCTGACGCGGCTGCTAGACCGAAGAATGATCTATGACCCGGTTGCCTCTCTTTCGCCCAGCTGACGATTGAATTCCCAGAGTGCAACACCTCTGAGGTTGCCGATGAATGTTCCGTGGTGAAAGAACACTCCACCACGAATTGCTTCCATTCATCGACGAAAAGGCATGGGGAAATGAACCAGTCAGGAAATCTTCAGGAATCCGACCACCAGGTATCACGCCGTTCGCTGCTGCGCTTCGCGGGACTCGGCGTCGCGGTCCTGGGATCCAGCACACTGCTGTCTGCCTGCAGCGGAGCGGGAAATGCGCAGAATGCAGCAGGAGCCGCAAAGTTCACCGTTGCTTCCGTGCCCGGCGACTCTTTCATCCTCGATGCCATCAACGTCGCCAATAAGGACTACGCCAAGCACCAGCTCGACGTTCCCAAGCACATCAATCCCTCCAGCGGCGTGCAGGGATTCCAGCTGCTGGTTTCCAACGCCATCGACGGGATGGGCTCCGACACCTTGAACCTGATGGCAACACACGTCAACGGCCAAGAGGGGCAGCGGCCGGTCATGGTCGGGTTGAGGGTCATGGAGACCACCTATGGAATCGTCGGCTCCGCCAAGGGAAACTGGCCGGCGGACAGCGCGAGCTTCCAAGAGAAGATGCAGTCGCTGAAGGGCAAGCGCGTAGGCGTGACGGCGGTCGGTGCAGGCGGCGACCTGCAGCTGAAGCTCGCCCTGGAAGAAGCTGGCATGAAGTATTCGGATGTCACCGTCTTGGCAGTGGGTCTGGCAGCACAGGCTATTCCAAACCTCAAGGCAGACCGGATCGACGCCTATGTGGGCGTGCAGTGGACCTCAACCCGCTATGTCGCCCAGGAATCCGGCGGCACAGTGGTGGTCGACTTCTCAGCCAAAGACGTCCCGGCAATCGTCCGCGACCAGGCAGTCGTCGCCATCGCAGTGCGAGAAGAAATGGCGAAAAACAACCCCCAGGTGGTGCAGAACTGGCTGGCGGCCCAGCAGGACGCCCACCAGTTCATGCTCGACGAGCCAGCCAAGGCGGCCAAGATCCTGAACGACACCGGGCTGGGCGGCAAGGGACTGGCCATCGCGGAAGCCTATATGCAGCACTACGCAGATCAGGTGGCCCCCTCGCTGCAGCCAAACTTCAAGGTGCCCCGCGACATGGTGGAGCGCATGGCCGAAGTCGGCCAGCGGTTCGGCAGCATCAAGCAGGGAAGCATCAAATACGAAACCCTGGTGCCCGAGTTCGCGCGGGCCTAGCCCGGGCTCGGAGCAGACCAGGCTCCCTAGCAGATTCACCAGCCACACAGATAGCAGCAAAGGACCACAGCAATGACAGTTACTTCCCACTGCCCGGTAGCCCAGGGGATCCCAGTACTCGATGCGGACCCATTCGCAGCCCAGAGTTTGGAAGATCCGCTTCCGTTCCAGCGGCAGCTGCGCGACGCGGGACCCGTGGCGTACCTGTCGAAGTACGGAGTCTATGCGATCGGCCGCTTCGCTGAACTATCCCAGGCGCTGTCCAACTGGCAGGGGCTGATCTCCGGGGCAGGCGTGGGAATCCGCGACCTCGATGCGCCCAAGGGCCTGCTGCAGACCGACCCGCCACTGCACGATGCCCCACGCGAAGTGCTGCAGGAGATCTTGTCGGCCAGGGCCTTGCGCGCCATGAAGGACACCTGCATGACACGGGTGGCGGGACTGCTGGATCAGCACCTGGGTCACGGAGCATCGGGCGAGGCAGTGGAGATTGACGGCCTGAGCCAGATCGCCCATGCGCTGCCCGTGGAATTCTTCCCGGACGCGTCAGGCATTGACGAGTCTGCACGCGACAAGTTCGTGGACTTCGCAGACCACAATTTCAACACGGCGGGACCATACAACGACCTGGTGAAGGCGGGCGAATGCAAAGCTGCTGAGCTGGCCACCTGGATGGGGCAGAAGTGCCAGCGCGATGCGCTGAAGCCCGAAGGGTTCGGCGCCGACATTTGGGCTGCTGCCGACCGCGGCGAAATCCTGCATGAGAATGCCGCCCTGCTCGCCAGTTCGCTGATTGCCGCAGGGATCGATACCACGATTTATGGCATCGCCGGGATGCTCTATGCGCTGGCGACCAACCCGGGCCAGTGGGAACTGGTCAAGCAGAACCCCGGCCTGGCCCGAGTTGCCTTTGACGAAGCACTGCGCTGGAGCTCGCCCGTCCAAGCCATGTTCCGCAAGAGCTCGCAGGAACTGCAGATCGGGGGAGTCACCATCCCCGCCGGGGCCAAGGTGCTGATGTGCTATCCAGCGGCCAATAGGGATCCGCGCCGCTGGGACAACCCCGATAAGTTCGACGTCACCCGGGACCCGTCCGGCCATCTGGCCTTCGGCATGGGCGTGCACCAGTGCGTCGGACAGCATGCCGCACGACTCCAAGCCGCCTGCCTGCTGGAACAACTGGTTGACCGGGTAGAGAAGATCGAGTTGGTGGGCCAAGTGAAGTACCACCACAACAACGTGCTCCGCGGATGGTCTTCGGTACCCCTGCGGTTCACCTTGAAGTAGAACAACAGGCCGCCTCGAATTGTGCAGAAACAATTCGAAGCGGCCTGCTTTGTGTGACCACGATGCGGCGGATTAGTGCTGGTGGCCGTCCTCGCCGTCGAAGAACTTCATTGCCATAAAGCCGTGGGTCAGCCCGGCTCCGGCACGCAGTGCCGTGGCAATCATGATGGTCTCCGCCAGCTCCTGCTCGGTGGCGCCTTCTTTGCGGGCCGCCTTGGAATGGGCCTCGATGCAGTAGGGGCACTGCGTCGTCAAGGCAACCGCCACGGCAATCAGCTCGGTTTCCTTGCGCGGAATGACCTTGTCCTCCCCGCGCAAAGCCGCCTTATCGAACTCAAGAAAGGCCTTGTGCGCTTCCGGGGCACCCAGGCGAATATTGCGCGAGTACTTGGAATCTGTATGTTCGTGATAGCCCATTATGGCTCCCATCAGAATAATTGTGCTGATTGCTTGAACGCCATGGAGGCGGTCAAGGCGTCAATAGTGCTGACGTTAGCACGCAAGAATACGGATAGGGCTGGATTGGCCGCGTCAGGTGATTTGTGACGGGAACCTAAGGCAAGCGCCTGAATCAGCTCTGCAAGAGCGCGGCGATGCTCTGCGCCTGCTTCTCGTCTTGGGCCACGATTGTCATGGAACCAATGCCTTCCACCGTGAATGCCACGTGTGCGCTGCCTCCCACGTTCAGCCGAACCCCCTGCACAGACTCGGTTCGACCGGTGACGGGCCAGTTCAACAGGCCCTGGTTCGCGCCGTCATCCACGCAGACAGTGACGTTGGAAACCTGCGAACCAGTAAAGCTGCGGCGATACAACGGCGCATGTACCACAATTTCCTGGGCCGAGGTTTTCGCCACCCGAATCCTTAGGCGGGTTGCACCCCAAAACAGTACAGCCAAAACCACCGCAGTGGTCAGCAGACCGGCTTTGGCATAGGGGTCCTGTATGGCCGCTGAACCCGAGCCGAACAAGATGAGCAAGGTGACCACACTGAAGACTCCTGGCAGGACAGCTAGGGTTCGCAGCGCTTTGTCGGGAAGCACCACGATCTGGCTTGCTGCCGACTGACTTTCAGTGGACATACCGATCCTTACGTGAAGATTTTCGTGTGCTTCGTTTCATGAGCAATGCACTTTTCAATCCACAGTATCGAATAATCGAGTTCATGTGGATTTTGGTGTGCCAGTTGAGCCAACCTGCACACCAAAATCCATCACCGTGTCCTTAGCTGGCTGCCCGGTCCAATTGAGGCACAGAGTTGTTCTTCTCACCGGAAACACTGCGCCGCAGCATGATGAACAGCAAGATCATGCCAGCAGTCAAGAACATGTGTCCTAAACCGGCGATTCCCGAAATCATCTTGCTTGACTCAATCCCGAGAACGGTAAGCATGCCATGGGTTGTCATCATCCCTGCAGTGAGAATAACTCCAGCGTTATAGGTTCCAAGGAACCAGTTGTACAGCTTGCGGTGATAGCTGAGCTCGAATGCTTTCTCCAGGAGCAACACCAGCAGGAAGACGATGAACCCCAACACCAGTAGGTGGGTGTGGACAACCGACAGCTGGGTCGAAGCGCCTTCCGGAAAATCATTGATCTTGGTGAATTCGCGGTAGAACAGCCCGGAAGCCACACCAACCAGCATGTAGGCGAAAGCAATGTTGACGAGTTTACGCATGGAAAATGATCTCCTTGTTGTCCGATTCATGATTTTCAGAAGCCCTAGACTGTCGGCCGCCAAAGAGTGGACGGCCTGAGCGTCCCAAGGTTGCAAAGAGCGCCGGCAGCAGCAGCGTTCGAACGACGAACGTGTCGAGCAGGACGCCCAAGCCGACAATGACTCCAAGCTGTCCAAGGACCATCAGCGGCAGTGCCGCCAACGCGGCGAAGACGCCTGCAAGCACCAAGCCGGCACTGGTGATCACCGATCCGGTATGCGCCGCCGCCTGGGTGACTGCCTCTGGCAGCTGCATCGTTGCCGCATTCTGCTGCACGCGCTGGGTAAAGAAGATCGTGTAGTCGACGCCCAACGCCACCAGGAAGACAAATGCGAGCAGAGGCACCTGAATGTCCAGCGCATCCACCGAGAAGACAAGGGAAGAAACCATCGCGCCGATGCCAATCGCCGCTGCCGCACTCAACAGGTTGACCATTCCAAGTGTCAGTGCGGCGCGCCATGAACGGGTCAGCCAGCCCAGAGCTGCAAAACAGATCACCATGATCAGCGGTGCAATAAGCAGCAGGTCTCGAAGGTGGCCCTGGTCTGAGTCGTACTGCTCAGCAATCTGCCCGCCGACCAGTACCGTGGCCTTCGAATCGCTGGCGGAAACGTCCCGCATGTTCTTCACCAGCTGCTGTGCCTGCTGAGAACCGGGGTCAGCGGAGGTAACCACCATAAATTGCTGCCAATCAGTGCCGTCAATTGCACGTGGAGCGCCAACCCTGGCGACATCTGGAAGATTGCTCATCGTGGTGCGCAAATCAGCAGAATCGGAGGAGTCGATCAAGACGGTAATCGGCTGCGCCTCGCCAGCCGGGAAATGCTCGACGAGTTCATTCATAGCGCTCGCCGACTCGGTTGCGGTTCTGAACTGCTGAGTCTGATCCAAGCCGAGGCGTGTTCCACCCAAAGACCCGGCCAAAACTATGATGAGCAGGGCCAACGAGGCGAAGTTCAGTACAGGTTTGCGCATTGCGGCCGAAGCCATGCGGGCAAACACATTCTGCTTGGTTTCTTCCTGTCCTGGGCGTGGAATCAGCGGCCAGAAGGCCTTGCGGCCGGCCATCGCAAGGATAGGAGGCAGCAATAGCAACACGAAGCCTGCAGCAATGAGAAGTCCCACCGCGCAGACGACACCCAAGCCGCGAGTATCTTCCATCATGGCCAGGCCAAGTGTGAGTAGTGCGAAGACCACAGTGAGGTTGGAAGTGAGAATCGCTTCAAAGCTGGAAAGCCACGCTTGGCTCAAGGCGGTGCGGTGCTCGCTCTCGCGTCGCAGTTCTTCGCGATAGCGGGAGATCAGGAGCAGGGCGTAGTTTGTTCCCGCACCAAAAACGAGAACGCTGAGCACACCCGAATCAAAATGCAGTCCCAGCCAGTTGCCGAGCAGGTTGGCTATCTTTGACGCTGTGCCATCGGCCAGCCCTACCACTGCCAGCGGCAGCAGCCATAAAACAGGGGATCGGTAGGTGACGATGAGCAGGACTGCAACAATCAGAATTGTCACGGCCAGCAGCGTAAAGTCAGCTCCGGCAAATGCTTGGGTGATGTCCACGGCGAAGGCGGTGGATCCAGTAACCTGCTGGGCTACTGCGTCCACTGGATGCCCGGCGACCCAGCTTCTGATGTCGGTCAGGGTAGCGCGGTCGGCATCATCCGAGACAGTCTTCCACGAAACCGGAACCATCATGGCCTGGGAATCTTCGCTGGCCAGAGGACGCCCGATGCTCACGCCGAGCTGGTCGGACATCTCGTTGAACTGTTCGCTGAGCTTTTTCGATGCAGCGGCTGAAATTTTCTGTCCGTCAGATCCCGTGGCTACCAGGAGCGCGGTCGTTTTGTCATTGCTCGAATTGTCTTCAATGATTTGCGCTACTTGGGCCGAATCTGACCCTTCGACCAGCGCACTGCCAGACCGCTTGGGAGCTTGGACGCCGCTGAGGACGCCGAAAAGCAGAATGACCACCACGGTGATGCCAAGCGCCCAGAACCTTGCACCCCGCTTGCTCGTGAGGGAACGGCTGAGCCGAATTAAGACTGGAGATTTCATACTTACCAGTCAATAAGTTTTGGCGTTCTTTTCCGTCGTGGAATGGGGTGAAAGAAAGATCAACCAAATGGTTGAGATCCGCTCGGGCGCGCCGCCGCTACAGCAGCCCCAACTGGCGGGCCTTGTTGATCGCCTCCGTGCGCGAGGTGGCCTGCAGCTTGTCAAAAATATGGACCAGGTGGGTTTTGACAGTTGCTTCGGAGACGAACAGCGCCTTGGAAATCTGCTTGTTTCCAATGCCTGTCGCCAGCTGCTGCAGCACATCGTGTTCCCTGGCGGTGAGCTCTACCTTGGGTTGGCGCATGCCGGCCAGTACGCGCTGGGTCATTTCCGGAGCTAGCACCAAATTGCCCTGGGCCGCTGATCGAATTGATTCGACAATCGTTGGTGCGCTGACGTCCTTGAGCAGATAGCCGCTGGCGCCGGCTTCGATGCAGGCGAGAATTTCTGCGTCCTTGTCAAAAGTCGTCAGGATCAGCACCCGCGGCGCCCGCGGAAGTTTGCCGATGGCCGCAGTGGTTTCAGCTCCGTTCATGCCGGCGCCGAGTCGCAGGTCGCAGAGCACCACATCCACCGCCGTGGCCTTGACGAAATCAAGAGCCTCCTCGCCGGTGGAAGCCTCGCCGACTACCTCGATATCGTCGTAGTTTTCAAACAACGAGCGCAGGCCGGTGCGAACGATCGGGTGGTCGTCAACGAGCAGGATGCGGATCATTTGTTCTCTTTCAATAGCAGCAAAGGCAGATGGGCGCAGAGGGCTGTGCCGTCTCCCGGTGAACTTTCAACATCCAGGCCCCCGCCCAGCTGGGTCAGCCTCGCAGCCATGGCCTTTAGCCCATAGCCTCCGTCCTGGGTCGGGGATTCGGCGCGGATGGTGGCGGGCGTAAACCCCACGCCGTCATCAACAATATCCATGCGGATCTCATGCGCCGCTGCACTCAGATTAATCACCACGCTCCCGGCATGGGAGTGGCGCTGGACGTTGGACAGCGCCGACTGGGCGGTGCGCAGCAGGGCAATTTGGACCGAGGGTTCAAGGACCGGCAGGCCCTCGTCGACAGTCAGCCTGGTGCTGATCCCGGTGTCCTGCTCAAACTTCTTCAAGATCCGCTCCAAGGCCGAGCCCAGCGCCTGGGTGTCGAGCTCTGCCGGTGCCAGCGCGGCGATGATCCTGCGCAGGTCGCCCAATGCCTGACCCGAAAGCTCATCAACCCGCTGCAATGATTGCACCGACTTCTCCAGATCCTGCGCAGTCAGCCCCGCCTTGGCATGCAGGCCGATGGAGGAGAGCTGCTGGGCAATGGTGTCGTGGATTTCCCTTGCCAGACGGGTCCGCTCGGCCGCGACCCCCGCCTCGTGCTGTGAGCGCGCGAGCTCCTCCTGCACCTGTGCCATTTCATCCTGGGTGCGGATCAGCGAATCGACAAGGTTCTGCCGCAGCTGCGCATCGCGTTCAAGCATCAGGTAGCCGCGCGAAATGCCCCACGCAAAGATGCCGCCCACCATGGGCCCTGCCACCGCGGCGACATTGGTCTGCCCCTGGTGCAGGTAGGGGGCCACAATGGTCATCGCATACACCACCACCGACCAGATGATCGAGGGAAGAAACGGCAGCTGGTGGCCCAGCAGCAGCCAGAGGCTGAAAGCCAGCCACATGAATTCCGGGCTCACCCACAGCATCACCGCCCAAAGGCCCAACAACCCCGCCAGCCACCACAACGGAAGCCGCTGCGCGTGAGATTTCGCCATGCCGATAAAGCCGGCGACATACCAAACGGCAAAGGCCCCGGCACTGACCACGACAGGCCAAATGTTCTCAACCGTCGTCAACTGGCGCAGCAGAGCGATAACCAGCAGAATGGCTGTCACCAAATGCTGGCCGCCGCGAAGCACCGTGGGGGAGGCAAACAGGTGATGCTGGTTGGCAGTCAACGGCCACGGCCGCGCAGAGGAGTCCATAGCGCACAGCCTACTAAATCCCGGGACCCGGCCGTTCGGTGAGAATGACCAACTCGGCGGTGGCGCGGGTCATTGCCACATATTCGCGCACCGCGCCGCCCAGCCCCTGCCCAAAGTCCTCGGGCCGGTAGACGACGACCAGATCGAATTCCAGGCCCTTTGCCTGGTCAGGAGACAACACCGACACCCGCGAACTGGGCCGCACATCGGAATGCCCGATCACTGCAGCCACACCCTGGGGATTCTGTACCAGCCACCGATCGAGTATCTGCCGCAGCTCAGCAGGACGGGCACGGAGCACCGGAAGGCCGTCGGTGCGCAGCGAGACAGGGATGTTCGCATCAGGCAGCTCCTCGCGGATCACCACGGCCGCGGCGCCCATGATCTGGGCAGTCGTCCGGTAGTTGATGCGCAGCTCGCTGACCCTGATATTCGAAATCCCCGCCCGAGCCAGCCGCTGGGTCCACGACTCGGCAAAACCAGAAACGCACTGTGCTCGGTCGCCGACAATCGTCAGGCTTCCAGAGGGACAACGCCGAAGCACCATGGCCCACTGCGCATCACTCAGGTCCTGGGCCTCGTCGACAATGACGTGGCTGAACGGCCCGGCGGAAAGATCAACAGCCGTCTCATCTGCCGCCAATTGCGACACCAGCTGCTCTTGGAGATCAGCATTGCGCAGCTGGGAGGAAAGATCCTCAAGATCATCCGCCGACGCGATCAGGTCAACCACCACGTCCCGCACCTGGGCCGCAGCCCGCTCCTGCTCCCTGCGTTCGGCCAGGCGCAGAGATTCAGACCTCGGATCGCCCAGGAAACAGCGTGCCGCATCCAGCAGCGGAAGATCCGCTTCGGTCCAACCGTCGGCCGCCGGCGCACGCAGCAGCGCCTCCCGCTGGGCCGGTTCAAGCCCCGGCGCACAGTAGCTGAGCAATTCCGGCGTCCGGTACAGCGCTCGCAGGAGGTTTTCAGGCTCTATGACGGGCCAGTACTCATCCATCCAAGTGTCGAGCTCGCTGGCTGCTTCCAGCGACCGCCGCACCTGGAACATCTCCTGCTCGGATTCGGCGATGCGCGGAACTAGCAGGTCTATCAGTGCTTCTTTCAGTGCCATCCTGTTCTCATTGTGAGGCGTCTGCTGGTCAATCATTGAGTAGGCTGCTGACCAGTCGGCCGGATCCACCCGAACGCGGCCCCAACCGGTATCGATGCTCAGGCTGGTGGCAGGCGGCTGTTCGAAGACTTCGACGGCTTGCCGCACCGCGTCGACCATGCTCATAGTTCCCTTAATGAGGCTGAGCTGGCCGTCTTCTGGTGCAAGTTCGGAATTGCAGGGAACCATCTGCTGCAATGTGGAAACAAGGACATCTTCTTCGCCAAGATTGGGAAGCACATCGGCGACATATGAGCTGTAGGAGTCGTGGGGGCTGACGACAAGCACTCGTCCGCGTTGAGATTTCAGTCGGGCGTCCGAGTACAGCATGAAAGCTGCCCGATGCAGCGCTACGACAGTTTTGCCTGTGCCGGGGCCACCGTCAACCACCAATGCTCCGGCCGATGAGCTTCGGATAATCGCATCTTGGTCGGCCTGAATTGTCGACAGGACATCTTGCATGCGGCCGGTGCGTTCGGTGCCCAATGAGGCAATGAAGGCTGAGTGCTCGTCCAGCGACGAACTTTGCCCCAGCTGCGCCAGGTCAAAGACCTCATCCCAGTAGTGGACAATCTTTCCTGCGCGCCAGCGGTAGCGGCGCCGCATCGCCAGCCCTTCTGGGTGTGCGTGCGAGGCGGAGAAGAACCGCTGCGCCGCCGGAGCTCGCCAGTCAACCATGAGCTGGCTGCCATCCTCATCGCTGAGTCCGCTTCGGCCAATGTAGATTCTTTCGCCGGCATCGGTGAGCATAAAGCCAAGACATGCCTTCGGGCCCAACCGGTCGAGCTGGCGCAGTCGGCGCGCAATTTCATGCATCTGGACATCGCGTTCCAAAGACTGCTGCAGAACACCTGCTGCCTGCTGTCCATGCCTGGCAAGCTGCCGTGCGGCTTCCTGGCGCAGCTGGCTGACTCGTTGTGCGATGGCCGCAAGTCGGCTGCGGTCCTCTGCTACCTCATCGACATGCTCTTGAACTAGCTGAAAGAAATTGGAATTCGAGTCGTTTGACGGCACTAACTGATGCTCCTGATGTAGGCAATCCGTGGGAAACAAGTATTGATTATGAGCCCTGCCGGGGGCCTTGCGGCAAGCCCCCGGCATCGGGGTATCCTGAAAATGCGAGAGGAAGCAATCAGTCATTTTCCACAATGCGCGGTGACTTCCCGCAGGCATCAGAAAAGCGTCCCTACCGTGGTTTCAGGCAGTACCATCACGACTTGCACACCAGCGGGCTCTTCCTATCAGACACTGGCATTCGCGGCGTCCCAGCTGTTCAGCTTGTTGGGCTTTTGATGTTGTCTAAGTTCTGGTCCGATTTTCTTACCGGACCTCCCACGGCTGGGCTATTGGCCGTTATGGGAGCACTAATTGCCTATGCTGCGGCGCGCCGGACGGCAGGAATTTCACGAAGCAATGCACTGCGACAGGAATGATGGGATCAAGCTGAGTGGGCGAGTGAGATGGCTAGATCGAACGACAAAACCGAGCGGATCGAGGGGCTTAGGGCTTTGGCACATTTAGGGTTGGAAAGCACACCTCGGGAGTATGAACTTATTGCGGCTGTAGTTGATGCATACAGCGACGAAGAATGGCCCTCCGCTGATTGCGTAGACTAGGAAGAACCTGCCGGGAATAATGAAAATGAAGGTGGTGATCAGCTATGACTGAGCGGAGAAGAGACTCCCTGAATGCGCGGATTGCGCGAGGAGAAGCAGATCCCATTTCTGACGCTGAACGTGAAATCGTGAAGCGTTTCATGGACAGCTACCACGAGAAGCATGCTGAGCAACGTAGGCGCGATCTCGCCGCGAACAAGTCGAACAAGCGCTGCTGGTATCAGTTCTGGCGCTGAAATTTGTGCGCTCAAACACACTGACCCGGCGGAATTCTCAGCACGCCGTTGACACGGTAGAATAATCTCTATCTGGCGTTGATCCGGCCATCACCGGGGAGTCCTTGGAAGAACAGCAAGATTCGCTTTTGAATTCTGCTCAGTAGAACCGAGCGGGACCAGCCCGTCACAGCTGAAGAGAAGTGGTTTCCTGCCGAGCCAATTGGCATGTGCGGGGGGCAAACGGGGTGGTACCGCGGCGAAAGTCGTCCTCGTAGGCAAGGATTTATCGACCCTACGCTTGAAGGACGGCCATTTCGATGAGCTTCTACCCGAAGGTCACTACAGACCCAACCGGTTCGACCCCGGCTTCACCGCGTTTCCCAGAAATTGAGAAGCGCGTCCTCGAATACTGGAAGAAAGACGACACCTTCCAGGCCTCCATTGACCAGCGGGACGGCGAAGAATTCGTCTTCTACGATGGCCCTCCTTTCGCCAATGGCCTGCCTCACTACGGCCACCTGCTCACCGGCTACGTCAAGGACCTAGTTGCCCGTTACCAGACCCAGCGCGGAAAGCGCGTAGATCGCCGCTTCGGCTGGGACACCCACGGATTGCCTGCAGAGCTGGAAGCGATGAAGCAGCTTGGCATGACCGACAAGAAGCAGATCATCGACATGGGCATCGACAAGTTCAACGATGCCTGCCGCACCTCGGTGATGAAGTACGCCGACGAGTGGAAGCAGTACGTCAACCGCCAGGCGCGCTGGGTCGACTTTGAAAACGACTACAAGACCCTGAACGTCGAATACATGGAATCGGTCATCTGGGCGTTCAAGCAGCTGAGCGACAAGGGCCTGACCTACCAGGGCTTCCGCGTGCTCCCATACTGCTGGAAGGACGAGACCCCGCTGTCCAACCACGAGCTGCGCATGGACGACGACGTCTACAAGGACCGCCAGGACCAGACCGTCACCGTGGGCTTCACCATCGTTGCCGGCCAGAACCCTGCATCGGTGGAACTCGCAGGCGTGCAGGCGCTGGCCTGGACCACCACCCCGTGGACCCTGCCCACCAACGAAGCATTGGCAGTGCACCCGGAGGTCGAATACGTCGTTGTGCCTGCAGGCGAAAACGGCGTGAAGGCATCTGCCGCCGCCGGTCCATTCCTGCTGGCCAAGGACCTGCTCGGCTCCTACGCCAAGGACCTCGGCTACAAGGACGCCAAGGAAGCCGCCGCCGCGATCACCGCAAGCTACACCGGCGCGCAGCTGGCAGGCGTGCGCTACGAACCGCTGTGGGATACCTACACCGACACCGAGAAGTACGGCACCGAAAACGCCTGGCAGATCGTCACGGCAGACTACGTCACCACCGGCGACGGTACCGGCATCGTCCACCAGGCACCTGCCTACGGTGAGGATGACCAGAAGGTCTGTGAAGAAAACGGCATCCCGGTCATCATCTCCGTGGACGAGTCCGCCAACTTCCTGCCGGTCTTCGCGAACGGCCCGCTCAACGACATCGTCGGCGTGCAGGTCTTCGAAGCGAACAAGACCATCACCAATGTGCTCAAGGCCGACGCCCGGCTGGTCAAGCAGGCCTCCTACGAGCACTCCTACCCGCACTGCTGGCGCTGCCGCACCCCGCTGATCTACCGTGCGATCTCCTCCTGGTACGTGGAAGTCACCGCGTTCAAGGACCGCATGCTGGAACTGAACGAAGAGATCAACTGGATTCCTGGCAACGTCAAGCACGGCCAGTTCGGCAAGTGGCTGGAAAACGCCCGCGACTGGTCCATCTCCCGCAACCGCTTCTGGGGTTCGCCGATCCCCGTCTGGGAATGCGACGGCGTGGAGTGCACCCACCGCGAGGTCTTCGGCTCGCTGGAAGAGCTGAAGAACTTCTTCGGCCGCCTGCCGGTGAACCACGAGGGCCAGCCGGACCTGCACCGCCCGTTCATCGACGAGCTGACCCGCGCCCACGAGGGCTGCGAGGCCGGCGGCACCCTGCGCCGCGTCGAGGACGTGCTGGATGTCTGGTTCGACTCCGGTTCAATGCCATTCGCCCAGGTGCACTACCCGTTCGAGAACCGCGAATGGTTTGAGAACGGACACAACCCTGCCGACTTCATCGTGGAGTACATCGGTCAGACCCGCGGCTGGTTCTACATGCTGCACATCCTGTCCACCGCGATCTTCGACCGCCCGGCGTTCACCAACGTGATCTCCCACGGCATCGTGCTCGGCTCGGACGGACAGAAGATGTCCAAGTCCCTGCGCAACTACCCGGATGTCACCGAGGTGCTTGACCGCGACGGCTCCGACGCCATGCGCTGGTTCCTGATGTCTTCCCCGATCCTGCGCGGCGGCAACCTGATCGTCACCGAGCAGGGCATCCGCGACGGCGTGCGCCAGGTATTGCTGCCGCTGTGGAACGTGTGGCACTTCTTCAACCTGTACACGAACGCCGCAAACGACGGCGCCGGCTACGAGGCGAAGTTCTCCACCAGCTCCACCGATCCGTTGGACCAGTACATGCTGGCAGCCTCCGGCCAGCTGGTGCGCGAGGTCACCGAAGCGCTGGACACCTACGAGGTTTCCGACGCCACCGAGGCAGTGCGCCACTACATGGACACGCTGACCAACTGGTACGTGCGCCGCTCCCGCCAGCGCTTCTTCGACGAAGACACCCAGGCCTTCGACACCCTGTACACCGCGCTGCTGACCCTGGTGAAGGTCACCGCCTCGCTGCTGCCGCTGGCCAGCGAGGAGATCTTCCGAGGGCTGACCGGACAGCGTTCGGTGCACCTGACCGACTGGCCTGATGCAGCCCAGTTCCCGGTGGACGCCGCAGCGCTGGAAACCATGGACACCACCCGCAAGATCTGCTCCGTGGGCTCCTCGCTGCGCAAGGCCAAGAACCTGCGCGTGCGCCTGCCGCTGGCAGAGCTGAAGGTCGTGCTCACCGATGCTGCGCGCCTGGAAGGCACCTACGCCTCCATCATCGCCGAGGAATTGAACCTGAAGTCAGTCACCCTGATGGACGCCGCAGGTGTGGACGCGGCCAGCTACGGCATCAGCCAGCAGCTGGTGGTCAACGCCCGCGCCGCAGGCCCGCGCCTGGGCAAGAACGTGCAGCAGGCCATCAAGGGCGCCAAGTCCGGCGACTGGTCGGTCACCGACGGCGTGGTCACCGCCGGCGGTCTGGAACTGGCCGAGGGGGAGTACACCCTGGACACCGTGGTGGACGCCACCGCAGAGATCGCTGCTGCGGTCATTGACGGCGGCTTCCTGGTGCTGGACACCGAGGTCACCGAGCAGCTGGCTGCCGAAGGCACCGCCCGCGACATGATCCGCAACATCCAGTCCGCCCGCAAGGACGCTGACCTGCAGGTCTCGGACCGCATCCGCACCGTGGTCACCGCGCCGGCCGCAGTGATCGCAGCGCTGGAAGCCAACCGCGAGCTGGTGGCAGGCGAAACTCTGACCGAGCAGCTGGAACTGGTCGTCGACGATGCGCTGGACGCCGAGCAGATCGCCGTCGCCAAGCTGGAAGAAGCCGCCAAGTGAGTGAACTAGAGCGGGTCTACCAGCAGCTGCTGTCCCGTGCGCCGGAAAACAAGATGGAACCGCGCATGGATCCGATGTTCCGCGCCATGGAGATCCTGGGCGAACCTCAGAAGGCCTGCCCGGTAGTGCACATCACCGGCACCAACGGCAAGACCTCCACCGCGCGCATGATCGAGTCCCTGTTGCAGGCCCACGACCTGCGCACCGGGCGCTACTCCTCGCCGCACCTGGTCTCGGTCACCGAGCGCATCGCCATTGACGGCGAGCCGGTGGACGAGGAGACCTTCGTGCGGGTCTGGGATGAGATCAGCCCGTTCCTGGAGATCGTCGACGCCGAACTGGTGGAGCGCGGCGAAAACAAGCTGACCTACTTCGAAGCAGTCACCATCCTGGCCTTCGCGGTCTTCGCGGAGGTTCCGGTGGATGTTGTGGTGCTCGAAGTGGGCCTGGGCGGTATCACCGACGCCACCAACGTGGCCGACGGAGACGTCTCGGTCATCACCCCGATCTCGCTGGACCACACCGATCTGCTGGGGGATACCACCGAGCTGATCGCCCAGGAGAAGATCGGCATCCTCAAACCCGGCGGCTACCTGGTCTCCGCGGTGCAGCCGGTGGACGCGGCCGACGTGCTGCTGGCCCGCGCCCGCGAGCTGGAAGTGCCCACGGCCTTTGAATCGATTGACTTCAAGCTGCTTGACCGGCAGGTGGCCGTCGGCGGCCAGCTGCTGAGCATCCAGGGCCAGGCCGGCCGTTATGACGAGATCTTCCTGCCGCTGTTCGGAGCCCACCAGGCGCAGAACGCCGCGGTGGCCCTGGCGGCCGTGGAAGCATTCCTCGGAGGGGGAGAGCGCGAGCTGAACGCGGACCTGGTCCGCGACGGATTCGCCGCCACCTCCAGCCCGGGCCGCCTGGAGCTGGTGCGCACCGCACCGAGCATCCTGGTCGACGCCGGGCACAACCCCGACGGCATCCGCGTCTCGGCAGAGGCCATCAAGGAGTCCTTCGGATTCTCCCGTCTAGTACTGATGGTGTGCATCCTGCAGGAAAAGGACGCCGAGGCGATGCTCTACACCATGCGCGAAGAGTACGGGGACCTGGTCGAAGACCTGTGCATCACCCAGTCCTCCTCGCCGCGGGCCATCCCCGCCGGAGAACTGGCCAACCTTGCCATCGATGCGGGCTGGCCGGAAGAGGACATCCACGTCACCGAGGACCTGGAAGACGCCATCGAGTGGTCGGTGGGCCGCGCCGAATCCGGCGAAGACCTTGCCGGCGGCGTGCTGGTCACCGGTTCCATTACACTGGTGGGCGAAGTGACGGCGCTGCTCAAGGGAGGACACTGATGGCCAAGCTGACCCGTGCCCAGCGCGAATGGCGCCCGGGAATGAAGAAGAAGCAGCGCTCGGTGAAGATGATGTTCGCTTCCACCGTGCTGGTCTGCGAGGCGCTGCTGGCCATCTTCATCACCCTGGCGGCGTTCGGGCTCAAGCGGGCCGAACCGGCAGTCGTCCTGTCCATGGGCGGCATCCTCGCGCTGCTGTGCATCCTGAACTGCGCGCTGCTGGGAAAGAAGATCGGCTACATCATCGGCTGGGCGCTGCAGGCGGTGTTCTTCCTGTGCGGCTTCGTGCTGGTGGACATGTTCTACCTCGGCTCGGCCTTTGCGCTGTGCTGGTGGTACGCGGTTTCTAAGGGCGAAAGCATCGATGCGGAGAACAAGCAGCGGGCCATTGCCCAGGCCAAATGGGATGAAGCACATCCCGAACAGGCCTAAAAAGAGTTTGACCCACAAAAGTTAAGCACCACAACGAAGAGGTAGTCACATGACTGAACGTACCCTGATCCTGGTCAAGCCGGACGGCGTCAAGCGCGGTTTGACCGGACAGATCATCGCCCGCATTGAAGCCAAGGGCTACACCATTGCTGAGCTCAAGCAGCTCAATGCCACCCGCGAAATGCTGGCTGCGCACTATGCAGAGCACGAGGGCAAGCCATTCTACGAGCCGCTGGTGGAGTTCATGCTCTCCGGCCCGGTCGTGGCCATCGTCGCCGAGGGCCAGTCTGTCATCGCCGGCTTCCGCTCGCTGGCCGGCACCACCGATCCGACCACCGCAGCACCGGGCACCATCCGCGGCGACCTGGGCCGCGACTGGGGTCTGAAGGTCCAGCAGAATCTGGTCCACGGCTCGGACTCGGAAGAATCGGCAGCGCGCGAAATCGGCATCTGGTTCGCCAACTAGCCGCAGTCAAAAACTGATCCCCGCAAAACCTCAAGGGTTTTGCGGGGATCAGTTCATTAAGCCTGCGCTTCGGCGCTTGGCGGCGGGTCGGTGCGAAGTCGAGAGAACAACAACGAATCCCTGAACTCGCCTCGCACCCGCTTATGGTCTCGAAGCCGCCCCTCAAGCTTGAATCCGTTCTTCTGAAGCACGCGGGCCGAGGCGGCATTTGCCGGGGCGCAGGTTGCCGTCAGCCGGTGGATGCCCAAGGTGGTGAAGCCAAGTTCCACCAGCAGGCCGGCCACAGCAGTTGCGTAGCCGCGTCCCCAGTATTTGCTGTTCAGCCCATAGCCGAGCTCTCCTGCCGGAACTGTGGCGTCGGTACTCCACACTGCGGCCGCGCCGATGACCTGGTCATCGAGAACTACGGCGCAGCTGATGGAATCTTCCTGCTGCGCCATGGCCTGCGCAATGAATTCCCGGGTCTGTGCCTCGGTGTTGGGGCCCCATTCGGCGTAGCGGTAGACCAGCGGGTCCGTGGCATATTCGTGGACCTCGTCGAAGTCCTCCTCGGTAAATGTCCGCAGAGCCAAAAGCTGTCCGCTGGGAAGCTGAAGCTGGGCGATTTTTTGCATGGCAGCTCCTTCAACAAATCTGGTGGGAAAGCCGAAGGCCTGATCCGTAGCGGATCAGGCCTTCGGCTTTTTGCGGTTATTCTTTCTCGGTTTTGCTCTCGCCGCCCGGCTCGGCTGACTGCGAGGAAGCATGATCGGCGGCTAAATCTTTAGCTGCCTTTTCCTTGTCTTCAAGGGAATCGATGGCCTTCTGCTCTTCTTCAAAAGCGACCTCCGCTTCGATATCCTGCTGGGCTTGGACGGCCGGGTCGACCTTTTCCCTGTTGGTCCAGACCTTGATCACCGCCCACGCGGCGGCGGTCAAAGGAACCGAAAGCACGGCGCCGATGATGCCTGCCAGCACAGTGCCGGCGGTCAGGGCCATCAACACCACCAGGGCGTGCAGGCTCAAGGCATTGGCCATCACGACCGGCTGCAGGAAGTTGCCCTCAAGCTGGTTGACCACGATGACAGCTGCCAGCACGATCAAAGCGATGATCGGGCCGTTGGTCACCAGGGCAACCAGCGTCGCTAGAATGCCTGCCACGGTTGCGCCGACCATCGGGATGAACGAGCCTAGGAAGACGATGATGCCCAGTGGGATGGCCAGCGGCACCTGCAGGATCAGTAGGGTGGCGGTGATGCCGATGGAATCCACCATGGCAACGATCGAAGTGCCGCGGATGTATCCGCCGAAAGTGTGCAGTGCGCGGTCTCCGGACTGGATCCACTTTTCACGGTAGTGCTTTGGGGTCCAGGAGATGGCAAATGCCCAAATCCGGTCGCCGTCCTTCAGGAAGAAGAACAGGATGACCAGCAGCAGCACTAGCCCGGTGACCAGGCTGCCGGCCGCGCTGATGGTGTTCAACGCGCCGCTGCCGAACTGCGCACTGGTCAGGAACCCGGTGACGGCGTTGACCGCCTTGTCGATCTGCTGCTGGTCCAAGGTGATAGGGAAGTCGACCATCAGCTTCTGGACGATGTCATTGAGCTGGTTGAAGCCCTGAACCGCTTGGTCCACGAGGGTAGGCCATTCCTTGATCACCGACATCACCAAGCCGTAGCCGATGCCGCCAAGGACCAGCAGTGACCCGAGGAAGACGATCCAGGCGGACAGCAGGGCATTGAATACCTTGCGCAGCTGCAGCACCAGCGGCCACAGGGCGCAGGAGATAATTACTGCCAACAGCGTTGGAATGACAATGGTGGTCAGCTTCAGCATGCCAATGATGATGAACGTAACCAGTGCGCCCACGATCAGGATCTGCGCGCTGCGGATGCCCAGTCGGCCCAGAAGATCGGTCCAGAGCCCATTGACCGTGAACTCCGGTGTTGCCGTGCTCTGGCCTAATTGCATGGCGCTTGCCTCAGACGAATTCGTTTTCTTCGAGGGCTTATCCCGTCGAAACAACCCCATTCTCGCTCCTCATAGCCGGTGGTGATAGCTCCAAGAATAGGCTAATGAATTGAACAGTTGCAGGCACAACACCGGATCGCGCACTTTTCCTTGGTCACTTTTAAGACTCCTGGATCCACAGCCCGGGACGGATCAGGCGGAAGTGCCGAAGTATTCGCTGGCTAGCAGTCCCATGATGATCCGGTCGTGGAAGGCTCCATCGTGGAACCCTGCTTGGCGCTCGCGGCCTTCCTCTCGGAAGCCTGCGCGGGTAAAGGTGCGCAGCGCGCGCTCGTTATAGGCCCAGATGCTCAGCCCGATGCGGTTCAAGCCCATTTCCCGGAAGCCGAAATCGACGATCATCTTGGTGGCCATGGTTCCGTAGCCCTGGCCCACGTTGGAGCCGCCGATCATGATCATCAGCTCCGCCGACCGTGCCGGCGCGTGGTAGTTGTACAGGGCCGTATGGCCGATCAAGGTGTCATCTGGCAGGGTGATGCACAGGCCGACCCCGTCGGTGGTGCCGCGGTTGAGGCTGCGCCCCCTGAAAAGTTCGGCCGCCTCGGCACCGGGGTGGGGCAGCACGAGGCTTCCCTGCAATGCCATGAACTCCGGGCTGTTCCACCATTGGGTCAGGACCGGAAGATCTTCTTCCTGCAGTTCGCGCAGCCTGATGTGCTCGGAAATCAGCAGATTGATTCCATAGTCTTGGGCATTTTCGGTGTTCCAAATATTCCTGGCCATGTATCCAACCTACCGCCTGTTCATGTGGATATGGTGTGCGGCACATTGGGGGAGGAGCGGCGTGAGAGAAGCAGAAAACCATGGTTGACAAGGACTGAAGTTACGTGAAACGTTGCGCTTGGTTGCCTAGACACGCCGGTGGGCCCATCAGGACAGGTCTAGTCGGTGGTGGGCTTTGGGCTGCACCGGGTGTCGATCAGCCACGCTACAGCTACGCCCAGCGCATAGGCCGCCAGGTCGATCGGCGCGAATCCTGAGCCGAAGATCAGGTGCAATGGCGCAAACCAGTCCGAGAGCAGACGGGGAACTGAAGTTAACTGCGCAAGCTCGACGAGCCAACACCATGTCAGTGCGGCGGAGGCAATCTTGGCGGGGGAGATCGTGGGGGAGGCAAATGCGAAGAGCGCATAAAACAGCACCGTATAAAGTACGCCGCCGCTGATATCCGCAACCAGTCCGGAACCCAGGTATCGGGCGGCTAAGCCAATGGGGACCACCGCGACCGCGGTGATCCCCATCAAAATGCGTCTCTTGGAGACTGGATTCACTGGTTACCCGAAGAATGCATTGGGGAAACGCAGGATCACGGTGGCGGCAACCAGCAGCCACAGGATCGCGGTAATGATCCAGCTCCATTCCGCGAAGAACTTCTTCAGGCCTTCTCCTGCTGGAATGACACCGGTGACGATATTGCGCGCCGTGGTGAAGGCGAAGAGTGGGATGACCATGGCCCAGACCACCATGCAGTAAGGGCACAGCGCATTGATTTCATACAGTGCCTGGGACCAGAACCAGATCACTAGGCCCAAGGCAGCGGTGATGGCCAGCTGGTAGCACAGCCAGAACCAGCGCTGCAGGTTCTGGGCCCCGGCGAGCAGAGCGAAGCCCACCGTGATGACCACTGCGAAGCAGACGATGCCGAAGAACGGATTGGGGAAGCCGAAGATGCCAGCCTGCGCAGATTTCATCACCGTGCCGCAGGAGATCCATGGGTTGACATCGCAGCTGGTGATGTAGTCGGGGTTCTTGTAGAGCTCGATGCGCTCCAGGACAAGAGTTCCGGCGGCGAGCCACGCGATGAAGCCGGTGACGAGGTTGATTAGCCCGAAGCCGCGGTCTTTGGCCCACCATGGCAACACGCCCGGCGTCTTCTGATTTTCAATTGATGAAACCATGCTTTGACTATTCCATATGTTCATAGGAAAGCGGATGATTCCGCTGTGTGCCTTTACATACTAAAAATGTTTTCTGTGCGCCGCATATGTCCGAGTGAACGCGGCGTGAACGATTTGTGAGAGAATAGTTTTGGTTGTTCGCGGATCCACAGTCTGCTTTCAACCCGACGATAGACTTTTGAAACGACAGATCGCCAAGCGATGCATCGCTTCGGTTGAGTGCCCAATATGTGCGCCTCCCGAGGGAATACCGCGGATCAAAGGGCTGCAAAGGAAAGCAGCCGGTTTGAAGGGGACGCGTTGAACCGCAGTTTGCTGCGTCAGGTTCGGTGCGCCGAGCCATGATTGAAGCAGTCTGCGGAAAATATAGAGCTTTCGTGGCCGGCTGACTCATTGAAGACAGCCGCGCGACACGTGATGAATTGTAGTTTCAGCTGAGGCCCCGTCTGTGGAGGATGCCGAAGCGGGACATAAGTAGGAGTACGCGAAATTAAATGAGCGCATCGAATCAGCGAAAGGGTGGCGCGCAGGGAAATAAGCGAGGCAATCGTTCTACACGTGCCCGCCGTACCAGTGTGTCCACCACCCCAGCACGCCCACTGCGCCGTGCAATGACCCTCGCGGAGCTCAACGCCGCCGCCGGAGTCGAAGAGAGCCCATACCGTTGGCGTGCAACGCGCCGGACCCAGGTTTCCACCCCGGACTCGGCCAAGCGCGCAAGCCGCCAGGCAGAGCGCCGCGCACAAGCTGCGCGCAACGCAGCCAGCGACGAGGCAATCACCGAAGAAGCGTCGAAGGTTGAGGCCGACGTGCAGGAGCCAGAGGTTCTTGAATCGGCAGCAGAAGCGGAAGCTCCAGCCGCCGAGCCGGAAGACCAGACCGGCGCCCTGTTGGCAGAGCATGGCAGCTCCATGATCATGAACCCGTTCGCCATCCCTGAATCTGCGCATTCGCTGCTGGCCCAGGCCGTGGCCAAGAAGGCTGCCCGCCCAGCTTCTGGCCACGAGCACGCGGAGAATGAAGATTCGGACGATGTCACCTCGCGCCGCCGTCGTCGCCGCCGCCGCGGAGATGTTGACCTGGAGCTTGAGGGCGGCTCGCAGGACGATCCGCCGAACACCGTGACCCGTGTGCGTGCACCGCGCGCCAGCATTGACAGCCACACCAGCGTCAACAACAAGGTCGCCTCCGTCCGGGGCTCCACCCGCCTGGAAGCCAAGCGCCAGCGCCGCCGCGAATCCCGCGAGACCGGCCGCCGCCGCCAGGTGATCACCGAGGCAGAGTTCTTGGCCCGCCGCGAGTCGGTGGAGCGCAAGATGATCGTGCGCCAGCGCGAAGACCGCATCCAGATTGGCGTGCTGGAAGACGGCGTGCTCGCGGAGCACTTCGTCTCCAAGACCCAGCAGGATTCGCTGATCGGCAACGTCTACCTGGGCAAGGTCCAGAACGTGCTGCCTTCCATGGAAGCCGCCTTCGTCGACATCGGACGCGGCCGCAATGCCGTGCTCTACGCCGGCGAAGTCAATTGGGACATCGCCGCGCTGGAAGGCGCGCCGCGCCGCATCGAGAATGCGCTGAAGGCTGGCGACTCGGTGCTGGTGCAGGTCACCAAGGACCCAGTGGGCCACAAGGGCGCCCGGCTGACCAGCCAGGTCTCCCTGCCTGGCCGCTACCTGGTCTACGTGCCGGGCGGTTCCATGACCGGCATTTCCCGCAAGCTGCCTGACGTCGAGCGCCAGCGCCTGAAGAAGATCCTCAAGGACCACCTGCCGGAGAACGCGGGCGTCATCGTGCGCACCGCCGCCGAAGGCGCCTCCGAGGAAGAGCTGACCAACGATATCAACCGCCTGCGTGCGCAGTGGGAAGGCATCGAAGAGCAGTCCAAGTCAACCAAGACCCTGGCCCCTGAACTGCTGTACTCGGAGCCGGATTTGACCATCAAGGTCGTCCGCGACGTCTTCAACGAAGACTTCACCAAGCTGATCGTCTCCGGCGAGCAGGCGTGGGACACCATCGAGGCCTATGTCATGTATGTGGCGCCGGACCTGATGGGCCGACTGGAAAAGTGGGAACAGGAAGAGGACATCTTCTCCAAGTACCGCGTGGACGAGCAGATCGCCAAGGCGCTGGACCGGAAGGTCTTCCTGCCTTCAGGCGGCTCGCTGGTCATCGACCGCACCGAAGCCATGACGGTGATCGATGTGAACACCGGCAAGTTCACCGGTTCGGGCGGCAACCTGGAAGAAACCGTCACCAAGAACAACTTGGAAGCGGCGGAGGAAGTTGTCCGCCAGCTGCGCCTGCGCGATATCGGCGGCATCATCGTCATCGACTTCATCGACATGGTTCTCGAGTCCAACCGCGACCTGGTGCTGCGCCGCCTGGTCGAATGCCTGGGCCGCGACCGCACCAAGCACCAGGTAGCCGAGGTCACCAGCCTTGGCCTGGTGCAGATGACCCGCAAGCGCATGGGCACCGGCCTGCTGGAAGTCTTCGGCGAGCAGTGCGAGCACTGCGCCGGTTCCGGCGTCATTACCCATGAAGAGCCTGTCGAGTCCCGCAAGAGCTTCAACTCCCATGGCGAGAGCCACCAGAAGAAGTTCGCTGAGAAGCCTGCGCGCAGCCGCAACCGCCGCCGCGGGGGCGACAAGGTCGAGGTGAAGAACGTCGAATCCGCAACTGCCGAGGTAGTTGAGGAAAAGACCGAAGCAACTCGCCACGCGCTGGCCAACATCGCCGCCGCCTCGCATCTTGACCATGGCACCGAGCCAGCGGCCAAGGCCGAGGGCGACGACGCTGCAGCAGCCTCCCGCGATGAGTCCGAGTCCGCAGCAGAGGTCACCCTGGAGTCCTTGGAGGCGGCGCTGCCTGCAGGCGAAGGCGCTGACAACGAGGCGGGACGCAAGCCTCGCCGCCGCTCGCGTTCGCGCGGCCGCGGTCGTTCGCAGTCCGAGAGCTCCGAGGCATCGGCCGTCCAGGCTGACGCCCCGGCGGAGCAGCCGGCTGAGAAGGTTCAGGAAGAGCAGGGCGGCGAGCCGAAGGCTACCAAGCCTGCGCGAAGCCGTTCGCGTCGTGCCTCGCGCCCGGCCAGCGCCCCTGCTTCCGAGCAGCCGGTGCTGACCGGCCTGGCCTTGCCGGCCAGCGAAGCACCTGCTTCGCAGCCTGCAGAACCAGCAGCCGAGGCAGCGCCAGTTGCTGCAGCGGCCGCCCCACAGAGTTCCACTAAGCCTAAGCGACGCAGCCGTCGGGCCACTTCGGTCCAGGGCGATGCGACCGCGCAGGTGGTTGTGGCAGAGGTATCCGCTGCTACCGGTTCGGTAGTCCAGATGGATTCCTCCAGTTCGAAAGCTGAAAAGCCAGCTGAGCAGTCCGGCGCCCCGGTCATGTTCGGTGTTGGAGTTCCAGTTCGCGAACTGAAATAGATGAACTTGATCACGCTTCACCCACTGGGGCTGTTTGTATTTGCCCCGGTGGCGTGAATTAGCGTAATCTAGTTGATCGGTGCTAAACGCCAAGATCACGGACTTTTGGTCCGCTCGGCGTTCAAGGCACAAGCGCATGAGATCCCCATGTTGACCTGCTTGAAGGTTTTCGGGTTGATATCTGCGCCAGTAAGACAATAAACGTCGAGTAGAAGTGAGTACCCACGTGGTGTACGCAATTGTCCGCGCAGGCGGCCACCAGGAGAAGGTTTCCGTTGGAGACCTCATCACCGTTGACCGTCTTCAGGCTGCCCCAGGTAGCTCCATCGAGCTTCCTGCATTGCTGCTGGTAGATGGCGAGAAGGTAACTTCCGCAGCTGCCGATCTGGCAAAGGTCAAGGTTACTGCTGAGGTCGTTGAGAACCTCCGCGGTCCAAAGATCGTAATCCAGAAGTACAAGAACAAGACCGGTTACAAGAAGCGCCAGGGCTTCCGTTCCGCTCTGACCAAGGTCAAGGTCACCTCGATCGCCTAATTTGGGCGCTCGTAATATCCATTTTTGTAGCGAAAGAGGCTAAAAAGCATGGCACATAAGAAAGGTGCGAGTTCCACTCGCAACGGTCGCGATTCCAACGCACAGTACCTGGGCGTAAAGCGCTTCGGTGGTCAGGAAGTCAAGGCAGGCGAAATCATCGTTCGCCAGCGTGGCACCCACTTCCACCCAGGTGCAGGCGTAGGCCGCGGCAAGGATGACACCCTGTTCGCTCTGGCTGCCGGTGCAGTTGAGTTCGGCACCCGTCGTGGTCGCCGCGTGGTGAACATTGTGGCTGCTGCCTAATTTAGGCAACAGACAACATTTTTAGTACCCAAGGGGTGGGCCGTTTCGGTCCGCCCCTTGTGTGCGTAGATAGACTTTTAAGCGAGCACCAGCTCGCACCCCCGTTATAGGAGAAGATGGCCCCGTGGCTGCATTCGTTGATCGCGTAACCCTTCACGCCACCGCAGGAAATGGTGGTCACGGTTGTGTGTCCATCAAACGTGAGAAGTTCAAGCCACTGGGCGGCCCAGACGGCGGCAACGGCGGCAACGGCGGCGACATCATCCTGCGCGTCGACCCGCAGGTGACCACCCTGCTCGACTTCCACCACCTGCCGCACCGCAAGGCCGGCAACGGCGAACCAGGCAAGGGCGGGCTGCGCCCGGGCAAGCAGGGCGAGGACCTGATCCTCGGCGTGCCAGCAGGCACCGTCGTCAAGACCCGCGACGGCGACATCCTCGCCGACCTGATCAACGTGGGCGACGAATACCTGGCGGCCGGAGGCGGCCAGGGCGGCCTGGGCAACGCTGCCATCGCCTCGGACAAGCGCAAGGCCCCTGGCTTCGCGTTGCTGGGCATTCCCGGCCAGGAGCAGGACGTCGTCCTGGAGCTGAAGTCGGTGGCTGACATCGCGCTGGTGGGCTACCCATCGGCTGGCAAGTCCTCGCTGATCGCAGCCATGTCCGCGGCGCGCCCGAAGATCGCCGACTACCCGTTCACCACCCTGGTGCCGAACCTCGGCGTGGTCCAGGCAGGCGAAGTGCGCTTCACCGTCGCCGACGTGCCGGGCTTGATTCCCGGAGCCTCCGAAGGCAAGGGCCTGGGCCACGAATTCCTGCGCCACGTCGAGCGCTGCGCGGCGATCGTGCACGTGCTTGACTGCGGCACCCTTGAATCGGACCGCGACCCGATCAGCGACCTGGAAATCATCGAGGCAGAGCTGGCCAACTACGAGGCAGACTCCACCTTCGCCGGCACCGACGGAACCATCATCCCGCTGGTCGAGCGACCTAAGCTGGTGGCGCTGAACAAGGTGGACATGGCCGACGGCCTGGACATGGCAGAATTCGTGCGTCCAGAACTGGAAAAGCGCGGCTACCAGGTCTTCGAGATCTCCGCACTGGCCCACGAAGGCCTGCGCGAGCTGTCGTTCGCCATGGCCAAGCTGGTTCAGGAAGCCCGCGCCGAACGCGTCATCGAGGCGCCAGTGGTCGAGGTCCCGGTGATCCGTCCGCGCTCGGTCAAGCAGGCTGAATTCGTGATCCGCCGCGAAGAGCAGAACCTTGAGCCGCTGTGGCGCGTCATCGGCGAAAAGCCGGAGCGTTGGATCATGCAGACCGACTTCCGCAACGACGAGGCGGTGGGCTACCTGGCCGACCGCCTGGCCAAGCTCGGCGTGGAAAACCAGCTGTTCAAGGCCGGCGCCAAGCCGGGCGACGCAGTGGTTATCGGCTCGGAAGAGAACTCGGTGGTCTTCGACTGGGAGCCGACCATGGCAGCCGGCGCAGAACTGCTCGGCGGCAGCCGCCGTGGCGAAGACGTGCGCCTGGAAGACCGCGGCAACCGCAAGACCCGCGAAGAAAAGCGCGCCGAACACGAAGAGCGCAAGGAAGCCAAGGCCGCGGCCCGCGCCGAGCTGGAAGCCGAGCGCAAGGCAGGCATCTGGACCGAATCGGTGCACGCCAAGGCCGCTGAACGCAAGGCCAAGGCCCGCGCACGGGAAGAGGAGCAGTGAGCAACACAGCTGCCACGCCTTCCAAAACCCTCTCCGAGGTCACCAGCCGCAGCGAGCTTCCGCGCGCCAAGCGCCTGGTGATCAAGGTGGGCTCCAGCTCGCTGACCACCGTCGAGGGCGGGATCTCCCACGAGCGCCTGAAGTTCCTGGTGGACACTTTGGCGCGCACCGTGGCCGCCGGCACCGAGGTGGTGCTGGTGTCCTCCGGCGCCATCGCCGCCGGCCTGGCGCCGCTGGCCTTGGCCAAGCGCCCGAAGGACCTTGCCACCCAGCAGGCCGCCGCCTCGGTGGGGCAGGGGCTGCTGCTTGCCCAGTACACGCAGGAGTTCGCCGCGCACGGGCTGACCGTGGCGCAGGTGCTGCTCACCGCGGACGACCTGATGCGCCGCACCACCTACACCAATGCGCTGCGCGCGCTGGTGCGCCTGCTCAACCTCGGCGTGCTGCCGATCGTGAACGAGAACGACACGGTGGCCACCCACGAGATCCGCTTCGGCGACAACGACCGCCTGGCCTCGCTGGTGGCACACCTGGTCAAGGCCGACGCGCTGCTGCTCTTCTCCGACGTGGACTCCGTCTACGACGCGCACCCGGCCAAGGGCGGCTCGCGCATCGCCCAGGTCGGCCACCCGGATGAGATCGAAGCCATCGACCTGGGCAGTGCCGGCTCGAATGTGGGCACCGGGGGAATGATCACCAAGGTGCAGGCGGCCACGCTCAGCGCCTCGGCAGGTATTCCCGCCCTGGTCACCTCCACCGCCAACGCCGCCAAGGCGCTGGCCGGCGAGGACGTGGGCACCTGGTTTGCCGCCCGCAACGCCCGCCGCTCCGCCCGAGACGTCTGGCTGGCCCACCTGGCAGTGGCCCACGGGCGCCTGATGCTCGACGCCGGCGCCGTCCGGGCGATCTCCAGCGGAGAAAAGTCGCTGCTGGCTGCCGGCATCACCGGCGCCACCGGAGACTTCGAGGCCGGGGATGCCGTGGAGATCTGCGATGCGCAGGGCACCGTGGTGGCCCGCGGGCTGGTGAACTATTCGGCCCTGGAGCTGCCCTCCATGTTCGGGCGCTCCACCGCCGCGCTGCACGAATATCTGGGTGAAGGTTACGAAAAGCCAGTCGTACATGTCGACGACTTAGCGCTGATCTAGGGCTGAACTTAGAATGGGTGCATGACCCTCACCGATTCAGCGACAGTCGAAGCAGTCCACCAGCTGGCCGATCGGGCCCGCCGCGCCTCCCGCGTGCTGGCCCGAGCCAACCGCGACTGGAAGGACCGCGCGCTGCTAGCCATCGCCGCGGCCATCGATACCAACCGTGTAGCCATTAAGCAGGCCAACTCCAAGGACCTTGAGGCCGGGCGCGCCAACGGCACCTCGCCGGCCATGCTGGACCGGCTGAAGCTGGACGACTCCCGCATCGACGGGCTGATCGCCGCCCTGCATGAGCTTGCAGGCCTGCCCGACCCCATCGGGCGCGTCATGCGCGGCGAGACCCTTCCCAACGGGTTGCGCATGCGCCAGGTCAATGTGCCCATGGGCGTCATCGGCACCATCTACGAGGCCCGCCCCAACGTCACCGTGGACATCGCCGGCCTGTCGCTGAAGAGCGGCAACGCGGTGCTGCTGCGCGGCGGTTCGGCCGCGCTGAATTCCAACGTGGCACTGGTGGGGTTCATCCGTGACGCGCTGGAGTCGGTGTCGCTGCCGCGCGACCTGGTGATCTCGGTAGACGAATTCGGCCGAGAGGGAGCCGACGCCATGATGGGAGCGCGCGGAAAGATCGACGTGCTCATCCCACGCGGAGGACGCGAACTGATCCAGCGGGTGGTCACTACCGCCAAGGTACCGGTCATCGAAACCGGCGAAGGCAACGTCCACATCTTCTTAGATGCCTCCGCCCAAGAGCAGATGGCGGTAGACATCCTGCTCAACGCCAAGACCCAGCGCCCCAGCGTCTGCAACACGGTGGAAACGCTGCTGATCCACAAAGACGCCGCAGCCGGTAAAACGGTGCTGCAGGCACTGCACGCAGCAGGGGTCACCCTGCATACCGATGAACGCGCGGCCACGCTGGTGCCGGAGATTGAAACGGTGGCGGCGGGGGAGTCCGACTGGGCCAACGAATACCTGAACCTGGACATCGCGGTGAAGCTGGTCGACGATATCGACGAGGCGCTGGAGCACATCCGCGCCTACTCCACCGGCCACACCGAGGCGATTATCACCTCCGACCTGGCCAACTCGCAGAAGTTCATTGCACAGATCGAATCGGCTGCAGTCATTGTCAACGCCTCGACCCGCTTCACCGACGGCGGCCAGCTCGGCCTGGGCGCAGAGGTGGGCATCTCCACCCAGAAGATGCACGCCCGCGGTCCGATGGGGTTGGCCGAGTTGACGACCACCAAATGGATCGTTGAGGGCGATGGACACGTCCGCAAATAGTTTCTGAGAAGCAATTTCGGTACGATGTAGAAGAACGTACCGTTAGTTTTCGAGTCACGGCATTCCGGGAAGAGTCCGGGGAGCTGGCGGCCTCGCGGATAACAACTGGAGAGAATCTTGAACGCGCTGATTTTGGCTGCCGAAGCCACCGATTCCGCTTTTACTGCAGAAGGCTGGTCCTTCCTTATCGGCGGTGTGATCTTCGCAGCCTTCATGCTGCTGCTGCTGATCACCGTGTCCTACACCAACGTTGGCAACCGCCACACCGTCAAGCCTGAAGAGGTGGACACCCACCGCCAGTTCAAGACCCATGCTGAGCACCACGAGAAGCACTAGTCTTGGCCGATTCACAGCCTAAGAACCGCCCATTACGCCTCGGTGTGATGGGCGGTACTTTTGATCCCATCCACAATGGCCACCTTGTTGCGGCCAGTGAAGTTGCCGCCGAGTACGAGCTGGATGAGGTGGTCTTCGTTCCCACCGGCCAGCCGTGGCAGAAGGCTGATCGCCATGTCACGGATGCGGAACACCGCTATCTGATGACGGTGATCGCTACCGCATCCAACCCTCGATTCACCGTCAGCCGTGTGGACATCGACCGCGGCGGTGCAACCTATACCCGCGACACACTGTTGGATCTGCGTGCCCTGCGTCCCGAAGCCGAGTTGTTCTTCATCACCGGTGCGGATGCGATGAGCCAGATCATGAGCTGGCGGGACATCGACCAGGTGTGGGATCTTGCGCATTTCGTCGGGGTGACCCGGCCCGGCTACGTCATTGCGGACTTAGGGCGCGACAACGTTTCCCAGTTGGAAATCCCCGCGCTGGCGATTTCTTCGACGGATTGCCGCGACCGAGTCGCCGAGGGAAAGCCTGTTTGGTACCTGGTTCCAGACGGTGTGGTGCAGTACATTGCAAAATATGGGCTCTATACCGAGTCGTAACCTCACATTTAGTCGTGAAGCACGGCATAATCGGTTATGGTGACGGTATTTGTCTATGCGGTCGGGGAGTAGTACCAGATGAGCGATAACTCGCAGCCAGTTTCCAGCAGGCGAGCTCTGCGCGAAAAGCGGCGCGCCGAAATGGAGGCGCTGCTGGCCAATAACAAGGCCGAGCAGGCAGCGAAGGAACAGGCGTCAGCGCAGCAGCAAAGCGTAGCTGGCAAAAAACCTGTACCCGCCGACAAGGCCGAAGCCAAGCCGGATGTGCAGAAGAAACCTGCAGCGGCGGAGGCCAGCGCAAAACCTGCATCCAAGCAGCCAACCGCTCCCGCAGCGTCAAAGGCCGAAGCCAAGGCTCCAGCCAAAACGGAACCGGCCAAAAAGCCGGAACCTGCAAAGCCTGAAGCTGCGAAGCCGGCTCCCGCCAAGGCAGAACCAGCAAAGCAAGCTCCAGCAAAAACCGAAGCTTCCAAGCAGGACGACGCCAAAGCAGCTCCTAAGCCGCCTGCCGCCGGCCAAGCCGGGGGAGAGCGCGCATCCTTGCGACGTGCTCGCGACCGCGAAGCACTGCGTGAACGCCGTCGCCTGGAAGAAGAAGTCGGCGCACTGACAAGCCACATTCCCACCGTGGAACCAGCAGACGACCCCAAGCCGTTGACCCGCCGCCAGTTGCGCCTGCAGGCATTGGCCGAGCAGGGCAAGGCCGAAGCACCTGCAAAGACTGCACAGCCGAGCAAGACTACCAAGAAGCCTGCCACCCCTGCAGGCTCCGACCAGTCGCCAGAAACAACAGTGATGAGCGTCGAGGACGCGTTGGCGGCCCGTCGTGCGCACACTCCACCGGTTCCGGTTGATCCGAACCTCATCGGCGAAGACGATTCAGAAATTGATCTGGAAGTTCTGGCCCACCAGCGTGAGATGGCGGCGCGTGCCGCGATTATCTCCCGCCGCGCAGCCGAGCGTGAGCGCCTGCGCGTGCAGAATGCCAAGCAGGGCAAGGATGACGCCGCCTCAGATCCGTTCACCGGTGCGCTGGGCAATATCCGCGAAGCTGAAGACCGCATTGCCAAGACCGGCGTTGCGGGGCCAAAAACCGAAAGCGTTTCACTGTCATTTGCGTCCCCGGACAAGAATGCCGCCAAGCCAGCTGCGAAGCAGGAACCGAAGCCAGCGCCAAAGCCGGCCTCCAAGGCTCCGGCCAAGCCGGCTGTGAAGCCTGCCGCTAAACCAGATGCCAAACCAGCCGCCGCTGAGAAGACGCCAGCCAAGCCTGCGCCAAAATCAGTTGCAGCCGCCGCGGAGTCAAATGATTCGGCCGTAGTCGACATGCCTCGAATTGATGCAGTCAACGCACAGGGCCTGCAGCCTTTGGACGTTCAGACTCACGGTGTCCGCCGAGCCAACAACATGCTGATCGCGATGATCGTTGCCCTAGGCATCGGCGCCGCCGCATTGATTGCGGGATTGATCATGTTGTTCAGCAACTAGTTTTCATAGGACAATTAAGTCCTAAGTTTTATACCTCTTAAGGAGACACCCAACTTCATGGGCGCACACGCAGACTCTATTGCCTTGGTTCAGACCGCGGCACTGGCAGCATCGGAAAAGCTAGCCGAAGATATGGTGGCCCTGGACGTAGGAGAACGTCTAGGCATTACCGACGCATTCTTGATCGTTTCCGGCGGATCTGAGCCGCAGGTCAACGCCATTGTCGACGAGATTCAGGCAAAGGTCATCGAAAAGTTCGACCTGCGCCCAGTTCGCCGTGAAGGCTTCGGCCTTGGCCGCTGGGTTCTGTTGGACTATGGAGATGTCGTCGTGCACGTCCAGCACCAGGAAGACCGTGTCTTCTATGCGCTTGAGCGCCTATGGTCTGACTGCCCGGTGATTGAGCTTCCTGCCGAAACTAAGTAGAACAGCTAGCAGCCTTGGATTTGCATCCTGATCAGTTATTCACTTATGATTAATGAGTTGCCTGATCAGGTAGCGATCCTTTTGGGGGTATGGCGCAGTTGGTAGCGCGTCTGCATGGCATGCAGAAGGTCAGGGGTTCGAATCCCCTTACCTCCACAAA
>NZ_BJNY01000009.1 GCF_006539925.1 Glutamicibacter uratoxydans | reverse complement strand
TATCCTCCGCCAAAAGAAATGCCCCCGAGAAATCGGGGGCATTTTTGCGTCTCTGGCCCGGTTTGCGGAGATTTGTCCAGAGTGGTCATGGTGCCGGGCGTAAAATCCAGCGTAAGTCTGAAAATCGCCAAGCTCAGAAGCTGTTGGAGAAGAATGTCATGCCTGTAGAAATTAGCGAGATTGCAGTCGATTGCAGAAATCCAATGTTGGTCGCGCGGTTTTGGTGCGAGGTTCTGGACTATCGGGTACTGGAAGAAGCGGTTGGGATCGTGAGCATCGCGCGGGTGCCGCGGCGCCCAGGGGAGCCGATTCTATGCTTCGCTCAAGTCCCGGAAGACAAAACTATTAAGAATCGACTTCATCTAGATGTGTGTCCGTCGTCTAGTACTCAGCAGGAAGAGGTTGACAGGCTTTTGGCGCTGGGTGCGAATTATGCCGATGTTGGGCAGTCGGACGATGACAATTGGGTCGTATTGATGGACCCAGAAGGTAACGAATTTTGCGTGCTTTCCGGTAGCATATAGTCATCGCGTGAGGCTGTAATTTCGGGCTCCGCGATCGCTTTTATGGGGAATGGGGAAAAGCGTGGATGGGGAAGCTGTAATAGCCGTCGTCATCGAAAGCGATGATGCTATAAGTGATCGAGTCTGCGGAGTGCTGCGCAATATTGGATTCGTGGTTCACGATGAATCCAGTGGTCAGCGAGGGGTCTCTCTTGCTGCGCAGGTTAAGCCTGATTTGGTGATCGTTGGATTTGGGTTGCCCGATATTGACGGTATCGAAACAATTCGAAGATTATCTTCGGCGTTAGAATCATATGTTTTAGCACTTTTAGATCCTGCGAATGAGATTAAACTTGTGCAGGCTTTGGATGCTGGAGCTGATGGATATTGTTCAAAGCCGCTGCGTGATGGGGAATTCCGGGCGCAGGTTGATGCGCTGATGCGCCGTCACGCGATTAGCGCCAGGGCGAGGCAGTCCGACCCGGGTCAGGAACCTCAGCAGCTGCGCCATGGACAGTTGACACTGGACAGCTCCGGTTGGGAAGTGCGCATGGATGGAGTGTTGGTAGCACTCACTGCAACAGAGTTTTCCATTCTGCACGTACTAATGAGCGCGCCCGGTCGGGTGCGCAGCAAGCGTGAACTCGCTCGTCGGGTAAATCTCAACGAAGAAGACCTGGATCACGGCTTCGTTACCGAATCTGATGTGCGGAGCATTGAAGTCCACGTGGCAAACCTGCGCAGGAAGCTAGGGGACTCTGCGCGCGCGTCTCAATGGATCGAAACTGTGCGAGGGGTAGGTTATCGACTGGTAAATGGTCGTACTTCGGCCTAGTCGCAGACTAGTATTAGAAAAATTCATCAAAAATCTTGAGTGAATCTTAAGCATAGGGTGGGTGTGGCTTAAGTATCTTGAAGCAGAATACAGTCATGGCCTCGTGCCATGCGATTGCAGCGCAGCTTGCGGATGGCTATGAAATTGGGGGATTAGCCAAGCGTCGGTGTGACTCCTAAATGAAGTGACGCACTCGCGTTAAAAGGTGAGGGGTTCGACGTGGTAACGCAATACCATGTCGAAGCCCTCACGTTTCTAGGCAGTGGCCCTATTCTTTACCAGCTGAGGGTAATGCAAGGCTGCGGTCTGCGGATGGGCGCGAAGCCAGCCCTTGAGCACATTAGCGCCGTAGGAAGCAAGCATCGGATTCTGCGGGTCATCCGAGACTCCGCGGGCCTCGGCGGCCAAGTGCTCAGGAAGTTGCACCTTGTCGATGACAGCGTCCAGGCGCGGTGAGTAGAAGAACGGCACTGAGTACCGGTCGACATTTGCAGGCGGGGCAATGACGCGATGGATCGTTGCCATCAGGTAGCCGTCGGTGGCGACTTCGAGCATCTCGCCAAGATTTACCACGAGAGCTCCCGGAGTCGGGGGAACTTCGATCCATTCTTCCTGTCCATACGGCTGGACCTGGAGGCCGCCGACCTGGTCCTGCAGCAGCAGGGTGACGAAGCCATAGTCGGCGTGAAGGCCGACGCCCTGGTTGCCGGCTTCCGGCACGAGGCCGCCGCCGACATAGTGGACCAGCTTGCCCATCCAGGCTGGAGCTCCCGAAAACGGTTCGTCGAAGTAGTCTTCCCCAAGGCCCAGGCCAACCGAGATCGCCGAAAGCAGCTCGTGTCCGGTCTGGTGCATCAAAGCTGCCCAGTCCATGGCCTGCTCGCGCAGCTGCGGAAAATCATCGGGGAACTGGTTGGGGCCCTGGAGATTGAGGTATGGCTTGTCCGCGGGGACAACGCCAAGCGCCTCGCGCTCCGGTCCATAGTCGATCTGCTCGCGGGAGTCTGCACGCCCACGGGTGATCTCGGTGCCCAGGCGGGTGTAGCCGCGGAACTGGGCGCTGTTGCGGTTGTCCAGCTTGATCTTCTCATCCACTGGTTTCGCGAAGAACTGCGCAACCGTGTCCAGCAGTTCTTGTGCTTGATTTTCCTTCGAGGCGTAGCCAACAATCTGGAAGAAGCCGACGCGGTGGGCGGCATCGAGCAGATCGGCGACGAACTTCGAGTTGAAGCTTCCGTCGGCATCGCGGGAAGTAGAAATATCGAGTACTGGGATCTCGGTGACTACGTTGTTCATACACCCCAGAGTGCACCCGAAAAAGCGATTGTTACTAGCTAAAGTTACGCACCGTTCCTCCACGTTTCGCCACTTGTAACAATCCTTGCGGGCCGCGTAATAATTGCGCATAATTTGCGCAATCATGGGGTGGGTGCAGATTTCCCTATGTGAAATGACTGTTTGAAGTTAGTGATTCGGGCAGCCATGGCAAATCGTGAATAATGTTCAGCCGCCCCCATGGGCCTGGATCCAAGGTTCCGTGCAAGGGCAGGCTTACCGGAAAAATTGGGCAGCTTTCCCTATGCTTGAATGGTGATCTTTCGAGCTGTAGGCGACTCGCGCCCATACCCAGAACATGGGCTGAGCTCTACTCGAGACTGGAGCGCCATCGCGCCGTCGCAGGTAAAACTCGATGAGTTGGTGACGACGAAAGCCACCTTGGACCTTGAGACTTTGCTCAGCGAAGATTCGACATTTTTCGGCGACCTCTTTCCGCATGTGGTGCGCTACCGGGGAGTGCTGTACCTGGAGGACGGGCTGCACCGCGCGCTTCGCTCGGCCTTGCACCACCGCTCCGTGATCCACGCCAGAGTGTTGGATCTCGATAGCGATTAGGTAAGCTGTCGCCAACTAAGGATTTCGTTGAGGCAGGTGTACGCATGCGCAAACAAGAGGACCGCGGCACATGGCATGGAGCACACATTGTCAACGAGCAGGAGCTCAGTTTCGTATCGGATGCCCAAGCGAAGCGGCGTGCGCGCAAACGCCAGAACATCATTTTCAGCACCATGGCCGTTGTCGTGCTGCTGGCATTTTTGACGGCAACTCTGGTCTTCACCGGAATTTTGAAGTTCGGAGATACTGCGGGAGCCAGCCAAGCAAGCGGCAAGGCTCCGACAAAGATCAAGAATGCGCAGTGCCCGGAGGTCAACTTCTCCTATCAGGACCCGGGCAGCTTTAAAGTGCGCATCATGAACACCACCGACATTGCAGGCCTTGCAGGCAATACCGCTGAGTCATTGGAGAAGCGCGGATTCAATATTGTTGAGACCACCTCGGGCATGGGCGAATACTCCGACCAGGTGGCAACTGTTTTCGCCGGCCCGAAGGGATACGCCCAAGCCCTGACTGTGCAGCGCCAGGTCCCAGGTTCGGTTTTCGTGTATGACGAAAAAGCCTATGGCACGCAGGTGAGCCTGGCGCTGGGCACCCAGTTCGACTACTTGGTTAAGGAACGAAAGCTGGATACCAAGCCCGGCAAGCTCAACTGCGCACCGCAGGAAAAATAGCAGCAGCTCAGATCCGCTACTGTGCCGCGTTCACCTCGGCGTGCACCTGGGTCAGCGCGTTGGCGAAGACTTCGGAGGGCTGTGCACCTGAAATTCCGTACTTGCCGTCGAGGATGAAGAATGGAACGCCGGTGACGCCGATCTGCTTGGCCTGAGCGATATCGGCATTGACCTCGTCGGTGTAGCGCCCTTCCTCCAGATCGGCGGCCAGCTGCTCGGCATCAAGGCCCACCTGGGCGGCGAGCTTGAGCAGCGTCTGGGTATCGCCGGTGTCCAGCCCCTTCTCAAAGTGGGCAGAGAGCAGTGCTTCCTTCATTTCATTGCCCAGCGAATGCTGTTTTGCATGCTCCAGCACGCGCAGTGCGGTGAAGGAATTGGCAACCACCAAATTGGCGAAGTCATAGTTCAGCCCCTCGCCGGCGGCCTGGGCGGTGACATGTTCCATCATGGCGCTCACCTGCTCGGGTGCCATGCCTTTGGCCTTGGCCAGGTAGTCGTGCTCGCTGCCTTCATAATGCTCGGGCAGGGACGGATCCAGCTGGTACGCATGCCAGTAAACGTCGATGTCTTCACCGAGCCCGGATGCTTCCACGCCCGACTCGAAGCGGCGCTTGCCGATGAAGCACCAGGGGCAGGCGATGTCGGAGAAGATATCCACGCGCAGGCGCTGGTTTTCGGTAGTTTCAGTCATACCTGGTACAACGCGGCGCACCGCCGCATCATTCCGGTTAGTGGGCAGTATCGCAGCGGTGGCATGATGAGCTGGAGGTTGTACATTCACAGGCAGAGGGGAGAACGGCCAGGTGGCCAGAAATCTTCGGTGGCGCTCGATCTTCTTCGCCGGCGTGGTCACGGCAATGGCCGGATTCGTCGACGGCGTGGGCTTCATCCACTTCGGCGGATACTTCTTGTCCTTCATGTCGGGCAACTCCACGCGTTCTTCCGCCTCCCTGATGAGCGGGGACGTCACAGGGTGGAGCATGGCCATGGGCCTGGTCGGCAGCTTCGTTGCGGGGGTCGTGGCCGCCACGCTGCTCAGCTTCAGGGCCGGCGCATTCCGCCGGCCGATCGTCATGTTCCTTTCGGGCCTGCTATTGGCCGGCGCCGCGGTGCTCGGCACCCGCGAAGAGATGGGGATCGGCGAGCTGGGCATGCCCGGCGCCTGCCTGCTGGCGGCGGCCATGGGTTCGGTCAACGTGTCATATACCCGTTCGGGCGAGGTATCGGTCGGGCTGACCTACATGACCGGCACGCTGGTGAAGTTCGGCCAGCACTTTGCCGGGGCCTTGATCACGGTGCTCTCCGGAGGCAAGCATGCCAGCAGCCTGGTGGCCTGGGCGCCTTATGCGGTGCTCTGGTCCATGATTACCCTCGGCTCCGTGGCAGGGGTGTTCTGCTACCTGCACTTCGGCTTGGCAAGCCTGTGGCTGGTGGCGGCGGGAATGCTGCTGTGGGCGGCGCTGGCGCTGTCACGCGAGCTGCGCACCGGGAAGCATGCCCCGGCGCCCAGCCGCGTGCGCCGCGAAATTCTCTGAGTCGCTAGCTGGCCTCGGCGAACTTCTTTTCCGCCGCGCCGCGGTCCACGAAGCGGTAGCACAGCGCGAGCAGCACCAGCCAGCCGGCTCCGGCATACAGCGCGATGCGGGTTTCAGGGCTCAGCGCCAGCAGGACGACCACCAAGGCCATGAAGCCCAAGGTGGCCCATACAGCCGCTGTGCCGCCCGGCACCGCATAGGCGCTGCCCTTGACGGAGGCACCCAGGCCGCGTTCGCTGCGGCGCATGCCCAGGTAGGAGGCCAGGATCATGATCCACACCCAGACGGTGGCGAAGGTGGCCACGGAGGCGATGATCATGAACAGCGCCTCGGGCAGCAGCGCGTTGAGCACCACTCCCACCAACAGCACCACCGCCATGACGACGACGGTCATCCACGGCACGCCGGTGCGCGAGACCCTGCCGAAGGACTTCGGCGCGTGGCCGGCCTGGGCCATCGCGAAGAGCATGCGCCCGGCGCCGAAGGTGTCCGCGTTGATCGCTGAGACCGCCGCCGTGATCACCACGGCATTGAGCACATGCGCGGCGGCGGGAAGGCCCAGCGCGTCGAAGATCTGCACGAAGGGGCTGGCTGAGCCGTCGATCTGGCGCCAGTCGAAGAGCATCATGACCACCGCCAGGGAGGCCACGTAGAACAGCAGGATGCGCCAGGGCACGGTGTTGATCGCCGCCGGCACCGAGCGCGAAGGGTCATCGGCCTCGCCGGCGGTGATGCCGATGGTCTCGATGCCGCCGAAGGCGAACATCACCACGGCGAAGGAGACCAGCAGGCCGGTGAAGCCGTTGGGGAACAGCGTGCCGGAGGCCATCAGAGTGTCCCAGCCGGTGGCGGTCTGGGCGCCCGGGGCGCTGAAGCCGAAGATGATCAGCAGCGCGCCGCCGGCGATCATCGCGATAATCGCCGACACCTTGATGACGGCAAGCCAGAACTCGGTTTCGCCGAAGACCTTGACCTGCATCAGGTTGATCGCCGCGATCAGCAGCACCACCACCGATACCCAGATCCACTGCGGCACCTGCGGGAACCAGAAGCCCATGTAGATGCCGAAGGCGGTGACATCGGCAATGGCGACGATCGCCATCTCGAAGGTGAAGGTCCAGCCGGTGACGAACCCGGCGAAGCGCCCCAGGTAGCGCGAAGCGTAATGGGCGAAGGACCCCGAAACCGGATGCTTCACCGCCATCTCGCCCATGGCGCGCATGACGATGAACACGGCGGCGCCGCCGATCATGTACGCAAAGAGTACTGCAGGGCCGGCGGCCTGGATGGCAGCGGAGGAGCCGTAGAACAGGCCGGTTCCGATCGCTGAGCCCAGGGCCATGAAGCGGATGTGGCGGGCGGTGAGCCCGCGGGCGAGGGACGCCTTGATTTCGGTCACGATGAAAAAGCTCGCATCTAGTGGATTGGTTGTGCATATCAAACACTACGTGGGTGCGCAACAGCGTTTCCATAATTGGTGTCTGAAACGACCGGTGATCTTGCCCACTGCATGTCATTGGGGCGGCGGTGGAAGAATGGCAACTGTGAAATTGGGATTCGTCCGCCACGGACAGACACAGTGGAACCTTGAAGGCAGGCTTCAGGGCAGCAGCAATATTCCGCTCAACGACACAGGCCGCGCCCAGGCGCGCGAGGCGGTGGCGGTGCTGGCCGCGGGGGTGGAAGGCGCCGGGGCCTGGGATGCCATCGTCTCCTCGCCGCTTGACCGGGCGCGGGAGACAGCGCAGATCATCGCCGACGGGCTGGGGATTGAACTGGGCCCGAGCTATCCGCTGCTGGCCGAACGCGACTACGGGCAGGCCGAAGGCGTGGTGGAAGCCGAGGCGCTGGAGCGCTGGCCGGGGAAGATCGGCGGCGGGATCGAGTCCCTGGAGTCGGTGGTGGCGCGCGGCCGCGCGGCCATCGAGCAGATCATGGCCGACTACCCGGGCAAAAACGTCGCGGTGATCTGCCACGGCACGATCATCCGCTACACCCTCTCGGACATCGCCGGCTGGCAGCTGGACGCCATCCGCAACGGCTCGGTGGCGCTGCTGGGGCAGGACGCCCAGGGCGCGCTGGAGCTGGAGTTGGTCAACGACCGGGTGCCTAGCGCCCCGGATGCATCACCGAGTCGATGACTGCCGGCAGGGCGGAATCCCTGCTGCGGGTCTTCAGCGCCAGCAGCCAGCTGGTCAATTCCAGATAAGCAGTCGAACGCACGGCCGGAGCGGAGAGGAATACATCGTGCAGGGCGTCCTTGAGCCGCACTAGGTGCAGCTCGCGGCCCAGATCCAGGCTGCGCGCGGCCACCGCCTGCACGTTCAGCGCCACATCGGAGCTCGCGGCACTCTCATCCCAGCGCGGCAGCAGGTAGTCCTTGGCCGAGAGCATGACCATCACCGGGATCTGCAGGTCCAGCCCCTTGGCCACCGCGGCCTGGGCGCTGAAGACCGCTGAGATGAACCCGGTGGTGATTTTGAATCCGTTGGCCGGCCGCCATTTCAATTCGTAGTCCCATTCGCCCTCGAACTGGCTGGAGACCGTGCGGGTGTAGAAGCCGGGATCCACCGAGGGCAGGAAGCGCTGAGGGTTGAGCATGCTGCCCGCGGCGATCAGCTTGGACAGCGCGGTGCGGCCCAGCTCGCTGGCCTGGAACTCAAGCCACGGGCTGTTCAGGGCCAGGGCCGCGATCTTCCCCGGATGCCTGGCAGCATAGAGCGCGGCCGAAAGCCCTCCGGTGGAATGGCCCAGCAGTGCGATCTGGGTGCCGGGATGTTCCAGCTTGATGATCGAGCAGGCCGCATCGAACTCCTGGGCATAGTCTTCCAGGTTCGTGGTGAACCCCGGAGGAATGCTTTTGCCCGATGCCGCATCCAGCGGCAGGTTGCGCCCATAGTGCCGCAGGTCCAGGGCATAGAAGTTCGCGCCCGTCCCGGAAACCACCTGGGCCAGCTCGTGCTGGAAGAAGTAGTCCGACCAGCCGTGCACGTAGAGCACGGTGACGCCGCGCAGCGGGGCGCTGAGCAGCGTGCGCAGGCTGCGCTGGGGCTGGTGGCGGATCAGCGTGGCGGTGGCCCCGTCGTCCATCGGCAGCACCCGCTGGGTGAAGCCCTCGCCCAGGATGTCTGGTTCCCACGTCGAACTTGTCTTAGCCATGGCATCAGCGTACCCAAAAAACGGCATCCACCCCGCGGATTGGGTACCGCGGGATGAATGCCGTTGATTGTGGCCGATCTTGACGGACGACTGTGGACAACCGGCCCGGTCTTGTGGGGCCTAGCCTGCCATTTCCAGCACCGGGGCCGGCAGGTCCAGGTAGCGCAGGTAGGCGTTGCGGGTCATGAAGGTCGGGAAGTCCTCGCGCAGTGCGCAGGACTCGAAGATCTCCATGGCGTCTTCGAAGCGGTCGCCCTCGAAGCGCTCGATTCCCTCCAGGGTCTCCTCCGCCAGCTCCTGCACCCAGCCGCGGGTGATGATCTCGCCCTGGTCGGTGATGGCCGACTGGTGGATCCACTGCCACAGCTGCGAGCGGGAGATCTCGGCGGTGGCCGAATCCTCCATCAGGTTGCGCAGCACCACTGCGCCGTTGCCGCGCAGCCAGGACTCGATGTAGCGGATGCCGATCTCGATGTTGTCGCGGATGCCCTGCTCGGTGATCTGCCCGTCCAGCCCGGCGATGGCCAGCAGCGCGGAGGCTGAAACTTCCACGTCCTCGCGGGTGCGGGAGATCTGGTGCGGGTTCTCGCCCAGCACCACGTCGTACACCTCGCGGGCGGTGGACACCAGGTCCGGGTGGGCTACCCAGGAGCCGTCGAATCCGTCGCGCACCTCGCGGAACTTGTCCTCGCGCACCTTGGCCAGGCCGCCGGCGTTGATCGAAGCGTCCTTGCGGCTCGGGACGAAGGTGCTCATCCCGCCGATGGCGGTAGCGCCGCGGCGGTGGCAGGCGCGCACCAGCTGCTCGGTGTAGGCCCGCATGAACGGCGCGGTCATCGTCACCGAATCGCGGTCCGGGAAGATGAAGCGCGGTCCGCGGGAGCGGAAGTTCTTGATGATGGAGAAGATGTAGTCCCAGCGTCCTGCGTTCAGGCCCGAGGAGTGCTCGCGCAGCTCGTAGAGGATCTCTTCCATTTCAAAGGCAGCGGTGATGGTCTCGATGTGCACCGTGGCGCGGATGGTGCCGCGCTCGATGCCCAGCAGGTCCTGGGCCATGTTGAAGATGTCGTTCCACAGGCGTGCTTCCATGTGGTTTTCCAGCTTCGGCAGGTAGTAGTACGGGCCGCGGCCGGCGGCCACCAGGCGCTGTGCGTTGTGGAAGAAGTGCAGTGCAAAGTCCACCAGGGCTGCGCTGATCAGGGTGCCTGCAACCTGCAGGTGCTTCTCCGGCTGGTGCAGGGCGCGGGGGCGGACGACGATGGTCGGCAGCTGCTGCAGATCCGAGGTGTTCAGCTTGTATTCGCGGCCGTCCGGTGCGGTGAAGTCCAGCTCATTGTCCAGCACGCGGATCAGGTTCACCTGGTTCTTGATGACGTTCTGCCAGGTAGGGGAGCAGGCGTCCTCCATGTCTGCCAGCCACACATTGGCGCCGGAGTTCAGTGCGTTGATCGCTGCCTTGCGCTCGATCGGTCCGGTGATCTCCACCCGGCGGTCCTCCAGGCCTGGAGCAATCGGAGCCACCTGCCAGGTCGAGTCCTCGCGGATCGAACGGGTCTCCTCCAAGAACTGCGGGTCACGGCCGTTGGCGATGCGAGCACGGTTCAGCTGGCGGCGCTGCATCAAATCATTGCGGCGGTGCTCGAATGCGCTGTGCAGGGTGGCAAGAAATTCCAGAGCGTCACTGGTCAGGATCTGTTCTTGGTAGCGAACTGCGGTAGCGGTGATGGTGATGTTGTTCAAGGTGATCGGGGAGTTCATGGCAGCGTCCTTAAAAGCTTAAAAAATGGTGGCGGTGCCGGCTGACGTCGTTGTCAGCCGGCACCATCGACCCGTCAGGGTCTAATGGAATTGGCCTTCTTCGGTGGAACCCACCAGGGCCAGGGTTGATGCATTTGGATTCAGCGTGGTGGAGATGGCATCGAAGTAGCCGGTGCCGACCTCGCGCTGGTGCTTGGTGGCGGTGTAGCCGGCTGCCTCGGAAGCGAACTCGCGCTCCTGCAGTTCGACGTAGGCGCTCATGCCGTCCTTCGCGTAGCCCTGAGCCAGATCGAACATCGAGTGGTTCAGTGCGTGGAAGCCTGCCAGGGTGATGAACTGGAACGTGAAGCCCATGGCGCCCAGTTCGCGCTGGAACTTGGCGATGGTTGCATCATCCAGGTGCTTCTTCCAGTTGAACGATGGCGAGCAGTTGTAGGAGAGCATCTGGTCCGGGAAGTCCTTCTTGACTGCCTCGGCGAACTTGCGCGCCAGCTCCAGGTCCGGGGTGCCGGTCTCCATCCAGATCAAATCCGAATATGGAGCATAGGCCTTGGCTCGGGCGATGCACGGCTCGATGCCGTTGCGGACCTTGTAGAAGCCTTCTGCGGTGCGCTCGCCGGTGATGAACTCGCGGTCGCGCTCATCGACATCCGAGGTGATCAGGGTTGCCGCTTCGGCGTCGGTGCGGGCAATGACCACCGACGGGGTGTTCGCTACGTCGGCTGCCAGGCGGGCTGCGTTCAGGGTGCGGATGTGCTGCTGAGTAGGGATCAGCACCTTGCCGCCCAGGTGGCCGCACTTCTTCTCGCTGGCCAGCTGGTCTTCCCAGTGCACGCCCGAGGCGCCGGAGTTGATCATGGACTTCATCAGCTCGTAGGCGTTCAGCGGGCCGCCGAATCCTGCTTCTGCGTCGGCAACGATCGGAACCATCCAGTCTTCGACGGTCTGGATGCCTTCGGAGAACTCAATCTGGTCTGCGCGCAGCAGTGCGTTGTTGATGCGGCGGACAACCTGAGGCACCGAGTTCGCCGGGTACAGCGACTGGTCAGGGTAGGTGTGGCCGGAGAGATTTGCATCGGCTGCAACCTGCCAGCCGGAGAGGTAGATGGCCCGCAGGCCCGCCTTGACCTGCTGGACTGCCTGGTTGCCGGTCAGTGCGCCCAGTGCGTTGGTGTAGCCGCCGGTGGGTGCTTCTTCGGTCAGCTGCTTCCACAGCTTCTCGGATCCGCGCTTTGCCAAGGTGTGCTCTTCCTGGACGCGGCCCTGGAGCTTGACGACATCTGCTGCGGAGTAGTCTCGGGTGACGCCGTTCCAACGGGGATTGGTTTCCCAATCGGTTTCAATGGCTGCGATGCGGTTGTCGATCGAGTTTTCGTTTGAGTTCTGGGTAGTCATCTCGCTTAGCTCCTTCGCAAGCTGTTGGGTTCGTCCGGACCGGTGAACCAGGTGGTTTCGATCCGGTGAACTTCTTCGTGAGAACTACTTTTCCGCAGGCGCAAGCCTTCTGGGAGAGGTTTTTTGAATTAAGATCACCCTTTCTTATGGAAAATGAAAAATATTTGGTTCTTTGCTCCCTTGTTGGCTGGATCACGAAAATTTGCCATAAAGAAGCAAAAACAGCGTGAAGAAGTAGAAAATTTTCAGATTCTCGTTGAGTTCATTGAAATCCGCTCTCCGAAGGGTGAAATTGGGGCAGCTACCAAGAAGTAGGTCACTGGGCGAACGTGGGAGACCGAGATCCAGAGGGAAAATGTAACGGTTGGGACAATTCCGGGCCAGTCACTGTGCTGTTGGCCAATATTTATCTAGGCTTGTTGATGAACGAGTCCGTTTTCCCTTTCAGTAGATCGGAGACAAATGCCTGTGCGCGCGATCGGTCCCCTTGCCCTATGCCTGGCGGCTGCTTTCGCCTTGGTTTCCTGCTCCGCTGGCACTGTCCCGGCGGCCGGACAGGATGAAGACGGGCAGCAGGGTCCAGTCCAGGTCCAATTTGCCGAACTGCACTGGACTGCCAGCGCCGAGGGCGAGAGCCTCACCGGTGCGAGGCTGAACCTGGACGACGCGGTGGACGCGGAAATCGGCGATCTCATGACCGCCGAATACACCACCAAAGCCTTGAACACGAAGGACCGGAGCTTCGGCGCCTTTGATATTTCTTCGAAGGGTGTCCTGTTTGGCTCGGTGAACCCTTCGCCTCAAAAGCTCACCAAGGACAAAACATTTGACGGCTCCAAGGTGTCGATCCACTCCGTGGCGGCCACTGTGGAGGCCGGCAAACTTACAGCGTTCCCCAGCACGCAAAACGTCTTGAGCAAAGACGGCCCTCGTCAGATTACTGCGGGCGTCAGTGAGGAAGGGAAATACGTCTGGTCGGAAACCGCAGCAACCTCGGGCGGCGAAACTGCTTGGAGAGTCTTTACCGGGGGCAAGGACCAGAAACCCCGCCTGCTGGGCCAAGCCGAGGACTTCTTCGCTGAGGATGGCGTTGGGCTGTTCCCCATGGAGGGGCGGATGGCATTAAGGGATTCCGTGGCCTATTGGGAGTCGATGGTGGTGCCCGACGACGTTGAATCGGCGGCCGCAATTCTGTCCGCCGACCTCGATGACGGCCAGGAAGCCCGCGAGTTCATGGAGAACTCGATTGCCCCGGTGGCGCTGGACTCCTGGGTGGCGAGCGTCGGCGTATACCCGGAAGAAGACCCCACGGTGCAGCAGCGCCAGATCAACCTCCACGACGAAGTCAAAGACGGGCCGGGAAGAGGCCGAGTGCTCGTCGTTGATGAAGGCGCAGGTACCGAAGGGGAAGCGCCCTTCAGCAGATTCGCGGGAGCCGGCAGCACGCTGATGACAACCTATGCACGCAACCTCCTGGTCATGGACATCGACAACACGCTGATCGCGGCCATCGAGAATCCGGATGAGCGGGGACCTGTGGGCATGGCGGTCTGCAGCGGCTACGCCACCTGGACATATGAGGATGATGGATATGCGGGCGACAAGGCCCAGTATTTCTTGGACCTGAAGACCAAGGAACTGTACCGGGTGGCAAACGAGAATCTCTTGGGACAGACTTTCTGCGCTGGGGGCTACTTTGCCTGGTCGGTGCTTGAGGAAGGCGACAGCAACGCCGCCGCCTACACCGAGGTGATGAAATGGAAGCCGTCGGCCTCCTGAGTCTGCTAGGGCCGGTCGAAGGACACCACGGCCATGAACCCGCGGCCGTTGATCCTGGGCTCGCCGGCATCTGAGCCGATGACGGTATCCCGCAAGGCCAGTGCTGTTTCTGCCTCGTCAACGACCAGTTTGGCCGACCCCTGGACGAGGAAGCCGAGCTGGCCGTCGAACAGGTACTGGTCGCGCTTCTTGGACAGCTCGATAATGCGCACCGTGGCACGCGCCTTGGCGGGGTCGGCGGCTACGTGAAGCACCAGCAGCTCTTCGGTTGGCTGGCTGCTGACTATTGGGGCATCGGTGGAGATCTTCAGTGGGCGCAGCGGCTCTAGTCCTTGGGCCTGACCGTCGAACTCGAGCTGGACAAAGTCGCCGGCAATGAGGGTGAAGACCTGGGTTTGGAACGGCGAGGAGAAAGCCGCGGCCTTTTCGATCGAACGGACCGAAAGCTGCCAGGAGCTATCCGGCAGTTCGGAGGCGATGAGGGCTCCTGATTCCGCCAAAGATCCATGGGCGATCAGGCGGACCTGTCCAAGCTCCCAATTCTGCTTGGTGCTCTGGGCCAAGGGGATGACGGCGCCGGCTGAGAACTGCGCGGTGGAATTGCTCATGGACACGAGTCTACTTCCACCACTGACTGTGCCAGCAGCGCGCGCAGCTGCGCCACCACCTGGGCGATCGGCCGGGATGAATCGATGACCGGCCATCCATTAGCTTTGGCGAGATTCAGGTATTCGCCGCGGCTTGCCCGCAGGTAATCCAAGGTTTCAAAGTCATCCTCCCGGGTGTGGACCCGGTAGTGCGCGAGTTCCGGCGGAACATCGAGCACGACGATCAACGCATTCTTCGTCGACCGGCGGGCAAGCCAGGGCAGGATGAAGCCGCTGAACTGCCCGCGCAGCTGGCGCAGCACCAGCTGGCAGTAGATGTGCCGGTCCATCACGCTGATTCCGCAGAACCTGTCGGCTTTCAGGGAATTGAGCAGGACATTGGCCCCGCGGATCAGTGACTCGATGAAATCCTGGAGCAGGGGCGAGAGGGAAAGGCCCAGCTCACGGCTGCGCCGGTTGAGCCAGCGCCTGCCGGCGGTGTTGGCAAGCTGCTGGGCGGCCAGCCCGGAGCGCTCCAGGTCCTTGACCAGCGCCGCAATCACCGTGCTCTTTCCAGCTCCGTCGGTTCCCAGCACAATGAGCTTGGCTGGCACACGCCCTGGGCACCGCCGGGCGGCGGGGCGCTCAACCTTGATCGTTGCCATCAGACTCCCGAAGTTCTTTGTTGTTACTGGCATAACGATCCTGTGCGCGTGAAGTTTCCCGCCAGCGCCTGTGCAGTGGCTGAGTCTTCGCCCGCGAAGGGCGCTGCGGCTTAAGAAGTAGATAAATTCACGATAGTAGCCGTGGAATCGCGGATTCTGCCCGCTAAATTTCATTGGAGGGTAGAAAACTCTTCACTTCTTCACGTACCGTGGTGCTGTGACTGCAACCACATGGAATCGTACACTGGGCGCCGCGCAGGCAGGCGATGCCTCAAACAGCGCCGAACTGGACCTGATCGCCCTGGGCCGCCGCCTGCGCCACCTGCGCAAGGGCCTGGGGCTGACCCTTGACGACATCTCCGCCGTGGTGGACACCGCGCCGAGCCAGCTTTCGTTGATTGAAAATGGCAAGCGGGAACCGAAGCTTTCGCTGCTCAAATCCCTGGCCAAAGCGCTGAACGTCGGCGTGGACGACCTGCTCGGTTCGGAGCCGCCCTCGCGCCGGGCGGCGCTGGAGATCGAGCTTGAACGGGCGCAGCGCGGGCCGCTGTACGAAGCATTGGGCCTGCCCAAGGTGCGCGTGGGCGCACGGCTGCCGATGGACGTCCTGGAATCCTTGGTGGGGCTGCAGCATGAGCTGGAACGCCGCTTGAACGAGCAGGCAGCCACCCCCGAGGAAGCCCGCCGCGCCAACACCGCCCTGCGCCAGGAGATGCGCCAGCGCAACAACTACTACAAGGAGATCGAGCAGGAAGCCGCCCGGGTGCTGCAGGCTGTGGGCCACGACGAGGGCCCGCTCTCCAGCCACCGCGCCGCCGATATCGCCGAATACCTGGGCTTCAGCCTGCGCTTCGTGGGCAATCTGCCACATTCGACCCGTTCGGTCACCGACCTGAAGAACATGCGCATCTACCTGACGCAGGTCAACAAGAGCCAACACGACCCGCGCTCGGTGCTGCTGCAGGCGCTGGGCCACCAGGTGCTGGGGCACAAGACGCCCACTGACTACTTTGACTTCCTGTCCCAGCGCGTTGCCACCAACTATTTCGCTGCCGCGCTGATGATGCCGGAGAAGACCACCGTCGACTTCCTGCAGCGGGCCAAGGCCGAACGCCAGCTCGCGGTCGAAGACCTGCGCGATGCCTTCGCGGTGTCCTACGAATCGGCGGCGCACCGGTTCACGAACCTCGCCACCGAGCACCTGGGGATCACCTGCCACTTCCAAAAGGTCCATGAGTCCGGAATCCTGCACAAGGCCTATGAGAACGACCGGGTGAATTTCCCGGCAGACCACACCGGCGCCATCGAGGGCCAGACGATCTGCCGCTATTGGACCTCGCGCATGGTCTTCGAGCAGCCCGACCAGTTCCGCTCCTTCGAGCAGTACACCGACACGGTGAACGGCACCTACTGGTGCACTGCCCGCACCGAGCACCACTCCTCGGGCCTGTACTCGCTGTCCATCGGCGTGCCCTTTGAACACGTCAAATGGTTCCGCGGCAGGGACACCAAGGAACGCTGCCAATCCACCTGCCCCGATGAGAACTGCTGCCGCCGCCCGCCGGCGGACCTGTCCACCCAGTGGTTCGGCAACGCGTGGCCTGCAACCCGCGCAAACACGCACCTGCTGGCTGCCATGCCCACCGGCGCATTCCCCGGCGTGGATGAGACCGAGGTCTACCGCTTCCTGCAGCAGCAGGACGGCTGAGCCTATGGCTGTGGCCGAGCTTTTCCTGCCGCTGCGCAGGATCGAACCGATGGGAGCCGCCGAGCTGGATGCCGGCAGATGGCCGTATTACCTGCCGCCGGTGCGCCAGCTGCTGTATGAAGGACTGGACCTGGGCGAGGCAACGGTCATCGTCGGGGAGAACGGCAGTGGCAAGTCGACGCTGGTTGAGGCCATCGCCATGGCCTATGGGATGAACCCCGAGGGCGGGTCCACCGGCGCCATGCACCGAACCCAAGAGTCCGAATCAAGCCTGCACGAACACTTCAAGCTGTTGAAGGGAGCGGCGGCCCCGCGCAAGGGATTTTTCCTGCGTGCGGAAACCATGCACAGCTTCTACACGTATCTCGACGAGTCGAGATTCGAAACAAAGCTGCATGAGCGCAGCCACGGCGAATCCTTCCTCGACCTGGTCGAAGAGCGGATCCGCTATATCAAGGGCCTGTGGATCTTCGACGAGCCGGAATCCGCGCTGTCGCTGTCCGGCTGCGTCAAGCTGCTGGGACTGATCGAGCGCCTGCGGGAACAGGGCTCGCAGATCATCCTCTCCACCCACTCTCCGGTGCTGGCCGCCATGAGGGACGCGCAGATCTACGAGGTCGGCGGCTGGGGGATGCGCCAGCGCCCCTACGACCAGCTGGAACTGGTCAACAACTGGCGGGACTGCCTGGATGATCCGCGGGGCTTCATCTCCCGGTATGCAGGCTAGCCAAGCAGGGAGCGGATGAACTCATTGGTCCGCGGCGCCAGCCAGGCGCCGTCCTGGGCCGCGGTGCGCCCGGACCGGGCGACCTTGAAGGAATGGTTTCCGCCCTCAAACCACGCCAGCGAAGCGGTGGGCAGCTTGGCGGCCACGGCTTTCATGATCTCGGGGTTCGCGAAGGGATCCTTGGTTCCCTCAAGGAACAGCATGGGAACCTCCAGCGGGTAGAGATGCTCATCGCGCAGCTTCTCTTCCTTCTTCGGCGCATGCAGCGGATAGCCCAAGAAGACCAGTCCCCGGGTCTCCATCCCTTCGGCGGCGGCGAGCGATGCCATGCGACCGCCGAAGGATTTTCCGGCGGTAAAGACCGGCAGGCCTGCCGCGGCTTCCTGCCCGGCCCAATTGCGCACCTGCTGCCATGCGGTGATGGTGGTCGGAGCCTTGTCCGGGAACTTCTTCCCCGCGTCCATATAAGGGAAGTTGAAGCGCAGCACGCTGATGCCCAGTTCCGCCACCGCCTGGGCGTAGCCGGCCATGAACTCGTGGTCCTTGCCGGCCCCTGAACCATGAGCCAGAATCAACAGGGCAACGCTGTTCTCGGCGGTGTCCAACAGTGCGCTCAGCTGGTTGTCGTTGAACGGGATCGATAGTTCAAGGCTCATGGTTCCAGCCTAGGCGACTGGGCCTCATGTTCGAGATTCAGCTTGATCGGTTCTCAAAAATCGCCAACTGACATACGACGCATTCATCCGTCCAAGGATCACAACCTTCATGATGTGCGTCACATTAAAAGATGTTGCCGGGTGCCTCTGGCCAAAAGCCGCGGACCGCAGGGAGTGCTTCAACAGTGCTTGCGGCAGGTGTTGGGAAGGACTTTATGGGTAAAGGTGGAACATCTTTTTGCAAGCCATCATCGCTCGGCGAGAAATACGGGGATTTGGAACAGGTGTGGTCACGGCAGATGTCGGCGGCGCGCGGACTTCCCGTTCGAGATTCGGTGAGTCTGCGGAAGCATTGCGATCCGGGGAATGCGCAAAGATGGGATCCCCCTATTCTTTTCGGTTAGGCTAACCTAGTTTCACATCACTTGCATCGCCGTACGAGGAGAGCCCTTTGACCCGTCCTAAACTGCTAGCCGCTTTGGCCGCATTAGCCGTCCCCACCATGGCATTGACCGGCTGCGGGGTCATGGGAATCGGCCAGCCGAAGGCCGACCTCCAGATCTACTCGGCCCGCCACTATGACCTAGAAGGCGCGTTTGGCGAGTTTCAGGATCAGACGGGCATCTCCGTGGAATTTATTTCTGGAGACGATGCTGAGCTGCTGGAGCGCATTAAGGCTGAAGGCGAAAATTCGCCAGCAGACGTGTTCATGACAGTGGATGCCGGCAACCTTTGGAACGCCGCCCGTCAAGATGTGCTTGCCCCAGTGAACTCTGCTGCCCTCGAAGAAGCGGTGCCCGAGGATCTACGCGATGCACAAGGCCGCTGGTTCGGACTAGCGATGCGTGCACGCACGCTGACCTACAACCCAGACAAGGTCAGCCCGAAGGACTTTGACCAGGTCGACAGCTATGCAGGGCTTGCAGACAAGAAGTGGAAGGGGCGGCTGTGTATGCGCGACGCAACTTCCGCATATACCCAGTCGCTGGTCGCCAGCCTGATCGATCTGCATGGCTACGACAAAACGCTGAAGATTGTCGAGGGCTGGGTGGCTAACGATGTGCAGATCATGGGCAACGATGTCCTGCTGCTGGAGGCAATCGATGCCGGATCCTGCGACGTGGGCATCAACAACCACTACTACTTGGCTCGGACGCTGGCCGACAACCCAGACCTGAACGTGAAGCTGTACTGGGCCAGCCAGCAGGGGGCCGGAACACATGTGAACATCTCCGGGGCGGGAGTGGTTGCCTCCTCCGACAACCCGGAGCAGGCGCAGCAGCTGATTGAATGGCTGGCCACTACCGGGCAGAACCCGTTCGTCGACGGCAACCATGAGTATCCTGTCAACCCTGAGGCCAAGCCTGAGCCAGTGATCGCAGAATTCGGCGACTTCAAGCGCATGCCGCTGAACGCGGAGGCTTACGGCGATCTGAACGCCAAGGCCATCGAACTGCTCGCGGCGGCTGATTACAAGTGAGCCTGCCCTCCACGAGTGAAGCACCCGCTACACGGATCTCGCGGAGAGGAATCCTCAGGGGACGAGGGCGGACTGCATGGTCGCTGGCGGTCGTGCTGATCGCCTGCTTCGTTGTCGCACCTGTGGCGGCGGTACTGGTCCAAGGGCTGGGCAGCCTGACCAGCGAGTCGCTGCCACGCGATGTCTGGGCTATGATCGGCACCACCGCGCTGCTGCTGGTGGGCGTCGGCACCGGCACCCTGCTGTTGGGCGGAGGCCTGGCCTGGCTGGTGACCGCCTATCGATTCCCCTTGCGCGAGCTGCTCAGCTGGGCGCTTGTGCTTCCCCTGGCAATGCCGGCCTATATTCTCAGCTTCGTTTTCCTTGCGACCTTCGATGTGGGCGGCCCGGTACAGGACATGCTGCGTTCTCTTCTCGGCCCCGGTACGTGGCTGCCGCAGATGCGTTCGCTGCCGGCGGCCATCATGGTGATGTCGCTGACGCTCTACCCCTACGTTTACCTGCTGGCCCGCTCGGCCTTCGCGGAACAGGGTCGGACAACCTATGACGCCGCCCGCACTCTGGGCGCCGGACGCTGGCGCGGACTGCGGCGGGTGATCCTGCCGTTGGCCCGCCCTTCGCTCGCTGCGGGCCTGGCGCTAGTGATGATGGAGACGCTCACCGATTTTGCCACCGTGCAGTATTTCAATGTGCAGACCGTGGCGGTGGGCGTCTACCTGGTCTGGAAAGGCAGCTTCGACTTCAACGCCGCCACCCAACTGTCGGTGCTGGTGCTGCTTTTTGCGGTGGCAGTGCTTGGCGGCGAGCGGCTGCTGCGCGGACGCTCGCAGTTCCATCAGAAGGGCGGGCGCGGGCAGGGCTTGGAGCCTCAGCGGCTGAACGGTCCTCTGGCTTGGCTTGCCACGGCCACCGGACTGCTGGTGTTTGCCGTAGCTTTCGCCGGTCCCGTCCTCCAGCTGGCCGCCTGGGCGCTGCGCGAACAGCTGCGCCACGGAAGCCAGCTGATGGATCCGCGGCTTACCCAGTACCTGGCCAACAGCGTTGCAGTTGCCTGCGTAGCTGCGCTGGCCACGGTGGTGCTGGCGCTGGTCATCGTCCACAGCCTGCGCCTGGGCGGCGGGCCGCTGGTAGCCGCGGCAGCTCAGGCCACGACCTTCGGCTATGCGGTGCCCGGGGCGGTCATCGGGATCGGAGTGCTGCTCAGCTTCTCTGCTCTTGACGACCTTCTGAAAGCTGCGGGAATTCCCGGCGGCACCGGGCTGCTGGTCACCGGATCGGTGCTAGGGATCCTGTTCGCCTACGTTGTGCGCTTTTTGGCTCCTGCCTACCAGTCAGTAGATGCCAGCTTCGCCAAGATTCCACCCTCGCTCACTGCTTCAGCGCTCAGTCTGGGTGCCGGACCGATCCGGCTGCTGGGCCGCGTGCACCTGCCGCTGGCCCGGCGCGGGGTGATGATCGCGGTGGTGCTGGTGGCCATAGATGCAGTCAAAGAGCTGCCCCTGGTATTGCTGCTGCGCCCCTTCGGCTTCACCACGGTCTCGGTCTGGGTCTATGAACTGGCTCGCGAGAACTTTTGGGACAAGGCCGCGCTGCCGGCCCTTGGAGTCGTTGCGTTGGCGACTATCCCGGTCTATCTGATCTTCCGGCGGGCCGCCGGCAAAACCGACAAGGAGGTCCCGGCGTGATCCTGGCACCTGATTCTGCCGCCCCGGCACTTGAGCTGCGCGAAGTGCACCGCAGCTACGGCAAGGTGGCAGCCGCCACTGGACTGGAGCTGAGCGTGCGGTCCGGCGAACTGGTCACCATCATCGGTCCTTCCGGCTGCGGCAAGTCCACCCTGCTGCGGCTGATCGCTGGGCTGGAGCGCCCCGACGCCGGAGCGATCACCATCGCCGGCAAGGTGGCCGCCGACCGCCGGAACTTCAAGCAGCCTGAGCATCGCCAGGTGGGCCTGGTCTTCCAGGACCACGCACTGTTCCCGAACCTCTCTGTGGCCGGGAACATTGCTTTCGGCCTGCAGAAAGTACCAGCCTCCAGCCGCCGGGCGCGGGTGGCCGAGGTGCTGGAGCTGGTGCGCCTGTCCCACCTGGCCGAGCGCTATCCGCACGAGCTCTCTGGAGGCGAGCAGCAGCGTGTGGCTCTGGCTCGCGCGCTGGCCCCCAACCCCGCTGTCGTGCTGCTGGATGAACCGTTCTCAAGCCTTGACGAGACCCTGCGCGCCCGGGTGCGCGGCGATGTGGAAGCTGTATTGAGGTCCACAGGAACCACCGCAATACTTGTCACCCACGACCAGACCGAGGCCCTGTCCTTCGGCGACCGCGTGGTGGTGATGCGCAACGGGCGAATTGAGCAGGCCGGCGCGCCCGAGGAAGTTTTCGAAAACCCTGCAAGCCGATTCGTCGCCACGTTCATGGGCGATGCTGATTTCCTGTCCGCTGAATTCAGCGATGGACAGCTGCACTGCGAACTTGGCCGGCTCCCCGGCAGCTGGCCGGACGCCGCCCAACAGCTGGAAGTGGTGCTCCGCCCGCACGAGGTATCGCTGTCCGCCGACGAGCACGGAAACGCCACAGTGATATCCAGCGAATACCGCGGAGCATTTACCCTGCACCATGTGCGGCTCGCCTCAGGGCAGAGCGTGCACTCGCTGCAGATGCACCCGGCGAGGTTTGCTCCTGGCCAGCGCGTCGCCGCACGGATCAGCCAGGGAACTACCCCCACAGTGCTGCGCGGCGGGGAACGCTCTGCCGGCACCATCAGTCCGTCCGCGCCGGTGCTTGATGCACCGTCGGACGCGCGCAAGTCCATCACTGCACCCTAGAAAGTCCACTCGTGTCCATCACCCTGCCCGCTGACGGGCGCCTGAATACCCTAGCTGTTGACTTTGCGGCCCAGCTGCACCGCCACGGGCGGCGTCCCGCGCTGATCACCGACCAGGGAACGTTGAGCTATGAGCAGCTGGCGGCCAAGGTCGCCGAGGTCGGCGAACGCCTAGGCACTGTGCGCCGGCTGCTGCTGCTCGAAGCGGAGAACACCATAGATGCTGTCATCGCCTATCTGGCAGCACTGGCCGGCGGCCACCCGCTGATGCTGGTGCCTGCAGACAAGCCGGCGGCCAGCGAATCCCTGCGCCGAATCTTCGAGCCTGACGTAGTCTTGTCCACCGGTTCCGGTGCCGGTGAGCCGCGGATTCAGGAACTGCGCAGTGGCACCGTGCACGATCTGCACCCCGACCTAGCCTTGCTGCTGAGCACCTCAGGGTCCACCGGGTCGCCGAAACTTGTGCGCCTATCCCATGAGAACGTACAGGCCAACGCGGAATCCATTGCAGAGTATCTGAACCTGTCCCAGGAAGACCGGGCGATCACAGCGTTGCCAATGTCCTACTGCTACGGACTGTCGGTCATCAACAGCCACCTGCTGCGCGGGGCCGCGCTGGTGCTGACAGATACCTCAGTGGTGGATCCCTGCTTCTGGGAGCTGTTCAAGAGGCATGAAGCCACTTCCTTCGCAGCTGTTCCCTACACTTTCGACCTGCTGGAGCGCGTCAATTTCGAGGGAATGGAACTGCCCAGCCTGCGGTATGTAACTCAAGCCGGCGGCCGGCTGGCACCGCCGCTGGTACGCCGGTACGCTCAGCTTGGGGAGCGGCAAGGCTGGGAGCTGTTTGTCATGTACGGGCAGACCGAGGCCACCGCGCGGATGGCCTATCTGCCTCCGAAACTTGCACAGCAGCATCCGGGACGCATCGGAGTGCCGATACCAGGAGGCAGGTTCCGCATCGAAGCGGTGGAGGGCTTGGAGCACGGCGAATTGGTCTATGCCGGACCGAACGTGATGCTGGGCTACGCGCTGGCGCCTGCCGACCTGGCGCAGGGTCGCACCATCACCGAACTGCGCACTGGCGACTTGGCTCGCCAACATGCCGACGGGTTATTCGAAGTAGTGGGCCGGCGCAGCCGCTTCATCAAAATTGCCGGTCTGCGACTGGATCTTGGCCGCATTGAACAGCTGCTTGACGAGCTGGGCGTGACTGCGCTTGCTGCCGGCACCGACGACAAGCTGGTGATTGCCGTGCCTCAAGAGCACGATGCCGGGCTGCTGAAGAAGATGCTGGCCTCAGACCTCGGCATCCCGCGTGGCGCACTGCAGATCGCCGCGGTGCCAGAACTGCCGCGGCTGGAGAACGGTAAACCGGACTACCGTGCGGTGCTTGATTTGGCGCAATCCTCTGCGCCGCTTTCCGCCGCCCCGACGCAGGCCGACCAGGCCAGACGCGGAGTGCGGGAAATTTTTGCCGTGCACCTGGAAGTGCCAGTAGTGGGCGATGGCGACAGCTTCGTCTCCTTGGGCGGGGATTCGCTGTCTTATGTAGCGGTCTCAGTCAGCTTGGAAGACGCCCTGGGCGCCCTGCCTCAGGACTGGCACCTGCGTACTGTGGCCGAACTGGAACAGCTTGAACGCTCCGGACGCGCCGCACCGCGATGGAGAAAACTGTTCGCACCGATGGAGAGCAGCATTGTGCTGCGCGCCGTGGGAATTGTGCTGATCGTAGGAACCCACATCGGCCTGTTTCACTGGGAGGGAAGCGCACACTTGCTGCTGGCCGTAGCCGGCTATAACTTCGCCCGCTTCCAGCTGGGCGGCCAAGGTCTGAAGCGGCTGCGCCGCCAGATAGAGAGCATCAGCCGAATTGTGCTGCCGAGCGTTGCCTTTATCGCTGTGGGCTACCTGTTTACCGACCACTACAGCGTGGCCAACCTGTTCCTGCTCAATGCGCTGATTGGACCGCAGGAGGTCACCACACAGTGGCATTTCTGGTTTGTGGAGGTGATCACCTACCTCTTGGTGTGCATGTCCTTGCTGCTTGCAATCCCTGCTATCGGACGGCTGCAGCGGCGCATCCCGATGGTCTACCCGTTGGCCTTGACAGCTTTCGGGCTGGCCAGCCGCTTCCAACTCATCGACCTGGAAGTGCCCAATTCCGGGCCTGCACTGTGGCTCTTTGCCATGGGCTGGGCTATTGCTGCGGCGCGAGGACGATGGCAGCGGCTTGCACTGAGTTTGCTGGCGGTACTCAGCATCCCCGGGTGCTTCAACGACCCGTCGCGCGAATCAACGGTGCTGGTAGGGGTGCTGGTCTTGATCTGGGTTCGCAGCATTCCTGTGCCATTAGGGCTGCAGAAAGCGGTGGCCTGGCTTGCCAGCGCTTCGCTGTTCATCTACCTCACCCACTGGCTGGTCTATCCTCCATTGCTCCAGCTGCACCCAGTGGCGGCACTGGTCGGTTCCCTGGCTGCCGGCGTGCTCTACTGGGCTCTGGTCATGTTCATCATGGGCAGGCTGCGCCGTCGGGTCCATGGCCAGGATAGGGGGAATTCCTCTGCCCTGTTGAGACAGGGCTGAAGCTTGGGACAGAGCAGCGGAGTCTGAATAGGAGATTATGGTTCGGGCCTGCGTTGTTCAGGCGGCGGGATCTAGCGAAACTGGACGAAGACCCGGGTAGGCCCGAATTCGACCTCCGAGCCTTCGGTGAAGCCGAGCGCCTGGTAGAAGGCGCGCTGCTGGGGTTCGTCATCGGTGATGAGCACGGTCTGGCGAAGATGCGAATAGCGCTGCAGGATCTCGTCGAGCAGCTTCCGTCCGATGCCTCGGCCCTGCTCCTGCGGGCGCACCAGGATGTCCTGCACGTAGCAGATGGTTGCGTCATCGGAGATGGCGCGGGCCAGGCCGAGGAGCCTGCCCTGGCCGTCAACTGCTGTCACGACGAATGCCGAATTCTCGATCCCTGACAGCAACACCTCTGGCTGATCCGTGTAGGCGCTCCAGCCCACGGAGGTGTACAGGTCGAGGATCTGCTCGCGGGCAGGGATGACTGAGTGCTGAATGGTGAAGATGGTGCGCTGTCCTTGTGCGTTAGGAAGTGGTGACGGTGAGCAGTTCGGCTCGCCGCATCAGCGGGTGCTTGGGCAGTTCCGCGCCGAGGGCCTCGGTGATTGCCGCGGCGCTGTCGCCGTTGAAGACGAAGACCGGTCCGTCAAAGCGGAAGTACACGTCTTCATGCCAGCCGATGGCGCCATCGCCCAGGGCGCGGTGCAGTGCAAGCACGGTGGCTTCCAGATCGGAGTCGGATTCCTCGGCCAGCCGGGTGCGCAGCAGAACATACTCGCTGGTGCCCAGCCCGCTGCGCTGCCCGTCCACCTCGATCCATGAGCCGCGGGCGATGCCGTTGGCGACCAGGGAAGCGCGCAGCCCCTCGACGAGCTTGTCCAGGTTGGGGCAGTCGACCTCGCAGCAGATGTCGCTGGAGACCGGCTCTTCCTGGTCGTCGATTGCAGTACCCGATGCGGTGAGCCTGCCGGAAGCTTTGAACTGCGGGAGCAGCTGTTCGATGATTTCCTGCTCGTGCTGCTGGCGCAGGCGCACTGTCATCGGCTGCGCGAAGTGGATGTGGATCTGGTGCGGTGCAGCAGGCTGCTTTTTCGAAAATAATGACATGGGACTACTCGTCGTGCGGATCGGAGAGGCAGAAAACGATGCCGAAGGGATCACGCAGCACCGTCCACCCGAAATCCGGGTCCTCATTGTGTTCCTCAATGAGCGTGGCGCCGGCGGCAATGAGGTGCTCGACCTCCTCGGTGCGGTTGCCGGTGGCCTCAAGGTCCAGGTGAACGCGGTTCTTGCCCTCGGTCGGCTTCTCGACCTGCTGGAATCCCAGGCGGGCGCTGCACCCGGGGATGGAGATCATGGTGAAGCCGGGGTACTGCCCGATGTATTCGCCTTTGAGCACCAGTCTCCACCAAGCCGCGGCAGACTGTTCATCGGTCGTATCAAGTGTGATCATGCCAAGGTTCGCCATGGGTACAAACCTACCTGTGCGGCAGCCGAAAAGGTAGGGCAGCCCGGCGTGAATTGCGCTTAAACGGCTGTGCCGGAACACCGAAGTGTTCCGGCACAGCCGCCGCGCTGGCAGGGACTAGCTGCCGAAGTAGTCCATTACATGCTCGGCGGCAGGAGGAACGGCAGGCGCCTGGACCTGCTTGGCCACCTTCAGCGCGCCGGCGGAGTAGTCGACCTCCACCGTGTCACCGGCCGCCAGCTCATCGCTGATCAGCAGGTCGGCGATGGCGTCCTGCACCTTGCGCTGCACCAGGCGGCGCAGCGGCCGGGCGCCGAACTCCGGGTCGTAGCCCTGCTCGGCAAGCCAGGCGATGGCCGCCTCGCTGACATCCAGCTTCAGCTCCTGCTCGGCCAGGCGCTCGCCGGTCTCCGCCAGCACCAGCTTGACGATCTGCCCGATCTCGGACTGCGAGAGCTTGGAGAAGAGCAGCACCTCATCCAGCCGGTTCAGGAACTCGGGGCGCATGAACTCGCGCACCTTGCTCATCACCTTGGCGCGGATTTCCTCCGAGCCCGCCTGCGCGGCGGAGGAGGTGAAGCCGAAGCTTCCCGCCTTGTTGGCCAGGTACTCGCCGCCGAGGTTGCTGGTCATCAGGATCAGCGTGTTGGAGAAGTCCACGGTGCGCCCGGCCGAATCGGTCAGCCGCCCGTCGTCCAGCACCTGCAGCAACACGTTGAACACATCCGGGTGCGCCTTCTCGATCTCGTCGAGCAGGATCACCGAGTACGGGTTGCGGCGGACCTTCTCGGTCAGCTGGCCCGGCTGGTCGTGGCCGATGTACCCCGGAGGGGCGCCGATCAGCCGCGCCACGGTGTGCTTCTCGCCGTATTCGCTCATGTCAACGCGGATCAGCGCGTCGGCCGAGCCGAACAGGTTGGTTGCCAGCGCCTTGGCCAGCTCGGTCTTGCCCACGCCGGTGGGGCCCAGGAACAGGAAGGAGCCGATGGGCCGGTGCGCGGCCGAAAGCCCGGCGCGGCTGCGCCGCACCGCCTTGGCCACCGCGGCCACGGCGTCGGTCTGGCCGATCACCGAGGCATGCAGCGACTCTTCCAGCGTGGCAAGGCGGGCCTTGTCGTCCCCGCTGATCCGCGAGGTGGGGATGCCGGTGGAGCGGGAAATGACCTCGGAGATCTGGGCCTCGTCCACCACGCGGGTAACCCCAGCGGCGCCGGATTCTTCAGCAGCGGTGATGCGCGCGGTCAGCTCCGCAATGTGGTCGCGCCAGGCGCTGGCGTCCTCATAGCGCTCCTCGCCGATGGCGCGGGACTTGTCGCGTTCGGCCTCGACCAATTCGGCGCGCAGCCCCTGCACATCCTCGGTGTCTCCGGCCGCGATGGAGCGGCGGGCTCCGGCGATGTCAATCAGGTCGATCGCCTTGTCCGGCAGGCGCCGGTCGGTCAGGTAGCGGGCCGAAAGGCTCACCGCCGCCTTCAGCGCCTCGGGGGTGTACTGCACCTGGTGGTGGTCCTCGTAGGATTCGCGCAGCCCCTCAAGAATGGCCAGGGCGATCTCCTGCGAGGGCTCCTCCACCATGACCTTGCCGAAGCGGCGGGCCAGCGCGGAGTCCTTCTCCACCTTGCGGAACTCGTCCAGCGTGGTGGCGCCGATCAGGTGCAGCTCGCCGCGGGCCAGCCGCGGCTTGAGGATGTTCGCGGCATCCATATTGCCTGATTCGCCCGAGCCGGCGCCGACCAGCAGGTGCATCTCGTCGATGAACACGATGGCCTGGCCCTCGGCGTTGGCCACCTCTTCCAGCAGACCGGTCAGGCGCTGTTCGAAGTCGCCGCGGTAGCGGGTGCCGGCGAGCATGCCCGGCAGGTCGATGGAGATCAGCTGGGCGCCGCGGATCTGCTCCGGGACCTCGTCGGCCACGATGGCGCGGGCCAGCCCCTCGGCGATGGCGGTCTTGCCAACGCCTGCCTCACCGATCAGCACCGGGTTGTTCTTGGTGCGCCGGGCGAGGATCTCAACCACCTGTTCCAGCTCTTCGTCGCGGCCGATGACCGGGTCGATCTGCCCGTCGGCGGCAAGGGCTGTCAGGTCGGTGCCGTAGCGCTCCAACATGGAGACGTCTTCGGCCTCGTCCTCGGCCTGCCCGCCGCCGGACTGGGCGCGCTGGGCCTGCTCCATAGCTGCCTGCTGCAGCGACTGGCCGGTGATGCCGTGCTGCGCCAGCAGGTTGCTGACAGGGGATTCCGGGTTGAAGACGAAGGCCAGGAACAGGTGGTCCGGGTCGATGTAGGTCGAGCCGTAGTTGCGCGCCACCTGGTAGGCGTCGAAGAGGCTGCGCTGGGCCGCAGAGGAAAGCCGGGTCGGCTTTTCCTGGTTTTCCTGGCGGTGCGGCAGGTGCGCGATGGCGTCCTTGGCCAGGGCGTCGAGGTCAATGCCCATGGCCTGAAGATGCGAGTCGATGGGGGATGTGCGCAGCAGTGCTACGAGCAGGTGCAGAGAGTCGATCTCGTCATGGCCATGCTCGTGTGAAATGGAAGCTGCGGTTTGAACTGCTTCATGGGTGCGGGCAGAAAGTAGACGCGTGATGTCGATTGGTCGGGCGGCCTGGGCGCGCGAGGAAAGGAACCGGGAGAGAAATTCCTCGAACGAGCCGTTGTCCGGTGAACCGAAGAATGCTGGCAAGTGAGCCTCCTAGTAGAAACTTGAGCGGTCTATGCTCATGTTCAACGTTCTGCGCGCGAATCTATTCCCGAACGGTTCACGTTTCAGGCGCTTGGAGGCCCATCTCACAAAGATTCGAGGTTAGGAGTCCCTCGGGATCTCGATCAGGCCCATGCGAGTCGCCGCCACCAGAGCCTGCACGCGGTCGCGCACCTCGAGCTTGGAGAAGATCTTCGCCATGTGCGTTTTGACCGTCGTCTCGGAAATTTTCAGCAGCTTGCTGATCTCCGGATTGTTCAGGCCCTTGGCCAGCAAGTTCAGGATCTCCACTTCGCGTGCGGTAAGGCCCAAATCCGAGATGAGGTCCTCAACTTCTTGGGTGGTGTCGCGGTAGGCCACCTGGATGGCGGAGACCAGCTCCGAGGACACCGAAGCGGAAATTGCGGCGGTGCCGCGATGCACGGCATGAACTGCGCTGATGATTTCTGCCGGGTCGGTGTCTTTGACCAGGTAGCCGCTGGCGCCAGCGGCCAAGACGGGAACAAGGTAGTCGTCGGAAGAGAACGCGGTGATCGCAAGAATTGCAGGACTGTTCTTGATGCTCTTGATCTCGCGCGTGGCAGTGACACCGTCCATGATTGGCATCTGCAGATCCATGAGGATCACGTCGACTTCGTGATTTTGGCAGAATTCAACTGCTTTTAACCCGTTTTCAACGGAATCTAGCGTTACAATTTGCGCGTCCGTTGCTAGGATTGTGCCCAAAGCATTGCGGATGAGGGGCTCATCATCAACGATGAGAACCTTGACCTGTTCCATCAGTTTCCTTAGAACGATGTTGCAGACCTTTTACCGGACTGCTCCCTCGAAAGTATATAAGTCATCACTAGTCATGGGGTGTGTTTATGAAGGCTCTTAAGATGCTTGCAGTTGCAGCATTGGTTATTGCGCCGGTAACGGCAGTGGCCGCGCCGGCTTCGGCGGCTACTCCAGCCGCTGCTGGCAGCTCGTTGAGCGAGCAGGGCGTTAACGTTGTTTCCCCTGCCGGTTGGGGCGTTGATATGGCTAATTGGTTCTGCAAGAACTACGGAATTGCCTGCGGCTAAGCGTATTCGCTTGACTTCATAATTAGTCCAGTGAAGTATTCGGCCTATGAACTTTAGGCTTAAAGACACCCTGACCAAGCAGTTTGCTGGTCGGGGTGTCATTATTTGGGCTGGAACTGCGATACTTCTTGCCGTCTCGGGAACTGAGATCATCACGTTACTTAAAGACGGATTCTATGAAACGTCGGACACTTCTATCCGCGGTGCACTTTCCGGCCTAGTGCTTTGCGTGGCATTGATATTGAGTCGTCGATGGGTGGGGGTGGGACTCGCGATATTTATCGCAACCTCTTTCTTCTTCTTTTCGAATGGCACTTTAGTGCTTTGGATGATGTTCTCAGTTGCAATTTTCTCGGCGTTGGCGGCTACTGCAGAGTCTAGGCATCTGCGCATTTGGTACCTGACTCTATTTGCAGGGTGGATGATCCAGTTCGCGGTTCGAGCCGAAGAGGATTCTATTCTGATTCTCTTTCTTGCGCCTTTGGCTGTTCTTGCATTCGCATTGACGCGCAGCATCTTCGTGCTTCGTGAGCGTAATGCTTCTGCTCTCAAAGAAATGGAAGCGGCCAACGAGAGATCTCGGCAGGCTCTAGAAGCAGAACGTAAAAACATTGCCCGGGACCTGCATGACATCGTTGCCCATGACATCACCGTGGTGGCGATGCAGTCCAAGGCCGCCAAGTTCGCCAACGACGGTCAAAAAGCGCTCGATGCGATCGACGTTATCGCCAAGCTCAGTACCGAAACCCTGCACGATCTGCGTTTGATGCTCAACGTTCTGCGTACCGATGGGACCATGACCGATCCGAGCCTTGCCGGTGGCGACAAGCCTGCGGCAACCACTGTTTATGCGGTTCAGGGCGTTGAATTGTTCTCAGAGCGCCTGCGTGAAGCAAATTTTGTGGTGAATTCACACACCGAAGAAAAAATTTCAGATCTTCCCCGCTCCGCCCAGACGGCACTGTATCGAGTGATGCAGGAAGCGACTACCAACGTCATTAAGCACGGTCGGCCTGGCGGGGAATGCTCGATTTCCCTTGTGGCCATCGGCAATGAGGCAATTCTTGAAATTACTAATCAGACGCAGAATTCTCATCATAAGGCGAGGGACTTGCCCTACGGTGGCAGCGGGTTGATTGGGATGGCTGACAGAATGCGTGCATTCGGTGGAGAGTTCGATACGAAGGAGCTGTCAGGACGCTGGATTCTGCGTGCAAGCATCCCCTTCTGAGGCCTACCCTCCTACTAAAGTATGATTTCGCATTTCTTGCAGACGCGATAAGTTAAACATGTATCGGTGAAGACCGATCACCGATTAGGTACTTGGTGGTGTTTTGCGAGTGGCATCACTAAGGATCCGAGGGTGATTAAAAGGTACGTTGCGTTACCGGACGGACGATCTTTCATCGGCGTAGTGCCCCCATCGCACGCCGTTGTCCGAAAGTAACGCGACGTACCTTTTGAACTTTAACCATCCGGATGTGATGGACCTCATGTTTTTTCGGGATGATGCTCGGCCTACGGTTTGTTTAGACGATAAGACCATAATCCTGGAAAGAGAGAGCATGACTGTTCAGACCGAAACCAACGTCTACGACGCATTGACCATTGCCCCGGAAGCTGCCGATCAGCTGTTCTTTGAAGCCCGCAGCGCCAACTCATTCAGCGACGAGCCGGTCTCGAACGAAACCCTCGACGCGATTTACCAGGCAATGAAGATGGGCCCGACGCTGATGAATAATCAGCCGCTGCGCATCACCTGGATCAAGTCTGAAGAAGCCCGCCAGGCAATCGCAGGAACCATGTCCGGCACTAACGCGCAGAAGGCACTGAGCGCTCCAGCTCTGGCAGTTCTTTCTTTCGATACCGAGTGGCATGAAGAGTTCGAGAACTTCTTCCCGCACGCCCCAGAACGCAAGGCAATGTTCGAGAACGAAGGCGTTCGCACCGCCATCGGCAACAACAACGCCTGGTTGCAGGCAGGCTACTTCATCATGGCAGTGCGCGCAGTAGGCCTGGCGGCCGGCCCAATGGGCGGCTTCGATGCCAAGGCAGTCGATGCAGCCATCAATGCCGAGAACACCCACAAGTCCTTCCTTGTAGTCAACGTGGGCAAGCCAGGCGAAAACCCATGGTTCGACCGCCTGCCGCGCCACTCCGCACAGCTGGCAACACGAAGCATCTAATCAGCTTCGAGCTTGAACAAAATATAGGTGCGGCCCCGGTTCTCAAGAACCGGGGCCGCGCTCGCGTTCTGCGGGTTTGGAGTCCTAGGCCTGTGCGGAGCCAGCCTGCTCTCCGTCGGCTTCTGCCTTCAGCACGTGGTCCGACACCTTGGCCAGCGCACGCTCCAGTGCGGTGCGCAGCACCTCAGGGACGGTGATGTGCTCGTCAATCACTACCAGGCCCTCGCGCTCAAAGCTGCGCAGCAGGGCTTCAACCTGGGGAACCACGATCTCAAGGCTCGCAATCAGGTGGTGCTGCTCCTGCGGCAGGTCGTCAACGGTTGGAACCTGCAGTGCGAACTCGGTGCGCGGAGCCGTCGCAGAAGCCGCGCTGCTCAAGACGCCGGCAGTCATTTCCGCGATCGTCGCCTTGCCTTCGGTTTCAAGGGTATTGATCAGCACGTGCGAGAAGAGCACCTCGGCGATCAGCTCCTTCACCAAGCGTGAACCGGCGCCGGTCGACCCTTGAAGGGCCTCGGCCAGGGCGGCGGTCGGGGTGGCATTGGGAGCCTGGTAGGTCAGCATTGCGGTGCCGATCAGCGCGTCCCAATAGGCCGAAAGGCGCGGGATTTCAGCGAGGCTGGAAACTACTGTGCCATCGGCCGGCTCCCAGCTGACGGCGGCGTTGGGCTCCGCGCTTTCGTCGACGGTGACCATGAGGCCGAGGGCTCCGGCGGCGTCCTGCAGCGTCTGGCCGCTGAGCACACCGCTGGCGGAGCTTGGCTGCCCCTCGCCGACCCAGGCAAGCAGTTCACGGGCGGCAAAGACAAACGGCATCGATTCCAGGGCCGCGTTGGCTTCCTCGTCCTCCATGAACGGTGCAACGATCGGCGAGTCGCCTGCCATGCGGGAAAGGAACTCGAAGGTCTGCTTGAAATCATCCACGCTGCCGCCGAAGTTGGCGGTGGTGCCCAGGAACGTCAGGTAGTGCTTGAGGATCGAGGCGCTGGCCACGGCGACGTCATTGCCCAGCGAGGACAGGTGGCCCAGCTGCTCGCCCAGAGCCTTGGGGTCCAGCGTGGTTACGTCGACCATGTTGCGGCGCTGGGCGTGCACGGTCAGCAGTGTGGTCAAGCCCTCGATGGCTGCGCGGGTCTCGCTGGCCGGATGTCCCTCTTCCTGGAAGTGGCGGAAGAGCGAGGACTTGAATGGCTGCAATGCCTGGCGCACCTCGGTCTCGAACGGTACTGAGCTGGCGCCGTCGCGGCGTGCCGGATGGCCCTGAGACTGCTTCTTCTTGGCTGGTTTGCGGGATGCCATGGAGTTTTCGCGGATTCCTTAGGTGGGAGAAAAATTCACTTCCCTCCAGTTTACGCAGTGCTGGGCCCAGCGGCTTTTGCTCAGTCCCCAAATTCGTCGGTGTGCGTCATATCCTCCAGGTCTGCGCTGCAGTCGATGGGTTCGGACATTTTCTTGAGGTCGTCCATCAGCCATCGCGTCCCATCCCACAGCATGGTGTACTTGATGTCCCAGAACGAGCAGGTCTGCCCTTCATGGCCGTATTCGGGCGCCTGGGCGGTTGCGAAGTTGACCCTTGCGGTCAGCGAATCGCCGCTGCCCGTGACGTCGACGAGATTCCAAGCAAGCCACTGGCTGGTTTTAAGCCCCTCGGCCCATTCGTCTTCCGAACGGACCCGCTTCTGCATTCGCGGGGTGAAGATTTCGTAGGCGGCAGCGTAGTTTCCGGCATTGATATCTTGGCCGTGGGCGATGAGGCTTTGTGCGATATTGACGGCCTGAGGGTGGGTGGAATCGATTGTCGGCTCAAGCGCAGGCCATTCGTCCGCCGGCCCGTTGTTGCATTCCTTCATTTCCGAATATGTTCCCCTGAGGCTCCAGTCTTCGACCGCTTGGGCAATGCTCGGCCCAGGCGCTGCAAAGGACCAGCCGCTGAATTGGTTGCCGTCTGCCGAGAAGCGCCCGCCGCTGACCAGGGCGACGACTTGTGCATCTTGGGAAATCAGCGGGCCTCCGGAAATTCCCGGGTAGGTCGATGCGTCGTAGCGGACTAGATTGCTGACGGTGACGCCGGTGTTGTATTCGACAATTTGGTTCTCGGCAGCGATCGAGCCTCTGTTGGTAGTGAACGCATTGTCGGATATTTCTGCGTCCTTCACTTCGGTGCTGTCGGGGAATCCCATGACCACAATCTCGGTGCCCAACTCGGGTGGGGTTTCAAGCACGGAGAACTGGTATCCGCCGCTGCTGCGTGCAAGCTTGAGCAGAGCAATGTCTGCCTTCGGATTCTTGCCGAGAACCTGGGCGCTGATCAACTCGTCGTCAACACGGACGGTGATGGAGTTTGCATCGTCAATGACGTGCGAAGCGGTGGCGATCAGGTCGTCGTCGACGAGGAATCCAGTGCCGAAATAGGTGCCGTCGCAGGTGCCGACCTGCAGGTGGGCTACGCCTGAACGAGTTTCCTTAACCAGCGTTTTCCATTCTTTTGGAGCTGGGCTTGGTGAAGGCGTTGACCTCGGAGTTGTGATCGGGGTCGGCGTCTCGTCGGTGTCGGGGGAGCTGGACGTGGTGCTGGCCGTCGGTGTTTCGGCGGCTGGCTGCCCTGATCCGCCGCCCAGCTGGATGCAGCCGCTCACGGTAAGCGCCGTGGCAGCCCCAAGTGCCAGTGCCCTAAGCGTTTTAGTGCCTGCCCCGATTGCCGCCATCACTTCGCCCCCACGAATCGCCACGCCAAACCACAGTACCCACAGCATAGGCGCGGACTCGGATTATCGCTAGAGACCCGGGAGCTGGAAGCACCCATTTTGGCGTACAAGTCCAAGCGGCGAGGCAGTAGTTTCCGATTCAAAGCAAAAGCCTCGAAAATTCGCTTGTTTCGTCGATGGCGCGCAGATATTCGATATCTGCCGAAATATTTACGGTGAAAATTAATGATCTCCGCAAAAAATACAGATCACATAACTGTGTGCTGTCGCTCACCGTTGATTCCCCAGCGCCCGTTGATTTTCTTGTAGCCAAGGGCGAAAGTGATCAGTGAAGGCCCTGTGTGGAAGGGCCGCGATTTTTAGGAGTGTAGGTCATGGCCGCAGCTGTCCCTGATCATGTTGTCATCGTTGGCGCTGGATTCGTAGGTCTGTCGACCGCTTGGTACCTGCAGGAAGCAGGCGTGAAGGTCACCGTCGTAGACCGCGGTGGCGTGGCGTCCGGTTCCTCTTGGGGCAACGCAGGCTGGCTGACCCCGGCGCTGACCTTGCCAATTGCCGAGCCTTCGATTTTCTCGCAGGGTCTGAAGATGATGCTGGATCCAGCCTCCCCGCTGTACATCCCGCTGAAGGCCGACGCCAAGCTGCTGCGCTTCCTGCTCGGCTTCACCTGGCACTCCACCCCGAAGAAGTGGGAAGAATCCATGCGCATCTTCTCCGAGGTGGGACACACCGGCCTGGATGCCTTCGATGAGATCGCCGAAGACACCGCAGCCGGCCCGGGCGCCAAGGAAAAGACCAAGCCCGCCGACCCATTCCTGACCGGCTTCATCTCCATGAAGGACCGCGACGCGCTGCTGCACGAGTTCGAGATGATCCACAAGACCGGCGGCCATGTCGACTTCGACCTGCTCAGCGGCGACCAGCTGCGCGGCATCGAGCCGACCCTGTCCGACAACGTCGTTGCTGGCGTTGCCATCAAGGGCCAGCGCTACATCAACCCGCCGAAGTTCATGGACTCGCTGGCCGAGTCCGTGATTGCCCGCGGAGGCGACATCATCGGCACCTTCAACGTCACCGATGTGCGTGACAACGGCTCCTCCGTGACAGTCATCGGATCCGAGGGCCGTGCCATCACCGCCGACCACGTGGTGCTCGCCACCGGCGCATGGATGACCGACATCGCCAGCAAGTTCGGCGTCAAGGTCGTCGTCCAGGCAGGTCGCGGCTACTCCTTCACCGTCGAGCCTGAAGATATGCCAAGCCACCCGATCTACTTCCCAACCCAGCGCGTAGCCTGCACTCCGCTGGGCGACCGCTTCCGCATCGCCGGCACCATGGAGTTCCGCGACGTCAACCACAAGCTGGAGCCAAAGCGCATCGAGGCCATCGTCGCCGCGGCAACCCCTGTGTACAAGGGCATCAACTGGGAAAACCGCAAGGAAGAATGGGTTGGCGGACGCCCATGCACCGCCGACGGCCTGCCGCTGGTCGGACAGACCGCCTCCCCGCGCGTCTCGGTGGGCGGCGGCCACGGCATGTGGGGCGTAGCCCTGGGCCCATTGACCGGCAAGATCCTGGCTGCCCAGATCACCGGCCAGTCGGCGCCGAAGATTGCACGCCACTTCAACCCGCTGCGCAAGGGTTTCTAGCCCGTTCTGGTCCACACCCGGAACGTGAATAAAGCGAACCGGCGCGAACCCACACAATGTTGGGATCGCGCCGGTTCGTTCTTTTTAAGCGTGGCGGGTGGATTCCCCGGCCAGCACCGAAGCGTAGCCTTCGCGGAAGCCGGGGAACTGGAGGGTGAAGCCGGTGGCCAGCAGCTTGTCGTTGCGGATGCGGCGGTTGGCGGCCCGCCGCACCGCCGGCTCGGTGGCCTGCGGCGGAACCGGCAGGTTCAGCTGCTGGGCCAGGAAGGCGTAGATCTCGCCGACCTGGGCTGGCTCGTTGTCGGTGACCATGTAGATCGGTTCGGCCGCCGCGCCCAACTGCGCGACGTGCACGATGGCCTGGGCCAGGTCGTCGCGGTGGATGCGGTTGGTCCAATGGGATTCGAGCGGCATGCGGGCGCTGGCATCGCGCACCTGGTTGATCAGGTGGTTGCGCCCGGGACCGTAGATTCCGGAAGCGCGCAGGACGGTCACCGGCAGGCCGGAATCCAGGAACACCCGTTCGGTGTCAGCCAGCACCTCGGACGTGGCGCGGTTGGGGGCTACTTCGGTGGATTCGTCGATCCATTCTCCGTCGCCGCCGCCTGAAACTGCGGATGAGGAAACATAGATGAAGCGCTTGAGCTTCGGAGCCTGGTCCTGGAGCCGGGCGGCCAGCTCCTTGGCTACCTCCAGGTAGCTGCGGGTATAAGCCTCATAAGTGCGAGCCGCGGGGACCGGGGTGAAGACCACGACTTCAGTGTCAGGATTGATCTGCGGCCAGGAAGCCGGCTGCAATAGATCGACGTCCTGCCCGGTGAATTCGGAGGGAAGCTTGGAGCTGTTGCGGCGCCAGCCGGTGACTTCCGCGCCGGTGCTGGCAAAGCGCAGCCCTGCTTCGATGGCGACATCTCCGGCGCTGACTAGTAGAACGTGCACGTGGCTCCTTGAATGAAAACGAAGGGTGTTGCTTCTAGATTAGATTCAAGATCGATTGCACGCCCGATCACTCCTTCACATGAGTCAACCTTATGGCCAGAAGCGGGGCTGGAGTGGCCATGCAAGAATAAGCTAATGAATTCACGTATATGCACTGGTGGGCAGTCTGTCCTGCTTCGCCGCGTGGCAGACGAGATTCTTGGACTCAACGTCGCTCGTACACTTGTCGCCATCGACGGTGTCGACGGCAGCGGCAAATCGTCGTTTACCGAGGCCTTGTCGAAGCACATTGTAGGAATGCCTGTCATCGTCATCCACGCAGACGACTTTCTCCACCTGAAAGCAGTGCGCCACCGCAAGGGCAGAAATTCTCCCCAAGGGTTCTGGGCTGATACCTACGACTATGACGCGTTGGATCGATTCGTTCTTCGGCCGCTGGGGAAAGAAGGGGACGGAAACTATCGGCGGCGGGCTACTGACCATGAACAGGACCGCCGCATCGACGAGCCGGCCCAAAGCGCCCCCGCAAACTGCGTGGTGCTTGTTGAAGGAATGTTCCTATCACAGGGCTGAACTGAGGAAGCTGTGGGACTATTCGGTGTTCCTAGATGTTCCTTTTCAAGAAACTGCGCGGCGCATGGCGCTGCGCGATGGGAGCAATCCGGATCCGGAACACCCCTCCATGAACCGCTATGTCGGCGGCCAGCGCCTCTACTTCGCCGATTCGCAGCCGTGGAGCCACGCAACCCGCGTCGTGGACAATGCCGCGCCTGAAAAGCCGCGAATTATTCGGCCAGAGCAAACGAGCGCGGTTCGAAACGGTCAGCGGTGATCCTATTTCGCACATTGCGCAGACGTCGAGCCGGGCGCAACTGACGGATCCCAGGAGGGCCATCGTCGAATTGAGGTTGAGGGCGGAGGCCCGTAAGGAAGAGGAGACTTGATGACCGAGCAGCGAATTCTGCAGTGGGATGGCTATCCGAATGCAAGGGATTTCGGCTCCCTGCCGACAAAATTGAGCTCGTCAGGCGAGACGGTGCTGGGCCGCATTGCCCGAGGACCGCGGCGCGAACGAATGACCGCATCCGGCTGGGACGAAGCTGATGCGTGGGGCCTTCGCTCAATCGTGGATCTGCGGTGCCACTACGAAGTTGGAAAGCAGGACGGAGATCCTGTCACAGCTTCCGAGCGGCTGGCAAAGTATCGCATCATTGGCAGCCCCGTCGAGGATCATGCCGATGAGGAATTTCGCAGGCTGTGCTTCCCGATCCTCGATTCCCCGGAATACTGGGTTCACCACTGGAGGCTCCAGCCAGAGCTATTGCGGAATGCGTTTTCTGCGATCGCTGGGGCTGCTCCCGGAGTGCTTGTCCATTGCAGCGCCGGGCGAGACCGGACGGGAATGATCTCTGCTCTGCTTCTGGGCCACGCAGGTGTCCCGCCGGAGAGCGTTGCTGATGACTACGCGGCGTCGGTCAGGGCCATGGCTGGCGTTGACAGCCATTCGCCTACCGCAGATTCTCAGTCGGCATGGAAGCCGCAGCGGATCGATGCTTGGCTGGTGGACAAGCTGCCAATAGTGCGCCAAGCCGCCCGGAATGCCAGCGAAATACTGACTTCCCTCAAAGTTTCGGCGGCGGTCCAGGAAGCATTGCGGGCGAAGCTTCTCGACCAGTGAGAATGCCTGTACCCGCTTTTGGGATGCACCTGCGGAGGAGAACCGAGTACAATCTCAATAGTTCGAAAGTTTGTGCGAATAATTGAGATTGTGGCAGAGGTGAAATCTATGAGCAGCGCAGAGCCATTTGTGCCCGAGCCTTCCAGCGCTGGGCCGGTGCAGGCGGTAGCGGCCATGGGCTTCCCATCGCCTGCCCGCGATTACTTCGACGGCGGGCTGGACCTCAACCAGCTGCTGGTCAAGGACCGCGTCTCAACGTTCATCATGAGGGTTGGAGGGCACTCGATGCAGTCCGCCGGCATCTACGACGGCGATGAGGTGATTGTCGACCGGTCCCTGCCTGTACGGCACAACAGCGTGGTGGTGCTGAGCCTGAACGGGCAGATGCTCATCCGCCGTTGGCAGGTGAACGGCTCAAAAACCGGGCTGCTGTGCGATGAATCGCCCATTCCCGTAACCCTGGCCGAGGGCGATGAAGTCAGCATCTTCGGCGTCGTGACAAGGTGCCTGCACCATGTCCGGTGACCATGTAGCGCTGGTGGACGTCAACAACTTCTACGTTTCCTGCGAGCGGGTATTCGACCAGCGCCTGGTCAACAGGCCGGTGGTAGTCCTGTCCAACAACGACGGCTGCGTCGTCGCGCGGTCCCAGGAAGCCAAAGACCTGGGCATCGGCACCGGTGAACCGTTCTTCAAGGTGCAGCGCTATATACAAAGCCACAACCTGGCCGTGCGCTCCAGCAACTACGAACTCTACGGAGACATGTCGGCCCGCGTGATGGAACTGCTGGGCAGGTTCGGGACCTGGCACGAGGTGTACTCCATTGACGAATCGTTCGTAGGGCTGGAAGGCAACCTGGAACAGGTGCGCACCACCGCCGCCCAGATCCGGGCATCGATCGACAAGAGCATCGGCGTTCCAGTCTGCGTCGGAGTTTCGAGCACCAAGACGCTCGCGAAATTCGCCAACCATATTGCCAAGCGCAATGCGAACCTTGGCGGAGTCTGCGTGAGCGAACTGATGGACCAGGACGTCTTGGACAAGATCATGTCGCTGGTGCCAGCCACCGAGGTCTGGGGAGTCGGGCGGAAAACCGGAGCCAAGCTGGCCGGAATGGGGATCCAGTCCATCGCCGACCTCAAGGCTTCAGACCCCTTGGCGATCCGCAAGAAATTTTCCGTGGTGCTGCAGAGAACGGTATTCGAGCTCAATGGGCAGCGCTGCATCGGCCCGGTCGAGGAACGCTCGGACAAGGGACAGGTCATGTTCACCCGTTCCTTCTCCACCCCGGTGCGCACCCGCGAAGCGATGGAAGAAGTCATGTCCATCTATGCGCAGAAGGCCGCCAGCCGGCTTGCCCGAGAGAACCGCTATGCGAGCCTGTTGACGGTCACTGCCGGCACCAGCCGCTTCGCCAAGGGCGAGGCGTCCTTTCCCACGACCCAGGTCCGGCTGCGTCGTCCTACCCGGGACCCCATTGTGCTCACCCGTCTTGCCATTGCCGCGATGAACGAGCTGATGCGGCCGGGCGTTGACTACGTGCGCGGCGGAGTCATCCTTTCCGGCCTCAGCGACACCCCCGGCGACCAGCAGCTGGATCTCTTCGGGGAAGCGGCAGATCCCAAGGAACAGGAAAGCGCAAACGTCTCGCAGGTAGTGCAGAACATCTCGGCAAAATTCGGTGCACAGGCCATTGGGCTGGGGCGCGCTGGCATCGCCCAGGTGCCGGACTGGTCGATGAAACGCGAGCACATTTCGCAGCGCTTCACCACGCACTGGGATGAGCTGCCGGTGGTCAAGGCGTGAACCGGCGGCTGCGGTTCATGCGCCCGCTGTCTGGATAGAAGCTGAATATATCGGCAGGAATCCAAGAGTGTTCGCAGAAAGCAGTGAAAGAATGTCCGCATGACAACTCGTATCCGCCAGGTTGCCTGCTTGGGAATTCTCTCCGGGCTGCTGCTCGCCGGCTGCAGTGCTGCGCAGCCGCAAACTGAGAACACCCTTGCTTCTTCATCGCTGGGCACCAGCACTTCAACTGCCGAGGGGTCTACGCCTGAACCAACCTCGGAGCCAAGCTCAGGGCCCAGTTCAAGCAGCGAGGCCAGCACCTCGCCTGCCGTCCCCAGCAGCACGCACGGGACCGAAGCGCCGAAAACCATCGCAGAACAGGCACAGGCGCTGGCCCGGAAAATGAGTCCGAGTCAGCAGGCGGCGAGCTTGGTCATGGCAGGCATCCCGGCCGCCGGTGCTACTGATGGCGAGATCAGCCAGCTGCAAAAACAGGGCATCTCGAATATCTTCCTGCGCGGGCGGTCGCAGCTTTCAGTCTCCCAAACTGCCGAGCAGGTGAAAAAGGCCGCCGGTGCCTTGGAGCAGAACCTGCCGCAGGATCTTCCGGTCTGGGTTGCCACCGATCAAGAGGGCGGGTTTGTCAGGGTGCTGCAGGGTCCTGGATTCTCCGAACTGCCCACCGCCCAGAAGCAGGGGCAGTGGTCCCAGGCGACGCTGAAATCCCGTCTGGCAGGAGTAGGGGCGGAGCTGGTGAAAGCCGGCATCAACGTGAATTTGGCCCCGGTGGCAGACGTGGTGCCGAAGAGCATCGGCACCGCCAACGCTCCCATCGGCTACTTCGGCCGCCAGTACGGGGACAATGCCCAAGATGTGGCCAGCTCCGTGCTGACAGCCAACCAGAGCTTTGCCGAAGCGGGAGTACAGCCGGTGGTCAAGCACTTCCCGGGCTTGGGCAAGGTCACCGCGAATACCGACGTGTCCAGTTCGGTTACCGACAGCACCACCGGTGCCGACAGCCCGGACCTGGCGCCGTTCAAGAAGTCGATTGCGCAGGACTTGTCTTGGGTGATGATTTCCAACGCCCGCTACACCAAGATCGATGCCAAGAATGATGCGCCGTTTTCCTCAAAGGTGATCACCGGGCTGTTGCGCGAAAAGCTGGGCTATGAGCGCCTAGTCATCTCCGATGACCTCTGCGAAGCGCAGCAGGTTGAAAGCGTCCCGGTGGGACAGCGCGCGGTGAAGTTCGTCGCCGCCGGCGGCACCATGCCGCTGTGCGTGAATACAGAAAATTCCCTGGTGATGGCCAAGGCATTGGCCGACAAGGCGGAGGGCGATGCGGCTTTTGCCGGCAAGGTCCAGGACGCCGCAGCGCTGGTGCTGCAAGAAAAACTCCGCCAGCAGAAGTAGCGCCGCCGATAGGCCTGCCCCAAGACAGGTGAAGGCCCGGGATGCTTTCTTACTCGCTAGAAAGCAGCCCGGGCCTAGTCTATTGCCGGATCAGGGGGCCTGGCCCCGGATCCTTAGCGGATGGTGACCACCTGTGCGCGGTCGCCGGAGCCGTTGTGCAGGTGCAGCAGCAGCGCCTTGGCGTCCTTGGAGGTGTCAGCCACCGATACCGGAAGGCTGGTGCCCTTCAGATCGGTGAAGACCGAACCTTCTGCACCGAAGTCAACCTGAGGTGCGGTGACGTTGAAGTCGATCCAGTCGGTCTGGTCGACAGGAACCATCGAACCTGCTTCATCGGTGTTGTACCAGGAGTAGCCCAGCACGCGGTAGGAGATGTTCGACGCATCCTCGCCAAGACCCAGCGAAGCCAGCGAAACCGGGAGGATCGCGGTGTTGGTGTCGTAGCTGTTGGTGTCGATATCGCCCATCACGCCGTTCAGCGGCTGAAGGTCAACCTGTTCGCCGGTCTTCAGGTCGAAGGTGGCAACCAGATCCAGATCGATGTCATCCAAGATGGTGGTGAAGCTGACGAAGTCGGCCTTGCCGTCCTGGTCGACGTCGTATTCAACGTCCAGCTCGGTGCCGCCGGCAAGGTGCGCCCAGTTGGCCCAGGTGGAGATGCCGACGTTCAGCACGCCGTCAGCCACGCCGGTCTTCGGAGCGGTGCTCGAAGCGCCCACGTGCTGCAGATCCATGGCGCGTGCGCCCGGGATTGCATCGATCGACGCGTCGCCGCGGTCGCTGCTGGCGCCCAGTTCAAATGCGCCCAGCAGGGAAACTACCTGCGAAGCATCCTGGCCTGCAACGATGTCCTTGCCCTTGAGCTGCAGCTTGGTGGTGTTGTCACCCTTCTTCAGCTTGTCGGCCTTGGCGCTCATGTCGCTGGTCAGCTTTGGAGCCGCCTGGACGGGAACGCGCAGGGTAGGCGCGGTGCTGCTGCTCAGCTCGACGCGGCCGGTGGCATCAGCCAGCCAGGTGCGGGCCAGGCCCGACTGGGTGGCTTCCATGGTTGGATCCATGCTCTTGGCCCACTTCTTCGGGTCGACCTTCAAGGTGACCTTGATCTGTGCGCTCTTGCCTGCAGGCACGGTGACCGAGCTGCGGTCCAGGGTGTAGACGGCGCCCGGGATTTCGGTGGCAGGAACGTAGTTGACCTTGTAGGTCTGCGCCTTGCTGCTGGTGTTCTTTACGGTGATCGAACGGGTGGCCTTGTACTGGGCCTTGCCGTCGAGCTCAACCACGCCGAAGACCACGCTGGTCAGGGTAGGCTCCTGCGAATCGAAGGCGTAGGCAGGGGTGGAGATGGCCTTGTCGGCCATGACGCGGCCGGCGCCGACGCGGGTCGGGCCGTAGGCGTCGCCGTCTGCGTCCTTGATGTCGGTGGCTGCGGTGTTCATGACGATGCTCTTGGCCTGGGCCGGAGTCATGTCCTCATTGCCTTCAAGAACCAGCGCGGAGATGCCTGCCACCAGTGGGGTGGCCATGGAGGTGCCGGACATGACTGCAACGCCGTTGCCGGTGCCCACGCCGACCGAGCCGATCTGGGTGCCAGGAGCTGCAACGTCAGGCTTGACGATGCCGTTCGAGCCGTGCACGCCGCGCGAGGACGAGGCGTTCAGGGTGTCCAGCGAATCCGATGGGGTGGATGCCGCGCCGACGAAGTCAGCGGACAGGGTCACCTTCAGGGTGCCGGCCTCGGCTGCAGGGCGCAGCTTGTTCGAGTTGTCCAGGGTGAACTGGGCACCCGGGATGGTGGTGTTGCCGGCGATGCCTGCATCGAAGATGTTGGCTTCCGAATCCAGCAGCACGCCGGTGGCGCCTGCGGCTTCAGCATTGTTGAAGCGGGCCGCCGAGCCGCAAGGGAACTCGCCGTTCTCGCTCCAGGTCAGCCAGACCCACTTGCCGTCCAGGGAACCCGGCTCGAATGGCTCGCAGCCGAACTTGTTGTCGGCCGGCGCCATGACAGCCTCGCCCTTGAGCTTGGCAGGATCGGCGTTGGTGTAGTTGAAGTTTGCGGAGTACTGGCCTGCTGCGCTGCCTGCCACGTCCTCCGGCGCATCGACCTGGATCTTGTCCACGGTGACCATGGAGCCCACGGAGTTGGCGACGGTCAGCGAGCTCTTCGAGTTGCCCGGCGAGCCGCCCACGTCGGTGACGTCTGCCGCGTTGCCCGAAGCAACCACCGAGAGGATGCCTGCTTCGCTCAGTGCGTCGACGATGTCGTTTTCAGGGTCTTCCACAGGGGAGTGGTCCGAACCCAGGGACATGTTGACCACGTCGGCGCGGTCGGAGAAGTCGCCGTCGTTGTTTGGATCCAGCACGTAGTCAAGCGCCTGGCCCACCACGGCGGAGGAGCCGCCGCAGCCGAAGACGCGGATGCCGATCAGCTGTGCGTTCGGTGCCGAGCCGGGGCCGACCTTCATGGAGCGCACGTCGTCAGCCGACAGCCCGGAGTAGTCGCCGCCGAAGGTCGAGCCGTCCGCGTTGACGCCGTAGCCGGCTGCGGTGCCGGCAACGTGGGAGCCGTGGCCTGCGAACTCGCAGTCAAGCGGGTTGGGATCCGGCTTCGGGATCGGCTGGTAGGTGTCGGACTTGTTGTCCGCGTTGTAGTCGTCACCGACCAGGTCCCAGCCGCCGATGAACTTGTCGGGGTCGATCAGGCCGGAGTCTGCCGAAGGGAGCTGCTCGGAAGCCTGGGCCTTCTTGTAGGCTTCCAGGGTTCCCGGTCCGCCGAAGCTTGCGTGGGTGTAGTCGATGCCGGTGTCGAGCACCGCGATCTTCACGCCTTCGCCGGTCTTCTTCTGTGCGGTCCACGACTCCAGTGCGCCGGTGTCCACGACCGAACCGCGGTTCGACGGGGTCTTTGGCACAATGGCGCTGATCTTGGCGACGTCGCCGCGCTCAGCCAGCGCGCGCAGGTCGTCGGCGTCGCCGGTCAGCGCCACGCCGCGCATGGAGTTGGCGGTCGTGTAGATGACCTCGGACTTTGCCTGGGAGGCAAGTTCCTTACTCTTCTTCTTGACTTCGGAACGGATCTTCTTGACCTTGGCGGTGTCCTTGGACTTGCCGGTCTTCTTCACTTCCTGGAAGGCGCCTTCGCCCTCAAGCTGGACAAAGACCGAGACTTCGCCCGAGGCCTTGGCCAGTGGGCCTGCAACCTTTCGGTTTGCCAGGGTGTCGCTGCTGGTGATCGGCAGCGAAGCCGCCTCATCACCATTTGCGGGTTGTGGAATGCTTGCTGCACTTACCGGACCGCTGATGGTCACCGCCAAAGCCAAAGCAGTGGCAGATCCCAGCAGAAGACGCGGAAGTTTCTCAGTGCGTCGTGTGACCATGATTCTCCTAGCCGAGCTGGACAGCGGAATAACACCCGTTAACGGGCGGCCGATACGACAAAGCGATGCGGGCGATGATGATCGATCCAGGGCCCGGCGTCCGCTGAAGCGCCAAAGTCCCTAGTTTGGAATCATAGGTGACCCAGCTCATATATCAAGGGGTTGTTGAATAATGTCCGAAATCGCCAAGGAACTGTAAAAGTAGGATTTCATAGTTGGATCCTAGGAATTCCAAGTGAAAGCCGAGAATCCGGCCCCTGGCCAGCGTCGATATTTTTAGAGTTATTCGACGCATTGTTACCGGTCGGTCAACAACCTGCAAAAGAAAAAGTGCTGCCAGCAAAAGCTGGCAGCACTTGGCCTACACCCTGTTGATGAAGGCGTTGACGCGTTCATCAAGCATGTCGATCCTCTGGGCAACGACGACCATCGGATCGGGGTTGATCGGATCCTTGGGAGGCGGGATGCGCACGTTCGAAGAGCATTCGAAGTGCAGGCAGATGAGGGTGCCTAAGGTGTTGCCGTCGCGGCCCGACTGCCCCGAGCGCCGTGTCGTGAACATGCCAACCGAACAAGGAATTGTTACGTCGCGGCACATCTCGCACATGGCTGAGCTGCCGGGCTTGCGCCCGCCTTCGGTGACGCGCAGCAGCAGGCCGCGGGTCTGTCCCTCGGAGTCGGTGTAGATCATGTAGCCGCGCTGCGGCATCTTGGGATCGCGCCAGCCCAAGTAGTCCAGCTGGTCCCAGTCAAGGGTGGAGAAGTTCTCCGGGAGGGTGAGTTTCTTCGCTTCCTGGCGGCTGGCGTTGATGAAGCTGGAACGGATCATTTTTTCGGTCAATGGCTGCATGGTGTGTCCTTGGAAAAGTTCTTTTGCCGCAAGGCCTGTGCCTGGCGGGTCAGCGCATGAAGGTGCGCTGAATGAAATAGCAAAGAAAGGTCCCCATGCTGGAGGAAGTCCAGGGCATCACCGAAGGGCGGTCAACCGATATGGATCGGCGCCGGAGTTATTCTGCGATGGCCCCGTCCGCCGCGGGGACGAACGGGTAGAGCATCAAAGTGGCTTGCATAGCCGACCGCCCTTTCCCGTGTCCAGACACGCAACTAATTGAAAATCCTCAACTAGCCTAACAACTTAATTCGCTGGCTTCCAAGCCCAGAGCGCTTAGATGAGACGAAAAGAACGCCGGCAGACCGCTGTGGTCCACCGGCGTTCAACAAGCTGCAGCTAGGATTTAGCGGCGGCCGCCCTGCCACAGCGCGTCAAACGGGGTCTTGCCCGAAACGCGGTTGCGGATGCCTTCGGTGACGAAGGCCTTGGCGGCGCGTGCCGCTTCGAGAGGGGAAGCGCCCTTGGCCAGTTCAGCGGTGACCGCTGCCGCCAGCGAGCAGCCTGCGCCGGAAACGGCGACCTCTCCGACCTTCTTCTCGCGCAGCACCTCAAGGGTGGTGCCGTCGTAGAACACGTCAACAGCGTCCTCGCCGGCGATGCGCACGCCGCCCTTGGCCAGCACCGCAGCACCGGAGATCTCGTGGATCTTCTTGGCCGCGGCAATCAGGTCCTCTTCGGAGGAAATGGTCATTCCGGAGAGCTGCTCGGCCTCGAAGTGGTTCGGAGTGACGAAGGTTGCCAATGGCAGAAGGTTTGCCTTCAGCGCCTCATCGGTGTCCAGTGCGTGGCCTGGCTCCTGGCCCTTGCAGATCAGGACCGGGTCAAGCAGCACGTTGTCCCACTGCTGGGACTTCAATGCGGTGGCAACGGTGTTGATGGTTGCCGGCGAACCCATCATGCCCAGCTTGACGGTGCTCAGCTGGCCTTCGTAGCAGGTCTGGATGGCTTCCAGCTGGTCGGCGATGACTTGCTGGTCAACTGGCACGAAGCGGTGGTTCCAGGAATCCTTCGGGTCGAAGGAGACGATGCAGGTCAAGGCAACGATGCCGTAGGTGCCCAGCTCCTGGAAGGTCTTCAGGTCGGCCTGTGCGCCAGCGCCGCCGGTAGCTTCAGAACCTGCGATGGTCAGGGTGAAGGCGGGGCTGCTTGCGGTGTTTGTATTAGTCATAGTCCCAAATGCGGTAGTGCGGGTTGAAGAGGATTAGCCCTGTTGCCAGAAGCTCAAGTCGGTTGCCTTTGACCAGCCTTCGGCGAGGTTCGCTGCGTTCTGGCTGGTTGCGACCAACAATAGCCATGGTAAACCGTGGCCGAAGGCGGCGCCTGCAAAATTGGCGAGGACCGCACGGCGGGCAACATCGGGGTCGCTTGGCGCGTAGAGGTCTGGATCGGAGAGCAGCCCGAAGGTCGATCCATAGTGCATGCGGCCGCGGGCAACCGGGCGGTCGAAGTCGGTGATCTCGACGACGTCGTAGTCATCCATTGGGGCTTCAAATAGTGCGGAGGTGTCGGGGAGCTTGACTACCTGTTCAACGTCGTCGGGTTTTCCTGCCAGGAGCGCCATCTTTGCAGATTCGTTCCAGCCTGCGCTGCGCAGGGCGGCTGCGGTCTGCTCGTTGGGAGCACCGAGGAAGATCAGGCGCTGGGCGTCTGCCGGTGCACTCCATGAGGCGTCCGGCCAGTAGCTGAGGATTTCAACGTCTTCGCCGTCGTGGTTGACGGAGCGGATTTCCCCCGGCTTCGGAAATGACGCTATGCGGTCGCGGAGCAGGGCGTAGGCCTCGGTCCAGGCAGGCAGTGCACGTGTCGTACCGCTCATTGTTATTCGTACTCCTTCGAAGCTAGACAAAGCCCAGTGATAACTTCGACTTTACGCCTAAAACCCGCTTGCTTCTGTATGTCCGCTGACAACGAACTGCGAGGCGGAGCATGCGGCTGCAGCGAAGCTGGGCTTGCGCACGGTTCAGGAGGCGCGGGCGGCTGCGGACTTGTGGTCGCCGGAAGCAGGCTCGTCGTGGATGTCTTTCCCGGAGTCCAGCAGGGACAGGACGTCTTCGAACAGCGAACGGACCACGGGAAGCCGGCAGAGGACTGCAAATTTGGCAACTACCGGGGCGGTGTTCTTCATCAGAAGCTTTGACCGGCGGTGGTCCTTGGAATTGTCATAGGCCCACGCGGTGAATACCTGGTTGGAGAGCAGCCAGAGAAACCGCGGCAGATCGCGTCGAATGCCCAGTGGCGGCAGCGGGCGGGAACCGGCGACTGCCTTTTCCCAGAGTGACAGTTCAATGTGCGCGATTTCCTCGTTGGCCGCTTCGCGGGAAAGCAGAACTTTGAGGAATGTCGGGCCGAAATCGTGATAGGGCTCCATGACTTCCAACGCTGCATCGTAGACAACTCGGATATTGCTTTCGAGGGTGTTTCCCTCGTCCAGATGGGCAACGCATTTTTGGAGCTGCTCTGTGCGCAGATTCAACAGCAGCTGGGCGACGATGTCTTCCTTGGACTGGAAGTAATAGTAGGCGTGCGAGAGCGACACCCCGGCGCGGGCAGCGATCACGCGCATGCTCGAAGCTCGGTACCCCTGAGCCGCGAAGCATTCCAGCGCGGTATGCAGGAGCTTGGCCTGGGTGGCCTGCCCCTTGTGAGTCCGTGGCTGGCTTTTCATCGACTCCCTTGATCCTGTGTTGATTCACCCCAGTGTACCCATTATTTGAACGCGTTCAAAAACTTGAAAAATCTCTGCGGAAGTTCGGGAGCCGGGTCACGTTGGTTCTTGATACCTCGATTTTCTTTTCCAAAGAACTACTAGTGAAGTGTTGAATTTCGAAAAAACAGCTTCTTAATTACTCGTTGGTATGAAGTAGGTCACGGGTTGTGAAAATTTGCCTCATGGGATACTTGAATCAGCAAGTGCTAATACAGCGAGGCCAGCTGCAGATCAATACCCGGCGGAAAAGAAATCGACGCTTATCGGGATTCGGCAGACCGGCCTTGGCGAACCACTTTGACAAGGAACAATCTCATGGGCGATCTCAACGCCAAAACCGCGGCATCCCGCGTTAACAAAGCAGTCTTTGCTTCAGCAGGCTCACCATACTTTTCGACAGTTCTCGCATTGATGAGCGCGGTAGTCATCCTCTCGAATATCGGCGCTTCCAAGGGCGTAACCCTCGGCCCGTTGATTACCGACGGCGGGTTCTTCCTCTTCCCGCTGGCCTACATCCTCGGAGACGTCATCTCTGAGGTCTACGGATTGAAGGCTGCCCGCCGCTCGATCATCACCACCTTCGCACTCGCCTTCTTTGCTGTTGCCAGTTTCTGGGTCATGATCCAGCTGCCAGCCGCAGATTTCTATGACGGACAAGAGGCGCTGGAACGTACCTTGGGGCCGATCTGGCAGATCGTCATTGCCTCGGCGGCTGGCTTCCTAGTAGGCCAGCTCGCGAATTCCTGGGTCTTGGTCAAGCTCAAGGAACGCACCGGAGAGCGCGGGCTCATTGCCCGTTTGATCGGGTCCAGCGGCGTGGGAGAGTTTCTCGACACCCTGATCTTCTGCGCTATTGCTGCCCCGGTGATCGGAATTACCGACAGCGGAAACTTCATCAACTACGTCCTGGTCGGCTTTGTCTACAAGACGGCGGTGGAGATTCTCTTCGTCCCGGTGACGTCGCTGGTGATCCGCTGGTTCAAAAAACATGAACCGGACTATGCGCAGAATCTAGTCCCTGCGAACTAGCTGAAGAATCATCACTTGGGCCGATCCGGCGCCGGAGGGTGGCTCGCTAGGCTGAAACCATGGATACAGGTCAAAACCAGCACATCTTGATCCAAGCCAGCGACCTGACCATCGGCTATCCGGGCCGGGTCATCTGCGGTCCGATCAGCCTGGAAATAGGCGCCGGAGCAGGCCTGGGAGTCATCGGGGTCAACGGCAGCGGGAAATCCACGCTGGTTCAGACCATCCTCGGCGCACTGCCAAGCCTTGGCGGAACCGTCGCCTACAAGGGACGCGAGCTGAATGAGAATTCTTTAGAATTTCGGCAGAACGTGGCGGTCCAGGCCAGCGACGGCGCATTTTTCGAAGAGCTCACCGTGGCTGAGCACCTGGAAATGACAGCTCGCGGACACGGCCTCGCATCATGGAAATCCAAGGTGGGCCGGGAGCTGGAATTCTTCGACCTGCAGGACCAGGCGCAGAACCTGCCCTCGGAACTATCTTCCGGCCAGCGCCGCAAGCTGCTGCTCGCGGCAACCCTGATCCGCCCTGCGCAGATCTTGATCCTGGACGAGCCGGAGCAGCGCCTCGATGTGAAAATCAGGCAGCGCCTCTATGACAGGCTGGGCGAATACCGCAGGGACTCGGTGGCGATACTGGCAGTCACCCATGACCCGATGATGCTTCGCAGCTGCCTCGACGAGGCATTCCTCATGGACTCAGACCAGGGTCAGCTGATGGCTGCGGCCCATGGAGCGCAGTGGCTTGAGCGCTGAAACAACACCACGGGAGAGCATCGCCTACGACCCCTCGCAGGTGCTGCGCAGGGTCCGCACCGGAAGGACGTTCGCCGAACGCTTTGACGCCTTCTCGGACATGTACGTGTGGGCTTTGGCCGCGGTAGTTGCCCTGACCTACCTGACAAGCGCCCTCTATGGGGCGATTTTTGTCATGATCGGCCAGGGGGTGCCGCATCTGCTGCTGCCCACCGCGATCTGGGATGTGGATGCGCTGTCGGTGTTCCTCCTGCCGGTGATGCTGGCGGCAGTCTTCCGATGCATGCTTTTCACCGGCCCGCTGGGCCTGGCGCAGGAAAAAGCCGACTGGTGGCTGCCGCTGCCAATCGACCGGCAGGTTCTGCTGCGCCCCGCATGGCTCAAGGCGCTGGGACTCGGGGCCAGCAGCTCGGTTTTTCTTGGCCTCCTATGGTTCCTTGCCTTCTTCGGCGTGGGTCGCGAATTCATGCCCGCGGTCTTCGGCCTGGGCATGGTGTTCTTTATCCTGATGGGACTCGGGCTGGCGGCGACCGCGGCCGGGGTGCAGATCCGCGGGCGCCAGGTCGTGGCGCGCAGGATCAGCAGTGCTGTAGCGGCGGGTTTGGCGGCGACGGCCGCCGCGCTGGCCGCCTTCGGCTCCTCGGACAGCGCGGCCAGCCTGTTGGGGAGTGCAGGGTTGTGGCAGGTGCTGGCGGTGCTGTCCGCAGTCTTCTGCTGTGCCGGGACCGTGTGGGTGCTCAGGGGCATTGCGGGCACCCCGGGAGCCGCGCTGCGCGAAGGCGGAATACATCAGCAGCAATTAGCCGGCCTACTGATGCAGGGCGATGTCCGGGCAGTTGCCACGATGAAGCCTGCGGCACCGGCCTGGCGTGCCTTCAGCGCCCGGTTGACCGGCAGGCTTCCCGCCGCGCAGCGTGTGCTGGCGCTGCGCTGGCTCCGTTCGGGCCTATGGAAACCTGCCGCGTCGATATCGGCTGCCGCACTGGCCGCCGTACTGCTGGTCCGCGATGTGGCCAACCCGCTGGCCGCCTGCCTGCTGCTGGCGGTGCTGCTGGGAGTGCTGAATTCCAGCCTGGCTGAGGCAGTCAGGCCGGTGGCGACCCAGAAGGAACTGGGAGAGCTGCTGGGGCGCACGTCGTTTCAGATCCACCGCACGGCCTTGGCATTCAGCGCAGTGGTGGCCGGGGCAGCCCTGCTGCTGTGGTGCGCGGGGCTGGGAATGCTTGGCTTCCTGGAGGCCGCCGCCTGGTTCAACTGGCTGCTTGGCGCACTGCTGTGCGCCGCCGCACTGGCATCTTCTGCACTGGCTCATGCTCAGCGCGGGGAACGCGACTGGGCGCAGCTGTTCAGCAATGCAAGTACGGAAATGAACATGTCTGCGTTCCTGCTGCAGGAATTCATGACGCTGATCCGGGCGCTGGCCTCCGGGGCGGTGCTGTACTACGTGCTGCTGGCCCCCGCGCTGCCGGTGCCATGGGGCATCTGGGCGATTGCCGCGTTGTGCGCAGCCCCCGCGATCAGCAAGTTCTTTAGATAGCCGCCCTGAACGCAGCAATGCGGGCCCACTTCAGTGGACCCGCATGGTAGTTGCGTGCTGCTAGGCGGCTGGCTGGCCCTGTGGGTCCGGCTTGCCGGCGTAGTAGCTGGAGAGCACCTGCTCCTTGAGCTGGAAGAACGTGCCATCCTCAATGGCCTGGCGGGCCGACTCCACCAGGTTCACTGTGAAGTGCTCATTGTGGATGGAGATCAGCGTGTGGCTGAGCAGCTCCTTCGCCTTGTACAGGTGGTGGATGTAGGCGCGAGTGAAGTTCTTGCAGGCATAGCACTCGCAGCCCTCAACCAGCGGGGTGAAGTCGCGCTTGTAGCGTGCGCCAGAGAGGTTGAACCGGCCCCAGGGGGTGTAGAACGCGGAGTTGCGGGCCACGCGCGTGGGGGAGACGCAGTCGAAGGTATCGGCGCCGTTCTCAATGGCGGTGAAGATGTCATCCGGCTCGGAGATGCCCAGCAGGTGCCGCGGCTTGTTCTCCGGCAGCTCCTCGGAGCACCAGCCAACAATCGTGCCCAGGTTTTCCTTCTCCAGCGCACCGCCGATGCCGAAGCCGTCAAATGCCATGGCTCCAAGATCCTGGCAGGCCTTGCGGCGCAGGTCCTCGTACTGGGCGCCCTGGATCACGCCGAACAGCGCCTGGTAGTCCTTGCCCTCGCGCGAATCGGTCAGCGAGAAGTGCTCGGCGATGCAGCGCTCGGCCCAGCGGCGGGTGCGCTCCAAGGACTCGACCTGGTAGCCGCGCGAGTTCTGCAGCGTGGTCAGCTCGTCGAAGGCGAACATGATGTCAGCGCCGATCTGGTGCTGCACGCCCATGGAAATTTCGGGGGAGAAGCGGTGCTTGGTGCCGTCCAGATGCGACTTGAACCAGACGCCGTCCTCGTCCACATTGGCCAGGCGCTCCTTGCCCGGGGCCACCGCGTCATCGGGGCCGGACTGGTCCACCGACTTCATGTCGATGACCTTCTTGAACCCGGAGCCAAGGCTCATGACCTGGAATCCGCCGGAGTCGGTGAAGGTCGGGCCGTCCCAGCCCATGAACTTGCCCAGGCCACCTGCCTCGTCCAAAATGTCTGCGCCGGGCTGCAGGTACAGGTGGTAGGCGTTGGACAGCGTCGCTTGCGCGCCCAGCTCCTTCACCTGTGCCGGGGTCAGCGCCTTGACGGTGGCCTTGGTGCCCACCGCAATGAATGCAGGGGTCTTCACTTCGCCATGGGGCGTGCGGATCACGCCGGTGCGGCCCAACATGGGTGAACCGTCTTCAGCGGTGAGTCGGGTTCCGACCTCGAAGCCGAATTCTTCCTGGCGCGGATGCTGATTACTGGGATCAAAGTTCTTCTGGGGCACGTACCAAGTGTGCCGTATTAAACACCCGGTGAGGAAAACGACAGTGCGAATCCACCGGCAAACCTAGGCTTTCACATGGGGCAGGGCGAATAATGGGTGCCAACGCATTGTGTGCAACGCGACGGAAGGAAGCTGTGGCCTTCGAGCATGTAAAAGACTCCGCCAAGTCACTGATCACGCTGGGCCCTGCCCGCAAGGACCATTGGATCGGCCTGCGCACCGCGGTGGGCATTTTTGCCCCGATGATCATCCTGCTGGCCATCAACCGCATGGATCTGGTGATTTTCGCGGTGTTCGGCGCCTTCACCGGAGTCTACGGCCGCGTCGACGGGTATTGGAACAGGCTGCGCATGCAGGTGCGCTCCGGAGCGCTGTTCTTCGCAGTCATCGCCGCCGCGCTGGCCGCCTCCAACTTCTGGATCGATCATGCTGACCCCGCGGTGAAGCAGTGGCAGATCGTCGGCGCGACCACTTTGGTGGCTGGCATCTGCTCCGTGGCGGCAGGGTTCATGCGGCTGCGCCCTACCGGTTCCCTCTTCCACATCTTCGCCTTTGCTGCCGTGGCCTCGATTCCCAATCCTGCGCCTGCCTGGCAGGGGCTGCTGGTGGCGGTGCTGACCATCGCGTTGGCCATAGGCATCGGGGCGGCCGGGGCTATCGGGCAGTGGACGAATTTGTGGCAGCGCACCAGCCTGCCGCCGCTGTCGGACAATGTGCGTACGGCGATCTGGTGGGAGGGGCTGTTCTACATCCTGACCGCCGGCGCGGCCGGCGCACTGGCCAACAGCCTGGGCAGCAGCTTGTCGGCGGGCCACAACTACTGGGCCATGGTCGCGGCGGTGGTGCCGCTGGTCGGCCACACCACGAAGCTGCGCCTGCACCGCGGCATCCACCGTGTGCTCGGCACGTTGGTGGGCCTGATCCTGATGGTGCTGGTGATCCTGGCCAACCCTCCGCTGTGGATGCTGCTGGCGCTGATCGGCTTCTTCCAGTTCATGGCGGAGATGCTGGTGATGCGCAACTATTTCATGGCGCAGATCTTCATTACCCCGCTGGCGTTGGTGGGCGTTTCCCTGGCTTCGGGACTGTCCACCGCGGTGATGTACGACCGCATGGTCGAAACCGTGATCGGTTCGCTGGTCGGCATCTTCGGCGTGCTACTGGGAAGCTGGTTTGGCGGCATCATGCGCAAGCGCGTGCGCAGCGAGCCGCCAAACCCTGCAAGCGGAACCTAGATATTCACTCCGACATGGGCTAATGCCTGTCGGAGAATATTTTCGCGGCCTCCGGCGAACTCGCCCTGGATATCGGCGCTCAGTGCTTCTGCCGGGGTGAGCCAGGTCAGCTCCAGTGCGTCCTGGCGCGGCGTGGATTCGCCGCGCACCGGCACGATGTAGCACATAGAGACCGCATGCTGGCGGTCGTCGGTCAGCCCTGTCTCGCTGGGCGCCGGGAAGTACTCGGCGACGGTGAACGGCACCGGAGAGGCGGGCAGCTGCGGAAGGACCATGGTTCCAAGGTCCTTCTCGATGTGCCGGATCAGCGCGGCCCGGATGGTCTCGCGGTACATGACGCGGCCGGAGACGAAGGTGCGCAGCATGCGGCCGTCGGCGTCGGCGGTGAGCAGGAGCCCCACTTCATTGACATAGCCCAGGGGGTCTAGGCGCACCGGGATGGCCTCGACATACAGCATGGGCAAGCGCTGGCGGGCCTCATAGAGGTCTTCCTCGGAGAGCCAGCCAGGATACGGATCAGGCGTACGCACGTTCATGTTTCCATCTTGGTACACAATGCCCCGTGATGCCATGAAACGGATGCCGTGTTGCGTAACTCACGAATTCGGGTTGGTGCAGCTCTGGTTCAGGCAATCGCCCGCGGGTAAAATTGATTGGGCTATCCCAATCGGATATTTTCTGATTGCTACTCCCAGCGTCATCACCGAACGCACCTCCTAGAAGCGGAACTTGTTGTGTCCAACACCGTCGAACGCTTGAGCAAACAAAGCTTCACGACCATCGCAGTCTTGATCGTGTCCAGCTTTGTTGTGATCCTCAATGAAACCATCATGAATGTGGCGCTGCCGGTCCTGATGGAAGAATTCCGCGTCACCCCCGACGCCATCCAGTGGCTGTCGACGATCTTCATGCTGACCATGGCTGTGGTCATCCCGATGACAGGCTTCCTGCTGCAGCGCTTCAGCACCCGCAAGGTCTTTGTGCTGGCCATCGGCTTGTTCACCTTGGGCACCACGCTGGCGGCGCTGTCCCCGGGGCTTGGCATCCTGCTGGTGGCGCGCGTCATCCAAGCCTGCGGCACCGCGATCATGATGCCGCTGCTGATGACTACCATCCTTGACCTGGTGCCCGCCGAGCGCCGCGGCGTGCTGATGGGCAATGTCTCGATCGTGATCTCGGTGGCGCCTGCCATTGGTCCGACCCTGTCCGGGCTGATCCTGCAGTACCTTTCCTGGCGGTTCATGTTCATCGTGATCATCCCGATCGCGCTGGCGGCCCTAGTTATCGGCACCCCGCGCCTGTCCAACGAGGTCGGGGACGATGCGGCGCCGCTGTCGGTGCCCTCGCTGCTGCTGGCGATCCCAGGCTTCGGCGGCCTGGTCTACGGCCTGAGCGGACTGTCCGCAGGGGTCACCCCGATGGGTCTTGGCATCCTTGCGGTGGCAGTGCTCTGCTTGGTGGGCTTCGTGCTGCTGCAGCTGCGCCTGCAGCATGACGACAAGGCCCTGCTGGACCTACGCTCGCTGAACTTCAGGGACTTCACCCTGTCCCTGGTGCTGATGATGTGCTCCATGATCTCGCTGTTCGGCGTGATCATCCTGCTGCCGCTGTTCTTCACCAATGTGCTGGGCATCGAAACCCTGACCACCGGCTTGATCATGCTTCCCGGCGGCCTGCTAATGGGCCTGCTGGCGCCGATGGTCGGCAAGCTCTACGACAAGGTGGGCCCGCGCCCGCTGATCGTCCCCGGCGCCATCGTGCTGCTGGCGGCGCTGCTGGGCTACGCGGTCATCCTGGATGCGCAGACCCCGATCTGGCTGCTGGTGGTAATGCACCTGGTCATGAGCCTGGGCCTCGCGTTCATCTTCACCCCGGCGTTCACCACCGCGCTGAACCCGCTGCCGCACCACTTGCACTCGCACGGCTCGGCACTGCTGTCCACCCTGCAGCAGCTGGCGGGAGCGATGGGCACCGCGCTGATCGTCGGCGTGGTGGCGGCCTCCACCGCGGCGAAGACCGCCGCCGGCACCGACGTAGTGACAGCCACCGTCGAAGGCTTCAAGCCGGGCTTCCTGGTGGGTGCCGCCTGCAGCGTCGGTATCCTGGTCATCGGTTTGCTGCTTGGCGGGAAGAAGGAGATCCAGGCGCCGGGCACCGCGGTCGATGCTCCGGCGGCCGCGAACTAGCTCCGCACAAGCGGCAAACCTGCCTCTTTCCAGCGCCGCGGCGGGGAACCAGTACTTGGTTCCCCGCCGCGGCGTTGGTGTTTTCCCCTGGCAAGTTCTTCACGTTTGCTCAAGTGGGCGATAGGCTGACCGGAGAATTGCAAACTACGAAGGGGTAATGATGCATCTGCAGGATTCGCTGGCTCTCGTGACCGGAGGGCTGTCGGGGTTGGGCCGTGCCACCGCCGAAAAATTGGCGGCACAGGCCAAACATGTACTGGTACTGGATCTTCCGCGCGAGGACGGCGACCAGATCGCCGCGCAGATCGGGGCGAACGTCCGCTACATCCCGGCAGACGTCACCAAGTCCGACGACGTGGCGGCCGCCATGGACCGGGTGCGCGAACTGGGGCAGCTGCGCGTGGTGGTGAACTGCGCCGGCGTGGCAACCCCCGGCAAGGTACTAGGGCGCGAGGGCGTGCTGCCCCTGGAGAAGTTCGCCAAGGTCCTTGAGATCAATGTGAACGGCACCTTCAACGTGGTGCGCTTGGCCGCCAAGGTCATGGCCCACAGTGAATCCCTGGTGGACGAGCATGGCACCGCCGAACGCGGAGTCATCGTGAACACCGCATCGGTGGCAGCCTTCGATGGACAGATCGGCCAGCCGGCCTATGCCGCCTCCAAGGGCGCGGTGGCCGCCATGACCCTGCCGCTGGCCCGCGAGCTGGCCCAGCACCAGATCCGCGTCATGACCATCGCCCCGGGCATCTTCCAGACCCCGATGATGGCAGGCCTGCCGCAGGCCGCGCAGGACTCGCTGGGCGCCCAGGTGCCGCACCCTTCGCGGTTGGGCCGGCCGGACGAATACGCGGCGCTGGTGGAGCACATCGTCGCAAACCCGATGCTCAATGGGGAGACCATCCGCCTGGACGGCGCGATCCGCATGGCCCCGCGCTAGAAATTCGACTGCCAGGACCGGCAGGGAGCTAGAAGTCCAGCTCCCTGCCAGCCAGGGCACGGTGTTCGGCGTGGGAAATCTGGAAGCGCCGGTTCTCAGCGCAGATGAACACCACCACCGCCAGGAAGCCCCAGATGCTGCAGATCCACAGCGGGGTGGACTCGGTGCGCCAGCCCTGCACTGCGGCGGTGATCATGGCCGCGCCGAAGCCGCTGGCAAATGCGTGGCGGCCACGCTCGGAGTGGGCCAGCACCGCGGCGATCACCGAGACTGCAAGCGTCAGGAGGATGACCGGCAGCGCGTGCTCTGCACCGATCCACCCTGCGGCGGCAAACCACAGCTGCAGCGTGTAGACCAGGCAGAATCCGGCGAAGAAGCTCAGCGGCATATCCGTGGCGACGCGCTCAATATGATTGCGTGCGGTAAAGCGGTTCAGCGTACGCACCCCAAGCAGCGCCAACAGCAATGCACCGGTGGACACCGCCGCGGCCGCCCAGCCCAGGAATCCGGAGGCAAGCGTCAAGGCGCAGGCCATCAGTGCCGTGGCGGAAAGCGTGTAGACGGAGACCGCCCGCTGCCTGCGTGAAGAAAGCTGGTGGCCCAGCGCGCTATAGCCGGCGCTGAGCAGCAGGGCAAACGCAATCAGCGGCCAGATGATCCAATGCACCACGCCCACATCCAGCAGGCTTGAGCCGATGCGCCCAGTCCCGCTGGTGCTGAAGGCAAGCGAGGTCACCAGCAGCAGCGCGGCGGCCGCAGCAAACAGCGAAGCCCGGATCTTGTCGCCCAGCTCCACTTCCGGGTTGGGCCTGCGGTCCGGGGCTGCATAGGGAAGATCGAAGGTCCGCCGATAGGAAGCTTCGGCGATGGCCCGCTGCGCGGAAGCCACAAGAGACCCAAGCTGCGGTGATTGCTGCGAATTCGCCATGGTGCCGCTGTCCTTCCAGGCCAAAGAGCGATGGTGAGCTACAGCCTAGGAGAAATACGCGGCGTTGAGAAGAGCTGCTAGGCGGCGGGAGCTTCACACAGCCGCTGCTTGGAGCTGAAGCTGCGTTCCTGCCCGGTCAGCGGGTCGGTGAAGGAAATGGTGTGGGCCAGCAGCTGCAGAGGACGCTCATAGTCATCCGGCGCCAGGTCCCACAGCCTCGGGTAGAACGCGTCATTGATGATGCCGAGCCCCAGGGATGCCAGATGGATGCGCAGCTGGTGGGTCTTGCCCGAATGCGGTTCAAGATCCATCAGCGCCACCTTGACACCTGCGTGGAAGCCGGCGCTGACGCCGGTGGATTCCACCTTGATCAGGGTCTGCGCGTTGGGCTCGCCCTCATCGACGATGGAGCGAAGCTGTCCCTTGACCTTTGACATGCGGTTCTCATAGGTCAGCGGCATGCTTTCCAGCAGCTCGCGCAGCTGCTGAGGGGAACGCGTATCGCTGTGCCCGCCGTTGGCCTGTAGCACAACGCCGGTTTCAAGGCCGCCGCCCGGCGACAAGGCGACTACCGCCTTGTAGCGTTTGGCGATTTCCCTGCGTTCAAAGAGCATCTGGTAGGCGCCGCGGGTTTCAGGATTGACGGCAAAGAGGATGACGCCGGCGGTGGCGCGGTCCAGCCGGTGCATTGGCACCAGGTCGTCGATGCCGGTCTGGTTGCGCAGGCGCACCAGCGCAGATTCCTGGATGAACTTGCCTCCGGGGGTGGTCGGCAGGAAATGCGGCTTGTCCACCACCAGCAGGTGCTCGTCCTGGTGCAGGATCTGCGTTTCAAAGGGGATCGGGGTTTCGACCGGCAGCGTGCGATAGTACCAGATGAATTCGTGCTCGCCCATGGGGGTCAGGCGGTTCAGCTTCACTCCGCCGAGCCCTACAATTTCTCCGTCGTCGAAGCGGCGCAGAATTCCCTCAGGGTCCACATGCCCGAAGCGTTCGAGCAGGTAATCGGCAACAGTGGTCCACGAACCGCTCTTTGGAAGGTGCAAACGTGTTGCGTTGACGCCATTGCGGACCGGGAGCGGGGAAGCCATTGCCATAGTTCCCATTGTTCCATCTTTAGCCCACCGTCAATTCTACGGTGCGAAGCAGCGAAAACGACGATGCGCAGTAACACTGTGACGGACAGACCAGGTGCCTGGCTAGGGTTGGAGCGGAGGTAAAAATGCGGCTGGACAACCTGGAACTGTTCTCAACTCAGGGCGGGAAAATCGACCTGTCGACGGTGGAAGGCCGAAGCGTGGTTTTCGTGTATCCGCGCACCAGCCCGCTAGGAGGAGCGCCCGAAGGATGGGAAATGATTCCCGGAGCCAAGGGGTGCACAGCGGAGTCATGCTCTTTCCGCGATCTCCACGAAGATTTCCTGCAGCTGCAGACTCGGGTCTTCGGAGTATCTACCCAGGACACCGGCTACCAGCAGGAAGCTGCGAAGCGGCTGCACCTGTCATACCCGCTGCTGTCCGACGCCCGGCTGCAGCTCAAGGAGCAGCTGGGCCTGGAAACATTCGACTTCGAGGGCCAGAGGCTGTACCGGCGTGCGACTTTTCTGATTGAAGACGGCATGGTGCTAGAGCGTTTTACGGAGATCGGCGACCCGGCGGCACATCCAAATCAGGTGCTGCAAGTGATCGCTCAAAAATACCGTGAGTCCTAGGACTGGCAGGACGGGCAGAAGTAGCAGTCCCGGTCTTGGCCCGAAGACTGGCTTTCCAATGTGAACTGTTGGATCCGCGTCCCGCAGCGCAGGCAGGGTTTGCCGGTGCGCCCATAGACCCAATAGGGTTCGCGGGTGCGTGCAAGCCCGGTGGTCACCCGGCGCGGACGGTTCTTGTTGATTTCCAGCAGGCGCTGGGATGTCTGTACGACCTTCTCCAGATTCACCACCTGCCCGATGAGAGTCAGCGGATTCAGCCGGGCGAGGAACAGGACTTCGCTGCGGTAGATATTTCCCACCCCTGCCATGATCCGCTGGTCAAGCAGGGCATCGCCGATGCTTCGTTCGGGCTGGGAGCGCAAATTCCGGGCCGCCAGCTGGGGATCCCAGTCGGCGCCCAGCAGATCCGGCCCCAAATGGCCGATCAGCTCATCCTCATTCTCGGTGGGCACGAGCTTGACCTGGGCGATGTCGAACCCGACAGCGGTAGCGGACTCGACGCCGAGCACCACGCGGGCTGTGTGGGCCGGACGCTTCCAGCGCTCTGCAGGGGCGTAAATATCCCAGCGGCCCTCCATCAGCAGGTGCGAATGCAGGGTCAGCGGCGGCTTCTTGAAGGCGGGGTCATGGTCCTCTGGCGGAGTAAAGCGCATCAGCAGGTGCTTGCCGCGCGGGCGGACCTCCTTCACCAGGTATCCGCTTAGATCGGTGGTGGACAGCGCGGGAACCCTGAAATCGGAGCGCAGCAGCACCTGCCCGGCCAGCGCCTGGTGCAGGCGGGCGGTGGCTTGGTAGACGGAATCACCTTCTGGCACTGTGTCCTCCTTGGATCTGTGGGCGCACTGCTACCGCCTGAAGCGGATGCCCTGCGGCGTGGAATAGAACCCTGCGGCCAGCAGCGCCTGGGCGAGCGGGTGCTCAAGTACCGGTTCGCCATTGACCGTGGCGATGGCCAGCTTGTCCACCGTGGCGGTGCGCAGGGCTGCCACAAGCTTTTCAGCCAGCAGCCACCAGGCCTGGTCGCTGGGCTCTCCAAAGGTCAGCACGGTACGGCCGCCGCGTTCAAGGTACAGGCACAGCGCTCCGTCGAGCAGGCCGACGATCGCCCCGGCCTTGCGGCCTGGCCGGTGGCCGGTCAGCGTTGCAGGCCAGGGCAGCGCGGCGCCATAGGGGTTCGCCGGATCGGTGGAGGCAAGCACCACTGCCTGCGGCTGGCGCTGCGGGTCATCTGGCAGGGCAAAGGTGCGCAGCCGGTCGATGGTGTTCGCGGTGGAGAATTGCGCGGCCCCGAGCTTCTCGATGAAGTATCCGCGGCGGGCATGTCCTGCCTCCTCCAGCTTGGACAGCACCCGGTAGAGCTGGCCGAAGCCGCCGGGCACCGACTCGGCGGCCACCGATCCGCGGGTGAGCACCCCATAGCGTTCGAGCATGATCTCGGCGGTGGCGTGGGAGGCGATGGTCGCATCGAGCGTCCCAGTGGGCAGCAGCGACCAGCGGGCCGATCCGCGGGTGCAGCGCGCGGTCGGGCCGGCCGCCTGTTCCCGGGCTAGTCGGGTGAGCCCGGAGAGCCGGTTCAGCCGGGCGGCGCGGGCCCGCGGCGCGGGCTTGGCGATCTTGTGCGCGGTGGTGCCGCCTGCCAGGTAGCTGCGCACCGGGGCAAGGGTATCGGGGGAGATGAATCCGGCCCAGAACAGCTGCCAGCAGGCGTCGGTGATGTCCTGCTCGGTCGGCGGCAGGCCCTCTTCAGGATGCAGCCGGGCCGCGAGTTCCTGCACAAAATAGGCGCCGGTGGCGTCGAAGGAGTCCAGTACCCGGCGTGCCAGCGAATCCAGCTGGGACATGTCAGGTGCGGGAAGGCTCAGCGAGGCGAACTCGGCGGTGTGCAGCGAGAGCCACCCGTCCTTGCCGCCGGCCGCGCCCGCGCCGCAGATCAGCACGTCCCCGCTGCTGGTCAGCTCATCAAGCCAGGAGGTCTGGTAGCCATTCAGCCTGGCAGGCAGGATGAAAGATTCAAGGGCAGAGGCTGGGACCTCTACTCCTGCCAGCTGGGTGATGACCTCGTAGAGCCCGTCGCCGCCCTCCAGCCGGGAGCCCACCTGCTGCCAGGCCGGCAGAAAGCGGCCGAAGGTCGCCTGGTCCACCGGTTCCACCTCGGCGCGCAGGGCAGCCAACGAGCGGGTGCGAATGGTGCGCAGCACCGAGACTTCGCAGTACTCGTCCCCGCTGACTCCGGCAGGAATCAGCTCCACCGGTCGGAAGGCGCCCAGCGACAGGCGCCCGGCAGCCACCAGCTGGTCGAGCACCGGCCGCAGCACCGCGACGCCCAGGCCCAGTGCGGCGGCCAGTTCGGAGAGCGTGAACGGCGCATGGGTGCGGGCAAAGCGGGAGACCAGATCTTCAATCGGCCGAGCTGCAGGTTCAAGGAATGCGGTGGGGATGCCGGTAGGCAGCGGCGTGCCCAGGGCATCGCGCAGCTTGCCGGCGTCCTCAATGGCGGCATAGGACAGCTGACCTGCGACCCGCAGGGTGAAGGCGCGGCGGGTGGCCACCAGCGATTCTGCATGCGATCGGGCGGTCTCGGGATCCAGCGCCGCCAGCTCATCTGAAGGATCGCGCAGGCGCTGCGCCAATTGTTCTGCGTTCAGCGGGCCGAGCAGGCGCAGCAGGTCCGCGGCGCCCTCCATTCCGGCAAGCCGGCGATTCGGCGCCAGGTGCTGCAGCTGCTGTTCAAGCGTGGTAATGACCTGTGGGTCCAGGATCTCGCGTACGTCGTTGCGGCCCAGCAGTTCGCCCAGCAGCACCGGGTCAAGGCTCAGCGCGGCGGCCCGGCGTTCTGCCAGAGGGGCATCGGTCTCATAGAGGAACTGGGCCACGTAGCCGAAGAGCAGCGACTGCGCGAAGGGCGAGGGCAGCTCGGTGGTGACCTCCACCAGCCGGATGGCCCGGGAGGAAACCTTGCCCAGGATTTCGGTCAGCGCCGGCAGGTCGTACACGTCGTTCAGGCACTCGCGCACGGTCTCCAGGATGATCGGGAAATCCGGGTAGTTGCGGGCCACGTCCAGCAGCTGGCTGGCGCGCTGGCGCTGCTGCCACAGCGGGGTGCGCTTGGTCGGGTTGATCCGCGGCAGCAGCAGGGCGCGGGCCGCGCATTCGCGGAAGCGTGCGGCGAACAGCGCCGAGTTGGCCACCTGTCCGGTGACTAGATCCACGATCTCGTCGGCTTCGAAGGCGAAGAGCTCTGCCCCCGGTGGCTCGTCGTCCATGGCGGGAATTCGCAGCACAATGCCGTCGTCAGCTGCCATGGCGGAGGCATCCAGGCCCCAGCGTTCGCGCACCCGCGCGCCGATGGCCAGCGCCCACGGGGCATGCACCGCCAGGCCGAAGGGCGAATGCAGGATCACCCGCCAGTCGCCCAGTTCGTCGTGGAAGCGCTCCACCACGAAATTCTGGTGGTTGGGCACCTGGCCGGTGGCCTGGCGCTGCTCGCCCAAATAGTTCAGCAGGTTCTCGGCGGCGAAGGGGTCCAGCCCGTGCTCGCGCAGCGCAGCGGCGGAGTCGCTGCGCTCGCCGGCCAGCAGCTCTGTGGTGAATTCGCCCAGCGCCGCACCGAGCTCTACGGGGCGGCCCAGCCCGTCGCCATGCCAGAAGGGAAGCTTTCCGGGCTGGCCGAAGGCCGGGGTGACCAGCACCCTGTCGTGGGTGATGTCTTCGATGCGCCAACTGGTGGCGCCCAGGGCGAACACGTCGCCCACGCGGGATTCGTAGACCATCTCTTCGTCCAGTTCGCCCACGCGCTTGGGGGCCTTGTCATCCTCCGATCCTGCGAGGAAGACGCCGAACAGCCCGCGGTCCGGGATGGTGCCGCCGGAGATGACGGCCAGGCGCTGGGCGCCGGGGCGGGCGCTGAGCACTCCCGCATCACGGTCCCAGATCAGCCGGGGCTTGAGGGTGGCGAACTCGTCCGAAGGGTATTTGCCCGCCATCATGTCAAGGGTTGCCAGGTACACGCTGCGCGGCAACTGCTGGTAAGGGGCAGCCCGGCGCACCGTGTCATACCAGGCCTCGACTTCAAGATCCTCCATGGCCACCGCCGCCAGGGTCTGCTGCGCCAAGACATCCAGCGGGTTGGAGGGGATGACCATCTTCTCGATCTTGCCCTCGCGCATGCGGGTGACCACCAGCGCGGTGGAGAGCAGGTCGGCGCGGTGCTTGGGGAAGAAGATGCCCTGGGAGACCGAACCCACCTGGTGCCCAGCGCGGCCCACACGCTGCAAGCCCGAAGAGACCGAGTTGGGAGACTCAACCTGGATCACCAGATCCACCAGGCCCATGTCGATGCCCAGTTCCAGCGAGCTGGTGGCCACCACCGCACGCAGCTTGCCCAGCTTCAGGTCTTCCTCAATCTGGGCGCGGGCGTCCTTGGACACCGAGCCGTGGTGGGCTCGGGCCAGCAGCGGAGCTTCGGGATGGGCGGGAGCCGTGGAGCCGGCTTGGGCCATCATCACCGCGGGGGAGGTGCTCAGCTGGTTCTCTACGCTGAAGCCCTCGCGCTCGGCGTGGATTTCATTCAGCCTGCCGGTCAGGCGTTCGGCCAGCCGGCGGGAGTTGGCGAAGATAATGGTGGAGTGGTTGGCGAGCACCAGATCCACCAGCTGGTTTTCAACATGCGGCCAGATGCTCGCCGAGGCGGCAGGCGAGGAGCCCGGGCCTAAGTCATGGGCGGCCGCGGCGGAGGGCAGGTCCGTCATGTCTTCCACCGGGACTCGCACCTGCAGTTCCCATTGCTTGGTGGACTGCGGGCACACGATATTCACCGGTGCAGCGCCTGCCAGGAAGCGGGCTACCTCTTCGGGCGGCTCCACCGTCGCGGACAGGCCGATGCGCTGGGCGGGCTGTGGCAGCAGCGCGTCGAGCCGCTCCAGGGACAGGGCAAGGTGGGTTCCGCGCTTGGTGTTGGCAATGGCATGGACCTCGTCGATGATCACCGTGTGCACCTGGGACAAAGTTTTGCGGGCCTGGCTGGTGAGCATCAGGTACAGGGATTCCGGGGTGGTGATCAGGATGTCCGGAGGGTTCTTCAGGATCTGGCGGCGTTCGGCCGCTGGCGTGTCTCCGGAACGGACCCCGACTGTGACCGAGGGCTGGGAGAGCCCCATTTCATGTGCGGTGGAGCGGATGCCTGCCAAGGGTGAGCGCAGGTTGCGTTCAACGTCCACGCCCAAAGCTTTAAGCGGCGAAATGTAGAGCACCTTGGTACCGCTTCCTGCAGGGTGGTCGCTGTCTTCTTCCAGACCGGGCAGAGCGGGAGCGTCGAGTTCAGCGTGGTGCAGGCGGTCAAGTGCCCAGAGGAAGGAGGCGAGGGTCTTGCCGGAACCGGTGGGGGCAATGACCAGCGTGTGGTTGCCTTCGGAAATGGAGGTCCATGCACCGATCTGAGCGGTGGTCGGTTCGGTGAAGACATCAGTGAACCACTTGCGGGTGGCTGCACCGAACCGGGATAGGACATCGCTCATAGATCTGATCCTACGTTCTTGATCCGACAGTGGTTGCTACCTGGCTCCCGTGATTTCGCGCAGCGCTGCAACATGCTGCACGTAGGCAGTGCGCCCGTTCGCGGTCAATGACACGCGAACATGGCTGCGGCCCAACTTGGCGAAGCGTTCTATCTCCACGTATCCGGCGTCAGTGAGCTGCTTCAGGTGCTTGCTCAACACCGAATCGGCGACATCCAAGTTCTCTTTGAGGTGTGCGAACTCTGCCCATTGGACCGGCGCCAAGCTGGCACAGATCCGCAGCCGCAGCGGAGCATGGATCAGTGCGTCAAAGCGAGGTTCAGCGGGTTTGTCCATTGCCATCCTCAACGCGTTCCAGCGTTATCGAAGTGCGCATCTTATGGGCCAGGAATCCGAGGACTGCGCAGCAGACAACCATCTTTCCAGCGGCTTCGAGCCAGGTGGATGCCTCCCACATCCGCAGGAACATGGTGGCAAGAATGATGACTAGCAGATAGCAGCCAAAAGCTGTGGAGTTGCCTGGCATCGGCCGCTGCTTGGCGCGTTTGCGCAGAAAGAAGGCAAGCCAAATAAGCAGCGGAATGAACAATGCGAACAGCGAATACAGAAGCTGATCTTGAACGAGGCCGTTGATGCTTGTCAGTGCGCTGATCAGAAGCACCGCGCACGTGGTGAAACCGCGTGGAGAGTCGCTGCTTCGAATCATCTTCTCGGAGGCAGTCTGCGCTTCGGCAAGCATCTGAGCGGCATCGTGCTTAGTCGGGGTCGTTGGTTCTTGCTGGCTCATTCTCCCTCACTTTCCGTTACGGAAAGTCTTGTCTTTCCATAATGGAAAGTCAAGGGTGCTTAAACGTGGTGGTACTTGCCGCCGGCGAGGATGTCCTGGGCCCGGTAGAGCTGTTCGGTGAGGATCAGCCGGACCAGCTGGTGCGGAAAAACAAGCTTGGACAGGGACCAGGTGAAGTTGGCGCGGGCATGGACCGTCGGGTCGACGCCGTAGGCTCCGCCGATGATGATCACCACATTGCGCGAAGAATCAATGGGTGTGCGCAAGGTGTTGGCAAGCGTCGGCGAATCGACGTTCTTGCCCCGTTCGTCAAGCAGTACCACGAAATCGCGGTCGTCGATCTTGCCGAGGATGCGTGCAGATTCCTCGGTGCGGGCGGCGTCGTTTTCCCTGGAAGAGTGGGAAAGAAGCTGCCAGGAGAGGTCGAAAGGCTTCTTCAGGCGCTTCTCGTAGCGGGAGATTCCCTCGTCTACCCATGACTCGTGCTTCTTGCCAACTGCCAGTACCTTGATCGTCATGTTCCTATTCTCCCGCATAGCTTTTGCGCAGATAACTCCCCGGCCTGCGAACTACGATGGAGAACATGCGATCTGCTTGGTATTTTGGACCCGACAGGCCCACGGGCGGCAAACAGGCCCTGTGGGTTGTTTTCGGCTTGATAGTGGCTTTGTTCTACTTCACCCGTCGAATGCTGGTGTCGCTGCATATCGGAGGCTGGGTCAAAGACGTCGACCAGCCGGTGAACCGGTGGGTGCTTGCCCATCAGGATCCTTTTTGGCAGGGCGTGTCCCAAGCGTTTTACTGGTGGGGATCCACGCCTGGAATGACGATCACCATGCTGATCATCAGTGCGCTGCTCTGCTGGGTGGCAGGCAGCCTGTGGCCGCTACTCACCGTGGCGGTGACTGCCGCGGGATCCGTGCTGCTCACCATCACGCTCAAGGCATCGCTGCATGTGGTGCGCCCCATTGGCGTCCCCGGCGGCCCAGCGCCGCCGGGCTCGTATTCCTTCCCCAGCGGCCACACCATGAATGCCGCCGCGCTGATCGGCATTGCCGTCTACCTCGCAGTGGTCTACGGGCTTCGCCGCTATGCCTATCTTTTGGGCAGCCTGGCTGCGCTCTTTGTGCTGGCGATGGGAGCCTCGCGCATCTACATGGCGCACCACTGGGTATCCGACGTTGTCGTGGGCCTGCTGATCGGCGCCGGCTGGGCGGCAATTGTCGCGATCGCCCACTACTACTTTGCCCCGAGACCGCTGCGGCGCCGGCCGCGCGGCGTGCAGGTGCCGCCAACTGCTATGGGTTGAGCACGCGCACCGGCTTGCCCTTGGCCCAGGCGCGGATGTCGGCCACGGCATCGTTGAAGAAGATCTGGAACTGCTCCACGGTCACATAGCCGATGTGCGGGGTGGCGATGACGCCGCGGGTCTGTGCAATGCGGTCTGAGGCAGGCAGCGGCTCCACATCGAAGACATCCAAGGCCGCAAGATAGAGGCGTTCATTCTCCAGGGCGCTAACCAGCGCATCGGTCTGGACGATCTTGCTGCGCGAGGTATTGACCAAGATGGCATCCGGCTTCATCCACGACAGCTGCTTGGCGCCCACCACGCCGGTGCTGCGCTCGGAGAGCTTGAGGTGGATAGTCAGCACGTCGCTGCTGGCAAAGAGCTCCTGCTCGGAAACCTTGTCCACGCCGACTTCCTTGGCGCGCTCCGCGGTGAGGTTCTGGCTGTAGGCGATGACCCGCATTCCGAAGGCCAGGCCCACCTTGGCTACGCGGGATCCCAAGTTTCCCAGCCCGTAGATGCCCAGCGTCTTGCCGGACAGGCCCATGCCCAGGGTGCTCTGCCAGTGGTTTTCATCGGCCAGCGGACGTGCGGCTGAGAACAGCTCGACGTCCAGCCGGCGGGCCGCCGCGAGGATCAGCGCCCAGGTATGTTCGGCGGCATCGGCGGCCTGATAGCCGGTGTGGCTCACGATGATGCCATGGTCCTTGGCCGCCTCCAGATCGATGGATCCGTTGCGCCGCCCGGTGGTGACCAGCAGCTTCAGCTGGGGCAGGGCTTCAAGGCGCTGGCGGGGGAACGGGGTGCGTTCGCGCATGGCAATGATGACGTCGAAAGGCTGCAGCGCATCGATCACTGCTGCGTCGTCGCTGCCTAAGTAGTCGGTGAAAACCGTCAGTTCGGCGTCGAGGTCTTCAACCAGGGTCTCGAAGTCGGCCAGCGAGCGGGCGATGTCATGGTAATCATCAAGCAGAGCAATGCGCATAGTTCATCCTAGGCATGCAGCTGGCGGCACCCAAAGCATGTTGCTTTGGGTGCCGCCAGCAATCTTTCTAGTCTTCTTCTACGCGCCTGGTCCAGCGGCGCTTGCGGCCGATGCTGCGGTTCACGCGAAATGGGACCCTGCGGGCTTTGCCCTGGCCGCGCCACTGATGCGGCTTACAGAGGGTGCATCCCTTGAACCTGCGATGAGGTGAATGAGCCAATGTTAATTCCTTCCCGAATCTCGCCCCGCCCGGGTGGGCAGGGTCGGCTTCGGGAAGCTTCGAAGTTGGACATGCAAACAGTGTATAGCCGGGCCCGGACAAGTATGATCGTTCGAACTGTACAGATGGGGGTTGCCATGGATTTAGCGACAGCATTGATCTCTGGACGCAGGGGACGCAGGTTTCTGCTGCATGTGCTGCTGGCCGGTGAGAGCGAACAAATCTGGAAACTGAGACAGGTGGTTTTCGACGCGGCGTACCGCGTGGCGAAGCGCCGCGGCGATGGTATTGCCCGGTTTGGCTCATCAGCCGAGGACGAGGCGTGGGTTAGCGCAGAGCAACCGCCCAGTGAATTGCAGCCGGAAAACATTGCAGCGCTGGTTGGCCAGGTCGAGCTGCCTAAACTGACCAGTCACATACTGCGTGAAGCGCTCGATGAATCGGTAGGCAACGCCATGTACTGGCAGCCGCCAGACGGCGAAGATACGCTCTTCTCAGATCCAATTTTGACCAAGGCGCTGGAGCCCGCTGCTCGCCACGTTTCAGATTCGGGAATTGTGCAAGAGTGGATGAACCGCTCCGCGGTGGAAAACCAGTGGCTGATCGAATGGCGCGGCGAGGGTGCGGAACACACATGGCATCCCGGACTTGTGTCAGCGGCTGAACAGTTTTCCCAGTGGAATCATGATCTCAACGAAGCAGAAGTCCGCAGCCAGGAAGATCTGCGTGGGCCGGTCAAAAACGCGGTGAGCGGCGAATGGTGGTCCAATCCTCCCGGAGGACTTTTCCGCAGTTTTGGAACCTTTGATGATCAAGCACCTGTGGGGCTTTACTGCGTCGAAGACGGATTCGGGTGGCGGGAAGCGGCTGTTCAGCGTGTTGAGCCAATGCTGGTGAAGCCGGTGTTCCACATTGAAGCGCCGGAAGACTGGGTCGATCTCTGCTTGCGGTATCCGGCGGAAGTCAGCGCCAGCCGCCGCGGAACATGGTTTGAGACGACGGGCCGCGACGGGCGCTGGGTCCAGCCTGACTGGCAGGCGGTGGCTGAAGACTACGACGGGGTGCACTTGAGCCTGACAGCGTATTTAGCCGCTGCCGGTGAACTGCTGGAGGTCAGCGATGAAGCTGCGAGCCTCATCGCCGGGTGGAATCCAGACGAAACCTATTGGTTTACCGATGATGTGAAACGCCATGGCGATTTTCAAACTTGGAAACTCGAAGACTCTGGAAGCTGCGACAGGTGGGTGAAGTCGTCCGCTAGCGAGTAAGCAACTTTTCACACGTTTCATAAAGTCCACATCATCCGCAGATGTTGCCTAGGAATGCGAGACCTCCTCACGTATCTGTTTTAGCCGGCCGCGCAACTAGTGCCTGCTGTGGGCCGCCAAGACAGCTGTTACTGCCAAGAGGATGAGCATGAGCGAACCGAAGGCCAGGACTGCCGGCGCAAGGGAAATGTAAAGCATCAGCGCACCGAGCAACAGGACGGGTACTGACATGCCCAAGTAGCCTGCGAGGAAAACACCCGCAATGACTTCTCCGCGCTGTTCCGCCGGCGCGATGCGGATGGCAGTTCCCAAGCCAGCCTTGAACGCAATGCCCGAACCGGAGCCTGCGACGAGCCCGCCGACGATCAGCAGCGGCAGCGAGGCAAGTAGCATGCTGGCGGTGACAAGAACTAATCCGATGGCTAGGGCCGAAAGACCCCAACGTGTCTGGGTAGCCAAAGCCCACCGTGAAGAAAAGACCTGCATCAGTGCGGCCGAAGCGAAGACAAGGAATGCAACTGCGCCTGAAACCGCCAGGGAGCTGATGCCCAAGGTTCCGCGAATCAACGCCGGCGCCAGCGAAGTGAACAGGCCAAACATTGCAAAGGCAACGAAGGCCATCATGGCGGCGGCGGCAATGCTTCCGCGCTCGTGGTGGGGCACTGAGACGCGTTGCGGACGGTACTTCCAGGTGGTCGCGGGAGCTACGGTTTCAGGGGTGCTCAAGAGCAACATCAATGCCAGCAGGAGCAGGATTGTGAAGATCGCGTAGGAAAGCTGCAACGGTGCAGGAGCATATTCGGCGAGTAGTCCGGACACCAGCGGCCCAACTCCGAGGCCGCCAATATTCGCCGCCGTCGCAGTAATTTCTGCCTTGCGCAGGCCGGTTCCCGGGTTGGCTTTGACATGCAGTTCCATCAAATAGGCGGTGGCCGTCGCGGTGAGCATTCCGACGCCCAGCCCCGAAATGAAGCGTGCGGTCAGCAAGCCTGCCAGCGTAGGAATGAAGAGGAAGATCAAAGCAGAAACCAGTACCAATGCCACTGAGGGAAGCATGAGCTTGCGTCGTCCCACCCGGTCAGACAGGTGCCCGACTGTGAACAGCGTGGCGACCACTCCCAAGGCATAAGCCGCAAAAATCAAAGTGATGGTGAATGCGCTGAAATTTGAGCGCTCTTGGTAGATCACATAGAGCGGGGCGGGCGCTGTAGCGAACGCCATGGAAGTCAGGAACGAAAAAGCAACGATCCAGAAGCTGCGCGTAAAACGGGCGGTATCGGCCTGCTGGGCCGATGGTGCGGAAGTGATGGTCATGGATTCAGTATCGGAGAATCAAATGATCAAATCCAACGATGATTTTTGATAGAAAGCATCACTTTTGATGATACTTGTTCTATGCAGTTCACCCAGCTTGAGTATTTTCTTGCAGTAGCTCAAGAGCTCAGTTTTACCCGTGGCGCCCAGTCCCTGCACGTGGTGCAGTCCGCCGTCTCCGCTGGAATCAAACAGCTGGAACATGACCTGGGGGCGGAGCTGTTCATTCGGCAAGGGAGAACGATCAGGCTTGCCCCTGCAGGGGAAGCGCTGCTGCCGCACGCCCAGGCCATCATTGCCCGGACTCAGAGTGCGAGAGACGCTGTCGACGCAGTGCGTGGAGTGGTCCGGGGAACCGTAGAACTTGGAACCTTATCTCATCTGGGCACCTTGGATATGGCGCAGGTCTTGCTACAGATCCACCGCGAATACCCGGAAGTCGTCATCAAGCTGAGGCAGACGGTCCAGGGCACGCGCAGTTCGATGGCGGCGGTGCTCGACGGTTCCTTGGACCTGGCCCTGCTTTCAGTCAACGAAACCACGATTCCGGGCGTTGAATTGCATCAGATACATGCGGAGCCCATGCTTTTTGTCATTCCCGAGGCGCATAGGCTCAGGGGGCGCAAGCGGGTGTCTCTGGAAGAGCTTGCAAACGAGCAGTACATTGACTTCCCTGTGGGCTGGGGCAATCGCACTACCGTTGACGCCGCCTTCACATCGCTTGGCCTGCAGCGCAGTGTGCGCACAGAAGTGTCCTCTTTGGGTTTTGCTTTGGAATTGGTGCAGCAGGGATTAGGCGTTGCGTTCCTGCCAGCATCCACAGTGGAACAGAGCTCGGCTGAAGGCATCTGGAGTATTCCCGTGCCGCTTCAATGGAAGATCCAGCTGGCTCGCTCGACCATGCGCACAGCCACCGCGGCAGAACAAGTGCTGATGGAAACCATCTTGGAACAGGCGCAGGCTCAAAAACCCTAGTCGCTTCGGAATACCTCGTGATTCACCTAAGCTTGGCGTAGTGGTTCAGCAGCTTCGAGGAGGGGATTGGGCATGGCTTCCGGAAGCGAATTTCGTGTAGGCGTCCTGGGCTGTGGAGCCATTGGTTCCGTCGTTGCGCAGCAGATCGCTGCGGGAAAAATCCCAGGAGCCGAGCTTGCCGGCGTGGTCGTGAGGCATCAGCGCGCGGACATTCCATACCGGCAATTGAGCATCGATGAAGCGATCGAGCATTGTGATCTCATTGTTGAATGCGCTGGGCAGGAAGCATTGCGCGAGCACGCGGTGAAGGTTCTCGAATCAGGTGTAGACCTGCTGGTCAGCTCGATGGGTGCCTTGGCTGATCGAGTCTTCGAAGCAAAGCTGCGCCAGGCAGGACCAGGACGGCTGCTTTTCACCGCCGGTGCCATTGGCGGCCTGGACCTGCTCGGCGCCGGGGCGAAAATGGGCAGCGGATTCGAAGAAATCCAGGTGACCACTCGGAAGCTTCCTCAAACCCTCATCCAGCCATGGATGAATGAGGTGCAACGACGCGAGTTGGAAACAGCTGAAGCACCGATGGAAGTTTTTGCAGGCACCGCAGCCGAGGCTGCGCAGAAATTCCCCAAATCCCTGAATGTTGCGGCGGCCGTAGCCTTGGCAGTGGAAGACTGGGACGTTGTCTCGGTCCGCTTGCTGGGCGACCCGCAAGCTGTGTTGACCGAGCATCAGATCCGGGCCCGAGGCGCCAGCGGTGAATACAGCTTCACCATCAAGAACTATCCTTCGGAAAACAATCCACGCACCAGCGGTATCGTTCCCTGGGCCTTGCTGCACTCACTGCGGCAAGCTGTGCGTTCGTCCGGGCTCTAAGCCTGTTCCTCGTATTCGGCCAGCACCTTCTTGCCGATCTTGAAGGCGACATTGGCGGCAGGTACGGAGCAGTAGATGGCGCTCTGCAGGAAGACCTCTTTGATTTCATCGGGGGTCATGCCATTGCGCAAAGCGGCGTGCACATGCATTTCAAGCTCTTCCCAGTAGCCGCCGGCAATCATGGCGGTAAGGGTGATGGCGCTGCGGGTGGTGCGGGGCAGGCCTTCGCGGGTCCAGATGGTGCCCCAGGCATAGCGGGTGATCATTTCCTGGAACTCGTCGGTGAAGTCATTCGACGTGCTGGTGGCGCGGTCTACATGCTCGCTGCCAAGGACCTCGCGGCGTACTTCCATGCCCGCATCATAGGTATCTCCGGGATGGCGCTGGGAATCAGTCATTGTCCAAAAGTCCTTTGCTAGTGGGCGGTGAAGAAATCTACTAGAAGTGCTGCGGTGGCGGTGGGGTCTTCGGCCGGGGCAAGGTGCGCCACGGTATCGATGACGGCGGCCTGCGCATTCGGCGCATGCTCGGCAACGAACTGTGCATCTGCCGGCGGGCAGACCTGGTCCTGCGCGCCGTTGATGGCCAGCAGCGGGACGTTGATGCTGCCTAGGTCTTCACGCAGGTCGTAGCCGGCGAGCGCACCGCAGGCATGGGCGTAGGAGAATCGGTCTGCATCCTGCAGGTTATGCAGCAGGTTGGTGGAGACGACCGGGTTCTTTTCGATGAATCCCGGGGCGAACCAGCGCTGGGCGGAGCCGACCACCATGGTGGGAGTGCCGGCCTTGGCGACCAGTTCAGCGCGTTCCATCCAGCCTTCGGGGGTGCCGATTTTCGCGGCGGTGCAGATGGGAGCCAGTGCGGCGAAGGTGCCAGTGTGGTCGTGGGCCAGCTGCAGGGCGGTGGCTCCGCCGATGGAAACGCCTGCGTAGTAGAGCTTCTGCGCGGCGTTGATGACGCCGTCTGTTTGCAGCGCCTCGACCATGGCGACCACGCCGTCGGCGAGCTCGCCCATGCTGAATTCTTCGGTGGAGGCCTTGCTTTCTCCGTGTCCTGGAAGGTCCCAGGCGATGAGCTGGAAGTGCTCCTTGAGGTAGGGGACTGCGGGCCCCCATAGCTGCAAGGAAGCGGTGCCCAGCGAGGGGCCGAGGACCAGTGTTGGAAGCTCTGCATCGGTGTGCAGCAGGGATGGGGTTAGCGCAGGGACTGCCATGATTCCTTCCACGCCGAGAACTCGGCAAGTACGTTGTCGGTGAAGCGCTGGGCCGAGCCAAGGTAGCCGGCAGGATCCAGCAGCTCGGTGAGCTGTTCGTCGCTGACCTGCTGCGAATCGAGCTGTGCGCGCAGCAATTGGCGCAGGCTGGTGCCTTCGGTGATGGATTCAAGCACGAGCTTCTGGATGGCTGGCTTGCCGCCGTCGATCACTGGAGCCAGCACCGTGGCCAGACGTTCGGAGAGCACTGCATCCCCGCCGAGCTTGAGGTTGCGCGTCAGCGCTTCGGTATTGATGGTCATTCCCGTGGCCAGGACGGCTGCGTGTTCGCTGGAGCCCAGGCCTAGGCGCAGCAGCTCGCGCAGGGCAGGCCATTCGGCGTGCCAGGCGCCGTCGGGGCGTTCGTCCACCGCGGTGCCGGCGGCGGTGAACAGGGTTGCCACGTGCCCCGGGGCGTTGAGCGCGGCGCTGCGCAGCAGCACCGAGTGCACCGGGTTCTGCTTCTGCGGCATGGCGGAGCTGCCGCCCTTGCCAGCCTCGCGGGGTTCGGTGATTTCCCCGATTTCCGGCCGGGAGGCGGTGAGCACATCGGCGCCGAAGGTTCCCAGCGCGGCGATGGCTGAGCCCAGCGCGGAGCCTGCCTGGAGGATGGGCAGGCGGTTGCTGTGCCATGGGGTGGATGGGTTCTTCAGATTCAGCAGTCCGGCAAGCTCCTTGGCGAGCTGGGCAGTGGTTGCGCCGGTTTCGGTGCGTGAGGCAAGGTGCTGCTCCAAGGAAGCCAGCGTTCCTACCGCTCCGCCGAACTGCAGCGGCAGCTGGCCGCGGACCTGGTCAAGGTGTTTCGCCGCAGCCATGATGGCCGTGAGCCAGCAGGCGGCCTTGTACCCGAAGGTGGTGGGCAGCGCATGCTGGGTCAGCGAGCGGGCGATGCACACGGTGTCCCGGTGCTCCGCGGCCACCCGGGCCAGCCCCTGGGCAGTGGTCTGCAGCAGCGCGGAGATGGCATCCATGCTGCGTGTGGCCAAAAGCATGAGAGCGGTGTCGATGATGTCCTGGCTGGTAGCCCCGCGGTGCAGGGCAGTGCCGGCGCTCGCCGGGGCACCGTCGGCCGCCAGCAGGGAGCGCATCATGCCCAGCAGCGGGATCAGCGCGTTGGCTCCGTCGGGGGTCTTGGCGGCAAGCTGGCTCAGGTCATAGCGTTGGATATCGCACACTGCCTGCACCGCGCCGAAGTCCTCCGTGGAGCACAGCCCGTTCTCCGCCTGAACCTGGACCCATGCCAACTCCACGGCGAGCATCGCCTCGATAAACTGCGCGTCGCCGGCCAGCTGCGCCGACGTGCCGCCAGCCCAGACGGGGGACAGGAACCCGTAGTCAACACCGCTCATGCCTTCACCCTAGCTTTCGCGCGGGTAGGAGAGGAACACGGTTTCCTTCTCGCCCTGCAGGTGCACGTCAAAGCGCAGCGAACCGTCTTCCTCACGGGTGGCGATCAGGGTCTTCCTGCGCTCTTCCGGAAGGGAAGCCAGCAGCGGGTCGTTGGCCAGCGCCTCGGTGTCCTCCGGCAGGTAGATGCGGGTGAACAGCCGGTTGAGCAGGCCGCGGGCGAAGATGGTCAGCATGATGAACGGGGCCTTGCCCGCCTCAGTGGGCCCGGGGTTCACAGTGGTGAAGGTGTAGTGCCCGACGTTGTCCACCGGCACGCGGCCGAAGCCGGTGAAGGTGTAGCCGTCGCGCACCAGCGAGCCGTCGCGCGAGACCACATTGCCGTGTTCGTCGGCCTGCCAGATTTCAAGCAGCGAATCAGGGATGACATCCCCGTTGCCGTCATAGACCACCCCGTGAAGGCGCACCGCCGCTGGGTGGGCCTGGTTAACCAGCTCCCCGCCCTTCTCGAAGGGCAGCGCGTAGCCGTAGAAGGGGCCGATGGTCTGCCCCGGGGTAGGGGTGAGCTTCAGTTCAGGTGCCTGCTTCATTTAGTGCTCCTCCTCTTCGTTCTCCATCCAGGTGCGGTTGGACCCGGTGAGCACGATGTCCCAGTTGTAGCCGGTGGCCCATTCATGGCTTGTCAGGTTGTGGTCATAGGTGGCGACCAGAGCGTCGCGCGCCTTTTGGTCGGTGATCGCCTGGTAGATCGGGTCCAGCGCAAACAGCGGATCTCCCGGGAAGTACATCTGGGTGATCATGCGCTGGGTGAAGTCGGTGCCGAACAGCGAGAAGTGGATGTGCGCCGGGCGCCAGGCGTTGTGGTGGTTCTTCCACGGGTAGGGGGCCGGCTTGATCGTGGTGAAGGAGTATTCGCCGTTCGGGCCGGTGATGGCGCGTCCCACGCCGGTGAAGTTCGGGTCGATCGGGGCCGGGTGCTGGTCGCGCTTGTGCACATAGCGTCCGGCGGCGTTAGCCTGCCAGATTTCGATCAGCTGGTTGGCTACCGGGCGTCCGTCGCCGTCCAGCACGCGGCCTGCCACGACGATGCGCTCGCCGATCGGTTCGCCGTTGTGCTGGATGGTCAGGTCCGATTCGAGTACGTGCACGTCCCTCTGGCCAAAGGCTGGGGAATGCAGCTCGATGGTCTCCGGGTCGGTGTGGTGCAGGTCCTTGGTGGGGTGGCGCAGCAGCGATGAACGGTAGGGGGCGAAGTCCACCCGCGGCTGGGTTTCGGCTTTCTTGCCTGCCAGCACCTCTTGGCGGTAGGCCTCGTGGATATCGGTGATTTCACCGGTGATCTGCTCCTGGGTGGCTTGAGATGCCGCCGGATCCAGAACATGCGCGTTGTTGAATGCTTCGTTGCTCATGGGTGGTGCTCCTTTCACAAGTTGTTAGGCGTGGGGCCAGCCGGTGTAGGACTCGGCCAGGTACTGCTGGCCGTACCTCGATGAGGTGACGGTATCCAGCTCTCCGAGTGCGCGCTGGGCCATGAACGGATCGGCGTTCACCGGGGTGTGCAGCATGGAGGTCATCCAGTAGAAGAAGTTCTGCGCCTTCCAGACCCGCTTGAGCGCCAGATCCGAATAGCCGCCGAGCAGCTTGTCGCTGCCGGTGGAGAAGTAGGAATCGAGTGCCTCGAAGAGCACCTTGACTTCGGCGAAGGCGAGGTTCAGGCCCTTGGCGCCGGTGGGCGGGACGGTATGGCCGGCGTCGCCGATCAGGAACATCCGCCCATGGGACAGCGGCTGGCGCACGAAGGAGCGGAAGCCGAGCACCGTCTTGTCGAAGATCGGGCCGGTCTTCAGCTCAAATCCATCGGGGCCGTCTACGCGCTTCTGCAGCTCGCTCCAGATGCGGTCTTCGCTCCAGTTATCCACATTCTCGTTCGGGTCGCACTGGAAGTACATGCGCTGCACGGTCTCGCTGCGCTGGGAGATCAGCGCGAAGCCGTGCGGTGAGTTCGCGTAGATCAGCTCGGGGGCTGACTTGGGCGCTTCGGTGAGGATGCCGAACCAGGCGAAGGGGTAGGTGACCTTGAAGTCCTGCTTGACGGCATCCGGCATCTGGCGGCGGGCGAAGGAGCGCGAGCCGTCGGCGCCGACGATCACATCTGCCTGCACTTCAAAGAGTTCGCCTTCGGCGTTGGTGAAGCGGAACTTCGGGGTGCTGGTTTCGACGTCCAGGATTTCGTTGACTTCGCAATTGAAGCGCACATCGCCGCCGTCGCGGGAGCGGGCCGCGGCCAGGTCGACGAATACCTCGTTCTGTGCGTAGAGGGTGACGGTGGCGTCCACCAGCTCGCGGAAATCCAGCGGGTGGGATTCGCCGTTGAAGCGCAGGTCGATGCCTGCGTGCTCGTCGCCGTGGGTCAGCACCCGGCCGTCGACGCCTGATTCGGTGAGCATTGTGACCGCCTGGGCTTCGAGGATTCCTGCGCGGTGGGTGTTGCGGATGGTTTCGTGGTCGTTCTTCTCCACCACGATGTTTTCGATTCCTACCTTGGAGAGCAGGTGGGAGAGCATCAGGCCGGCCGGTCCGCCGCCGATGATGCCTACCTTGGTTTTGAGAATGCGAGGTGCCTGCGCCATGGGACTCCTTGAATGCTTGCCGCCATGTGTTGTGGGAGATCGCCGGGCTAGGCGCCGGGCAGTCAACATGGACGAGGTCTTATTGATCTCCTACAGCATGCCGGTGGCGCGGCTCACAAATCAGTCCCAGTCTCATTCAATGAGAATATTCATGCGTCCGAAGTTTTGAGGGTTGCTGCTGCCTCCTGTTGACGCGCGCTGGCGCTGGCCTATGATGTCTGCATGAGTGAAATCAACGATGTTGACAACAACGCTTCAGCTTCGCCCGTGCTGGAGTTCAGGTTCCGCATCGAAGCGCAGGTTGCGCCGGGAATTTCGATTGACCGGCGTGCTCCTGGGGCCCTGGACTTTATCCCGATCACCGGAGGCAGTGTTTCCGGTGCCGTGCAGGGAAAACTTTCTGTGGGCGGCGACTGGTGCGTGGACCGCGGAGACGGAACCTGGCGCGTGGAAGCCCGCTACGGCATCGCACTTGACGGTGGCGGCTACATCGATGTGCACAACGTTGGGGTTTTTGATGAGTCGCGCCCTGATGGGCGGGAGTACTTCGCAACCACTCCGGTCTTCCGCACGGTTGCCGCGGAATACGACTGGCTGAACCGCTCGGTTTTCGTGGGCCGCGCCCAAGAATTCGACGGGCTGATCTGCGTTGACGTGTACGAGGTGCTCTTGCCGCGCTGAGTCCGGAGAATTACGCGCCAAAAGCGATGCGGGTGAGCAGCTCGCGCAGCGTGGTGCGTTCTTCGGAGCTCAAAGCTTCCAGCGAGGCTTCTTCGCCTTCGGCGGTGGCCTTGCGCGCCTGGAGGTAGAGCTTTTTGCCTTCTTTGGTCCCGGCGATGACCTTGGTGCGGCGGTCGTGTGGTGCGGTGACGCGCTCAACCAGTCCGCGGGATTCAAGCTGGTCTACCAATGGGACGATCTGGCTTGGGTCCAGCGAAAGGAACTCGGCCACCTCGCGCTGGGTAGGAGCAAGATCGCTGCAGGCCAGCGAGAGTACCGAGTAGGAGCGCACCTTGAGATCCAATGGCGCCAGCAGGCTGTTGGCGCGGGAGCTTCCCTGGGACCGGATGCGGGCGGTGAGGAAGTCTATCTCGCCGGCAAGTTCACCCTGGGCGAGGCGCTGCACCGAGTCTGAGGCTGAGTTTTTGGGGTCCATTATTGAAGCCTTCGCTATCGATAAGAAATTTAATCGTTGACTTTTTCAAGTATTAAAGTTTTTATGTATATAGGTAAGGTTCCCACGATCAAGATTCTCGATCAACGGGGAACGCCAAGAAACGCTCAAGGAGTCCCACATGTCACTGTCATCAAAAGTTGCAATTGTCACCGGCAGCGGCCGCGGCCTCGGCCTGAGCTACGCCCAGGAGCTGGCCAAGCGGGGCGCAGCCGTAATCATCAATGACATCGACCAGAACATCGTGGACGAGGCAGTTGCCAGCATCACCGCCCGGGGCGGCAAGGCGGCAGGCGTCGCCGCGGCAGTGGGAAGCACCGAAACCGCCAAGGCGCTGGTTGCGGCCGCCATTGAAAACTTCGGCCGCCTGGACATCCTCGTCACCAACGCCGGCATCCTGCGCGACAAGTCGCTGCTGAAGATGACCGACGAAGACTTCGACCTGGTCATCAACGTCCACCTGCGCGGCACCTTCACCTGCGTGCGCGAAGCCTACGCCTACTTCAAGGACAACGGCGTTGCAGGCCGCATCATCACCATCGGCTCGCCCACCGGCCAGCGCGGCAACTTCGGCCAGACCAACTACGCCGCCGCCAAGGCAGGCATCGTGGGCATGGTGCGCACCTGGGCTCTGGAGATGAAGCGCGCAGGCGTCACCGTCAACGCCGTCATCCCGGTAGCCGCCACCGAAATGACCAAAACCGTGCCATTCTTCGGCCCAGCAGTCGCCGCGGAGGAAAAGGGCGAGACCATGCCCGACTACTACCGCAAGGACCTGGGCTTCGGCACCGCGGATGACGTGGCAGGCATCATCGCCTACCTGGCCACCGACGAGGCGGGCACCGTCAACGGCCAGGCCATTGGCGTGGGTGGCGACCGCCTGCAGATCTGGACCCACCCGGAAGCCGCGGTCACCGAATTCCATGAGGGCGGCTGGGATTTCGCCACCCTGCAGGCGGAGTTCGCAGACCGCTTCGGCGCAAGCCAGCAGAGCGTGGGAGAGAAGTTCCCGCCGATGCCTGCCGAGCTCGAAGCCCAGATCGCCCGCTAGGCCAAGGAATCACCATGAGTACCCGTTATGAACTGGGCGTAGACTTCGACGCCGTGGCGGCCATTGACATGCACGTGCACTTAGAAGTGGACGAATGCGGCCACAAGGCCATGCCCCAGGACCTGTTCGACGCTTCCGCGGCGTACTTCAAGTCCCAGGAGCGCACCCCGTCCATCGACCGCATCGCACAGGTGTACCGCGAGCGGAACATGGCTGCGGTGGTCTTCACCGTGGACGCGCGCACCGCGCTGGACCACGAGCCGAACTCCATCGAAGACCTGGTGGCCGGCTGCGCCCGGAACAACGACGTGCTCATTCCCTTCGGCTCGGTAGACCCGCGCCGCGGCCAGGCCGCCATCGATGATGCGGTCTACCAGGCCACCGAGCTCGGGGTGCGCGGCTTTAAATTCCATCCATCGCTGCAGGGCTTCGACCCCAGCGATGAACAGTACTACCCGCTGTGGAAGGCGCTGGAAGAGTTGTGGCTTCCCTGTATCTTCCACACCGGGCAAAACGGCATGGGAGCCGGGCTTCCCGGCGGGCGCGGCATCAAGCTGCGCTACTCCAACCCGTTGCTGCTTGATGACGTGGCCGCGGACTTCCCGCAGCTGAAAATCATCATGGCGCACCCCTCGGTGCCCTGGCAGGAAGAGGCGAACTCGATCGCCACCCACAAGGCGAACGTCTTCATCGACCTGTCCGGGTGGAGCCCCAAGTACTTCCCTGCCTCGCTGGTGAAGCTGGGCAACAACGTGCTGTCCTCAAAGCTGCTCTTCGGCACCGATTTTCCGCTGATCACCCCAGAGAAGTGGCTGGGCGCCTTCGAGCAGCTCGAACTGAAGGACGAGGTGCGGCCCAAGATCCTGAAGGACAATGCGCTGCGGGTGCTGGGCGTTCGCGGGTCATGAGCCATCCAGTGCCCAGCGACCTCTACGGAACGTTCAACCTGCTCACCCCGTCCGAGCAGCAGGTGCTCGGCGGGCTGCGCGAGCTGCTGCAGACACAAGTCAAGCCTCATGTGAACGGCGCCTGGGAAGCCGGGGAATTCCCGGAACAGATCCTCGCGCCGCTCATTGAAGCCCGGCTGATGGATCCGCCGGAGCTCAAAGAGGCAGGCATCAAGCCAACAGGTCTCTACGAGGGACTGCGGAACTTCGAACTCGCCCGGCTCGACGCCTCGGTGGCCACCTTCTACAACGCCCAATCCGGGCTGTTTCGGACGGTGGTTAAGCTCGGCGGCAGCGAAGAACAGCACCGTGAACTGGATCCGAAGATCGCGGATTTCAGCCTCAAGGGAGTCTTTGCGCTGACCGAACCCGAGCACGGCTCGGATATCGCTGGCGGACTTGCCGCTTCTGCTGTGGCTGAATCAGTAGGCGGAGTTTCCGGCTGGAGGATCAACGGGGCCAAGCGCTGGATCGGCGGTGCATCGCAGGCTGATGTGCTGGCGCTCTTTGCCCGGGACCAGGCCGACCAGCAGGTCAAGTGCTTCCTGGTTCCCACCGACGCGCAGGGTGTGAAAATCACCAAGATCACCGGGAAAACAAGCCTGCGGATCATGCAGAACGCTGACATTGAGCTCGTGGATGTCTGGGTTCCCGAGTCTGCCCGGCTGCAGCGGATCAACTCCTTTGCAGATGTGGCGGCCTGCCTGCGCACTATGCGTTCGGATGTCGCCTGGATTGCCGCCGGCGCCATGGCTGGTGCCTATGAAGCGGCGCTGCGCTACACCACACAGCGGACCCAGTTCGGCAAGCCCTTGGCCGGCTTCCAGCTGGTCCAGGAGAAGCTGGCCCGCATGCTGGGCAATGTCACCGCATCATTGGCGCTGGTGACCCGACTGACCCAGCAGCAGGAGTCGGGCATCTACAAGGACGAGAATTCGGCACTGGCAAAGATGTTCACCGCACGGATGCTGCGCGAAACTGCCGCCCTGGCCCGCGAGGTCTGCGGCGGCAACGGCATTGTTCTGGAGAACGATGTTGCCCGCTTCCACGCGGACGCCGAAGCCATCTACTCCTACGAGGGCACCCACGAAATCAACGCCCTGATCGTTGCCAGGGCTGCCACCGGCATCAGCGCCTTCAAATAAACACTTTCATTCACTACTAACTCAAGGAACACACCATGGGACAGACCGTCATCAACTACGCAGACCTCGCTACCGCCGCCGGCACCGATCTGGGCTTCAGCGACTACCGGGTCGTCACCCAGGAGCAGGTCAACACCTTCGCGGACGCCACCGACGACCACCAGTGGATCCACACCGATCCTGAAAAGGCCAAGGAAGGCCCCTTCGGCGGGCCGATTGCCCACGGCTACCTGACCTTAAGCCTGCAGATCGCCTTCTGGACCGAGCTCTTCGAAGTGGAAGGCGTGCGCACCAAGGTCAACTACGGCCTGGAGAAGGTCCGCTTCCCGGCTCCTGTTCCGGTAGGCTCCCGCATCCGCATGAGCGCGGTCATCGCGGAGGTCACCGAGGTGCCAGGCGGCTACCAGATTGCCGCCGACCAGGTCATCGAGGTGGAGAACGCTCCGAAGCCTGCCGTCGTTTCCCGCGGCCTGTACCGCTTCTACGCCTAAACGCGTTGGATCCAGAATTCAGTTTCTAAGCTAAGGAACAATCCATGCTCAATAAGGGAATCGGCGATTGGGTTTACCGCCGCCGCATCAAGTCTGCCGAGCACTGCGCCGTCATCCACTCATCGGCATCACTGACCTATGCGCAGCTGGCCGAAAGGATCGACCGGCTGGCAAATGTTCTTCGCGAGAAGAAGATCGGCAAGGGCCAGAGGGTGGCTTTTCTTGGAGCCAACCACATTGCGTTCCTGGAAACCCTCTTTGCCTGCGGCCAGGTGGGTGCGATCTTCGTCCCGTTGAACATCCGGTTGGCTCCGCAGGAACTGAACTTCGCCTTGGTCGATTCCGGCACCGAGCTTCTCATTGCAGTGGAAGATTTGGAGAAGCCCGCACGCATGGCATTGCAGGAGTCCCCGGTGCGCGAGCTGCTGGTGGTTGCATCTCTCAGCGGAGCGGATTCAAGCTATGAGCGGACCCTGTCCGCGGCAAGCGCCGAGCATTGCGATGAAGCCGTGGAGATGGATGATCCAGCGATCATCCTCTACACCTCGGGGACTACCGGAAAGCCCAAGGGCGCGGTTTTGACCCATGGGAACATGACCTGGAATTCCTACAACGTTATTGTCGACTACGACATCACCGGCAAGTCAGTCGGCTTGATGATCTCTCCGCTATTCCACGCCTCGGCGCTGGGAATGGGGGCGCTGCCCATGCTGCTCAAGGGCGGAACCCTGATCCTGCAGGAGAAGTTCGAGCCTTCGGCAGTGCTACGCGCAGTGGAAGAATACGGCGTCACATCATTGTCCGGCGTCCCGACGACCTTCCAGCTTTTGTCGGAGCATGAGCTGTGGGAGGGTACCGACCTCAGCTCGCTGCAGATGCTGACCTGCGGCGGCTCGGCGGTGCCCAGCCGGGTGCTTGAAGCCTATGAAGCTCGCGGGCTGGGCTTCAGCGGCGGCTACGGCATGACAGAAACAGCACCCGGAGCAACTGTGCTGCTCGCGGACCAGAGCCGGGAAAAGATGGGCTCTGCGGGGCTGCCACACTTCTTCACTGACATCCGCATTGTCGATGAACGAGGCGCAGACCTGCCGGTAGGAAGCGTGGGGGAAATCTTGATCAGCGGACCGAACGTGATCAAGGAATACTGGCATCGGCCCGAGGCCACAGCCTCCTCCTACTTCGATGAGATCTGGCTTCGGTCGGGGGATATGGGATTCGTGGATGAGCAGGGCTTCTTGTTCATCTCCGACCGCCTCAAGGACATGATCATCTCCGGCGGAGAAAACATCTACCCCGCCGAAGTTGAACAGAAGATCATGGAGCTTCCCAATGTCGACTCCGTCGCCGTGATCGGCATCCCGGATGAGAAGTGGGGAGAAGTGCCGCGTGCTGTCGTGATCCTCAAAGAGGGGACAACGCTCAGTGCAGAGCAGCTGATGGAATTCCTCGACGGCAAGATCGCCCGCTATAAGATCCCGCGTTCGCTGGTCCTCGTTGATGAGTTCCCGCGTACTGCCAGCGGCAAAATCAGGAAGCCCGACCTGCGCAAGCAGTACGGATAACTGCATGTCATTGGGGTGCTACCGTTCGCGGTAGTACCCCAATGCGCGTGAGATGCCGCGCGAGGCGGTGCGTAATGCCATCGCGGCTGGCTGCAATAGTCCTGAATCCCTGGGAACAACCACCGACAGCACCGCCAGCTGGTAGCCGGAGTCGTCAAGGATCGGCGCGGCTGCGCCGGTCGATTCCACATCGATATAGCCGTCCATCGAGGCGAAGCCGTTGCGCCGGATCTCAGCCATTTCAGCCCTGAAATGCGGATGCGTCGCATTCATCAGATCGCGATGCCGTTCCAAGAACCCATGGATGACCTCTGGGCGGGAGAAAGCCAGCAGCGCCATGCCCATGGAGGTGCGGTGCACCGGCATGCGCCCGGCAACACTGGCCTGGTTTACCACCGCGCCGGGGCGCGAAAGCCGCTCGATGATCAGGACTTCATCCTCATGCAGCATGGACAGCTGGGTATTCTGTCCCAGCAGCTGGTTGATGTCTTCCATGAACGGCAGCGCTACTTTGCGCAGGCCCACGGTGGCGGCGCTGCGGTTGGCCAGTTCCCAGAGGCGCAGGCCGAGCGATACTTGGCCGTTCTTGTCTTTGGCCAGCAGCCCGTGGCCTTCCAGATCGTCGAGCAGCCTATACATGCTCGCCTTGGGAATCTGGGCCCGCCGGGCGAGGGAACTGACGCTGAGCGACGGGGTCTGCGCATCGAAGGAGTCGAGGATCCGCACCAGGCGATCCAGCATCGAGTCCCCACTGGGCGAATTAGCCATGAATCAAACTCTATTCCACGGTGCGATGCGAAGCTTAAATGTCCTCCGCCCTGCACCGGCAGGTGCAGGGCGGAGGAGCAGCAAACCAAGAACGGCTAGGCGGCTTTCGGCTTCGGAATCTGGGCGATGACCACAACGGCGATCAGGGCGGCGCCCGCATAGAAGAAGAAGGCTCCCGGGTACGCGGTGCCGGCGGCAACCATCAGGCCGGTCAGGTACGGGCCGATGATCGCGCCGAAGCGTCCAACGCCGGAGGCCAGTCCAATGCCGGTGGCCACCATGTCGCGGGGGTAGACGTGGCCCGCGTAGACGTACATGAGGCACTGAGCGCTGAAGACGAAGACGCCGGTGACGAACAGGACCGCGGTGAGCAGCACCTGGCTTCCGAAGGGAACCGCAAGCAGCAGCAGGAAGGCCGCCGAGGCTGCGAACCAGAGGATCGACACCAGCTTGATGCCCTTGGAATCCGCGGCGTAGGCGCTGATGAACAGGCCTGCAATGGCGCCCAGGTTCAGGACGAACAGCATGGTCAAGGAGTCGGCCACAGGGTATCCGGCGGCGCTCATGATCTTTGGCAGCCAGGCATTCAGGCCGTAGACCAGCACCAGCCCCATGAAGGCAGCGATCCACAGGCCGATGGAGCTGCGCAGGTACTTCGACTTGAGGACGTCGGCGATGGAGCTGCGCTCCGCCGCCGGGGTGACTTCGCTGTCGGGCAGCTTGAACCACAGGACCACCAGCAGCGCCAAGCCCATGCCGCCGCCGAGGTAGTACAGCGACCACCAGTGGATGCCGGCGGCCTTGCCGGCCAGCGAAGCGAGCACCGCGCCGAGGTGGTAGCCGACCATCGGCAGGTTGTTGGCAAGTGCGCGGCGGCCAACAGGGGCGTTCTCCTGCATCAGCGCCAGCGCTACGGGCATGCAGCCGCCTAGGCCAAGTCCGGCAATGAAGCGCACCAGGCTCATCAGGAAGGCATTGGGCATCAGTGGGAAGGCAAGGGTGAAGATCGAGAAGACCAGGACTGCGAGCAGCAGCGGTCGGCGGCGTCCATAGCGGTCTGCCAGCCGGCCCATGACCGCTGCGCCCACGCCGACGCCGATCAGCGAAAACGTGTTGACCCAGTTCATTTCGGCGACCGAGAAGCCGCCGACGTCCGGCGCGGTGAGTACCGGAATGGTTGCGCCGAGGGCGACGATGTCATAGCCCTCGAAGACGACGATCAAGAAGCACAGGGTGGCGATCCACCCTCCGATCTTGAACTTTGTTGATTCACTGGCTGCTGTGCTCAATGCCGTTGGTCCCTTCGCTGAGGCCGCCGCTTCTGCGGTGATGCAAGTCATGTGATGTGAGATACTATCTCGAGATTCACTTAATGAACAACTGTTCAAGATGCGAACAAATCTTTTGCTGATTGACGTGGAGGTCTTGAACGGAGCAGGCTTCGGCTGTATTGTTCATTTTATGAACTTAAGTTCACAGTGTGAACTTTTAGCAGTGATGGAGCAGTGAAACATGCAGCAGGCTTTTCTCTACGACGCAATCCGCACACCTTTCGGAAAGATCGGCGGCTCGCTGTCGGGGCACCGTCCCGACGACCTGGCCGCACATGTGGTCCGCGAACTGGTGGCCCGCCACGATGCGCTGGACGTGAACTCGATTGATGAATCGATCTTCGGCAACGCCAACGGCGCAGGCGAGGAAAACCGCAACGTCGCCCGCATGGCCACCCTGTTGGCAGGCCTGCCGACCTCGCTGCCCGGCACCACCATGAACCGCCTCTGCGGCTCCTCCCTGGACGCCGCCATCGCGGCTTCGCGCCAGGTGGCAGTGGGGGATTCGGACCTGGTGCTGGTCGGCGGCGTCGAATCGATGAGCCGCGCTCCATGGGTGCTGCCCAAGACCGAGCGCGCCTTCCCGATGAGCAACCTGGAACTTGCCAACACCACCCTGGGCTGGCGCCTGGTCAACCCGGCCATGCCGGGCGAATGGACGGTCTCCCTGGGCGAGGCCACCGAACAGCTGCGCGAACGCTACGAGATCAGCCGGGAAGACCAGGATGCCTTCTCCGCCCGCTCGCACCAGCAGGCGGCCGCCGCCTGGGACGCCGGCAAGTATGAGAACCTCGTGGTTTCGGTGCCGCCGGCCTCCAAGCGGGCAGTGGAAGTGACCCGGGATGAAACTATCCGCCCCGATTCCACCCCAGAGGTGCTGGGCAAGCTGCGCACAGTCTTCCGCATCGGAGAGAACGCGACGGTCACCGCAGGCAATGCTTCGCCGATGAACGACGGCGCCTCGGCGGCCTTCATCGGCTCCGAACGCGGCGGCGAGCTGCTCGGCGCAGCCCCGATCGCCCGCATTGTCTCCAACGGCGCCTTCGCCCTCGACCCCCAGTTCTTCGGCTTTGCCCCGGTGGACGCCGCCAACAAGGCGCTGGCCAAGGCAGGGCTGCAGTGGAGCGACATTGCCGCGGTGGAGCTGAACGAGGCCTTCGCCGCCCAGTCGCTGGCCTGCATCCGGGCCTGGGACATCGACGAATCCATCGTCAACGCCTGGGGCGGTGCGATCGCCATCGGCCACCCGCTGGGCGCTTCGGGCCTGCGCATCCTGGGCACCCTCGCCCGCCGCCTGCAGGAATCCGGCGAGCGCTTCGGCGTCGCCGCGATCTGCATCGGCGTGGGCCAGGGGCTCGCCGTAGTACTGGAAAACGTCAACTCGACCAAGTAGGAGAGGCCCTCATCATGGCACCTCGTATTGCCGCCTCGGCCGCGCAGGCCGTAGCAAATATCACCGATGGATCGACGGTTCTGATCGGCGGGTTCGGCAACGCCGGACAGCCGATGGAGCTGATCGACGCGCTGCTTGAGGGCGGGGCGAGCGACCTGACGGTGGTGAACAACAACGCCGGCCAGGCTGATGCGGGCCTGGCGCTGCTGATCAAGGAGCGCCGGGTCGCAAAGATCATCTGCTCCTTCCCCCGCCAGTCGGATTCCTGGCATTTCGACGAGGCCTACCGCGCCGGAGAAATTGAGCTCGAACTGGTGCCGCAGGGCAACCTGGCAGAGCGAATCCGCGCTGCAGGAGCCGGCATCGGCGGGTTCTTCACGCCCACCGGCTACGGCACGCTGCTGGCTGAAGGCAAGGAAACCCGCATCATCGACGGCAGGGGCTATGTGCTGGAAAGCCCGATCCATGCGGACTTCGCACTGATCAAGGCCCTGCGCGCGGACGCCCACGGCAACCTGGTGTACCGCAAGACTGCCCGCAACTTTGGGCCCATCATGGCCACCGCGGCAAAGCAGGCAATCGTCCAGGTTGATGACATTGTTCCCGTCGGCAGCATCGACCCGGAAAATGTCATCACCCCTGGCATCTACGTCAACACCCTCGTGGCACTGGGAGGTGCACAGTAATGAGCGCATACACCGAACAGAAGCTGACCCGCGACGAAATGGCGCAGCTGGTGGCGGCGGATATCCCAGCAGGCGCTTTCGTCAATCTGGGCATCGGACAGCCGACCAATGTGTCAAACTTCCTCACCGCAGAGCAGGGGGTCACCCTGCACACCGAAAACGGCATGCTCGGCATGGGCCCGGTGGCAGTAGGCGACCAGGTCGACGAGGATCTGATCAATGCAGGCAAGATTCCGGTAACCGAACTGCCCGGCGCTTCCTTCTTCCACCACGCAGACTCCTTCGCCATGATGCGCGGCGGGCACCTTGACGTGTGCGTGCTGGGCGCCTTCCAAGTGTCGGCGGCCGGCGACCTTGCCAACTGGCATACCGGAGCGGAGGGCGCCATCCCTGCCGTGGGCGGGGCGATGGATCTTGCCATCGGCGCCAAGCAGACGTGGGTCATGATGAGCCTGTTCACCAAGGGCGGGGAATCGAAGCTGGTTGAAACCCTGAGCTACCCGGTGACAGGCCTGGGCTGCGTCTCGCGGATCTACACGGAAGTGGCGGTCTTCGAGCTGCGCGATGCAAAGGTCTACGTCCGCTCGACCCATGGCATCAGTTTTGCCGACCTGGCGGCCAAGGTGCCCGTTGAGTTGACCGAGGTCAAGTAGATTAGAGTCAGCGCCCCTAGCAGGGCGCTGACTCTTGTTATTGCAGTGAAGTGAAGGAAGTTTGATGAGCGAGCAAAGCAGCGGCACTGCCTCGGTTCAGTCCCTGGCGCGTGGCCTGCAGGTGATCAGCAGCTTCGATGCTGAGAACTCATCAATGACGCTCTCCGAGGTTGCAGCCCGCACTAGCCTTTCCCGCGCCACAGCACGCCGATTCCTGCTCACCTTGCAGGAGCTCGGCTACGTGCGCTCCGATGGCAAGTACTTCGAGTTGACCAGCAAGGTGCTGCAGTTGGGCTATGCCTATCTGTCCAGCGCCACCCTGCCTCAGCTGATCGAACCGGTGCTTGAGAGCCTGTCTGCGACGGTGAACGAATCAGCCTCCGCCGCGGTGCTGGAAGGCACCGACATTATGTATGTCGCCCGAGTGCACACCCGCTCGATCATGCGGGTGGGCATCTCGGTGGGCACCAGATTCCCCGCCATCCACACGTCAATGGGCCGCGTGCTGTTGGCGGGACAAGATGAGGAACTGGTCCAGCGCTCCTTGGCGGTAGTTGACGGTCCGCTGGCGCCGAACACGATGACTGATCCGCAGCAGCTTCGCGAGGAACTGGCCCGGGTAGCGCAGCAGGGTTTCGCCCTGGTCGACCAGGAGCTTTCGGTGGGACTGCGTTCAGTAGCGGTTCCGGTGCATGCACCCGACGGCACGGTAGTGGCAGCCATGAACGTGTCGATGAGCGTGGGGCCGAACTCTCCGGCCGATCCGCTAGAAGCAGCTCAGCAGGTTCTGGACCAATTGCGCGCCGCGGCCGCACAGGTCGAGCAGGCGCTGGCGGCTCGCAAGTAGTTTCCGATGGATCCGATCTCGGTTTTCAGCCTTGCCGGCGGACTGCTGATTCTGAGCGCAGTATGCAGCTTTCTGGCCACCTCGATGGCTAGCGGTAAGTTGCCGCGGAATAACGCGGTAGGCATTAAAACGAAGCACACCCAAGCCAGCGACGAGGCCTGGCTTGCCGGCCACGAAGCAGCCGCTGCAACAGTGAAGAGCGCGGGCCTGGCAGGCTGGGCGGTACTTCTCGGCGTGGCGGTGCTCTGTATTTTCAGGCTGTGGCCGTGGGCCATGGGATTAACCGGTCTTGGCTATGTGCTGCTCATCAGCTTGATGCTTGTTGCGACGTCAAAAGCCAACAAGGCAGCTTCCCGTAGTGGAAAGCTGCCTTGAAGCTAAGTATCGAGACTTAGGCGGTCACTGCCAGTGCGTCGATCTCGACCAGCATCACTTCGTGCGGCAGGTCGACGAAGACGGTGGTGCGGCTTGGAAGCTGGCCGCTGGGGACGTTGGCCTCGATGAACTCGGCGTAGGCGTCGTTCATTTCCGAGAAGTGTTCGCGCTTGGTCAGGTAGACACGGAACATCATGACATCCTCAACCGACGAGCCGCCGGCCTCCAGAATTGCCTTGATGTTTTCCAGGGTGCGCAGGGTCTGAACCTTCACGTCGCCCTCGCCGATGTACTGGTTGGTGGCTGGATCCATCGGGCCCTGGCCCGAAACCTGGAACAGGCCGCCCTTCTTGACGCCCTGGCTAAAGGTGTGTGCCGGGGCAGGTGCGTTGTCGGTACGTACGATTTCCTTGCTCATAAGGTGTTCCTTTCAATGGATACGTAACCGAGGTCAGAGGAGATTGCCTCGGCGGCGGATTTGATGTCTGGCACCAGGGCCAGCAACTCTTCTTTGTTCAGCAGAACCACCGGTACGGAACAGGATACTGCCGCAACCACGTGGCCGGTAGCGTCGCGGATGGGCGCCGCCACGCAATGCACGAATTCTTCGTGTTCGCGGTCGTCGTAGGCGAAGCCCTGGCGGCGCACGGTGTCCAGCGAGGTGAGGAAGTCATCCGCATTGCTCAGGGTGTTCTGCGTGTACCGGTGGTAGTTCAGCGACTGTGCAATGTGCTCCTGCCGTTCGATCGGCAGGTCGCAGAGCAGCACCTTGGCTACCGCCGTGGCGTGCAGCGAGGCGGTCAGGCCGATGCGCGAGTACATGCGCACCGCATGGCGCGATTCAAGCTTGTCGATGTAGACGACCTCGGGGCCTTCGAAGGCCGCAAGGTGCACGGTGTGCCCAGTGGAGCGGTTCAGCGCCGTGAGGTGCGGGCGGGCCACATGCACGATATTGCGCTGTTCCAAAGCCAGCGAGGACAGCTCGAAGAGCTTGGAGCCCAGCTGGTATTTGCCCTGGTCGTTGCGTACAACAAAGCGGCATTCTTCCAGTGTGTGCAGTTGGCGCATGATAGTGGTTTTATGAACTTGGCTGTCTGCTGCAAGTTCGTCAAGGCTCTTAGGTTCAATGGCGACGAGGTCGAGCAACCCGAGAGCGCGCTTCAGCGTTGCGCTCACGATTCCCCTTTTCTGTAGATCTGTTCACCTAGAACAGTAATGCCGGAGGCGTCTACGGCTACATTCGACCACTGGTGGTCATCCAGATCCAGAAGCTGATCGATCACGTGCTTGGGAGGCAGATCCCCGCGGTCAGCGCGGACAGTCAGGGTGCAGGCTGCCGCCAGGTGGCCGCGGCGCAGCGCTTGTGGAACGCTCAGCCCCTCCAGCAGTCCGGAGAGGAAACCTGCGGCAAATGAGTCGCCGGCGCCCACCGGTTCCACCACGTCGACGTTCAGCGACGGAACCTCGAAGCGGCCGTCTTCGGTCAACGCAATGGCGCTGGTGGATTCGTTTTTCAACACCAGCACCGAAGGATCTGGAAGCAGATTGCGGATCTGCTGCTCATCGCTGGTTCCGAAGGCAAGCTCGGCCTCGTCAATCCCGACCATGACGGCATCGGCACGGTTGGCAAGCTGCTGCAGCAGGGCTGGATCGCGGTCCTTCCATAGTGAAGCGCGCCAGTTCACATCGAAGCACACGGTGCCGCCGTAAGGCGCAGTGGTCAGTTCGAGCATCATCCGGGCGCAGCTGTCGGAAAGCGCGGCGGTGATTCCGGATAGGTGGATCAGTTTCGCCTGCTGCAGGGCGCTGGCCAACGGTTCGGTGTGGATGAATTCGGGGTTCATTGCGCTGGCCGCCGAGCCGGCGCGGTAGTACAGCACCTTGGCAGGGCTTTGATCATGCGCAGGGGCCTTGACGTAGAGGCCTGTAGGGCGGTTAGGGTCAATGGCAACCAGGGAGGTATCGACTCCCGAGTCCTTCAACTCGGTGATGATGCGCGTTCCAAAGTCGTCCGCGCCCACCCGGGACACCCAGGAGGTGGTGACGCCCATGGCAGCTAATCCAAGGGCAACATTCGACTCTGCGCCGCCCATAGCAAGGGTCATCTGCTCGGCGTGGTGCAGGGGAGCACCATTGGCAGGGGTGACCATGGCCATGGTCTCGCCCAGGCAAATTACCTCGCTCATCGGGTACGTCCTTGCGTGAGTTGGAGTCTTGGATACAAACCGTTGCGCGACCCGTGAGCTACGTCTCGAAGAGGCGTTGACGGAATCGCTGGATCAATGCTAAACATAACGAAGCAACATTTGCAATCATCATTGCGTTATACGCAACGAAGGGGTTTTGGTAATGGGTTCAACGAGCAACGAGCGGATTGACGTGCACAGCGTCGAGCAGCTGTCCGGGCAGATCCTGGACTGGCAGCATCAGGCCATCCCGGCGTCCTACCACGGCCGCAGCGTGCGTGAATTCATTGCCTCGGAACCACGGCTGAACAACCTGCAGACCCCCGTGCTGACCCTCGACGAGTCGGCCATGGAGCACAACCTGCAGCTGCTGGACAGCTGGTGCCGCAAGCACGGCGTAGCGCTGGCGCCGCACGGAAAGACAACCATGTCACCCGAGTTGTGGAAGCGCCAGCTTGACCTGGGCGCCTGGGGCATCACCCTGGCCAACGCCCACCAGCTGCGCACCGCGCGGGCCTTCGGGGTGCAGCGTGTGATGATCGCCAATTCTTTGACCGACCCGCAGGCCATCGCCTTCGCCGCGGCCGAAACCGCCAAGGGCGCCGAAATCTACTCGTGGGTCGACTCGGTCCGCACCGTCCAGCTGCTCTCCGAGGTCCTCGCCGCCACCCCGTCGGTGACCCTGCCGGTGATTGCGGAGCTCGGAGCACCGGGTGGCCGCACCGGCGCGCGCACCGATGCCGAAGGCCTTGAAGTAGCCCGCGCCGTTGCCGCCGCGCCGCAGCTCGCGCTGGCCGGCGTCGGCGGCTACGAGGGCGCACTGGCGCACACCACCGATGAACAGGCTCTTGACACCGTTCGCCAGTACCTGCGCCGCGTAGGCGAACTGCACCGCGCTGCTCTGGAGGAAAAGCTCTACGGCCTGGACGAGGTCATCATCACCGCCGGAGGCAGCGCCTACTTCGACGAGGTCGCCTCGGTGCTCGCCCAGCTGCGTAGCGAAGCCACCGCAGAAGACCCGCAGGTGCAGGTAGTGCTGCGTTCGGGCGCCTACATCATCCACGACGACGGCTTCTACCGCGTCATTTCTCCGTTGGGCCGCAGTAACCCGGACTCAGAACAGGCGCTGCGCGCAGGCATGCACGCCTGGGTCCGCGTGGTCTCCCAGCCGGAACCCGGACTGGCGCTGCTGGATGCAGGCAAGCGCGACCTCCCATTCGACGAGGGCATGCCGGTGCCGCAGGGCTACGCCCACCAGCTCGGCGATGAGCTCAAGGACCTGCCCGGCGCCAGCATCACCGCCGTCAACGACCAGCATGCGTTCCTGCGCTTCGATCCGGAACTGAGCCTGAACCCGGGAGACGTCATCCGCCTGGGGCTCTCGCACCCGTGCACCGCGCTGGATAAATGGGTCATGATCCCGGTGGTCGAATCCTGCAGCCAGAGCAACCCCCGCCTGGTCAACGTCGTTCGGACGTTCTTCTAATGAGCGGCGCAACCCTTTTCAGCAATGCCACCATCATCGACGGCACCGGGGCAGAGCGCTACGCCGGCGACGTGCTGGTCAGTGGCGGGAAGATCCAGAAGATCGCGCCGGCCGGCACGCTGAGCACCGACGGCGAACAGATCGACGCCAGCTCCCTGGTCCTGAGCCCCGGGTTCATCGACATGCACGCGCATTCGGACCTCTACCTGCTGACCTCCCCGGCGCACCTGCCCAAGATCACCCAGGGCGTCACCACCGAACTTCTGGGTCAGGACGGCATCTCCTACGCTCCGATCAACGACGAGATTCTGCCGCAGATCAGGGAAAAGATCGCCGGCTGGAACGGCAACCCGCAGGACTTCGACTTCTCCTGGCGCACCGTGGGCGAATACCTCGACCGGCTCGACGCGCCCGACGCGGACGGCCAGCGCATTGCCACCAACGCCGCCTACCTGATCCCGCAGGGCACCGTCCGCGCTCTGGTCATGGGCTTTGGGCAAGATGAGGCCAGCGCCGAACAGATCCAGGCAATGCGCCAGGTCATCGCCGAAGGCATGGAACAGGGAGCCGTGGGCATGTCCAGCGGGCTGACCTACACCCCGGGGATGTACGCCAGCACCGCCGAATTAGGCGAACTATGCGCCGAAGTCGGTGTACACGGCGGCTTCTACGACCCGCACCACCGCTCCTATGGCAAGGGTGCGCTGCAGGCCTATGCAGAAATGATTGAGCTTTCGCGCAGCTCCGGCTGCGCGCTGCACCTGGCACATGCCACCATGAACTTCGCCGAGAACAAGGGCAGGGCCCCTGAGCTGCTTGAACTAATCGACCAAGCGCTGGCCGAAGGCGTGGACATCACCCTTGACACCTACCCCTACCTGCCCGGCTCGACCACGCTCTCCGCCGTCCTGCCCAGCTGGTCCTCGGCCGGTTCGGTGGATGAGACCCTGGCCCGCCTGGCCGACCCCGAACAGCGCGAGAAGATCCGCTACGCACTGGAGGTCACCGGTTCGGACGGCTGCCACGGCGTCACCGCAGAATGGGAAACCCTTGAGATTTCATCGGTGCAGAATCCAGAACTGGAGAACTACATCGGGCGAACCATCGAGGAGATTGCACGCACGGAAGGCCGAGACCCCTTTGAGCTGTTCTGCTCAATTCTGATCGCCGACCGCTTGGGCACCGGCATCCTCCAGCATGTGGGGCATGAAGAAAATGTGCAGGCCATCATGGTGCACCGTGCCCATACGGGAGGCTCGGACGGGCTCCTGCACGGCGCCAAACCGCACCCTCGCGCCTGGGGAACCTTCCCGCAGTATCTCGGACGCTACAGCCGGGAACTCGGGGTGATGAGCCTAGAGGAAACAATCCACCATCTGACGGGCAGGCCCGCCAAGCGGTTGAAGCTGGTGGCGCGCGGAGAGATCCGCGAAGGCTATGCAGCAGATCTGGTGCTCTTCGATCCGAACACTGTGGCGGCAGCAGCCACGTTCGAGAACCCCAAGCAGCCAGCCCTCGGCATCCATGCCGTATATGTCAACGGAGTCGCGGCGCTGCGCGACGGCCAACCCACCGGTGCGCGGGCCGGACGCGCCCTGCGCCGCACAAACGAAGGAACCCAAGCTCAATGACCATGAACCTGAACCAGCTGCTTGCAGCCGACCGAACCCTTGCAGTGGTGCGTGCCGAGAGCATTTCCGACGCTGCTCAACTGGCCTCGGCCCTCGGCCGCGGAGGCATTCGCACCCTGGAACTGACCTTCACCACCCCCAATGTGCTGGAGCACATCCGCCGGGTCGTCGAGACTTCTCAGGACCACGGGGTGATGGTCGGCGTCGGCACCGTGCTCACCGCGGCTCAAGCCGAATCCGCGCTGGATGCCGGCGCCCAGTTTCTCGTGACCCCTGGACTGCGTCCGGAAGTGGCCAAGGTGGCGCGCGAGCGCGGCGTCCCCTTCAGCCTCGGCGCGTTGACTCCCACCGAAGTGGCTCAGGCGGTGGACCTCGGCAGCGAGATCGTCAAGATCTTCCCAGCACGCCATGTGGGGCCGGGCTACCTCAAGGACCTGCTGGGCCCGTTCCCGGAGCTCAAGCTGCTGCCTTCGGGGGGCATTAACGAGCAGAACGCCGCCGAGTTCCTCAAGGCAGGCGCCTTGGCAGTCTGCTGCGGCACCTCCGTCGTCCCGCCGGCACTGGTCGCTGAAGGCGGCTGGGACGAAATCACCGAACGCGCCAAGAAATTCACCGCATCACTCTCATAATCCTCAGCTAAGAAAAGAGGTGGCACCGTGGCCACATTCCTCGAATGGCTCAGACACGATACACTCGGCCTGCTTTTGCTGGCCGCTGTGGGCATTGCTCTGCTGCTGACATTGATCATCAAGTCCAAGATCGAGCCGTTTATCGCGTTGGTCATTTCCGGCGTTCTTGTCGCGTTGGTCGGCGGTGTTTCACTGACCGACTTGGTGGGAACACCAGTGAAAACCTCCGATGCCCTGATAGAAAAGGGCTTTGCCGGAATTCTCGGGCACATCACGCTGATCATCGGCCTCGGCACGGTGCTCGGTGCCATCCTCGAACATTCCGGCGGCGCCCAGGTGCTGCTGGAAAAACTGATCAAGATCTTCGGCGAAAAGGGCACTCCGATCGCCATGGGCGTCACCGGCTTCCTGCTGGGCATCCCGATCTTCTTCGATATCGGCATCTTCGTTTTGGCCCCGCTGGTCTACGTCGCCGCCATCCGCGGCGGCCGTTCATTGGCGCTGTATGCGCTGCCGCTCTTGGCAGGTCTTTCAGTGACCCACGCATTCCTTCCGCCGCACCCCGGACCAGTAGCCGCCGCCGGATTCTTCGGCGTTTCACTGGGCTGGATTATCGTCATGGGCCTCGCGTGCGGTATTCCTGCATGGTTCGCCTCGGGCATTCTTTGGGGCCGTTGGATTGGCGCCCGCGTCCAGGTCGAAGTACCCGGTGAACACCGCCGCAATACTAAGGAAGGCAGCGAACTTCCAGCACCTGCCTTGGGGACTGTGCTCGTCAGCATCGGCCTGCCCATGCTGCTGATTCTCGGCGCGACATTCGGCAACTTGTGGCTGCCGGAAGGCTGGCTCAAGAATCTGCTGGTCTTCACCGGCAACCCGGCGATTGCACTGACCTTGGCTGTATTGCTGGCCATGTGGCTGCTGGGCACACGCCGCGGAATTACTACCGCGGAGTTGTCGACTGTCACCAGCGAATCATTGCGTCCTGTAGGCATGATCCTTCTGGTGGTTGGCGCCGGTGCATTCTTTGGTGCAGTCTTGGCAGCTACCGGCGTGGGCAAGGCAGTGGCTGATTCTCTGTCGCAGGCAGGCCTGCCTTTGATCCTTTCTGCCTATGTCATTTCCTGCGGTATGCGAATTGCCCAGGGCTCGGCCACCGTGGCTATTGTGACCACCTCAGGAATTCTTGCCCCTACGCTGGCGGCCGGAAACTTCAGCCAGCCGCAGTTGGCGTTGATCGTGATCGCAATTTCTTCCGGTTCGATCATTGCCAGCCACGTCAATGACGGCGGATTCTGGATCATCGCCAAGTACTTCAATATGTCGGTGAAAGACACCCTGAAGACATGGACTGTGCTGGAGACTGTCCTGTCGGTCGTTGGCTTCGGCGTGGCTGCAACGTTGTTCGCAATCATCTCTTGACCTAAGAACGACCAGAAAATATCAAAGCGGCGTGGCACTGGTGCCACGCCGCTTTTGACTGTCGGGAACACCTGTCTGCTTAGCTAGCTTGAGCGCCTAGCTCGGCCTGGAGCAACATTTGATCTTGCACAGGGGCACTGGATGGCTCTTGTTTCTGCTGCGGTAAGTGTGGAACAGAAATTTGGTCAGCAGTATTTTTTGATGACCTCATCAGCGATTTTGGGAGCGTCTAATTCCAATTTCACGTCACAGTCGAGAAGTCCCGATTCATCTAGGCCCCACGTCGAGTATGTGAACTTGTACTCGGTTTCGGGACCGTTCAGACAGCTGACGCTGAATTCATAGGTCGCCGGGGTCGAAGCAAAATAGCTCAGATAATTAATCGACTGCTTGCCGCTTTCAATCGTGAGAGTGCTTGAGTCAGGGACTCTATGCTCGCTCTCGTCGAGACTCTGAGGTGAAACTTCGTTCACCGCACGCATGACTTCTTTCATATTGTCCCAGTTGGGGGACGGGCTCCACCGCAGCGAAGAATTAGCTTCTTGCGCGAAAATAATGTCGAAATTATGGGGGTCTTGGAACCTGTCGACTCTGAGAATCTTCGGAGATTCCGTGGCGCTGTTCTTGAGTGCCGCACGAGGCTGGTCGCAGGACGCGGAAGCTTGCTGGGACTGAGGATCTTGCTTCAACTTCGGTGCGGGATTATCTCCGATCCCGGAATTCGTGCAGGAAACAAGCCCGGCGGCAAGGGCGACCCCAACGGTTGCCAGAATAGTTTTCTTCACCAGGATGCTCCTTGAATAATGAATTACACGCGGTCGCCAAGATCGTGGGATTCTCAATGCGAAAATCGGCTGTGACTTGATGAAACCATATATTCAGTTGGGAGCTCTGGCGAAACTTTCGCCCGATTGTCATCCATTCTTTGTATGGCGAAATAAGGAATAGCCGAAGGCAAGAAGTGCTTCAGCCTGTATGGATGAGATTGGGCGGGTGTCGCCGCTCCCGAGAAGCTAGCTGCGCTTGCCGTGTCCCTGCTGCCCGGTGCGCTGATTGAGCAGATGCTCCCAGATCGGGTCTAGGACAGCCAGCCCGTCCTTGACTCCGCCGGTGGACCCGGGGAGGGTTGCGAGCAAAGTGTTTCCGGCAAAGCCGGCCACCCCGCGGGTAATGATCGACATTGCGGTCGCTGCCTCGCCGCGTCGGCGGATCGCCTCGATGATGCCAGGCAGCTCAACCTCCAACAGCGGCTGGATCATTTCCGGGGTTTGGTCATCGGGGGAGACTCCTGTGCCCCCCGTGCTCAAGATGAGGTCGGCCCCTGCGGCTAGGGCAGCCTCGACGGCTCGGCGCACCGGCTGCCCGTCGGCCACGACCACCGGACCGGTCACGGTAAAACCGCGCTCGGCCAGCCACGCGGCAATCCGCGGACCGGTGGTGTCCTGTGCCGTTCCAGCGGCTGCGCTGGTGGAAGCGACGATGACGCAGGCGCTCCTACTGGCCACGTTCCCAATCCCCGCTTTTGCCGCCTGACTTCGCCAGTACCTGGATATCGGTGACGGTAGCGCTCTTGTCTACGGCCTTGACCATGTCGTAGAGGGTCAGCGCGGCAACGCTGGCCGCGGTCAGGGCTTCCATCTCTACACCTGTCACTCCTTTGGTCGTGACCTGGGCGGTGACGATGACCGAGGATTGTTGGGCAGTGAAGTCCACCGACACTTTTGAAATCGGCAGAGGGTGGCACAGCGGAACCAGTTCCCAGGTGCGCTTGGCGGCCATGATGCCGGCAATGCGCGCGGTGCCCAGTGCTTCGCCCTTGGGCAGATTGCCGGTCATGAGCATTGGCACAACATCTTCACGGGTGTTGAATACCGCCTGTGCTGTGGCAACTCGCTTGGTCACCGCCTTGTCGCTGACGTCGACCATGTGGGCGCTGCCGTCTTCACGCAGGTGGGTGAGCTTCTCAGACATGCATTCTCCAAAATTCGATCATTGATCCGGCGGCAAGTTCTTCCGTGCCCACCGGAATGTGGACCAGGGCATCGGCCCGGGCCAAGTCATGCACCATATGCGAACCGGGATCCAGAACGTGGATTTTTCCGTCCTGCAGCATGGCACGGCGCACCTGATGCTTGTTTGCCGGTGAAGCTACGCTCTGGGCAAGTTCTGCACGCTCGGGCAGGGGCTCCGGCATTCCAGCTACTGCACGCAGCACCGGCGCAAGGAACAATTCAAGGGACAGGAACGAGCTGACCGGATTTCCGGGGAAGCAGAGCACCGGGGTGGATCCGATGGAGCCGAGGCCCTGGGGGCCTCCGGGCTGCATTGCCACCGAATGGAAGTCTGCGCCCATCGGAGCCAAGGTGTCCTTGACTACTTCGTAGGCGCCGGCGCTGATCCCGCCCACGGTGATGATCAGGTCAAAATCTGCAGCAGTCTTCAGCAGCGCATCATGCAAGGCGGAAACATCGTCGGGGAAGCGTTCGGTGTCTACCAGCGCCCCATATCCGCGCAGCACGGCTGCGAGCATGGGGGAATTGGCATCGGGTATCTGCCCGGCGCCCAAGCCCGAGCGCTCCGAATCTCCCAGCTCATTGCCCGTGGTGCACACCAGCACCCGCGGCTGGGACACTACAGGAACGTCGGTGATGCCGCTGGCTGCCATCGCACCGATCATCGTCGGGGTCAGGCGAGTGCCCGCGGCTGCCACCAACGCCCCGGCGGCGAGGTCTTGGCCTGCAGGGCGGATGAAGCGTCCTACTGGTCCTGGCGCGGTAAACGTTGCCTTGCCGGACGGTGTTCCTTCGCCGGCGCGGACCAGGGTGCCGAAGGCGCCCTCGACGCTGTGCTCCACCGGAATCACCGTATCGGCGCCGAGCGGAATCATGGCCCCGGTCATCACCGGGCTGACGGTGCCGGGTTCAAGGGTGATCTGCGGGTCGCCAGCGGCGGCGGTCAGCCCCAGGGGCAGGCTCACCGGATGCTGTTCGCTGGCCTGGGCCAGGTCTGCCGAGCGCGCGGCATAGCCGTCCATCTGGGAATTGGTGAACGCGGGAATGGGCAGCGCGGCAGAAAGATCCGCTGCGGTGATCCTGCCTAGCAGCTGTGCGGAAGCCACCGGCAGCACCTGTGCAGGCAGCGACGCGAACTTCTCCGCCAGCAGGCCGCTGACCTCGCGGCGGTGGTTTTCCAGGGTGCAGGCCACGTGCTTATCCTCCGGCGAAAGGCGGCAGGACGTCGACGGTCAGCGAGTCGTCGCTGCCCAGGGCTCCGTCGTCTTTGCGGACGACGCCGTTGATCAGGAAGCTTCCGGCGCGTAATACTGCCGCCATGTCTGGGCCATAGGCATCGGCCAGTGAAGTACGCAGCTGGGCCAGCGTTTCGGGGCGCGGCCAGGATTCCTCTTCGGTTCCTGCTGCGGCCGCCGCGGCAGCGAAGTAGCGTAGTGTAATCTGCGACATGGCTTCATGCTATCGCCTTCGAAGGCTTGACGCGTAGGATTCAGACTATGAGTGAACGCGTTTTCGAGCCGCTGGTTGCGCCGGCGGAGGCGCTCAGCGACCAGCAGCTGGCCAGGGCCCAGCGCCAGCTTGCGCTGCCCGGATTCGGGCTTGAGTCGCAGCGCCGCTTGGCCGCCGCGCGGGTGCTGGTTCTCGGCGCCGGCGGACTGGGCAGTGCCAGCATTCCCTACCTTGTAGGCTCCGGGGTCGGCACGATCGGCATCATCGACGACGACGTGGTGGAATTGTCCAACCTGCACCGCCAGGTCACCCACACCACCGAACGCATCGGCATGGCAAAGACCGCGTCTCTCGCGGCCGCCGCGCGGGCTCTGGATCCCGGCGTGAACATCATCGAGCACACCCTGCGCGTGGATTCGAGCAATGCACTTCAGATCTTCAGCCAGTACGATCTGGTGATCGACGGCAGCGACAACTTCCCCACCCGCTACCTGAGCAACGACGCGGCCCAGCTGACCGGCATTCCGCTGATCTGGGGCTCCATCTTGCAACACCATGGCCAGGTATCGGTGGCATGGCATGAACACGGCCCTGGCTACCGCGACCTGTTCCCTGTGCCCCCGGCTCCGGGCACCATCCCGGACTGCGCCGCCGGAGGTGTGCTTCCGGGGTTGTGCGGCACCATTGGCTCGCTGCTTGCCACCGAGGCGATGAAGCTGATCACCGGCATCGGCACCCCGCTGGTGGGCAAGGTCCTGGTCTATGACGCGCTGGCCGCCAGCACCCGCACACTCGAATTCTCCCGCGACCCCAGTGCCGAGCCGATTACCGAATTGATCGATTACGAGTTGTTCTGCGCCGGTTCTCTCCCGGAACCGGAACAGCTGGTCCCCGAAGACCTCGTGGCCGCCCTGCGCTCGGATGATCCTCCGGTGCTTTTGGACGTGCGCAACCAGGACGAACGAGATGAACTGAGCATCCCGGGCTCCATCTTCCTGCCGCTGCCGCAACTGGAGGCCGCCATCGATGCAGGCCAAGACCTGCCGCAGCTGCCGCAAACCCTGACGATCTACTGCGCCAAGGGTCCGCGGGCCATCCGCGCCGCACAGCTCTTGGCCCGCCGCGGCGTCAAAACCACCTATGTGCCCGGGGGAGTGCCCGCTGTTGCGGCGCTTGCCCCTGAACTGACCATCTCGAAAAGAGGAATGAATTGAGCTACGCACTGATCACCGACCAGCCGATCGATGAGGAGGCGGTCCGCGCCGCCGTGCAGAGCGACACCGCTGGCGCGGTAGTGATGTTCCACGGGATCATCCGCAATCACGATGGCGGACAGTCGGTGGATGCCCTCGACTATTCGCACCATCCCGAGGCGCAGAAGTTCCTGGAGAACATCATTGCGGAGGAAGAAGCCCGCACCGGGCTTAAGCTTTCGGCCGTCCACCGCGTCGGCCCGCTGGCGATCGGCGATGCCGCATTGGTAGCCGCCAGCGCTGCGGCGCACCGCAAGGAAGCTTTCGACGCGATTGAGAACCTGGTTGAGCGCATCAAAGCCGAGGTGCCGATCTGGAAGCGCCAGCACTTCACCTCTGGCAGCTCCGAATGGGTGGGGCTCTAGTAACGTCGGGGTTGTCCGTGCATGTCTGCAAAAAGAATGTGATGATTAAACCCTTTGATCGTTGGCTATAGTCACATCATCGAGAACACGGCCAATCTCAAAAGATGACAATTCTTTGAATCGAATCGAAATGATCCGGTCGCACTATCTTATAATGAGGCCGTTTATTGGTTTTAATATCGCAAAGAGCATTGTCGCTATTCAACCGCGAAGATTTAAATTGTCTGAAGAAGGACAATTTGCACATAGGCCGATCGTTCGAACCTTCGCATCAGAATGTGACGCGTGTTTCCAAGACTTCTATGATTTTATTTCCAGTAATCTGATCGGAAAATTGATTCCAATTAAGCATGCGTTTGGAGCACATTCGCCCGAGGCGGTGATTTTCATCGACAGGGCCTAAGTCGTGGACAGAATATATAGTGGGCAAATCTATACCGATTTATTAGCGTTTGCGTTTTTGACGCTTCTTGCGTTTCTTATTCTTAGGAGCAATAGAATTTAGTGCCTGCATTTGATTTGCACTAAGGAGTCTTCGTTCGATGATCTCACGGTCCAGCTCAGGGGCATCCACGTTTAGTGAGTTGTCATATTCGCTCCAGACTATATGGCCGCTGACATTGATGATAATTGCTAGGGAACGGCCGAGGTGAAGCTGGTGCTTTTTGAGCTGCGCATACTTCCTTATATCGATTTTGACTTTCTCCATGCTTTCACCAATAGGAAGAGTTCCAAGAAACAAGCCAAAATTTCCGCTTAAATCGGGAAAATTCATGAATGAAGTGTGAAAGCAGCCATCTTTCAGAGTGGAATGCATTAGTTGGATCATATAATCACTGATAGTGAGCTCAGCCTCGTGCGCAAGGCCAGCGAGATCAGCACCCGTTCTGAGCCACCCACGTTCTTTCGAGTCTTCCAGATGCTGAATTAGCATGGCTACGTGCCTTTGATGATCGCGTCTGGGACGATCAGCTTCAATAGATGTCTGACCTTCGATAAAGTACATCCATGCGTCGAGGGCATCTGTATGCGTCGATACTTGAGTCGGGACATTGCTGTTCTTGAATTCATCTCTTTGTGCTTGTCTCGGCCGCGGGATCGTTGGGTTCTTCTTGCGTACTTCAAAAGGATCGGGCACAAAATATAGTCCGCCACCCATGAACCACATGACTAGATCTAGTTCATCGCCAGCAAGTAAAAGTCGAGAGGCCGCTGGGTCAGTGCGACGCCGTAGATAGGTCAGGAAATCGGAGGGACTATCCATGAAAGTAGCGATCGTGAAGAGATCATGAATTGACACGAGCCACGGGATTGACTGGGACGTAATGATATTGGCTCTAACTAAAGCGTCTGTTGCAATTGCTAACGGTCCCCAATCGTCAAGGCATACAATTATGGTATGGATTTCACGAATTCCGGATAAATCAATCCAACAGTTGGCCGGTGTCCATAGACCCTGATGTTTCAATATAAGATCTTCTAGACGTTCTGCCTGACTGGCAGCTTCGCCGATTGTCTTTCGAAGATCAGCTTCAACTCGTTGAACATTACCTGCACGAGCTTTTTCTGTGATTGATCCAGCCTTCACCTCAACACAAATAGCGATGTCATCGATAATAAATAGAGCATCGGCTTCCGTATCTTTAGTGTTTGTTCGTGAATTGGTCGAATTTTTTGAAAGATCGTAAGGCAGGGAATCTGACTCAGGAAATCTGTACTCCAAAGACTCGTAGGTTGGATTGTTTATACCAAGTAATTTAGAGAGTAACTGACCAGCAGTTTTTTCAGTCCAAGAGTCACGATGTTTTCTGTATCGGTTCCAAGGCTTATTTGATGTTTTCAACCGTGATTCAATAAGAGGGCGGATAAAGTCGTGCGGGAGCGGATCGCCAATCGGCAAGTAGCGATCCTGCCGACGCAGCATGCCTTTTCCTGCCAGTAAATTTTCCCCTTGAACAAATTTTTGGCAAGCTTCAACCGCGCGCAAGCCAGTTGTTTCGATAGAAAACGATTCCAGTATTGACGTGATGACAGAGGTGGATAAATTGGTATGAGAAAGTATCTCATCAATACTGAATGAAATTCCTTGTCCGGGTTCCAGTAGAAGCTTGCCTACAACTTCTCTTGCTTCTGTTATTTGCGCGTCAGATAAAGGTTCTCCCGTAGAAGATATTTGTATAAATTCACCAATACGTTCTTCTAGGAGTGTTTGAGTTTCAATACGCTCCTTCTGGATCGCCTCCCAAAGCTGCGAAATATCTGATGGCGTATAGCCCACGTTGGATCGGACCAGTTGCTCAATTGCTTCTGATGAGAAAATTTCATCAAGAACTTTCCGTGAAATTGAAAGATAGTTCCGTCCTCGTACGGACACTTCAAAAGTCCGGAGAAGTCCTGTTAATTCGGCTGCTTGACCAAGATGATTATCGTTTACAGAGGCTATGGCAACCCACTGCGCGGTTGTCACAATTCGTGTTGCGGCATCGATGATGGTTGGTATCGATGGACCTGCATCGATCTGTTCCTGCGGTAAATTGATTTCCTTCGGATCGATTGAAATACCTATTAAGGCTACAACTTCAACTATAGCGGGAAGGGTTGTATTGATGCTTTCCTTGTGTTCCCCTAGATCTGCTGGTGCTATCATTCTCCGCAGGACTTCGATAACATCCCATAAATCAACGCCTGTGTCTAACTCCCGCTGAATTGCATGAACACTCTGTTCAATAATTTGAGGTACTTGTAAACGTAAATCATTCCATGAATCGGTCGGAATCATACCTTCTGCGATATTGTTGTAATTTGTCTGAAATGCGTTGAAGGCTTCATCGCTGTTCTGCACAACTCGAAGTGTAGGTCGATTAAATTTTGTCATTATTTTTTCCCTGCAGTCGTTTTAGGTTGACTAATCTTAAATACGATAAGTTTAGCCGGTTATATCAAAAATCTCTGATTCTCAAGGTATTTTTGTGTCTGAGTCTCGGGGATCGTCATGGCAGTTCAATTTTGGTGAACTATGCTGGGTCTAGGTTAGGTGATTTGAATCGCCGAAACTATGGTTGAAACCGGGGTAGGTCCATCTGCCACGGATGGTGGCTGGGCAATATGAGCCCGCATTTTGTTTGCTATTACAGCTAGAACAGGAATCGCTTTAGTTTTTGGAGCTTGGAGATAAGTTCGAAGACCAAGCCGTGACTAGATTTCGCAATTCAGAAGGATGCGTGTCGCTGACTTTTGCTTCGCACAGTGCAAGTGCAAACGCCGCCCATCGCAGGTCGTCAGAGGTTCCATATACCGTGCAGGTTTCGCCGTCATTCGCCTGTACCTTGAACCAGCGTCCCACCGCCGCATCAACCTGCTGCGCTGGGGCGTGCACGAGCGCGCTGAATTCATAGGTTCGTTCACCCTGCAGGCCTGCGCGGACAAATGCCGCTGCGTCATTGCCGGGAATGCTCCGGGCTGCAAAGCGCAGGCCTCGCGCGGAGGCGTTCGCTGCGCGGTCGACGCGGAAGCTGCGCCAGTCCTGCCGGTCCAGGTCATAGGCCACCAGATAGTAGCGCTGCCCTACACGCACCAGCTTGGCCGGTTCCACCCGCCTGCTGGTTTCATTGCCGCGGGCGTCAACATAGTCGAAGGCAACGCGTTCTAAGTCCCTGCACCCCTGGGCAAAAACAACTAGGACCTGCGGATCGACCAGCTGCTCAGAAGTTCTTTCTGGCCCCAGGCCGACCGTTGAGCTTGCCAGCGCCTGGGCCTGCTTGCGCAGGTTCCCCGGTAGCACCGGAATAACCTTTGACAGCGCCCGCAGGCTGGCCTCCGCCAGAACGCTGTCCGACTGGTTGACTGCAGACTGCAGCCCGACCACCAAAGCCACTGCCTCCTGGTCATCGAGCACCAGCGGAGGCAGTGCGGCGCCTGCGGCAAGCTGGTAGCCGCCTCCCACCCCGCGCTCGGCCTGGACTGGATAGCCCAAGTCCCGCAGGCGGTCCCCATCGCGGCGCAGGGTGCGCAGCGAGATGTCCAAGCGCTGCGCCAGCTCCTCTCCGGCCCAATACCGGTGGGTCTGCAGAAGCGACAATAACCGTATGAATCGTTGGCTCGTGCTCATGAGAATATTCTTCTCCGATTTAGGACAAAAACTGTCACCTATGAACTTTACTCTTGTTCCATCAGCTCAACAGAGGAGAGAACGATGAGCACCACGATGGCACCAACCACCACCGAACTGACCGGCGAACGCTTCGACCTGTTCCAGGCATTGACCAACGCCCGCCACTTCCTGCGCTTCACCGTCCGGGACCTGAACGACGACCAGGGCCGCATCCGCACCACCGACAGCGAACTGACCCTTGGCGGCCTGATCAAGCATGTGTCCGAGGTTGAGAAGCAGTGGCAGGACTTCATCATCCAGGGCCGCAGCGCCATGTCCTGGGACGGCGTCGACTTCTTCAACATGCCACCTGAAGCACTTGAGGCCTTCGCCAACGCTTTCCGTATGGGACCAGAAGAAACCCTCGAAGGCCTGCTTGCTGAGTATGAGCGCATCGCAGCCCTCACGGATTCCATGCTGGCCGAGATCGATCTTGATGAACGCCACGACCTGCCGAAGGCGCCATGGTTCGTCGACACCGAATGGAGCAACCGCCGCACCCTGCTTCACATCATTGCCGAAACCACCCAGCACGCGGGCCACGCAGACATCATCCGTGAATCGCTGGATGGCGCCAAGTCCATGGGCTAAGTCATGTTCTTCACGCCGGGCGGGGATTAGGTGATAATTCAAAGTCACTGCCTCGTCCGGCTGGCGTGCGATTAGATGTGGGGTTTCAATGTCGACCAGGAACGAATCGGCTTCCGGCCTGATCTGGAACGTCCAAAAGGAGACGCTGCCACTTGGCGACGGCCTCAAGGAGAAAGTGCTCCATGTCCGCATCCGGCGCGTCCCGGAGAACGGCAGCTTCATCGATGAAATCAGGGCCGCACACCCGGACGTTGGAGCGCTGAGCCTGGATCTCAACGAGTACGACGACTGCACGCTTGCCACAGCTGACTTGGCAGGCCTAGAAACATTGACCAATTTGAAACTTCTTTTCGCGCACCTTCAAGGGAAGCTCTTTGCGTCCCGCCCGATAGATGCCTCATTGCTCGATCTGAGACGGCTAATCGTCGGCTATTACCCAAAAGTGAGCGACGTTTTGGTCAGCGCTCCAAAACTCAATGATCTGTTCATTGAAAGTTCGCCACTGGACACACTGCTCAACATTCGTGCCAACCTTGAGCAGCTGACCCTTTTCCGAACGAAAAAATGTATCTGTCCGAAAGCTTGGGACAAGGTTTCAGGGCTGGATGAGCTGAACATCGACCAAGCGGGAACCCTCCACGTCGACGCGCCTGCCGGAGGTTGGCCGCCACATGTCAGCATCCGTTGGGCAAGCTCGGTGAAGGGCCTCGTGCAGGCGTCGCAGATTCAGCCCTTCAACCTCCTATATTTGACCGGGGTGCGGCTATTCGATGTGGGGACTTCATTCTGGGATCTGAAAGCACGCAGCGTGATCCTCGGTTTCACGAACAAGCCTCCGAAGTGGCTGGTGGAACAATGGCCGCACCGTCCAGAGAATTGGGCGCAATGGTTCAAGGTTCCCTACCATCCAAGCCTGCCCGGCTCGGAAGAATGCTGGTTTGAGGACGATCAGGAATAAATGACGCGGTCAGCCGCCGATGTACGACATCTCGATGCGTTTGCGATTGCCTGGAGTCAGCGCCGCACGCAGCTCCGAGTAGTTGTCATCGCGCTTGCGCCAGTGCCCGGAAAGTACCTCGGCCAACTTCTCGTCGTCGGCTCCGTCGCGCATCAGGGCGCGCAGATCCAAACCGGATCCGGCGAAGAGGCAGGTGAACAACTGTCCTTCGGCAGAGACGCGGGCCCGCGAGCAGTTGCCGCAGAAGGCGTTGGTGACGCTGGAAATCACGCCGATCTCGCCGCCGCCGTCCTTGTACCGCCAGCGGTTGGCAGTTTCGCCGGGCTCAGTCTTGGTGACCGGTTCAAGTTCCCACTTCGCGTTGATCATGGAAACTACCTCGGTGGAAGGCAACACCTCGTCGAGCTTCCACCCGTTGGTCGTGCCCACATCCATGTACTCGATGAAGCGCAGGATCTGTCCGGTGCCGCGGAAATGCTCGGCAAGGGTCAGGATCTCGTCATCGTTGACGCCCTTCTTGACCACGGTGTTGATCTTGACCGGGCCAAGGCCCACTTCGCTGGCAACCTCGATGGCCTTCAGCACGCGGGACACCGGGAAGTTCACATCATTGATCGCCTTGAAGCGTTCGTCATCCAACGAATCGAGGGAGATCGTCACGCGCTTAAGACCGGCGTCTATCAAATCCTGGGCAAGGTGCGGCAGCGCCGAACCATTGGTGGTCATGGCCAGGTCAACTGGGCGCCCCTCGGGGGTTTTCAGTTGAGAAAGCATGCCTACGAGGTCAACGATGCCGCGGCGCAGCAGCGGCTCGCCGCCGGTAATGCGCAGCTTGTGCACGCCAAGGGATACGGAGACGCGCGCCAGGCGTTCAATCTCTTCAAAGGTCAGCAGCTCGGACCGCTCGCGGAACTGGAAGTCGCGCCCGAAGATTTCTTTGGGCATGCAGTACACACAGCGGAAGTTGCACCGGTCCGTGACCGAAATGCGCAGGTCGTGCAATGGCCTGCGTCGAGCATCGGTGATGGCTGACACATTTTGCGTGTTCATGCTTTAACAGTAACGCGTCATCCCAGAAAGTAATATATTAGCGGGTCATATCGGCAGTCCCAGCTAAACGCGCCTGTAGCATGGCAAGTGAAGCAACCCACTAGGAGATTCAATGCGCATTCGCCCTTCGCACCTTGTGCGGTCCTGCGCCGTTGTGGCTGCTGCTGCTCTGACACTTGCAGGCTGCGCTGGCACTGCCTCGGACACAGCTTCCACGGGGAAGTCCCAGCCGGCGGATACTATCACCATCTCCGCAGCTGCCTCGCTGCAGCGATCCTTTGACGAGATCGGCAAGAAGTTCCAGGCCGAACACCCGGAGACGAAAATCTCCACCATTTCCTATGACGGTTCTTCTACCTTGGCCACCCAGATCGTTGAAGGCGCCAAGGTGGACGTCTTCGCCTCCGCCGATGAGAAGAACATGGCTACCGTCACCGCGGCGGGGCTGGGAAAGAACCCGCAGGTCTTCGCCACCAATACCCTGGTGATCGCGGTGCCCGCCAACAATCCCGGCAATGTGAAGTCGCTGGCAGACCTGTCAAAGGCGACCACGGTGCTGTGCGCGCCAAAGGTTCCCTGCGGGGCCGCATCCACCACACTTTTGGACAACCAGGGCGTCAAGGTCACGCCTGCCAGCCAGGAGCAGAATGTCACGGCGGTGCTGCAGAAGGTCGCCGCCGGTGAAGCAGACGCCGGCCTGGTCTATGCCACCGACGTGATCGGCGAAGACAAGGTGAAATCCATCGTCCCCGAAGGGGCGGGCCAGGTAGTCAACTCCTATCCCATCACCGCTTTGACCGACAATCCAGGCGCCCAGGAATTTGTCGACTTCGTCCTCTCCGACGAAGGACAGAAGATCCTGAAAGACCACGGCTTCGGCGCCGCTTCGAGTTCTGCACATGGCTAGCGACACCGGCGTCCGCGCCCCAGGATTCACCATCGCCCCGGCAGTCCTGGGAATTGCGCTGCTGATCTTCCCGCTGATCGCCCTGGTGGCCCGCGCCAGCTGGGGCACCTTCTGGCAGGACGTCACCAGCAAGGAAGCACTGGATGCGCTGTGGCTTTCGCTGCGCACGGGAGCTGCCGCCTGCCTGGTCTGCGTGGTGCTCGGCGTGCCGCTGGCGGTGCTTATGGCGAGAAGCGGACCGCGCCTGGCCCAGCTGCTGCGGGTGCTCGTCGCGGTGCCGCTGGTGCTGCCGCCCATGGTCGGCGGCGTCGCGCTGCTCTTCCTCTTTGGGCGCACCAGCGCCGTAGGACAAGCGGTCGAGTCGCTGATCGGCTACACGCTGCCCTTCTCCACCACCGCGGTGGTCATTGCCCAGAGCTTCGTGGCGCTGCCCTTCTTGGTGCTCTCGGTCGAAGGGTCCCTGCGCTCCACCGGGCTCGGGTACGAGCAGGCCGCGGCGACCCTGGGCGCCGGACGCTGGACGGTGCTCACCCGCATCACCCTGCCTATGGCGGCCCCAGGGCTGGCAGCCGGAGTGATCCTGTGCTTTGCCCGCGCCATTGGAGAATTCGGGGCCACCGCGCTCTTCGCCGGCAATGCCCCGGGGATCACCCAGACCATGCCGCTGGCAATCTATACGGCATTCAACGGGGCGGGCGAAGGACGGGATGCAGCAGTTGCGCTGTCGCTGCTGCTGCTGGGCACCGCAGTGCTCATCCTCGTCTGCGTCCGCGCCTGGCGGCCGGGAGCGCTGAAATGAGTCTTGACGTCGAGCTGAGCGTGGCCCGCTCCGCCTTTGCCGTCCAGGCCAAGTTCACCGTGCCGGCAGGGCGGACCCTTGCCATTATGGGGCCCAGCGGCGCAGGCAAATCAACTATCGTGCAGGTCATCGCCGGCATCGAAAAGCTGGACGCGGGACGCATCGAACTGGACGGCGCACTGCTCGCCGCCGGCAGGCACCACCTGCCGCCGCACCGCCGCCAGGTGGGACTGCTGGGCCAGGAAGCGCACCTGTTCCCGCACCTAGACGCCGCCCGCAACATCGCCTTCGGCGCCCGCGCTGGCGGCATGAGCAAGCAGGACGCCCAACAGGCAGCCAGCCGCTGGCTTGAACGGCTGGGCCTGGGCGAGGTGGCGAACCACAAGCCTGCGGCCCTCTCCGGGGGCCAGCGCCAGCGCATCGCCCTGGCCCGGGCACTGGCGGCCAAGCCGAAGTTCCTGCTCATCGACGAACCCTTCGCCTCGCTGGACGTGGAAGCGGCAGTGGACATGCGCCAGCTGGTGCGCGAGGAACTTGAACGCAGCGGCACCGGAGCCATCGTCGTCTCGCACAGCGCGGCAGACACCCAGGCGCTCGCCGACGACCTGATGGTCATCGAGCGCGGCAAGGTCATCGCCTATGGCGAAGTGGAACAGGTGTTTGCGCAGCCGGCCAGCCGATTCGTGCGCGCGGTGGTAGCCACTCTTCCCGCGCAGCATCCCACCAGCATCAAGGAGGCCATTGATGGCAGCTAGCATCTTGCGCAGCTACGAAGAACAGCGCGATTGGATCCTTTCGGCGATCACGGCATTCGAGCCCGAGGCCCATGACCTGGCCGGCGGCTTCGCCCACCTGCACGGGCTCTATCTTGCCCAAGACGTCCATACCGCGCATCCGCTGCCGCTGTGGGCCAACTCCGCCATGGACGGCTACGCGGTGCGCTCCTTAGATACCCTCGGCGCCCCGGTAGAGCTTGAGGTGGTGGGCGTCGTGCCAGCCGGATCTTCGGAAGATCCGCGGCTGCTGCCGGGCCAGACGGTGCGCATCATGACCGGCGCCCCACTGCCCACCGACGCGGATGCTGTAGTGAAGGTCGAAGACACCAATGGCTTTGACGCGCACCGGGCGAGGATCAACGTTGAAATTTCTGCGGGGAAAAATGTGCGGATGCGCGGCGAAGACCGCGATGCAGGGGCCCTGGTGGCCCGTGCCGGCGAACAGCTGACCGCCGCCCGGCTCTCTGCGGCCGCCGCCGCGGGAGCAGTGAGACTGAGCGTGCGCCGCAGCCCCAAGGTGGCGGTGCTGGTTACCGGGGCCGAGCTGAAGGCTCCCGGCCAGGACCTTGGCCGCGGGCAGATTCCCGAATCCAACTCGCTGCTGATTTCAGGGCTGCTGGTCGAATCCGGCATCACTGCTGCCACGGTGAAGCACTGCGTGGACGAGCCCGAGACGGTGCGCCAAGTGCTTGCAGAGCTGGCGTCGACCCATGACGCGGTGATCAGCACCGGCGGGGTGGGCCCCGGCGAATACGACGTGATGCGCCAGGTGCTGGCCGATGAGCCCGGGGTGCAGTCGGTGCGCGTGCGCCTGCGCCCCGGCGCCCCGCAGTGCGCCGGCCGGATGCAGGCCGGAGCGATGATCTTCGCACTGCCGGGCAACCCGGTCAGCGCGGCAGTGGGCTTCGAGCTCTTCGCCCGACCCGCACTGCGCGCCATGCAGGGCGCCGCCGAGCTGGCGCGCCCGGCGCTGCGCAGCCAAGCGGTGCTCGGCTGGAAGTCCCCGGCAGACAGGCTGCAGGTGTTGCCGGTGGTCTTCGACGAGAATTTCGGCTGTGCTCCGGCGGTGAAGGCCTCTCAGATCTCCCACTCGGTGGGCGGCTTCGGCTCTGCCCAGGGCTATGCGCTGATTCCCCAGGGAATAGAGCGCGTGGAACCCGGGGACAGCGTCGAAGTCATCAGGCTGCAGCCATGAGCACCGTAGAATTCGACGCCATCGTCCTGGCCGGAGGACGCGCCACCCGGCTGGGCGGCATCGACAAGTCGGCGCTGCTGCTCTCCGGGCAGCGGCTGGTGGACCGGGTAGTGGCCGCCGCCCGCGGCGCCGGAGCGCGGCGCGTGGTGGTGGTGGGCCCCGACAGCTCGGGCACGCTGGCAGATGAGGTGGTGCGGGAAGAGCCCGAGTTCGCCGGCCCGTTGGCGGCTATTGCCGCCGGACTCGGCGAGGTGCGCAGTGGCTGGACCATGGTCCTGGCCTGCGATCTGCAGCATCCGGTCCAGCTGGCCTCCGCCGTGGCTTCCGGCTTCACTCAGGAGGCGCTCGCCGGCGACGGGGTGGTCCTTCAGGATGCTGACGGAAGGACCCAGTGGCTGGCGGGAATCTACAGTAGCCAGCGGCTGCGTCAGCTGTGCACCTCGCTGGGGGCGGACATCATCAACGCCCCGGTGCGCAGGGTGCTGGGAGAGCTGAAACTTGAACGGCTGCCGGTGGACAATGAAACCAGCAGCGATATCGATACCCCGCAGGCGCTGGCCAGCGCCCGGCTGAGTGAAAGGAAGAACATGGGACAGTATCTGCCACCGGAGGCATTGGAAGCCTGGCTTGAAGCGGCCAGCGAAACCTTGGAGCTGGACCCGGAACAGGTGGACATCAAGGTCGTGCTGGATGTCGCCAAGCATGTGGCCCACGAGGTGGCCCGTCCAGCCGCCCCGCTGAGCACCTTCCTGCTGGGCCTGGCAGTGGGCAGCGGCAACGGCGAGCTGGCCGAACAAGCAGCCGTGCTGATCGAGCGCGCCCACCGGTGGGCCGACGAGCACCCCGAGGAGGCGTAGCAGCTACGCCTCCATGTGATCTCTTTTAGCGCGAGGGAGCAGGCCAGTTCGGCTGTGTCGGCACCAGCCTGCTGCCCTCGCAGCAGTTGCGCGAGCATGCGCCACTGCCCGAGGACAAGGAAGTGCCAGTCACGACCGGCTTCTTGATCTCTTCTGCGGCTTGCCGCACCTGTTCCGCCCTCTCCACCGCCAGGTCGATGAGGCCTGCAACGAATTCCGGGTGGATTCCCACCGTTGCGGCGCGCACGAAATCCATTTGCAGATCTTTGGCGGTTTGGGCCGCTTCGGTGTCAAGATCGTATTTGACTTCCATATGGTCCGAAACAAAGCCGATGGGAACTACGACAACTCCGCCTACTCCTTTCTCGGAGAGCTCTTTCATGCGGTCGTTGATATCAGGCTCCAACCACGGCGTATGGGGAGACCCTGAACGGGAACAGTAGACCAGTTCGCTTTCCACCCGGCCATAGGCTGGCTCCAATTCAGTGCTGAGCCAATCAATCAGTTCTTCATGCTGCGCCCTGTATCCATTGGTGTGGCGTTCGGAGTTCTCCTGCATCGTACTGGGGATGGAGTGGGTGACGTACAGTACGCGGTAGTCATCGGGATCCAACGAACCTGTTGCCGCACGATACTGTTCCAGAGCTTCGCGTACGCAGCTAAGCTGTGCCTGCGCAAATCCCGGATGGTTATAGTATTGGCGTATTTTTTCAAAGTCGACGTGGATACCTTCTGTAAGCAGCTGCGTTTGCGCCGCTGCGAAGTCTTCGCGGTACTGCCGGCATGACGAATACGACGAGTAGGCGGAAGTATCGATGGCCAGGAATTTTCGTGCTCCCGACCGCTGATGCTCGCTGCGCACCGCATCAGCCAGAAATGGCTTCCAATTGCGATTTCCCCAAAGCAGAGGGGTCGTGATTCCGCGGGTTTCAAGCTCGCGACTCAGTGCTTCCAGCAAACTACGGTTCTGTTCGTTGATCGGCGAGCGTCCGCCGAATTGGTAATAGTGTTCACCAACCTCTTTGAGCCGCTCGTCAGGAATGCCTCGGCCTGCTGTCACGTTTTGGAGGAAAGGCAATACATCTTCCTCCTGCTCAGGACCGCCGAAAGACATCAGTACCAACGCGTCGAAAGGTGATAAATCTGCTTGCACTTCGCATCCTTGGGTTTGAGGAACATTTTTCTGCCACCGCTCCTTGGGCTGGGGCAGCGAGCTACCGGTCTACATTAGATTAGCTTAATGCTAGCCTAGCTAAATAAAATAATGCGGGCTTGGGCTCAGCGCCTGCACTCAAATCAATCGGGTGGCTCCGTTCGGAGTGGCGAAAAAGTTAGCGGATAACTCGAGGACGGCCCAGCGGCGGAAAGGAAGTGTCTCGTCTGATGAAACTTGAAACTCCAGTAGAACTGGTCTGGCTTCGCGACGATTTGCGAACCTTGGATAACCCAGCCCTCTTTGAGGGAATGAAGCAGGGCGAAGCACTCGCCATCTACATTCTTGATACTCGGTCACCGGGCATCCGTGAACTTGGAGGCGCCGCAAAGTGGTGGTTGCACCATGCGCTGAAATCAATGGCGACCTCGTTGCGCGAAATCGGTGTCCCGCTGATTTTGCGATCGGGTGATCCTGAACAGGTTCTTCAAGAACTTATCAACGACCTCCCCATCTCAGCTGTCAGATGGAACCGCCGCTATTCGCCCTCGGAAATGAAGGTCGACGCGCAAGTCAAGCGGCGTTTGGCTGAACGGGGGATCCAAGTTCAGAGCTATTGCGGATCCCTGCTCAAGGACCCATGGGAGGTACAGACAGCCGGCGGGACCGGCTACAAGGTATTTACCCCTTTCTACAATCGCCTACTGGAACTGAATATACGCAAGCCGCTGCCAGCACCCGAAGCGCAGGACTATCCTGGGCGAAGTCTACCGGCTACTGAAGATCTGGAGACGTGGAATCTGCTTCCACATTCGCCCAATTGGGCGCGGGGTTTAGAAGATACATGGGAACCTGGCGAAAATGCAGTTGACGATCGCCTAGCGCTGCTCATCGATTCAATAGTCGGCCAATATCCTGAAGCGAGGGATCGTCCAGATATCGACGGGACGAGCGCCTTGTCGCCGGCGCTTCGCTGGGGGCACCTGAGCCCGGCAGTTCTGTGGGCGGAGCTAGAGCAAGTTGCCTCTACTCAGCCTGAGAAAGCGCAGGGCTGTTATGCACTTAGGCGGCAACTGGCATGGCGCGAGTTCTGCTGGCATCTACTTTTCCATAATCCGCAGATGCTCGAAAAGAATCTCCGGGCCGAGTTTGACGACTATGGCTGGGCCGAGAAGGGCCAGTCTAAGGAGATTGATTCGTTCATCTCCCACTGGAGTCAAGGCGAAACTGGCTATGCAATGGTTGATGCTGGCATGAAGCAGCTATGGAACATCGGATGGATGCATAACAGGGTCCGAATGCTTGCAGGAAGTTTCCTCGTCAAGAATCTCGGCGTTCATTGGAAGGTTGGCGAAGAGTGGTTTTGGGATACTCTGGTCGACGCGGATTTGGCTTCAAATTCGGCGAACTGGCAATGGGTTGCGGGCTCTGGAGCAGATGCCGCACCGTTCTTTCGCATCTTCAATCCCGAACTGCAGGGCAAGAAATTCGACCCTCGGGGCGTGTACCGGGGCCGTTTTGCGCCGCTGGGAAGTGATCCGATAGTGGATCTGCGCGATTCGCGTCAGGATGCGCTGGAAGCATACGAGCAGATGCGGAAATTGCATCGCCTAGATCCAAGCTAGCGGAGCAGCAGAAGATAGACCAGCAGCATCGTCAGAGCGAATCCGCAGAGATAATTGATCCAGAGGAATCTCTTCCAGGCCTTGTTGATAGTTCCGGAATCGTGCTCCTCTACCTGTAGATGGGGCAGGATATTGGCTATGTAGGGCAGGGCCAAGACGGCCGTCCACCGGGCGGCGCCATCCAGTGCTGCGTAAATCAGCAAACCAGAACAGATGTACGCTGCCAGCACGAGCAAGATCGTTCCACGGGCCGAAATGGCTGTGGCTATTGAACTGATGCCGCCTTCGCGATCAGGAACGATATCTTGAATGGCGCCCAGCGCATGGCTGGCCATGCCCCACAGCATGAAAGAGCCGAAGACCGCCCATTGAGTCTCGGTCATTGCCGCCCCTGCCAAGACCCAGCCATAGACCGCGGGTGAAACGAAGTGTGTGGCGCTGGTGATCGAATCTAGAAGGGGGCGTTCCTTGAAGCGAAGTTTCGGAGCGCTGTAGGCAATGACTGCAGCCAAGGAAATGAGTAACACAATATTAGCTTGGAGGTGTCCTGCCCACAGTAGAACCACTGCGAAGGGCAGCGTGCAAATCAGAGAGGACCACAGTAGGATCTGATGTCTCTCTTTAGCGAGCAAAGCGCCTTCGACACCACCTTTGCGTGGATTTCGAAGATCAGATTCATAGTCGAAGACATCGTTGATCCCGTACATCAAGAGATTGTAGGGAACGAGGAAAAAGAACGTCCCCACGGCAAACAGCCAGTCGATGCCAGCACCGGCAAGCACATAGGCGGCCGCAAACGGGTACGCTGTATTCACCCAAGATATTGGCCGAGATGCGGCCAGAAGATCTCTAAACATGATTTCTTCCTACCTGTTCTCTGGCTTGCTAGGCGTCTGCTTCGACGACGTCCCAGCCATGAGCCACCACAGTCCCGACATGAACAGCACACCGCATGCGGCATAGAGAAAGTCTTCAACCGGTGCCATCCCAATGCGCAGGCCAGAAAGTGTGTGCTCGCCATAATCAAAGAGGCCCGCGGCGATCATCAGGTTGTCGAAGATGGCCGTCAGCACCAGCATGATGGACAAGGCTACAGCGGCGGAGGCCAAATCCCTCCGCCAGCGGCTTCCACGCCTGCGCAATCCAGCAAGGAACACTACGGCTGCAATCGAAAGGAAGATTGCTGCAAGTTCAAGAAACATTCTGATTCCCCGACCTGCTTGTCGTCCTGTTGAATTTGCTCCAGACTTCGGCCAGTCCGAGAACTGAGATGATTGATGAATAGTTGAGGAAAATGAGGAAAAAGACTTCTTCCACTGGGAATTGGGGTCCAACCATCACGCCGGTCATCAGCGGCGAATCCAAATGGAGAAATACTCCTTGGCCAATGGCTGCAGCGTCCCACACTATGAAGAGTCCAGTTCCCAGGATTAAGCACATGCTGGCGCGGGCCCAGCGGTGAAAGAAGAATAATCTGCCTCGTGCATCAATCAGCACCATGCAGCCGATTAGTGTAATAAGGATCGACAGATAGGTCATAGCGCCGCCTCCGGACGAACGAAAATACTGGGCGTCTCCAACGGCCCTGGCCTGGTGATTCCCTCAACCGACTTGGCTGCAAGCTCACCGCTGATCAAACACATGGGCACGCCAATTCCGGGGCGCACGGTTGCTCCAGCGTAATACAGGCCAGAGACATGCCTGCTTCGGTTTGAAGGGCGGAGCATGGCGCTTTGGGACAGCGTGTGGGCGAGACCCAGCGCGCCGCCTTGGTATGCGCCATAGAGAGCGGCGAAGTCAGCGGGTCCGATACTCTGCCGGACCTCAATCCGGCTGCGCAGGTCAGGGATCTCGGTCCATCGGGCCAGCTGGTCAATAGCAGCGTCCGCGACCTGCTCGACGGGCGCATCCCCTGTGCCATCGGGGCCGCCATAGCCCCAGTGCACCAGCGCAGGGGACGGAACTAGAATGAACAAGTTTTCGTTTCCTGCCGGTGCCACGCTCGGGTCGGTCGCGCTGGGCTTGCACACGTAGATGCTCGTTTCCGGAGCCAGGGAACGCCCTTCAGCTATCCGGGAAAAGTTATCCTTCCAATCCGCGGTGAACAACAAGTTGTGATGCTCCAGCTGGGGAAGCTCTCCTTTGACGCCCAGACAAACGAGGACAGCGCCGGGCCCGGGATCGCGGCGGCTGAATTTACGCGCTGAGTGCGTTTGCAACTTCGGCGGAAGCAGTTCAGCATCCAGATGCTGGGCATCGGCCGCCCCAATGACAGCGTCGGCGGCAGTGAACTGTTCGGCCCCGGTGGAATCTGTCCAGCGAACTCCGGCAACCCGAGGGCGAGCGCCAGAACTTGTTTCTATCGAGAGTGCGCGGGCTCCGAGCCGGATATCGGCCCCGTGATTGGCGGCCAAGGCGCCCATGGCGTCGGCCACTGCAGCGAAGCCGCCCATGGGATACTTGACGCCCTGGGTCAGATCGAGATGACTCATCAATTGGTAGAGGGCCGGGGCCCGGTCGGGGCTGGTGCCGAGGAACACTGCTGGATATCCAAGAATCTGGCGTATTTCGGGGCTGCTAAAATGTTTTGCCACCTGGCTCTGCAGCGATCTCGACAGGAGCTTGGCCAGCCGCGGGGCTTGGCCCAGCAGTTTCCTGTCGGCGAGAAAACGCGGTGTGGAGAAATCATCGTAAAGGAACTTCTGCAGCGCAAAATCGTAGTCTGATTCCGCCTCCGCCAGATACCTCTGGAGTGCTTCGGAGCTGCCGGCCTCCAAGTTTTCGAAGAGCTCATGAAGGTGCTCTCCTCGTCCCATATCGACCGGAGCCGAACGGGTTTCGAAGAATGTCCGGTACCCTATTTCCAGCTCGCGCAGATCAAGGGACTGGGGCACCGATGAGCCCATGAGCATGAACCAGTGCTCGAAAACTTCCGGCATCAGGTACCAGGATGGACCCGTGTCGAACCGGTAGCCGCTTCTTTCAAGACGACCAGAACGTCCACCAAGATGATGATGTTGTTCAAGCACAGTGACCTGATGTCCCCTGGCAGCCAGTATGCCTGCGCTGGCGAGGCCTGAAAAACCTGCCCCGATAACTACTACGCGTTGCGACGAGTTCATTGGGCTCTCCGAATCCGCTGGGTTCCTAGAATGGCTTTGGCCGCGATCAGCGCTTTGCGCCCGTTGGACACGGAGATGCGGCGGTCAAGTAGCTGCTGTGCTGGAGTAGCTGACAGCTGCTGAGTCAATGCTGTGAAGAGGTCATGGGCCAGCTTCACTGCTCGGGCTGCTGTCGGAGCCAGGAACGGGAGGCCTGCCCGGGCGGCCGCAAGATCGCGCTGGATTTCTCCTATGAGCCGGTATTTGTCGCTTTCGCTCAGCGTCTGCGGATTGATGCCTGGAAAGTATCGCCGGCCCAGTTGTTGGCTGTCGGCTGCGAGGTCGCGCAGGAAGTTGACTTTCTGGAAAGCGGCGCCGAGGCTTCGCGCCGCAAGTTCCGCCTGCGCTGCGCCACGGGTCGGGGCGTTTGGCATGGCGCGGAAAACCTGCAGGCACATCAGGCCGATGACTTCTGCCGAACCGTAGATGTACCTCTCCAGGCTCTGGGCATCATGCTCGGTAATCAGCAGATCTGCCCTCATCGAAGCGAAAAAGGGGTCGGTGAGCTCGGCGGTGATGCCAGTGGCCCGGGCCGTGAGAGCAAAGGCGTGGACTACGAGATTTGTGCTGTATCCGCGTTCCAAGGCTCGGGCTGTTTCCTCTTGGAGTTCATCGAGGCAGGCGCTGACGGATTGGCTGTCGAGTCCTGCCTGCAGCGCGACTCCGTCGACCACTTCATCCGCCAGCCGAACCAGCGCATAGATATCTGCGATATGACCGGCGCTGGTGGAGTCCAGAAGCCTGCAGGCCAGGGAAAACGATGTCGAGTAGTCGTCGAGCACCAAGCGTGCGCTGCGCTGGGCGGTGCGCGAATAGCTGTCCAGTGCGGTAGTGGCATGGGTGGCAGAAGCCATCTTCACCAGCTCCTTTGGAGGATCATCCGAGTGCAATCGTGCAGCATGTGCTGTGCCCGGACAGGCAGGCGCAGGAAGACCGCCGAGCGGGTGGCGTTGGCACACAGCTGGTGGGCCAGCTGGCGTGCGAATTTCTCGGCGCCCAGCTCATCCAGGGCCCTGCGGATCTCTTCGGCCTGTACCTGTCCGAGGCGGTAGCCGTCGAGCAGCTGGCTGAATTCCTGGTCTTCGGCGGCCAAAGAAAGCAGCACCGTGCTTTTGAATTCGCGAAGATCCGAATCAACCGGTTTCCCGGTGGTCCCGGAGTCGCCAAAAGTTCCCAGTACGTCATCGATTACCTGATAGGCGACTCCCAGCTGGCAGCCGATCGATCCCAGCGTCTGGGCCTGGGCGTCTGCGGCTCCTGCCAGGAGCGCTCCCGCCTGGAGGGGCAGCTGGAAGGAATACCCTGCCGTCTTCAGCTCTTCCATGCGCAGCACCTGACCTGTGGTGGCTGGCTGGGGCTTCAAGGAATAGATCAGATCCTCCAGCTCGCCGGCGCCGGCCTGTTCGATGGCCAGCGCGAAAGACGCATTAACCGACGCTTCGCTCTCCAGCCCTGATGCCGCGCGAGCTGCGATTTTTATTGCTTCATTGATGAGCAGATCGCCGGCTATCAATGCCGCGGAATTTCCTGCATGTTCGGCATCTGAGCTGCTGCGGCCCGCGGCCAAGGCGATGTCGCGGTAGTGCGCCGCGAGCGTAGGCTGTCCGCGGCGGATGAAATCTCGGTCGATAATGTCGTCATGGATGATCAACGCCGTATGCAAAAGCTCGAAGGCGCAGGCCAGGTCCAGCGCCCTGGAGTTGATGTGCCCGCCGAAAGAGCGGTAGCCCAAAAGCACCAGAGCCGGCCGAGTCAACTTCCCTGTGCTCAGAAATTCGCCGATGCGCTCCCAGAGCTCGGAGCCGAGTGACGAGTACGCTGAAGTCCGAGCCTGCGCGGCATCTGCGATGGATTGGAGCCGTGCGACGATATGCTGGAGCGTTTCTTGGTCGGCAAATCCCAGTTTGTCGTTGCGCGTCGAGTCCTGCACGTGCTGATCTGAGGCGGTATTGAGGGTCATGATGTCTGCTCCAGCGGTTGCATGGCGGGTGAAGTGGAACTTTTCCGATCGGCGAGCACTGCATTCATCTGTGCGATGGCCGCGTGGAGAATGTCCCGCGAAGGTTCGTCCAAGCAGAAATAAAAATGGTGCAGCGAGCGGTAAATCGACGTGCCCGGACCTTGCAGAGCGGGGAAGAGCGGGCCGGGTTCGACGAGCGTGCGCCTGCGGTCTTCCGGGTCCTTGGAGCGGCAGGCATATCCGCGGGCTTCAAGGCGGTCGAGGACGGTGGTGATCCCTGCGGTGGAAACCCCCAGCATTTGCGCGAGTTCTCCGGCGCTGAGAGTTCGCCGCAAGCGCAGGATGTTGGCGGCGGCCAGATCTGTATCGTTCAGTCCAAGGCGCTGGCCGAATTCATGTTGCTGCAGCGAGTAGCTGAGCAGGAGGCTTTGCAGGTGCCTGAAGATGTCGCTGCATAGGGGCCTATCGGTTATCGATTCTGTAACCATGGAAATTCACTCGCCTAGTTGATATCTAGCTTATCTAGATACATCATGGGTTAAGTATCAAAATTTGTCGACCCCTTCGCAAGATTCACTGCTTGAGCCAAAGGAGATAGATCGTGGCTATTACAGCCTCACGCATCAACGCAAGCCGTTGGCCGGCTGCACTGATGACAGCCGCAACCATGGGAATTGCCATTGTCGGAGCATTTTTCGGCAATGGCGCTCTTGGAGGAACTCCCATACAGCAGGCATCAGGCGGATATCTCGGCCCGAACTCGACGCTGCTTGCACCATCGACGCCAGCATTTTCGATCTGGAGCCTGGTCTACTGCGGGCTGATCGTGTACGCGGTGTACCAGCTAACCCCTGCTGGCCGGCACTCGGAAACAGCTGCTCGATACCGGCTTCCGGCATCAATAGCGGCGCTGTTGAATGCGGTGTGGATTCTTGTGGCTCAGGCCGGCTGGCTTGGAACAAGCGTGGCGGTCATCTTTATCTTGCTGCTCTCGTTGGCCTGGCTGATTACACAGCTGGGAAAGCACCAGACTCAGACTCGAACCGAGCATTGGATCATGTGGACCACCTTTGGGGTGTACCTGGGCTGGGTGTCGATTGCGAGCATTGCCAATACTGCCGCGTGGCTTGCCTCGCTGGGGGTCGGCCCTTCGGGGCAGTGGGCGCCAGCAGCAGCCGTTGTCCTGATTGCGGCTGCAGTCGTGATTGGGCTGGCCGCCACCGGCAAAAGCGGGGGTCATCCAGAAGCGGCCCTGGCTATGGCCTGGGGACTAGGCTGGATCGGGCATAGTCGTTTGAATGGAAGCAACCAGTCAGATCTCGTGGGAACCAGTGCCCTCGCCGCCGCAGCCATTCTGGCGGTCGGCGCGCTTCTTCTCGCGGCGCGTGCGTGGAGGGGACGACAGTGAGTGTTATTGCAGTAACTGGTGCCAGCGGCTATATCGGAGGAAGGCTGGTGCCGCTGCTTCTGGAGCAAGGACACCAGATTCGTGTGCTCACTCGCGATGCAAACCGTTTAAGGGATGTTCCATGGAGGGCTTTAGTCGAGGTGGTCGAAGGGGAGCTCGCCGACCCGGCCGCGGTGCGCCAACTGTGCCACGGCGCCCACCTGCTCTACTATCTAGTGCATTCAATGTCTGGCAGCGGCCATTTCGCTGCCGAAGAGGAACGCTGCGCCCGCGTAGTAGCCGAGGTTGCCGAACAGGAAGCAGTGAGCCAGCTGGTGTACCTCTCGGGCCTGCACCCTGACGGCGAGCTCAGCGAGCATTTGGCATCACGCGTGAAGGTGGGCGAGATCCTCTCCGAAGCCAAGACTGCGAAGACCTTGATCCTGCAGGCTGGTCTGGTCATTGGCTCAGGTTCTGCGAGTTTCGAAATGGTCCGCCACCTCAGCGACGTACTTCCCGTCATGCCTGCGCCCCGATGGGTGCGAAACCATGTGCAGCCGATCGCCGTCAGGGACGCCCTGTACTATTTGGCAAGCTGCGCGCAGCTGGACCAGCCAGCGGCGGGCACCTTCGACATCGGCGGGCCGCGCTCCTACAGCTACGCCGACTTGATGAAAATCTATGCGACAGCTGCTGGAATCCGGGAGCCGCGCGTTTGGGCCCTTCCGGTGCTGACACCCAGGCTTGCCTCCCATTGGGTGAACCTGGTGACCCCGCTGCCAAGGAACCTTGCCCGCGCGCTGGTACAGTCGCTGCAGCATGACTGCGTGGTCTCCGACCGGAAGATCGACGGGCTGATCCGTCCTCCCGAGAAGGGGCTGACCGATTACCCGCAGGCGGTCCGCCTGGCCTTGGAGAAAATAGCTGCAGATGCGGTCGAAACGAGCTGGGCCACTGCCCATCCGGTTTCTGCCCCGGCCCAAGAGCTTCCATCGGATCCCCAATGGGCCGGCCGAACCGCCTACGTCGATGAACGCCGCGCCTCCACTTCCGCCGGCGCAGAACAGGTGTTCATGGTGGTGCACAGAATCGGCGGGGAGACCGGCTATTTCGCGTGGCCGCAGCTGTGGAAGCTGCGCGGGCTGATGGACAAGATCGGCGGCGGAGTCGGGCTGCGCAGGGGACGGCGTTCGCGCAGCAGGCTTTCTCTGGGAGACGTCGTCGACTGGTGGAGGGTGGAGGCGCTGGAGCCGAACGCGCTGTTGCGGCTTCGCGCTGAAATGAAAGTGCCTGGCCAGGCATGGCTCGAATTCAAGATATCCACATCCGCGGAGGGGAAAACCGAGCTAGTCCAAAGGGCCGTATTCTTTCCCCGCGGCTTGCTGGGCCGCTGCTATTGGTGGGCAGTCTACCCATTCCACGGGCTGGTTTTTACCGGGATGCTGCGAAATATCATCCGCCAGGCAGAAACTGAGCAGAACTAGCTGTCCGAGTCCGAAGACTCGTCGATGTGTGCGGCAGAATCCAAGCTGGTTTCCATGGCCTGCGAGGTGCCGGCCAGGAAGCGGATGATCACGTCGCGTTCGCTGTGGCTGAAAGAACGCAGGACTTCGAAACGCTGGGCATGATGGCGGCCGATCTGCTCCCGCGCGGCCTGGTGGGTTTCCTCAGTCACTTCAACGCACTGGGAACGCCGATCGGTGGGATGGGGCTTGCGCACCACATGCTTGCCTGCTTCCAGGCGGTCCAGCATCTTGGTCACCGACGCGCTGGAGATGCCGAGATAACGGGCAAGGTCGCCGGCCGTCACCGCCTTGCCGTTATAGGTTGAAGAGATCACTTTGCGGATGGCCCGCATATCCGTTTCGTTCAGCTTCATGAACCGCTGGGTGCTGCGCATGATCTTGCGCTCTATCTCTCGCATGCGGGAGAGCTCCTGCATGATCTGATCGATCTGCGAGAGGTCCTCAGCATCCATTCCAGCAGGGTTGATCAGGTGCCCTTCAGGGTCCGAGGATGCCAAGCTGAACATTCCGGGAGACACCTGGTCCTCCATGATTCCCCCTGGGGTGTTTAAGCTTTCCGAGCTCGGCTCGTTGACAGCGACAATCATAGCGGATCAACGCGGAGGGTTTCCGCATTGCCTGCCGCCGCCAGCGGATACAGATCTGGCCCGCGTCCGCCCCGGGCCGGGGCGTCGGCGGGCCAGATTGCTCAGCGGCTGCTGCTGCTCTTGCGCTCCTGCGGGGTGGAGACCGGGTCCCAGCCGCGGCGCACCGGGCGGTTGCCGGCGCCGGACTCGTCGCGCGAACGGTAGACGATGTACGGGCGGAACAGGTAGCCCACCGGGGCTGAGAACACGTGGACCAGCCGGGTGAACGGCCACAGCGCAAACAGCAGGCACGCGGTGATGATGTGCAGCTGGAAGAACAGCGGAACTTCCGCCATCATCTCCGGATGGGGCTGGAAGATGATCATCTCCCGGATCCACGGGGAGATCGACTCGCGGTAGGAATAGCCGCCGCCGAAAACCTGGTAGACCAGCGTGGCCAGGGTGCCGAAGCCCAGCGTCAGGCCAAGGAACACATACATGACCTTGTCCATCTTGGTGGTGGCCAGGAAGACCGGGCCGACGGTGCGGCGCCGGTAGATCAGGATGGCCAGGCCAGCCAGGGTCAGCAGCGCCGCGGCGGTGCCCATCCAGGTGGCGCCCAAGTGGTACATGTGCTCGTCGATGCCGATGGCGTAGAGCCATTCGCGCGGAATCAGCAGGCCCACCACATGCCCGGCGATGACCATGAGGATGCCGATGTGGAACATCGGCGAACCCCAGCGCAGCAGCCGGTTCTCATAGGTCTGGCTGGATCGGGTGGTCCAGCCGAACTTGTCGAAGCGGTAGCGCCAGATATGCCCGACGATGAACACCACCGCGCAGGCATAGGGCAGCGCCACCCATAAGAGGATCGATCCGGTACTCATGAGTCCCCCCTAGGACTGAATGGCGGAAGATTTCCAAGGAATGACAGTCCAACGGTTTCCGTCGGAGGACCTTCGCTGACCAGCGCCAGGACCCGTTCCTGGGTTTCGGCGTCCACCGGCGGCAGCGACAGCGTAATGGTGCGGATCAGATCGGCCCAGGGGCTGTGCATCGCCTCCAACGCCGCGCGCAGCACCTCGATGCCTTCGATGTGGGCCGCCAGCAGCGCCTCGGCGATCTCATCCTCGCTCTTGGCGGAGAACTCGAGCACCGCAGGCAGGTAGTCGGGCAGCTCGTCGGCTGAGAAGTCCCAGCCGGCCGCGCGGTAGGCCTCGATGAAGGTGACCAGTGCGGTGCCCCGCTTGCGGGTGTCCCCGGTGGCGAAGTAGCTCAGGTACAGGCTGCACTTGCGCTTCAAATCGAAGGTGTCCACGTACTGGCGCTGCAGCTCGGTGGAGCCGGTGGCCCGCGCCGTGTCGATGAACCCGGCAAAAAGTTCAGCGATCTGCGGTGGGATGCCGCCAAGGTGCGCCTCGATGGCTTCGAGGCGGTCGAACCAGTCGTTGTCCGGGTAGTCAAGCAGCAGCGAGCCGATCATGTGCACCGTGGCGCGCTGCGGCTTGCCCATCTTCACCGGCTCCAGGGTTCCTGGCAGCGGGCGTTTCGGGGTGACCCTGTTGAACAGGCGGGGGATGATCACTTCTCCTCCTCAGGCGGGAACAGGCCCCGCGGCTTGCCGTTGCCGTCCCAGTTCAGCAGGTTCACGCGTCCCGGGGTGGACGGGCGGTCTGCGGTCTGGCGGCTCTTCAGGGAGTTGTAGTTCTCGATGGCCACCGGCACCGGTTCTCCGGAGGAGGAGCCGAAGGGGCCCGCTCCGCCCATGCCCGGCCCGCCCTCGAAGTCCAGCGAACAGCCCATTTCCTCCAGGTCGTGGGCCTGCTCGGCGTGGGCCGGCGGGATCACATAGCGCTCCTCGTACTTGGCGATGGCCAGCAGCCGGTACATCTCCTCCATCTGCGCGCCGCTCATGCCCACCGCTTGGGCGATGGACTCGTCGCGCACATTATCCAGCGAGATGCCTCGCATGTAGGAGCGCATGGCCGCCAGCTTGCGCAGCGACAGGTCCACCGGCGCGGTGTCTCCGGCGCTGAACAGCTCGGCCAGGTAGCCGATCGGGATGCGCAGCTTGTCGATGGCCGCGAAGAGCACGCTGGCATCCTCGCCGTCATTGCCCGAGTTCGTCACCACGTCCACCACCGGGGACAGCGGCGGGATGTACCAGACCATCGGCATGGTGCGGTATTCGGGATGCAGCGGCAATGCCACCTTGTACTCGCGGATCAGCCGCCAGATCGGGCTGGCCTGCGCCGACTCGATCCAGTCCTCCGGGATGCCGCCGGCGCGGGCCGCCTCGATGACCGCAGGGTCATTCGGGTCAAGCAGCACATTGCGCTGTGCATCGAGCAGCTCGTGCTCGTCGGCAACGCTGGCGGCCGCAGCCACGGCGTCTGCATCGTAGAGCACCAGGCCGATGTAGCGCAGGCGCCCCACGCAGGTTTCCGCGCAGACCGTGGGCAGGCCCACCTCGATGCGCGGGTAGCAGAATGTGCACTTCTCCGCCTTGCCGGTGCGGTGGTTGAAGTAGACCTTCTTATAAGGGCAGCCGGAGATGCACATGCGCCAGCCGCGGCAGGCGTCCTGGTCCACCAGCACAATGCCGTCTTCTTGGCGCTTGTACATGGCGCCCGAGGGGCAGGAGGCGACGCAGGAGGGGTTCAGGCAGTGCTCGCAGATGCGCGGCAGGTAGAACATGAAGGCCTGCTCGTACTCGGCCTTCACCTCTTCGCTCATCTTTGCCAGCAGCGGGTCCTGGGCCATGGTCTCCAGCGAGCCGCCCAGGTTGTCGTCCCAGTTGGCGGACCAGGAGATCTTCATGTCCTTGCCGGTCAGCAGTGACTTCGGGGTGGCCACCGGGGTGTGCTCGCCCGAGGGCGAGTTCAGCAGCATGTCGTAGTCGTAGGTCCACGGCTCGTAGTAGTCGTGGATCTTGGGCAGCTTCGGGTTGGAGAAGATCCGCGAAAGCTTGTGCAGGCGCCCGCCGTCGCGCAGCTTGAGCCGCCCGCGCTTGTTCAGCGTCCAGCCGCCGCGCCACTTCTCCTGGTCCTCATAGGTGCGCGGGTAGCCGACGCCGGGCCGGGTCTCCACGTTGTTGAACCAGACGTATTCCACGCCGGAGCGGTTGGTCCACGCCTGCTTGCAGGTCACCGAGCAGGTGTGGCAGCCGATGCATTTGTCGAGGTTCATCACCATCGACATCTGTGCCATGACTTTCATCGGTACTGCACCTCCTGGTTGCGGCGGCGAATTGTGGTGACTTCGTCGCGTTGGTTTCCGGTGGGGCCAAGGTAGTTGAAAGCCCAGGCCAGCTGGCCGTAGCCGCCAATCAGGTGGCTTGGCTTCATCAAAATGCGGGTCAGCGAGTTGTGGATGCCGCCGCGCTTGCCGCTGGTCTCCGCGATCGGCACATCCACCGTGCGGTCCTTCGCGTGGTACATGTACACGGTGCCCTCCGGCATGCGGTGCGAGACAATTGCGCGGGCAACCACCACGCCGTTGCGGTTATAGGACTCGATCCACTCGTTGTCCTTGACCCCGATCTTCGCCGCATCCTGCGGGGACATCCAGATGGTGGGGCCGCCGCGGGACAGGGAGAGCATGAACAGGTTGTCCTGGTACTCGGAGTGGATTGACCACTTGGAGTGCGGGGTCAGGTAGCGCACCGAAACCTCGGCGTTGCCGGATTCGTGGGAGCCCACCTCGCCCAGCCTTGCGTCGCCGAACAGCCGGTGCATATCCAGCGGCGGGCGGTAGATCGGCAGCGTCTCGCCCAGTTCCTGCATCCAGTCGTGGTCCAGGTAGAAGTGCATGCGCCCGGTCAGCGTGTGGAAGGGCTTGAGGTGCTCGACGTTGATGGCGAACGCCGTGTAGCGCCGCCCGCCGTGCTCCGAGCCTGACCATTCAGGGGAGGTGATGACGCTGCGCGGCTGGACCTGCACATCGTGGAAGTTGATGCGCGAGCCCTCGTGCTCCTCGGAGAGGAATGCCATCTTCTGGCCGGTGTGCTCTTCAAGCTGCTTGAACCCTGCGGTGGCAAGCCGGCCATTGGAGGTGCCGGAGAAGGCGAGGATCATCTCGCAGGCCTTCTGGTCGGTATCCAGCTTGACCGATCCGTCAGGCGTTGCGCCGTTGCGCTGGCGCAGCGCCTGGATCTCGGGCTCCACCTGGTACTTCACGCCCTTGGTCACCATGCCCAGCTTTCCGGTCAACGGGCCTAGGGTGCTCCAGTGCTCGTAGAGCTTGGTGTAGTCGCGTTCCACCACTGCCAGCTTGGGCATGGTCAGCCCCGGGACCAGCGGAGCGTTGTCCGGCACCTGGCCCTTGATGGTTGCCATGGCATCGGGGGTGTCGTGCTGCAGCGGGGTGGCCACCAGGTCCTTGCGCACGCCCAGGTGCTTGGCCGAATATTCGCCCACGCGTTTGGCCATCAGGCCGAACAGGTCGAAGTCGGTCTTGGTCTGCCATGGAGGGGCGATCGCCGGGTTGAAGGAGTGGATGAACGGGTGCATGTCGGTGGATGACAGGTCGTATTTCTCGTACCAGGTGGCCGCCGGGAACACCAGGTCGGAGAACAACGTGGTACTGGTCATGCGGAAGTCGGCGGTGGCCAGCAGGTCGAGCTTGCCTTCCGGCGCTTCATCATGCCATTCCATCTCCACCGGGCGCTGGCCCGGGCCTGCTTCCGGCGCACGCACCGAAGCATCGGTGCCCAGCAGATGCTTGAGGAAGTACTCATTGCCCTTGCCGGAGGAGCCGAGGATATTCGCACGCCAGACCAGCACCACGCGCGGGAAGTTCTCCGGCGCGTCAGGATCTTCGGCGGCGTAGGCCAAGGACCCGTCGTTCAGCGAATCCACCACGTGGGCTGCAGGTTCCTTGCCGGCAGCTGCCGCCTCATCCACCAGGTCCAGCGGATTGCGGTTGAAGGTCGGGTAGCTTGGCATCCAGCCGCGCTTGATGGATTCCACCAGGCAGTCGGCGGTGGTGCGCCCGTCGAACTGGCCCTTGGCCAGCGGGGAGGCCAGCGAATTGGCGGGCAGCCCGTCATAGCGCCACTGGTCGGTGGCAAGGTACCAGAAGGCGGTGCCGATGGTGTGCCGCTGCGGGCGGTTCCAGTCGCCGGCGGCCGCGTACTGCTGGTAGCCGGTGATCGGGCGGACCTTTTCCTGGCCCACATAGTGGGCCCAGCCGCCTCCGTTGACGCCCTGGCAGCCGGTCATCATGGTCAGCGCCAAGAAGGTGCGGTAGATGGTGTCCGAGTGGAACCAGTGGTTGGTGCCCGCGCCCATCAAGATCATCGCCTTGCCGCCGGATTTCTCCGCGGTGTCCGCGAATTCCCGGGCGATGCGGATGGCCTGCTCCGGCGGGACGCCGGTGTGCTCTTCCTGCCAGGCAGGGGTGCCGGGGGTGGAAGCGTCCATGAAGCCTTCAGGCCATTGGCCGGGCAGTCCCTCGCGGCCCACCGCGTACTGGGCAAGCATCAAATCGAAGACCGTGGTCAGCTTCTTGCCGGCGATCTCAACTACCGGTACGCCGCGGGTGACCACGCCCGAACCGCCTGCATGCTCCTGGCCGACTTCAGGGGCCAGGTCGAAGCGCGGAAGGCTGATTTCTGCGCTGGTCCCGTCCCAGCTGTTCAGGTCCATGACCGACAGCGCCGGGGTGATGTCTCCCAGGTCCAGGTTCCACAGGCCCTTGTCCTTGGCGGAGAAGCGGTGTCCCAGGGTGCCGCGCGGCACCCGGGCAGTGCCGTTGACATCCAGCAGGGCGGGCTTGAAGTTGGCGTTTTCTTTATCGTCCAGGCCCAGGTCCGCCGCGGTGAGGAACTTTCCCGGGACCGGGGTGCCGGTGGCCTCGTCGATCTCCACCAGGAACGGGGAGTCGGTGTAGCGGCGCATGTACTCCTCGAAAGGTGCCGTGCGCTTGTCGACGTAGTGTTCCTTGAGGATCACGTGTCCCATGGCAAGACCCAGCGCCGCGTCGGTGCCTGGCTGCAGTGCCACCCATTCGTCGGCGAACTTGGTGTTGTCCGTGTAGTCCGGCGAGACCGTGACCACCTTGGTGCCGCGGTAGCGGGCCTCGGCCATGAAGTGGGCGTCAGGGGTACGGGTGACAGGGACGTTGGAGCCCCACATGATCAGATACTGCGAGTTGAACCAGTCTGCTGATTCCGGCACGTCGGTCTGGTCGCCGAAGACCTGCGGGCTGGCCACCGGAAGGTCGGCGTACCAGTCGTAGAAAGACAACATGGTGCCGCCGATGAGGTTCATATAGCGTGAACCAGCACCGTGCGACACCATGGACATTGCAGGGATGGGGGAGAAGCCGGCGATCCGGTCCGGGCCGTACTTCTTGATCGCATAGACCTGAGCGGCAGCGGCGATTTCCATTGCCTCGTCCCAAGTAGTACGCAGCAGTCCGCCCTTGCCGCGGGCCTTCTTGTAGCGCTTGGCCTTCACCGGATCCTCGACGATCGAGGCCCAGGCCTCGACGGGATCGCTGTATTCAGCCTTGGCGCTGCGGTACATCTGGGCGAGCACGTCGCGGATGTACGGGTAGCGCACGCGGGTCGGCGAATAGGTGTACCAGCTGAATGCGGCGCCGCGGGGGCAGCCGCGCGGTTCGTATTCGGGGGAATCAGGACCTACGGAAGGGTAGTCGGTCTGCTGTGTTTCCCAAGTGATGATGCCGTCCTTGACGTACACCTTCCAAGAGCAGGATCCGGTGCAGTTCACACCGTGGGTGGAGCGCACGACCTTGTCGTGTGACCATCGATCACGGTAGAAAACGTCGCCCTTGCGCCCTCCTGAAAGGAACATTGCGCGAAGATCGTCACTTGTTTCGCCGGGACGCAAGAATTTGCCCAGTGAAAGCAACGAATTGGCAAGAGGTCCATCTGTGGCCGGTTGTGTGTGGTTTGGCCGATCGGTCATGCCGGGTCTCCCTAACTGTGACTGGTTGCCTCTAGCCTCGTCCTTTGCCCGTGAAGTTTCAAGTGCCCTGCACATATGTTCAGGTGTCAACCATCACCGGTTTACTTGGGAAAATGTCTGACAGGACACTAGCAAGTACGAGAGTTAGCGCTTATGGTGCTCAGTAGAAGCAGATCGATCACCACCAACCACACGACCCTCTGGAGGGGTTCCGAATGAGTGAAAAAGACTCATCGACCAAAACCGATACTAGCCCCGCGCTTCGGGGACAGCTTCCGCAGGTGCTGCTCGCAACACTTGCCAGTGCCGTTGGATTCTGGGCGTGGATGCTCATCGCCCCAATCCAGAAGTATTACTCAGAAGGCATGAACCTTTCCGAGGGCCAGATCTCGCTCATGCTTGCCGCTCCGGTCTTAGTCGGCGCACTCGGACGCATCTTTACCGGCGCACTCACAGACCGCATGGGCGCCCGCAAGATGTTCACCATTGTCCTGCTGGCCAGCGTGCCGGCGGTGATGCTGGTAGCGCTCGCCGGATCCATCAAGAGCTATCCGCTGCTGATTGTCGCTGGAACCCTGTTGGGCATCGCAGGCACGATCTTCGCCGTCGGCGTCCCGTTCTCCAGCGCCTGGTTTGAGCCTCACCGCCGTGGTCTGGCCAACGGCATCTTCGGTATGGGCATGATTGGCACAGCGATTTCGGCTTTTGAAACCCCTCGTCTGCTGCGCGGCTTCGGCTACTTCGGCACCCACTTGTTTATCGCCGGCCTGCTGATTCTCATGGCGGTTCTGGTGTGGTTCTTCATGCGCGAATCGCCTGTGTGGAAGCCGAACAAGCAGCCGCTGATTCCGAAGGTCTTGGGGACCCTGAAGCTGCCGATCACCTGGGAAATGTCATTCCTCTACGGCATCGTCTTCGGCGGATTCGTGGCGTTCTCGACCTTCCTGCCCAAGTACCTCGTGACCATCTACCCCGACCAGGTCGACCCGGTCGGCGCTGGTACGCGAACCGCGCTGTTCGCTGTGGCGGCCGTGATCGCCCGCCCAATCGGCGGTGTGCTGGCCGACAAGTTCGGCCCGAAGATCATCGCGCTGATCTCGCTGGCAGGCATCGTCTCCCTGGCCTACGCGGTGGGCCAGCAGCCGGCAGAGGGCATCCTCACCGGCATCACCTTCATCTTGATGGCTTCGGCAATGGGCCTTGGCATGGGCGCCGTCTTCGCTTGGATCGGCCCTTCGACTCCTCCTGAGAAGGTGGGTGCGGTATCCGGCGTGGTGGCAGCGGCCGGCGGCCTCGGCGGCTACTTCCCGCCACTGGTCATGGGCGCTACCTATCATGCTGAAACCAACTCCTACGCCTTGGGGCTCTGGTTCCTGGTGATCGTGGGCACCTTTGCCCTGGTGGTTGCCGGCATGTTGCGCGGTACAAAGGGCCGCGGAGGAATGTAGCTTCCAGGTATGGAAGAAATTGCAGCACTTTTCGATTCGCGGGGCCAGGCCATCGGCCGGGCCCCGCGTTCGCGCGTGAGGGCAGAAAACCTTCACCACGGCGCCACGGGGATCGTTGTCTTCAACAAAGATGCACAAATTTTCATCCACCAGCGCACCTGGATTAAGGACGTCTATCCCGGACGGTGGGATTTCACCGCCGGGGGAGTCATCCAGGCCGGTGAAATACCCGATGAATCGGCCCAGCGGGAACTGGCTGAAGAACTTGGCATCGACAGCGCCCTGCATCGGCTGCCCGATGGGGAATACAGCGACGAGCACACCAGCTACCACGCATTCCGCTACTGGACAGTGACCACAAAACAACCGATACTGCAGGAATCTGAAGTTCTCCAGGGGCAGTGGACCAGCGTCGAGGAGCTTTTGGCGAGGATCCGTGAAGTTCCACAAGAATTCATGCCGGATTCAATTGCATTATTCTTGCCCTGGCTAGATGGCTTGCGTGTTGTTCCGCCAACTTCTTGATAAACAAGTGTTGCTTGCATAGCCTTGGAGCATGAAGAAGATCAGCTTGCTTGGGATGCCCCTCTTCGCTGTTGTTGCGGTGCTAGCCTTCTCGATTCCCAATGTCCTCATGGGCGTGCTGGCGACGCTGGCCGCTCTTTTGTCGATGGCCCTGATGTTGATGTCCCTTCGTGCTGAGCCGGAGGAGCTGTGACCAGCCGGTAAAATTGTGCTTATGGCAATTGGCGCAACGATGTTTACCTTTGAAATCCAGCTTTCGGACATGGACCGGGGCGTCTATGAAGAACTGTCGCTGCGGGTAGCCCAGCACCCCTCAGAAACCGATGCCTACATGGTGACGAGGGTCTTGGCCTATTGCCTTGAATATGATGAAGGCATTAATTTCGCTGCCGGAGGCGTGTCCTCTGACGATGAGCCGGCAGTGCTCATCAAGGATCTCACCGGATTGATTACTACCTGGATTGAAGTCGGTGCTCCCGATGCCCAGCGCCTGCACTTCGGCAGCAAGCAGGCCGAGCGAACCGCTGTCTACACCCACCGTGACCCGCAGCGGCTGCTGGCTTCATGGAAGGGCAAGACGATTCACCAGTCGCAGGATATTTTGGTGCGCTCTTTCGATCCGAAATTCATCGACGCCGCGGCGCGCGAACTGACCCGGCGCAATAACGTTTCACTCTCCGTGACCGAAGGCCAGGTCTACTTGGAAATTAATGGCACCATGCTCGAAACGCAAATCCAAGAACACGAAATCGACTAGTGGCCTTCTTTAGCTCGCTTGTTTGAGGGGTTGCATTTCCCGGAGTCATTCATGCGATGAATTTATGAGAATAATACAGCGCTGAGTATTGGGCGACTGCACCGGGTTTTAAGATGCATTGATGAGTGCGCTCGAGTTTCGTGAGTTTGGGTGCTGAGAAGTTATAGGCATCCGTGGTGATTCGTTCTTAATTTATTGGATCGCCTATCGTTGCGAATTCGCCTGTGTTTGGTTTAATGGCGCCACTTGAACCAAATACTAATTTAGATTCACTGGTGTCAACTTTGTGGCATACGCTCTAACTGGAACATTTTATAAATGCACTAGTCATCAAGATCTTTATTTTTTGTTAGGTTTTTCTAAAAAGATTCTACTGTTTTAATTCTGCGCTATTGATATCTTCGTCCTTACGAATCTTCAACGACGAAGAAAGGAATGGGCATGAAGCGGTTTCTAGCTACAATTTTGGCCGTGTTTTTAGCACTAGCAATGTTAGTTGGCGTCGTTCCTGCAGCCCAAGCGGATAGCACACTAACAGTTCGACTTGGTCCTGCTCAGTGGTTTGTAGAACCTGCACTGAGTGCTGGAGGAAAGAATCTTCCTGTCATGGGCACTGTTGGCACCGGGACGAGAATAACAGTTCGGTGTTGGGTGCGTGGGCAGAAGATCTACAGCAATGATTACAAACTTACGAGCGACCTCTGGTACCGAGCTTCTAACGGCTGGTATGTCAACGGAGCCGATTTCACGAGCAACCAGACTTCTGCACCTTCCGGTATCGCTGAATGCGGGGCAACCGTTCCCGGGCTGAGCACGCAGAAGTGGTACACCATTCGCGCGAATCACAGCGGTAAGGTGCTTGACGTTGCCGGTGGAAGTACGACTTCAGGTACAAAAATTAGACAGTGGACGGCAAACGGCTCAGCAGCTCAACAGTTCCGGTTCATCAAGTTGGGAGCTACAAGCCACAGGGGCGCTTTTTATCGCGTCGAGTCCAAGGTGGCAGGGACGAACCAGTGGGATCTCTCGGGGAACGAGATAAACCAGAACGGGGTCAAACTTCAAATTTGGGGAGCCCAAGGATGGTCATCCCGAGATTCGCAGTACCTGGTTTACTCGCCGACAGGTTCACTTCGGGATGTACAGTTTCGACCGCGTCACAATACCAACAAGTGCCTAGATATTCAGGGTGGCAACACCTCAACTTGGGATGGAGCCGCCGCACTTATTTGGGATTGTGGGGCTGGCGCTAAGAGTCGTTCATTCACTTTGACTGCTGTAGCTGATGTCTACACTGATCCCGGTTACCGGCTCCCTTTTACCAAGGGAGCGCAGTACAAGATCACGCAATCACCGCAAGATTCGTTCTCCCACAATGATGCCTACAACAAGACGGCAGTTGATTTCGCAATGAATACGGGAACTCCAATTCGTGCATCTGCTTCTGGGCGGGTGTACTTCGAAGGCTGGGTTACGAGTGGCGCGGGCATCCAAATTCTTGTTGACCACGGTGATAACAAGTGTGCTCAATACGCACATTTGAGTCGAACAATTATCGACCGAGGGCAGTACGTATCCAGGGGACAGATTATTGGATACTCGGGAGCTACGGGAAATGTCACTGGGCCTCACCTGCACTGGGCAATGGTGAACTGCAACACGCAGACGAGTCGGGAGATTATCAATACTCTTGAACACGGTCGAATTTATCCCAAGGGAACCTATAGCAAGCCAAGCCAGAATGGCTAGCTATGCCGTCATGATGTAGGGAACGTATGGAAACCCCACCGGTGTTCGTTTTGGGAAGTTGTATCTAAAGAGGGTGCCCGTAAGAGAAAATTTTTCGCTTACGGGCATTCTTCATGCTCGGGGTGCAGATCGAAGAGTACGAAATCGACTAGTGCTCTGTGCTGGCTGGCCGCCGCTCGACCAGTTCGGCCAGCTGTTCGGTGACCAAGGTCCATCCTTCCACCAGCCCTAGTTCTAGATGGAGCCGGTGGGCTTCCTTGTTGCCGTGCCTTGCAGTGATTCGATAGAGCGTTCCTTCTGGGTGCGCTTCGAGGCTTACCTCGCCGGTGACAGCCACCGGCTGGGGCGCAGCGGGCCGCAGTGCACTGTCGACGGCGTTGGTGAAAACGATCTTCTTCTCCTGCTCGACAATCAGGAACGCGGCATCCATGTGCGGGCTGTAAACCTTGCCATCCTCGCTCATGTTGGTAATGAAGCCTCCGCCGGAAGATACCTCGAAATGCTCGACGCGGCAAAGATAGGGTTTGGGAATCCACCATTGGGCAAATGAGGAAGGGCTCGTCCACGCGTCCCAAACCGCGGGCACCGGTGCATGGATCAGCTTTTCGACTGTGAAATCAAGATCGGCGTCCATAGCATTCCTTTCTTGCAGAGTATCGTGTGGTGCTACGCGATGCGCCGGAACCGTGGGCCGCTGTAATCCTCGCGCTCGACATTTTCTTCAAACATTTCCAGTGGGCGTGCCCAAAAGCTGTAGTCGCCATAAAGCGTGCGATAGAAAACGAGCGCTTCCTCGGTCTCGCTGTGTTTGCCAACGGCAAGGACTTCGTAGCGCTGCCCTTTGAAGTGTTCGTAGATTCCAGGCTCAACGCTCATGGATTGCGGCCTTTCGACGTGGACTGCAGTTCTTCGATCAGCCGTGCTGTTCGGGTGTCCTAAGAATATCTGAAGATCCCGACCCGGCACCTGGACCAACCGATGCTGAAGGGCGAACTCGAATGGTCATGTCGTCAACATTCGGCAGATGCTTTTTGACGGAAGCTTCAGCGGCGAGGGCCACCTGATCGGCCTGCTCTGCGGTCGACGCATCAGCGATCACGACGGCATCGCCATGCAGCCGGTGGCCCATCCAGCGAAGGCGAACCTGCTGGACTTCAGCGATCTCTGGCAGGTGTTCAAGTGCATGCTCTGCCCGTTCGACCAGTTCTGGTTCGATGCCGTCCATCAGCCGGCGGCCCACCGACTTAACCGTGCCCACCAGCAGTACAGCGATCATCGCCGAGATGAGCAGTCCAATAATCGGATCTGCCAACGGGAATCCCAGCAGGACGCCTGCCGCGCCGATCACCGCTGCCAGTGAAGTGAATCCGTCGGTGCGGGCATGAACGCCGTCGGCGACCAGCGCGGCCGAACCGATTTTCCTTCCAACCCGGATGCGATACATGGCAACTGCCTCGTTGCCCAAAAAATCCAACAATGCCGGCGGCGATGACCCAGCCAATATTTTCCATGGGCTTCGGATCGATGATCCGGGTGATCGCTTCCCAGGCCGCGATGACCGCCGAGAGCGCAATCATCAGGACGATGAACAGGCCGGCGAGATCTTCTGCGCGGTTGAAGCCATAGGTATATTTTTTGGTCGCTGCACGCCGCGAAAGGACAAAAGCGATCCACAAGGGCACCGCTGTCAGCGCATCGGAAAGATTGTGGATGGTGTCGGCTAAGAGCGCGACAGAACCGGAGAATGCGACGATGAATGCCTGGACTGCCGTCGTAGCGAGCATGATAACCAGGCTGATTTTCAGCGCGCGGATGCCTTCTGAGTGGGCTTCCATGGCGTCGTCGATCGAGTCGGCGGCGTCATGCGAATGCGGGACGAAGATTCCATAGAGGAAGCCCTTGATTCCTGTGGGGTGCGAATGACCGTGGTCATGGTCGTGGCCGTGCCCATGAGCGTGGTGCCCGTGATCATGGTCGTGATGATGCTGCGTCATGCTTGGCCTCGGTCTTTGTGGTGGTGGCGCGGAGTTCCGCCCAGTGAATGTTCTGCCTGGAAGATGGCATCGCTGACAAGCTGCGAGGCGTGCTCGTTCTCCAGCTTGTAGAAGACTTTTTGCCCTTCCTGGCGGGTGGACACGATGCGGGCCATGCGGAGCTTGGCTAGATGCTGCGAAACTGCGGCCGGCGACTTCCCGACGATTTCTGCCAAGTGGTTCACCGAGAGTTCTGCGCCTCTGCGCAGCGCCAAGATGATGCGTACGCGCGTAGCGTCTGCAAGCAGCCCGAAGACTTCCACCGCAAGTTCAACGTACTGCCCATCCGGCTCTAATCCGCATATCTTCTTATCTGCATCCATACGCAGATTATTGAACAAAGGACTTTGCTCGACAGTAAATTTCGCATTGCAAGATTTTAATTCTAAAAACCTTGTTTAGTGATGCAGGTCACTGATAGTGTCCTAGGTGCGCGCAGGCGCCCTGGATCAGCAGACAGGCATAACTGAGCTGGCATTTCATTTTTGTCAACGAAAGGAATGTCGGCCGTGCCGAACATTACTGCCCTGTGGATCAAGAATCCGCAAGGAATCCTCAGCTCCACCGACGCCGCCAATGGCATTGTCGTTCAAGGCAACAAGATTGTTGAACTCGTCCCTACAGGGGCTGTGCCGACCACCGCGTACACCCAGGTATTCGACGCCAGCAAGCATGTGATCACCCCGGGCCTGGTCAACACCCACCACCACTTCTACCAAACGCTCACCCGCGCATGGGGGCCGGCAGCCAATGCGCCGCTGTTCCCGTGGCTGCAGAATCTCTACAAGGTGTGGGCGCGGCTGACTCCAGATGCCTTAGATGCAGCAGTGCGTGTGGCTTTGGCGGAGCTCCTGCTGTCGGGCTGCACCACGGCGGCCGATCACCACTACCTGTTCCCCGAAGGCATGGACGAGTCAATCGATATCGAGGTGGCCGCGGTGCGCGACTTCGGCATGCGCGCCACACTCACCCGGGGCTCGATGACCCTAGGGGAGAAGGACGGCGGGCTTCCTCCGCAGTCCACGGTGCAGGACCTCGATGTGGTCCTGGCCGACAGCCAGCGCCTGATCGAGAAGTACCACCAGAGCGAGGAAGGGGCCACGATTCAAATTGCGTTGGCGCCGTGTTCCCCGTTTTCTGTGACGACGGATGCCATGCGCGAAAGCGCGAAGCTGGCAGAAAAGTACGGCGTACGGCTGCATACCCATCTGGCCGAGACGCTGGATGAAGAAGAATTCTGCCTTGAACGCTTCGGCCTGCGGCCGCTGGACTATTTGGACAGCGTCGGCTGGCTGGGACCGCAGACCTGGCTGGGCCACGGCATCCACTTCAACGCCGATGAAATCCAGCAACTGGGCGCTGCGGGAACTGCGGTGGCCCACTGCGCAACGTCCAACATGCGCTTGGCCTCGGGTATCGCCCGGGTGCTGGAGCTTGAAGCTGCCGGCGTCCCCGTTGGCTTAGGTGTCGACGGCTCGGCATCCAACGACGGATCGAACATGATCCTTGAAGTCCGCCAGGCACTGTACCTGCAGCGCCTCCGCTATGGAGCTGATGTGCCGGTGCAGCGCGCGCTGAACTGGGCTACTGCAGGCTCGGCCAAGGTGCTGGGCCGCAGCGACATCGGAAAGATCGAGGTGGGCATGCAGGCTGATCTCGCCTTCTTCACCACCGATGAGCTGCGCTTCTCGGGAAGCCACGATCCGATTGCCGCACTGCTGCTGTGCGGTGCAGACAAGGCCGACCGCGTGATGGTTGCGGGCCAGTGGCGTGTTGTCGACGGAGCTATTCCAGGCTTGGATCTTCCAGAGCTGATCCACCGCCATACCAAACATGCAAAGGCGCTGGTTGACCTTGATGCTCCGGTCCGCCAGTACGCATAGCTAGGGAGGAAAGAAAATCATGTCTAGTTCACGCATTAGCACCGCTGCGCAGCAGAAGCGCGGCCAGCGGCCGGAGGATGAGCGCCTGCCCATGGCGCAGAACATCGGCTTCGGCTTGCAGCATGTGCTCACGATGTATGGCGGCATCATTGCCCCGCCGCTGATCATCGGCACCGCAGCGGGCCTCGGCGAAGCCGAAATCGGCGTGCTGATCGCTTCCTGCCTGTTCGTCGGCGGCCTTGCCACCGTGCTGCAGACGGTGGGCATTCCGTTCTTTGGATCCCAGCTGCCTCTGGTGCAGGGCGTTTCCTTCGCCGGTGTTGCCACCATGATTTCCATTCTTGAAGGCGGCGGTTCCATCGCCACCGTCTTCGGCGCGGTGATCGCCTCGTCGATCATCGGCTTGCTGATCACCCCGGTCTTCTCGCGGATCATCCGCTTCTTCCCGCCGGTGGTGGCAGGAACGGTGATTACCACCATCGGCCTGACCTTGATGCCGGTCGCAGCCGGCTGGACCATGGGAGGCAACGCCAAGTCCGAAGACTATGGATCGGTGCAGAACCTGGCATTGGCAGGAGCCACACTGGTGCTGGTGGTGCTCTTCAGCAAGGTCGGCGTGGCAGCGGTGTCCCGGCTGTCGATCCTGCTGGCCATGGTGGTCGGAACGATTATCGCAGCGGCTACCGGAATGGCCGACTTCAGCAAGGTACTGGACGGCCCCGTGTTCGCCGTCCCGCAGCCTTTCGCCTTTGGCATGCCGGAGTTCCAGGTAGCCGCAATCCTGTCGATGGTCATCGTCATCCTGGTGACGCTGACCGAGACCTCGGCAGATATTATTGCGGTCGGCGAGATCGTTGGCACCAAGACTGATGCCCGGCGGGTCGGCGACGGCCTGCGCGCGGACATGATCTCCAGTGCCATCTCCCCGATCTTCAACTCCTTCACACAGAGCGCTTTCGCGCAGAACGTGGGCTTGGTGGCGATCACCGGCGTGAAGAGCCGCTTCGTCGTGACGGCCGGCGGCGGAATCCTGGTCATCCTCGGGCTGCTGCCGGTGCTCGGACGCTTCGTGGCTGCGATCCCCACCCCGGTTCTCGGCGGCGCAGGCATCGTGCTTTTCGGCACCGTGGCCGCTTCAGGCATCCGCACCCTGTCCACAGTGAAGTACGAGGGCAATATGAACCTTGTGATCGTGGCCGCGGCGCTGGGCTTCGGGATGTTCCCGATCGTTGCTCCGAACATCTACGACCAGTTCCCCAGCTGGTTCGTCACGATTTTCCACTCTGGCATCAGCTCCTCGGCCATCATGGCCATCGTGCTGAACCTGCTGTTCAACCACCTGAAGATCAAGGGAAACCGACCGCAATCGGTGATGGCCGAGGCCAGCAACCGGCGGATTTCCTCGGCGATGCTCGGCGAGCTGCAGGAAGGCGACTACGTGCAGGACGGCAAGCTGTACGACTCGAAGTCGAACCACATTCCATGCGCTGACTAGCGCTTCATCCATATTGAACAGGCGGCCGCTGCTTAAAGCGCAACGGCCGCCTGTTTTCATCGACGGTAGGGTGATGTGGGATCGATTGTCCGCAAGCTCAGATTTTGCTTTGCTCGTTCGCTGTGGCTGTCCGCATTAGTTGTCTTGCGGCGAAGCCGAGCAAAGAATAGAAGCCCCATCCAGCCAGCGTCCGACGGCGGAGAAACTTTAAGATTCCGTCGCTTTCCCTAGCGATGACGGTAGGGTTTAAAAAACTCCCAGGGCGAAAAATTACGAGGCTATAACGGAATGATTTCACTATGTTTGCCCGGAATCTTCCGCGACTTTGTCTCGATCTAAGCGCGATTTTGAATCGAAATGTTGGCGCCGCCAACAATCCTAGCGGACAATTCACCTATCCGAACGGCTGGTTATCGCATCCAGCGTAGGCGTCCATCTTTGGCAGTTTTGCAGGTCAAAGTATTTCCTGCACTCGATACGCCTTTAGAACCAGCGCCGGAACAGAAAGCACCACCTCGAACGGTGCCTAGAGTGGATTTTCTTGACGGTGCAGGATTTGTCTTGGCTGTTGGCTTCGGTTTTGGCTTTGCTGTTGCCTTGGGTGCAACCTTCGGTACTGGTTTAGCACTCGCCTTGGGTTTTGGCTTGGCGGATGGTTTTGGGGATGGTTTGACCGTTTGCTTTGGTGCCGGTTTGGCCGTTTTTTGCGGGGTCGGTACGACGGCAGCCTTCGGTGTAGGTGTTGAAGCTAGTGTGGCTGTGGGAGGAATGTCCTTGGTCGCAGCGCTGGTTGCAGTTGATTCACTTAATGGTTTTGCCGATTCCGTAGTTGAAGCGGTTGGAGAACCAGATGTTGTGGATGCATGGGATGGAACTACCGCGGGGGTTGGATTGGTGTTCTCGCTAGGGCTGCAAGCTGCAACTGAAAGGGACAGCGCGGCAATTGCGAGTATGGAAAGTGGCTTCTTCAAATCTATCTCCTTGGGTATTCCCTTGATTAAAACTTAAAGTTTTCCATGAATCCAACCGACTAGCTTGTGCAAGACTAGGTGTAGGCGATTTAATCGCTCAAAATCGAGTACATTTTCGAAGTTTGGGAAGTTATTGACACTTTCGACTAGGTGGCTTTTACGAACCAATTGATTTACTCGTCTCGTGCCACCTTGCGGTGGCGCGGGGTTATCAATGGGTTCAGCAAGAGCGAGCCTCGCAGAGGAAGCTGCCTCTTAGTCTTCTAAAAGTTGGCGCAGTGACCAACCTGCTTGTCGTTGATTTGCTCATCTATTCTCCCCCTGCCTTGTCTCATGATGGCCAAGGAATCGATTCCTAGGCCTCCAAAATCTCGCCATCAAAATAAGCTTCTCAGCCAACGCGGACCCTGCGGGGTAAAGAAAAACCCCGAGAATTCAATGATTCTCGGGGTTGCTCTACGCGGTGACGGTGGGATTTGAACCCACGGTACGGGGTTACCGTACACAACATTTCGAGTGTTGCACCTTCGGCCGCTCGGACACGTCACCAGACCTGATAACTCTATAACGAACCACAGGTGAAAACCAAAACGAGAACCGGTTAATTCAAGCTAAGTGGTTCGAAACACATTTTGCTCAGCGTTTGGAACGGAAGAAGTCCTGCAAGATCTCCGCACATTCCTGTTCTTTGACCCTCGGATAGACTTCCACCCAGTGGTTCAACCGCGGTTCGCGGACAATGTCGAAGACCGAGCCGCAGGCCCCGGCCTTTTCATCCCAAGCGCCGAATACCAAGCGCGGAATGCGCGAGAGCACGATGGCTCCGGCACACATGGCGCATGGCTCCAAGGTGACTACCAACGTGCAGTCTTCCAAACGCCAGCTGTCGTCCTGGCCCTGGGCGGCGAGCGCCGTCACAGCGTTGCGGATGGCGATGACTTCGGCATGGCCGGTAGGGTCTTTGACGGCTTCGCGCTCGTTGCGCCCGGTGGACAGAACGTCGCCGGTGGGGGAGATGATCACTGCCCCGATGGGTACGTCATCTGTTGTGAGGGCCGCCCTGGCTTCGGCAAGGGCGAGGTCCATCCAGGCTTCGTGTTCGCGGTTCATAGTTCTCTAACCTTACGTGTTCAGCCTCTTTGGTGTTTTCTTGGGCACTTAATCAGTGCCTAGGCCCGGAAATTGCGCGGATTCCCTCGTCTATTCAAAGCCTGTGCTGATAGATTTCTAGACATGCGCGTACAGGTAGTCGACCACCCGTTGGTGGCACATAAGGTTTCGGTTCTTCGAGACAAGAACACCCCGTCCTCGATCTTCCGCCAGCTGACCGATGAGCTGGTCACCCTGCTGGCCTACGAGGCAACTCGAGAGGTGCGGACCGAACAGGTTGAGGTCGTCACCCCGGTAGCCACCACCATGGGCACCAGCATCGCCAAGCCGACCCCGCTGGTCGTCCCGATCCTGCGCGCTGGCCTTGGCATGCTCGAAGGCATGACCCGCCTGGTTCCGACCGCTGAAGTCGGCTTCCTGGGCATGGCCCGCAATGAAGAGACCCTGGACATCATCACCTACGCAGACCGCGTGCCGAATGACCTGACCGGCCGCCAGGTCTTCATCCTTGATCCGATGCTGGCCACCGGCGGCACCCTGGCCGAGGCCATTAAGTTCATCTTCGACCGCGGGGCAGAATCGGTGACCTGCATCTGCCTGATCGCCGCGCCTGAGGGCGTTGAGCGCCTGCAGAAGGCCCATGGCGACAATGACGAGGTCCATGTAGTTCTTGCCTCGCTGGACGAGAAGCTGAACGAAAAGGCCTACATCATTCCTGGCCTTGGCGACGCAGGCGACCGCCTGTACGGTGTGACCCCGCCTCCGATTTCCTAATCGGCCCGCAGGGCTTTTCGAAGAAGCACGCACAAGGGCGGACAGTTCGCATGAACTGTCCGCCCTTGTGCGTGCTTTGAACAGAAGCCGGCAGAGGCTAGGCCCCGGTGGTGTGCTGGGTCGATGCAGCAGTGCCGGTGTCCTGCCCGGCCTGCGCCTCGTCGTAGAGCGGCAGCCTGACTTCGAAAGTGGTGTTGCCGGGCGACGACTCGACGCTGATTGAACCGCCGTGGGCCTCGACGATGCTCTTGGCAATCGGCAGGCCAAGCCCCGTCGTCCCATCAGAGCCGGAGCGTGCCTTGTCCGCTCTGGTAAACCGTTCGAAGACCTTCGGCAGGAACTCGGGGTCAATGCCTTCGCCGGTGTCGTGCACGCGCAGCACTGCCTCGTCGGTGTCCAGATCCTGGCTGACTGTCATGGTGACGGTATTGCCCGGAGTGGTATGCTTGCGCGCGTTGGCCAGCAGGTTGGTGATGACCCGGCGCAGCGAGGACGCATCGGCATTGACGAAGGTCTGCGGATCCTCGCAGTCGAATTCCCAGATGTGGTCATCAGCTGTGACACGGAAGTCCTCGGTGATGTCGGCGGTCAGCAGTCCCAGATCCAGCTTGGCGCGGCGGAAGGAGTTCGCCTCGTCCAAGCGCGCCAGCAGCAGCAGGTTCTCGACCAGCGAGCTCATGCGGCTGCTCTGCTGAAGCACCCGCTCCACCGAACGCTGGCCGTCCGGGGAGAAATGCTCGGTGGCGGCAATCAGTTCGGTGTAGCCGCGGATCGAGGACAGCGGCGTGCGCAGCTCGTGGGATGCATCGGCAACGAATTGGCGCATCTGCGCTTGGGACTTTTCGCGCACGGTCAATGCTGTGGAGACGTTGTCGATCATTGCGTTCAGCGCATAGCCCACATTGCCGACTTCCGTACCCGGAGTGGCATCGCTGTCGTTGACCCGCTGGGTCAGCTCCACCTTGCCCGAATCAAGATCCGCATCGGCCACCGAGGTGGCAACGATAGCCACGCGCTTGAGCGGAGCCAGCGACCTGCTGATCAGCCATGAGCCGGCCAGGCCTGCACCGACAATCAGGATCATTGCAATGAACAGGGTCAACCACGCCATTTCGCGCAGCGCCATGTCGGTATCCGCCAACGGCAGGCCGACGACCAGCACGGAGTTGGACCCTGAATCCTTGACCGCGACCAGATAGTAGTCGCCCACGGTCAGCTTGGCTCGGCGCGGGTGGAAGTTGCCCGGGGTGCTCACATCGCTGACCGGCAGCTGCACCATCGGGATGGCGTCCTGCTGGCCCAGCTGCTTGAACTCGCCAGTCTTCTTGTCCAGCACACCGCCGAAGAACACCAGGCGGTCGAAGCGTGCGGTCAGTGTGCCTGCCGACTGGCCGGGAGCCTGGATTTTCCCATTGCTGATGTCTGCCGAATAATTCAGCGCGCGTTCGGTCGTCAGCTTGAGCTGCTCGCCGACCTGGTCCATCAGCGTCTGGCGCATGCCGGCGTTGTAGAGGACCCCGAGCAGCACTGAAACTGCGGTGACCGAGGTAAGCAAGATGATCATCAGCGTGCGCTGCAGCGCATGCGGCGAGCTCACCTTCGGGGTTGAGGAGAACATGCTCATGCAGCAGGCTTCAGCACATATCCCACACCGCGCACGGTATGAATCATCGGTTCTGCATCAACGTCGATCTTCTTGCGCAGGTAGGAGATGTACAGCTCGACGATATTCGCCTGCCCGTCGAAGTCGTAGTGCCACACATTGTCCAGGATCTGCGACTTGGAGACGACTCGGCGTGCATTGTTCATCAGGTAGGAGAGCAAATCGAATTCGGTGGCGGTGAGCTGGATTTCGCGGCCGGCACGCGAAACGTCATGGGAGTCTAGATTCAGCACCAAATCGCCGACAACAAGTTCAGCGGTATCGGCGGTAGTAGCGCCCGAGCGTTCGACCAGACGGTGCAGGCGAATCAGCACCTCCTCAAGGCTGAACGGCTTGGCGACATAGTCGTCGGCGCCCGCTCCGAGTCCTTCGATGCGGTCTTCGACAGCATCCTTTGCCGTGAGGAAGAGGACGGGAACTTCGGGCAGATGGGTGCGGACTTTGCGCAGCACTTCTGGGCCGTCAAAGCCTGGAAGCATCCAGTCCAGAACGAGTACGTCAGGAGTCAAAGCGCGGGCAGTTGCCACTGCTTCGGGGCCGTCGTGAGCCATGGTTGCTTCCCACCCGAGCATGCGGGTTCCCATGGCAACTAGCTCTGCCAGCGATGGCTCGTCGTCAACCACGAGCACCTTGATTGGTGTGCCGTCAGGGTGGGTCAGGCGCGGCAGCTGTGCTGGGGAAAATCGAGAATCGTTCATGTTTAACAGCTTCTCCTATTGCCTTGGGCTGACTTTATGTTTTACCTGTGCAGACGCTATGTCCGTATGTCGATTTTATGCGGGAAATTTGCAAACAGATAGTGGTTAATTTGGTCAAGGGCTGGGTATGGCGAATGTTTGAACTATGAGCACTGGTATTGGGTGTATGAATATTCACATCAGTGCACCCTCTAGGCAGAATGTATATTTTTCGCGATCGAGCCTGAGCATATTGAGTAGTTAAGCGTTTAGATAGTAGAGAATTGACTAAAGTGTCGGGCGTCACGTTTGGACATTATTGTCTCGCATTGTGGACATAGACCCCCATTGTTACTTGCAAGTTGTCAATGTTACGAGGAAACTAGATGTGTGAGTAAGGCGCAGAGCAGTAAAAGGCACCCCGGCGATTGGACGCTGATGGTTCCTTCAGGCTGTCGTCGAATGCTCGGCGTCAACGGTGACGCGTCGAATTTTTCAACTTTGGAAATTTGATTGACCTTTAGCCGTTGACGGGAAACCCAACTGCTGCCGGTGGATGAAGGCCTCCAGCAGCGCAAGAAAAACCCGAAGCATCAGCGCCAAATCACTTGGCCTTCGCACAAAATTTAGAGGAAAACATTATGTCGGCAGGATCCGGATACGTCCACGTTTCAATTCGCAACGCTCAGAACCGAGCAGCTGCAGCACAGCGTGCTGCTACTGGCAACTATGCCCCAGCGGGCTATCGCCCACTGCGCGCGGTTTCCAACGTTCATGAATCTCGTGAATCCATGCATCAGCCGACTGCTGCCCCCGTCCAGTCCGCAGGCGCGCAGAGCGCAGACGCCTCGGCACGCGGCTTCGTGCTGTATGTAGGTCTTGACGAAACCGCCGCCCAGGCGCAGGGCACGTCGCTCGGCAAGCTGGCTACCCAGGTGCGCGCATTCCTGGCTACCCTGTCGCCGCAGGCCCAGACCCATGCGGCTGTAGCGCTGGCTCCAACCAGCGCCCAGGGCGAGCCTATTGACGTTGTCCGCCAGGCTTTGGGCGACCCAACCCTGTCGCGCCGCCCCCGCGCTGAGGCTCGTCCAAACACCCCGCGCCCTTCCGGCGTGCTGATTGACCTGTCGCGCCGCGAGGTCTACCTGGATGGCGAAACCCTGAACCTGACCTTCAAGGAGTTCGAGCTGCTGAACTTCCTCGTGGAGAACGGCACCCGCACCGTAGGCCGTGAAGAACTGCTGGAGAACCTGTGGCGCAATGCCGATGAAGTGCCGAACGAGCGCACCATCGACGTGCACATCCGCCGCCTGCGCTCCAAGCTGGGCCGCCTTGCCAACACCGTGCGCACCGTGCGCGGCCAGGGCTACCGCTTCTACGAGCACCCAGAAGTAGTCGTCTGGGCCGCACCGGAATACTCGATCTAACTTCAGCTGCATCACCGCAGCGCTGCAGTATCGGCAGCCAAACCTTTGGGTTTGGCTGCCGATACTGCTTTAAGCTGGAGATATGAATCCGATCCAGTCCCGCCGCCTGATCCTGATGCGCCACGCAAAGGCCGACTACCCGCTGGGAGTCGCCGATCATGAGCGGCCGCTGGCCGCCCGCGGTAATCGCGAGGCGCCGGCAGCCGGGGCCTGGCTGGTGGAAAACAACCTGATCCCGGACTACATCATCTGCTCCGACGCGCTGCGCACCCGTTCAACCTGTGCCTGGGTGCTGTCCGAGCTGGGCGAGAAGGGGCCAACTCCCTACATCGACTCCCGGATGTATTCGGCAGGAACCTCCGCACTGTGTTCGATCATCAATGAGGTGCCGGATACGGTCAGCACGCTGCTGGTCATCGGCCACCAGCCGGTGCTGCAGGAGCTGGCGCTGCGCCTTGCCAGCGCGCAGTCGGACGAAGAATCGGTCTATGAGCTGGCGATGAACTATCCCACCCTGGGCACCACGGTGCTCGAAACGGCGCATCCGTATTCGCATCTTGACTCAAGGGACTGCAACATAACGCATTTCGTTGTACCAAGGCCCTGATTCAGGCCTTATTATGTGATTGTCAACCGACAAAAGTTTCCGGCAAGAGTCATTGGGGTGCCGGAAGCCAGCTGCTGTCTTCTGCCGGTCAAGAGAGACTGGGGTGAGCCGAGGCCCGGCAGAATTCGTGCAGATCCTGTTTAGTCCATCAAGGACACACACCTAAGGAAAATGACCAATGGCAGTCATCACCAATGAATTTCCGCGCACCCAGTTTGATGAAGAAGCATTCTTTCAGCGCCTAGACGCCAAGGCAGTCTCGCGGCTGCGCACCGCATACACCACCCGTTTCGTTGACGCTGCCCTGCGCGAAGCACCGCAAGAATTCAGCATCGTCAAAGCCCCTGGAATGGTGCCGCAGGCAGGCGATGTGGTGATCGCCCGAGTCGTCGAACTCGGCAAGCACACCAAGCTGCAGTCGGTGCATTCCCGGCGCCAGCGGATGTTCCCGGGACAGAAGATCATGGTGGCCTACGGCAACCGCTACGCGCCGGACCAATTCCTGGCCCATGTGCCGCAGGACCTCGGCCCCTGCCAGCTGGCGGCCGGAGGCGGTCTGGCCAGTTCGGTGGAAGAGCAGCACGACTCCATCGACCAGGCCACGCAGATTGCGCCGCTGGGGCTGCTGATGCGGAACAACCAGGTGGTGAACCTGGGCGACTATGCGCCGCTGTCCATCGAGAAGCTTTCCGCCCAGGCGACCGCGGCCCAGGGCTCGGTGCGCCCGCCGGTGATTGCGGTGCTGGGCACGTCCATGAACTCCGGAAAGACCACCACCCTGGCCTGCCTTGTCAATGGCCTGACCAACGCCGGCCTTGACGTCGCGGCCGGAAAGGCCACCGGAACCGGCGCAGGCAACGACCCGGACCTCTTCGAAGACGCTGGAGCCGTCAGCGTCCGAGACTTTACCGACTTTGGATATCCCACGACCTACCGCCTGGAGTACGAGACCATCCGGCAGATGCTGGTGTCGATGATCCAGGAGCAGAGCGCCACTGGCGCCCAGGTAGTGGTCATCGAGATTGCCGACGGCCTGTTCCAGGGAGAAACTGGACGGCTGCTCAACGATCCGATCTTCAACCAGTACGTCGACAGGGTGCTGTTCAGCGCCCAGGACGCGCTGGGCGCCGTGGCAGGTGAACAGATCCTGCTGAACGCGGGACTGGATCTTGCAGCAGTCAGCGGCATTCTGACCGCCTCCCCGCTGTCCCTGCGCGAGGCCCGAGGCCAGCTTCGCACCCAGGTCATCAGCACCTATGACCTGTGTGAGGCGGACACCGCGCTGAGCCTGCTGCCGCAGGCCTAGGGCCCAGGCATGGGTGCGGCAACTGAGCCGGCGCAGCCCAGCCTGCCAAAGCTGGCGGGCCATGGGCGCCGCGGTATGCTGCTGGGCTTGATCGGGCTGGGCATGGCCGCCGGGCTGTGTTCGGTGGCCATCGGCTGGCTGGTGGGCAGGCTTGCCTCCGGGCTGGCCACAGGCTTGCTGTGGGTGCTGCTGGCCCTGATCGGATGCTTCTTCGCCACGAAGTACGCTGAGCGGGTGCTGGCGGAGAAGCTGGGCCAGCACTATGTGGCGCAGCTGCGCGTGGGGTTGATGACCCATGCGCTGCTCAGCGAACGCGCCCCGTCGGTGGGCATCACCGCGGCGCGCTCGAGCAACGACCTGTCCTCGATCCGCAACTGGGTAACCCAGGGGCTGGTGCCGCTGCTGGCAGCGGCCCCGCTGCTGCTTGCCTGCGGCCTGGGGCTGTGGCTGCTGAACCCCCTGCTGGCCGGGGCGATGGTGCTGAGCATGATGGTTGAAGCGGCGGCGCTGGCGGTGCTGGCCGCCGGCACCTTCCGCACCGCGCGCAGCCTGCGCAGGCAGCGCGGCGCACTGGCAGGACACCTGGCAGACACCGTGCTGGCCGCCGGCTCCATCCGGGCCGGAGGTGGCGTGGGGCGCGAGGTGCGCAGGATCGAGCAGAAATCCGAGGCGATGATCCAAGCTGCCATTGCCCGTGCCCGCTATGCGGCGGCCCTGCGCGCCTGTGCACTGGCGGTGCCGCTGCTGGGCACGGTGCTGGTGATCGCCGCCGCGGCGCACCAGCAGCTTCCGGCCCCGCAGATCGCTACAGCCTTGACGCTGATGGGCATCTGCACCGCGGCCCTTGGCGAATGGGGCAAGGCGGTGGAGTACCGGCAGAACTTCAAGGCAGGGGCCAGGATTCTTGCCCCGCTGCTGCAGCAGAGCCGGATCTGGAGCGAGGAGCAGGCAACTGCCTCAGCTTCTGGGTCGCAGGAGGCTGCCGCCGGTGCCCATGGGGTGCAGGTGGAGCAGCTGCCTGGAGGCTCGGGGCTCTGGCCGCAGGCCTGCTGGACTGCAGGGTCCAGGGTTGAACTGGTGGGCCCCGAGCGCGAAGTAGCCGACTTGGCGGCGCAGCTTGCCACAGGGTGCGCGGGGGCTGGCGGCGCCGGCCGGCTGAGGATCGATGGCGTGCCGGCTTCCACGCTGCCGGAAACCGAGCGGCGCGCAAAGATCGGCGCGGTGCTTGAAGCAATGGCGGTGGAGCGCGGGCCGGTGCTGCGCGCCCTGCGCTACCGGCACCCTTCTACCTCGCAGCGCACGGCGGCCAAGCTGGCGGCACAGTGCGGGCTGGATCTGGAGTCGCTGCCGCAGGGCGGACGGACCCAGCTGCGCCGCGGGGGAGAGCCGCTGGACTTCGGCCAGCGCGCTGCGCTGCTGACAGCCAGGGCGCTACTGGGCACTCCGGCGCTACTGGTGGTGGACCGCACGACGGCCAAGCTCCCGGCAGGGCGCTATGAGCGGCTGCTGCGCAGGCTGCGGGACTACCCGGGCGTCATCTGCTTCCCGCGCGGCGCGCTGCCGGGTCTTGAGCCCACCGCCAGCTGGGAGTTCAACGCTCAGCTGGAGGCGGAGCCGACCCTGCGGTGAGTTGCCAGCATCCCGTCCACGGCGCTCATCACCGCGAGCACCGTCTGGTCGCGGCCCAGCGCCGTGCGCCCCGCGGTGCGCAGCCGCGAGGTGAACATGGCTGCCCCGAAGAGCGCGGCGGCCAGCGGCAGCTTCTCCGCCTCGTCGAGCACCACCAGCCGGTCGAAGACCTGGATGATCAGGTCGGTGATCTGCGCGTGCAGGGAGAGGAACTGGCCCGGCTCGTCCTGCTGGGCCCAGAGCTGGTTCTGCAGCCAGAGCTGGGCGAAGGACGGGTAGGTGGCCACGAAGTCCATGGCGACTTCGCACATGCGCTTGAGCGCCACATAGGCGTCGGCGTCCTTCGCCGCAGTGCCCAGCTCGTTCAGCAGCTTCTGGGCGCCGAAGGACAGGATCTGGCTGACCAGCTCTTCCTTGGACCCGAAGTTGTAGTACACGGTGCCCTTGGACACCCCGGCCGCGGCGGCGATCTCATCCACCGACACCGCATCCGGGGAGCGGGATCCGAGCAGGTGCATGGAGGCTTCGAAGAGGCGCTCCTTGGAGGCTGTGGCGCGCACCCGCGGTCGGGTGCTGGGATTCGTTGTCATTCTCCCAGCTCCGGCTGCAGGGACTTGAGGTTCCAGACCTTGTGCTTGCGCACCGCCAGGAAGCTGAAGAGCAGACCCAGCAGCGTGTAGCCGATCAGCACGGCTCCGGTGCTGGAGAGCACCGACAGCTCGGCCCCGTACATCAGGTGGCGCATGGCATCCACCACGGAGCTCATCGGCAGGATCTGGTGCAGGATGTGCAGCGGCTGCGGCAGCGTCTCCCAGGGGAAGGTGCCGCCGGCGGTGACCAGCTGCAGCACCATCAGCACTAGCACCACGAACTTGCCGGCGGTGCCCAGCAGGGCGTAGATGCCCTGGATCAGCGCGCTGAAGCACAATGCCGCGAGCAGGAACAGCCCCCAGGTCAGCCATGGGTGCGCGGTGGTCAGGCCCAGGCCGAAGTGCACCACCGCGAACAGCAGGCTGGTCTGGATCATCGCCAGGAAGGCGAAGGGCAGCCAGCCGCCGATCGCGATCTTCCAGTTCACGCCGTTGGAGGCCAGGGCGCGGTTGGTAATCGGGCGCATCACCTGGGTGAGGATCAGGATGCCGATGAAGGTCGCCAGGGTCATGAAGAACGGTGCAAGGCCTTCGCCGTAGGCGTGCGCCTCGGCCTGCTTGACCTGGTTGACTGCCACCGGGTCGCCGATCACGTCGGAGAGCTTTTCGCTGGTCTTCTTATCCGGCGACGGGACCTCGTCCACGCCCTCCTTCAGGCCGGTGGACAGCTCGCCGGAGCCGTCCTGCAGCTTGTCGGCGCCCTTGGACAGTTCGCCCACGCCGTCCGACAGCTGGGTCAGCCCGTCGTGCAGCTGGCCGGAGCCGTCCACCAGTGCGCCAGCGCCGGTGTCAAGCTTCTTGGCGCCGGCGGCCGCCTGCTTGGCGCCGTCCAGGGCGGCCTTCTGGCCCTCGGCCAGCGTCGAAGCGCCGGAGGCCAGGGTCTTGGAGCCGTCGGCCAGCTTGCCGCCGCCGTCTGCGGCCGCAACGATGCCTTCGCGCAGCGCTGGCACCGCAGCGTTCAGCTGCCCGGTGCCCTGGGAGAGGGTTCCCAGGCCGGCTGCCAGCTGCTTGTTGCCGTCGGCTACCTGCACCGAGCCGTCGGCCAGCTGGTTCAGGCTTGACTGGACGGTGCCCAGTTCATTGCGGATCTTCTTTGCCTCGGCCTGCACGCTCTTGGAGACGCTGGAGTTCTTGACGGCGCTGTTCACGTCCTTGCGGATGGCGGAGGCCTGCTCCTTGGTCAGCACTCCCTGGGCGACGAGCTGGTCCAGGTTCTCATCCATGGCGGTCTTGACCTCGTCCATGCGGGACTCGGCATCTGCCTGCAGGTTGTCGATCACGCCGATCGCGTCGTCTGCCGTGTTGGAGAGCTTCACGTTGCCGTCGGCCACCTGCTTGGAACCGGCGGCCAGCTTGTCCGCCGCGGCCTTGGCGCTCTTGGCGCCGTCGTTGAGCTGGGAGACCGACTTGGGCAGGGTGGCGGTCTTGGATTCAAGGGTGTTCAGACCCTTGGACAGGTCCCCGGCGCCCTTTGAGAGGTCTTTGGATCCCTTGGCCAGCTGGTCTGCGCCGCTGGAGAGCTGCTTCTGGCCGTCCACCAGGGAATTCAGGCCCTTGGAGAGCTCCGAGGTGCCGGTCTTGAGCTGGCCAGCGCCGTCGGAGAGGTCAGCGCTGCCGTCCACCAGCTTGGTGGTGCCGTCGGCCAGGCTGACTACGCCGTCGCCCAGCGAGATGGTGCCGTCGTAGAGCTGTTCTGCGCCGTCGGCGGCCTTGCCCATGGAGCCGTGGATCTCGACGAATCCGGCGATCATGCCGGAAGCTGTTTCGGTGCCCACTTCCTTGGCCACCGAGGTGCGGACCTCGTTGCTCAGGGTCTTGGCGAAATTGCCCACCATGAAGTTGTTCGCGTCATTGGTCAGCAGCTCCATATTCGCCTGCTTGGCGTCCTTGAGCTCCGCCGGCGAGGTCAGCGCGGCGGTGAAGTCCTTGGGCAGGATCAGGGCGAAGGCGTACTTGCCGCTGGCCACGGCATCTTCCGCCTCCGCCTTGGTGTCCAGGTGGGCCCAGCCGAAGGTGCCGTCCTCCTCCAGGGAGTCGACCACATCGTTGCCGACCTGCTTGAATTCCTTGTCCACGGTGGCGCCTTCATCGAGGTTGACCACTGCGGCGGTGACGTTGTTCAGGTTGGACTGGGGATCCCAGTTGGCGTAGAGGTACAGGGCGCCGTAGAGCAGCGGCACCAGGGTAATGGCAATGAGCGCGAGCTTTGGCAGGGTGCCGCGGCTCATGCGCTTGAGCTCTGAAAGAGCCAGACGCAAGGTCGTCATCTTCAGTCCTTCGGTTCGCTTCGATCGGCGGTTTCTGTGCTTGCTGCCTGCGTGCCAGCGTCCTTGCCGGCAGTTTCATCAGCGGCTGGCTCGGCCTGGAGGCCGGCGTCGGCTTGAGCTTCGGGTGAGGTTTGAGTTTCGGCTCCGGGGGAGGCCGCGGGAACAGGACCGGGCTTTGCTTCGGGCGCCGCGGGCGCTTCGCTTTCCGGTGCTTCGTCAGCCGATGCGGCAGGTGCCTGTGCTGCCGGGGCCTGTACGGCTGGCTCCTGGGGATCGGCGTCCAGCTGTTCTTCCAGCGGCTCGGCTGCCGCCGGCTGCTCAGCATCCTGATTGCCGATATCCGCAGCGGATTCTTGGGCCGGTGCCTGGGCAGTTTCCTCGGCCAGCGGCAGCGCCGGCTGGCTGGTGGTCTGCGGTTCCTCTTCAGGCTGCTGTTCGTCCAGCTCCGTGGCTTGCGCCTGCTCGCCCAAATACATGATGGGGCCTTCCCATTCCGCTGGCGGGCGGCCAACCAGCGCGATGACGGCGAACTGGCGTTCGTCAAGGGCGAAGCGCTCGAGGTTGCGCAGCCATCCTTCGTCGTCTTCTTGGTGCCGGTCCGGCGAATCGACGACCAGCAGCTTGGTCTGCCGGTTTTCAGCCGCCAGCTGGGTGAGCATTTCGGTCATGCGCACCGGCTCGACGGCGTCGGTCCATTCGTGCGCGATGTCGCTGAAGCCGTGGTCCTGCATCCACTTCTTGGGGTTCGGCTTGCGCCAGGGAGGAGAAGGGATCAGCGAAAGATCTTCGCTGACAATGTCGCGGATCTTCAAGTGGGCTTCGGGCTCGTTGATATTCGGGGAATCCACCACTGCGCTGACCTTGCGCAGCCTGCCCATGCTGCTATGCCCGTTCCAGGTGACGGTGCCCGACTTCGGCTTCATGCGCCCTGAAAGCATCAAGGCCATCGCGGTGCGGCCGATCTGCGGTTCGCCGACAATCAGCAGCATTTCTCCGGGCGCGACGGAAAGGGAAGTAGGGGGAACCAGTTCGCTATGGCGGCCCTGGAATGAGATGGAATCTGCAACAAGCACTTTTACAGACTAATTGAACTGACCGGTCAGTTCAATTAGTCAAGATATCTTTTTCGTCACGCTATAGACGTAAAGCGCTTAATCGACTTGGATCATTAATGAGCTGGCCACCCAGGCAGTTTCACAGCGTTCACCGCGAGTTCAACTTCATCTGGTGAATTCGGTACATCACCCACCGACGTAGGAAGATCCATGCAAAAACGTAGCACGTCCATTCTTGCCGCCGCCGTACTGGCGGCGGGATTGAGCCTGTCCGGCTTGGCGCCAGTACAGGCGGCAGACACCGGCATCACTGCCATCGAAGCAGTCCAGGGCACCTCGGACACCTCGCCCCTGGCGGGCAAGAAGGTCACGGTCCAAGGCGTCGTCACCGCGGCCTATGCAGAAGGCGGCCTGCGCGGCTTCTACCTGCAGACCGCAGGCAGCGGCGGAGAGATTTCCGACCAGGGAAGCTCTGCCGTCTTCATCTACGCGCCCAAGCAGGTGGCTGATGTTGCCGTGGGCCAGCATCTCCAGGTGGCAGGCACCGTCTCGGAATACTACGGACTGACGCAGATCAGCGCTTCCTCGGTCCAGGAGCTAGCCGAGCCTGCCGAAGCGGTGAAGCCGCTGGCCATCACGCTGCCTGACACCGATGAGCAGCGCGAACGCTTCGAATCAATGCTCATCGACCCTCAAGGGTCATTCACGGTGGCGGACAACTACTCGCTGAACCAGTACGGCGAGATTACCCTGGCCCAGGGAACCAGCCAGATCATCGAGGGCGAACGCACGCTGCGCCAGCCGACCGACGTTTTCAAGGCCGGCAGCGCCCAAGCCGCCGCGCTGGCTGCGGAGAACGAGCGCCGCGCCATCGTGCTTGACGACGGCGCCACCCTGAACTTCAGCACCAAGTCCAACACCTCGACCCCGCTGCCCTATATCGACGGGCAGCACCGCGTCAGCGTCGGAGCGCAGGCGTCGTTCACGTCGCCGGTCATCATGGACTACCGCTACGACCTGTGGCGCCTGCAGCCAACCGGCCAGATCACCGGCGCCGACGATGCCCAGATCCCCGCCAGCTTCGAGCGCATCGACAATGACAAGCCTCAAGACGTCGGCGGCAACGTGAGCGTGGGCAGCTTCAATGTCCTGAACTACTTCACCACCACCGGTGAAGACCTTGAGGGCTGCAGCTACTACGACGACCGCCAAGGCAACCCAGTCACCGTCCGCGGCGGATGCGATGCCCGCGGCGCGGCGAACGCCGCAAGCTTCGAACGCCAGCAGTCCAAGATCGTCAGCGCGCTGAACAAGTTTGCAGCCGATGTGGTGGTCTTGGAGGAAATCGAAAATTCTTCGCGCTTCGGCGAGGACCGCGACGCGGCGCTGTCCCATCTGGTTGACGAGCTGAACGCGGCCGCCGGCGGCAAGCAGTGGAGCTACGTTCCAAGCCCGAGCGCCGTTCCGGCAGATGAAGATGTCATCCGCACCGCGATGATCTACCGCGCCGATGCGGTCAAGCTGATTAATGAATCGGTGATCCTTGACGATCCGGCCTTCGACAATGCCCGCGATCCCCTGGCACAGGCGTTCCAGCGCGTGGGAGGCAACCAGAAGACTCGATTCCTCGTTGTGGCAAACCACTTCAAGTCCAAGGGCTCGGACCCGAAGGACGGCTCGGCGAATGCCGACAAGGGTGACGGCCAGGGCGCATGGAACCAGGCCCGCGTCCAGCAGGCCCAGGCGCTGGTGCAGTTTGCCGATGGCATGAAGAAGACCGCCAATACCGACAAGGTGGTGCTTGCCGGCGACTTCAACTCCTATGCGGCGGAAGATCCTATCCAGGTATTGCTGGAAGCCGGGTATGCGGATCTGGGTGCACAGGCTGATTCGCGAAGCTACCTCTTCAAGGGGTTGACCGGCTCGCTTGACCATGTTTTCGCTTCGCAGCCGCTGGCCAAGAAGGCTACCGGACAAGATATCTGGAACATCAATGCGACCGAATCCATCGCCTATGAATACAGCCGGTACAACTACAACGTGACCCAGCTGTTCAATGCCGACCAGTACCGTTCCTCGGACCATGATCCGGTGCTCGTCGGATTCCAGCTCGACAAGAAGTAGCGGATCGCAGAAACAGGTTCCGGCCGGCGGCTGCCAGCCGGAACCTGTTGTCGGCTGTTGGATTGTTAAAGCAAAAAATCCCACTCTTTCGAGTGGGATTTTCTTTGGTGCGCCCAAAGGTGTGTAGATTCACGACATATTAGACACATGAGTCCAGACATCCTAGACACTCACCCATTGACCTATGAGCTGCGTCATCCTTGACACTGATACATGTCCAAGAATCATGTCATCGTCCACCAAATCCGCGACGCCGGGATGAGCGTCACCAACGCGTCACACCAATACAAAATCTCACGCCAACGCATCTACCAACTCCTCAAAGCCTACGACGCCGGCGGCGATCAAGCCCTGGAACCCCAATCACGCCGACCACTGAGCAACCCACGAGCTACCGACCAGAAAACTGTCGAGCTCATCCTTGAACTCCGCACCAAACTCACCGCAGCAGAGCTCGACGCTGGCCCACTGACCATCCAGTACCACCTGCGCAATATGGCGGGCCCCGTGCCCTCAGACTCCACCATCCGCCGCATCCTGCACGCGCACGGCCTGATCACACCCCAACCCAAAAAACGTCCCAAGAGCAGCCTTCACCGCTTCCAAGCAGATCAACCCAATGAAACATGGCAATCAGACTTCACCGAAGCCACCCTCGCCACCGGGCGCAAAGTCGAAATCCTGCATTGGATCGATGACCACTCACGCTACCTGCTGCACGCTTCGGTCCACGACGAAATCACCACGCAAATCGTGATCGACAGCTTCACCTGGTGCATCAACCGCTATGGTCCACCACAAAGCACCCTGACTGACAACGGACTGGTCTACACCACCCGCCTGCTCAAAGGACTGAACAAGTTCGAAAAACTACTCATCACCCTCGGGATCCGCCAGAAAACGGTAGCCCTTATCACCCGCAAACCCAAGGAAAAATCGAACGCTTCCACCAGGCCGAGCATTTATGGGTCAATGCCCGCCCGCCAGCGGAATCGATCGAAGAGCTGCAAGCGATCTTGGACGAATTTCGGCACGTGTACAACACCCAGCGGCCGCACCGGGCACTGAATCGAGACACGCCAGAACAGTGGTACCACCGCACCCTCAAAGCACGTCCCGACCTCATTGAGGTGACCCGTAATCGCGAGTTTCGCATCCGCTACGATCGGATCGATAAGGACGGCAAAGTAACCCTGAGACATGAAGGAAAACTGCGCCATTTAGGGGGTACGCAAGGTCCATCGCAGAAAGAAAGTGATGATGCTCATCGACACCATCGAAGTCACCGTGCTGGATCTGGATACCTCAGAAGTCCTCAGCAGGCACGTAATTGATCCGGATCGAAACTACTGGCCAGATAAACAGAAATCCCCCGGCCGTTGGCCGAGGGATTCCGATCAAATTTTGTAAAGTATGTCTCGACTCATCTGTCAACGATGTCTCGACTCTTCACATTGGTGCGCCCAAAGGGATTCGAACCCCTGACCTTCTGTTCCGTAGACAGACGCTCTATCCAGCTGAGCTATGGGCGCTTATTCATTTGTTTGTCGCCTTGACGACTTGAATAACAATACACGAGATTCTGCGTCGAGAAAAACCGAAACGGCCAAAAGTGCTCGGGTTCACATTTGCTTTGTTGTGAAGCGCTGGATTTCGGCCGATATCTACTTTGGCTAGTCGTCCAGGATGCGCTGATACAAGTTGTGGTCCTGCCAGCTGCCTGCGATTTTCAAATAGCGCGGGGCGGTGCCAATAAGCTCAAAGCCCGAGTTGAGCAAGACGCGCTGGGAGCCGGTGTTGCGGAGCAGGGTCGATGCTTCGATGCGATGCAGCCCCCACTGGCTTCCGGCCATCTGGCAGATTCCCTGAACGGCTGCGGTGGCAAGTCCGCGCCCGCAGAAATCAGCGTTCATCCACTAGCCCAGGCTGGCGTTCTGGAACGGGCCGCGGGTAATGCCGGTGAGCGTGAATCTGCCGATGATTGACTCGTGGTTGAAAAGTGCCAGGGGATAGGCGAGTCCTTGGGCGTTCAGTTCGCTCCGCGTTCTCAGATCCTGCTCCTGCCATTGCTGGGTGAAGAATTCGTCGGGCCTGATCGGCTCCCACTGGCGAAGATGTTCCTTATTACCTAGGTAAGCCTCGGCCAGCCTGCCTGCATCGGATGGCTGGAGCAGTCGAAGCTCAATATTGGGGCGAAGTTCGAGTGGTTCCATGTCGACGCCTTTCGGGATAAACGAAAAATCCCACTCTTTCGAGTGGGATTTTCTTTGGTGCGCCCAAAGGGATTCGAACCCCTGGCCTTCTGTTCCGTAGACAGACGCTCTATCCAGCTGAGCTATGGGCGCTTATTCATTTGTTGCGGTTCGTTTGCTCGAACCTCGAATAACTATACGGGTGCTTTTTGGATCTTGCAAATCGAGTGGCCGATTCGTTCTCAGGCGCTCGCAACTCGGCCTCTTTGTGCATGAAAGGGTCGGTCACTTCTGCGTAGTCGTCCCTTGCTTCTGCCGGGGTCTTCGAAAGACCTGAGTTGGACGGGTGATCATGCTGAGTCAGGATATTCCCTTTATATGCTTGCGATGCTGGATGGCGTTGCTTGCGGGGCCAGGCTGGCGGCTGTGCTTCGCGCAAGGGTGTGCGTCATCGTGCCAGGTGGTTGTACTGGCGGCCGGAATAGAGGTTGGCTGAGTCTTGAAGTCGAGGTGTGTTCGGGTTGTGACAGAAGTATGAAAGGGTACCGGTATACGTGACCTTCGTCACATTAACTTATGGTGTTCAAAAGGCAAACCCCCGGAATTCCGGGGATCTTTTCAATTTCATCTTCGGCTCGTTTTTGGCTTGAGGTTTGAGTCACAGGGTGCAAGCGGGGTACACCCCATAGCCTTGATTTATTGCAAGTTCAGCCCAATGGAGGGAATGGATAATGAGCACGAGCTCGGATCAGAACGTAATCGACGCAGCGCCTACTTCGCATGTGAAGTTGACAGCCTGGGTCGGGGAAGTTGCCGCACTGACGAAGCCGGATCGTGTTTATTGGGTTGACGGATCAGCTGAAGAAAACGACCGCCTGTGTGCCGAGCTGGTTGAAGCTGGCACCCTGGTCAAGCTGACCGATCCAAATTTCCCTAATTCCTACGCAGCATTCTCCGATCCAAAGGACGTTGCACGCGTTGAGGAACGCACCTTCATCTGCTCCAAGGATGAGAAGGATGCCGGCTTCACCAATAACTGGGAAGACCCGGAAAAGATGAAGGCCCGTCTGAACGGCCTGTTCGACGGTTCGATGCGCGGCCGCACCATGTACGTGATTCCATTCGTCATGGGTCCACTAGATGCAGAACAGCCAGCCTACGGCGTTGAGATCACCGACTCCGCCTACGTTGTCGCTTCCATGCGCATCATGGCCAAGATCGGCAATGAAGTACTGCGCAAGATGGAAGCAGAGGACGCATTCTTCGTTCCAGCCCTGCACTCCGTTGGCGCACCGCTGGAGCCAGGCCAGGAAGACGTTGTCTGGCCATGCAACGAAGACAAGTGGATCGTTCACTTCCCAGAAGAGCGCGCCATCATGTCCTACGGTTCGGGCTACGGCGGAAACGCACTGCTGGGCAAGAAGTGCTACTCCCTGCGCATCGCTTCGGCAATGGCCCGCGACGAGGGATGGCTCGCAGAGCACATGCTGATCCTGAAGCTGACCAGCCCACAGAACAAGTCCTACCACGTTGCAGCAGCATTCCCATCGGCCTGCGGCAAGACCAACCTGGCACTGTTGGACCCAACCATCGAAGGTTGGAAGGCCGAGACCCTGGGCGATGACATCAACTGGATGCGCATCGGCAAGGACGGCGAGCTGCGCGGCGTGAACCCAGAGTACGGCCTGTTCGGCGTCGCTCCAGGCACCGGCTGGTCGACCAACCCGAACGCCATGCGCGCCATCACCAAGGGCAACTCCATCTTCACCAACGTTGCGCTGACCGACGAAGGCGGCGTGTGGTGGGAAGGCATGACCGACGAGGCCCCAGCACACCTGACCGACTGGCTGGGCAACGACTGGACCCCAGAGTCCGGCACCAACGCCGCACACCCGAACTCCCGCTTCTGCACCCCGATCGACCAGGTCGACATGCTGTCGCAGGACTACTACTCGCCAAACGGCGTGAAGATCGACGCCATCCTCTTCGGCGGCCGCCGCAAGACCACCATTCCGCTGGTGACTGAGGCCCGCAGCTGGACCAACGGCATCTTCATGGGCTCGACCCTGTCCTCCGAGACCACCGCTGCAGCCGCCGGCGCCACCGGCCAGGTGCGCCGCGACCCAATGGCCATGCTGCCATTCATCGGCTACAACGCAGGCGACTACCTGAACCACTGGGACCAGATCTCCGGCAAGCTCAACCCAGAGCAGATGCCAAAGATCTTCCTGGTCAACTGGTTCCGCCGCACCCCAGAAGGCGGCTTCGCCTGGCCAGGCTTCGGCGACAACTCGCGTGTTCTGAAGTGGGCTATCGAGCGCATCGAAGGCACCGCAGACGCCAAGGAAACCGCCATCGGCTACGTTCCAACCGGCGAGGCACTGGATCTGACCGGCCTGGAAGGCTTCACCCCAGCAGACGTTGAAACCGCTGTTGCAGTGAACACCGACGAATGGCTGACCGAGGTCGAGAGCATCGAAGAGTGGTACGCCAAGTTCGGCGAGGCTCTGCCGGCTTCGCTGCGTGCCGAGCTCGATGGCCTCAAGGCCCGCCTGAGCGCCTAAGTCCTCTAGCAAAAGATCCTCGGGTCCTGCCCCTTCCACGTGAAGGGGCAGGACCCGAGGATCTTTGTTTAAGCGTTTTGCTTGGCTGTGCTTAGGCGGCGGCCTTGTTATGGAAGCGCTCTGCCGTGTACACCAAGGCGCCGACGGCGACCACCGCACTGGCCAGCGCCGTCAGCGAGAACGCCACCGGGGAATCCTCGCCGCTCAACCCCACCAGCGGGGTGGCCAGCGCGCCGATGAAGAACTGGAAGCAGCCAAGCAGGGCCGATCCGGATCCGGAAACCTTGCGAACCTCAGCCAGCGCCAGGGCAGTGGTGTTGCCCATCGTGAAGCCCAGCGAGGTGACCATGAAGAAGACCAGCACCGCCAGCACCATGCTGCGCACACCAAGCTGCACCAGTATCGCGAAGACCAGCGCGGATCCAAGCAAGACGCTCAGCGCAACGATGATCGTTTTGCGCAGCGGCACCTTCAGCGCCAGCTTCGAGGAGACGAAACCAGCAAGAATCAATCCCAGCGAGTTGACTGCAAAGCACAGGGCAAAGCCCTGAGGGGAGAGGCCCATGACGTTCTGGTAGAGGAACGGCGAAGCTGAAACGTAGGCCATCATCGCGCCGAAGGAGAAGCCTGACTGGAACATGTAGCCGACGAACCTTGGCCTGCGCAGCGCTTGGAGCAGCGGAGAGATGAAGCTGCCCGAGGAACGCCGCGCCGCGGGAAGGGTCTCCTTGTAGACCCAGAAGACTCCAGCGGCCATGAGCACGCCGGAGAAGGCGATGAACCACATGACTGCCCGGAAGCCGCCCATCTGGGCCAGCACCGATCCGAGCAGCGGAGCCACCGCCGGTGCCACGCCGGTAAATGTCATGATCAGCGAGAAGATCCGGGCGGTCTGTCCGCCGGTGGTCGTATCGGCGACAATCGCCTTGGAAATGACCACGCCGGCAGCACCGCCCAGGCCCTGGAGGGCGCGGGCAATGATCAAGGTGGTCAGCGTCGGCGCCAGCGCGGCGACGATGGAAGCCAGCACAAATACCGCGGTGCCCCAGCGCAGCGGAACCGAACGGCCCCGCCGGTCGGAGAGCGCACCCCAGAAGATCTGCCCCGCTGCGAGGCCCAGCAGAAAAGCTGTCAGGGTCAGCTGGATCCCGGTGGCGGAGGAGGAGAATTCCTTGGTCATTGCGGGGAACGACGGCAGATACATGTCCACGGCCAGCGGGCCGGTGGTGCCCAGCAGCACCAGCAGGGCAAAGAGCGGTCGCGTCAGCTGGGGACGCTCGGAGATATGGGGCATAGGACAATTCTAGGTTTGCTTTGAGCTTCAAGCGGCGTCGGCTCCGGCCAGCGGACCGCTGGCACCGCGGGGAAACAACATCACAATCGGGGCACAGTTTGATCCGGCCATGGCCAGTTGGGTGCAAAATCAACTAACTGTGAAAAGATGAAACCATGGTTTTGGCACGATTGATTCTTGGATTGTTAAGCCTGTCGCCGATGACGGGCTATGAACTCAAGAAGCACTTTGACTCATCTATCAACCACTTCTGGAACGCGGACAAGGCGCAGATCTACCGCACCTTGGCGCAATTGGTAGACAAGGGCTACGCGACGGTGCGCACCGTTGCGCAATCGAACTACCCGGACCGGCAGGAGCACCACATCACCGAGGCCGGGCGCGAAGTGCTGGCCCAGTGGCTGGCCGGCGGGGCCGCCCAGTCTCCCGAACGGGACCCGTTCATGGGGCAGGTCTTCTTCGCCGCAGAGCTCGAGCGCGAAGACATTGAACGCCTACTGCTGCAGCGCCGCAAGAACACCCAGTACGTCTTGGACGACTACCTCTCCCAGCGCGAAGGCATCGACATGCGGGCCGCGGCGGATCGGCGCAGCTTCCTGATGGCTGCCACCCTTGACCACGCGATCAGGCAGCAGGCGGCCGAACTTGAATGGCTCGACGCAGTATTGGAGCATTTGCCATGAGTCCAGAGCAGAACCCGAAGGCTTCCGGCAAGGAGGAGCTGGCCCGGGAAGCCACCGACTACCCCGAGGTGCATCCCGCCCGCGGCGACGACGCGGCGCGCGAGAAGGCCCAGACGCTGGTCTTCCTGCACGGCGGCAACGTGGGCAACTGGAGCTGGGACCCGCAGGTGCTCGCCTTCGCCGACTTCAACATCCTGACCCTGCACCTTCCGGCCTTCGGCGCCCGCTTTGAGGAGCAGTGGGAAGGCCTGGACTCGGCGGCGGATGACGTGGCGGCGCTGATCGCCGACGAAGTCCCCTCCGGGGGTGTGCACCTGGTGGGCATCTCGCTGGGCGGCGTCATCGCCCTGCATGTGGCCGCCCGCCACCCGGAGCTGGTGGAATCGGTCATGATCACCGGCACCCCGATCGCTTCGCTGAGCTCCACTGCCAAGGCGATGCAGCGCATGCAGCTGAAGCTGATCGGCAGCGAATGGTACTGGCGCTTCCAGGCGGGGGCCTACGGCATGGTCGAGAACGAGCGGGAGCTCTTCGCAGAGCACGGGGTCAAGCTCAAGGCGGAGAACATGCGGGCGATCATGGATGAGATCGGCCCCGGGGCGCTGCCCGCCAACCTGTCCAGCTACACCGGCCCGATCCTGGTCCTGGCCGGCGCCAAGGAGCCGAAGGTCGTGGCAAAGTCATTTGCCCAGCTGTCCGCGGCGCTGCCGCAGGCCAAGCTGCGCCTGGTGCCGGGCATGCACCACCAGTGGAACATCGAAAATCCTTTGCTGTTCAACGCGGTGCTGCGCCGGTGGATCACCAGCGGCGGGCTGCACCAGATCCTGGCCCGCCCGGCGGCGCCCAAGCCGCACGGAGCATCCACCTATTCATCGGCCAAGGACCACGCAAGCACCCTGGAAGAGGTCGACCCGCAGGATCCCGCCAAGCCCAAGTCCGCGCGGCTGGTGGACCGGCTGGATCCGCGCAGGCTGGATCTGAACAAGCTGGATTTGAAGGCCACGCTGTCCAAGAAGCCGCCCGTGGACAAGCGCCCCAGCGCAGAAGATTCTGCTGCTCCGGAAAAGCCAGAGCAGCCAGGCGCCGCCGAACGCCCAGAGTAGCGGCGGCGCGCCTGCCGCACAGCGCAGGAAAGAGGCCCGCAACCGGATCCCCATGAACCGGTTGCGGGCCTCTTCCCCTACAGGGCCGCTGCGAGAATTAGGCGGCCAGCCATACGTCGGGTCCGAAGACCTCGTAGTGGATGCGGTCGGCAGGAATGCCGGCGGCCAGCGCCTGGGAGCGTACAGCGTGCATGAACGGCAGCGGGCCGCACAGGTAGACCTGGCTGTCTTCGGTCAGCGAGTCGGTCAGGTCCATGTAGCCGGCCTTGGCGTCCAGGCCTTCTGGCAGTTCGCCGCGCTCGAACCAGGTGCTGATGCTTGCCTGCGGCAGCGCATCGATGGAAGCAAGCATCTGCTCGCGCAGCGGCCAGGCGGAGAATTCCTGGTCTGCGTGCAGCACGGTGATCTTGCGGGTGGAGTTCTTAGCGGCCAGCACCTGCAGCGCGGCGGCGCTCGGGGTGCAGCCGATGCCTGCGGTGGCGATGACCAGCGGCGAGCCGTCCTCGTCGATCACCAGGTCGCCGTAGGGGTTGGACAGCTCCACGACGTCGCCGACCTTCAGCGAGTTGTGCAGCACCGGGGTGAACTCGCCGTCCACGTCCAGCTTCACGGTGACTGTGCGGCGGGTGGTGGACTCGATGTCGTTGCTCAGGGTGAACTGGCGGACCTGGCGCACGCCGTCGGCCATTGGCATGCGGACCGAGACGAACTGGCCCGGAGCCGCGACGGTGACAGCGGTGTCGTCGGCCGGCTCGAAGCTGAAGGTCACCGAATCGGTACCGGTTTCGGTGCGCTCGACCAGCTTCCAGGGGCTGTAGGCGGTGGCGTTGGCCTGCTGTGAGTACAGGCCCTTTTCGATCTTGATCAGCGCATGGGCCATGAGCCAGTAGACCTCGGTCCAGGCATCGGCGATTTCAGGGGTCAGTGCATCGCCCAGGTCTTCGGCGATGGCGGCGAAGAGATGTTCGTACACGATCGGGTACTGCTCTTCGACGACGCCCAGCGAGGTGTGCTTGTGGGCGATGCGGGCCAACATGGTCTCTGGGGTGGTCTCGGGGTTGGTGATCAGGTGCGTCGCGAAGACTGCGATCGAACCTGCCAGCGCCTGCTGCTGGGTGCCGTTCTTCTGGTTGGACCGGGAGAAGGTGCCGTCCAGAAGTTCTGGGTGCGCGGTGAAAAGGCGCTGGTAGAACTTCGGGGTGATGCTGGAGATGCGTTCAGCGATGATCGGCAGGGTTGCTTCGATGACCGGGCGAGACTGTGTGGACAGCATGTGGGGTTCTCCTTGAAGAGGCGAAGTTTTATCTTGCATCTGAGATGCAAGATTTATGACTTAAGTTCTACGCTACGTAGAAAAGGATTGCAAGTTAATTTTGAAGAACTTTGAAAGTCGCGTTTGACTAGGGTGTCTACATGTAACGCAGATTACGCGCTGCGGCGCACCGTGGGGAAGGGGAGCAGGGTGACTGCAGGAGACTGTTCGCAGATCTCCTGCACCGTCAGGGGATCCAGGGCACGGTAGAAGGCTTCGCGGGCCGCGCTCAGCGCGGTGCGCAGGCGGCAGCCTCCGGCCAGCGGGCAGTTGCCGTTGGCGTCATGGTCGGTGCAGTCGACCACGTCCTGGCGATGGTCAAGGGTGCGCAGCAGCTCGCCCACCGAGCTGTCCAAGCCCACCTGGGTGATGGTGGCTCCGCCGTTGCGCCCGCGCGCCACGTCGATCAATCCCAGGGTGCGCAGCTCGAGCACCGCCTTGGCCACGTGGTTATAGGGCACAGAAACCAGTTCGGCGATCTCCCTGCTGGTCAGCTGGCCGGCATTGGGCGCGCCAAGCACCATGACGGTCCGCAGGCAGACATCGGCAAAGGCGCTGAGTTTCATACTGCCCAGTGTACGACGACGCCCTGTGCGTTCAATGTGGCACAGGGCGTCGGTCTACGGGTGGAGGCGAGAGGGCTAGGCCTGCTCCGGGGCCCAGAGGGCTTCGGCGGATTCTGCTTCGGGATCCTCAAACAGCCATTCGCCGCCCGGCTCGGCAGGCATCTGGTAAGGCTGCACGATGGCCAGCGCGGCGCCGACCTTGTGCTCTGCCACGACGTGGATCGCGTCCTTGTCATTCTCCTGCAGAAGCACGTCCGAGGCGATGGCGATGGCCTGGAAATGGGCGCCCTGCTGGTTGAGCACCTGCATCAAATCGGCGACCATGGCCTCGGTGTCGATGTCCGCGTCCGGATCCTCCGGGTTGTCCGTCGGCGGCACGGCGATCAGGCGCAGCTCCGCCTCATCGCTGCCTTCTGCCGGCTCCAGGCCGATGGCGAAGGGCAGGAAGACGCCCTGTTCCTCAAGCTGTTCGCGGGCAACGCCCAGGGCGGTGCCCAGGACCTTGTTCAGTGCGTCCTTGACGCCTTCATCGAGAGTCTCAAAGTTCATGATGGCTCCTTAGGCCGTTGGCTGCTGGGCTCGCACGATCGCCAGCACAGCGTCGCGGATTGGTTCAATGATCTGGGCAGTGGCGCCCTCGCCGTTGAAGCGGAGGAATGGCTCGGTGTTCGACGGGCGCAGGTTGATCCACCAGCTGCCGTCGTTCGCGCTGATCGTGGTGCCGTCCATGGTAAGGATTGCGACGTCCTGCCCCTCAAAGTGTTCCAGCACGCGGGCGGTGGCCCCAGCCTTGTCAGCAACCTCCGAGTTGATCTCTCCGGTGGCGACGTATGGCTCGTACTCGGCGCCCAGCTGCGAGAGCGGAAGGTCCTGGCCGCCCAGGGCCGCGAGCACGTGCATCGCGGCAAGCATGCCGGTGTCGGCATTGTAGAAGTCGCGGAAGTAGTAGTGCGCGGAGTGTTCGCCGCCGAAGACTGCGCCCTGGGTCGCCATCTCCGCCTTGATGAAGGAGTGGCCCACGCGGGTCATCACCGGGGTTCCGCCGGCGCGGGTGACGAATTCCGGCACCGCCTTGGAGGTGATCAGGTTGTGGATGATCACCGGGGAATCCTCACCCTCGGCCTTCACGCGGGCGATCTCGCGCACCGCGACCAGTGCGGTGATCGCCGATGGGGACAGGGGCAGGCCGCGCTCGTCGATCACAAAGCAGCGGTCCGCGTCGCCGTCGAAGGCTAGGCCCAGGTCTGCGCCGTGCTCCAGCACGGCTGCCTGCAGGTCCTTCAAGTTTTCCGGCTCCAGCGGGTTGGCCGGGTGGTTCGGGAAGGTGCCGTCCAGCTCGAAGTACAGCGGGACAATGTCCAGCGGCAGGCCCGCGAGCACCGCGTCGCCCAGCACCGCAGGGGTGGTCAGCCCGCCCATGCCGTTGCCGGCGTCCACCACGATCTTCAGCGGGCGGATGTTCGCCAGGTCCACCAGCTCGCGCAGGTAGGCGGCGTAGTCCGCCAGCACATCGCGTTCGGTGATAGATCCCTGCGGGGTGTCGCCGGAGACCGGCAGGCCCTCGTCCAGGTACTGCTGGGCCAGGTCGCGGATGTCGAAGAGTCCGGTGGCCGAGGAAATCGGCAGCGCCCCGGCCTTGGACATCTTGATGCCGTTGTACTGGGCAGGGTTGTGGCTGGCGGTGAACACCACGCCGGCCGCCTGCAGCTTGCCCGAGGCAAAGTACAGCTCGTCGGTGGAGATCTGGCCGAGCATCACCACGTTGGCGCCGCGGTAGGTGGCGCCGCGCGCGAATGCCGCGGAGAACTCGGCAGAGGAGGGGCGCATGTCACCGCCGACCAGCACGGTTTCGCCGCCCAGGGACAGCACGTCGACAAAGGCGGCGCCGATGGCCTCCACGGCTTCGGCGGTCAAGGACTCGCCGACGATGCCGCGCACGTCGTAGGCCTTGAAGCTCTGGTTCAGATCAATTTCTTCGCTCACACCAATTAGCCTACCGGCTGGAGGCCCAAGGGCCCGGGTTCTGGCCCCTGCGCGACGTAGGAAATACCTTACATTTGCGCGCAGAGTCCACATTTGGGCCCAGGCGGCGGCAATTCGTGGGTGGCAGCTGAAATACTGGGAGCATGGACGGATCAATGCACTCGGAACTGCTGGCCCTCGCCCAGGACAAGCTGCGCGCCTTGGTGCAGAACCCCGCAGCGCAGTTCCACGACGGACAGTTCGAGGCGATCAGCGCCCTGGTGGCCGAACGCCGCCGCGCCCTGGTGGTGCAGCGCACCGGCTGGGGCAAGTCGGCGGTGTATTTCATCGCCTCGCTGCTGCTGCGCGAACAGGGCTACGGCCCCACCCTGATCGTCTCCCCGCTGCTGGCGCTGATGCGCGACCAGGTGGCGGCCGCGGAACGCGCGGGCGTGCGGGCAGCCGCCATCAACTCGGCCAACGTCCTTGAATGGCGCGAAATACTGGACAAGCTGCAGCGCGATGAGATCGACGTGCTGCTGGTGTCCCCAGAGCGGCTGAACAACCCGTCCTTCCGCGAACAGCAGCTGCCCATGTTGCTGAACCGGCTGGGTCTGCTGGTGATCGACGAAGCCCACTGCATCTCCGACTGGGGCCACGACTTCCGCCCCGACTACCGCCGCATCCGCGACCTGATCGCCAAGCTGCCGCAGAACCTGCCGGTGCTCGCCACCACCGCCACCGCCAACTCCCGCGTGGTCCAAGATGTGGCCGAACAGCTGGCCGGAGGCACCCAGGAGGTCTTTACCCTGCGCGGCACGCTGGCCCGCGACTCGCTGCGCCTGGGAGTGCTGCGCCTGCCGTCCCCGCGCATGCAGCTGGCCTGGCTGCTCAGCCACATCGAGGACTTCAAAGGCTCGGGCATCATCTACACGCTGACGGTCTCCGCGGCAGAGGACATCGCCCGGCTGCTGCGCGAGGCAGGCCACCAGGTCGCGGCCTATACCGGGCGCACCGACCTGGAAGAGCGCGAACGCCTCGAAGCTGCCTTGAAGAACAACGAAGTCAAGGCCCTGATCGCCACCAGCGCCCTGGGCATGGGCTTCGACAAGCCAGATCTGGGCTTCGTTATCCACATCGGCGCGCCGAGCTCCCCGGTAGCCTACTACCAACAGGTGGGCCGCGCCGGCCGCGGCAGCATTAACGCTGACGTGCTGCTGCTGCCGGGCCCCGACGATGCGGAGATCTGGGAGTACTTCGCCACCAGCTCCATGCCGGACCAGGTCCGCGCCACCGCTGTCTTGGAAGCGCTTGGAGCCGCCGACGGGGCCATGAGCGTCCCTGCCCTGGAAAGCGCCGTCAACCTGCGGCGCTCGCCGCTGGAGCTGCTGCTCAAGGTGCTTGCCGTGGACGGCGCTGTGGAACGCGTCGCCGGCGGCTGGATGCGCACCGACATGCCGTGGAGCTACGACGCAGAGCGCTACAAGCGGGTGGCGGCAAGCCGCGTGCATGAGCAGCGGCTGATGATCGACTATGAGAACACCCGCGGCTGCCGCATGGAGTTCTTGACCAAGGCCTTGGACGACCCGAAGTCAGCCCCCTGCGGGCGCTGCGACAACTGCGCCGGCGCCTGGTTCGACGACCACATCGCTCAGGAATCCAAGGACAACGCCCAGGCGGCTCTGGTCCGTGCGGGCGTTCCCATCGAGCCGCGCAAGCTCTACCCCTCGGGGCTGGACAAGCTCGGGCATACGCTCAAGGGCAAGATCCCGGTGGATGAGCAGGTGTCCATCGGCCGCGCGCTGGCCCGCCTGACGGATTTGGGCTGGGGCAACCGGCTGCGCCAGCTTTTCGCTGATCCCGCGGACAATCCGATCGACAAGGCGATGTTCGACGCCTGCGTGAAGGTGCTGGCCGAATGGAATTGGGAGCAACGCCCCGTCGGTGTGGTGGCCATGCCGTCATCGCGCCGCCCGCAGCTGGTGACATCCCTGGCCCAGGGCCTGGCCAGTGTGGGACGCCTGCGCTACCTGGGGCAGCTTGAATACCGGGGGATGCCGCCGCAGCAGGGGCCGGGTGGAAACTCGGCCTTCCGGGTCGCCGCTGTGGCGGATCTCTTCGAGATTCCAGCGCAGCTGGAGCAGCTTCTTGCCGACGCTCCGGGGCCGATCATGCTGGTCGACGATCTCGCTGATTCACGCTGGTCGCTGGCCATGGCGGGCCGTGCCTTGAGAATTGCCGGAGCACCCGGTGTTTTGCCTTTCACTTTGGGCATCGCTGGGTGAATGTTCAGTTAAACAAAGTACGCTGGAGGTATGGAATTCATCATCTGGCTCGTCGTTGTCATCGCAGTGATTGCCCTGGGTTATTTCGGGTTGCAGGCGCTTCGCAAGAAGAACTCTGCCCAGATTGCGCTGGCGGTCACCCGCGAGGCTGCCCAAGCGGCCAACGCGAAGCTTGATGATGCTTCCCGCAACGCGATTTACCGCAACCTTGCCAAGGGCGATGTCATGGCGGCAGTGCAGAATTTCAGGGCTGTCACCGGGGATCCCATCAAGGACTGTGTGATCGCCATCCGCAGCTTGGACAAATACCCGCAGACCGCACCGGTCAAGGAACTTCCGGTTTCCGAGGAAGACATCCAGGCGCTGCGCGACAAGCTCGAAGCGCAGAGCGCCCAGGACGAGCCTGCCGCAGGCAAGCAGGAAGAGCAGGCGTCCAAGGAAGAAAAGGACAGCACCGATCTGCCCGAGGACTCGTGGGTTATCCCTTCCGAGTGGCATGACCAGTTCGGCTCGGAATCAGAGCCAAGCGCCACGCACTTCAAGATGGCCTTTGAAATCGACGGTGAACAGCGCGAATTCTCCAGCGAACAGCTGCCCCCGAATGAATACGACCAGCTGTTCTCCATGCTGCGCGATTCCAATTTCGCCGGTGCTGCGCAGATCCTGCACAGCTACACCGAGCTGCCGGTGGAAGACCTGGAACGGATGATTGCAGCGTCGCCGATGGCCGGCGAGAGCGCCAGCGGCAATGTCGCCGATTTCCGTTTCGAAGGCCAGGGACCTGACGGCCCGGTCCGTTTTGACGCCGCCGATCTTCCCGAAGACGAACGCGAGGCGCTCTTTGAAGCCATCGCGGATAACGACTTGGAGGGAATGTCGGCGATTATCGTCCGCCACACCTCGCTGCCCGAGGATATCGTGCAGAATATGCTCCGCTCTTTCGTGAACCGCAACGACTAGGCCTCCGTCTCGGGATCTGAAAGCTTCATGGGTGTTTGCGGCGGATGATTGATTGCGTGATTAACTGCGCCTACGGTGTAGGAACCAATCTGAGCCGGGCGGTCGTGGAAGGAGCTGGCCGAGATGTCCAAAGAGAAGAAGGACCAGGAATCGCCGCTGAGCGGACCCATTGGCGACGATGAGCTGCAGAACGAGATCTTGAACGCCAAAGCCGCTGAGAAGATCAAGCAAGCTGAAACTCAGGTCAAGGAGATTGCCCATGACTTTGAACGAGGCGTGAAATAAACCAATAGGCAAGGCTTCGAGAAATGCTTTTTCTCGAAGCCTTCGTATTCTGTGTCGCAAGAGCCTGGGTGGTACTTGGTTTCCTGAAACTATCTACCTAATTTGTAGACAAGGTGAGGTTACATATTGAAGAATCAACTTTTCAGATGTAGCGTCAAAGGTGCATTAATCGGTAGACCGATCATCAATCATTATGGGGATGATTCTCGTCTTCGGTATCAAGTTGGGGGACTGGGTACCGGCCGTTGCAAACCCCGCAGTTTCGAAAGAGGCTGCGGGGTTCCTTCTTTTCTTGTTCCGCGAAGCACCGTAGTGGGCCCCAAAAAATGTGCCGGGCCGGAAACGTCCCCCAGAGAATGGAAAAATCCCGGAAACTCTGTCGAGTTTCCGGGATTTTTTCGGCGGACAC
>NZ_BJNY01000008.1 GCF_006539925.1 Glutamicibacter uratoxydans | reverse complement strand
GGGTGCTCAAGTCTTCAGTTAGGGAGGTTGGCACCAAGGTCTGCAATTCTGCCATGAGTCGATTCCTTCGAACGTCTTATAGACAACTGATATATCAAGGATTTACCACTAGCGTATGGCTGAGATCACACTGAGTCAATAGGTTGAGAAAACATTTCCCCCAAAAGGCAAACCAAGGCAGAATGAGTTATGAAAGGAGTACTACACAAATGACGACTACAGCCGAAATTGCGGACAGCGAATCAATGGCAGAGCGCTCCTACCGGATTCTGCGCGACCGCCTCATTATGCTGGACATCGCCCCCGGCGACCCGATCAACGAAGCGGCCCTCGCTGCGGATCTGGGCACCGGACGTACTCCCATGCGCGAAGCGCTCAAGCGCCTGGAAATCGACCACCTCGTGGTTTCTTATCCACGCCGCGGCACCTTCGCCACCGGCGTGGACGTCACCGAGCTCGCTTCCATCTCAGATGTGCGCTTCTCCCTCGAAAGCCTCGCAACCCGCCGCGCCGCAGAAGAAAAGGGCGGCATCTACCGCGAGGAGCTGGAGAAAACACGGGAAGCCATCAGCGGCCTCGACAGCCTGCACGACCACCGCCAGCTCATCGAGTTCGACCTCAAAGTCCACCGTCTGATCTACCAGGCCGCCAACAACCACCACCTTGAAGAAGCCCTGGTGCGGCTCGATAATCTCGCCACGCGCATCTGGTGCATGGTGCTCAACCGGCTGCCCGATATCCACCAGCACATCTCGGAGCACGTCACACTGATCGACCTGATCCTGGCCGGCGACAGCGAGGCCGCGGCGGCCATGGCAGGCGAGCACATCCTCAACTTCGAAAAAACCGTGCGATCAGTGCTCTAAAGGGTTCGTAACAGTTTGAATCCGGCAAACCCACTCCGTAACGTGTAACGCGCATCACTGATATATCAGTGGTGCGCGTTTTTTGGTCTCAACGAAGAGAACACCCCAAGGAGTAGATTCCCCCATGACGGACAAAGCACCAGCCCTGTCCCCCATTCAATCCGGTTCAAAGCTCAGCGTATCGAGAGTTCTGACTTTTGCCGGCGCAATCATCGCTTTTCTTATCGGTTCTGGATTTGCCACCGGGCAGGAAATTTCGCAGTATTTCACCTCCTATGGGTATTGGGGCGTCTTTGGCACCGGGCTATTGGTCCTGGCGCTCATGACCTATGTGGTCATTGAATTCTTCGTCGTCGGACAGGCCAAAAAATTCGAGCAGCCGTCGCGGATTTTCCACTATTACTGCGGAAAATACCTCGGCACCTTCTTCGACTACTTTTCGATCCTCTTCGTCTTCCTCAGCTTTGCGGTCATGGTTGCCGGAGCCGGTGCAGTCTTCGAGGAGCACTACGGATTGTCCAAATATGCAGGCGGCATCGGCCTGGCAGTGGTGGTGGGCATCAGCGTCTGGTTCGGACTGAATTCGCTGGTCGATGTCATCGGCAAAATCGGACCGGTCATCGTCGTCGTGGCCATTGCCCTGGGCGCAGTGGGCATCATCCGCAACCCCGAGGGCATCTCGGCGGGCAACGCGCTCATTCCGACGCTTGAGCTCACCCAGGCGTCAAGCAGCTGGTTCATGTCGGGCCTGTCCTATGTCGGCTTCTGCATGCTGTGGCTGGCCGCCTTCCTGACCGCGCTGGGAAAAACCGCGCGCAGCAAGAAGGAAGCCGCCGCCGGCGGTGCGGCGGGAGCCATCGCCTTTTCTGTCGCATGCATTGTCGTAAGCCTCGGGCTGCTGGCTAACATCACCCAGGTCGCCGGGGCTGAAATTCCGATGCTGGTCCTTGCCCGCGACATCAGCCCGGTGCTCGCGTCGGGGATCTCGGTCATGATCCTCGCCGGCATCTACACCACCGCAGTGCCCCTGCTCTGGACCGTGTCCTCGCGGTTCTTCGCAGACAAGACTCCGCGGTTCAAGTACTGCACCATCGCCTTGGCAGTGCTCGGGACCATCATCGGCCTCGCGGTTCCCTTCAGCCAGATGGTCAACATCGTCTACGTGATCAACGGCTATGTCGGGATCCTGCTGCTAGTGCTGATGCTCGTCAAAACCGCGACCAGGATCGCGGCAAAGCAGAAGCTCTAAGCACTTACTTCCCCGCCGACTTCTGCTGGAGGTAGCGCTGATGCGAGCCGAATCCTGACATGTCGAAGTGGCCGGGAGGCCCCCACACCACCAATACCCGCAGCTCGCCCTCGCCCGTGTTGACCAGATCGTGGTCCACTCCGGCGGGGGCGAGCGCGCTGTCTCCGGGACCCAGCTCGTACTCCGCGTTGGCAATGCGCATGCGGGCTCGTCCTTCCAGGACCTGGTAGATCTCGGTCAGCGGCTGCTCCCCATCGTGCCGGTGGAAGCCTTCGAATCCGCCAGGCGGCACCACCCAGGTCTGGATGGCCACCGGCAGCTGGGTAGCGCCGCCGAAGTGGTGGCTGACCATCAGGGAAGACCCCTGGTGCATACGGTGTTCAAATGCGGTTTCGCCCCGGGCCTCAAACATGTTTCTCCTTGGGTTTGCTGCGCGCAAGGGCCCTCGACCAACGGGGTCGAGGGCCCTTGCCGCCTTGTTCCGGTCAGCGTTCGGAGGCTGCTTCCGGTTCCTGCTCGCCGAGCAGGCGTTCGTTGATGATCAGCATTTCGCCGCTGTCCGCCTCGACCTGGATCGTGGCTTCAACCGGCTGCTGGACGATCGGGATCCCGGCGGTCATCAGGCTGAACTCGCTGCCGTCGTGCCGGTCCACGCCGTCGGATACCGACTTTTCAAGCACCTCGCGCACCACCCGGTCCTGCAGGATCAGCGGATCGCGGCTCAGGTCCTTCCAGATCGCTACGCACAGCAGGAGCATCACTACGACGAACGGCAGCGCGGAGACGATCGTAATATTCTTCAAGCCGTTCAGCGCCTCTGCCGGCTTGTCGCCGCCGGCCAGCAGCATGATGGCCGCGACGATTCCCATGGAGGTGCCCCAGAAGATGATCGACTTCTTGGTTGGCTCCTCGGCCCCGCGCTCGGTCAAACCGCCCATGACGATGGAGGCCGAGTCGGCGCCGGTGACGAAGAAGATGCCGATCAGTAGCACCATCACGACCATGAGCACCACGGAAATCCAGCCGGGCAGCGGCAGCCGGTCGAAGAGCTCGAAGAGCACGGTGTCGAAGTTGATGTCCGGCGCGCCGTCCACCATGTTCGCCAGCTTCTGTCCGACGTTTCCGGAGAGCGTTGCGCGTTCCTGGATGCCGATGGCGCCGCCGCCGAAGATGGCGAACCACATCAGGGTCACTGCGGAGGGAACCAGCAGCACGCCGGTGACGAACTGGCGGATGGTGCGGCCGCGGGAGATGCGGGCCATGAACATGCCGACGAATGGCGACCAGGAGATCCACCAGGCCCAGTAGAACACGGTCCACGACGAGAGCCAGCTGGAGACCGCTTCATCGCCTACGCCGGTGCGGCCGGCCATCATCGGCAGGTCCTGGATGAACGAGCCGACGGCATTCGGGATGACGTTCAAGATGAACAGGGTCGGGCCGCCGATGAAGACGATCAGCGCGATGATGACGGCAAGCACCATGTTGATATTCGACAGCCATTGGATGCCGCGCTCGATGCCCGAGATGGCCGAAGCCACGAACAGTGCGGTCAGCACAGCGATGATGACCACCAGGAAGCCGGTGCCGACCTTTTCTGCCAGGCCGGCGGTCTGGATGCCGCCTCCGATCTGCAGTGCACCTAGGCCCAGCGAACAGGCAGAGCCAAAGAGGGTTGCCAGAATTGCGAGGATGTTGATGATCCGCCCGCCCCAGCCGGTGGTGGCGCGTTCGCCGAAGATCGAGCTGAACATCGAGGAGAACAGCTGCGGACGGCCCAGACGGTAGCTGCCGTAGGCCATGCCGAGCCCGACCATCGCATACATGGCCCAGGGGAACAAGGTCCAGTGGAAGAGGGTGGTTCCCATGGCGGTGCTCAGGGCCTTGGTGGATTCCCCGTCCACGGTCCCTGGAGGCGGCGACATGTAGAAGTAGAGCGGTTCGCCCACGCCGTAGAACACCAGGCCGATGCCCATGCCTGCGGCGAACATCATCGAGATCCACGAAACGGTGGAGAACTGCGGCTTCTCCCCGTCTTTGCCCAGCGGGATGCGGCCGAAGCTCTTCGCCGCGACCACCAGCACAAAGGTTGCAAAGACCGCGCCGGCAATCACGAAGACCCAGCCGGTGTTGGTCATCACCCAGGACAGCGCCGTGCTCGCGGCGGAGCCGAGTCCCGACGGCGTCATGACGCCCCAGATGATGAAGGCTACGACAATGCTTGCTGCAATGCCGAAGACCCAGAAGTCGGTGCCTGAAAGGTTGTATTTCTTGTCAAGGCGTTTTCGTGCGGTGCGTAGTTCACCGACGAGGCCCTGCAGCGATTCATCGCGTTTGCTCATTTTCGTTCTTCTTTAACCATTAGGGGAACCATTGCGAGTGGTTCCAGCCAAGACCGCGTGTGCACTGGAGCCAGCGTTTGCGAAAGGACACGTGGTCAGCTGATGAGATTGCCGCTCCCGCGCCTCAGGCACAGGTCAAGAACTTATTTGGGCGGCATCGTTGGGATAGGCAAGGGGCCGGCAGCGCACTGTCGGCCCCTTGGCATGCACCGCTTAATTAGGCGCGGATCAGGCCGTGTGGATCCAGGACGAACTTCTGTGCGGCACCCGCGTCGAATGCCGCGTAGCCTTCAGGAGCCTTGTCCAGGGAAATGGTGGATGCGTTGACGTTCTTGGCGATGGAGACCTTGTCGTTCAGGATCGCCTGCATCAGTCCACGGTTGTACTTCATGACCGGGCACTGTCCGGTGACGAAAGTGTGGGACTTCGCGAAGCCCAGGCCGAAGCGCATGGACAGCGAGCCCACGCGGGCCGCCTCGTCCTCGGCTCCCGGGTCGCCGGTGACGTAGAGTCCTGGGATACCCAGGCTGCCGCCGGCGCGGGTGATTTCCATCAGCGAGTTCAACACGGTTGCAGGCTGTTCCTTGCCCGCATCGTGGCCGTGACCGCGTGCTTCGAAGCCCACCGCGTCAATGCCGCAGTCGACCTCTGGAACACCGAGAATCTGCTCGATCTGCGCAGCCGGATCGCCCAGGGAGACGTTCACCGTTTCGCAGCCGAAGCTGCGGGCCTGGGCCAGACGGTCCTCGTTTAGATCGCCGACGATGACCACCGCTGCGCCCAACAGCTGAGCAGCTGTCGCAGCAGCTAGGCCGACCGGTCCGGCACCTGCAACGTAGACGGTGGAGCCCACGGTCACTCCGGCACCGACTGCGCCGTGGAATCCGGTGGGGAAAATGTCTGCGAGCATCGCCAGGTCGAGGATCTTTTCCATCGCCTGGTCGCGGTCTGGGAACTTCAGGGCGTTCCAGTCGGCGTAGGGCACCAGCACGTACTCGGCCTGGCCGCCGACCCAACCGCCCATGTCAACGTACCCGTAAGCGGAGCCTGGACGGTCAGGGTTCACGTTCAGGCAGATGCCGGTCTGGCCCACCTTGCAGTTGCGGCAGCGACCGCAGGAGATGTTGAAAGGCACCGAGATCATGTCGCCGACCTTCAGGAACTCGACGTCGCGGCCGACCTCCACCACCTCGCCGGTGATTTCGTGGCCGAGCACCAAGCCCTGGGGTGCGGTGGTGCGTCCGCGGACCATGTGCTGGTCCGAGCCGCAGATATTGGTGGCGACGGTCTTGATGATCACGCCGTGATTCACCTGGCGCCCGATGTTGTCCGGGTGGACGCCCGGACCATCGCGCAGGATGAACTCCGGATATGGGGTGTCGATGACTTCGACCTTGCCTGCTCCCGCGTAGCTGACTGCCTTGTTGCCCATGTGGGAACCACCTGCCTCTGAAATATTAGTTGGATACCTTTAGTCGACTACACATTAGTGTGCTTTGCGCCACATGGACTGTCAAGGCCTTGAATAATATTTCCGAGGACCGGTTTGCAGCAGCGAAGAATTATCCGCCTTCAGCCAGGCGGACCCGCAAGATCCTTGCGGCTTCCTCTTGAAGGAATTCAAGGGACTCCCGGATCAACGGCGCCTCCATGGAACCCCGACGCACCGCGGCGACGATGCGCCGCGTCGGATGGTTGGCGCCAGCCAAGCGCACGCGCGACACTCCCTCTAGGCCATTGAGCACTGCGAGCCTGGGCAGAAGCCCGACCCCCAGCCCCGCCCCGACAAAGGCGGACATCGTCTCCCATTCCTTGGCCTGATGGGCAATGCGCGGCATCTGGCCGATAGCGGCAAAAGCAGCAGTAAAGAGCGCCCGATACACCGACCCCTCGGCATCCGTGATCCACTGCTCGCCGGCCAGCTCCTCCAAGTGCAGATGCGACCGGCCCGCCAGCGGGTGGTCCTTGGGGACGATGACATCCAGCGGGTCATTGAGCAAGGTCACCTGCTCAAACTTCGAGTCGTCATCGGAGCGCAGACCCGCTTGAGTGGAGACAATCACCGCAAGGTCAATCCGCTCGGCCACCAGCAGGTTCAAGCAATGCTCGGGATGGGCCTCCACCAGCTCCACTTCAACAGCCGGACGTTCCACCCGAAGGTGCTGCGCCAAGGGGGCAAGAAGATGCGCGGCCGCAGTGGAGAACCCGCCCATGCCAAGATGGCCCGGCACCTGGTCATCGGCATTGAATGCCGACGCGCGCAGCAGCTCCCAATCCGCAACCAGGGTGTCGGCGCCGCGAACCAGCTGGCGCCCCGCTGCAGTGAGCCTCACCCCTCGGCCTTCCTTGGAAAGCAGCTGCATTCCAAGGCTTCGCTGCAGTTCGCGAAGCTGCGCAGAAACTGCCGAGGGAGAGTATCCAGTAAGTTCTGCGGTGGCGGCGACAGTGCCGCAATTAGCAAATATCCTCAAGGTCTTGAGGCGCTGATCGATCATGCAGATATTGTGCACGAATCCATCCAAATACTTCCTCTTTTCTTGTCATATATCAGGACATATTGTGATTCATACAACAACTCTTCATGGCTCCTCGCCATAGACCCTCTACGCCTGCCTAGCAGGCATCCGCAGTAACTCAGCTTGATCTAGGAGTAACCACATGTCCGTTTCAGCCCCAGCGCCGCGCACCCAGAAGGGCAGGCTCACCGCTGGCCTGCCAGCAGAAGCTCTAGAGAACGCAAAAGAGCTATTTAACAACCGCCGCGCAGGCTACTCGCTTGAAGCTCCGTTCTACACGGACCCGACGATCTTCAAGATGGACATGGAAGGCATCTTCAGCAACCACTGGCTCTTTGCCGCCAGCATCGCCGAACTCCCAGAGCCAGGCGACTACGTCACCGTCGAATACGGCCCGATCTCATTGATCGTTCTGCGCAACGACGAGGGCGGCGTCAACGTGATGCACAACGTCTGCCGCCACCGCGGCGCCCGAGTACTGACCGCAGACTCCGGCACCACCGGCAACTTGGTCTGCGGCTACCACTCGTGGACCTATAACTCGGAAGGCGACCTGATCCACGCCTCCGCACCGGGTGAAATGAACTTCGACAAGAGCTGCTTCGGCCTGAAGAAGGCGCACAGCCGCATCGTCGCCGGCCTGATCTTCGTCTGCATCGCCGACGAACCGCCAACGGACTTCGACGAGACCTCCAAGATCTTCGAGCCTTACCTGGCTCCGCACGATATCGCCCGCACCAAGATTGCCTACCAGCAGAACATCATCGAAGAGGGCAACTGGAAGCTGGTGATGGAGAACAACCGCGAGTGCTACCACTGCGACGGCCACCCAGAACTCGCCTGCTCGCTGTTCCCGACCTGGGGCCTGACCGAGGACACCGTTCCACCGCATCTGGAAGAAGTTTGGGAGCGCAACAAGGAATCCGAGCGCGCACTGGAAGAGCGCTGCCGCCGCTACGGCCTTCCTTACGAGGTAGTCGAAGAGCTGGACACCCGAATCGCAGGCATCCGCATCTCCCGTGAACCGCTGGACGGCGAAGGCGAGTCCTTCTCCCCCGACGGCCACCGCCTGTCCAAGAAGCTGCTCGGCGACCTGCGCGACTTCCGCTTGGGCCGCTGCTCCATGCACCTGCAGCCAAACAGCTGGTTCCACTTCCTCGGCGACCACATCGTGACCTTCAGCGTCTTCCCGATCACCGAAGGCAAGACTCTGGTGCGCACCACCTGGCTGGTAGCCGACGACGCTGTCGAGGGCGACGACTACGATGTCGAGGCACTGACCCACACCTGGAAGCAGACCAACATCCAGGACCGCGCGTTCGTCGAGCTGTGCCAGCAGGGCGCTGCCAGCCCGAACTACGAGCAGGGCCCATACATGAAGAGCGAATACCAGGTTGAGGCATTCATCAACTGGTACACCCAGCGCATGCAGGAGCACCTGGCATGACAGTCACTACTGTAAGCATCCAGGCCCCGGATACCCAGCGCATTCGGGGCCTGGAAATGCCGTGGAACCGCGTGTTGCAGGCTTCCGGCGACGCCGCCGGCGCAGCCCACGCGCTGGGTCCCTGGCATCCACAGGAATTCACTGCTGAATGCGTAGAGGTCATCCCGGACCTCGGCGACATCATGACCTTTGTCTTCCGCCGCACCGACGGAGCGCCCCTCGCGTTCCGCCCGGGCCAGTACCTGAACTTCGCGTTCCCGGTCAACGGCGAAGACGAGGATCCGCTGGACCGCAGCTATTCGATTTCAAGTGCCCCCACTGAGCCGTGGACCTTCAGCATCAGCGTGAAGCGCGATCACATGGGCCAGGTTTCGCCGTGGGTTCATGAAAACGTCCGTCCGGGCACCGTGCTCGACGTGCTCGGCCCGGTAGGTGCTTTCCACCTTCCAGATGTCGAGCGTCGAGCCCGCTTCCTGTTCTTGGCGGCAGGTGCAGGCATCACGCCGATCATGTCGATGCTGCGCACGATCCACAGCCTGCCGGGGCAGGCTGACGTCGTCGTGCTGTATCACGGCGCCCAGGCTGGGCAGTTCGCCTTTGCCAAGGAGCTGGAGTACCTGGCATCGGTCGACGAGCGTATCCAGGTCTTCTGGTCGCTGGGAGACCGCAATGCTCCGGAAAAATGGGAGTGGATGCTCGGCCGTCTCACCAGCCAAATGATCGAGCAGGTGGCACCGGATGCCAACGGCCGCCAGGTGTACGCCTGCGGTCCGGAGGGATATCTGAACAACGCCGCCGAACTGCTCAAGCAGATCGGCGTCGACGAAACGTCCATCCATATGGAGTTCTTCTCTGGAGATCGCAAAACCCTGCTCGAATACCAGCAGGAAGTTGCCATCGCCGAAGAGCTTGCCGGGGAACTAGCCGACGACATCGCAGACTCCGCCGAGGATTTCTACGAAAGCCAACCAGTTGCCCTGGAGCTCTACGAGCCGGCCTTCGACAAGGACGGCCCGCTGGAAGCCGCAGGACTGCCGCTGGAAGTTGCCGAGGGCGGGGCTTTCCCGGACGAAACGACTGGCGGCGATTCCGTAGCGGATGGTTCTGCTGCGAAGGCGGAACCTGCCGGGCCTGCGGACGATTCAGCTTTCAAGACCGTCGGAGAAGGGACTTTAACACTGTCCTTCCTGAAGACCGGCTTGAAGGTGAAGATCAATCCAGATCAGAAGATCCTTCCAATCGCGAAAAGTGCAGGGGTGCGCATAGCCACCAACTGCCAGGAAGGAATGTGCGGATCCTGCAAGGTAGTTAAGGTCTCAGGTGAGATTGAGATGAACCACCAAGGCGGAATCCGCGCCCGCGAGGTCGCCGCAGGCAAGTTCCTAGCCTGCTGCTCCACAGCAAAGACCGACTTGGTCATCGACGCATAAGATGGGCCCTGAGAACGGCTAAAACCGTTCTCAGGGCCTTCTTGTCTGCAGGCTAGGCAGCTCCACGCAAGCGATGCTTCAATCCACGCAGCCACCCAGGTTCCTCTTTCAGTTCCGGGAACACCGCATGTTCATACCCCATGACCGGCGGGGCCTGCGAGACAAACCTCATCCCAGCGTTCTGAATAACCATGGTCTGCGGATGAGCCAGGGCCACATATTCGTCCCAGCCCCACTTTTCTTTTGCTTTATTGCATATTGGGCAGCGTCCAGCAGAGTTGTCCGCATTAGTTCGGCCACCGAGATGGTGCTGAAGAATATGGTCGGCTTCCTGCACCAGGCCGTCGCAATAAGGCGTTCGGCAATTCCGATCCCTCACCCTGATAAAGCGCCGCAGCTTCTTGGGAAACGCTCTTGCCTTTGAATCCATTGCCACCAGCTCGGTGCCTCCCGGCGCCGTATACAACCGGATAATTTCGGTGACCGTTTCCAGGTTCTCCAGGTAGTCCTGGTACTCGCCTTCACGCAGCTTGCGAATGTCTACACCGTTGCCGTCAAAGGAGCCAGCGATCAGCTCCCGTGCCACCTGAGACGAGATGTAGCCGTAGCCTTCCAAGTAGGCTGGTTCCTTCTTTCCCATGAATAGGGAACGGTCTGTCATGATCAAGCAGAGGCTCAGATTCAATGGCAGCTTGCGCTTCTGCCCGGCGACCAGATTGCCGACCAAGGCCGAGGCCTCGATCTGCGTGCGAGTACGCGGATCTCCCTGCTGTTTGGCTTGGAAAGACACCTGACGCAGATGCTCTCGCAAGGCAACGCCTTCAACCGATGGAAGGCTCCCGCTGAAACGGATTGAACTTCCGTCGCGGTAGAAGCGGACATACTGCTTATCGGCGGCGTCTTGCAGCTTCGCCGATTCCTCGTCATCCATCAGCGGAAGAGTGAATTCCCGCACCGCTTCACGGACTTTGCCCGGCCCCTTGTTGGTGAATAAATCGGGGTTCTCGCCATAGAAAGCGTCAAAGTCCTTCCGATGCTCGGCTTTGATCTTGCCCAGCTCGGTCAGGGTAATGTCGATGCGGTCTTCGTCCACAACACCGAGGGCGAAGGCGCCCGCGAGGTTCGGGGTGTCTTCAAAGAGAATCCGGTAGCCGGCCAGCTTCGACATGAAACCATGGGGAGCCTGCCGGCGGGCCAGGGCCACGCTGCTGGCCGCACCGGTGGCCGGGTAGTCAATGTGCACGCCGCGTTCTTCATGGTCGTAGCAGATGCGCTTTTCTGCCTGATGGCTCAGCGCCGCCTGCAAATAGTGGAACGCTGCGATGGTCGTCTGCAGTTCACTGATCCCGAGCAAGAGCTCAGGGGTGTCCCCAGATTCCAGCAGCTCTGTAGCCAGAGCGTGGATTTCCCGCCGCAGCTCAGTCAGCCGCAGTTCCAAGGGGGTCTGGGGTGGGCGATGCCTTTGCGCCATTGCTTCGGACATATTTCCAGAATACTCTCATTGTTAGAAAATGTATTCGAATATATTCTGAGAATTTTTACTTGGGCAACCGGTTGGAAGCTCGGCTTTCCGGGCTTCCAAGAACACAGCACTTATCCCGCAAGCAGGGCGGAAGACCTGCGCAGAATCGGCATTACAGTTCCGCGATGCGATTCTCCAGCGCGGCATAGTGCGACCAGCCCCCGGGATAAAGGCGACCACGGCCCATTCCAAGGTGTTCCATCACTAGAAGGTTATGGCATGCGGTGACACCAGAACCGCAATACGAAATAGTCGCCGTAGCGTCTGTGACGTCAGCGCGATAAAAATTTTCGCGCACCTGTGTAGCTGGTAGCAGCTGGCCTGCTGCATCGAGATTGCGCCGGCAGGGTACGTTAACCGCGCCCGGAATATGCCCGGGCTGCGGATCGCTGGGCACCTGCAAGCTTCCATTGAACCGCTCCGGGTTGCGCGCATCCACCACCAGGCCTGGAAATTGGTCAACGTCGTCGGCGCTTGCCAACATGGATGCCGGCCAGGCCGTGGCCGAGAACTGGGCCACGGACGGTTGCGGCACACTAGTTTCCAGCGGCCCGCCCCAAGAGGAGATTCCTCCGTCGAGCAATGCGGAACTCTTCCCAAGGGCGCGCAGCATCCATACGAGTCGCGCCGCGATGACTCCGCCGGCGTCGTCATAGGCGATGACCGTTGAATCGTCCCCGATCCCCAGCGAACCCATACCCTGCGCAAATACGTCCGGGGTGGGCAGCGGATTGAGGCCTCGCGGCCCAGACTCTCCCGAGAGCCAGCGGTCCAGGTCGACGAAGACTGCACCGGGAATATGTCCGCGGCGGTAGGCTTGCGCGCCGGAAGAGCCATCGAGGTACCAGCGAACGTCGGCGACAACCACCTGCTCGCGGTGGGATTTCAACCAGCCGATGTCCACGAAGGGACTCAGTTCCATAGCCTGCCTAGTCATCTTCCAAGCATAGGATCCCGACCAGCATCCGAGAAGAATGCGTCCGAATGATGAGATCAACAGCCTTCCGGAGGCTTCCGAATACAGCGGAAGGCCGCCGTGAACCTACCCGTGTTCACGACGGCCTTCCAGTTGTCCCATACGGGTTCTCAGGCGGGCTGGGCGCTGGCCACTAGCGATTCCAGCGCCGCCTGCGAAGTGCGCAGCATCAGCAGCGAGGTGGTCACAGTCCCCACCCCTCCGGGCACCGGGCTCAAGGCCTTGGCAACCGGCAGCACACTGTCCGCATGGACATCTCCAATCAGCCTGCCCGCCTCGTCGACATTGGTGCCGACGTCGACGACCACGCTGTCCTCATTCAGGTCCGCGCCGGTGAGCAGGCCGGCACGTCCCGCGGCCACCACCACGACCGAAGAGGCCTTGGTGTGGCTCGCCAGATCCCTGGTGCGCGAATGGCAGGTGGTGACGGTGGCGTCGCGCGCCAGCAGCAGCTGGGCCAGCGGCTTGCCGACGACCATCGAGCGGCCGATGACCGTCACGTGCTCGCCAGCCAGCGGCACCTGGTAGTGCTCCAGGACCTCGACCGCGGCCTGCGCGGTGGTCGCGGCATAGGCCGGAAGCCCGGCGGCCAGGCGGCCCAGGCTCTCCGGGTTGGCCCCGTCGATGTCCTTGTGCACCGGAATCAGCGCGGCCAGCACGGCCGCGTCGACCCCCGCAGGAAGCGGCGTCTGCAGGATGATGCCGTGGACCGTGTGGTCCAGGGCCAGCGCCTCAAGGGCTTCTTGCAGCTGCCACTGCCCGGCGTCCGCGCCGAGGTCCACCACGTCGCAGTGCACCGCGGCCTCGGCCGCCTGGCGCACAATGGAGCGCACATACCAGGCGGTTGACTCGTTGTCGGTGGCAAGCACCACCGCCAGCTTGGGAACCACCCCGGTGCCGGCAAGCTCCTTGATGTTCCGCGCAGTGTCCGCGCGCAGCTTCTTGGCCACCGGCAGGCCGGTGAGCAGCCGCGCGCTCATCCGGCCAGCTCCCTGCGGACCTTGCGGCTGATCTGATCGGCCAGAGCCATGTCCTCCTCCGCCTCGGTCACCGCCTCGGCGAGCTTCTCGCGCAGCGCCTGGGTCTTCAGCGAGTTGGCGTTGATTTCCATGGTCACCACGGCGGTGCCCAGGGCCGCGCGGGCTGCTTCCGCGGCGGCTGCCACGTCGCTGAGCACGCTGCGGTTGCCGATTTTCACCAGCTCTTCGGCCAGGGCAAGGATCTGCTCGGCCAGGGACACCGATTCGAACTGCGGCATGGAGGCCTTGATGGTGGCGTCCTCGATGGCGGCGGCGCGGGCGGCGCGCTGCTCGTCGTCGGCCCGCGGCAGCCGGTAGGCGGCGATGACCTGGGCGAAGACCAGCTGGTCGTCCTGCGCCACCTGCACCGCGCCGTCGCGCAGCTCGTCGGCGAGGCGGGCGATTTCCAGCGCCCGCTCTTCAACGTCGCGGTAGCGGGAGCCGGTGGAGAAGCGGGCCACCATGGCCACCAGGGCCGCGCCCTGGGCGAGGTGCAGCCCGGCGGCCGCACCTCCGCCCGGGGTCGGCTCGTTGGATGAAAGCCCGGCCAGGTAGTCCTGGATCGAGAGTTCGGAAATGACTGGCACCGCTACACCGACACCTTTTCGGCCACCGGTGCATCCTGGATGTCGCGCAGGCGCTTCATCTGCGGATCGTACAGCGGATCCTGGGTCACGGTGGCGGACAGGCGCTGGCCGAAGTAGTCGATTTCCACCTTGTCGCCGAACTCGTAGCTGGCCGGCAGGTAGGAGTAGGCGATCGGGCGGCCCACGGTGAAGCCGAAGGCGGCGCTGGTCACGTAGCCGACGACGTCCTCGCCCGCGTAGACCGGCTCCTTGCCCAGGACCACCTGGTTCGGGGAGTCGAGCACCAGGCAGCGCAGCTTCTTGGTGACCGGCTGCTTGGCGATTTCAGCCAGGGCGGCCTTGCCCACGAAGTCCTCTTCCTTCTTCTTGGCGATGGCGAAGTCCAGGCCCGCCTCGTAGGGGTTGTACTCGGTGTTCATATCCGAGCCCCAGGAGCGGTAGCCCTTTTCCAGACGCAGCGAGGCGAAGGCGGCGCGGCCGGCGGGGACGATGCCGAATTCGCGGCCGGCCTCGAAGAGCACATCCCAGAGGCGCTGGCCGTTGTCAGCCGTGGTGTAGATTTCCCAGCCGAGCTCGCCCACGTAGGACAGGCGCCAGGCGCTGACCGGCACGCCGGCGATGTGGGCCTTGGTGGCGCGGAAGTACTTCAGGCCCTCGTTGCTGAAGTCGTCGTCGGACAGCTTCTCGATGACCTTGCGGGCGTGCGGGCCCCACAGGCCGATGCAGCAGGTGCCGCCGGTGATGTCGCGCACGTGAACCCAGCCGCCGGGGACCTTGCCGGAGTTCTGCGCCTCGGCTTCCACGGTGAAGTAGGCCAGGTCGATGTTGCCGTTCGCGCCGACCTGGAAGGTATTCTCCTCCAGGCGGGCGATGGTGATGTCGCTGCGGATGCCGCCTGCCTCGTCCAGCAGCAGGGTGTAGGTGACCGAGCCGATGGACTTCTTGGCGTTGCCGGTGCTCAGGCGGTGCAGCATGGCAGCTGCGCCCGGGCCGGAGATTTCGAAGCGCTTGAGCGGGGTCATGTCGTACATGGCCACTGCGGTGCGGGTCTTCCAAGCTTCCACCGCGGCGATCGGCGAGTGGAACTTCGCGGACCAGGTGTCGCGCAGCGGCTCCTTCCAGTCCTCCGGCAGGTCCTTGAGGTACTTGGCGTTGGACTCGTACCAGTACGGACGCTCCCAGCCGCCGCCTTCCAGGAAGAATGCCTGCTGCTCGCGCTGGCGGGCGTGGAACGGCGAGACGCGCAGGTCGCGCAGGGCCAGGCGAGGCTCCAGCGGGTGGCGCACGTCGTAGATCTCCACGAAGTTCTGCGCCGAGGTCTCGTCCACGAAGCTCGGGGCCAGCTGGACGTCTTCGAAGCGGTTGACGTCGCTGTCTCCCAGGTCGATGCTGCTGCGTCCCTCGGTGATCAGTTCCGCCACGGCGCGGGCGATGCCGCCGGAGTGGGTCACCCATACTGCCTCGGCCATGTAGAAGCCGCGCACCTTCGGGGACTGGCCGACCAGCGAGCCGCCGTCGGAGGTGAAGGAGAAGATGCCGTTGAAGCCGTGCTCGATCTCAGCATCTGCCAGGTCCGGCAGGATCTCCTGCGAGGCCTCCCAGGCCGGCAGGAAGTCCTCTACGGTGAATTCCAGGCTCGATGGCATGTTTTCTTCGGTGTAGTCAGCCGCGGCGATCTTGGGCAGCTTGTGCACCGGCGAAGGCATTGGCTTGTGGGCGTAGGAGCCGATGCCGATGCGGTCGCCGTGCTCGCGGTAGTACAGGTCCTGGTCCTGGTAGCGCAGGATCGGCAGGGTGGCGCCGTTGGGCAGCTCGTTGCGGCCTTCCAGGCTGGCGACCTTGGTGGTCTTGGCGTACTGGTGGGCCAGCGGCAGCAGCGGGATGTCCACGCCCACCATCTCGCCGACGTTCATGCCCCAGAAGCCTGCGCAGGAGACCACGATGTCAGCGGCCAGGAATTCCTCGCCCAGCCAGACGCCGGTAACCTTGCCGTCTTCCTGCTCGATGCCGGTGACCTCGGTCTGCTCGCGGTAGGCCACGCCTGCGGCCTGGGTGCTCTGGATCAGCGCGGCGACCTGCTTGGTGGCCAGCGCCAGGCCGTCGGTCGGGACGTAGAGGCCGCCGAGCACCTTGTCGGCGTTGAGCAGCGGGTACTTCTCAAGGCACTCTTCGGCCGAGAGCAGGTGCGCCTCGACGCCAGTGGACTTGACGTAGCCGTGGCGGCGGCGCAGGTCGCGCAGGCGGGTTTCGGTGACGGCGATTTCCAGGCCGCCCACCGGGTTGAAGCAGCCCATGGCTTCGAGCTTGTCGCGGGTGTAGGTCGCGAACTTCATCATCGACTGGGAAGGGTTGGCCTGGAAGACCAGGCCCGGTGCGTGCGAGGTGGAGCCGCCGGGCAGGGCCAGCGGGCCCTGCTCGATCACTGTGATGTTGTTGTGGCCCCGCGCCACCAGTTCATCGGCCAGGTTGGCGCCGACGATGCCGGCTCCGATGATGACGATGTGCTGCTCGTTGGACATTATTTCTCCTGTTTAGGTGTGAAGCTGGTGGTTTTTAGCGGAAGACGACGGTGCTGGTGCCGTCGAGCAGGACTCGGGACTCGCAGTGCCACTGCACCGCGCGGGACAGGGCCTGGGACTCGGCAGTGCGGCCCACCTGGGACAGCGCGCGCGGGTCGTAGGTGTGGTCCACGCGGATCACTTCCTGCTCGATGATCGGGCCCTCGTCCAGGTCTGCGGTGACGTAGTGGGCGGTGGCGCCGATCATCTTCACGCCGCGGTCATGGGCCTGGTGGTAGGGGCGGGCGCCCTTGAAGCCGGGCAGGAAGGAGTGGTGGATGTTAATCGCGCGGCCTTCGAGCTTGCGGGTCAGCTCGTCGGAGAGGATCTGCATGTAGCGGGCCAGCACCACCAGGTCGATGTCGTGCTCGTCGATCAGCTCCAGCAGCTTGGCCTCGGCCTGTTCCTTGGTGTCCTTGGTGATCGGCACGTGCACGAATGGGATGCCGGCGCCCTCCGCCATCTGGCGCAGGTCCTCGTGGTTGGAAACCACGAGCGCGATCTCGGCGTTCAGCTCGCCCTGGCGCCAGCGGAAGAGCAGGTCGTTCAGGCAGTGGCCGCCCTTGGAGACCATGATCAGCAGGCGGGTAGGCTGCGAGCCGCGCAGCTGGTAGCTCATGTCGAAGCGCTGCGCGACGGCGGCGAAATCTGCTTCCAGCGCCTTGGCCGAGATCGGCTCAGGCGTGGTGAAGGCGGTGCGGATGTGCACCTTGCCCGCCCCGCGGTTGTCGAACTGCTGGTGCTCCTTGATGTTGAAGCCGCGCGAGGACAAGAAGTCCGCGACGCCGGCGACGATGCCCACCTGATCCAGGCAGGAGGCGGTGAGGACGAATTCGGTGTCCAGGTTTTCTTCCTGAACAGCTTCCGCTGAGGTGGTGAGGTTCTGTACGCTCATGACAACTCCCTATCGATATACTCGAAAGATATCCGACTAATATATTATGAATTGCAATGTAGTCTAGGTCACAGGAATTTTTGAGGTCAAGACTTTTTCGAAAAGTTATCAGGAGGTCGTCATGAGCCAGTCAACAATCGCCGCTACGCGCCAGCCGGGAGTCTCCATGGCCGACTTCGCCTATGAGCAGTTGTGCCAGATGCTTCTCACCCTTGTCATCGCCCCGGGAGACCCGATCCGGGAGGAGGCGCTGATGCAGGAGCTGAACATCGGCCGCACCCCGCTGCGCGAGGCGCTCAAGCGCCTGGAGATCGACAAACTGGTGGTCAGCTACCCCAAGCGCGGCACCTTCGCCACCCGCGTCGAGATCAGCGACCTGGGCTACATCTCGGAAATCCGCCAGGGCCTGGAACCGATGGCGGCGGCCCGGGCGGCGCGCACCGCCACCGAAGCGACCCGCGAACAGTTGCGCGAACTGGCCCGCGAAATTGAAGAGAGCGACCATTCGGAAAGCAGCACCGAGCAGCTGCTGACTTTCGATTCGCAGGTGCACCGCGCCATCTACAGCGCCTGTGGCAACCCCCATCTGGAGGATTCGCTGGTGCGCTACAACAATCTGGGCACGCGCATCTGGGGCACCGTGGCAGACAAGCTTCCGCACCTGACCGAACACATCAAGGAGCACCTGGATCTGCTGGACGCGGTGATCGAGGGAGACGCCGAACGCGCTTCCAAGCTGTCGGCGGAGCATGTGCGCGCCTTCGAGGTGGCGCTGCGCGATGCGCTGATGTCCTACTAAAACAGCGGCGGGGCCGCGAACGGCCCCGCCAAATGCTACTCGGCGTCCTCGAAGAACGCCTCGACTTCGCTGATGCCGGCGGAGATCACCGGAGCCAGCCGCTCGTCGATGCTGTACACCCCGTCGTTCAGCTCCAGCAGGCCGAAGGAGGCCAGCGAAGCCATGGCGGCCTGGGCTTCGGGAAGCACCTGGTCGTAGATCTTCGGGCCGATGTTGCGGCGCAGGCCCTCCACGTCGCCCTCGCGGCCGGTGGATGCGGTGACCAGCAGGTTGCGCAGCACCAAGTAATGGGCCTCGTCGCGCAGGGTGTCGTCCATGGTTGGGTTCAGGTGGCCCTGGACCGCACCGACTGCCATCTCGAAGAGGATCTGGGCGCTGGCCGCGTCCTCGCCCTCAAGGAACGCTGCGAATGCCTCTTCGTCGCGCACGATCTTGTCGCCGTCGCTGACGACCACCGACATCATGGCGGCGTTCCAGATGTAGTTGAACTCCAGCGGGGCCGGCGCATCCGGGTCGCTGGACTCCACGCCCATGGCCGCCAGCACGCGGGCGCGCGGCTCATTGCTGGCCTCAGAGAAGTCGGTCACGTCGATGCCGTCTTCCAGCGCCAGCGCAAAGGACTTGACCCGGGGGAACAGCGCCGTGCCGCGCAGCAGCTCGCAGATCTCCGCGTCGCCCTCGGCAAAGCCCTCCAGGGCATCCTCCAGCATTTCGCGCAGCTCCTCGAAGCTTTCCTGGTCTCCTTCCCACAGCTCGTGTTCCTCGACGAAGCTGAGGAAGTCCAGCCAGGTGGTGAAGATCGGCTCGGGGGCCACCTCGTCGGGCAGGGTCACCAGGAACTGCGCCAGTGATTCGCCGAAGATTTCAGCGTCGATCTTGAAGATCTGCGAGCTGCGGGCGGCCTCTGCGTAGTCGCCGACCACCGCCTGCACTACTTCCAGCTGGATTTCCGAGGCCTGGGCGGCGTCGGCGGTGGAGAATCCGGGAACCTGGGCGGCGACCCAGCGCACATACTGGTCGCGCAGCGCGTCGACAGCCTGTTCGGCCTGGATGCGGTGCACGCTGCGTCCACGCGGGGCGGCCTTGGCCGGGTTGCCCGGTCCCGAATTCTTCTTGCTTTGACGCTTCTTGCTGGCCATGGCCGTCCTTCACGATTGATCGAAGTGGTCTTGGGTTTAAGCCTACCGGCACGGGCAGAACGCGGCGGGTTTCCGCCGTCCGGTTAATCCTCATGAACTGGCGGATTTTCCGAATCCCACCACTTCACTTGCGGTTTTCTGCTCAAACACCATTGACCTAAGCGACCGAATCCGACAAGATGAGCAACAGATGCTCTTGTGTCCTAGAGCACAGGTTTTCGCGGTTTATCCGGAAGTCGGGAGGTTGAGGCTGGTGCTTTCGCCCTGCTCGGCAAACTCTGGAAACAGCGGCGCTGCTTTGAGAACCCAAACGCTGCGCGGCGGCGAGATCTAGGCCCCACCCGGGCTGCCTGTGGCAAGCGGCTTTCGAACAAGGAGAGATACATGAAAATCGCGGTACTCATCAAGGAGGTCCCCGATACGGGTGAAGACCGCCTGCTGAATCTTGAAACGGGCTTAGCCGACCGCTCGGCCTCGGAAGCCGTGCTGGATGAAATCGGCGAGCGCACGCTGGAAGTTGCGCTGAAATATGCCGATGCCAACGCCGGCACCGAGATCACCGCGGTGACCATGGGCCCGGATTCGGCACAGGGCACCCTGCGCAAGGCGCTGGCCATGGGGGCCGGAACCGCGATCCACATCAGCGACGAACAGCTGCTGGGCGCCGACCTGCTGCTCACCGCCGAGGCGCTGGCCGCCGCGCTGCGCCGTGGGGAATACGATCTGGTCCTGGCCGGCAACATGTCCACCGACGGCTCGGCCGGCGTGCTGCCGGCAATGCTTGCAGAGCTTCTGAACCTGCCCGCCGCCACCTCGCTGTCGGCCATCGAGATCTCCGCCGAGGCGCTGAGCGGAACCCGCGAGTTCGACGGCGTCCGCGCCGAAATCAGCACGCCGCTGCCGGCCATCGCCTCCATCACCGAGGCGCTGCCCGATGCCCGCTTCCCGAATTTCAAGGGCATCATGGCCGCCAAGAAGAAGCCCATCGAGGTGCTGACGCTGGCAGACCTCGGCGTCGACCCGCTGCCAGCAGACACCGCCCGCTCCATCATGCTCACGGTGGCGAAGAAGCCTCCGCGTGAGGCGGGAACCGTCGTGGTCGATGACGGAGAAGCAGGCCGCGCGCTGGCCGACTTCCTGGTCAAGAACAATCTGGTGTGAGGGAAGAGAACATGTCCAACTTTGCAGCGGATTCAATCCTCGTTGTCCTGGAAACCGCACCGGGGCCGGTGCTGGCCAAGAACCATGCCGAGCTGCTCGGCGCCGCGTCGCTGGTCGGCACCCCGGTGGCGCTAGTGGCAGGCCCTGCCGACGCGCTAACGGATCTGGCGGCCCAGGCGAGCGCCGCCGGGGCCATCCGGGTGCTCACCGTAGAGCTAGAGGGCAAGCCCGTCGTGCCGCTGGCCGATGCCCTGCAGGCGGCCGCCGCACTGGTTGCGCCGCAGGCGGTGCTGGCCGGCCACACCGAGACCAGCCGCGAGGTCGCGGCGCGCTTCGCCGTGCGCACCCGCAGCGCGCTGAGCGTGGATGCGGTGGGCGTACAGCGCGACGAGCTCGGCGTCACCGCGCTGCATGCGGTGTACGGGGGCAGCTTCACCACCACCAGCGCGCCGACCTTCGGTGCCCCGGTGATTACCGTGCGCGTGGGCAGCATCGAGGCGCGGGCCGAAGCCCAGCCGGCGGATGCCGCGGCGCTTGAGGCGGCGGCCAGCGGCAAGCCGGAAATCACCGTCACCGAACTGCAAAGCATCGAATCCGCATCCTCCCGGCCCGAGCTGCGCTCGGCTTCAAAGGTGGTCTCCGGCGGACGCGGCCTGGGCAGCGCCGAGCAGTTCGCGCTGGTGGAGCAGCTGGCTGACGCGCTGGGCGCGGCCATCGGCGCTTCCCGCGCGGCGGTGGATGCAGGATTCGTCCCGCATGCCGCCCAGGTGGGCCAGACCGGCGTTTCGGTGTCCCCGCAGCTCTACGTCGCGCTGGGAATCTCCGGCGCCATCCAGCACAAGGCAGGCATGCAGACCGCCAAGACCATCGTGGCCATCAACAAGGACGCCGAGGCGCCGATCTTCGAGATCGCGGACTTCGGCGTGGTGGGCGACGTGTTCAAGGTGGTGCCGCAGCTGATCGCGGCGCTGGAAGAACGCAAGGCGTAGGCATCATGAGCACCCCTACCCGCGCCATTCGGCAGGGCCTGCCCCGGGTTTCCGGGGGCGATCCCTGGCCGCCGGCAATCGCCCAGCCAGCTGTGCTCGAAAAAGAGCCAGAAGCACCCGTCGCAGGACAAGCCGCCGCGCCGGCTGCCGAACCGCCGGTGGTTGCGCCGGCAGCGGCCCAGCCTGCACCGGCGGCGGAACCCGCTGCCGCTGCGGCGCCTTCCGCCGCAGGTATTCGCCAGGGCCTGCCCCGCGTGCCTGGCGGCGCTCCATGGCCGCCGGCCGAGGTGGCGGCCTCCACGCCCGCTGCTGCACCGGCACCGGCGGCAGAATCCGTCCAGCCTGCTGTCCAGCAGCCAGTTTCGGACGCCGTGCCGGTCCTCCCGGTACCAGCCAGCACGCCAGCAAGTGCGCCGGCGCCCACCGGGGAGCTGCGCGGCGATGTCCGCCAAGGCCTGCCTCGTGTGGCGGGCGGCGATCCGTGGCCGCCGCTCGATGCCTTCCCTGCAGAGGTCTCCGCTCCTACTCCAGCAGTCGAGCCGGTGATTGAAACAGCACCAGCGCCTGCTGCACTGGAAGAACCCGTTGTCGCTGCCTCGGTTGCTGCCGAACCCGCAGCCGCTGCTGCCCCGCCAGCACAGCAGGCCGCCCCCGCGGCTTCTGTGGCAGCCCCGGCTGCCAAACCTGCCGAAAAGCCCAAGGCAGCAGCTGCACCGGCGGCCAAGCCTGAGCCGGTGCGCCACGGCCCGCTGACTGCCAAGCAGTGGGTGCTGGCAGGAATCTTCGGCGCTTTCAGCGCGTTGGGCATGGCTACCGCGGTAGTTCTGCTGGCGCGCTGGATCGCCGGTTTCGATGCGGTCTCCGGATTCATCGCACAATACCCGGGCGAGTACCATCTGCCGGACTCGGCGCCGGTGGGCGTCCCCGCCTGGCTTGCCTGGAACCACTTCTTCAATTTCTTCCTGATGGTGCTGATCATCCGCACTGGATTGCAGGTGCGGCACCAGAAGAAGCCGCCTGCCTACTGGTCCTCCAAGCGCAGCCCCAAGGTCAGCATCAACCTCTGGCTGCACCAGAGCCTTGATGCGCTGTGGATCATCAACGGGCTGGTATTCGTGGTGCTGCTGTTCGCCACCGGGCATTGGATGAGAATTGTGCCGACTTCCTGGGAGGTGTTCCCGAACGCGGTTTCGGCGGCGCTGCAGTACCTGACCTTGGATTGGCCAACCGAGAACGGCTGGGTCAACTACAACTCGCTGCAGCAGCTGGCGTACTTCGCCACGGTGTTCATCGCCGCCCCGCTGGCGGCGGTAACGGGCTTCAGACTCAGCGCCTTCTGGCCCAAGAACGCGGCGCTGGCCAAGAAGTATCCGATCGAGGTGGCGCGGGCCCTGCACTTCCCGACCATGCTGTACTTCGCGCTGTTCATCGTCGTCCACGTGATCCTAGTGTTCTCCACCGGAGCGCTGCGCAACCTGAACCACATGTACGCGGCGCAGGGATCCACCGATCCGGCCGCGTACGCAGACAACTGGGCAGGACTGCTGTTCTTCGCCCTGTCCCTGCTGGTGATCGCCGGCGCGTGGATCGCCTGCCGGCCGATCGTGCTCAGCATGATCGCGGGGGTCTTCGGAAAGGTCAGCTCCCGCTAGGGCGACAGCCTGCACCCGGAGCGCCGACCCGGTTCACGGGTAGGCGCTTTGGGTGCACTTGTCCAGCAATTTGGCCGCCGAAGAACACCCTGTCCTTATGCCCGCCGCGGTGTTAGCCTCGCAGCAGGGGGCGGCGCCAGGCAGTCCCCACCGCTGTAGAAAGAGGATCGCCATGAGCGCTTTGGCACCATCGGACCTATTTGCTGGAAAGACCGCCGTGGTCACCGGGGCATCCGCCGGCATCGGAGAAGGCTTCGCGCGGTACGCCGCAGGTCTGGGCATGAAGCTCGTCCTCGCCGACATCGCCGCGGATCGGCTTGAATCGGTCGCCGCTCAGCTGCGCGCGAACGGAGCCGAGGTGGAAGCCGTCGTCACCGACGTCTCCGACCCCCAGTCCGTGGAGGCCATGGCCAGCCAAGCGGTCGGCCGTTTTGGCCAGGTCGACATGGTGATCAACAATGCGGGCATCATGGCCATGGGCTTTTCGTGGGAAGTTCCAGCGGAACGCTGGGACTCGGTGCTGCGCGTCAACATCGGCGGCTATGTCAACGTCATGCGCGCGTTCATCCCCCGCATGCTCCAGCAGAAGACCCAGGGCTGGTTCCTGCAGGTCTCATCCATCGGAGGCATGTTCCCCAGCCCCTTGATGGCGCCCTACAGCGTCACCAAGTTCGGCACGCTCGCGCTGACCGAGTCGCTCTACTACGAACTGCAGATGCAGGAAGCGCCGATCCAGGTCTCTGTGGTGCTGCCGGATTCGGTGAAGTCCGACATCTTCTCCAGCGCCAAAGAAGGAGCCACCCTTCCCGCGGCGCAGGCATTCAACGATGCGCTGCAGCAGCGCGCCGATGAGATGGGCATTACCGCCGAGGAGCACGCGCGCCGGGTCTTCGAACAGGTCGCCGAGGGCCGCTATTGGGTCACGCCGCAGCCGGAGGCAATTGACCAGGGTGTTGTGCCGCGCGCCGAAATGATCCGCGCCCGGGTAAACCCGCAGCTGAGCTTCGAGGTTTAGCGAAGCCAAGCTCTGGCTGTGCCCTCGTCACTTTGCAGAGGCGAGGGCACAGCAGTGTGATGGCTGGCATCGGCGGTGGCCCGCTAATCCGCCAGTGCGGCGAGCACCGCCTCATAGTCCGGCTCCGTGTGCAGGTCTTCATTGATTTGGGAATGCAACACGACCGACTGCCGGTCAAGGACGACGATGCCTCGGGCAAAAAGGCCTGCCAGCGGGCCGTTGGCTTGAGTGATCCCATAGTCTTCGCCGAAGCTGGAACGGAATGCGGAAGCTGCCATGACTCGTTCAATGCCTTCAGCTCCGCAGAACCGTCCCAGGGCAAACGGCAAGTCCTTCGACACGCAGATGACGGTCGTGTCTTCAAGCGAAGCCGCCAGCTCGTTGAACCGCCTCACCGACGCCGCGCAGACGCCGGTATCAACGGAGGGGAAGATATTCAGAACAATGCGCTGGCCTGCCAAATCGGCCAAGGAAATATCGGAGAGGTCGGCGGCGGCCAATGTGAATGCGGGTGCAGTGGCGCCTACTGGCGGGAGTTCGCCTACGGTCTGCGCCGTTCCGCCTCGGACTGTAAATGATGTCATATACCAGTATTTACCACCGCTCTCGCGCGTGGCATCGCGCTTTTCAAATTATGACCTTCGAAACCGCAAAGCTCCGATTCAACGATCTTTCTGCAGGTGAGCTTCGATCCTGTACGCACAGAGGTTTGTCAGCCCTCTGGACCCGGAGCTGGCTTCGACGTCAGAGGGGCTTGCGCACTCCAGGCCGATGAGCAGCCAATTTCCCCTAAACCGCAACCACTGCAAGAATTCTGTCTACGGTGTCCACCGATGCCGCGCTACCCATCGCAAAGGAACCCGTCAACCATGAGCTCCATGCACCACATGGCAAGCACTACTCTCGGCACGCTTCAGCTTGCCGAGGAGCTGCGTAAATTGCACCTTGCCATTCCGGCAAAAGGTCTGCCGGTTCAGCTTAGGGACGACTTCTACGAGCAGTGCATTGCGCTGGAGGAACACGTGGGTGGAGAGGGGTTCCGCAAGACCTACAAGCGCTCGCGCATGTTCAACATGCTTTCCGGTGTTGTAGCTCTGCCAGTCCTGCTTGCTGTCATCGTGCTGATCATCTTGCGCTACACGGTTTCCGGATTCGATCCGGCCGCCTGGGTCATGGACAACCTCTGGGTCGTTGCGCTGTCTGCGGCGCTCATTATCGACGTGCTGGTCATGTCCTTCATGCAGAAGGCAACTCTGCGGCTGTTGATGAACGTGGAATATCCAGCCTTGCTCGGCCGCGCCGAACTCTGAGCCGCCTGCCGCAGCAAAGCTGTTACGGTTCTTGGCGTTTCGCTCGCGAGCAGCCCGTAAGCCACCCGTATCTTCAGGTGGCGCGAGGCTGCCGGCTGGCGCCGCTGCCGCGTTGAGGTCTCCTCGCAGTGCTACTGGTATCGCCCCTTCATCGGCAAACTTCTCCCGCAGCGACAGGACTCCATCAAGGTTGTGTGCGCTGCGATTGCCTCCGACCCCATGGTTAGGATTCAGCTGAAACAGTGGTCTGGGATTTCTTGCCGACCAGTGAACGTCACCGCCTTAATTTGCCGGTTCCGCCATGGTTTATACTAATCGCATGATTAAATCCAACAGATTCATCAAAGCCGCCCTCGGCGTGCTGGCCGCGGGTGCGCTCAGCACAACACTGGCGAGCCCGGCCGCCGCCTACGCGCCGGCGCCAGAAGGCCCGGCAGGTTATTCCTGCAACGCAGATATGCTCCGAGGAAATCAAGTTTCCCCCGGGACGCTTAATGGCATACAGTATGCCTCCTGGCCAGGTTCCAATGCGGGCGGCCCTGGCGTCGACGCGTTCGTCAACACCAATCCGGTGATCCACACGAATCTGGGATTCAACCCGAAAGCGCTAGTGGAGAAAAACGGTTTCGACTCCCGCCTCTATGCGACCAGCCCAACCGGGACCCTCTACGTTGTTGATGGCTACAAATCAACAGCGGTCAACAACACTTGGGGCGGCATCCGCACCATGACCGACGTGGTCGTCACCGATAAATACGATACGGTCACCGGTGTCACCTACACCTATGCAATCACTGATCAAGGCGCACTCATGCGCTATACCCAGTCGCAGGGCGTTGCCAACATGTACGGCACAGTTCAGGTATCCCCTCGTGGCTGGGGTTCCCTCAAAGGGTTCAGCTATTGGATGACCAAGACTTTAGCTAATGGCGACCAGGCAGATATCTTCCTGTCCAACGCCTCAGATGGGCGTCTGATCGAGTACACCATTCCTCGTGCAACTCCTACGAAATGGACCTCGAAGGTGGTCAGATCCTCGACGTGGCAGAACTTCGTTTCCTTCTCGGTAGGCAACTGCACCGACGCTAACGGGAATAGGAGCAGGACTGCACCGCTGCTGGCGACGACCAAGGCCGGCGATGTCTGGCTCTACTACGTCAGCAAGTCGACTCCCGATGCACTGCCAACCGTCACCAACGGCACTCGGATCTCCACCGGCTTCACAAACTCCTACAACGGCTGATAGCGAAGCGAGTGCTTGCGCTGAAGACAGCTTGAGCTGCTCCCCAACATTTCTGGGGAGCAGCTCATTTCTGTTAAAAACCAGGGCCAGAACCCGATAGACCCCAACACCGGCCCACCATTTCCGAGCAAAGAAACATCACTGGAACATGAGGTGGAAATGATACGCCGGCAATTGGCGGGTCTACCTGGGTCCTGGCCCTGGCAGTCTTAGTTCAGCATCGACTTACAAGGTGATCTGGCGGTTCTGATCCTTGTACAGCAGGTAGCGGAAGTTGTCCGGGCCGCCTGCATAGCAAGCCTGCGGGCAGAACGCGCGCAGCGCCATGTAGTCGCCGGCTTCGACCTCTACCCAGTCGTCGTTCAGGCGGTAGACTGCCTTGCCTTCAAGCACGTACAGGCCGTGCTCCATGACGTGGGTTTCGGCGAATGGAATCGATGCGCCTGGTTCGAAGGTCACGATGTTGACGCCGAAGTCGTAGGACAGATCCTCTGGATCGAGCATACGGGTGGTGCGCCACTTGTTGTCGGTGTCCGGCATTGCGCCTGGAACAATGTCCTTCTCGTTGCCCACAACAGCCTTCGGAGCCGGAACGTAGTCCAGGGCTTCGTAGCGCTTGCGGATCCAGTGGAAGGTGGTGATCTCTTCGCGGTTGTTCTTCAACGACCAGTTGGCGTTTGGCGGAACGAATGCGAAGCCGCCTTCTGCAAGAACGTGCTCTTCGCCTTCCAGGGTCAGGGTCAGCTCGCCGCCGACCACGAACAGGAAGGAGGAGACATCTGCCTGCGGCTCTGGCTTCTCAGCGCCGCCGCCTGCAGAGATCTCGACGATCACCTGCGAGAAGGTGGTTGGGCCGCCGGCAACCGGGCGGTTCAGAACCCAGGCGCGGGTACCGGTGAACTCAGGGAACACGCTGGTGACGATGTCACGCAGAACGCCCTTAGGGATGACGGTGTAGGCCTCGGTGACCACTGCGCGGTCGGTGAGCAGGTCGCTCTGAGGCGGGTGTCCGCCGTAGGTGTTGTAGTACGGGCTCTTCACCTGTGCTGGAACAGTCATGAGGAAAATTCTCCTAGTTAGCGTGGGAGCGATTCAGCGCAATCGCTTCCAATTCGTCGAGGGAAATCTGGGCAAGATCGGTGACTTCCTGCGAGGTCACGGCTCCGCAGGTGACGCCGCGGTGGATGTAGCGGGCCAGCGCGCGGGCGGTGGCTGGCTCGTCCATAATGGCCGATTCGATCTTGTGCACGTAGTTGCGCAGTCGGGTGGCCGCCGCCTGCAGGCCTTCGCGGAAGAATGCGAAGGTTGCCAGATAGCGGGTGACCAGCTGGTTCTCGTGCATATCCCAGCCCTGGTAGATGCCACGGGTCAGGTGGCGGTTGACCAGACGGGCGTGCAGTTCCCAGGCTGCCGCGATGTTCTCAGGATCGCCGGCAGGGATGATGTTGGTGGAGCCGTCGGACAGTTCCACGCCGGTGCCGGCAACGGCAACCTGCATGACGTCCTTGGCGAAGTCTGCCACCGGGTGCTCCATGGACTGGTAGCCGGCGGCTACGCCCAGGGATGCCGAGTAGTCGTAGGTGCCGTAGTGCAGCGAGGACACGCGGCCCTTGCCTGCATGAATCAGGGTGGCGACAGGGTGGGTGCCATCGGCGGCGATGATCACCTGCGGGGTCTCCACCTGCACCTCGAAGCGGATGCGTCCGGCTTCCAGGCCGTGGGCTTCTTCCAGCTTCTCGGCTAGGAAGACCATCGACTCTACCTGGGCCACGGTGGTGACCTTCGGCAAGGTCAGGCGCAGGCCGTCAGGCAGGCCGCCGTTGGCGACCAGGCGCGAAACGAACAGGTCAAGGGTGCGGATGCCGCGGGCGCGGGTCGGTGCCTCGAAGCACTTGAAGCGGATGCCGATGTAGGCGGGAGCCTGACCGGCGGCTACGGCAGCGGAGACCGCGTCGGCTGCAGACAGGGCGGCTGCATCCTCCTCGGCGTCCGTGCGGTTGCCGTAGCCGTCTTCAAAGTCCAAGCGCAGGTCTTCGATGGGTTCGCTGACCAGCTTTGCGGCAACCAGCTCGCCCAGGCGCTCAGGTTCAGCCAAGTTCAGCTTTGCAGCGAGCTTGGCAAGGCCTGCCGAATCGCCGGCGGCGGCCAGAGCGTTGGAGCCCCAGGCTGCAGGCAGTTCGCCGGTGAACTTGTCACCCGGCACGTACACGGTGTGCACTGGCTGGCGTGCGCCGGTATCGCCTGGGTAGGCGTTTTCCAGCAGCTGATCGGTAGCGGCGAGCTGTGCCTCTACGCTGGCTAGCGTTGACTCATCGAAGACGTTGCTCATGGCTTGGTCACGTATTCCTTTTCCAGTAGTTCGTATGCAGGGGTGGTGAGGAAGTCGGCGAAGTCCTCGTCGCGGCCGGAAACCATGGTGCCGATCAGCTTGGCGGCCGGCTCGTAGTAGGCTGCGAAGCGTGCTTCGTCGTTGATCTCACCGCGCAGGTGCTCAACTTCCTCGGCGAGGATGTTGGCAACAAGTTCAGCGGTAATGGTGTTGCCGGTATCGGTGGCGACAACCTTGTTGCGGATCTGCTGCCAGATCTGCGAGCGGGAGATTTCAGCGGTGGCTGCATCTTCCATCAGGTTGTGGATTGCCACGGCGCCGTTGCCCGACAGCCATACGGCGGTGTAGGCGACAGCCACGTAGAGGTTCAGGCGGACGCCTGCCTCGGTCACGGAGCCCGGTGCGCTGGCGACATCCAGCAGCTGCTCTGCGGTGACCTCGACCTCTGGGCGCTGCTTGTCGATCTGGTTTGGCTTGTCGCCAAGCACCGAATCGAAGACTTCGCGGCAGGTCGAAACCAGGTCTGGGTGGGCAACCCACGAGCCGTCGAAGCCGTCGTTTGCTTCGCGGGTCTTGTCGGCGCGGACCTTCTCGAAGGCTGCTGCGGTGACATCTGGTTCGCGGCGGTTAGGGATGAAGGCAGCCATGCCGCCCATGGCGAAGGCGCCACGCTTGTGGCAGGTCTTCACCAGCAGTTCGGTGTAGGCGCGCATCAGCGGAGCGGTCATCGCGACATCGGCGCGGTCCGGAACGATGAACTGCTCGCCGGCCTCGCGGAAGGTCTTGATGACGGAGAACAGGTAGTCCCAGCGGCCGGCGTTCAGGCCAGCAGCGTGGTCGCGCAGTTCGTAGAGGAACTCGTCCATCTGGAATGCTGCAGGAATGGTTTCGATCAGCATGGTGGCGCGCACGGTGCCGTAGTCGATGCCCAGCTCGGCCTGGGCAAAGGTGAAGACCTCGTTCCACAGGCGGGATTCCAGGTAGTGTTCCATCTTCGGCAGGTAGTAGAACGGACCCTGGCCCGATGCTGCAAGTGCCTTGGCGTTGTGGAAGAAGTGCAGGCCGAAGTCGACCAGTGCGCCAACAGCAGGCTTGCCGTCGACGATCACGTTGTTTTCCACCATGTGCCAGCCGCGTGGGCGCACGACGATGGTTGCCAGCGGGGCGTCGGTGCGCAGCGCGTAGGACTTGCCGGTCTTGGCATCGGTGTAGGACAGGGTGCCCTTGGCGGCGGCCGACAGGTTCAGCACGGCGTCAATGACGTTGTCCCACTTCGGGGTGGAAGCGTCTTCCAGGTCGGCCAGCCAGACCTTGGCGCCGGAGTTCAGCGCGTTGATAGCCATCTTGGCTGGGGTTGCCGGGCCGGTGATTTCAACGCGGCGGTCGGTCAGCGCAGCCGGAGCCGGAGCGACCTTCCAGTCGCCGTTGCGGACCTCGGCGGTCTCTGGATCAAAGTCGATGCGCTTGGCATCGGAGTACTGCTTGCGGCGCACTGCGCGGGCTGCCAGCAGCTCGTCACGGGTGCCGGCGAACTTCTGGTGCAGCTTCTCGATGAAGGCAAGTGCTTCATCGGAGAGGATGTCTGCGGCTCCGTCAATCTGCGGAACGCGGGATACTGAAATACTCATGGTTGCTCCTTAACCTCTTTGCTCTGTTCCAGTGATGAATTTCCCCATGGCGGGGAAGGGGTGACTAGCCCCCTACAACATAGCCGACCAGCCACTGCCCTGCGGCCTGTGCGACGGTTGCGGCGACATCGTCGTCGGCCCGCTGCACAGACTTCCAGGACTCAAGGTGCTGGCAGTTTGGTTCCAGTCGACCCGATGGCTGCTGCAAACGTGCTGCACACCTTGACTGCGGGAATTTGCTCCCCTGCCGTCAAGGAATACCTCGAACCTGCTGCGGCCACCGATGCCTCCTGTTAATCTTTTCCGTATAGTGGATACTAATATCCTCAAAATGAAAACGCAACACCGTTTTGTGCACCAAGACACAAGTTTTGGACATAAACTTTCTCGCATCCCGGAACTTTCGGGGATTTTGCGGCTATTGTTAGATCAAAGATTTCGCATCGCAGAAGTTTACGGCCGGCGACTTCCAAAACTAGTGGGTACTTTAAGGAGCAGAAGATGACGCAGACAACCAGCAAATCGACGACCGGCGGCGTACAGTCCGTCGAACGCGCTTTTGAGCTGTTGGAAGTCATCGCCCGCGCCGGCGGCGAAGCCGCGCTGAGCGAGCTTGCCGCCGATACTCCCCTGCCGCTGCCCACGATCCACCGCCTGCTGCGCACCCTGGTCGGCGTCGGATACGTCCGCCAGCTGCCCAACCGCCGCTACTCCCTGGGCCCGCGCCTGATCCGGCTGGGCGAAGTGGCCAACCGCCAGCTCGGCGCCCTGGCATCCCCCGTGCTCAAGGAGCTGGTGGGCAAGCTGGGCGAATCCGCGAACATCGCTGTACTCGACGGCGACATGGTCACCTACATCGCCCAGGTGCAGTCCCCGCACTCCATGCGCATGATCACCGAAGTAGGCCGCCGCGCCATGCTGCACAACTCCGGCGTGGGCAAGGCAGTGCTCTCGGTGCTCGACGACGAGCGCGTCCAGCGCCTGGTGGCCCAGGCAGGCATGCCGCCGAAGACCGCCAACACCATTACGACCCTGGGCAAGCTGTTCACCGACGTCGAGGCAAGCCGCGAACGCGGCTACGCCATCGACGAAGAAGAGCAGGAATTGGGCGTGCGCTGCATCGCGGTTCCGGTTCCAGGCGCCCCCACCCCGATGGCCATCTCGGTCTCCGGCCCGGTCACCCGCGTCGACCAGAAATTCATCGAGACCGCCATCCCCGAGCTGCAGCAGGCGGCCCGCGAGCTGGGCCTGCAGCTGGTCGCGGCCGCCGACTAGCCCCCGCGCCGCCGGGCGCAGCGGTCAATCGCCGTTGATAACCCTCGACGGCGCATATCTTGCATGCAATGATTCGATGATGAGCATCCGCGCAGCCGGCAGCGATCCAGTGGCCAAGAACCTCAAGATCTCGATTGCGGTTTCCTGCGTGTTCGCAGTCGTCGCGCTGGTCTGGGGCCTGGTCTCCCGCTCGCAGGTCATGCTGCTCGATGCGCTGATCACGCCCATCAGCCTGGCCGGCACCTGGGGAGCGCTGTATGTGACGCGGCTCGTCGCAGGCGGGCCGACCAAGCGGTATCCCTTCGGGCGCGAGTCGCTGGTGCCGGTCTTCGTCATCTTCCAGGGCGTGGCAATGCTGGCCACGCTGGTCTACGCCATTTTCGAAGCGCTGCGCATCATTCTGGCAGGAGGTTCTGCGGTGGCCGGCGGCTCGCTGTTTGCCTACGGCGTGTTCGGCACGGTGCTGTCGCTGGCCGCCTGGCTGCACCTGCGCCGCGTGGCTGCGAACCGCGGAATCATCGAAGCCGAGGCCAGCGGCTGGTTTTCCGCGGCCGCATCTTCTGCGGTGATCGTGCTGGGCGCCGGGTTCGTCCTGCTCACCGCCAATGGGCCGCTGGCCTGGCTGGCGCCGTTCGTCGATCCAGGGCTGGTGCTGCTCTCCTCGGCGATGCTGATTGCAGTGCCCTTTGCGCTGATCAGAAAATCCATCCGCGATCTGCAGCACGCTGCCCCCGAACCCGAGATTGAAGCGAGAATCACGCAGGTGATCCACGAGGCCTGCCGCGCCGAAGAGCTGCCGCCGCCGCAGATCCGCCTGGGAACCTTGGGGCGCCTGATGGACGTCGAGGTCGGCTTCGTCATCCGCGAGCGCTGCATCCAAGTCGACAGGCTCGACAGGCTGCGCACAAGGATTCTTGATGAGCTGCAAGGTGCGGGCTACGAACCATGGCTGCTGGTTGAAACAACCCACAAACCCGAGTTTCTGGACTAGCTCGTCAAATGGCGTAATACCAGATCAGCGCCGAAGCCAAACTGTAGTCTGGGGATTGAAGCCCAGCTATTGAAATATTCCCCAGTCAAAGGCGGTGCGCGGTGGCGGATGGAATTGCGGCGGCGGCCGCCGAAGAATTCTTGCAGCTGGTGCGCTCAAAAGACGCCGAACGCATTGCCGAATTTGCCGAGTCCCACTTGTGGACCCTGTTCAACTGCGCCTACCCGGATCTGGTGGCCGCCGTCAGCGCGCTGCCCGGCGGCGTCCTCGCCAGCTACCCGGCGCTGCAGCTGCTACACCCGCTGATCCCCTCGGCGGCCCGCACAACCCACCGCATGGAATCGGAGCAGTTCCAGAAGTACCGCGGTTCAAAAACCATAGATCCGCTGCTTGCCCTGTCCCTGCAGATCATTTCGCTGCGCATCAACGGCCAGATCTCCTTGGCACACCACCGCGCACTGACCCTCCAGGAACAGCTGGGACGGCATCCGCTGGCATCTCATTCGGCGCTGGAATCGCCACTGTGGTTCTACCACCACCTGGTGGGATCCACGATGTTCATGGCGGGCAATACCGCCGGCGCCCTAGGCGAGTTCGCTTCCGCCCGGCAGATCGGGCAGAGCCTGGAATCGCTTGATGCGCGCTACAGCTCCATGGCCCGCGAAGCCCTCATCCACGCGCTGCGCGGCTCCAGCACCGAAGCCGAGAAGATCATCGACCAGCTGCGCGAGCTGCCCGAACCAAGCGAGGCGTTCAGGCAGGCGGCGTCCGGGAGCATCGACTGCGCCAAGGCGCTGATATCGCTTCACCGGCTGGATGCCGACCTCCCGGCGATGGTCGACGCACTGGCTCCCCTGGACGCGGTTGATGTCGTCTGGCCTGCGCTGCTGCTGATCCGCACACGCAGCGCATTGGCGAAGAACCAGCCGCATCAAGCATTGGAAGCTGTATCCATAGCCGCCGCGGCCCACCCCTTGGACCCGCATTCGCTGGCCTACGACGCCGCCGTTTCGGCACAGATCGAGGCCTGCCTGCTACTGGGCAGCGTGGAGCAGGCAGAGCAGATCGCCCAGGAAGCCAAAACCGCAGGGGCCTACACCAGGGTGGCCCTGATCTGGCTGGCGGTCGTCCAGGGAAAGTTCAAAAAGGCCCGCGAGCGCAGCAAGGCGCTGGCCGCCGAAATCAAGCTCAGCCCCTACCACCGGGTCGAGCTGCAGCTGCTCGCTGCCTGGTCCGAGTACCTTCAGCTGGGCCGGGTCTGCGAGGGGACGTGGAATTCGGTGGCCCCGTTCTTCACCACGGAAAATCGGGAGCTGCTCTCGCTATTCCCGCAGCAGTTCCACGACCAGCTGAAGAACGCCGCCTCGAGCGGTGAACGCGCAGAAATTACACGGGTCCTGGAGGGCCTGGAACTGCGCAAGCCGATCTCGCAGGTGCCGCGGCTGACAGCGGCGGAGGCGCGGGTGCTGCAGCAGCTCGCCACCGAAAACTCCCACAGCCAGATGGCGGAGACGCTGGGCATCTCCCCCAACACGCTCAAAACCCAGATCCGCCAGGTCTACCGGAAGCTCAACGCCACCTCGCGGCCCGAGGCGGTGATCACCGGCTCCCGCCTGGGGCTGGTGCGCGAGTGATCCTGCGGGGGTGATGGACGGGGTTAAGGATCCGCGGACCCCATCGCCAATGCTCGGCTGGACTGCTATATCTAGGACTGACAAGTCTGTATTAAGGGGCAGCGATGGCCAGTTCCCGCCGCGAGGCAACAGGCAGCAAAGACCCCGAACTCCTTTTGGCGCTTGCTGCGGCGATGCTGGACGCCTCCCTGCCCGTCAGCGATGCCCACACCTGGAGCTGGCGCCTGGCCGACAGGTTCTACCCCGGAGAGCACCTTGAACTCGCGCTCCTGCCAGACACCATCTTCATCGGCACCGCAGACCGCACGCTCATGGCCGCGGCGGCCCCCGATTCGCTGTCCCAGGCCCAGGCTGCCCGCGTCTGCCGCCTGGTGCGCGGCATCTACGACGGCAGGCTCGACATTCGCCAGTCGCCATTGGTGCTGGAGGGCATCCGGTCGGCGAGCGCAGGCGCCGCGACGCTGCGCTTCGCTGCCGGCGGCGCGCTGGTCGCCGCCGGGCTGGCGCTGGTCTTCAGCTGCCCGTGGTTCAGCGTAGCGCTCAGTGCCCTGCTGGGGGCGGCTGTCGGTGCGATCGCCAAGTACATGGGCCGGCTGGAGCCTGCAGCAGCCATCGTCCCGTTCATCACCGCGCTGCTGTCAACCCTTGCGGTGGGCTTCAGCGCCAAGCTCCTGGGCATCGCCCAGGTGCCGCTGTTTGCGCTCTGCGCCCCCATTGCGATTCTTGTCCCCGGGGCGCTGATCACCAATGCGCTGCTGGAGCTGAGCACCAGGCACATGGTCAGCGGGGCCTCCCGGCTGATGCACGGCATTCTGGTGATGGGCCTGATGATCGCCGGCCTGATGGCTGGCATGACGCTGACCGGGCTGCAGCTGGACCCCGGTTCAGCGGCGCTGGTCACCGATGTTCCCCGGGGATTTGGCGGCGGGAGCGGTTTCAGCGCGCTGCCGGCGCCCGCCTTCGCGTGGGCAGGGATCCTGCTGCTGGCCGGGGGAATTTCGCTGGCCTTGGCCGCGTCCTGGCGGCTGGGCATCGCCAACACGGTGATGATGCTCTGCTGCTACCTGATCTTGAGCCTGCTGGGTCCGCTGCTGGGCACTGCGCCGAGTACCGCCGCGGCGGCCATCGTGCTGTTCATCGCGGCAAGGCTCTGCGAGCGGGCGGACCCGTCGCTCAGCGCCCCGGCGGTCTTCCAGCCGGCGTTCCTGCTGCTGGTGCCCGGAACGGTAGGCCTGGTGGCCGCGGCCGGCCACTCGGGCGCCGATGCCGCCGATGCTGTCATGGGCTTTGTCGGCCTGTGCCTGGGAGTCAAGATCGGCGCCCTGTTCATCGACTCCACCTGGAGCGATCTGAGTCAACCTGCACGTCCCACCGAAAGGAATCACCAATGAGCACGCCATTCATCCTGGACCATGTCACGATCCTGAGCGGTGACCGCGAAGGGAGCACGATCGATGATGCGATGATCGTCGTTGATTCGGCGGGAAAGATCACCGCAGCGGGCCCGCGGGCCGGTATCCAGAAGCCGGCGGGCTGCCGCTACATCGACGGCGGCGGCCGCTTTGCCGCCCCGGGGCTGATCAACGCGCACGCCCACCTGTTCTCCGACGGCAAGCCCCTGCCGGCGTTCATGACCAGCGAGAAGGCGGAGCACCTGGTCGCCAAGTTCATGCACAGCAAGCCCGGCGAGCTGCTGCTGAACAAGCGCACCAAAACCAATGTACTCACGCAGATGAACAGCGGCGTGACCACCATCCGCTCGCTGGGCGACGCCCGCTATGAGGCGGTGCGGGTGCGCGACGCGATCGAGCGCGGGGACTACCTGGGCCCGCGCGTCTACCCTTCCGGCCCGCTGCTTGCCATGCCCGGAGGGCACGGGGCGCCGCAGATCGCGCTGTGCTCCACCAGCCCTGCCGAGGCGGCCCAGCAGGTGCGCGACAACCTGGCGGCGGGCACCACCGCCATCAAGATCGCCGCAACCGGCGGGGTCACCGACGCCCGGGAGATCGGCCAGGCGGGCACCCCGGAGATGCCCGAGGAGCAGATGCGCGCCATCTGCGAGACGGCACACGAGGCGGGCATCATCGTCGCCGCCCATGCCCAGAGCGCCGAGGGCATCGCCATGGCGCTGCGCGCCGGGGTGGACACCATCGAGCACGGGGCGGGCATGAACGAGGAGATTATCGCCCTGTTCAAGGACAACCCGAACTCCCTGCGCGGCTCCTCCGCGCTGATTCCCACGCTGCAGGCCTGCCTGCCGCTGGTGAAGCTGGACCCGAAGGTCACCGGCATCAACGAGATCGTGCGCGCCAACGCCGAAATGATCTACGAGGAAATGCTGGCAGGTATCCGGGATGCGCTGGAGCACGGCATCACGATCGGCATGGGCACCGACTCCGCGCTGACCCACGTCACCCACTACAACACCTGGCGCGAGATGGACTACGTGCACCGCTATGGCGGGCTGACCCGCGCCCATGCGCTGCATGCCGCCACCCAGGCCAACGCGCAGCTGCTGGGCATCGATGCGATCACCGGCTCCATCGAGGCGGGCAAGGACGCAGACCTGGTGGTGCTTGATGCCAATCCGCTGGCCGCAGGGTTCCGCGCCTTTGAGAACCCGTTCCTGGTGGCCACGCGCGGGCAGGTGATCCAGCAGCCGAAGGTCAAGCGTTTCGCCGACCTCGACGCGAAGCTGGACTCCTTCTAGGAAGCGGCGCATGCCATCGCCTTCCGCCCCGCCGCAGCTGGCGCGGCTGGTCCTGCTGTCGGCCGCCGCGGTGTGCGTCGGGCTGCTGCCAGTCGGGCTGGCCGCCTGGCTCTTCGACGCGCAGATCGCCCAGGGCGTGTACATCGGGCTGGTGCTGATGACCTCCGTGGTGCGCACGCTGAACCCGCGCGAGCAGTGGCTGGCGGCGGGATTCAGCGCGCTGGTGGCCGCCGCCGGGTCATTCATCGGCCCGCAGCTCGGGTGGCTGCTGCTTGCAGTGCCCGTGGTCTGCGCCGTGCAGGGCTGGTTCAGCCTGCACAGCACCCAGGCGGTGGCGGTGCTGCCTGCCATCCTGCTGCTCGACGCCATGGGCGGAAGGCAGCAGCAGTGGCTGGCGATGGGCATCGCCACGTTCGTCGGCGCGGTGTTCCTGATCCTGGCGGCAAGACTTGCCAAGATCAGCGCCGAGCCCAAGCCCCTGGCCGCGGCGCCGGCGCTGCTGCACGCCTGCCTGCTGGCGGCCGGCTGCCTCCTCCTGGTGCTACTGGGCCACTGGCTGGGAGTCGAGCGGGGCCACTGGGCGCTGTTGGCCTTCTGCCTGATGTTCACCCCTGCGCTGGTGACCGGCCAGCAGCGTTCGGCCTTCGGCTACATCGCCGCGGTGATGATGGGAACCGTGCTGGCGGCGGCGGTCGGCCTGCTGAATGTCGAGGTCCTCACCGTTGCCTTCTTGGTTATCGGTGCGCTGGGGACCGTGGCGGGAACACTCGCTGCACGGCCCATCCTCTCGGCCAGTGCGCTGACCCTGGCCGTCATCCTGCTCAACTCCATGGCCAGCGGTGAAAGCGTCGGCGCCATCGGCGGGCAGCGGGCAGGGCTGGCGCTGCTGTCCCTGGCAGTGGTGCTGTCGCTGCTCTGGATCGGCCGCTGGGCCGGCGCAAACTTTTCACTTTTCAACCCCGAGCCCGCCGGCGGGCAGACTGGAGCCAGAGAATGATCGACCCCATGATCAGCACCTTTGCAGTGCTCGGCCTGTCAATCATCGTTTTCATCTGGAACAAGGTCTCCCCGGCCCTGGTGGCGCTCGGGGTCGCCCTGGCGCTCTACTTCGCCGGCGCGGTGAGCTTCGAGCAGGCGATTGCCGGGTTCGGCGACCCCATCGTGGTGTATCTGGCGGGCCTGTTCGTGGTCAGCGATGCCCTGGAAGCCACCGGCATCACCGCCTGGGCCGGGTCGCAGCTGGCCGGCAAGGTGGGCGAGAAGCGTTCCCGGGTGGTCATCGCCCTGATGCTGCTCTCCGCGGGCCTGACCGCACTGATCAGCGTGAACGGGGCCGTGGCGGCCCTGGTCCCGGTGGCCGCGATGCTTGCCACGCGCACCGGGCAGCCGCCGTCCAAGGTCTTGATCCCGCTGGCCTTCGCCGCCCATGCCGGTTCCATGCTCACCCTGCTCGGCACGCCGATCAACGTGCTGGTCTCCGAACTGTCGGTCCAGGCGGGCGGGCGGCCCTTCGGCTTCTTCGAATTCGCGCTGGTCGGCATCCCGCTGCTGACCGGAACCATCCTGCTCTGCCTATTCCTGGGCCCCAAGCTGCTGCCCGCCCATGCTTCCAGCAGCGCCCCGCGGGACCTGAGCCGCCACGTCCAGACCCTGGCGGCGGCCTACGGCCTGGACGAGGATTCCTCGAAGGTCTCCTACTCCGACGGCATCACCGAGGTGCTGATCCCTCCCCGCTCCGAATTCATCGGGGATATCGTCTTCCCCGGAATGCTCACCGAGTCCAAACAGCTGGTCGTCTCCGCCATCCACCGGCAGGGCGAGGCGCTGGGCAGGGCGAAGCTGCAGGCGGGCGACGTGCTGGTGCTGCGCGGCGGATGGGATGCGGTGGAGGCCAAGGCCGCGCATCCCGGGGTCCTTCCGGTGGACAGCCCCGAGCAGGTCCGCCGCCAGGCAGTGGTGCTCGGGCCGCGCTCCTATGTTGCGGCGGCGGTGCTGGTGCTGATGTGCGTGGTGCTGGCCACCGGGCTGGTCCCCGCGGCGATCACGGTGCTGGCAGCGGCCGGGGTGCTGGTGCTGGCGCGCACCCTGAGCGTGGAGCAGGCGCAGCGGTCCATCTCCCTGCCGACGCTGGTCATCGTCGCCGGCATGATCCCGCTGTCCACCGCCATTCAAACCAGCGGCGCGGCGGAGGTGATTGCCGCCGGGCTGATGAAATACCTCGGCGGCTCCTCCCCGCGCATCATGCTTCTGGGCATTGTCATCGTGGTGATGCTGCTGGGCCAGTTCATCAGCAACCTGGCCACGGTGCTGATCGTGGCGCCGATCGCCGTGGCGGTGGCTCAGAGCACCGGGGTCTCCCCGATGCCCATGATGATGGCGATCACCGTTGCCGGAGCGGCGTCATTCCTCACCCCGGTGGCCACCGCGGGCAACCTGATGATCCAGGAGCCCGGCGGATACAGCTTCGGGGACTACTGGAAGCTCGGGCTGCCGAACCTGCTGCTCTTCGGCCTCGTCGCGGTAGTGCTCGTCCCGATCATCTGGCCGTTCTAGCCAGCAGCACCGAAGAAAGGATCGACCCACATGCCTGCTTCACCAGAATCCAGGGCCGCGGAGCTTGAAAAACGCTCCTGGGCGCCCATGGCCGGCCTGTTCCTGGCCCAGGTGCTCATGTCATTCAACGTCTCTGCGCTGCCGATCTCCCTGGGCGGGATGGTTCAGGACTTCGGGGTGCCGCCCACCACAGCGGGATCCACCATCGTGGTCTACGGCCTGTCGGTGGCCGCGCTGGTGATGACCGGTGCAAAGCTCGGACAGCGCGTGGGCTGGGTGCTGATCTTCCGCTGCACGCTGCTGGTGTTCATCGCCTCCTCACTGATGATGCTCTTGGGGCCAACCGTCGCCTGGGCCATCGGCGGACAGGTGCTGGCCGGCGCGGCGGCCGCGATCATCGTCCCGGCGCTGGTGGCGCTGATTGCCGAGAACTACAAGGGCGAGCAGCAGGCGACCGCGGTGGGCTCGCTGGGCACCTTCGTGGGCTGGCGGCCGATCTTCGCCGTCACCCTGGTCCTGGCAGTGGCAGTGGTTGCCTTGAGCTTCAAGCTGCGCGCCGACCAGCCTGATCCCGCCGTGAAGATCGACCTGCTGGCCTCCGCGCTGGTGGGCGCGGCGATCGTGCTGCTGACCCTGGGCTTCAACAACCTCAACGGCTGGGGTGTGCTGCTGGCCAGCGATACGGCTCCATTCGCGCTGGGCCCGCTCTCCCCGGCCCCGGTATTGGTGGTGCTGGGATTGGTGTTCGGGCAGCTGTTCTTCCTGCGCACCCGCGGCCGCATGCGCCGCGGCCAGGTGCCGCTGGTGGATCTGAGCGTGCTGGACCACGCCGCCGAACGCGCGGCGGTCTACGCCATGTTCATCATCGTGGCCATGGAGGCGGCGGTGAACTTCACCGTGCCGCTCTACATCCAAGTGGTCCAGGGACGCACCCCCTTCGACACCTCGTTGGCCATGATGCCGTTCAACCTGACGGTATTCATCACCGCGACGCTGATTGTGCGCTTCTACAAGAAGTACACTCCGCGCGCCATTGCACTGTTCTCTTTCACGCTGACTACCGCGGCGCTGGTCTGGCTTTCCTTCGTCGTCACCAACAACTGGGAAACCCTGCCAACGATCCTGGGGCTGGTGGTCTTCGGCATCGGCCAGGGCGCGCTGGTCACCCTGGTCTTCAACGTGCTTGTCACAGCCGCGCCGAAGCATCTTGCCGGCGATGTGGGCTCGCTGCGCGGCACCACGCAGAATCTGGCCTCCGCGGTGGGCACAGCGGTGATGGGCGCGGTGCTGGTGACCACGCTGAGCGCCGGCATCACCAGCAGCGTTCAGGAGAATCCGCAGCTGCCCGAGCAGCTGGTGGCCCAGGTGGACCTGGACAACGTGGACTTCATGAGCAATGAGGCGCTCAAGGAGGCGCTGGCGAATACCACCGCCACACACGAGCAGGTCGCCCGGGCGGTGGAGATCAACGAGCAGCAGCGCCTGCGCACCTTGAAACTGGGCTTCCTGGTCCTTGCCGGCCTCAGCCTGGCGGCGGCGGTCCCCGCCTCGCGGCTGCCGAAGTACCGCCCGGGAGAAATCCCCGAATAGCGGGCGCCTGCAGGTAGACTCTGCCCTAATCATCACCGCATAAGGAGCACCCATGACGCAAAAGCCCGCTGGCGGCGCAGGATTCTTCACCACCTCACGTGTGCTTGCCATAATTCTGGCCATCATCGCGCTGGTCTTCATCTTCTCCAACACCCAGATGGCCACCTTGAACCTGATCGGCATTAAGATCACGATGCCCGGGTGGCTCTGGTTCTTCGGACTGCTGGTCGTCGGGTTCGTCATCGGCTCCATGACGCCGTGGTTCCAGAGCAAGAAGAAGTAGCGGCCCAGGTGGCCGGACGCATGAGCTCAGGGAGCAGACCGTGGATCCGCAGCGTCCTGCTTTTTGCGCTGTCGGCCTTCGCGGCGATCTCCATTGCACGGCTCATGCGGTCCATCGACTGGGATGCCGTGGGGTCAGCCCTGGCACACCTGCTGTGGTGGCAGCCGGTGGTGCTGCTCGCCGTGCTGGTGGTGCGCCAAGTGGCCAACGCCGCGCCCCTGTCCTACTACATCGAAGGGGTGTCCCTGTACCGGGCGACGCTCAATGACATGTCGGCGTCCACGCTCACCGCCTTCGCCCCGCCGCCCAGCGACATGGCGCTGCGCGTGGCGATGTTCTCCTCCTGGGGCGTCAAGACGCCGGTGGCGATTGCCGGGACGACGATGAATGCGATGACTTTTTTCATCGTGCGCTTCGCGGCTCCGCTGCTCGGGTTCGTGCTGGTCTTTGCCACCGGACGTACCGTGGGCCTGCGCTGGCTGGATGCCATCAGCCTGGGCATCGCGGCGTTCCTGGTCGCGGCGGTGCTGATCATGACCCGGTCCGAAGTGGCAGCCCGCAGGCTGGGTGAAGGCTGCGGAAAAGTGGCCTGCCGGTTCAAGAAGAGCATCAGCCCGAGCGAGTGGGCCGAAAAATGCACGATGTTCCAGCAGGAACTCGAATCAAGGTTCCGCTTCGCCTTCCCCCGCTCGATCCTCGTGTCCCTGGGGATGGTTGCCTGCGATGGATTGCTGCTCCTGCTGGCGCTGCGCTTCGTCGGGATCGATGCTCAAACCCTGTCCCTGGCGGATATTGCCGTGGCTTTCCTCTTTGCCTTTCCGCTCACCGCGTTCCCCATGTCGGGGATGGGCGTAGTGGATGTGCTCATCGCTGTGGCCTGCGTCGAAGCGGCGGGCAGCGGGGTTCAAGAACCGGTGTTCGCGGCATTGATCATCTGGCGCATTTTCAACGTTGCCGGCCCGCTGCTTTTAGGAATTGTTGCCGGTGCGCTGTGGAAGCGCTCCATGAAGAAGCCGGGCCTAGCCCGGCCCGACGTCGACTAGTCTGGCACCGTGAACGAAATACCTGCACGGCCTAATCTCCCCCGGCTGCTCAAGCGGTCACTGGTGCTCGTGGGCTTGATGCTGGTTCCCGTGCTCCTGGCCGCTGTTCTGTTCTCCCAGCAGGCGGTGCTGGGCGTGGGCATCGGCCTGGCCCTGATGACCTCGGTAGTGCGTGCATTGGCCCCGCGCGAGCGCTGGTTTGCCGCCGGAGCCGGCGCCGCAGTTGCCGCCGCCGGCAGCTATCTGGGCCCGGAGAGCTGGTGGCTGCTGCTGGCAGTGGTGGTGGTGTGCCTCGTCCAGGGCTGGTTTGCCAGACACAGCGTGCAGGCAGTGGCCATCCTGCCCGCCATGCTGATGCTCAGCGCCCAGAATTCAGACCACTCCCAATGGCTGACCGTGGGCCTCGCAACGCTGGCAGGCTCTGCCTACCTTCTGGTCCTGGCTCAGCTGATGGGCTTGGCAGGAAAGCCGAAGCCGATTGCCCCACGGCTGGCCTTGGCGCACAGCGCCTTGCTGGGCATTGGCTGCCTCGCCTTGGTGCTGCTGAGTCGCTACTTCGAAATCCATCGGGCCAACTGGGCGCTGTTGGCCTTCTGCATCATGTTCACGCCCGACCTGCTGCTGCGGAAGAACAACAAGGCAGTGCTGGGCTATCTGGCTGCGGTCACCGGTGGCGCGGTTCTTGCGGCGCTCGTCGGCGTGATTTCGAGCCCCGTTCTGACGCTGGCGGTTCTTGCCTGCGGCGCTGTGGCAACGGTGGCCGGCTCCTTGGCCGGGCAGCCGGCCATCGGCGTCAGTTCAGTGACGCTCACAGTGATCCTGCTTAGCTCGATCACCAGTGATGAAAGCATCGGCTACCTGAGTGTCCAGCGCGCTGGCCTGGCTTTCCTTTCACTCATTGTTGCAGGCCTCATGGTGCTGGTCGGAAGACTGGTCCAGCGCAAGCTGATCCAACGGCACCACCTTGAATAAAGAGTTGGAATCTTTATTGTGGGAGGGAATTATTTAATCGGCAAAACTGATAATCTCAGCCCATGGATGAATCGCTCACAGCATTTATGAATTCCTTCGCCACGCTAGCGCGCCTTGCCCAGGAACAGCAGCCAGCCCCTTCTGGAGAGCCGCTGGCGCCGGTGCTCGAGCAATATTTGGGCTTTGCCCCGCATACGGTTTCGGTGCTCACCGAAACCTTCGGTAACCATCGGCTGGCAGATGCCAATATCGTGCTCGAAGAATTCGCCAGCCACGACCCCGAGGCGACGATCATCGGCATTGCTGGCCAGGAACGCAATCACATGGATCTGGCAGACATGCTCGATCCAGGATCGATGCATGTGTCCATCGCCGAGCCAATCTTCACCTCCCTAGCTGTTGGGCCAGGACAGCAGCGCCGATTTCTCGCCTACGGCATCCACCTGTTCAAGCACCTTGGCAAGCCTCTTGCCGTCGCCCTTCGCCGGGCAGATCCGCGTTTTGGACGCGAGACGTGCACCTTGGAAATCATTGCAGCCGATCCGCAAGCCGGCGATGCATTCGTCGCAGGGTTCCGCGAGCAGCTGCGTGAAACGAGCGTCTTCCGCGGGCACGTCATTTCCTTCAAGCCTTCGGACTATGGAAACAGCAACGCTGGGGTGGCTTTCCATGAGCGCCCGAAGCTTGGCAAAGACGAGCTGATCCTTCCCGAGGGAGTTCGGGAGCGGATCTCTGAGCAGGTGCTGGGCATTGGGCTTAACCGCGATTTTCTTCGTTCCCACGGCGTCCACCTGAAGCGCGGCGTGCTGCTCTACGGCCCTCCGGGGACGGGAAAAACCCACACCGTGCGGTACCTGACTTCAGAGGCCGAAGGCCAGACGGTGATCCTGCTCAACGGAAATACCCTGCCCCTGGTCAGCGAGGCGACCGCCATGGCCCGTGCATTGCAGCCCGCCGTAGTCGTCCTGGAAGACTGCGATTTGATTGCTGAAGACCGCCATTTCGGCCATGGCCCCCAGCCGCTGCTCTTCGAAGTCCTCGATTCATTGGATGGACTGGATGCTGATGCCGATGTTGCCTTCGTGCTGACCACCAACCGCGTCGAGTCCCTGGAGCGGGCCCTGGTGCAGCGCCCCGGGCGCATCGATCTTGCCGTTGAGATTCCGCGTCCCGAGCTTGAAGGACGGCTGGCCTTGCTGAAACTATATGGCGGGCATGTGCACGCCAGCGAAGAAACCCTGGCTGAGGTAGCGCAGCTCATCGAGGGGACGACGGCTTCCTTCGTCAAAGAACTGATCCGGCGTACGGTGCTCATCGCAGCCATTAAGGCCCAATCGCCAAAAGACGAAGATCTCTTGACCGCCGCCCGCGAGCTCATGAGCGACCAGGCCCTGCTGACGCGCAACCTGCTGGGAGGCACGTCCAATCCAGACGAGGAAGATTTCGACGATGACGGCGAAGCATCCAGCTTCGGCTACATTGCCCACTCCCCGATGAGCGGCTCCTACTTCCCCATGGCCCTGGGAGAGGATGAGACCGATCTAGGCTTCAAGGACGAGTAGCCGGCGTTCCTCCATGCATCATGGTCAACAGCGGGTTCGGTGGCGAACCCGCTGTTTCGCCGTCAGGTTGTCCATGGCTGCCCGGGAAGCAAGCCTTTCGTGCTTTGAGCCAAAAACTCATTTTTAACATTTCCCCGTAACCCCTTTGCAAAAGATTCCCGCCGAGGATAGATTGTTATATGAGCGTTTGGTATACAAATATTATGCTTGGCCGCTAGTCTCCGCACGTAGATTTGTTGCGTTTCTAATTTGACTTGGCCTCAGAAGTTCGCGCCCCGCGGCGAATGAACAATTCAATCCGCTTGACCGGCATTTACATATATTCAGAGGGTGCTGCAGCGCCCTCCCTGCCGCACGCTCATTAGCTGGCCAAGCGACGGATCTTCCCAGGAGAAAACATGAGCAACAACATTTACGCTGAAGCATTGACGCAGGCAATCGCCCAAGCGAGGCTAGCTGTAGACGAAGGCGGAATGCCTTTCGGCGCCGCCCTCGTGGTGGATGGAGAAATCGTATCCCTTGGCCGCAATCGCCAGATCCCAGACAGCGACTACTTCGCACATGCCGAGGTCAAGGCCCTCACCGATCATGTGAAGAAGCCTTATGCAAAGGAAGCAGGCGCAGTCTTGGTAGCCACCGAGGCACCTTGCATCATGTGCTGCGGCACCGCACTGGTGTCAGGAATCAGCAAAGTCATCGTGGGCGAAGATGTGCATTTCGCCGGCGGACTGGACGTTCTGCGCAACGAAGGCGTCGAGGTAGAGGTCTTGGGCAACGAAGAGTGCATTGCCATGGTTGGCGATTTCATTGCCGAGCACGAAGACCGCTGGAACTTCTTCAGCGCATAGACGCTACGGCCTCTAGCCCCATGCCCCCAGCAGGAGATCATTTCTGCCGGGTATGGGGCTATTTCCTTTTGCCCGATAGCACCTAGCACAGCGTGAATCCATCCCTGTAAAATCGGGGATGCCCAAGGAATTTCACCCCGAAATTCACCACAAGAATGCTCAACGCATAAAAATCAACATCGAACAGTTCGGGCGATTAGGTATACCGAAAATTCGGCGGTCAAGTTGATGCACCACGAGGCCGCAGCGTTGCTGCGGCCTCGTGGTGCACCTTTTCCTTATTCCGATACGAGCCTGTCTAAACGCCCTCGCGAGATGATAGCGATCTGCGCCAAGGCATCTTTGAACTCAGCAGCGGTGCTTTGCCCCTTGCGGCGCTCGAACTCCGAGAAGATTGACTCCTTGGTGTGCCCGCGCACCGCAATCACAAATGGGAAACCGTGATGCGCGGTATATTCACGGTTCAGCTGCTGCATGCGAGCGAGCTCTTGCGCAGTCAACGCATCAAGCCCAGCACTTGACTGCTCGCCCACAGACTCGTTGGTCATCTCCCCCGCTTGAGCTTCTTTTCCAGCCAGCTCAGGATGGGCGTTAAGGAAGTCCAACAACTGGGCTCGCGGCGAAGAACTGACAACGTCGAACATTGCCCTGTGCAAATCTGCAACGCTCTCGAAAGGCCCCCTTTGCCAGGCGCCTTCGGCCACCCATGGAGAATTCTCGAAAACTGGGCCAAGGTCGTTGACGAACTGCTCTTGCGTCATCGCATTGATCTCTTGCAAATCAAGGTTGCTCATAATTAGGCTTCTACCTCAACGTCCTGCTGAATTGCCGCTTCATTTCCCTTTGCACCCTTGCGGGCTTCGCGGAACTTTGGAACAAAGCTCAGAATCAGCACAGCCGCCAACGCTTCAACTATTCCAATGATGATCAGGCCCGGGGTCAGGCTGCCGGTAGAATCCTTCAGCGCTCCGAGCATGTACGGCGCACCGAAACCTGCCAGGTTGGCAATCGAGTTGATCAGCGCGACACCACCTGCAGCAGCGGCACCGGTCAAGAAGTGGTTCGGCATCTGCCAGAACACCGGAATGGCACCCATCGTACCGATGATGGCCAATCCCAGAGCAAGGATTGCGCCCAGTGGGCTGACATTGATCAGCAGACCAGCTGCTACCAGCGATCCTGCTCCAACCAGTGCGCCGATAGACGTATTCCAGCGGGATTCACCGGTACGGTCGGAAATGAATCCGTTGGCAATCATTGCCACAGCGCCGCCGAGGTTGACCGCCGCCATGATCCAGCCAAGAACCATTGGATCCTTGAAGCCAACCTCGGATACCAGCGACGGTCCGTAGAAGGTCAGCGTGGAGTTGGCTGCAATGATGCAGAAGAAGATCACGATGAACAGCCAGATGGTTTTGCCCTTCAAGGCTCCAAGCATACTGTGCTCGCGATGTTCAAGCTTGGCGTTCTCTGCGTCCAGTTCTTCTTGAACCATCTTCTTTTCGAAAGTGGTCAGCCACTTCGCCTGGTGCGGACGGTCCGTGAGGTAGACCCAGGTCACGAAGCCGAGAATGATTGACGGAATACCTTCGATAATGAAGACCCACTGCCAGTCGTTCAGGCCCAACACTCCGTGCATGTTCGACATGATGACGCCTGCGAGAGGACCGCCCAGCACACCGGCAAATGCCGAAGCCGACATGAACATGCCGAAGGCTTTTGCTCGTCGGTTCGCAGGGAACCAGTAGGTCAGGTACAAGATGATGCCCGGGTAGAAGCCGGCCTCAAAAACACCAAGCAAGAAACGCATGATGTAGAACATCACCGGCGTGGTCACGGTGAACATCAGAATACTGATGACGCCCCAGCCAAGGGTGATACGCATAATCGTCTTCTTAGCCCCAATCTTCTGCAGCAGAAGGTTGCTCGGCACCTCAAAGAAGAAGTACCCCAAGAAGAAAATTCCGGCACCTAGGCCATAGATCGCTTCGCTCCAGCCAAGCTCTTCGAGCATGCGCATTTTCACGAAGCCGATGTTCACTCGGTCAATCCACGCAACGATCCATAAGAGCATCAGGAATGGAATAAGGCGCATAAAGATCTTGCGATAAACGCGATCTGGCGCCTGAGGTACTGCGTCAAATGACGCTTCAGGGGTTGCCACAAAGTCCTCCGGGGGTGAGTGGGATGCAAGAGGGGTGCGAATCATCGGAAAATTTCGCATTGCAAAATTAAAATTCCAAAATGAGACTTTTCGATAGTGGCACCCATCACAGCATTTGGTCAACCATCTGACCAATAATGACGGAAACTGCATGAAATATTCGCCTAAAAGATGACATTAACGAAGGCCTTATACACGAAGTTTCCTCACGGATCCATATTTTTAGAGAAACTTGATCGAACGCTAGTAACTTTTGATCTAGCAGAGTTAACAAATCCAGCGACTGCAAATTCTGTTGCATTTAAAGGATTGTGCACTCCAAAATGGCAGGTTTATCCGATACCAGACGATATCTTTACGTCACTTTCACACCGCGACTCGCAACCACGCGTCCACGCCAGAGACATGTGAAGCGCATGAATATTAAGTCACAAAAAATGGTTAACCATTTTAATCGACCTGTTTGCTCATCTTGATTGGTGGCCTCTCTAGCGGCGCCTGAGGCTTTTCTAACGAAGAGCTTCACACATGCCGCAACACGCTGGCCCAGAACGGCCGCCAGATGCCGGTCTCTTGATGCTAAAAGACTAGTCAAAGTCTAGTTATGCCAGCTTCTCCAAGAAGAAGGCGTCAGCCGGACACCGCTGCGCTACGGCCCTGCCGAACTAGCCGCAGACGGCCTTGAGACGATTCAACTAGGTCTGCGCTTTCGACCCACGAATTCTATAAACCGCGGCAGGTTGGTCTTTTCAAACGGTTGACAAGGCCCTGGGCAGTGGACTTACTGTTGTGCCCATGCGAAGGACTACCTCCTCGCCCATCGCCTGCAACAAGGCGCATGTAGTTTCACGTTGAAGACCTACCTGAATTTTGGTCTTCAGCACGCCGCTCAGTCCGTAGACCGTGTTACCCCACGCCGCGCACGAGCCTAGCCTCCCTTCAATTGTTTGGCAGCAAAGACTACTTGGCACGCTTTCATCCCGAGCCAGCTGTCGATTTCTTCCCCCATTTCCGGACCCCTTGCCCCTCCAAGGCTTGGGCTCTGCCCCAAATTAGGAGCACCCATGGCGTTTCGCCGTACAAAAATTTCCGCCGCTCTCTTGGCCCTGCCTATGGCTTTTGCGTTGTCCGCTTGTTCACCTGCCGCGCCGACAGCAACGCCGAGCCCCTCTGCGCTGCCTGAGGATGTCCAAGTTCAGCCAGTTTCAGCCAAATCTGAACGCGGGCATCTCAGTACGCATATCCTCGATACGGTGTCGGGAAAGCCGGCCCAAGGCGTTGACGTGGTTCTAGAGCATCGAGTGAAGAACAAATGGAAGCAAGTCGCCAACGGTACGACCGATGAAGACGGACGGATCGAAAGTCTTGGCCCGAAAACCTTAGAGAATGGCGCCTACCGCATTACGTTCGAGACAGAAGCGTATTTCAAGCAACTGAAGCAGGATACGTTCTTCCCCTCCATCCCCATTGACTTCTACATCAGCAGCCCAGACCAGCACTACCATGTGCCGCTGTTGCTGAGTCCTTTCGCTTACTCCACCTATCGCGGCAGCTAGCCATCAAGACCTGAAAAGGCAGCCGAGCCACATGGTTCGGCTGCCTTTTCAGCGTCGCGCTTCACGTTGAAGCTACTTCAGGATCTCGCTCGCGAAACTGACCGATCCATCCTTGGTAACAGTGCTCCATGCAACGGCTTTGTCGTTGGCATAGATTTCTTCAAAGTTATTCTTCGGAGTAAAGGCGAAGAGCTTCCCGGTAACCGAATCGAGCACTACTGCTTCATTGCCCAACTGTCCGAGTTCCTCGGGATTCTCCATCGACCACGAGCTGAAGGTCCGGTTTCCCGAAGTGCTGGTGGCGAACGCGGCCCGATCTGCGGGCAGATCGAGCTGCCAGGCCTTTTGAGTATCCAGGTTCAGCACCACGGTCTTGTAGTCTGCCTTGCCGGAATCGATGTCAAAGCTGACGCTGGTTCCATTCTGCATGGCCGGCCAGTTGTGCAGTCCATCTCCGCTGAAGCCGCCAAGTTCAAAGTCTTGGCCAGCCTGCAGCAGCTTCTTGCCGTTGAGCAGTTCAATACCCGCAACCTTGCTCTGCCCAGACTCTGTCTTCTCCTTGCTGAGCTTAAGAATGGCAATCCCCTGGGGAGTGTTGTACACCGCGGCAGCGTTCTTGGCTTCTACCCGCGGTTTTCCATCGGCAAATGAGGCCGAGAGCACCTGAGCGCCGGACCATTCATTCGTTGCCCAATAAATGCGGTCTTTGGCCACCACGAAATCGGCGGCGTTCTCGACATTGCTGATTTTCTTCAGGCTGTCAGCGCCGGGTGCATAGACTGCCACATCGCTGAGGTTTTTGTCGTGCTTGGACTTGCTGGTCACCGCAAGAACCAGGTCGCCCTGAACGCTGAATCTCGTCGTATCGGAATCCCCAACGATTTCTTCGTTCGGCCAGTACAGGGTGTACGTGCCTTCTGCATCCACGGTAAACGGTAGCTGGTCCCGGACAACCACCGGCCGCCCATCAGACAGCACGCCGATGAAGTCTTCTCCCTTGGGCAGAGTGTGCGCCGCACGCCCCGAAATTTCGGAGTCAGCAGGTTTGACGGCTGAATCAACTGCCAGTTCGACAGCTTCAATCTTGCTGCCATCACCCCAGGACAACCCCTTGATGGCAGTCGTCTTTTGAGAATCAACGTCGCCAACTGGTTGTGTCGTGCTGCGTGGCGAAGCATCATTGCTCTGGGCAGCGGAGGAGCTGGCAGCACCAGTGGGAGCCGCATCAGGCGCTGCTGTTGAGCAGGAGGCCAGGGCCAAGCTCAGTGTGCAGAGGCCGACGACAAGCGAAGAACGTGAAACTATTCGAACCGACGCAACCATGGGTGCCTCATTTCCTGAATGAAATCCGAAGGATGATCCACTGCCATCCTGCTTACTTCCATCGACATTTACAACACCCATTTGATTATTGTGATCGAACCGTGACGCCCCATTCACCAGGTGTTTGCCTTCGACGCAGAAAACCCCGGTCCGCCTTAAAAAACGCGTACGATCATTCAGCGGGACGAGGGCCTGCTACAGCTTTCACCACCAGTGCATAATCATCATGGACATCAACGCGGGTCAGATGTTCATACCTCACCTTGATCAGGGTCTCGCTCCATGTTCCGTCCGGGTCGATGCAGTGGAACCAGAAAGAATTCTTCTTCCAACGGTCCACCGTCCCGATCCAGAGTTTGTCAGGCTCGCGCACTTCTTCATGGATCGACAGCACCGAGTTCAGTTCAGCAAGACGCGACAAGAATGCCTGTTCTGCAGCAAGGTCCAGGGATTTCCACGGGTTTGCGGGAGGCCAAAAATCCTGCGTGCGAAGGAACGGCAGGAAGGTCCGCGAGAAGACGACCCTCGAGATATTGCCCAAGCGGACCAGTGTGTAGCCGTTGAAGTACCCGCCGTCTCGAAGAACCGCCAGCAGCACCCAACCTTGAGAAATTTGCAGCACGATTGCTTCATCGTGCTCATCTGGTGCCACGCTTCGATAGATCTTCACCGGCACCAGCTCGTCTTGCGAGCAATTCAACCGGGAGATGACCTTCGACCGCTTCTGGAGTTTAGCCATGGCCCATCATCTCCTAGCAGGCTGCCGCCTGGCTACTGGGCAAACTGGGTTTCATACAGGGTTGTGTAGCGGCCACCGAGGCTGAGCAGTTCACTGTGGGTGCCGCGCTCGATGATCTTTCCGCCTTCAACAACAAGGATCTCGTCTGCCGAACGGATCGTTGAAAGCCGGTGGGCGATGATTAGCGCCGTCCGATTCTCCAATGCCTCGGTCAGCGCCGCTTGTACCGCCGCCTCATTGGCCGAGTCCAAGGCAGCGGTCGCCTCGTCGAGAATCACTACCTGTGGAGCCGCCAGCAGCAGCCGCGCGATGGTCATCCGCTGGCGTTCGCCACCCGAAAGCCGGTAGCCGCGCTCGCCTACTACCGTGTCCAGCTGATCGGGCAGCTCCTCGATCACCGGGCGCAGGCGGGCGCGTTCCAAGGCCTCCCACAGCTGCTCGTCGCTGGCTCCGGGGCGGGCCAAAAGAAGGTTCGAGCGGATCGATTCGTGGAACAGGTGTCCATCCTGGGTCACCATGGAGACGACTTCGCGCAGCGAATCCATCTTGATATGGCGAATGTCTTCCCCGGCCAGCTGCACGCTGCCCGAATCCACATCGTAGAGGCGGGCCAGCAGCGATGCGATAGTGGATTTTCCGGCACCCGAGGAGCCGACCAGGGCCACTGTCTTCCCTGCAGGGACCTCGAAATTGATATCGTGCAGCACCTCTTGTCCACCGCGGGTGTCCAGTACTGCCACCTCTTCCAAAGAGGCGAGGGAGACTTTGTCTGCGCTGGGGTAGGAGAAATTCACATCGACGAATTTCACCGAAACCGGGCCCGGCTGCAGCCGGTGGGCATCCGGGGCATCGGCAATCAGCGGTTCCAGATCCAAGACCTCAAAAACGCGGTCGAAGCTGACCAGTGCGCTAGTAATCTCAACCCTTGCGTTGGCCAGCGCCGTCAGCGGAACATACAGGCGCGTCAGCAGCATGCCAAGAACCACCACATCGCCGGCAGCGAGGTCGCCGCGCACCGCGTAGACGCCGCCCAGTCCGTAGACCAAGGCCAAAGCCAGCGCTGCAACAAGCGTCAGGGCCGCGACAAAGTAGAACTGGCGCATGGTCATTTTCACGCCGATGTCGCGGACGCGGCCGGCGCGCAGTGCAAACTGGTCCGCCTCGTCCTTGGGGCGTCCGAAGAGCTTGATCAGCGTCGCTCCGGGGGCGGAGAAGCGTTCGGTCATCTGCGTGCCCATGGCCGCATTCAGGTCCGCTGATTCCTTGCGCAGCAGCGCCACCGACTTGCCGAAGTGCCGGGCCGGCAGCAGGAAAATGGGCAGCAGCACCAATGCCAGTGCGGTGACCTGCCACGAAGTAGTGAACATGACTGCGGCGGTGAGAATCAATGCGACAGTATTCGATACCAGCCCGGACAGCGTGCCGGCGAAGGCCGACTGGGCCCCGATGACGTCGTTGTTCAGGCGGCTGACCAAGGCGCCGGTGCGCGTTCGGGCGAAGAATGCGATCGGCATTTTCTGCACGTGGTTGAACACCGCCGTGCGCAGGTCGTAGATGATCCCTTCTCCCAGCTTGGAGGAGAACCAGCGGACCACCACCGAAACCACTGCATCAAGAACGGCAACTACCGCAATCATCAGCGCAAGGTTGATGATCACCTGGATGCCGCTGCGGGCCACGATCTCATCGACGATGCGTCCGGCAAGCACCGGGGTGATGACCGCGAGGATCGCGGAGATGATGGAGAAGATGACGAAGACGATCAAGCGGGATTTATAGCCTGCGGCAAACTTGAGCACCCTTTTGGGTGTTGTCTCGGCGTAGGCGCGCCCCTTGTCGCCCGATAGCCTCCAAAGGGAATGCCATGCGGCGCTTTCCATGCTCATTGTTGTACTCTCGCGATCTCGCTGGGCTGAGTTTCAGCTAGGCTCATGTTCTCAGCAAGCGTGGCAGCTGATCCAGCTAGGTTCAGCTTATTTCCCTGGCATTGCTTGAGATACCCATGTTCCAGTCCGCCGAGCATTGCTGAGTTTCAGTGAAGAAACTGATAGGTGAACCAAGAAGCCTCGGCGGCTGAATCGCATTGATGGCGGGTCGACTCCGCGTCGGCCGTGCGCCGCCGCAATGCCCTTGCCGCCCTGCTTCCCAAAGATCTGGCGGCGGTCAGTTCAAGGGCTCTAAATCAGGAAAACGCTGGTCGAGGTCCTCTTCATCCCACGGCTCCCCTTGAGGTTCGTCCATCGCTATGGTCGAGAGGATGTGCGGATAGTCGTTGTCCAAGCTCCTGCCATCGCTGGCCGAGGCATACGCATCTGCCGCGGCATACTGCATCCATTCCCCGCTGTCGCTGTCTCCCACGCTGGCTAGAAGGGAATCGCCCAGAACCAGAGGATCATCAGCGACTGCTTCGAAATAATCTTGTCCCTGTGCGACAGCCCAGCTGCGGAGGTACTCAAAGCAGTCATCCGAACATCCGCCATGGAGCACATAGGCGGCTCCCCATAAGTCACAGGTGTAGAGTTGCTGGTTCTTCCTGGCGAACTCGTCGTGGAACGCTGCTATCTGTTCGAAGCTTAGCTTGGAGAGAATTTCTTCCAATGCCATGGCCTGCTGCTCGACATCGCCCTTGGAAGCACTTCGGGACCGCTCAATGATCTCCCAAAAGTCTTCCGATTTCATCGGCGGCACAGCTTTTTCAACCGCCTGCGTCGGAGTATTGACAGCTGCCGCCGCGGGAGTTGGAGTACTCGCTGGTTCTGAGGCGCCGGCGCACGAAACCAGTCCGATAGCCACTGCGGCAAAAAGAGCTGCCATGGCGCCCTTCAGCTGGGGAATAGTGCGTCTGCCACCCATATGTTTCCTTAAAACTCAGGTCGACCACTTCTCATTAGGGGAGATCATATCCGCGGACGCCCTTCCCCTAACAGCCTTGCGTCACAGGGCAGCCGATCCGCGTCATTGAGACTGGCATCACACAATCGGGCGCATTGCAAGGCTGTTACGCGGAAAATTTCCACCCGCAACGAATAAGTCGTAACACCCGCAACCTTCCGAGCTAGCACTGCCTATAAGACCAGAAGGCCAAAACTCGAAAATTTGTGGTGGAACAGACGTGGGCAAGCTTCATGAATCTTCATGACCCCCGATTAAGACTTTTTGTGTCTCTTGGTGCATGACGAAAAGCGTCCTTTTAAGACGGGAGAAGAACCCTCGTGTACGACCAAGTCAGCACGCTCGCGCGGCTTCAGCCCGTCTTCCTAACGTGGAATCACCGACATCAACGGAACATCGTCGCCTCTCCCACAAGGAACCATCATGAAATTCTCCTCCGCTTCGCCACTGATCCGCCGCGGCACCCCGCTGGCCCTGTTGGCCGCCGGCGCACTGCTGTTTACCGGCTGCGCCCCAACGTCTCAGGCAGCCGAAGGCGACATCCACAATGTGACAGTTGGCACCGGCGAACTCTCGCCGGTCAACGACGTCATCTCCGAGGTAGCCAAGGAACACGGCATCAACGTTGAATGGCAGTCGTTCTCCGACTGGACCCTGCCCAACCAGGCCTTGGCGCATGGAGAATCGGATGTGAACGCCTTCCAGCATCTTGCGTTCTTATCGGCTTATAACGTCGCCGAGAACCAGGACCTCACCCCAGTAGGCTCCACCCAGATCACCACCTGGGGCATCTTCTCCGACAAGTACGATTCGGTGGATGCGATCCCGGACGGCGCAACCATTGCGATTCCCAATGATCCATCGAATTCCGCCCGCACGCTCTTCTTGCTGCAGCAGGCCGGGCTGATCACCCTGGCCAAGGATGTGGGCATCTACCCCACCGTGGACGACATCACGCAGAACTCCAAGAACCTGAAGTTCTCCCCGATCGTCGCCCAGCAGCTGGTCAACGTCTACAAGGATGTCGACGCGATTGTCGTGGGCACCGCCACCATCGATCAGGCGCTGTCCATTACGAAGGACAAGGCACTGGCCATCGACGACCCGAACGCCAAGTCTTCCCTCCCCTACGTCAACGTGGTGGCTGTGCGCGGTGAAGACGCCGATTCGGAGGTCTACCGCGAACTGGCGAAGTCGTGGAAGGATCCACGCGTGCTTGAAGCCATCAAAGAAGAGTCCAAGGACAACTCCATCGTGGTGGACATCCCGGTAGAACAGCTGCGCGAAACCTTGACCGAACTTGAAGACCTCGCTCGCGGCTTGGAGAAGTAGGGACAATGAAAAGCACTGTATTTTCTTCCCTCGCGCTTCTGGCAGCCGGATCGCTGCTGTTCACCGGATGCGCCTCAAGTTCCCAAGCCGCCGACGGCGAGCTCCAGTCGATTACAGTGGGCACCAGCGAACTGGGACCCGTGGAAGACACCATCGCGCAGGTAGCCAAGGAAAAGGGAATCAAGGTCGAATGGCAGTCGTTCTCCGACTGGACCCTGCCCAACCAGGCACTGGCCAACGGCGAATCGGATGTCAACGCATTCCAGCATCTGGCATTCCTTTCGGTCTTCAACACCGCTGAGCAGCAGGACATCACGCCCGTGGGATCCACCGTCATCACCACCATGGGCCTCTACTCCGATAAGTACGATTCAGTGGAATCGCTGCCCCAGAATGCCACGGTGGCAGTGTCAAACAACGCCTCGCATATGGCGCGCACCCTGTTCATGCTTGAGCAAGCCGGCCTGCTCAAGCTGGCCGAGAACGTGGGCATCTACCCCACCGTCGATGACATCATCGAGAACCCCAAAAACATCGTCTTCAAGCCGATTGTCGCCCAGCAGCTGGTGACGGTCTTCAAGGATGTCGACGCGATTGTGGTGGGTTCCACCACCATCGACCAGGCGCTGAGCATCCCCCGCGACCAGGCATTGGCCTTGGACGACGCCAATGCGGAATCTGCGTGGCCCTACGTGAATATCGTTGCCGTGCGCGGTGAAGACGCAGATTCGCAGCTCTACAAGCAGTTCGCCCAGACCTGGCAGGACCAGCGCGTCAAGGACGCTGTCGAAGCAGACTCCAAGGGCAATACCGTGGTGGTAGACGTCCCCGTAGAAAAGCTGCGCACCACGCTTGAAGAATTGGAAGAGGTGGCCCGTGGCCTCGAAAAGTAATGTCCTCGACCAGCCGGTCCAGCCTCTGAATGATGCAGCTGGACGTGATGAGATGATCCGCTTCGAGAACGTCTCAAAGATCTTCGACTCGCGCGGCGAACGCGTGCAGGCGCTAAAGGACGTGAACCTGTCCGTGGCCCGCGGAGACATCTTCGGCGTGGTCGGCTACTCCGGCGCTGGAAAATCCACACTGCTGCGCACCATCAATGGGCTGGAAATCCCCAGCACCGGCAAGGTGCTGGTGGACGGAGCCGACATCGGGGCGTTGAACGGGAAGCAGCTGAGCGCCGCACGCCAGAACATCGGCATGATCTTCCAGCAGTTCAACCTGCTGCTCTCGCGGAACATCTTCCAGAACATCGCCTACCCGCTGCGCCTTGCCGGCGTCTCCAAGGCCGAGACCAAGAAGCGCGTCTACGAACTGTTGGACTTCGTGGGCCTGGGCGACAAGGCCAAGGCCTACCCGGAGCAGCTGTCCGGCGGGCAGAAGCAGCGGGTGGGCATCGCCCGCGCGCTGGCCAACCGCCCGGCGGTGCTCATCTGCGACGAGGCCACCAGCGCGCTGGACCCGCAGACCACCGGCGAAGTGCTGGACCTGCTCAAGAAGGTGAACCGCGAGTACGGAATCACGATCCTGCTGATCACCCACGAAATGGATGTCATCCGCAAGATCTGCAACAAGGTGGCTGTCATGGAGGGCGGCACCGTGGTGGAGCACGGCGGGGTCTACGAGGTGTTTTCAGACCCGCAGGCGCCGGTGACCAGCCGCTTCGTCTCCTCGGTGCTCGACCACCGCCCGGGAACTGAGGCCATCGAGCATATTCGCAAAACCCACCGCGGCCAGCTGGTGCAGATCGAGGTCAAGGACGAAGGATCCTCCGATCCGTTCCTCTCGCGCATTGCCCGGAAACGCAATGTGGACTTCAACATCGTCTACGGCGGGGTCAACGAGCTGCAGTCGCGGGTCTTCGGCTCGCTGACGGTGGAGCTGCTGGGCAGCGGCCCCGATATTGAACTGGCACTGGACGACCTGGCACAGGTCGCCGAGATTCGAAAGGCAGGCTGACATGGGAACCACCAACTGGGAGCTGCTCTGGCCGAAGATCTGGACCGCCCTGCTGCAGACCCTGCAGATGGTCACCATCGCCATGGTGCTGGCATCGATCTTCGGAGTGCTGCTGGGGCTGGTGCTCTACAGCACCCGACCCGGGCACATCCTGGCCAACAAGTTCGTTTTCGCCCTGCTCAACGGCGTCATCAACGTGATCCGGCCGATCCCCTTCATCATCTTCATCGTCGCCATCGGCCCGCTGACCAGAGCTGTCATCGGAACCACCATCGGCACGAACGCCGCGATCTTTGCGCTGACCATCGTTGCGTCGCTGAGCATCGCGCGCATCGTGGAGAACAACCTGGTGGCAGTGGATCCCGGGGCCATCGAGGCGGGTAGGGCCATGGGCGCCCGCCCGCTGCGGATCCTGTTCACCATTGTGGTGCCTGAGGGGCTGGGCGCATTGATCCTGGGGCTGACCTACATGATGGTCGCGCTGATCGACGCCACCGCGGTGGCGGGCCTAGTGGGCGGCGGAGGGCTGGGCGATCTGGCCATGGTCTACGGCTACCAGCGCTTCGACTCCACCGTCATGCTGGTGATCATCGTGTTCCTGATCATTCTGGTGCAGCTGGCCCAGTACGGCGGCAATGCGCTCTCGCGCAAGATCCTGCGCCGCGGCTAGCAATCCAGGATGGCCGAGAGGACCTGTGCGGGGGCTGTGATCTTCCAGTTCATGGGAGAATTCCAGCATGAGCATGGAACGGATGTACCCGCGGGGCAGGCACAAGGACCGGAAGCGCGATGTCCTGCGCTCGCTGATCGTGGCACTGTCTCTGGTAGTCCTCTTCCTCACCGTCCCGCTCAGCAGGTTGGACCCAAGCCCCTGGTGGCTGGTCCTGCTGATCGTGGGCACCGCACTGGTGCTGCTCACAGCGCTGTTCCGGCTGATCAGGCGCGGCGCGGGCTTGTTCCGGCTGTTGAATCTGCTGATGACCGTGGTCATCGCCTTCGCCTTTGGCTTCTACACCATTTCGGTGCACATGCCAGGACAGTTCGAGGGCATTGACACCCGCATCGACGCCCTCTACTTCACGCTGACCACCATGACCACAACCGGTTACGGGGATATCCACCCCACCGGCCAGCTGGGGAAGGTCATGGTCTCGCTGGCGCTGGTGTTCGACGTGGTCTTCCTGGGCCTGATCGGCGGCGAGATCTCCCGCCATGCCTCCGAACTGCGCAGCAAAACCACGGGAAGTGAAAAATGAGCACCCTCAGCAAAGCCTTGGCCATTGCGCTCAAACCTCCGGCGACTGCCGTCATCACGGGCGCCGCGGCGGGAACCATCGCGCTGCTGACCTATCAGGGGATGCTGGCGCTGCAGCATCTGGTGTGGGCGCCGGCCGCCGACGGCTCCTTAGCCGGGCCGCTGCGCATCTTCCTGACCATCGTGCTGGGCGGCGTCCTGCTGCTCCTGCTCGCACGCATCGAAGCCTCCGAGTCCGTGGACCAGCTGCTGCGGGATGCCGAGCACCCGCGCAGCCGCTCGCGGCGCAAGATCTTGGTCACCGCGCTGGTCGCCATCGTCTCCGTCGCCTTTGGCGGAGCGATCGGCCCGGAGGCAGGCCTGCTGGCGGTGGTGGCCCAGTGCGCTGTCATCGTCTCCGGGTTCATCGCCCGCGATGAGGCGCAGGCGCGGGCGATCTCGCAGGCCGGCGCGGCAGGCGTCATTGGCGGGCTCTACGGTTCGCCTCCCGCCGCGGCCGCCATCACCGGCGACGGCGAAAGCCTTGCGCCGAGCCGGCTGATGTCCTTCGTCGCCGGCATTTCAGGATTCCTTGCATTCACCGGACTGTCCCGCTCGGTCTTCGGCTCCACCGGCCTGGCCGCCATCGAGCTGCCTGAACCGGGAAGCGGCAGCAGCTGGCTGCTGATCGTCCCGGTGCTTGTGGGCGTCGGCATGGGAGCCGCCTTCCGCTGGCTCCACCACGGCGCCGAAGCCCTCGCTGCCAAGATGTCCCGGCCCTGGGCGCCCATGGCGGCAGGCACCCTGCTCTTTGCCGGGCTGGCGGCGGCAGTTCCCCTGGTGATGTTCTCCGGACACCACGAAATGGCTGGCATCACCGACGCCCTCGCCGGCGGCGAAGCCGGAACCCTGTGGATCGTTGCCGGGTCGAAGATCCTTGCGGTGGTGCTGTGTCTGGCGGCCGGGTGGCGCGGCGGGGAGATCTTCCCTCTGGTCTTCGTCGGCGCTGCGGCCGGCGCCGCAACGGCGCTGATGCTGCCCGGCCTCGACCCCGCTTCAGCGATGGCGGCGGCCATGGCCGCAACGCTGGCCGTCGGCTGGCGCAGGCCGCTGGCCGCGCTGTTCGTGCTGGTGCTGGTCCTGGAATCCGGTCTGGCGCTGCCGCTGCTGCTGGGCATCGGCGTGGGCACCGTGATCGACAAGGTGTTCTTCAGTTCCCCGGAAGACAGCGTGAAGGCAGAGACTGCCTGAACTAGCTAGACGCTGCGATCAACTAGGGGTGTTGTCCAGATCGATGAGCAGCATCATGGCAGGCGGCTCAAAAGGATCGCTTCGCCGGCGCTGATCACTGCATCGTGCAGCTGCTGCGCGGTGAAGGCCTCGAAGCCTGGATCCAGGCTCGGTCCCAGGCAGGCACCGAGAAAACAGCTGACCGCCAGGCCCGCCTGGGCATCGGTGCGCCCGCCGGCAAGCATTTCACGTATGCGGCTGAACATCGACACCAGCTGCGGGTCGGCTTCAAGGATTCGAGAAGCCGCCGAATCAGCCATGATGACTTGGTAGGAGCGCGAGTTCGTGGCAATGCATTCGGCAAGCCCTGCGATGATCAGTTCGGCTTGCCCCGGGCCCGCTGGCAGTTTTTCTGCCTGCTGAACCGCCTTGTCCAGGATTGCCAGTCCGGGCTTGAGCGCTTCGAGCACAATATCGGCCTTGGCCTGAAAATGGTGGTAAACCGCGGCCTTGGTCACCCCTAGGGAATTGGCGATCTGCTGCAGCGACACGCCATCGATGCCATCGCGGGCAAATAGCTTCAGCGCCGCGTCGAGCACCCCCGAACGGCCAGGTGCCAAACGCTGTTTTTTGGGCTGCTGCCTTACGCTCATTCTTTGCATCCTTCCAGAGCTCAATCTTAGCCCGAGCCGCGCTGCTGGGCTAAGAAACAGTCCTGCCAGCCGGCGGCTGCCCGACGCGCAGGACAGTTGTGGAGCCAACTGGAAGGCTTTCAAAAACAGGGGCTTCATCTGCCCATTTACGCTGAGTCGCAGCTGCGGCCGCGGCTCGCCCCTAGACAAAACTAGCCGATTGGCTAGTATGGGTGAATTGGGGTATTTATAGTCCAGCCGTCCTTTCAGGGAGTTTCCTCATGACAGCAAAATCCGTACTTTCACCGGTAAAAATCAACCACAGCGAAGTTGACCTTCTTGTCATCGGTTCGGGCACAGGACTGGCCACCGCCCTGGCGGCTAAGGAACTGGGGCTCAACGTGGCAGTGGTCGAGAAGACCAAGTACGTCGGAGGTTCGACCGCTCGTTCCGGCGGCGCGTTCTGGATTCCGGCAAACCCAGTGCTGCAGCGCGATGGAGCCGTGGACTCGCCCGAACGCGGGGAGAAATACATCGAGGCGGTGGTTGCCGGGACAAGCCCTGCCGAACGCTGGAAAGCCTTCTTGGAGTTCGGCGATGAAACGGTCCGCATGCTTGAACGCATGACGCAGCTGAGCTTCTTCTGGGCCAAAGGCTACTCCGACTACCATCCCGAAAAACCAGGCGGCAGCGCCGCGGGCCGTTCAGTGGAAGCCCGCCCCTTTGACCTGAACAAGCTGGGCGAACAGCGCGGCAGATTCCAGCCTGCGACCATGGCCGCACCCCTGCCCATGCCAGTCACCGGCGCCGACTACAAATGGTTGAACCTCATTGCCAAGGCCCCGGTCAAGGCATTGCCTCGTGCGATCAAGCGCGTGATCCAGGGAATCGGCGGCCTGGCCCTCGGCCGCGACTACGGAGCAGGCGGCCAAGCCATCGCCGCCGGGATGTACGCCGGAGCTCTTGAGGCGGGAATCCCCGTATGGACCGAAGCGGCGCTGGTTGACCTGGAATCCAGCGATGGCGTGATTACCGCCGCCGTGCTGGAGCAGAATGGCGAACGCATTGCGGTGCGCGCCAAATACGGCGTCGTTTTGGCTGCCGGCGGATTCGACCACAACATGCCGATGCGGCGCCAGTACCAAAGCCCCTCGCTGGAACAGGACCTGAGCTTGGGCGCCACGGGCAACAGCGGCGACGCCATTGTCCTGGCCCAGAAGCTCAATGCCCAGCTGGCTGGAATGCAGCAGTCCTGGTGGTTCCCTGCGGTGGCGCCGCTGGAAGCCGAGGCCTCGCCGATGATCCTTTTGGCGGAGCGCTCCCTGCCTGGATCATTCATGGTTGATTCTTCGGGCAGGCGCTTCATCAACGAATCCACCGACTACATGAGCTTCGGGCAGGAGGTGCTGCGCCGCGAAGCTTCCGGCGACCCGGTCGGCGAAATGTGGCTGGTCTTCGACCAGACCTATCGCGACAGCTACATGTTCGCGGGCCAGGTGTTCCCCCGCATGGCGCTGCCGCAGTCCTGGTACGCGGCGGGCATCGCCCACAAGGCCGCAAGCATCGGCGAACTGGCCGCTGGAATGGGAGTCCCTGCCGAGGCCCTGGCCCGGAGCCTGCATGCCTTCAACGAGGCGGCAGGCACCGGCACCGACGACCAATTCGGCCGCGGCGCCTCCGCCTATGACCGCTACTACGGGGATCCAACGCAGACGCCTAATCCGAACCTGCGCCCGCTGGACGGCAAGGCCTACTATGCGGTCAAGGTCGTACTCTCGGACCTCGGCACCTGCGGCGGCATCTTGACCGATGGACACGGGCAGGCGTTGGACACCTCGGGCAATGTCATCGAGGGCCTCTACGCACAGGGCAACTCGGCGGCGAATATCTTCGGCGAGGTCTACCCGGGCGCCGGCGCCACAATCGGGCAGGGCCTTGTCTACGGAACCATCATCGCAACCCATGCGGCGCAGAAAGCCCAAGCACACAGCACTGCACAGCGCAGCAGCTAAGCGGCACCCTAGTGAAAGCCGAGCCGGTCCGGCTCGGCTTTCACCGCATCCGGAGCTGTCAGGCCAGTTCCGGCGCAGGCCTGTCCTGGTCTCGGACGCCCGAGGCTTCGATCAGGACCACCAAGACGATCATCAGGCCGGCCGCGCTGAGCACCGAGGCCACGGCGATGGTGACATCCGAACTGGTGGTCGGGGTGAAGTAGGGCAGCAGCAGGCAGGCTCCGATCAGCAGGGCGACCGCCAAAAATGCCCACTTGTAGATTCCGCGCAGGCAGTGGCGCAGGATCAGCGACCATACGCCAAGCAGGAAGATGGCCACCGGGATGGTCAGCGTGGCTACCGCCACCGTGGAGGACAGCCCGGAGCTCCCGGCTTCGTGGTCCAGCAGGACCTTCACCCCGGCGGAGAACGCTCCGGCGGCAGCGAAGACGAAGTAGTGTCCATAGCCGAAGACCATCGGCGCCTTGCGCTTCTGCAGCCACACGCTGGCATCCGAGGAGAAGTACACCCACCACAGTCCGGCGGCGAGGATGAATCCGCCCACGCCCAGCAGCGAGAACTGCAATAGCTGCGAGGCGTTTTCAAAGGCATTGGCCGCGGCGGCGGTGGAGGCGAGCACCGATTCGCCCAGGACGATCAGGGTGAAGGAGCCGTAGCGGTCGGCAATGTGCTCGGGGTGCCACGGGGTCTGCCCGGCCCGCTCGGCGAACAGCGGGACCGAAATTTCGCAGAGCACCAGGAAGAAGAACACCGGCACGGCGAACTGCGCTGGCACCAGCGGATAGCAGATCCACAAGACCTGGACTATGGGGATGCAGACCGCGTAGCGCAGGGCTGTGCGCTTCAGCCCCGGGTGGCTTCGCGAAGCCCTGATCCATTGCGCCACCAGGGCGAGCCTCATGACCACATACCCGGCGATGATGATCCGGTAGTCGCCGCTGGTCATGGCCGCGGTGGTGCCTACCGCGAGCACCACAACCCCTGCCATCTGCGTCAGGGCAAGCACCCGGTACAGCCAGTCGTCGGCGTCGAAGGCGCTGGCGAACCACGTAAAGTTCATCCATGCCCACCACACCGCGAAGAACACCATCAGATAGGACAGCATTCCGCCGCCGATATCCGAGTGGGTTTCGGCGGTCACCAGCTGGGCCGAAGCCAGCGACACCGAGACCGCAAAGATCAGGTCGAAGAAGAGCTCCAGGGGGCTGGAAGAGCGGAAGACCTCGGCGGGGTCTCGCGGCCGCATGCGCTTCACGCGCAGCTTGCGGGAGGCGTAGATTTCTTCGTTTGGCACGGTTTCCTCGACTCGCTGAAAAACACAGGGGGTACTGGAAAATACTAGCGCCGGGCCGCCGCTTGGGCTCAAGTGTGCCGGCAGGCCGAGGACAGGCGGATAGCCAAGGGGCCGGGGCCTCCGCGCGGATTGTTCCGCAGGCAGCCACCGGCCCCTTAGTCTCGTGCTTCGCTTAGGCGTCGCCCACCAGCACGTCTTCGGCGATTTCCTCACGGCTCTCGTGGGCCTTGCCGATGTGGCTGAGCTTGTGCCCGGCGAGCAGCAGAACCACGATGGCGACAAGCACTGCGCCCGCGCCCAGCCAGTACGGCGAGGCAGGGCCTGCGGCCGCAGCCAGCGGACCGGCAACTGCCGGGGCGATTGCGCCGCCCAGGAAGCGGACGCCCGAGTAGGTGCTGGATGCGACGTTGCGCGGCAGGTCGGTGGCTTCCATGACCGCCTCGGTCAGGGCGGTGTTCATGACGCCGAGCACCAGGCCGGCGACGATAACCAGCACGATCAGCACGGTGAGCTGTGCGTGGAAGACTGCCATCAGGCCCAGGAGCACCGTCAGGGTGCCGAGCATGGTGAACAGCACCGGACGCAGGCCGAACTTGCGGGTTGCCGGTGGGGCCGCGAAGACCGAGGTCAGGGCCAGGGCCAGGCCCCAGCCGAAGAAGACGTAGCCCAGTTCGGTGGCGCCGAATTCAAGGCCGGCGGCCTTGGCGGCGGCTTCCAGCGGGAAGGGCGTGTAGGCCAGCAGTATGAAGAAGCCGAAGTTGTAGAACACCGCGGTGACCGACAGGGCCAGCAGCGCCGGGTTGCGCAGGGCCTTGAAGCTGGAAGATAGCGAGACATTGGCGGGAGCCGGAGCATCCTTGGGAAGCTTCAGGAATCCGATAATTGCCACCAGGGCAATGGCCATGAGCACCGCGGTGCCGAAGAATGGGCCGCGCCAGGACAGCGTGCCCAGCACGCCGCCGACCAGCGGTCCTACCGCCATGCCGATGCCCAGGGCAGCTTCATAGAGCACGATGGCCTGACCGCTGCCGCCGCTGGCCGCGCCGACGATGGCCGCCAGGGCGGTGGAGATGAACAGCGCGTTGCCCAGGCCCCAGCCTGCGCGGAAGCCCAGGATCTCGTTGACATTCGAGCTGGCGCCGGCGAGCGCCGCGAAGGCGACGATCAGCACCAGGCCGATGATCAGGGTCTTCTTCACGCCGATGCGGCCGGAGACCCAGCTGGTGAAGAACATCGCGATGCCGGTGATGAACAGGTAGCTGGTGAACAGCAGCATGGTCTGCGACTGCGTGGCTTCCAGTGCGCGGCTAATGGCCGGCAGGATCGGATCCACCAGGCCGATGCCCATGAAGGAGACCATGCAGGCAAAGGCGATGGCCCATACCGAGCTGGGCTGCTTGAGCAGCGAGGGTTGTTTGGCTTCAGTTTGTGTCATTCGGTAATACTCTTTTTCGCGCTTGCGTGATGATTTTCGTTCAATGCGTGTTCCTGCAGCTGCTGCGCCACCTGCTCCAGAACGCTGACGGCGTCGGCCAGCATGTTCCGCTGTTCCGCGTCGAGGTGGACCATGGCCTCGTTCAGGGCGTCGGCCGCCCGGCGCCGGTAGGCGTGGACCTGTTCAAGACCCTGGGCAGTGAGTTCGGCTAGGGAGGCCCGATGGTCGGCGGGGTCTGCCGTCTTGCGGACGAGCCCTTCGTTGTCCAGGCGCTGCACCATGGAGGTCATGGTCGGCTGGGCGATGCGCTCCCCCGCCGCCAGGTCGCCGATCCTCCGCGGGCCGTGGTCTGCCAGCGTGCCGAGCACCCGCCAGGCGGATACCGAGCGGCCCTGGCCGACAATCCGGCCCAAATATCTGGAGATGGATCCGGAAATGCGCGAGACGCTGGCCGCCGTGTCATCGGTGACCTGTGCCTGCATCTCGTATTCCATAGCTCCACTATACAATTAAATGCATAGAGTTGCTATGCATTTAATTATGATCTGGCAGACGTTCCAGCGCCCCGCATTGGCGTCACAGTGCACCGCGAGCTATCGGAATGCACTATTAGTGCAGTATTCTGCATTTGTGGATGCACCAACCGAACTGCTTGCCCGCGCCATCGGCGCGCGCGTCAAACACGAGCGCCTGGCCAGGCAATGGACCCTTGACCAGCTGGCCGCCAATGCGCAGCTCAGCCGCCGGATGCTCGTCAACGTCGAACAGGGAACAGTCAACCCCAGCGTCGGCACCCTGCTGCGCCTGAGCGACGCTTTGGGCGTGGGGCTTCCGGCGCTCGTGGAGCCGCCGCGCAGCAAGCCGGCCAAGCTCACCCGCAAGGGCGGGGGCACCACGCTGTGGAGCGGCGAGCACGGCGGAACCGGGGTGCTGCTGGGCGGCACCCGCTCCCCCAACGTCGTCGAACTGTGGGACTGGAGAATGAACCCGGGCGAAGAACACCACATTGACCCGCACTCCGCCGGCACCGAGGAGCTGCTGCAGGTCATCGCCGGCCAGCTCACGGTGCAGGTGGGCGCCGAAACCTATGAGCTGAACGAATCCGACGCCCTGTGCTTTGCCGGGGACATCTTCCATTCCTATGCCAACGCCTCCGCGGCCCCGGCGCGCTTCAGCCTCGCAGTCTACGAGCCGGGCGTGGGTGAGGACTCGTGAGGCGGCGCATTGCCAGCCTGCCGCCGTGGACCCTTGCGGTGGCGGCGATGCTCTCCATCCAATTCGCCAACGCGCTCTCGGTGGGCGTGCTGCGCGAGGTCGGCCCGGCAGGCACCGCCTGGCTGCGCATGTGCTTCGGCGCGGCATTCCTGTGGATGATCGCCAGGCCTCAGTTCAGCTCGATTAGCCGCAAGGACCTGCCGGCGCTGCTCATCCTGGGCGTGGCCACCGGATTCATGACCACCTTCTTCCTCGGCGCGGTGCAGCGCATCGACCTGGGCACCGCGGTGGCCATCGAGTTCCTGGGCCCGCTGGCGGTGGCAGGCATCATGAGCAAGAACCGCGCGGCGCTGCTCTGGCCGGGGCTGGCGCTGTGCGGCGTGGTGCTGCTGACCGAGCCCTGGGCCGGGAAGATCGATCTGGCCGGCGTCGGGTTGGCTCTGCTTTCCGGGGTCTGCTGGGGGCTGTACAACGTGTACACCCAGCGGGTGGGCGACCGCTTCTCCGGGATCAGCGGGCTGTCGCTGACCATCCCGATCGCCGCCATCGCCACCGCCCCGGTGGGCTTGCCGCAGGTCATCCACGGAAACCTCCTCTGGTGGGTGCTTCTGGCGGCCGCTGGCATTGCGCTGATCACCCCGGTGATCGCCTTCGGCCTTGAAATGCTGGCGCTGCGCCGCATGAACCACACGGCCTTTGGCACGCTGCTGTCCATCGAACCTGCTTTCGGCGTGCTCATGGGCCTGCTGGTGCTCGGCCAGTCTCCCGCCGCGCTGCAGCTGCTGGGCATCGCTATTGTTGTCACTGCCGGGGCCGCCGCCCAGCGCGGCGGCGCACGCGCCGATCCGCAGGGCCCCGAAGAAATCATTGAGCATCCAATTCCCGAGAACCCGACCCAGGAAAGAGGCTGAACCCCATGACACCAGCAGCACTGATCACCGGAGCCACCGGAGGCATCGGCAGGGCGATCGCAGACATCCTCGCCCCCACCCACCGCCTCTACCTGCTGGGCCGCAATGCAGAAGCGCTGGCCCAGCTGGCCGAAGGATATCCGCAGGCAGAGGTCTTGGAGGCGGATTTGAACTCGCCGGCCGGCGCTGCCGGGCTGGGCCAGGAGATCGAGCGCCTCGACGTGCTAGTGCACAGCGCCGGGGTGCTGCGCATGGGCGGCGTGGAGCAGACCGTGCAGGCCGACTGGGAGGAAAGCTTCCAAGTCAACGTGCTGGCCCCGGTGGTGCTGACCCGTGCGCTGCTGCCGGCCCTGCGCACCGCGGGCGGACACGTCTTCATGATCAACTCCGGGCTGGGGCTGCGCACCATTGCAGGCTCCGGACCCTACAGCGCCAGCAAATTCGCCATGAAGGCCTTCGCCGACGCGCTGCGTCTGGAAGAAGCCGAACACGGAGTCAAGGTCACCTCCATCCACCCGGGCCGGGTGGGCACCGCCATGCAGGCCCAGCTGCACGCCTGGGAAAACAAGGAGTACGACGCCGAGGCCTGGGTGCGCCCCGAACAGGTAGCGCAGACGCTGCTCACCGCGCTGACCCTGGGCGATGCGGCCAACCTGGATTCCATCAGCATCAACCCTGCCCCGCGCAAGCCATGAGCCTATTCGCCGGGCTGTCAGCCTTCCCGCTGACTCCGCTGAACCGAGACCGGATCGACGAGCGGTCGTTCGCCGCGCTGGTCCAGCGGCTGCAAGCCGCCGGGGTGGATTCGATCACTGCGCTGGGCTCCACCGGCTCCTATGCCTACTTGGACGGGGCCGAACGCGACCGCGTCGCGGCGCTGGCCGTCGAGCATGCAGGCGGCATCCCGGTCTTCGTCGGTGTGGGCGAACTGCGCACCTCGCGAATGCTGGCGCGCATCGACGGGGCGCAGGCGGCCGGAGCCAGCGGCATCATGCTTGCCCCGCTGGGCTACCAAAAGCTCAATGACCAGGAAGTCTTTGAACTCTTCGCCGCGGCCAGCACGCACAGCGAGCTGCCGATCATCCTCTACGACAACCCGGGCACCACGCACTTTGCCTTCACCCCTCAGCTCTACACGCGCATTGCCCAGTTGCCGAACATCGCCTCGATCAAGATCCCCGGAGTGCCGGCAGAACCCGCAGCGGCGCTCGGGCACGTGCGCCGACTGCGCTCTGTGCTGCCTGCTCGGGTCACCCTGGGCGTCTCCGGGGACCAGTTCGGAGCCGCCGGACTGCTGGCAGGATGCGAGGCCTGGTACTCGGTCATCGGCGGAACCCTGCCGCGGCTGGCACTGTCCCTAGCCCGGCTGGCCACGTCGGGCCAGGCAGATGCGGCACTGGCCGAATCGCGGCGCCTTGCCCCGCTGTGGGAGCAGTTTGCGCGCTTCGGCAGCCTGCGCGTCACGGCGGCGATCGCCGAACAGCTGGGCTTGGTGCCGGAGAACTGCCTGCCGCTGCCGGTCCAAGGACTTGATGCACGCCAGCGGACGGAGCTTGCACGGGTCGTGGCCCAGCTGGGCCTCGCCGAATAGCCGCTGTGGAATACTGGGCAGGTGCCCAATGACTACTGGCCCCTGGCAGATCTCCAGCTGCGCACCAAGCGCCTCACGCTGCTGGTTCCGACCGGCGCCCAGCTTCTTGAGGTCGCCGCGGTGGCGGCCCGCGGCGTGCACCGGCCCGGCGAACATCCGTTCCTGACCCCGTGGACCGAGCTGCCGGCGGAGCAGCGGGCGCGCCATGTCCTGCAGCAGCACTGGAGCCGGGCGGGCGCCTGGAGCCCTCAGCGGTGGGCCCTTGAATTCGCAGTGTACCGCCAGGACGAGCCACTGGGCATGGCGGTGCTCAAGGCAACCGACTTCGCCGTCACACGTGAGGTGAAAACCGAATCCTGGCTAGGGCTGGAACACCAAGGCCAAGGCTACGGCACCGAGGCCCGCAGCGCACTGCTGCACCTGGCGTTCACCGGCCTGGGCGCCGAATATGCACTCACCGAGGTCTTCCGCGACAACGCGGCCTCGCAGGCGGTCTCGAAAAAGCTCGGATACCGCAAGGACGGGATCAGCCGTGATGTGCTGCACGGCCAAGCTGTCATCTCAGACCGGCTGCGGCTGGCAGCCGCCGGCTTTGCCGCGGTGGACGCACCGGCGGCGAGCATCCACGGGCTGGTGCAGTGCCTGCCATTCTTCCTCGGCCCGCAGGACCCGGCGAGCGCATGATCCTGGCGCTGGACGAGCTCATCCGGGCGCCTTTTGACGCCGCAGGGATCTTCTCATTTTTCGCGGCCCGCGCCGTCCCCGGGGTGGAGAGCGTCCAGCTGGGCGATCCGCGCCGGCTGCGCTATGCCAGAACGCTGCGCCTGCCCGGCGGGCCGAGCGCCTGCGAAATCACCGCATTGCAGGTGCCCGAAGGAAGCAGGCTGCAGGTCCGCCTGGAACTGGCCGCCGCGGAAGACGAAGCCCTAGCGCTGTGGCTGGTCCGCCGGCTGCTGGACCTTGACGCGCCGGCCGAGCAGATCGACGCTGAGCTGGCCGAGGCTGGGCTGGCCGACGCGGTGCGCCGGACTCCCGGCATCCGGGTGCCCGGCGCCGTGGACCCGCAGGAGATCGTGATCCGCGCGATCATCGGCCAGCAGATCTCAGTCAAGGCCGCCACCACACACCTTGGCAGGCTCAGCGCCGCGGTGTCCACCGTCTGCACTTCGCGCTTTGCCGGGCTGGACAGGCTCTTTCCCGACGCCGGGCAGATTGCCGGCGGCGTGCCGGTGCCGGACGCCCACGAGGCGCTCGACCCGGACCGCGTGCTGCGCCTGCCGCGCCGGTCCATTGCGGCGGTGGCGGGAACTGCACGGGCGCTGGAGCTCGGAGAGCTGCAGGTGGGCTTCGGCTCCGATCCTGCCGCGCTGCGGGCGGCGCTGCTGGATACGGCAGGCATCGGCCCATGGACCGCCGCCTATATCGGGATGCGGGTGCTCGGCGACGCGGATGCCTGGCTGCCAAGAGACGTGGCACTGGCGTCCGGTGCCGCCAGGCTGGGACTGATTGACCGGCAGCTGGGCGCGGCGCAGCGGCACCGGGTGCTGGAAGAGTACGCACAGCGCTGGGCGCCATGGCGCTCCTACGCTGCAATGCACCTGTGGCAGGCGGCGGGCACCCTAGAATAATCCGCAGGAGGAACCAGTGAATAAACCAAGCAGCACCGCGGAACGGATCGAATCCCGGTCCACCACCTGGGCAGTGATTGCCTTCGCGGTCAGCATGGCGGCCGTCGCGGCGCTGTTCGGGCCGGCGCGCAGGCCGCTGGCAGGAGCCGAGTCCCTGGGCTCGATGGCCGCCTGGTTTGCCACGGTGTTCACCGGCCTGGGCTTCGCCGCCTCCTATTATCTGGAATCCAGGCACAACCCGCAGCATTGGCGCGAGTCGCTGCCGTGGATCAAGCGCTGCCTCGACTTGGTCGCGCTGGCGGCCGCCATCATGATGCTCTGCCACCTGCTCATCGTCGCGGTCTCCTATCTGTTCCAGATCGGTTTTGTGGGCCTTGACGTGGACCGCTACGGCGGTGCGGTGCTGGCCGCCGGCACCACCGCCGCGATGACCTACATCGGCGTGCAGTCCGGGTCCCGGGTGAACTCGCAGTCCATTGCCCAGGTGGCCATCGCCACCGCCTTCGTCGGCACCATGGCCAGCATGATCGCCGCACCGGACCAGGCCTGGTGGGAATGGCATTTCTCGGCGCTGGGCAACAGCGATTCAGCCTCCGGCGCACGCTTCAACCTCACCTTGACGGTCACCGGGCTGGCCGTCACGGCGCTGGCGAACTACGTCGGCCATGACCTGTCCCAGGGGATGGACCAGCGCGGGGCGGCCGACAAGAAGCTCGTCACGCTGCTCAGCTGGCTGCTGGCAGGCATCGGGCTGTGCATGATGGGCGTCGGGTTGGTTCCCGATGCGCAGAACACCCCGGTGCACGTGGGCTTCGCCTCCGGCATGGTGCTGCTCTTCGCCGTGTTCTCCTACTTCCTGATGCGCCGCGTCCCCGGAATCCCCAAGGACTTCATGATCTTCTCCGGAATCGTCGTGGCGGCCGTCGTGGTCTCCGTGCTGCTGTGGGTGCCCATCGGCTACTACAACCTGACGGGCATGGAATTCGTCGCCGCCGGGTTCCTGTTCTCCTGGCTGATCGTCTTTGTGCGCACCGCCGCGGCCTACGGCCGGGAAGCCCAGCCCGGAAGCTAGGTCATCTGCCGGCACAATGTTGCGGCCAGCCCCCGGTGCGCCGATAGGCTTTCGAGGCAGGAGCAGCCAATTGACCAAGGAATGACAGTGCGCAGAATCAACCTCGGGCGCGGCCTGGAAACCACCATCCAGGGCTTCGGCGCCATGTCCTTCAGCGGCACCTACGGCGCCGCCGAGGATGCGCAGTCGCTGCGCACCCTGCACCACGTCATCGATTCGGGAGTCACCTTCCTGGACACCGCGAATGTCTACGGCAACGGCCACAACGAAACGCTGCTGGCCCAGGTGCTCAAAACCCGCCGCCGCGAGGTAGTCCTTGCCACCAAGGCGGGGATCGTGCGGCCCAAGAACCCGAATGAACCGCGCGCCAACGGAGATCCCGCGTTCATCAAGCGCTGCCTGGATGAAAGCCTGCAGCGTTTGGGCGTGGAGGAGATCGACCTGTACTACTACCACCGGGTGGATGCGCGGGTGCCCATCGAGGAGACCGTCGGCGCCTACGCCGACCTGGTGCAGGCAGGCAAGATCAGGCACATCGGCCTCTCCGAAGTCACCAGCGGCGAGCTGCGCCGGGCCGCCGCGGTGCACCCGATCACCGCAGTCCAGATGGAATACTCGATCTTCAGCCGCGACATCGAGTCCCACCTGCTGCCCGCCGCCCGGGAGCTCGGCGTGGGGCTGGTGCCCTATGCGTCGCTGGGCCGCGGCTTCTTCACCGGCCAGGCTGATTCACTGGAGCAGCTGGAGCCGGAGGATTTGCGCAGGCACTTCCCGCGCTTCGCCCCGGAGCACGTCGCCGCCAACATCGCGCTGCGCCGGCAGATCGACGCGGTAGCCGCCGCCGAAGGCATCAGCACCGCCCAGGCATCGCTGGCCTGGGTCTACGAGAAGGCGCGCGCCTTCGGCCTGGCGGTGTCCCCGATCCCCGGCACCCGCTACGCCGAACACGTCGACGACAATCTCGCGGCCGCCAGCATCGAGCTCTCCGCGCAGTCGGTCAAGGAGCTGGACGCGCTCGCCGGCCAGGTGTCCGGCGAGCGCCAGCAGGACATCTACTCGGTGTCCAAGGGCCGCGAAGAGCTGCAGCTGGCTGGGGAATCAGCCCCAGAACTGCGCTAGGCCAGCGGCTGCCTGCCGGCCCTGGCGGAAGCCCTCACGGGCGGCCGCCGGGCGCAGCGACAGGTCCATCGCCTTGGCGCCCATATACGGCTGGGCCTTTTCATCCGGGAGCAGCACCTGCACCTGGCTGCCCTCCGAGCGCAGCCGCCGCACCTGGGCTGTCAGCGCCGTGCCCCAGGATTCGGGGTGCAGGCTGCGCCCGCCCAGCGGCGAGAGCACCAGCACCCTGACATAGCCGCTGGCCAGATCCGCATTCTCGTTGCACCGGTAGCCTCCGTCAATGTATGCCTTGCCGCCAATCCAGTAGGGCAGGGAGCTGGAGCAGCTAGCGGCCACCGCGTCGGCCAGGGCCACCGCGCTGTTGTTTCCGAAGACCGCCGGCTCCCCCGCGGTGGCGTCCACGGCGGCCAGCATGATCTTGCGGTGTTCGGGCCACTGCGCCCCGGGGAACCTCGCCTCCACGATGCCACGCCAGCGCGTGCTGAATTCAAGGTCTCTGGCCCCGGGGAGTTCAAGCGCCGCGGCGCTCATTGCCCGGTGCAGCTGCCGTATGTCGCTGCAGAAGTCGATGATGCGCTGGATCCTGGCCAGGTGCTCCGTCGTCCGGCCGCCGCCGGCAGGCTTGCGCGGAGCCTGCATTCCAGCAGGAGTTTGGATCGCCGCTTCATAGAGCTCTTCGGCGCTGGATCCCGCTAGCTGCGCCGCGGCGGTGGCGCCTGCGGAAGTGCCCACGGTGAGCTCTGACTGGCTGACGTCCAGGCCGGCAGATTCCAGCCCAGCGATGACGCCGATCAGCCATGCGTTGCCGGTGGATCCGCCGCCGCCCAGGACCAGGGCGCGGTGGTTGACGGGGAAAAGTGAAGTGTTCATGGCATTGCCCTTCGATGAAGAATCTTCGGGCGCCGAGGCGCAGCTGCTAGTCTGCGCGGTTCGGGTAGGCGGCGCCCGCTGTCGGTACTGCAGACATCGGGCATCACCTCCAAAAATCGCTGCGCGGATTGCCGCGCAGAAAAAGTGTACCTCGTGAGCTGGCGGCTTGCAGCCCTGTTCCATACAGTCGAAACTGGTAGGGGATCCAGCCGCAGGCTTCGAAGGGACGGCATAGTTTATGAAAATCGCGTTGGCTCAGGTGCTCAGTACTGCAGATCCGCAGCGGAATCTTGCCATCATCCGCGACCATGCCAAGCAGGCGGCCGCCGCCGGCGCGTCGCTGGTGGTGTTTCCGGAGGCGATGCAGGTGGCCTTCGGCAATCCCGTGGCCAAGTTCGCCGAACCGGTCAACGCGCGCTGGGCTGGAATCGTCAGGCAGCAGGCCCGGGACCTGGGCATCACGATCGTGGCCGGCATGTTCACGCCCGGCGAGGACGGCCGGGTGCGCAACACCCTCTTGGCCACCGGCCAGGGCGTCGACGCCCACTACGACAAGATCCACCTCTTCGACGCCTTCGGCTACCTCGAATCGGATGCTGTCACGCCCGGGGACGCCCCCGTGCAGTTCGAGCTCGAAGGCAGCACCATCGGCTTGGGCATCTGCTATGACCTGCGGTTCCCGAACTTGTTTATCGCCAACGCCAAGGCCGGGGCCGCAATCAACATCATCAGCGCTTCCTGGGGCGCCGGCGAAGGCAAAGTCGAGCAGTGGACGACGCTGGCCCAGGCCCGCGCCCTGGATACCACCACCTTCGTGATTGCCGTGGGGCAGGCAGATCCCGAAAGCGTCGGCCGTCAGGCGGCTGGAACGACGCCCCTGGGGGTGGGCCATTCGCTGGCAGTCGATCCGCTGGGCAGGATCATCGCTCAGGCTGGAGCCGCCCCTGAACTACTCATCGTCGACCTGGACCTGGACCTGGTGGAACAGGCCAGGGAAAAGCTGCCGGTGTTAAAGAATATGGTGGAGCTCTAGTTCACTCCGGGGTTCTGGGCCCCGAGCCATTCAAGGATCTGCTCCCAGGCTTTTTCTCCCACGCCGCGGCGCATCAGCCCATGGTGGCCGATGCTCGGCACGCCCAGCTCCTGCGGGGTGGCGGTGCGCCGCTGCACCGAGGCGGCAGTCAGATGCCCGGTGAGCTGGTCCATCTGCGCCGGCGAGGCCCAGGGGTCGTCGCTGGCGCCCAGCGCCAGCACCGGCACCGTCATCTTGGCCGCGCGGGCGGCGGCCTGCATGCCCGGGTCGTCAAAGAAGTAGTGCTTTTTGGCGGTCCAGCGGCTCCATTCAAGCATGGCCGCCGTGGGGATATCTTCACCCAGGCCCAACCGGCGGCCCGGCATATATCCGGCGATCAGGCTGGCCGCCGGCCCGATCAGGTTCAGGATCAGCATCACGCGCAGCCTCTCGGGCAGCGATTCGATGGTGCGGATGGCCGCAACATGGCTGGCAATGACCACCGCGCCGGAGAGCCTTTGGGTGCCGTAGTTGAGCACCAGCGCATGCCCGCCCACACTGTGGCCCAGCGCGAACTGCGCCAGCTGCGGGTATTGCTCGCCGGCCCATTCCGCCACCGCGTCAACGTCCTGCCGGATCCAGTCGCTCATGCCGATGGCCCGGTGCTCCGCCGGCGATCCAGACGCCCCGGTGCCGCGGTAGTCGTAGGTGAGCACCACATAGCCGCGGCGTGCGGCGTATTCGGCAAATCCACGGTAGAAGCCCTGCGGGGTTGCCGTGGCCGAGTGCACGATCAGCACTCCCACTGCCCTGTCCGCCGGCTCGTAGACCGTGGCGGCCACCGAATCCTTCGCGGTGATCAGGATGCGAACGCTCTTCCCCAGAATTGTTGATAGGCCCATGGCTCCACACTAGCCACAAGTTACTGGCGGGTAAATAACATGTCAGCGCTTTACGTAGTTTCCGGTGCAACGCCAGCGGGACCCGCAGGCTGTGCCTGCGGGTCCCGCGTGGATGACTAGGAGGGATCTTTGTCTAGATTCTCATCCGGGTCGTTTTTTACATCTTCAGTTGTGCTGTTTTTCGGCTCCGCCTCAGTGGTCTGAGGTCTTGGCGAGCCTGGGTACAGGCATCTCGATGGCTCCAGTCTGAACCTTTTCGTATTCCTCGTAGTTCAGTACTGGGATCTCGAAGCCGTCCTTGTCGATCAGCTTGCCGCCTTCGAAGTGGTCGCCGTCGATCAGGCCGCAGACTTCGTCTTCACGAACCATGCGAGGTGGAGCAGCGGAGAACACCGATGCGTCCTTGGTGTTGCCAGCCTTCAGCTCGTTGAACAGCAGGTTCAGCAGCACAGCCATGATGGCGGCCGAGGAAATGCCCGAGTGGAAGATGGTCTGGAACCATACTGGGAAGCTCTCGTAGAAGTCAGGCTTCACGATCGGCACGCAGCCGAAGGCGATGGAAGCTGCCACGATGACCAGGTTCATGCCGTCGTACTTGATCTTCGACAGGGTGCGGATGCCGGAGGCTGCCACGGTGCCGAACAGTACGATGCCTGCACCGCCCAAGACTGGAGGTGGGATGGCACCGACGACGCGGCCCAATACTGGCAGCAGGCCCAGGACAACCAGGATGCCGCCGCCGGCTGCAACTACGAAGCGGCTGGTGATGCCGGTGATGGCCACCAGGCCGACGTTCTGTGCGAAGGCAGACTGGGTGAAGGTGTTGAAGATTGGTGCAACTGCGGAGGAGACCATGTCTGCGCGCAGGCCGTTGGCGATGCGCTTGGAGTCGACCTTGGTGTCTGCAATTTCGCCTACGGCCAGGATGTCAGCGGTGGTCTCGGTCAGGATTACGAGAACAACGATGGTCATCGAGATGATGCCGCCAATTTCAAAGACCGGCATGCCGAAGGCAAGTGGCTGTGGGAAGGCGAAGATTGCGCCGTTGCCAACCTTGGAGAAGTCAGCCATGCCCAGCAGGGCTGCTGCTACAGTGCCAAGCACGATGGCCAGCAGGATGGACATGCGGGAAATGGCCGCATTGCCGACCTTCGACAGGAGCAGGACTACCAGCAGGGTGCCGGCTGCAAGGCCGATGTTCTGCAGCGATCCGTAATCCTCTGCCTTGGCGTTGCCGCCCATGGCCCAGTTTGCTGCGACCGGCGTCAGCGAGATGCCGATCATGGTGATGACAGTGCCGGTGACGACCGGCGGGAAGAATCTAATGACTCGCGCGAAGAACGGCGCGATGAGGAAGCCGATGAGTGCTGCTACAAGGACTGCGCCAAACACCGCCTGGATACCGCCACCGCCGTTGACGATGGCCACCATGGTGGACACCGATGCGAAGGACGTTCCCTGTACGAGCGGAAGCTGTGCACCGAAGAATGGGATGCCGATAGTCTGCAGAATGGTTGCAAGACCGCCGACGAAAAGACAGCTGGCGACCAGAAGGCCGATTTCTTCGGGGGATACACCGGCTGCGCTGCCGATGATCAGTGGCGGTGCGATAATGCCGCCGTACATGGTCAAGACGTGTTGAAGACCATAGGCAAAAGATTTACCTAGGGGCAGTTTTGCATCTTCGGGACGAGTCCCTTTGATAAATTCATCTTGTGTAGCGCTCATGGCTGACCTCCTAAGTCAGTCGCTGCCAAGAGGGTGCCGGCGCGGACACGCCGGCACCCCCTCAACGCTCTAATTAGATAAATGCTGGAATGTTGGTCCAGATTGGGTGGCGAGCCTCGGTCTCCTCGCGAATGACAGTGGCTTCGATCAGACCGTATGGACGGTCAGCTGCAAAGAAGACTTCGTTCGGGTTGTCCTGGCCGAAGACTTCCAGATCAACCAGGAAGTGGTGGTTGTTCGGCAGCGAGAACTTGATCTCTGCGATCTCTGGGTTGGCTTCCAGAGCGGCCTTGCCCATTTCGAACATGGTGTGCTGCAGAGCCATCGAGTGAGTGTTAGCGAACAGGGTCAACAGCTGCTCACGCACCGATGCGTAAACTGCGTTGAAGTCGATACCCTTTTCGATTGCTTCCTCGGTGTAGCGCCAGCGAGCGGTCACGTCGGTTGCCAGGATGCGATCGCTGGTTTCCTTCAGGGTGGTGTACTTGTCAACTGGGAAGCCGTGGAACTCGGAACCGGTGGACTTCAGAACGGTGAGGTCCTCCAGGCCGGCAACGATGCTCTTCGAGCCGTCGGCTGCGATCTCCAGAACAGCGGTGCGAACTTCGCTCTTGTTCTTCGAGAATGCGTGGTCGTGATCGTTGATGCGATCCCAGAAGTACTGCTGTGCTGCCCAGCGGCCGCCGGTGATCCACTCGAACTCGCCGGTGAAGTGAGCGCCCAGGCGAAGCAGGAACTCTTCTGGGCTCTTGACGCCGTCACGGGCCAGGCCGTAAACGGTGTTCTTCTGGGTGTCGGTTGGAACAACCTTGCCGTTGTCGCCTTCCAGGTGTGCTTCGGTGAAGTCACCGTGCAGCTGGGAGGTAACGTTCAGGTCCTCGATCTGGTGGCGGGCGGTGTCGCGGGTGATCTTGACCAGGCGAACTTCGGCCTTGCCGTACTGGTTCTCGCCAAGAACGATCTTGGTGGATGCTGGTGCAGTGGTTTCGGTAGTCATGTTTCTAACTTCCTCGGTACGTGGAATATGCAAACGGGCTGATAAGAAGAGGTACGTGGTAGTGCTCATCGACGCTATTGACGTAGAAGTCGATGGTTACCCCGGGGAAGAAGCTTTCCGTTCCCTGCTTCCCGAAGTATTCCCCGATTTCGAATGAAACTCGGTAGTGGCCTACTTCAACCTGAGTCGGTCCAAGGTTCTTGATGCGGCCGTCCGCATCAGTGACCCCTGTGCCGATTTCTTGCCAGCCGGATGCCGTCTTGGCTTCCAGCGTGGCCTTGACACCGGAGGATGGCCTCCCGGTCCCGGTGTCGAGAATGTGGGTGGTGATGTGGCTGCGTTCTGCGGTTACATCTGCCATGTGTTCATCTCCTGCCTTTGCGAGTATTGGTTGGAGGGATAGTTGGTACAAAAATCTATAGACTTCTAGCCAGATAATCAGGCAAGGAGTTAGTTTTTGACCGCGTCCTGCAAGCGAAGCAGGGCGATCTGGCGCAACTGGTCAGCAACTTCGGCCAGTTCAGCCTCATCGGTGTTGCCTAGTCGGCGCTGGCATTCAGCGAGGATCTCTTCGCTGCTGCGGCCAGCGGCCCGGATGAGGAAGACGCGATCGAAGCGCTCCTCGTATTCCCGGTTGGCAACTGCAAGACGTGCTGAGACGTCTGCGTTCAGGTCCAGGGTTGACTGCTCTCCGCGGGAGAGGTTTGCCTCCTGGCTGTCTCCGCTGGCTCGCTCGCCGATCCGTGGATGGTGAGCCAATGCCGCGGCAATTTCTTCCTGGTTGAATGGCTGCGCGCTTCGAGCCGCAGATTCGTTCAGTTCCTCTAAGGTGGAGAAAGGGCGAGCTGAAACCAGATCGTTGATCCAGCGCTCAATATCGATGCATGGACGCAAAACTTCAGCTGCTTCCGACTCGGAAACTTCATTGAAGACATTCAAATGCATCGGGTGCTCAGCTTTCTTCGTGCCTAAGTGGCGTCTTAATCCATGGAATCTTGCTGAACACCCTTACCACCGATGAGTATCGGCTTCGACTAGATGTTGACTCCGTGGAACGTTGTGATTCCACTGTAAGCCACTTCACACGGTGTGCGTCAAGTCATAACCGGAGAATTTTGAAAAAGTCCGACTTATGCGGGATTTTCGCATCGCGGATAAGTTTTTTTACGCGAAACTCTTGCTATCCAAGCGTGACTCACTACATACTAGTTTCGTAAGGCAAAAGAAAACTTCCACGATTCGGAAGTGGATATCATTTGAAGGAGGGTCACAATGACCGCTATCAATCCAGCAAACGTGTACTGCTCACCTGAAGGAAAGTGCGTTGTAGTGGCCACCGAAGCTCTGAGCTCAGGCCTCTTCCACCCAATTGAGAACCTGGACCCTGATATCGCCCCGCGCATTCGCATCACCGGCGAAACGCCGAGCATCTGGAGCAAGTTCTTCGGACGGCACTAAGAATTGCACCTAGGTGCACCATATAGACCACGTAGAGATCATTCCCCTGAGGCGTCGGGCGTGATCTCTACGTTCTTTTAAAGCCAAAGATCGCGTAATGACGTAAGTCATTACGCGATCTTTGGCTTTGTCTACTAATTGCCAAGCTTTGCGACGCTGAGCAGTATGCTCGACTCTTCCAGTGCGGTGATTTGGGTCTTTCCCTCTGGGAGAATCAGCAGATCCTGGTCGCGGCCTTCCCACTGTTCATTATTCGAGCTGATTCTGATTCGCCCGCCCAGCACCAGAACCGTCGCCTCGCCTGGGTTCTCATGTTCCTGCAGTTCGGTTCCGGCCGCCAGGGCAATCACTGTCTGGCGCAAAGTATGCTCATGTCCGCCGAAAACGGTCCTAGCCGCGCGCCCGTTGCTGGAGGTCGATGCTTCGCGCAGCTCTGCCCGAGCGATAGCGGTAAGTGAAAACTTTTTCATGGGTCCCCGTTCTTCTTCCGCGTTTCACGTCCAGTAGTTCACGGCCTCTGCCGTTTCGACGCGCTGACTACCAGCATGTCGCTAGCTAGCTGCAGGGTCAAGGCACTGGCCCCGCGTCTAGCGAAGGACCAGGGCGGCAAGCACGGGCAGTGCAACCAGCGAAAAGATGCAGGTGATGACAATTGCCATCGCCGTAGGGTCGCCGTCTCCGGTATCGTTCTGGGCCATGATGTAGGCGGTCGCGCTTGTTGGCATAGCGGCCATCAGCACCGCCGTGTTGAACCAGATGTCGGGAAGCTGCGGCGCAAAAAGCTCAAGGCACAGCACCGTCAGCAGCGGCAAGGCCAGAAGCTTGCCAAGAACCATCACTCCCAGCGCAGTCTTCGAACCACGCACCTTCGATTTCACCAAGCCCTCCGTTACAGCTGGCTTTGAAACCTCGGATTTTCTGCGCATGCTGCGCTCAATCGTCCTGCGCAGAGACATGCCGATGACGAACAGCGCACCGGGCGCCGCCGCGCCGGCGAGCAGATCCACTGTGTCATCCAGCGGCTTGGGGACGTCAAGCGAAAATACCAGCACTGCACCGCCTATCAGCATCGACCATGTCACCGGGCTGTAGAGCAGAGCGTTTCTGACAGTTCGCATCATCCGCGCCCCGCTGGGCCTATGCCCCCGGCCACCAGCCGAAGGGAGCATGATCTGTGCAAGAATCGGGAACCCCACCATAAAGATCACATTGTGGACCAGCTGGCCCATGCCGGCGGCCAGTCCTGCCTGAGGACCCATGACGCCGAGTATCACCGGAATGCCGAGGTAGGAAACATTGCCGAAAGAGGTTGTCAGCATTCCCGCCAAAGACTGCGAGTTCTCCAAGCGCAGTACATAGCGAAAAACCGCCCAGCTGAACAGCGCGAAGACCAGCGCAGCGCCGGCCGCTGCCCCAAGGAATTCCAGGGGAACTCCGCCGCTGGCATCGGCCTGGGCTACTACTTTGTAGAGCAGCGCCGGAAGGGCCACATAGAACACGAAAACGTTGAGGGCAGGCTCGACGCTGGAAGGAAATTTGGGTGCGTAGCTGGCGGCGTAGCCAACGATCATGACGAAGAAGAGCGGCAGCACGCCAAATAACACGTCGAGAAACACGGAACTCCTTTGGATTGGCCGGGTTCGCTGTCTCAAACCGGCCCGTTCTACGCTACGGGCTTCCGGGGAAGTTCGCAGAACGCATGAACACCATGCGTCATCTACGCCGTCAATGGAGCAATATGCCGGCAACTTCTGGGAGTTGCGGCCCTTTGCTTCCTAGGATTGATAGACACGCCTCGCCAATGACCCACTAGCCGCAAGGAAATTTGATGACCCAGGCATCTTCAGCACCCGCAACTATCGTTATTACCGGCGCAGGTTCCGGTATCGGACGAGCCACCGCGCGGCTTCTTCTCCAGAAGGGGTGGAATGTTGTTCTGGCCGGACGCACCGAAGCGACCCTGCAGGAAACCGCCGAGGGGAATCCGCGGGCGCTGGTTGTCCCCACCGATGTCACCGTTCCGGCTGCCGTCGACGAGCTCTTCACTCAAGCCGCGCAGCATTTTGGAACTGTCGACGTGTTGTTCAATAACGCAGGCATCTTCGGTCCCGCCGTAGCCATTGACGAGCTGAGCCCTGCAGACTGGGACCAGGTCTGCACAATCAATCTCACTGGGGCGATGAACGCGGCCCGTTCGGCATTCAAGCTGTTCAAGGCCCAAGGAGGTGGGCGAATCATCAACAACGGATCAATCTCAGCTCAGGTGCCGCGCGTGAATTCGGTGGCCTACTCGGTAACCAAGCATGCCATTGCGGGGCTGACCAAGTCATTGGAGCTGGATGGCCGGGCGTATCGCATCCGCGCAACCCAGTTGGATATCGGCAATACCGCCAGCGACCTGCTCGATGATTTCGGAGCAACCCAGGGTGCGCTGCAGCCCAATGGCCAGCGGGCAGTCGAACCGACCTTTCCGCTGATCGAAGCCGCGGAAGCTGTAGCCTATATCGCGTCGGTCCCGCTGGGGACGTCCATCAACCAGTTCACCATCACCGCCGGAGGCATGCCGTATATCGGCCGAGGCTAATCGGCGGGCGCTAGTTGTCGAGGTCTAGAAGAACTGCGCGAGCAGTTCTTCTAGCTTCGCAAAGGCCGAGTTCCAGGCCTTGGTGCTGGATTCGAGGACTTCAAAAGGCAGCGGGCTCTGGGTCAGCGTAATAATCGTCTTGCCCGCGAACTCGCTGAAATCGATCCGGGTATGGATCACGAGGTCAAGAGTCATCTCATGCGGGCCATCGGCGCTGGCAAGGCATTTGTATTCGTCAAAGGTCGTAATGACAGCCTTGAGCGGAACCATGGCTTCAGGGTTCTGGACCTGGACCATATTCAGCTCGTGGCGGCCGCCGACTACCGGCTCAAGAACCACGGAATCTTCCTCGACCGACCATCCGTGCGGACCCCACCACTGAGAGATGATTTCTGGTTCCACAAATGCCGCCCAGACCGCACTGCGCGGTGCCGAAAACTGCCGGGTTACAACCAGTTCGCTCATGGATTCCATGCGTTAAAGATTATCGCGGAACCACCTGACCGGTCGATATGAGATCGACTACTGTGGGCGCCGACGTGGCTCCATGCGTCCTACGGTATATATCGTCTGGGCGTCAGGCTGGGTTCCTGCAGCCTCATGGGCCTTGAACACCTTATATGCGCGGTCCCACTTGATACGCTCCCGCGGACTGGCGGTCACTGTACGCTCGGCAGGGCCGAAAATGCTCAATCCCAGGTACTTCAAGCGCCACAGGGCTCGGTATCCGGCACTTAATCCGGTGGTGTCGTCAATGATGGGCAGCGGTGACTCATCCATGATGGCTCTAACCTCTTCGGTGTCGTCGGAAGTGTTTTTACGCTTCCTCACGGCACCAGTGTACGGCATTAGTTGGTGCACCAACTAATTTGTAGATCACTGCTTTGGAGCCGCGGAACCTGCCATAATCATGCGGTTCAAAATGGAGCGCAGCTCCACCACGTCGTCCATGCTCAGCTCAAGCCTGCGCATCATCTCCCGAGGAACCTTGACTGCCTCATTACGCAGTTCAGCACCCTGTTCAGTAGTGTTGATAATGATCGCCCGCTCATCCTCCGGGTTGCGCGTCTTAGAAATCAGCCCCGCTTTCTCCAGCCTCTTCAGCAGAGGGGACAGAGTTCCCGGATCCAGATGCAACTGTTCACTCAGTTCCCGCGCACTGAGCGGAGCGAACTCCCACAGCGCCAGCATGACCAGATATTGCGGGTGGGTCAGGCCCATGGGGTCGAGGACCGGCTTATAGGCAGAGATCACCGAGCGTGAGGCAACTGCCAGTCCGAAGCAGATCTGCTTCTCCAATGCGAGCAGGTCCTCGTCTTGCAGGTGAGTACTCTCCACGGTTTGTGCATCTCCTTCTAATCCGCCGGATTCGTCCGTCCCATTGATCGTACGCTGTGCCAGCTAAAATTATTTGAGATCTAAATGAATGAGCAAGAAGGAATACAGTGGCGCAGTCGAAGGTCAACGGGGTCATTCAGAAGATCAACTACTGGATCGAGCACATGCCGCCGGCGGCTTTCTCCGCGGCCATGGCTCCCGGAATCATCGGCGTGGGGCTGGCCCTTGCAGGCTTCAACGGCCTGAGCATGGCCTTCTGCATCATCACCACAATCGTCTTTGTACTGCTCTTCATCGCACTGGCGCTGCGGCTCATCCGCCATCGCGCCCTGCTGCACCAAGATGCCCTGCACCCGGGCAAGGGATTCGGCTTCTTCACCATCGCCGCGGCTGCAAATGTTCTGGCTTTGGCCCTGGGCCTGCTGAATCTGCCCACCCCCTCGCTGATTGCCTCCGTCTTTGGAACCCTGGCCTGGCTGCTGCTCACCTATTCCCTTCCCTCCGGCCTGGTGTTGCACGAGCGGCCGACCCCAGCAATCGCCGACGCCAACGGGTCGTGGTTCTTATGGGTTGTGGCCACCCAGTCGGTGGCTGGGGCTCTGGTCCACCACGCCGACCGCGGTGTGCTGGTGGGCATCGTTGCCGCCGGAACCTGGCTGCTTGGATGCGCGCTGTACCTCCTGCTGGTCACCTTGGTGACCCTGCGAATGATCCGCTACACCAACCAGGCCGAAACGCTCTCCCCCACCTACTGGATCTTCATGGGCGCCACCGCCATCAGCGTGCTGACCGGATCGCAGCTGCTGGGGCTGACGAATTCGGGCGACCTGCCCATGTGGCTGCAGCCGAACATCGCCTTCATTACCGTCAGCCTACTGGCCATCGGCCTGTGGCTGATTCCGATGCTGGTGATCTTCGGGTTCTGGCGCCACGTGGTGCGCCGCCACCCGCTGGTCTATGAAACCGGCCTGTGGGCATTGGTCTTCCCCATCGGCATGCTTGCCACGGCCTGCATGTCCCTGGGCTCCTATCCTGGATTCGGCGGGCTGTTCCTGCTCGGCGAATTCACCATCTGGTGTGCCGTGGCTTCATGGCTGGGAACTGCGGCGTTGTGGCTAGCGAAAGTACGCCCCACTGCATAGCCTTATGGCTATGAGCAACCTTGAGCAGGCCCCGGCCGAGATCGACTGCTGCGCGGGCGAGTCCCGTGCCGAGGTCGAAACCCTGGAACCACGTGCAGTCCCGCTCGGCGGACCGCGGGCCATGACAGTTTTCCGCACCTTGCCGCAGAAACAGCGAAGCCTGATCGGCGCCTGGTGCTTCCTGGACCACTACGGTCCTGATGAAGTGGAGGTCACCGGCGGCATGGACGTCCCACGCCATCCGCATACCGGCCTGCAGACAGTTTCCTGGCTTTTCACCGGCGGCATCAACCACATTGATTCGGCCGGCCACGAAGCACTGGTGAGGCCCGGCGAGGTGAACCTCATGACCGCCGGGCACGGAATCAGCCACTCGGAAATCGTGACCGCCGAAACCCGGGTGCTGCACGGCGCCCAGCTGTGGACTGCGCTGCCCGACAGCGCCCGGAACATGCCTCCGACCTTTGAGAACTACCGTCCGGAACCGCTGCATACCGACCAGTGGACCATGTCAGTCTTCCTTGGCAGCTTCAGCATCGGCGAGCTGTCCTCCACCTCGCCCGTGCAGACACACACCGAGCTCTCGGGCGCCGAAATCCGGCTGCAGCCCGGTGCGGAAGTCTTCATTTCGGTGCCTTCGCACCACGAACACGGGGTATTGCTGGATTCCGGCAGCCTGCAGGTCAACGGACACGACCTGAAAGTGCGGGACCTGGGCTTCATCAAGGCGGGCTGCACCACCTTGCATCTGAAGGCCGGCGATGAACCGGTGCTGGCACTGCTGATCGGCGGCGAGCCGTTGAATGAAAACATCTTGATGTGGTGGAACTTCGTAGGACGCACCCATGAAGAAGTCCTCGCCTTCCGAGCCCAGTGGCAGGCGGAGATCGGAGCCGAGCCGGGCGATGCTTCCGAAGACCGCTTCGGCCCCTTCCCACCGAACACCCCTGACCCGCTGCCCGCCCCGGCCCTGCCCACGGTTCGGCTCCGCCCGCGCGTCAATCCTTCCTAGAAAGAACATTTGAGGAGATCAATCCATGAGTGAAATCAAGCCGGTATTTCTGCCCGAGCGCAACCGTTTTGCCCTCGATGACGACGGAAAGCACATTGGAGCCGCGCACTTCCGCGACTTCGACGGCGCCGACGGCGTGGAGCGCGTCTTCTTCCACACCACGGTGGATGAAGAGTACGGCGGCCAGGGCCTCGCCAGCGTCTTGGTGAAGTACGCGCTGGAAAACACCATTGCTTCCGGGGCCAAGATCGTCGCGGTCTGCCCCTATGTCAAAGCCTACGTCGCCAAGCACAAGGAGTACGAGCCGAACCTCGTCGCGCCAACCCCGGCGCACCTGGAGATCCTGCCGCGGGGCTGACCCGCAATTTCAGGGCTTGAGCTCAAGGCCGAGCTCGGCCAACGCCTCGCGCAGAATCCGGATGGCCTTGGGGCCCACTCCGTGAAGCGCGAGCAGCGCCCTTTCACCGGCGTCACCAGCCTGCTCCAGGCTGGTGATGCCGGTTTGCGTTAAGGCGCGGGTAGCAGGTGCGCCGATGCGGGGAAGTGGCGTAGTAGTCATAGGGTCAGGCTACACAGCTACGGCTTGCGGCGCTTTGGTCCGCGGCGAAACTGCAATGAGCACGACGGCAAGCAGCAGGCAGAAGCCGAACACCGAGACGAAGCCCATTCCGGCTGCGGCCATTGCGAAAATGACGCCTCCAATGGCGGTAACTCCGGCGGTGCCCAATGAATCAGCCAGCGTCATTGCCGATGAGTTAAAGCCCTGCTCGTTATCCGCCGACAGCGCCAGCATATTCACGTTCTGGCGCGGGAAGATCATTCCCATTCCCAGCCCACCCATGGCCCAGCCGCAAATCAGCAGCATTACCGGCGGATGGAACAGCGCAGTGGCAAGGGCGGTGGCAATCGCCAAGGTGCTGGCGGCGGCTCCCAGTGTAATGCTCATGGAGTTTGGTAGCTTCTCCCCCAGCTTGCCCTGCAGCCATGAACCCACAGACCAGCAGATTGCCGAGGCCGTCAGCACCAGTCCTGCCCGGTCGGGACCAAGCTGGTAGTCCTCGCGCAGCATGTAGGGAAGGTAAACTTCCACGCCGAAGAACGCTCCGGAAGTCAGGGTGCGCGTAATGATGGTGGCAGGCAGGCCGCGGCGGGCGGTAAACGTTCCTCGGGGCAGCAGCGGACGAATCGCGATCAGCGCCAGAAGCAGCGCGGCGAGCAGTGCGGCCAGCGACCAGGCGGTGCCGGTGTTGCCCAACAGGTTCATGGCGATAACCGCCGAGGCAGTGAGCGCCGCCAGCGCAAGACGCTTGGTGGATACCGGCCCAAGTTCCTTGTTGTGCTCCCGCGGCAGCTTGTTCAACGCCGGAATGATCGCGGCAAATGCAAGAACCACCAGGACCATCACTCCGAGGAAGACCCAGCGCCAGCCCAGCTGAACCGCAATGACGCCTGCCAGCCACGGTCCGATCAATGCCGGCAGCACCCAGGCGGTGGCAAAGAGGGCAAAGATCTTCGCATGCAGATTCCCTGGGTAGGCCCGGGCGATCAACACATAGATAGCCACGGTGATGGCTCCGCCGCCGATCCCCTGCAGCACGCGGCCCCCAATGAGCATCGGCATGTTCACGGAGGTGCCGCAGATCAGCAGCCCAACAGTGAAAATAGCAACTGATGCAAAGAGCGGGATCTTCGGCCCGCGGCGGTCGGTGATCTCGCCGGCGGCTACCATGCCGAGCATTCCGCTGGCCATGGGAGCCGCGAACGACAGCGCAAAGAGTCTTTCGCCGTGGAGGAGCTCGCTGACCAGCGGCATCACCGTGGTGACAGCCATAGACTCGAAAGCAACCAAGAAGACAAGAATGAACATGCCCAAAGTGGTGGAAAGATGCTGCGGCGAAAAGATGGTTTCGGCTGCTGGCGCATCGCTGCGAGGGCTTCGTTCGTTGGGCATGAGCCAATCTTGTCAGATCTCACGGTGAAGTCCGAAGTGCATGCTTCGTTTTATTGGCTGGTCGACCTGTGCACTTTTTGGGGTACACGAAAAGATTTCAACATTGTTCGGGCTTTTTTGGTGCAATTTCCGCGAATTGCAAAATACAATTTAATTCTGTATGAGTTAAGCAAGATCCAGCAACTACGGGCCGTTTGGCTCTCCATCGCGCCAAAGGAGTCAAATCATGCCTGTTGAATGCAAAGAAATCGTCGTTGGCGTGATTGACAATGAATATTACACCTGCGTTGGCCTGCAACAGGAGCTGTTTCGCACCAGCCCTGAAGGATACAAGCTGCTGGTCGTTTACGGCTCAACAGTGAAAGACTTATTCAATATCCTTGAAAAGCACGAATCAAAGCTCCCTCATCCTCATATTGTGCTGCTCGACAGGGTATTAAGCGATGAATCCACCGTTTCCGACAACGTCCAGGCACTTCGCGCCAAGGACATCCCGGTACTGGTCATCAGCAACTCGCCAACTCCGGTAACCACGCGGCAGGCGTACAGCGCAGGAGCCTCGGGCGTAGTCCACAAACAGCGCTCAACCGAACAATTGGTGTCAGATATCTTTGATGTCATCAAAGGAAAAATAATCTATACCAAAGAATTTGCACTGGCAATCAAAGCTAGCGAAGAATATATCGACGCAAAGCTTTCTCCTCGCGAAATAGAAACACTTGCGTTATACAGCCTCGGATATTCCATGAACGAAACCGGCGATAGATTAGATATTTCGGCAGGAACTGTCAAGACAAATTTGGGCCGAATCCGCCAGAAATACCTCAAGGTCGGCAGAGACGCTGAAGGCTTTGCGAATATCCGTCGACGCGCCTACGAAGACGGGCTTATTACCTACGAAGTGTTTCTGAGGGCACTTAAAGATGAAATTTACAATGTTGTCGACGGCGAAGAACGTGTCCTCGACGCTGACCACCTCGGCTAAGCCGCAATGAAGTCCAGCACCACGGATTACACGTCACATAGTGCGGCTGAAGGAATTGACAGGGTCCTGTTGGCGCTTGGCGGGAGCTACGGGCTAGCGGTCCTAGGCATGGCAGTACCGATTGCCGTGCCCCTCTTCATAGCCCATCCAGGAACTCTCTTCGGGCTGTGCATGCTGTTGCTGCCATTGCTCATTTGCGGATCAGTCATCACCTCGTTCTTCGCACCAAAAATCGGCAAAGCACTGGCTCTCACCGCAAGCATCTTGTTTCCCTTCACATTGGTGGCGTGGAATATGGGATGGCTCGGCATTGAGAACCTGGGAGAACCGCCGACTTGGGCCTGGGGCTTTCTTGGATCTGGGATCGGAGTAGCCGCCGCCTCGATGCGAGGACGGTGGGCCTATGTCCACGGCCTGGCAACCGCCGTCCTGATGATTTTGATTCCGCTAACACCCGGAGGGCAGGACAGATCGTGGTCCCAATCCATGCAGGACGGACTCCTAGCCTTAACACTGGCGGTTGTTGTGTGCGAGCCTTTCCTCGCACTGCGCCGCAGCGCCGCCCGCACCGATGCCGCCCACGCACGCGTGATGGCCCAGTACCGTTCCAGCGAAGCACAGCGCGTCGCCGAAGAGCAGCGCAAAAAGGTCGCTCGAATCATCCATGACCAGGTGCTTAGTTCCCTGCGTCACGCATCCATGGAACGCAGCGGCCTGAATCCTACACAGCTGCGCAGCCAGGTCAGTGCTGCCTTGGAGGAAGTGAACTCGGCTTTCGAGCGTAAGTCAGACGTGGGCTTGTTTACCCCTGCCGACTTGTATTCGGCCTTGGTCGCCAAGGCCAGCGCATTCCAAATCGTCCCTTCGGCCGATGGCACTCAGGGGTCACAGCTGGAAATACCCAAGCCTAGCTTTGACGCATTGCTCGGGGCCAGTCTTGAAGCGATCCGCAACACCGCGTCACACGCGCCGCATGCAACTGTCACTGTGGAAATCAACGCAGAGCATCACAGGGTACAAATAGTGGTCACCGATAACGGGCCGGGCTTTGACCGCAGCAAGATCCGGGCAAACCGGAGGGGCATCCGGGATTCAATTGTCGCCCGATGCCTAGAAGCTGGATGCAACGCACATTTCAACAGCACCCCCGGGCAGGGAGTTCAAGTTCGTTTGGATTATGAGGGCCGGCCACGGTGACAAACCACGAAATCTTGCGGCCGGTCTACCGAATTGTCGTCACAGCCTTCACCATTACCCATGTCATCCTGGGCATCATTTCCATCCCCACTTTGGAGATCGTCTGGCCTTGTGTGCTCGCGCTGCTGCTCTGCATGGGAGCCAGCTACTACGCCGCCTATGGACGACCCAAGTCGCTGAATCTTCTGCGCGGAGAATCACTGGTAATCGTTGGAATCACTACGTTGATGACGGTCCTTGTCAACTACGGGCTCAGCGATGGCTTCCCAGGATACGGATGGTGGAATTCAGGAGCAACTGAGATGATCCTGGTTGCTTTGGCGCTGCGTGGTCAGCTCCCCATAGCTTGGGCAGGACTGGGTCTGTTCGCAATAGCGCAATCCATAGGCGGAACATTGAACCACGTTGCCGCGGCTGAAATCGTGGGAAATATCGTCACACCCGCCATGTGGATCTTCTTTGCCGCTGTTACCCGCTGGCAAATTGAACGCAACCACCGCCAGATCCAGCTCTCGGAGCAAAAGGGCAAGGAAATCTACCAGCGGCAGGCTGAAGAGTACGCCTATCAAATTACCAAGGACGAGTGGGCCGGGTTCCTCGATGGTCCCGCCCGCCAAGCGCTGCAAGAAATCATCGACAATGCAGATCATCTCACCGAGGAGCACCGTCGAAAATATGAGCTCTTGGAGCTGTCGCTGCGCGATGAATCCGAGGCCAGAATCTTCCTCACCGACACGCTGCGTGAGGCGCTGCAGTCTGCACGAGCCGAGGGGCTCGTCATCGACTTCAATGACATCCGCAATGTGCCGCTGCCCGCGCAGGTGCAGCGGAAAATGGAGCAAGAGCTGCTACAGCGGCTGCGCCAGCCGAAGCTGTACAGCGAACTGAATGTCGTGGCGTTTCCGCGGCCTTCACGTACTGCCGTATCCATCCTGGTCCGCCCCCGGGCACCCGGTGCGCCAGAGCAGATCGACATTTCCAACGAATAGCCGGCGCACTTTTCAGCCCCCGATGGCATGCAGCGCGAAGGCGGAGAGGAATCCTGCGGTGACAAGCAGGCCCGTGTAGTCGTGGTCTGCCTCGTAGGCTTCGGGGATCATGGTGTCGGCAATCATCGTCAGGATGCCTCCGGCGGCCACTGCTGTGGCAAAGGCCAGCACTTCCTGCGGCATATCGGCCAGCGATATGGCTCCGATAAACGCCGCCAGGCCGCTGGCCAGGGCAATGCCTCCCCACAGCAGGAATATCGATTTGCCACTGCGCCCAGCCTGCTTCATGTCCGCGGTGCTCGCCAGGCCCTCGGGAATATTAGACACGAAGATCGCAATCAACATTGTCGGGTTGATGCTGGCCCCCGCCACGACGCCAAGGCCCAGGGCAACGGATTCGGGAATGCCGTCGATCAGCGCGCCGACGGCAATTGCCGTGCCGGAAGAGTCCCCTGGGCTGGCCGCCTTCTGCTTGCGCCGACTGCGTTTGGCCAGCAGGCGATTGGCACCGAAGTACAGCGCCGCACCGGCAATGACGCCAAGCAGCGTTGCAGCCAAACCGCCCATGGTGAACGCTTCGAACACCAGTTCAAAGCTCAGCGCGCTGACCAGCACCCCGGCGCCGAAAGCCATGATGGAACAGACCCAGATCCGCGGGATGCGCAGCCACCAGGCCGCCCCGGCACCGATCAAGAGGGCGGACCCAGCAACAGAACCCCAAATCAAAGCCTGTAATGACGCAAACATGGCACCCACTATAGCCAGCAAACCGCCGGCACAGTAGGTGCCATGAAAAGTCGTAGGCCTACTGGCCTTCCGAGGACATGTTGTTGAAGCGCGAGTAGTGGCCCTGGAAGGCAACGGTAATGGTCTTGGTTGGACCGTTGCGGTGCTTGGCGACGATCACGTCGGCTTCGCCCGGACGATTTTCCTTGTCATACACGTCGTCGCGGTGCAGCAGGATGACCATATCGGCGTCCTGCTCGATGGAACCGGATTCACGCAGGTCCGAAACCATCGGCTTCTTGTCCTGGCGCTGTTCGGAACCACGGTTCAACTGGGACAGCGCAATCAGCGGCACGTCGAGCTCCTTGGCCAGCAGCTTCAGGTTGCGCGAGAACTCGGAAACTTCCTGCTGTCGGGATTCAACGCGCTTGCCCGAGCTCATCAGCTGCAGGTAGTCGAGGATGATCATGCGCAGCTCATTGCGCTGCTTCAGGCGCCGGCACTTCGCGCGGATTTCCATCATCGACATGTTCGGTGAATCGTCGATGAACAGCGGCGCCTCGTTCAACCGTCCCATGGTGGTGGCGATCTTGGTCCACTGGGCATCCTCCACCGAGCCCTTGCGCAGGTCCTGGAGCTGGATCTGGGCCTCGGCGGAGAGCAGGCGCATCGCAATTTCATTGCGGCCCATTTCCAGCGAGAAGAAGACTGTGGCCATGTTGTTCTTGATAGCTGCCGAACGTGCGAAGTCCAAGGCAAAGGTTGACTTACCCACAGCAGGACGCGCCGCGATGATGATCATCTGGCCGCCCTGCAGGCCCTGGGTCAGCTCGTCCAGTTCGTAGAAGCCGGTGGGAACGCCGGTGATGCCGTCGCCCGCATTGGCGGCGTTCTCAATTTCGTCGACAGTGCCTTCGATGATGTCAGAGAGACGCACGTAGTCTTCACTGCTGCGGTTCTCCGCGACCTTGTAGACCTCTGCCTGCGCTTCGTTGACGATGGCATCAACCTCGCCATCCGGTGAGTAGCCCATCTGCACGATGCGCGTGCCGGCATCCACGAGGCGGCGCAGCACACCGCGCTCGCGGACAATTTCTGCGTAGTAGCCTGCGTTGGCGGCCGTCGGCACATGCTGGATGAGGTTGTGCAGATAGGCTGCGCCTCCGACGCGAGAGATTTCGCTGCGCTTGGTCAAAAGGTCGGCCACCGTCACGGCATCGGCCGGTTCGCCGCGGCCGTAGAGGTCGATGATCGCCTCGTAGATTGATTCGTGCGCAGGCCGGTAGAAGTCGGTGCCGCGCAGCACCTCGACCACATCGGCAATGGCGTCCTTTGAGAGCATCATGCCGCCAAGCACTGACATTTCCGCATCGATATCCTGCGGCGGCTTGCGGCCTGCATCGGCTTCTCGCTGCTCGTAGATTGGCTCGGCGCTCATTACTGACACTTCCATCCCCTGTTGACCCGCTGGGAAAGCTTGTTTTCCATCACTGCAACTTGCCATCATGTCAAAAGCAACCGACGTTTTGACACTGACCGCTTGTGGATAGAGCACTCCCATCGCCAACACTAGGACGGTTGCCAGCAACCGTAAACCCCGATATCCACAGAAACTGTGGATAATCTCCCACTACCTGTGGATTGACCTGTTCACTACTTGGGGAGAACTCTGTGGATTGCCACACTTAATTGCAAAATGACCCCGCTTGACTAGGTTGTTTACGTTTTCACAGCTGTGGATAGAATGTTAATTTTTCCCCACATCCACAGGCCTTTGAGGCTTTATCAACAGCTCTAACGCCAGAATTCAGGCGTTTTTTGCCAGTTATCAACCATCATCAACAGCCAATCCACAAGCGGGTGGATAACTATGTGGATATCCTCGTGTAACAATTGCGCCGCTTTCGACCCCAAAACAATTAAGCCCAGATCAAGGCGCTCAGCCAGCAGGGCGCGGCTTCTCCAAAGACAGCCGAAGAATTAAAAAAGCGGCGTCCGAAGAGCAATGCTCTTCGGACGCCGCCGCGGATTCAGGGAACTCAAACTAGTTCCGGCACTGGCAATGAGTGAAATCGTGAATCATGGAAAATCTGCGGTGAGTGGCCGGACACGTCGTGCCCGTGGACCTGAAGCAGGATCACCCAGTGGTCGCCAGCTTCGATCTCGTCATAGATCGAAGTATCAAGACGCAAAGTGGATTCATCTACCAGCAGGGCGCCATCTGCCGTGGTGCGCGTTGCAATTCCTGCGAACCGGTCGCCATGCTTGGAAGCGATCTGCGCACAGGCTCCGTCATTGCGCTCGCTGAGCACCGACACGCCGATGCGCGCAGCGGTGCGCAGCTTCGGCCAGGTGTTTGAGCTTTTTTGCACGGCAAACATCACCAATGCAGGCTCTAGGGATACTCCGACGGTGAATGACGAGGCGACCAGTCCTGTCTTCTCCCCATTGATCTCAGCGCAGAGCGCGGCTACGCCTGATGGATGCTGAGCAAAGACCTTGCGCAAGGTCAGCGGGTCAAGTTCTTGGTTTAGCGACATGGCTCGATTCCTTCGGGTCGTGCCCACCGAGGCATAGAGGATCCAAGAACAGGCTTAGCTGCGGCCTTGAACGCTCGATATAGATCTCTTAGTGCTCGATGCGCGGTACTTGTTCCAACGTGTCTTCACGTGGGACCGAATCTTCACCTGGAGCACCCCGCTACCGTTGAGAGGGTTGCCGGCCAGCTAGCCAGGGCTTATAGCTGACGCTCTTGATTCTGCTTAAAACGATATGGGGCGTTACACGCCACCGTCAAACATTTCACTTCGCAAATCGAAATAATCACTGTTTCATTCGACACCTGGAGTCAAAATGCATCCATTAGCAGTGGATTATTCGCTATGGCGGTATCTGCTCGGTCGACGGACAGGACACATAACGCCCCTCGATTTCAGAGAAATCGTCGAATATGGGAAGCTCATGGCTAGTCGCTACTGACATTGCATGTAGCTTTGCCAGAGCAGGACTGATCGTTTTATCTCGGACATCAGAAATCAAAAGATGCTACAAACAGATCGGCCGACGACCGCGCGGCTCTTGGATTTACCGCAGGAACACTGGGGAAACGGAAAAGGCGCAACTCGACTCATCGATGCGCACCCTTCAGCCGACGCGGAAGAGTGGGACTGGCGCCTTTCACTGGCGACCCTTGCCGAAAATTCGGAGTTTTCACCAGCAGGCGGAGTCGTGCGCATCGTGACAATTGCTTCAGAAGGACCAGTTCAATTGAATTTGAATGGCACCTGCCACGAACTGAGTTTGGGCATGCAAGCGCAGTTTCTCGACACCGACCGTGCGGCAATCACTCTTGGCGGATACGAGCAGTATGCGTTGAACTTGATGGTTCGCCGAGGGAAGGGCTACGGATCTGTTGAAATCGAACATCTTCGTGGATCGCGCGTCTTCGAGCCCACCAATCTCTGGCACCGAATCGTTGTGCTGGCTGGCACTGTGCAGATGGAGGACGGCACCGAGCTAGGCCCATTAAGCGCGATCAATCCCACCGATTCACGACTGGCTCTTCGGGCAGAGCATGCAATGTTGGCCCATATTGTGGTCGCCGCTATCAGCTAATCCGCTTTCCGGCGCAATCTTTATGCCACTTAGCGCTCCTGACCCCTGTGTCTCTGGAAGCCCGCTCAAAGGCATGCGAGTCTTGACTTCCTTGCGTTTCCCGTTTCAGACGGGATTCAAGGAGCGGCAGGCCAGCTGCCAACTACACTTCGAAGACTTCAGCGGGCGCTAATCCCCCAAATTACCCTCATTCGATGTCTTTGTTGTTTCCCCAGTTTCGGGCAGCTGGCCTGCCTCGAATAGGCACACCCTGCCAAGGCTTGGACGTGTCCGCGAACTTCCACCGCTAAAGTCTTGGCGTTCTCTGAACATCGCGGGCCTCCTGTTCAAAGTCGACGATCTCGGACGTACTCTGCAATGACCGACAGGCCTACAAGGGGGCATCATGAGCGCGACCTATACCTTTGACGTTTTCAGCAGCCTCGATGGCTTCGGCGGGGCCGGAGGAGACTGGGGCGGGTATTGGGGAAAGCAGGGGCCGGAGCTTCTTGAACACCGGCTGGGACTCTATACACCGCCATGCCGGCTGGTCTTCGGCGCAAACACCTACCGGCTGTTCGCCTCATTCCTGGCTCAAATCGACCAGTACCCCGATGTCGAGGATGAATGGGGCGTGGCCATGCGAAATCAACCGACCACGATCATCTCTACAACACTGCAGGAACCGCTGCAGTGGCCGCACCCCACCCTGGAACGCGGGGATGCACTTGACGTAGTTGCGCGGTTGAAGCGGGAATCGGATGTCCCCCTGCGTTCTCATGGTTCTCTGGCCATGAACCACTCATTGCTCGCCGCCGGGCTCGTCGATTTCATCCAAGTCACTATATTTCCGGTGATCACCGGACGCACGGGAGACTCCCCTGTGTTCGCGGGCCTCGATGACTACGATCTTGAGCTTGTCGATTCCACTCTTCTCGATTCCCGCATCCAAGAACTTGTGTATCGCCCCACCCGGCACCCCGGGCGCTAGCAGATCACATTGCGTACGAAACGCACAGTCTCGGACCCGGCGTTCACGTAGGAATAGTACTGCGCGCTCGAGTAGGTTGCGTGCTCGCCGGCACCCAGCTCCAGGCTGGCGTCGGAAAATTCGATGCGCAGCTTACCTTCGGCAACAAGCACCATTTCCGACCATCCTGAAGGGTCCGGCTCCGCGTCATATCGCGCCCCGCGGGCAAGACTCCAGGTCCACAACTGGACCTCTTGGGAGGCGGCGGCCGAGCCGAGAAGCATTGCCCTGCTTTCGGAATCTCCGCCCCTCCAGGCAAGCTCGTTGATCTTTGAATGAGGGGTCGCCGGCGCGCTGACCAGATCAACAAAGCGGACCTTGAGCGCTTCGGCCAGATAATCCAAGCTGGCCAAGCTGACATTTGCTTCACCGGCTTCCAGGTTGATGATCGTGCGGCGGCTGACTCCCGAACGCTGCGCAAGGACTTCCTGGCTCATGCCCGCCTGTTTTCGAAACTCCCGAAGATTTGCTCCGACATTCCGCAGTACTGGTGAATCGTTCACATCTTGCATGTGCACTATTCTGCACTATAAGATGTGCAGAATGGTGCACATTTCAGGTGTTCGGCAAAAATTCCCTATCAGCCGCCAAGAAGCCGCTCTGCTGGCAATCACCGCAGTTTGGGGTAGCACGTTTCTCCTAGTCCATCTGGCCATGCGCTACAGCGGACCGATGTTCTTCGTCGGCGTGCGGTTCATTGTCGCGGGCGTCATCGCTGCGCTGATTTTCTGGCGCTCATTCAACCGCCTCAAGCTCTCTGAAGTCGGCGCGGGAGCGGCCATCGGCCTGATGATCTTCTTGGGCTACGGAATGCAGACCCAAGGCCTGCAAACCATCAACAGCAGCACCTCGGCGTTTCTCACTGCACTGTATGTTCCGATGGTTCCGCTGCTGCAATGGGTCGTCTTCCGCAAGCGCCCGGGCACCATGACACTAGTTGGCGCCGGAATCGCCTTTGTCGGCCTGCTGCTTTTGGCCGGACCGGATGCAGTGAAGCTTGGCTTGGGACCCGGAGAAATCGTCACCCTTGCCAGCACGCTGCCGATGGCTGCGGAAATCATCTTGATCGGGCTGTTTGCCGGCAAGGTCCATCTGGGCAGGGTCACCGCCATCCAGCTGCTGGTAGCGGGAATACTCGGTTTCGCGGCAATGCCTGCCGTGGGCGAATCGGTCCCCGAGTTCTCCTGGCTGTGGTTCCTTCCGGCTGTCGGCTTGGGCGCTGCCAGCTGCCTGATCCAGGCAACTATGAATTGGGCGCAGAAGTCCGTCTCCCCTACCAGGGCCACCATCATCTACGCTGGCGAACCGGTCTGGGCAGGCATTATCGGACGCATCGCGGGCGACAGGCTCCCAGGAATCGCACTGGTCGGCGCCGCCCTGATCATCCTCAGCACCCTGGTCAGCGAACTGAAGCCGACGCTCAAGAAGGGCAAGCTGGAAGAAATCCCCGCAGCGGCTAACTTGGCGGAAGAACAAGCATAAAAAACGCCGGCGGAGAGGAATCCTCTCCGCCGGCGCACTGGCCTCTAGCTGGCTGGGCGCATGTCCCCGGTCTGCTCAAAACGCTGGTGCCAGGACAATGCCTCGCCCAGCAGATGCGGGGTGTGCTTTCCGTAGCTTTGGCTGCAGGCGCGGTCGAAGTAGTCCTGCAGCAGCGCCTTGTAGTCGGAGTGCGCACAGTTGTCGATCACCAGCTGCGCGCGCTGCTTGGGCGAGTGCCCGCGCAGGTCGGCCAGGCCCTGCTCGGTAATCAGGATCATGGTGTCGTGCTCGGTGTGGTCCACATGTGACGCGAAGGGAACGATGCCGGAGATCTTGCCGCCCTTGGCGGTGGACGGGGACATGAACACCGAGAGGTAACCGTTGCGGGCAAAGTCGCCGGAGCCGCCGATGCCGTTCATGACCTTGGAGCCGAGCACGTTCGTCGAGTTCACGTTGCCGTAGATATCGGCCTCGATCATGCCGTTCAGGGCAATGCAGCCCAGGCGGCGGATGATCTCCGGGTGGTTTGAGATCTCCTGCGGGCGCAGCAGAATGCGGTCGCGGTAGCGGTCAATGTTCTTGTTGAACTCTTCCACGCCCTCGGTGGACAGCGAGAAGCTGGTGGCCGAGGCGAAGTCGATCGTGCCGTCCTTGATCAGCTCCAGCATGCCGTCCTGGATGACCTCGGTGTAGGCGGTCAGGCCCTTGTATCCGCCGCGCGCAAGCCCGGCGAGTACCGCGTTGGCGATATTGCCGACGCCCGACTGCAGCGGCAGGAGCTTCTCACTCAACCGCCCCTGGCGGATCTCGTAGTCGAGGAAGCTGAGCAGGTGGTCCGCGATGCGTTCGCTGGTCTCATCCACCGGCGCGAAGGGGCTCAGGCGGTCCGGCGCGTCGGTTTCAACCACTGCAACCACCTTGCGCACGTCGATGTCCAGGTATTTCTGGCCAATGCGGTCGCGCGGCGTGGTCAGCTCGATCGGCTTGCGGTGCGGAGGCAGCGCGGTGCCGTAATAGAGGTCGTGCATGCCTTCAAGGGCCGCCGACTGCTGCTTGTTGACCTCGAGGATGACATGGTCTGCCATCTCCAGCCAGGTCTTGTTGTTGCCCACCGAGGTGGAGGGAATCAGTTCGCCGTCGGCGGTGATCCCGGCAACCTCGACGATCGCCAGGTCGATCTTGCCGTAGAAGCCGAACCAGGCATGCTGGGCCACGTGGGAGAGGTGGATGTCCATGTATTCCATGTCGCCGTCGTTGATGCGGCGGCGCAGGTCCGGATCCGACATATACGGCAGGCGCAGGTTCATGCCCTCGGCCCGGGCCAGCACCCCGTCAAGCTCCGGAGCGGTGGAAGCTCCGGTCAGCACGTTGATCTTGAACTCGCCGCCAGCATCATGCTCCGCTGCGATCAGCTTGGCCAGCGCACCGGGCACCGCCTTGGGGTAGCCCGCGCCGGTGAAGCCGCTCATTGCCACTGTCATGCCGGGCTTGACGAATGCGGCGGCTTGCTCGGCACTCATCAACCGCTCAGTAAATGCCCGGTGGTTGATACGTTCGCTCAAAATACTTCCTCTTCACATCGTTGTGACGCACGTTAACACGTAAACCTCAACGGAACACTCTAGTGCTGTTTTTCCGGTCACACCGACCACTTCTTGGGAGAATACCGCACACAGCAGATCCCAAGCGGTGATCTGCCCCGAGTTTGCGGTAACCGGGCACCTCGAGGTCGGCTGCTAGACACCGACAGAGCCATAAAATCATGTTTATGACGTTTGAGCAGGGCATTCTTAGTTGATTGACAGGCTCACTGCCTAGGGTGAAATCGATGAGACAGATATCCAGAGCACCACTGAACCGCAGGCCTGCGGCTTTCAGCGTCGTGCCCAGGGCGCTGCTCATCGCCGCACTGGTGATTATCGGCCTGATCCTGATGCACGGCATGAACCTGCACAACTCCCACGCACAGTCGGCCGGGGCACCGATGCAGGAGCCCGCAGCCGGACACCACCAGGCTTCGAGCCAGCATCCGCACACCGCGGCCGCCGCTGCCGTGCCGTCCGTGAATCCAGCGGGCTGCCTGAACTGCGACCAGCAGGGACAAGCGCATTTGGCGGCCGCCAGCTGCGTCATTGCCTTCTTCCTGGTCCTGCTGGTTCTGCGCAAGCCCACCACTTTGCTGCTGCGAAAGGTCATTCCTACACGTGCCGGACCAAGCGGCAGCTGGCCGACGTGGAGTGTGCTGCGCGCACCCAGCCTCGTTTCTCTGTGCATTAGTCGTACCTGAGGCCTGCATGCCCTGATGCAGCCGACCGCTGCACAAGGGCGCATTAACCCATCACGACTTTTCAAGCCGCGCCTTTGGCGCGCGCTCCAACCACAGAGAGAAACCCATGAAGAAGCTTCTTGCCTTCAGCGCGCTCAGCGCCGGCCTTGCCATCGCCCTTTCCGGATGCGCCTCTTCCTCGATGGACCCGGGCATGGACCATTCGACGCCCAGCGTGGGCAGCCAGTCCCCCGACGCATCGGCCTCGTTCAACGCTTCGGATGACATGTTCATCTCGATGATGATCGGCCACCACCAGCAGGCAATCGAACTCAGCGACATCGTGCTGGCCAAGGACGGGCTGCCCAAGGACGTCAAGGACCTAGCCAACACCATCAAGGCAGCCCAGTCCCCCGAGATCGCCACCTTGGAAAAGTGGCAGAAGGAATTGAACCTGAGCACTCCGCAGGGGCATTCGATGGGCGGCGATGACGGAATGGTCAGCGACAAAGAAATTGAGGATCTCAAGGCGGCCAGCGGCTCCCAGGCAGCCAACTTGTTCCTCCAGCAGATGACCGCCCACCATGAAGGCGCGGTGGATATGGCCAAGGACGAAATCAGCAATGGGAAATACCAGCCCGCCATTGACATGGCCAAGGAAATCGTCGCATCCCAGAGCGCAGAAATCGATCAGATGAAGAAGATGCTGGGCTCAAAGTAGTCCCGCGCATCAACTCATACATCGTTAGGAACAAGAATGTACTTTGATTCCAAACCCTCAAACTGGAGCCGGCAGGCAGTCAGGCTTGCCGCCCCGCTCGCCGCGCTGTCCCTGCTGCTGGCTGGCTGCTCGGCAGCAACAGAATCCGCCGCCAATTCGGCCAGCGAATCCACGGCTTCCGCCAGCGCCGCCTTCGACGAATTCGGGCTGCAGGGCCTGGATGGCCAACAAGTTGTAGACAAGCTGGAGAAGACGAAAACCGCGGAAAGGCCCAGCGGCCTGACGGCATCAGTCCGGCCGGCCGAGCTCGTGCTGAGCGCCAAGAGCGGGGAACAGAAAACACTCCCGCTGCCCGAGGACAAGTTCTACCTGTCGGTTGCTCCCTATCTGGCGCAGAGCCACGACTGCACGTACCACAGCCTCACCACCTGCCAGGGTGAGCTGGCGAACCAAAACGTTACTGTCAGCTTCACTGCGGATGACGGCCGGAAAATCCTGGATCACGCCAAGCTGACGACCAACGACAACGGATTCGTCGGTCTGTGGTTGCCTCGGAACATCACAGGAGAGCTCACCATCACCTCTGACGGGCTCAGTGCAACCCAGCAGGTAGGGACCGGAAGGTCAGATCCTACGTGCCTGACCACTATGAAACTAGCCTAGTTTTTCAAAATTGCAGTAGTGGCCGGTGGGTGCCGCGGATTGAACTCGGCACCCACCAAATTCACGCAAATCAACTCTCCAATAGGCCCGTATTTTCTCTCACATAAATTCTTAATCAGGTCAAGCAGCTACGGTGGCTCAACTATAGATTAGATGGATCATGTGGCGTAACATGAGTGGGCATCATCATCTTTTGTTTTGGGGGGAACACAAGGCCAGATATGAAGATCTTTTTTCTTGACGTCTAACTACGTACCTTGGGGACATTATTCCTAGTCACTCGCGCTTAAAGATCAGCTAGCCTTGGCAGTTTTCTGGGTATCAACAGCTCACCACTCTTTCTTTAGCAATTCCTCGTGGCGCGAGCTGTTTAACAACACCTAAAATCCGTCATGGACAGCTTTTCTGGGGGGAAAGAAATGTCTAGGAATTCACGACATGGCGCAAGTGCGCCATTTTTGCGACCAAAATATCTAATCAGACGAACTTTCAAGCCATTCTTGGCAATTTTCGCGTCTCTTGTAGTTTGCCTTTCAATAACGATGCCGGGCATGGCGATCGCAGCAGAACCCAGCGTGGGAAGCACGACGACCACCGAAACACCGGTAGAAACCGCAGCTCCAAGCGCTGAAAGCAGCGATTCGACAGCACCTTCGAAAGAAACCGAAGAGGCAGTTCAAAGTGCTGCTCCCACCCAGACAACCGTGCCATCAGATGCCTCGAAGCCACCCGCAAAAGCAACAGCTTCGCCGACCTTGAAGGCTTCGGCAACCACCACCAATAAATTGGTCAAGAAGGCTTCTGAAGCGAATAACGAGCCGGCCAAGACCAGCAGTGCGCCCAAAGCGACAACTGAGTCGCTAGTCGCCAAGGTCGAATCGGATACACCAGTTGCAGGCATTGCCGGTCAGTGCGATACCAATGAAAATTTGGGCAGCGTCAATACCTTCATGCAAAAGTCCGATGAGACAGAATTCCACAACGGCAACGAACAAATCGGCTTGTACGAAGGCGGTGTCGTTCATCAGCGGGTTGAGATGACCTTGCCAGCCGGCGAGAATGAACTGGTCATTACCTATCAGGTAAAGAAAGCCGGTACTTGGGCCTATGACTACCTGCTCAATCAATCTGCAATCGGCGCAAACATCACTGGTTGGCAGGTCATTCAAGGAGCTGCTACCGATGATCAGGTCAACACTGTTAAAATCACGCTCCAGGTTGACGGAACAGCTGGCCAAAATTATCCGGTAACCCTCTACTTCGATGCGCACATCGCTTCGGAATTGGACCACGGTCCGGGTACCGGCGCTTCTTCGATCAGCGGTTCGCCTTACCACGTCACCCTCGACACCCTAAACTGCGCATCGACGGGCAGCCGCGATAATCAGATCAAGGCGAGCGATGTACAAGCTGGTGTAGTGACCATCGTGAAGGAAGCTGAACCAGCTGACGGTACCGATTTCGACTTCACACTGCTGGAGAGCCGTTTCCACGATTCAGTAGGTTTCAAGCTCGACGACAGCGCCAATTCCGACACCGGAGCAGCTCTCGATCAGCAAGTAACTTACACAGTGACACCGTCCACCGTCACAATCACAGAGAATGACATTCCCGCTGGTTGGAACCTGGATGACATCCAATGCACGAATGCTCAAACCACCAGGAACGGATCGTCGATCAGTTTCGCTTTGGTTGATGACCAAGAAGTCACCTGTACGTTCTACAACAACAAGACCACGTACAAGGATCTGACGCTGACCAAGAGCGCGATCCCGAGTTTCGATAGGGATTACGACTGGGAAATTGAAAAGAAGCTTGCCGAAGGACAAGATTCGACCATCAAGTCATCCAGCGAGAGCGTGGACGTCGACTACGACGTAGTCGTCACTCCCAGCGCAGCCCAGGATGCGAACTTCAAGGTAAAGGGCACAATCACCGTCACGAATCCAAACGACACAGCGATGTCGGGCGTAACGCTGGCGGATCAGATCGGCGGAACCAACTGCGTCATTTCCACAGGTTCCGGGCCGATCTCAAACCCGATCAGTGTTCCCTCGGGAAGCACTGAATACACCTACTCCTGCGATATGCCCGACGGAACCACTGCAACCAGCAGCGGCACCAACAACGTCACCGCCACATGGGACGAAGATGCCTATTACGGCACTGACGGGTCAGCGGATGCATCAGCCCCTTATGATTTCTCCGATGCCACGCCAACCGTGACCGATGAAGAAGTCACCATCACCGATGACAAGCTCGATCTGAGCGGCATCGAGGGTGGAAACATCGTCAATGCCACCGACGGTCCGAGGACCTTCCACTACACCATCGAATGGACCGGAGAAGCAGGCAAGTGCCTCACCGAGAACAGGAATACCGCGACTCTCTCCAGCGACGACGGCAAGGATCTAACATCAAGCCAGAATGTTGAAATCTGCGTCGGTGCCAACCTCAGCGTCGAAAAGCTCGTGGTATCCAGCTTCAACCGCAGTTATGACTGGGACATCGTCAAGGAAGCCCTCGACGAGCAGCCAATCACCGCGGATCCGAACACCGGAGAATTTACCGCGAACTACAAGATCACGGTGACCCCGAAACAGTACACGGACAGCGATTGGGCCATGTACGGAACCATCTCCGTGCAGAACCCGAACGACTGGCAGGATGTAGCAGTCACGGTTGACGACCAGGTGGATCTAGGCGGCGGTGTGGCATGCACTGTCACCGGGGTCAAGGACGATGACAGCATCCTCGATGCCGACCCGGCAACCCCCGGTTTCCAGACGAGCATCGCCAAGGGTGCAACCGTCGTGTTCAACTACAGCTGCATTTTCGACGGCAAGCCAGCCAGCTACGACGGAAGCAATAAGGCAACGGTCTCTTGGGATGCCGACAAGGCATTCACTACCGATTCTTCGGCTGCAAAGACCGTCCCCGTCACCGCCGACAGCTGGACTCAGACACCGTTGAACAACCAGGTTGAGATCACCGACAATCCAGCTCTGTTCGACGATCCATGGCTCATCAATTACTCCGATGGCGAGCAGTCGAGGACCTACAGTTACACCTGGACCGTTGACAGGGCAGGTACCTGTCAGCAATTCACTAACGTCGCCACATTGACCGGAAACAGCGGACTGAGCATGAGTGATTCAGCTGTTGTCGAGGGTTGCCGCGAAGCCGGACTGAGCGTGACGAAGGATGTCACCGCCACCTACGACAGGACCTATGAATGGTCCATCGACAAGAAGTTGGCAGAGGGTCAGCCAGCCAAGGTAGTGGTTGATGAGAACGGCAATGCCACGGTCAACTATGAAGTTGAAGCCACCAACACCGGCTACACCGATTCCGACACGACCATGTCGGGAACCATCACCGTCGCCAACCCGAACGATTTCACTGATGTTGCGGCAACCGTCAGCGACATCAACACGTTCTCGGCGGCCTGTACCTTCGAGTACAACGGCGCAACAGGAGATGGCAGCTTGGCGGTGACGGTGCCGAAGTCGGGATCGGTCACCGTCAATTACACCTGCGACGTCAGCTCCGTTACCGAGGCCGACTACACCGGTGGAACCAACACCGCGAAGGTCACCTGGGGCGACGGCCTGTCAAAGGAAAGTGCAGCTGTACCTGTCACCTTCACCCGCGATCAAACTACCGATGACACCGTCAAGGTCTACGACGACCAGTCGAACCCCTCGGGAAATCCGAAGCTGCTAGGCGAGGCCTCCTTCGATGAGTCGCCGAGAAGCTTCAGCTACACGATTACCTATCAGGCTCCCACCGGCGGATGCGCACCATTCACCAACAAGGCCTGGGTAGATGTCAGCGGCGATGAGGATCCGAGCGATACCCAAACCGTTGAGGTGTGCGATCAGGAAAACCTGACGGTATCAAAGACCGTTGACGCCAGCTACGAACGCGACTACGACTGGTCCATCGACAAGCAGGTCGATAAGACACGGTTCACAGTTGCCGGCAATGGCCAGGTCACCGCCCACTACACGGTGACAGCCACGCCTTCGGGCCCGCAGGACTCGGCCAAGAGCGTTTCGGGATCCATCACGATCAACAACCCGAACACCATGGTCGGCGAGCTGACGGCAACCGTAGAGGACATCATCGACGTTCCGGGCGCCGCGTGCGCCATCAACGGCACCGATGCTGCTGCCGATGCAGCAGGGTTCCAGGTAGTACTTGAGGACGGCGGCAGCGCCATCCTCGACTACGACTGCCTGATTCCTGCTGGCACCGACATCGCTGGGTCCTACACGAACACGGCGAAGGTTACTTGGGGCAAGGACCGGGAGGCCAGCGCACCAGTGGAGTTCACCTTCACCGAGGTGAAGACCACTGACGCCGAAGTTCAGGTCCTCGACGACAAAACCGTCGAAGGCGACAGCATGGTCCTGGGCACCGCCAAGGTATCAACCCAGCCCAATGTATTCAGCTACGATCTGCAGCTCTCAGGTGTGGCAGGTACCTGCACCGACTACACCAACACCGCTGTGGTTCAAGAGTCCACCGCACAGGGCGACGAAAATTCCGCGTCGGCCACCACCACCGTGTGCGCCGGCGCGGACCTGTCGGTACTGAAGAATGTGGTGACCTCCTTCGACCGCTCCTACCTTTGGAACGTGGACAAGGAAGCCCTGTCGTCTCAGCCGCTGACGGCGGACCCGGCCACCGGAGAAGTCACCGCTGACTACCGCGTGACCGTGACCCCGACCGGGCACGAAGACAGCAGCTGGGCCATGAGCGGACAGATCACCGTCGCCAACGACAATGACTGGCAGGATGTTTCGGCCACCGTAGTCGACATGGCGAACCTCGGCGATGGCGTCACCTGCACCATCACCGGAGTCGACGGCGAGAATATCGCCGACGCGGATATCAACGCCGCCGGGTTCCAATTGGTCATCGAGCGCAGCACCACCTTGGTGCTGAATTACAACTGCCAATTCACCCAGCAGCCTGCCTATGACGGTTCGAATACCGCCACGGTCACTTGGGATGCGCAGGCAGCCAACACCGTCAACGGGGAGTCGAGCTTCGAAGCCCAGATCTTCGCCGATGACTGGTCTCAGACGCCGAAGAACGACTCGGTCACCGTGACCGATTCGCATCACGACTTCGGCGAGCCATGGGTGGTGCACCTGGGCGACAGCCCGGAGAGCATGACCCGCGACTACTCGGTGACATGGACCGTTGCCGAAGCTGGCGCCTGCCAAGAGTTCACCAACATCGCCGTGATCAACGGCAATGACGGATTCACCGACCAGGATTCGCAAACGGTTCAGGCCTGCCGCGAAGCCGGGCTGGGCATCTCCAAGACGGTGAATGCCAGCTACGACCGCACCTACCAGTGGACCATCGACAAATCACTGGCCGAAGGCCAGGATCCGAAGATCGTCACTGACGGAGAAATGGATCAGCGGATCAACTACGAGATCACCGCGACGAACACCGGCTTTGAAGATTCCGGCTGGGAACTGAACGGCGTGATCACTGTAACCAATCCGAACGACTACACCGGCATCGACGCCACCTTGGCAGATACGGTGAGCATCGACGGCGTGGAATGCACCCTGGAGCAGACGCAGGTGAGCATCCCGGCCAACGGGTCGGTTGACGTTGGCTACTGGTGCGACGTTTCCTCCGGAGTCGCGGCCTCTTCCTATCAAGATCAGCACAACACGGTGACTGCCACCTGGTCGGATCAGCGCACTGCGAGCGCAAAGGTCGATTTCAACTTTGCCATCGACCAGCAGACCGACCGTGAGATCACCGTGTGGGATGACCAGGCAGATCCAGCCAAGGATCCGGTGGCCCTGGGTACGGTGAGCATCGACCAGTCTCCACAGGTCTTCGAGTACCAGCTGGTGCTGCACTCCCCTGCGGGCCAGTGCGCCAGCTACACGAACACCGCATGGGTTGATGTCACCGGCGAGGACGATCCTCGGGACAGCGCCACCGTGGAGTTGTGTGGAAAGCTGGCCCTGGCGCTGGGCAAGGATGCATCGGCAAGCTTCGACCGCACCTACCTGTGGGACCTGGACAAGAAGGTTGATCGCACCGAGGTGACCGTTGACGAGGACGGCACCGCCGACTTCAGCTACACGGTCTCGGCTCTGCCCGACGGCTTCGAGGATTCCGGCTTCGAGGCTCACGGTGTCATCACGATCGAGAATCCGAACCAGTTCTCCGAGGCTGACACGGTAGCCACCGTGACCGATACGGTGGATATCGACGGCGTCACCTGCACGATCGACGCCGAGGATGCCGATGCCGGTACGGCCGGCCTGCAGATCGCGGTTCCCGCCGGGGCCCAGCTGCAGCTTCCGTACAGCTGCGATGGAACCCCGAAGAAGCTGACGGGCACCAACACTGTGGCGATCAGCTGGGGCGAAGATTCCACTGCCACCGCTGATGCGGCGATCAACTACACGTTGGATCAGGAAACCAACGCCCAGATCACCGTCGTAGATGACAAGACAGATCCGGCTAATCCGGTCGAGCTTGGCACCGCCAACTGGAATGCTCAGGGCACTCCGATTGATTTCGACTACACCCTGAGGCATCAGGCGGTGGCCGGTGAATGCACCGACTTCACCAATACCGCGGTGATATTGCAGACCGGTGCCACCGATTCAACGACGGTCACCCTGTGCGGCCAGAAGTCGCTGGTGCTCTCCAAGACCGCCACGGCCCTGTACAACCAGGATTACGAGTGGGCGATCGACAAGCAGGTCGATCAGACCAAGCTGGTCGCCAATGAGGACGGCAGCATTACCGCCCACTACACTGTTGAAGCCCGCACCACGGGCGTGGCAGATGAGAATCTGCGGCTGAACGGCACCCTCACGGTGCAGAACCCCAACGAGTTCGGCTCGATCACCGCCACCTTGGAAGATCGGGTCAGCACCGCAGGAGCCACCTGCACCATCGATGCACCGGATGCCGATGCGGAGATTCCCGGCCTGCAAGTGGTACTCGAAGCAGGTCAGGTCCTGGAGGCAGACTATGGCTGCACCCTTGATCCGGACCTCGGTGTTTCGGCCTTCGACCAGGCAGTCAACACGGTAAGCGCCACCTTCGGGGAACGCACCGCGTCGGCCCAGGCAGATATCAACTTCACCGTTGACAAGGTCACCGACCAGTCGGTCACCGTCACCGATGACAAGATGAATCCCGAGGCTGACCCGGTAGTGCTTGGCACCGTCGATGCAGCGGATGCGCCGAAGAGCTTCGAGTACGACATGCGTCTGACGCCGGCTGAAGGCACCTGCACCGTGTACACCAACACGGCGAAGGTCGCTGAACACACCGACGGCAATCACATGGACGAGTCGAGCGTCGACCTGCAGCTGTGCAAGGAGGCGGATCTGACGATCGCCAAAACCGCTGCCGGCAGCTACCACCGGGACTTCGACTGGAAGGTGAGCAAGAACGCCGAAAAGACCGAATTCATGGTAGGCGAAGACGGCAGGGCAACTGCCTCCTACACGGTCGACGCCGAAGTCACCGGGCATCAGGACAGTGACTGGGCCGTTGCAGGCTCGATCACCGTGGTGAACCCGAACGACTACAAGGACACCGAGGTGGCGCTTCAGGACAACCTGTCGCTGGATTCGGGCAGCTGCACCTTCGCAGATGTCGTGGACGGCAAGGTCATCGTGAAGGCAGGCGAATCGCTGGTAGTCGACTATGACTGCACCTTCGATGCACCGCTGGCCGAATCAGACTACGATTCGGCAACCAATTCGGTCACCGCCACCTGGCAGGATGATGAGGGCGAACCACGAACCGTCACCGCCGCTGCGGATATCGCCTTCAGTCCTCGGACGCTCAGCGACGATTCAGTCACCGTCATCGATGACATGACCGATCCGCAGAACCCAGTGGAATTGGGAACTGTGAACGCCGACGATGAAAAGGTCAGCTTCGTTTACGACCTTGAGCTGAACACGGCGCCGGGAACCTGCTCCGTCCATACGAACACCGCATGGATTGAACAGGCCACCGGCAACGACGACGACGCGGATTCGGTGGACGTCACCCTCTGCGCCCAGACACCGGTAGCGCTGACTACGCAGGCAGCTGCGGACTTCGACCGCCAGTACCTTTGGGAAATTGGCAAGGTCGCCGCGGATGACCAGTACACCGCCAAGCCTGGCGGTGACATCACCGTCGGCTACACGGTCAATGCCACCCCTCAGGGTGTGAAGGACACCGGCCATGAAGTCACTGGAACCATCAGTTTCAGCAACCCGAATGCCGGCGATGAACCGCTGGCGTTGACGCTGGATCAGCTGGGCGACGTGGCTGGCATGAAGTGCAGGGTCGATGCCCAGGATCTTGATCCGAAGCTCGACGGCATCCAGCTGCTGGTTCCCGCCGGCGCTGGAGACCAGCCGGGCGTACTGGACATCCAGATCAATTGCGAGGGCGCGCCAACGGCACTGTCCGGAGCCATCACGGTGAAGGCAAGCTACAAGGACGCCGACGGAATTGAACGCCGGCTCAGTGCCGAGGCCAAGTTCGAGTACCAGATGGCCAGTGAGAAGGACAAGGTCATCACGGTCTCAGACGACCAGGCCAACCCGCAGGGCGATGCCCGCGAGCTGGGTCAGGCCACCTGGAATGAGCAGGGCACACCGCAGGTATTCACCTACGATGTGGTGTTCAAGGCTCCAAACGACGCCTGCATTACCAAGGTCAACACAGCGACTATTGTGCAGACCGGACAGCAGGATGCCGCAAGCGTGAACCTCTGCGCTGAAGAACCACCAGTTGTGGCGCCGCCGGCGCCTCGTCCGCCGCTGGCAATCACCGGCGTCTCAGAATCTATGCTGTGGCTTCTAGGAGCATCCGGAGCCATGCTGGTCGCTGGAGCGCTCATGCTGCTTCAGCACCGACGCCGTCAGCATCCATAGCCTGAACGGCTAACGCCAAGGCCGGTTCCACCTTTTGGTGGGACCGGCCTTGTGCAGCGTCCTTGTTCCTGCGGCACGAACATGCTTGAATCCGGTCATGGGAAATGCTCCTTCAGGATTCGACTACATTGTCCGCAAGGACGGTTCGGTGCAGATCTCGCACCATGGCAGGGCGGCAGCCGTCCTGCGCGGCCAGCGTGCCGAGGACTTCCTGGCCGATCTTGGATTCGGCGGCGGCCAGGAGCTCATGGCCCGGTTGACTGGGAACTACAAGCGCGGCAATGAACGTGCTGCGCGCAGCCATCCGAGGAATTCCGGACGCGCCTAGCAAACCCAACCGCCTCCCGGCGTAGCGCCGGGAGGCGGTCGTCTGTTGACTTTCTACTGCTGGTGGTAGCTTTCGGCGAGCGCGTAGACCGGGGTGTCCAGGCCCTCGTAACGGGCCTTGAGCTGCAGGCCTAGGTACTTCGAATAGTGGCGCGACTGGTGCAGGTTGCCGCCATGGAACCACAGGTTCTGAACCTGGGTCGGCTTCCACATATTGCGCAGCTCCCCCTCCCACGGTCCTGGATCCTTGGTGGTTCCCGAGCCCAGACCCCAGCACTTGCCCACCGCGTCGGCCACTTCCTGGGAAATCAGCTTGGCCGCCCAGCCGTTCATGGAGCCGTAGCCGGTAGCGTAGACCACCGCGTCCGCGGCAAGCTCGGTGCCGTCGGCCAGCACCACCGAGTTTTCGGTCAGGTGGGAGACCTCGCCCTTGGCCAGCGCGATGGAGCCGTCGGCCACCAGCTCGGAGGCGCCGATGTTGATGTAGTAGCCCGAACCGCGGCGCAGGTACTTCAGGAACAAGCCCGAATCGTCGTCGCCGAAATCCAGGTCGAATCCGGCGTCCGTGAGCGACTGGTAGAACTGTGCGTCGTCCTCGCGGATCTGCGCGAAGGCTGGCTTGTGGAATTCCGGCAGCACCTTGTACGGGATGGAGGCGAAGATCAAATCCGCGGTGTTGTGGTCGATCCCGTTGGCCAGGGCCTCTTCCGAGTACAGCGGGCCGAGCACGGTTTTCATCAGCGAATCCGAGCGCACGATGTGGGTGCTCGAACGCTGGACCATCACCGGCTTGGCGCCGTTCTGCACCAGGTCGGCGCAGATGTCGTGGGCTGAATTGTTGGCCCCGATGACCACTACGTTCTTGCCCTTGTAGCGTTCGCCGCCCGGGTGCGTTGACGAGTGGTTCTGGTCCCCGGCAAAGATGTCCTGCCCCTGGTACTTCGGAATGTTGGGGATGCCTGACATGCCGGTGGCAAGCACCAGCTGGGTGGGGCGCAGGGTCAGCGGCTTGCCCTCGCGGATTACCTCCACAACCCAGCCGCCGGTCTCCGGATCCTGGCGCGCGCTGGTCGCCTCGGTCAGGGACCAGTAGTCCAGCTCCATGAGCTTGGTGTAGCACTCCAGCCAATCGCCCATCTTGTCCTTCGGGGTGAACACCGGCCAGTGGTCGGGGAATTCGAGATATGGCATATGGTCGTACCAGACCGGGTCATGCAGGGCCAGCGAGTGGTAGCGCGAGCGCCACTGGTCCCCTGGCTTGGGGTGCTTGTCGATGATCAGCGCCGGCACTCCCATGCGCTTGAGGCGGGCGCCGAGCCCGATGCCGCCCTGTCCGCCGCCGATGACCAGCACATATGGCTGTTCGGTGACTCCGAAGCTCTCCTGGGTGGCGATGCGGCGGTCAAGCCAGTTCTCCGACTGCATGGCCGAGCCGTGGTCTGCACCGAGTTCTCGGCGGGTTCCGGCGGGCTCTGGGAAGTCGCGCAGGTTCTGCGCAGTACTCAGCATCGTCCAGCCTTGCCCACCGCGTAGGCGGAATAGCCCTTTCCCGTCGAAGGCGTCGTTCTCAAAGGTGAACCAGGCTTCGATCACGCCGTCGGCATCCGAGGCGCTGGTGACTTCCAGGCTGCGCGGCCACGCCCCGCGTTCAATCCCGGTGAGCAGGTTTTCAATCCCGTCGCGTCCTTCTGCGGTATGCAGATTCCAAGTCAGCGAGGCCAAGTCCCGCCAATAGCATTCTTCGCCGAAAAACTGGCTGACGCCCTGGGCGTCGCCGGAGTCCAAGGCGGCCTGAACCTGTGCGAGCCATGCTTCGGCCTGAGTCTGGGCTGAGTTTTCTGCCATGATCATCACTTCATTTCTTGGTGGGATGAATCCGAATTCACCCCAGAATATGGCGTGGATCACAAAAGAAAAGCGTTGCAAAAGGTTGCAGGCAGGTTAGCCGGAGACCACCACCGGCACCACCAGCCGATAGGGCCGCGCGGCAATCAGTCCGCCCAGCTTGGCGCGCAGACGTGAAACTTCAGCCCGCACGGTCACCGCAGAGACCGGCTGGGACCACGCCTGTGCCAGGCCCTGAGCATCGAGCCCCGGACCGTTGTCGGCAAGCAGCTGGAGGATTCGCCAGTGGGCCGCGCTCAGCGGCACTTCGGTGCGTTCGGCGCCAATCCAAAGCACCGCATGCGGCAGCGGCCGCTCGATCAGCTCAAGCAGCGTCTGTTCCGCGCTGCGGCGCAGCAGCCAGCCGCCGGGAACCTGTTCTGCGGCCATGGCTCCCAAGCCATTGACCCAGATTCGCCCTGCGCGCAGTCCCCCCACCACTGAAATCCTGGCCGAGGCGCTGAATCCTCTGCTGGCGGCCACCATCTGGTGCTCGTCAACCAGAAGGTAATCGCCCTCGGGCTGGGAGACGGCGTTCCTCAACTGGTTCAAGCCGAGCTGGTGCTGCCATGCCAATTCCGATTCGGCTTCGCGGGCAGTGCCGGCGACCAGCGCCAAAGTATGCGGATGGGCTGTGCGGAAGGACCCTGCTAGGGTCACCGTTGCCACGAGCTTGCCGGTGACCGGGCTGATGATCGGCGCAGAGGTGCACACCCAAGTGTGCTGCTCTTCGCGCCCATGCTCTGGGCCGAACACCTGGACTGCGCTGCGTTCGGCCATTGCTGTGCCGATGCCGTTGGTGCCCACATCGGATTCCAACCAGCGCGCTCCAGCGATAAAGCCGATGCCGTCACTCTGCCGCCGTACGGCCATAGGGCCTAGCACCGAGAGCACATAGCCCTCTCCGTCGGTAACGACCAGTTGGTTTTCCGCCTGGCCAGCGACGGACAGCAAGCGCTCCTCCACCATCGGCATCAGTGCCGCCAGCTCGCGGTTTTCCTGTTGGCGGGCGCGCAAGTCCTGCGCGGTCAGCGCTCGGGGCTGGTTTTTCAGTTCATGGGCACGTTCCCACGACCTGGCAATGACTGGGCGAACCGACTCGAGGATTTGTGAATCCTGCGTCCAGCGCCGATGCAGCGGCAGCAATTCGCGCGCACGGCCGAGCGGATCAGCGCCGGCATCAAGGGCGGCCTGGATCTTCGGAAATGTCGACGGACGAACACTGCTCACCTTTAGAGGATGCCATGCGCCCTATCTGGATCAAAGGGCTGCCATCAGGCAATGATTTCGCAGTCTTCATGCCACAGCATGATTCTGTCGACGAATTCTCCACCCCCTCGGAGGATCAAGTCTCTAGTCAGCACCACATAAAATTCAATCTGGACTCGTGAGATGTCCGACGCAGCCACCTTTAGACCCATTCCGTCACGACTCTTCACGAGGGATAGATTTTGAGCGACCACTCAAGCACGAAGCAACCTGTACTCGACATGCGCGGCAGGTTCTACAGCGCCGGAGCATTTTTGTTTGTCATGCTCTCTGCTCTGGTTCTTGGCGGACTCACCAGTCCGGCCCAGCAATACCTGCCCGAGTTTATGAACTCTTTTGCCAACTCATGCAGCGGTTGGGTGCTGCTGGTCAGCTTGGTTATCTGGTTCTCCCGCCTCCGGCCGCTGCCGGCTTCAGCCGCAGGAGCCGCGGCATTTGTGCTGATGGTCGAGGGGTACAGGATCGTTTCCCAGTGGCGGGGCTTCTACTACGGCGAGCCGTTTCAAGACAGGTTCACCGTGATCGGCGTGGCAGTCGGCCCGATCATCGGCTTGAGCATTGCCTTGCTGCGCTACGGCACACGAGCTTGGCGGACCCTGGCTGTTATTCCCGTTTCCACGGTGCTGCTCGGCGAGGGCATCTACGGACTCACTGTCATTTCCGAAACAACAAGTCCCATTTTCTGGTGGTTGATGATTGCCGCGGCAGCTACCTTTTCCCTCCTCGTTTTTTGGAGGCAGCGGCCAGCGCCCAAAATCGCGGTCCCGGCTGTTCTCCTCATCATGCTGGGCGCAGGAACCTTCTGGTGGGCCTACTCGAATCTTGACCAGCTGCTGGCATCAGGCAGCTGATGCCTTGGCCCAAGATGACCTGCACATGATGCTTCACGTATGTTTGAGGGGCTGGAACAATACAGAAGGAACATCGAATGTCAGATCAGATCACGGTCAGCGCGGTAGTCATCAGAAACCCCGAAGGCCAGGTGCTGACAGTACGCAAGCGCGGCACCGACTCGCTGATGTTCCCCGGCGGCAAGCCTGAAGCAGGCGAAATTTCCCTTCAGACTGCGGTGCGCGAGTTCTCCGAAGAATTGGGTGTGGACCTTGATGAAGGCTCGCTGAAATTCCTCGGCGTCTTCACCGCTCCTGCCGCCAATGAAGACGGCTTCAGCGTCAAGGCCACGGTCTTCGAGCACCCCTACGTCGAGGTGGCGAAGCCCTGCGCAGAGATCGAGCACCTGCAGTGGGTGGATCCGGCGGCGAAGACACCAGGGCTTGCGCCGCTGACGCAGGATGAAGTCTTCCCCGCACTGCTGCGCCCGGTGCCTGCGGCACAGCGGCTGACAGTATTCACCGGATCAGCCATCGGAACCTCGCCCCGCTTCGCTCAGGCAGTAGAAGCGTTCGGTACGGCAGTGGCAGGCAGCGGACGCGAAGTGGTCTATGGCGGCGGCAAGGTCGGCCTGATGGGAGTCGTCGCAGATGCAGCCCTCGCCGGCGGCGGGCAGGTCCACGGTGTCATGCCGCAGGTGCTGATCGACGGCGAGCTCGCACATCCCGGGCTGACCAGCCTTGAAGTGGTTCCTGACATGCACGCGCGCAAGAAATTGATGGCTCAGCTGGGCGACGGGTTTGTGGCGCTCCCTGGCGGCGCCGGCACGCTTGAGGAACTCTTCGAGGCGTGGACCTGGCAGCAGCTGGGCATCCACCGCAAGCCGGTGGCGCTCTTAGACGTCGACGGATTCTGGCAGCCGCTGCTGCGCATGCTTGAGCAGATGACCGCCAATGGCTTCCTGTCATCCCAGTTCCTTGATTCACTCATCGTCGCCAGCACCCCGGAAGAACTCTTCAGCAAGCTGGAATCATGGGTTCCGCCGGCGGCCAAGTGGGGCAAAGACAACCGTGAAACGGTCTCGCAGAACGGCTGAAGCCCTTCTGCACAATTGACGTCTGAGGCGTTACCAAAATGGCCCCAAAAGTTGATTGCGCATCGCCTGGCCCGAACCTACATTTAAATCGACTCCCGCTTAGGAGCCCTCTGCAATGAATGTTGGAGGTCTTTGCAATGAAGAAATGGACTCGGTGGCAAGACTGGGTCGGTGTCGCGGCAGGTGTTCTGGCCGTAATTTCAACCTCATGGCTTGCCGGAACCACCAGCTCAATGACGTTGATGCTGGTCTTTGGCCTGCTCATGGTAATCACCGGCGTGTGGAGCCTCATGATGCCGCGCCTGGTTTCAATGGAATGGGCGCTGACTATCGCCAGCGCACTGCTATTCGTCTCGCCGTGGATGGGATCGTTTACCGACTTCGCAGGCAGCGCATGGATGTCCTGGATCTGCGGTGGCGTCGGCGTGGTCTTCGGCCTGCTGGCCCTCTCCCCGGCAATTCAAATGCGCCATACAACCGGCGGCTCCCGGCTGGCGCACTAATCGAATATCGTCTGCAGTACTGATGGGTGGCTACGGTGTTTTCACCGTAGCCACCCATCTATGCTGGGCCGGCTGGGACACAGAGCTCGAGGCCTCTAGGAGCGCGCACGCAGCCGCTGGCGCACTAGTGCCCCGGCGGCTGCCACAGCATCGAGGATATCCCTGCCTTCATGCAGCCCGGCAACGATGGAAGCTGCCATGACGTCCCCAGTGCCCTTCACCGAAATGTCCAAGCGCTCGTAGCCTACGGACGCCATGCGGTCCCGCGTGATGACTAGGTCTTCACCCCGTGTCCCCGATGCGGGCACTCGGCTGTCCAGACCCGTTGCGACGACCCACTGGCCGCGGGGGCCGAGCAGGGTGCGCGCTGCGGCGGCGATGGATTCAACGTCCTGGCTGCGGTCGATGGCACCGCCGGTGAGATGCTGCAGCTCGAAGAGGTTTGGAACCAGGCCAGTGGCCAGCGGGACCAGCTCATCGCGCAGTGCTGTGGCCACCGCAGGATCCGTGTAGGCTCCGACGTCGTAGTCTCCCAGTGTCGGGTCGACGATGACGCGCAGCCCGGGGCGCTGGATTACAAGGTCTTTCAGCCAGGCGGCCACGGCGCTGACCTGCTGCGGCGAAGAAAAATAGCCGGTGTACACGGTGGAAGCCTCAGAGGCGATGCCCAGTTCTACGAGGTCTGCCAGCGCGCCCTCCATCCATGAGGAAGGTGTGTCCAAACCATGCACGCTGGGGTAATGCGGAAGGTTGCTGAGTACCGCAGTGGGCAGCGCCGCCACTTTGAGCCCTCGGGCTTCCAGGGTGGGCACTGAGGCGCTCAGTCCGACGGTTCCATAAACCACCTGGGAACCGATGGCGATGACGTCTACCGGCCGGGAATCAAGTTCCCAGAGTTCACGGTCCTCTACACTGTTTTCATCTTGGTACTTCACGTGGACATCTTATCGCCGGTTAACGCCAACGGGTGGCGCACCCTCCTTGCGGAGAATGCGCCACCCGTTGAAAAGAGGTGAGTCGAAAAGACTTACTTCTTTGCAGCAGCTACAACCTGCAGGCGCAGGTTTGCAACGACGTCCTCGTGTACGCGGACGGTTGCGGTGTAGTTGCCGGTCGACTTGATGTGATCGCTAACCTCGATGTTGCGCTTGTCGATCTTGCCCAGACCGGCAGCCTCAACAGCAGCAGCGATGTCACCGGTCTTCACGGTGCCGAAGAGGCGACCGTTCGAACCAGCCTTGATGGTGATCTTAACCGGCTGGGACTTCAGCGATGCTGCCAGAGCCTGAGCCTGCTCAAGATCGGCAATAGCGCGAGCAGCGCGAGCAGCCTTGATCGACTCAACCTGCTTCTCACCGCCCTTGGTCCATACGATTGCGAAGCCGCGTGGCAGCAGGTAGTTACGGGCGTAGCCGTTCTTTACCTCGACAATATCGCCAGCAGCACCGAGACCGGTTACTTCGTGAGTCAGAATGATCTTAGCCATTTGAGTATCCCTTCTTCCTTAGCCGCGGCCAGCGCCGGAGTAAGGCAGCAGGGCAACTTCACGTGCGTTCTTGATTGCCTGTGCGATCTTGCGCTGTTCCTGCACGGAAACGCCGGTCACACGACGAGCGCGGATCTTGCCGCGGTCGGAGATGAACTTGCGCAGCAGTGCGGTGTCCTTGTAGTCGATGACGGTGATGTCAGCGGCCTTCAAAGGGTTGGACTTTGGTTTGGGCTTACGGATTTCAGCCTTAGCCATCGTGGAGCTCCTTAGTTTGGGAGCCCGCAGAGTGATCTGCGGGATGGTGAATAAATTTTAGTTTAGAAAGGTGGTTCGTCGTTGCCTGGGTTGCCCCAGCCGCCGCCATTGTTGCCGCCGGTGCTCCACGGGTCGTTGGCTGGAGCGTTCCAGCCACCACCCTGCTGCTGTTGCTGCTGTGGGGCACTTTGCTGCTGCTGCGGGGCGTTGGAGAATCCTCCACCGCCACCGAAGCCACCGCCACCACCGCCGGAACGCTGGGTGCGGGTTACCTTGGCGGAAGCGAAACGGAGCGATGGGCCGATTTCATCGACCTCAAGCTCCATCACGGTGCGACGTTCGCCTTCCTTGGTGTCGTACGAGCGCGAACGCAGGCGACCCTGGGCAATGACGCGCATGCCCTTGGTCAGCGTTTCTGCAACGTTCTCTGCAGCCTCACGCCATACCGATGCACGCAAGAACAGGGCTTCCCCGTCCTTCCATCCATTGGTTTCGCGGTCGAAGGTGCGAGGAGTCGATGCGATCGTAAAGTTCGCTACGGCTGAACCGGAGGGCGTAAAACGCAGTTCCGGGTCGGCGGTCAGATTTCCGACGACGGTAATAACAGTCTCGCCTGCCATTGACTCTCCTTAGAAAGGGTGAACGTTTTTCCTACGACGAAAGAACAGGCGTAATTAAACGCGAGCCTCTTCCGGGCGGGTGACCTTGTGGCGCAGGATCTGCTCGTTGATCTTCAGCTGACGCTCAAGCTCAGCGGAAGTAGCTGGATCTGCGGTGTAGTTCACCACTACGTAAGTGGCTTCTGCCTTCTTCTTGATTTCGTAAGCCATCTTGCGACGACCCCAGATATCAACCTTTTCGATGGTGCCACCGTGGGAGCGAACAACCTCGAGGTACTTCTCGATGGTTGGCTCAACGGTACGGTCATCGACCTCTGGATCAATGAGGACCATAAGTTCATAAGCACGCATGTGAACCCACCTCCTTTGGGCTAAACGGTCGCGGTATTTCCGCAACAGGAGGTTCTTGCGTTATCTGTGCCGGACATACCAAAGTTTCAGGCATGCGGTAGCACAGACCTAACAAGCCTACCCGAGAGCACCCTGCTAGCAGAAGTTTTGGTGGTGTAGATCATGAAATTGTCTAATAGAGTTCATCAAGCGCAAGCGTCGCTGCCTTGATCGCCAACCCTTCAACCAATGAGCTTTAAGGACCTGGAAATGCTGCCAATTCGATCATTTGCCGTGGTGGGTGCTGGAATCATCGGTGCGGCGGTAGCCCGGGAACTGACCATGAAATTTCCCGGCGTGCAGGTCACCGTGGTGGAAAAGGAAGGTCGCGTGGCCGCGCATCAGACAGGCCACAACTCCGGAGTGGTGCACGCAGGGCTGTACTACGAACCGGGCAGCCTCAAGGCTCTGCTGTGCCGACGGGGCGTTGAACTGGTCACCGATCTGGCTCAGAAAAAGAACCTTCCCTATGAAAAATGTGGAAAGCTGGTCGTTGCGCTGGACTCGGCAGAGGAAACCAGGCTGCACAGCATTTTTGAACGCGCCAAAGCCAACGGCGTTCCGGGGGTAGAACTGCTCGGGCCTCAGGGTATTAAAAGCATCGAACCCAACGCCGTCGGGCGTTTGGCACTGCACTCCCCCGACACCGCGATCATCGACTATGCGGCAGTGGCGCAGGCGCTGATCGACGATGTGCTTGAGGCGGGCGGGCAGCTGCGCCTTTGCTGCACGGTGGAGCGCATCAGCGAACAGAAGACCGGGGTGGTGCTTCACACCAGCGAAGGCGAGATCCGGGCAGACCATGTGATCGTCTGCGCGGGCGTCCAGTCAGACCGCCTGGCGCGCGGTTCCGGAGCACAGAACCAGCCGCGGATTGTCCCGTTCTTCGGCCAGTACTTCCAGCTTGAGGAAGAATACCGCAGCATCCTCAATGGCCTGGTCTACCCCGTACCCGACCCCAAATATCCATTCCTGGGCGTCCACCTCACCAAGCGCGTGGATGGGCAGATGACTGTGGGGCCCAATGCCTTCCTGTCGCTGTCGCGGGAGAACTATCGAGGATTGGGCCTGAACGCCAGGGACTTCGCCGAGGTGCTCGCCAACCCGGCGTTCTGGAAGTTTGCAGCCCGCAATGCGCCGGCGGCAGTACGCGAAATACGCAGCGTTGCTTCCAAGGAGTTTTTCCTGCAGCAGGCGGCTAAATACGTGCCGTCGCTCGAGGGCGCGAAAGCCACCCGCTTGACGCGCGGAATCCGAGCCCAGGCCATGGATCAGAACGGCGGGCTGCTCGACGACTTTGCCATTGACTACCGGGCCCAAACGACTCATATCCGCAATGCGCCGTCCCCAGGCGCCACCAGCTCGATGGCTATTGCCCAGTACATCGTCGAAAACCTTCAGATGTAGTTCAACGTTCGGGAAATTGAGGCATTCCGTCGGCTGCGGAACATCGTCATTTCCCGAACGCCGTCGCGGCGGCGGCTTGCGCCGCCTTTGAATGCGAAGACACCAGCCTTCGGCGACCTGGAACAAAAACCAGATCAGCCAGTTCCTTGGAGGCATCCCTACCGATCCACCGCCCCGCATTACTCCCGGTCTCGATCAGGCCCTTGGCGACAGCCAACGCCCGGTCCCGGGTGGGGATATCGATATGGCCAAGTTCTCGCAGGGCCCAGGAAACAGCCTTTTTGACATGGGCCCTGTCATCGCGGTCGCATCTTTCAATGAGCCCGAACCACTGCCCGATGAGCTGCTGGCCAAGGGAGCGCTGATGCGTTGCCTGGGTGGCGATCAGCGCAAAGGCCGCTCGTTTTACATAGGTCTGCTCGGCATCAGCCCATTGCTCGATGAGCTGCGGATACTCCGGATCCGCTGCAAAGACCGAAGCGCACAAATGGTCGCAGAGATCCCACGAAGCGACCTCGCCCAGCAGGCTGTTGAGCTGCGCGTGGTTCAGCGTGCCCGGTTCGAAGACCAGGGCGGCCAGCAGCCTCGCCTCATGGATCTGCACAGCCCACAATTCCCAGGCAAGGTTGTTCGAGCGGCCCAGCGATTTTGCCAGGGAGCGAATCACCGGCATCGGCACGCCGAGGCTGTTCTGCTCGGGAATGCCCATTCGCACGACATTGGCCTTGTGCTTCTGACTGGCATTTGCGCCCAGAGCATCCAGAATGCTTGGGACATCCCTCGGACTGTCCGCAGCCGAGGTCCTATCCTGCATTCAGGCTCCCGGCCTCCAGGCCCAGGGCGCGCTCGGACATCCGCCAGGTCACCCCGGCGAGCGCCGCTGTTGCTTCCTCAGACGACGTATTCACGTAGCTTCCGGCGCCGTCGACGACGATCAGAATTTCTGTCGCCGCCTGTTCAGGATCAATTCCGGAAATTTCTCCCATTTCCAGCGCCTGTTCAATACAAGTGCTCAGCTGCTGGTTGGTCAGCAGTTCCTGGGCGATCACGACTTCGCGCAAAGCGGCGCGGTAGCGGGACTGGTGCCGCGCATCGAGCCACAGCTTGCCCAGATCGGAAAAGTCAGGCGCGGTGGCCTGCCGCAAAAAGGCGCAGAGCGCAGCGAGGCCCTTCAATTCTTCTCCCTGGCCCTCGAAGAGTGCTTCGCGCTCCCTGGTGGCGGCGCGTTCAAAGGCGGCACAGAGCAGTTCGTCAATGGTGCGGAAGTAGTGGCTGATCAGGCCCGGGCGAACCTCAAGATGTTCTGCAACCAGTTTCATTGTCACTTTTTCAAGACCCATGCGTAGCGCCAACTGGGATGCTGTATCCAGAATTTCCAGCCTGCGGTCTTCGGGATTTTTCCTGACTCGCGGTTTTGCAGCACTTGACCTCATGCCGCAACCCTATTAGTTTTAGAAGTCAGAGTCTATTGGTGTTAACACCAATAGTGAAAGGCGGAGGACATCGTGAACGCGGATCTGATCATTTCGGCGAAGGCCATCATCAATCCCCTGGCCCCCGAATCCGGGGATACCACCGTGGTGATTTCTGACGGGATCATCACCGCTGTCGGCGGAGACGAGCTGATCAGCGCCGCATCGCCTTCCGCTCAGCACCTAGCAGTAGACGGCGTGCTGCTGCCCGGCCTGGTAGACATCCACACCCACCCCATCTGGGGCTCGATCGAACGCGGCATGTCACTGGATCTCATCGACGCACACAGCATCCAGGACCTGCTGCAGGCCACCGATGCCCGCATCCGCTCACTGGGCGCTAACCAGTGGATTACCGGATTCAACCTAGACGTCAACATCTTTGGCGAGCAGGTCAGCGGGATATTTCTTGAAGAACACTTCCCCGGCGTCAAGATCAGCTATATGACCGCCGACGCCCACGCCCTGGTGGTCAGCCCGGCAGTCATTGAAGAGCTGTCGATCACCGGCCAAGAGCGCTTCGCCGACGCCTCGCAGATCGTGCTGGATTCCGACGGCGCGCCCACCGGCTACATCCTGGAGCTGCAGGCCATGGACCTGGTCATGGACCACTACCCGGTGCCAACTACCGAGCAGGCCGCGGGCTACGTGCTGGCGGAGCTGAACGCCATGGCGGCCAGCGGGCTGACCGAAATCCACGCACTCGACTTTGCGCAGCCCTCCGAAGAGGTGCTGCGGTACTTGGACGAGCGCGGGCAGCTGCCGCTGACGGTGCGCTGCTCGCCGCTGGTCCCGGCCGACTCCACCGCCGAACAGTGGCAAGAAGCCCTGGAGCTGCAGGGGCTGGGAGGCAGGCGCTGGCAGGTGGCGGGCGTGAAATTCATGCTCGACGGCACCGCAGACAACGGCTCGGCCTGGTTCCACTCCCCCGACTGTCTGGGCCAGAACGCCCACAGCCTCTGGCGCGACCCGCAGGCCTACAAGCGCGCGGTTAAGTTCTTCGCGGACCACCAAGTCCCCACCGCCACCCACGCCATCGGCGACGCGGCAGTGGCCTTCGCGCTCGACGCCCTGGAGGAAGCCGGGCCTGTCGCGGGCGGCGCCCACCGCATCGAGCATCTTGAATCCATCGGAGATGAACTGCTGGGCCGCTTTGCGCAGCTCGGGGTCATCGCCTCGGTGCAGCCGGTGCACGGCACCCGCTTGACCAGCCCCGACGGCAGCGACAACTGGTCGCAGCGCCTGGGCGCCGAGCGCGCAGCCCACGGCTGGCGCACCAATGACCTGCTGGATGCCGACGCACCGCTGGCCCTGGGCTCCGACTGGCCCATCGGCATCGCCGACCCGCGGATCGCGCTGGCCGATGCCCAGCTGCGCCGGCCTGTAGACCAGCCGCAGCAGGGCACCCTGCACGCACAGCAGGCGGTCACCGCAGCCCAGGCCTACCACTGCATGACCCGCATCCCTGCTCTGGCATCTGCCAAGCCGCTGGGCGGAGTCATCGCCGTGGGAGCACCGGCAGATTTGAGCATCTTCGCCGCCAACCCGCTGCAGCTGACCCCCGAAGAACAATCCACCAACCCAGTGCTTGCCACCGTCGTCGCTGGCGAACTGCACAACCACGCACTCTAGGAGCACCATGACCGCCTTCCCAGCCCCGCGCCCGGCACAGCGCCCGCAGGTACAGATCAACTCAACCGACCCGCTGCTGCGCGGCCGCCAGCGCGGCGAGCAGCTCGGCGCCTCGCTGGCCTCAGGCTTCGAGGTCTACGAGCGCTTCTTCAGCCTTGGCGGGCTGGCACCCGCCCAGATCCGCTCCATGGCGGAGCAGGCGCTGGAGGACGTCAACAACTTCGCCCCGCAGCTGGCGCAGGAGATCCTGGGCACGGCCCAGGGTGCAGGCCTTGAGCCTTGGCAGGTGGGCGCGCTCAATGCGCGCACCGAAATCCTGGCGGCCTCCAAGACCACCGGACCTGGCGAATGCTCGACCATCGTGCGCACCGCAGGCACCGCCCAGACTCCTGAGATCTTCGGCGTGCAGACCTGGGACTGGCATGTAGAGCTGGCCGAATTCTGGCACACCCAGCAGGTGGCCGGCGCCGCCCACAGCTTTGCGGGCATCACCGAACACGGCATCCTGAGCAAGATCGGCATCAACGACGCCGGACTGGCGCTGCACTTCAACATCCTGGGCCACGAGGACGACGGCGTGGGCGGCATCCCGATGCATGTGCTCTCGGCCTACGTGCTGCAGAACGCCGGCTCGACGGCTGAAGCGGTGGAGCTGGTGCGTAGCGCGCCGATCAAGTCGTCGGGATCCTTTGCCCTATTCGACGAACACAGCGCGACCCTGCTGGACATGACCCCGCACGGCGTCTTCGAGGTGCCGCAGCTGCAGGCAGGGCTGCACCTGCGCACCAACCATTTCCTGACCGAGGAGCCCAAGGCCAAGGAGAAGAACTGGCTCTACCAGCCTGATTCCTCCCAGCGCTTCGACTTCCTCGCCCAGCGGCTGAGCCAAAATCTACCGCAGTCCGCCTCCCAGGTCTTCGACTCGATGCTCACCGCTCCGGGCGAACCGGCAGTGACCTGCGTACCGGACATGGCGCTGCCCATGGGCCAGCGCTGGGCCAGCCTGGCCACCGTCATCCTCGAGCCGGCGGCCCGCACCGCCCGCGTCCTGGACGGCACCCCTGCAGAAGGCGAAACCCGCCCCTGGTACACGCTGGACGCCTAAAAGCCACAAGGTCCGCGGCCTGATCAGTGTGATCGGGCCGCGGACCTTCGGTTTTAAACATGCGGAGCTAGGCCGCCGCCAGCTTGATCAGCCGTGACAGCTCCTGCTCGGTCTCGGGGTTCAACGAGGTGATGCTCCAGACCACCGGGTGCATGGTTTCCCCCTCGCGGAATGCGGGGTTGATCGTCTCACCGAAGCCGAAGACCAAGTAGTCCTTGTCGGATTTGATGTAGCAGACGTCTTCGCCGTTGCGAGTGTAGAACGGGATGCCCCAGCGGAGCACCGGCTCCAGCTCGGGGGCTGATTCCTTGATGATTTCGTGCAGCCGCTGGCCGATTTCCTTATAAGGGCTCGGCGCCGCATTCAGCTTGGCCAGAACTGCACTATCGCCCTTTTTAGCGAACATACCCATCGTGTACCCCTTGCAATTGGTTCCATGATCCTCAGGACAGCTTCATTCTAGAAAAGATGACGCGGGAAAGACGAGGATCTACAGGTCATTGCCCGTAAAGGTGATGATTCCCTCGGATACCGTGAGCAGTACCCTTCCGGCGCCCAATTCCTGCGGGGAGGCATTCAGCGGATCCACGTCGAGCACCGTGAAGGAGCCTGGAGCTCCCAGGCTCAGCGCTCCGCCTTCCCTGCCGATGGCACGGTGCGGGCCGGTGGTGTAACCGGCCAGGGCCTCGGCGGCGGTAATCGCCTGCTCCGGAAGGATTGGGGCGGCCGTATCGTCTTCGACCGGTCGGCGCAGCTGGGCATCTGCCATGATCGGCAGCACCGGGTACGGGGCCACCGGGTAGTCCGAACCAAGGGCCAGGACAGCGCCGGCATCCAGCACATCGCGCAGGCACCAGGCGCGCGCCGCCCGCTGGGCGCCCAGGCGCACCGACCAGTCGTCGCTGCCATCGGCCTTGGTGTAATGCGTGCAGTGCGTGGGCTGCATGCTCGCCGCAATGCCCGCGGCGGCCAGCTGCTCGATCACCTGGCGGGGCACCGATTCAATGTGTTCGATGCGGTGCTGGACGCCGATGGCTGGCAGCGCCGCCAGTGTCTCAACGACCTCGCGGATGCCGCGCTCCCCGATGGCGTGGGTGGCCGTGGGCACCTGGGCCCGGTGCAACTGCTCGATGCGGTGCGCGTAGGCGCTGATGTCTCCCCAGGCGGAAGTGGTGGATTCGCCTTTACTGTCGGGGGTTTCGAGCCATGCGGTGCCGCCCTCCACGGTCCCGTCGATAAAGAATTTCACCCCTTCGATCTTCCAGCGGTCGCCGCCGCGCTGCTGCAGAGCGACCAGCTCGGCACACTCTTCGTCGCTGAGCGCCGGCGTGCACCAGGGCGAGATGCGCAGTTTGACCGGAAGCAGCGCGTGGGCCTCGGCAGCGTCCAGCAGTTCAAAGATCTGCGGATGGTTCATGTCCATCACATGCACCTCCCCGAGGCCCTGTGCCGCCATTTCGCCGAGCAGGCCGTGCAGCCCGAGCACCTGTTCATCCAGATCCTGCGCCGGAAGGACCTCCTGCACCAGTGCCATCGCCTCGAATTCCAGCAGGTGCCCGGTGGGCTTTCCCGAGGCATCGGCGACGACGCTGGAACCGCTGGGCCAGCTGCGCTGAGAGTCGATCCCCGCACGCCGCAGCGCGGCAGGAGAAGCGATGGCCGAGTGGGCGTCGAAGAGCGTCACATAGGCCAAGCGCTCCGCACCGAGCGCCCGGACCAGCACGTCGTTGCTGATTCCCTGCTCGGTGAAGAAGTTCGGGTCCAGACCCCAGCCGAGCACCCACTCATCGGCCCCGCGGTCCGCTGCCTCGCCGCGCAGCGCCTCAGCCACCTCGTCCAGCGAGCGGCAGCCGGAGAGGTCAGCCCCGCGGGCCATGCTCAGGCTCATCACCGGATGGGCGTGCGCATCGGTGAAGGCGGGGACGAGCGTCCCTTCCAGCTCGATGATCCTTGTCTGGGCGTCCGCCTGCTTCAGGAGATCTCCGGCGGCCCCGAGGCCGCTGATCATCCCCGAGGTCACGGCGATGGCCGTCTGCTCCGGTGCCGGCTCGCCGCTCATGCTGTGGATGCGTGATGCGCAGACGATGAGTTCTGGTGCTGCTGAAGTCATTGAATTACCTTTCTAGCGGTTGTTTTTGCGGAATGCTCCTGCGGCTACTTGACCGCTTGCGGCGACATTGAGGTTGTATGGTGCTCACCCAAGATCACGTCCGTTTCGACAAAGTTCATGGTCGGCACAGGCTCACGGAAGAACTTCGTTTTCAAGGCCATGACTGCTACCCCCAGCAGCGCCCAGATGCCTCCAACAACCCAGGTCATGGGTTCCAGCGAGGTCCACAGCCAGATGCTCAAACCAAAGCCGACCAGCGGCAGCAGCCCATAGCGGATCAGCTGCCACGCACCGAGCTGAGGGCGTTGGCCGCGCGGGAACAGATACACGCGGATTACCGACAGGTTGACCATGCTGAAGGCTGCCAAAGCGCCGAAGCTGACCATGTAGGCTACCTGGTCCAAGGAGAGGAACAGGCAGGAGAGGGCGATCAGCGATACCAGCGTGGTAGCGAAAACCGGAGTCTTGAACCTCTTGGACAGGGTGCCGAAGCGCTGGGGAAGGATGCCGTCACGGCCCATCGAATACAAGATGCGAGACACCGAAACCTGCCCGGTGAGTCCGGAACCCAGGCAGCCGGCAATCGTTGCCACCACCATTGCCACGCCGAAGGCCGAGCCGCCCACGTGGTTGGCCAGCACCACGCCTGCAGAGTCCAGCAGTTCCTGCGGTACAGCCTTCCAATTTTCAGGTTGATAAGCCATGGCGCCGATCCAGGAAACAACGATGAAGATGCCGCCGCCGATCAGCGTGGTGAGGATAATTGCCCGCGGAATATCGCGGCCCGGACGGCGTGCTTCTTCTGACAGGGTGGATACTGCGTCAAATCCCAAGAATGAAAGCGCCAGGATTCCAGCTCCGGTGAGAATTGGGCTGAAGCCCCCGGCTCCTGGCAGGAACGGCTCGACCAGGCTCGGGGCGTTGGGGTCGTTAATTGCCATCTTGAGCGCTAGGATGCCGAAGACCGCCACCACTGCCACCGAGATCGCCACCGTGGCGATGTTGAATCTATTTGCCAGCTTGATGCCCAGCACGTTGAACAGATAGACGACCAGCACGGCCAGGAAGGCAGGCAGCTGCATCGGGATGCTGGGGAACTGACTGCTGACGTAGAGGCCGAGAATCAGGAAATTGAGCATTGGAATGAACAGGTAGTCCAGCAGCAGGAGCCACCCGGTGATGAACCCTGTGGCTCCGCCGTAGGACTGCTGGACGTAGGTGTAGGCGGAACCCGCGACCGGGAATTTCTTCACCATTGCCGCATAGCTCATCGCTGTGAAGAGCATAGTTATCAGCGCCACGACATAGGCCAGGGGCAGCCGTCCCTCGGTGATCTGGTTGACGATGCCATAAGTGGTGAACACCGTCGCCACAGCCATATAGGACAGCCCGAAGAGGAGCAGCCCGACTGGGCCGAGAGCCCTACGCAATTTCGGGGACTTTTGCTGTTCCACTGATTCTCCTCCACTAGGCCTGCCGAAAATTTATGCGTGCAGAATGTGCAACGCTGACGACAATACTAAATCGATTAAGTGATGCAGGCAATAGTCCTGGATTGATCGATTTATCTGTTACGTTCAATGCATGGCCCAGAAGCACCCTCCAGTGACCCTCAAGCAGGTTGCGGAAACTGCCCAGGTTTCCCGCGCGGCGGCTTCCTTCGCGCTCTCCGGAAAGCCGGGCGTCTCGGAAGCAACCCGCCAAAGAGTTCTCCAGATCGCCTCGGAGCTGGGCTACAGCCCCAACCAGACAGCTCAAAACTTGCGCTCCTCGCGCACTGGAATCATCGCCGTGTATCTTCCGGAGAACGTCTCCACTCTGAGCTATTACATGGAGGCGACCTTCGGCATCGTCGACGAAGCAGAGCTGAGCAATCTGACAGTTACCCTTGTGCCGCACACCTCAACGAATGCCCCCATCGCACGCCTGAATGCCGACGGCCTGCTCATCCTTGATCCAGCGCGTGAGGACGCAATCGTCGACCGGCTTTTGGCCCTCGGGCTGCCGGTGGTCACCGGAGAGGCGCTGCCGGATCCCAATCAGTCAGCGGCCGGCCAAGTCATCTCAGACCACCGGCGCACCACCTGCGAAATTTTGGACCACTTCCATTCCGCGGGAGCCCATTTCCCTGCAATCATCACGCCCGTGGAACGCATGGCATGGTCAATGAGCATTGAAGACAGCTATATCGACTGGTGCCAGAGGCACAACGTCACTCCGCGCATCGAACACACGTCCATGGACGAACTCACGGAGACGACCAAGTTTTCAACCCGCAAGCTTCTCGAAGACGGTTCCACCGATGCGATCCTGGCGCTCACCGACGGCTCCGCACTGGCCGTCGCAGCCCAGGCGTCAGAACACGGCCGGCACATCGGGAAGGACCTGCTGATTGCGGCGGCCGTCGATTCTCCGGCGCTGAGCTATGTCGATCCCGGCGTGACCGCAGTGGATCTCAACCCGCGGGATTTCGGTCGACGTTGCATGAATCTGCTGGTCCGCATCCTTGATTCGAAGCGTGCGCCAACGGATGAACCGCTGACCGAGTACGCTCCAACTGCCGTCATCTATCGAGCATCAACCGGCGCGGGAAACAGCTAGGCCCCCGGGCAACGTTTCGAGCTCGGGGGCCTAGGAAGCATGGGGCGCTAAGCCTTATGTATTCCGGCAATCTTTGCCAATAACACGTACGCCAGAACAGAGACGATCAAGCCAACAGGAACGGAAAGGTCAATGCCCCCGAGCAGAACCGCCAGCGGCCCCATCCAGATATCCGTGGAGAGGAACAGCGTTGTGGCGATGCCTCCGCAGAGCACCGCGCCGATGCCGGCAATACTGAATCCCTTGGCAAACCAGTACTTTCCCGAAGGGAACTGTTCGAACAGCTGCATCGAGTCGTAGCGGTTTCTGCGCAGCAGGATGTCGGCGACGTAGACCGCCATGGTCGGCACGGAAATGATCAGCAGGAACTGCAGCATGAGGTTCACCGCCGCAATCAGCGAGGTCGACATCGCCAGCACAAAGGTGAACACTGTGCCGAGCACGCCGATCAAAATGGCAGAGGGAATGCGTTTGATCGGGACGCCGATGGACTGGAAGACCATGCTTGCCGAGTAGGTGGTCATGCCGTTCAGCGCCACGGTATTGAGCACTACTCCCGCCACCAGCAGGATGCCCAGCCACTGCGGAAGCATGTCCATCAAGGCAAAGTCGATGCCAATGTCCACAGCATCAGCGCTCAGTGCGGTTCCCAGCAGGGCACCCACGGTGGTGAAGATGAAGCCCGGGACGGCTCCGCCCAAAGCCGTTGCGGCGACGATGCGCCATGGCTGGGTGTCATGGGGCAAGTAACGGGCCAGGTCCGCGCTGTTCGAGTAGGACATCGGCGTGGATGAAAGGATCGCGAAGGCAATACTGAGGGAAATCCACAGGTCGGTTCCGGCCAAGGGCTCCGGCTGACTGAACCCCATATCCACATGCGGCAGGATATAGGCGGTGACAACCACGAAGATCACCAGCAGCGCCACGGTGACCACTGTGTAGCTGCGCAAAATCAACGCATGTCCATAGACGGCAACCAGGACAGTCACCGCGGAAACCGCAACGGTCACCAGCGCCTTGCCCAGCGTCTCATTGCCTAGGCCGAATCGGCGCAGCAGCTCGGCGCCCATGAAGGTCGAAGCCACCCAGTTCAGCGCAAGAAAGACGCCGGAGACGAACCAGCCGTAGAAGGCGATGATGAATCGGTTGCCGCGGATTCCGTAGACCGCGCGGGTAATCACCGATCCAGAAGTTCCAGCCGAAGGTCCGCTGATGGCAACGATGCCCGGCAGGATCCACAAGAGGCTGCTGGCCAGAATCACTGCAATGGACTGCCAAATTTCCAGCCCGAGAACCATGGTCAGCGTTGCGCCCATGGTAAAGCTGAGCACGCTGATATTCGGCGCGGCCCACACCGCAAATAGTTCGCGCGGCTTGCCGTGCCTGTTTTCTTTGGCAATGAACTCAATGCCGCGCACTTCAAGCTGCGTCGCCGAACTATCTGCCGGCAGTTCACTTTCGGTCATGCTCAATGCTCAGGTCCCTTCGTCTGCGGCTGCCGGACAACCCTGTTCGACCGCTCTCGCCAACCCTCTATTGGCGCGAATACCAATAAGCGTTATCCATCTATTAGAACGGCATTCATTAGCAGGTGTCAAGGCTCACAGATCAGCCGGTATTTTAAGCAGGCTGCTTCGGGCGCCGCGGCGCTCCTTCGCGCGCTGGCCAAACGGCATTAACGCAAAGGATCCGACAGCATGGCTGTCGGATCCCCAGGCGAATCAAGATTGAATTTATATGCCGAAAGCGGCATGTAAATGGGCTGACGCCGCTGCGTGCACCGCTACTTTTCGCCGTGCCGCGCAACTGACAGAGGGTATTTTTCGTTGAGCATCGGGTCGAGTTTCAAACGGAAGAGCGCCTCGAGCACCAACTGCCCGCCTCCCCAGTACACAGGAATAATCAGCCAGGGATACCAGCCGAAATTCGCCGTCATGGCAAAGACAACCGTCGCAAGAGTGACGACCAGTCCCACTCCCCGATAAACCAGCATGATGCCCTTGGCATAGGAGTCCCGCTGTTCCTGCTGTCGGCCGGTTCTCAGTTCCAGGCTTTCCACCGCTTCGCCGAACTCCTGCTTTTCCACCAGGCTGAAGAGGTCGCCCACCGGCACTTCAAGTGCCTTGGCGATGCGCGTGAGGGTGTCCATGCTGGAATCCTGGCCGGCCTCAAGCCGCTGGACCGTTCGGGTCGTCACGCCGCTTTCCGTGGCAAGCTGCTGCTGGGTCCATCCCCTGGAGCGGCGCAGTTCTGCAATTCGTGATTCATTCATACCAGCCACACTAGCCAGCACTGGCGCGACATCACCACGACAGGAGCACGACAACTACACGACAGTTCAGTTTCACCTAGTCAGCGACGTAACACTCAGGAGCTCTTGCGGTTCTCCTTTTCGCGGATCAAGTCCAGAGACAGCACCGCGCCAATCAGCGCCAACCGTCGACCCGCATCCACATTCTGTGCAAACTGCACCGCATAGGTCGATTTTCCCAACATGGCATTGCCCATTCCCGACCACTGGCGCGAGACGGTTGCCAGCACGCCGGCTGATGATTCTATGGTGAAGTTGAAGCCCCACAGGTCGCCAATCAGATCGATGTCTTCGCCCTGGTAGTCCAGGGTGACCCGAGTCTTGAAGAAGGTGATCCGCTTGACCAGGCTTGCCAAGTGCCCGCCTTGCCCGTCGAGGATTTCCATGCGGTCCCGGCCGATCCCCATGGTGTCCTTGACCTGCAGCACCGGGTTCTCCGGTCCGTCGAAGACTGTCAGGTTCCTGGAGCCTGCGAAAAACCTCCCCAGCGAACTGCCGCCGGTCTCGACATGCGCCACTTGGGCTCCCGAGCCGTCCATGATGGCAAAGTCGTTCTTCATGATGTTCTTGGTCTGCTGGAAAACCAACACCGCCGGTTCAAGGATCGTCATGCCTGCGATTATGCCATCTGCAACAGGCAATTAAGCAGATTTAAACGGTTCTGGGCCAGCTCATCGAGCCGGCCCAGAACCTGCAGCAGAAAAATCCCTACTGCTCGAAGAAGACGCGCGCTACCTTCGACAAGTACCACGGGTCGTCAACGCCGCACATCTCGCGGGCGGAGTGCATCGACAGCAGAGGGATGCCCACGTCGACTGTCCGGATGCCGATGCGGGTTGCGGTCAGCGGGCCGATGGTCGAGCCGCAGGGAACGCGGTTGTTGGAGACGAACTCCTGGTAGGGAACGCCGGCGGCTTCGCACCACACGGCGAAAGCCGCGGCGCCCACCGCGTCGGTGGCATAGCGCTGGTTGGCGTTGATCTTCAGCAGCGGGCCGCCGTTGACCAGCGGGCGGTTGGCCGGGTCATGGCGCTCGGCGTAGTTCGGGTGCACCGCGTGTCCGGCATCAGCGGACAGGCAGACCGAGTTCGCCAGCGCGCGGGCGGTGTCTTCCACCCCTGCGCCCAGGGATGCCTGGATGCGCTGCAGCAGCTCTTCAAGGAAGGGCCCGCAGGCGCCCGAGCGCGACTCGGAGCCGAGCTCCTCGTGGTCGAAGGCCGCCAGCATGGCGATGTGCTGCCCCTCCGGCTTGCGCGCATAGTCGGCCAGCGCGATCAGGCCCGCATGTACGGAGCTGAGGTTGTCCAAGCGGGAGGAAGCGAAGAAGTTCTTGCCCACGCCGAAGACCTCGCCCGGCTGGGCGGGAGCGGTGAGGATGTCATAGCCGGCCACCTGTGCCGGATCCACGCCTGCCGAAGCGGCCAAGACCGCCAAGATGTCAGCCTCGGCCGCGTCTCCCAGCCCGAAGATCGGATGGGTGTGGGCCTGCTTGTCCAGGGTCAGGCCGTCGTTGACCTGCCGGTCCAGGTGGATCGCCAGCTGCGGGATGCGCAGAATCGGTTCGGTCTTGGCCAGGTGCACGGAGCCGTCGCGCAGCACCAGGCGTCCTGCCAGCACCAGTTCGCGGTCCAGCCACGAGTTCAGCAGCGGGCCGCCGTAGACCTCGACGCCGGCCTGCCACCAGCCATGCGACGAAGTGGTCGGCTTGGGCTTGAGCTTGAACCCCGGGGAGTCGGTGTGAGCGCCGAGGATATGGAACCCGGTGGTGGCGGTGGCGCCCTGCGGCTGCACCCAGGCGATCACCGCTCCATCGCGCACCACGTAGTAGCCGCCGGGGCCTAGGCTCCAGGCGTCGTTTTCATTCAGTGCGGTGAACCCTGCGGCGTCCAAGCGCTTCGCGGCGCTTGCCGCTGCGTGGTAGCTCGACGGGGAGGTTGCTACGTACTCGGCCAGATCTGCAATGTGCGCCATTGCCGCGGCTTGTGCCATAACTGGTTGCTCACTTCTTTCGAGGTCAGTTCTCTTCAGGTTTGATGTGCCCGCCTGAAATTCCGGGCCTTCCACCAGCTTAGTGGCCCAGGCCACTAGATGCTCGGCGGTCCATGATTTTCGGCTTCGCCTGCTATTTGCCGGTGATTACTTCTTCCAGCTTGACGTGGCATGCCTTGTCCGTCGATGCTGAGAACAAGCCACTGGCAACCAAGGAAGAGAGCATCACATGCCTACCTCGCACCGCGCCCCTGATGATTTCTCTGCAGACAACGAACCGGTGGATGCCGCGCCTGTCACGGCGGAGAACCGGGCAGTGGAGATCAGCTCGGAGCCTGCAGCCGTCGAGTCGATCATCGAGCCGGAGCAGATCCAGGACGAACAGGAGCCGATCCCGGCGCCGATGTCCGCCCACACCGATGAAAACAAGATCCCGGTGACGAAACTGGTGCGGCTGTGGAGCGCCACGATCCTCGGGATCATCCTGCTGGGCCTGCTGGTCGTCTTCATCGTGCAGAACCAGCAGCTGGTGACCGTGCGCTTCTTCGCCGCACAGGGCGAACTGAACCTGGGCATCGCGCTGTTCATCGCGGCGCTGGGCGGCGTTCTGGTGGCGACGGTGCTGGCGGCGATCAGGGTGCTGCAGATCCGCGCCGTGGCCCGGCGCGAGCGCAAGGCGCAGACCAAGCGGCGCTAGAAGTCCAGCCCCTGGGAAGGGATGACCAGCCCGGTCTCATAGGCGTAGACCACCGCCTGCACGCGGTCGCGCAGGTGCAGCTTGGTCAGGATCCGGCGCACGTGGGTCTTCACCGTGGCCTCGGAGAGGAAGAAGCGGTGCGCGATCTCGGCATTGGACAGCCCCTCAGCCAGCGCACGCAGCACCTCCTGCTCGCGCGGGGTCAGGTCGTCAAGCAGCGGGTCACGCTGCGGCGGCGCTGCGGCCGATGCCTGGCCTGCACCGCGCACATAGGTTTCCAGCAGTCGGGCGGTGACCCGCGGCGCCACCACCGCGTCGCCGGAGGCCACCAGCCGCACCGCAGACACCAGGTCTTCGGGGGCCACGTCCTTGAGCAAAAAGGCGCTGGCTCCGGCCTGCAGCCCCGAAAAGGCGTACTCGTCAAGGTCGAAGGTGGTCAGGATGATGATCTTGGTGTCGGGGAACTGCTTGGCGATGCGCTCGGTGGCTTCGATGCCGTCCATATTCGGCATCCGCACGTCCATCAGGATCACGTCGGGGCGCAGCGACTGGGCCTGGGCCAGCGCCTCCACGCCGTCGGCGGCCTCGCCCACCACGTGGATATCCGCCTCGCCCTCGAGGATCAGGCGGAAGCCCATGCGCAGCAGATGCTGGTCGTCCACGAGCATGACCTTGATGATTTCGTCCATGTCCACTCCTAGTGTGCCTTGGTCCTATTATTCTTCGCGCTGCACTCCGGAAGCTGCAACATGGCCTTGACGATCCAGCCGCCGCTGTCCACCGGCCCGGCGTCCACCGTGCCGTCGAAGAGCTCCGCGCGCTCGCGCATGCCGCGCAGCCCCCGGCCGCTGCCGACGCTGGGCACCCGGGTGGCGTCCCCGTTGTCCATGATTTCAAGGCGCAGCGCCGAACGGCCGCGCTCCACCCGCACCTGCACATCGGTGACATTGCGGGCATAGCGCAGCGAGTTGGTCAACGACTCCTGGACAATGCGGAACACGGTGAGCTGGAAGGCCTTGTCATCCGGCAGCGGCTCGCCCACATAGGTGTAGGTCAGCGGCAGCCCGGCGGCCCTGAACCCCTCCAGCAGCTGCTCCATGCTGCTGCCGGTGGGCTGCGGGCTCAGCTCGGAGCCCTCCCCCTCGCGCAGCACCCCGAGCATGCGGCGCATGTCCGCCAGGGCCGCGCGCCCGGTGCCGGACAGCTCGCCGAGCACCTCGTCGGCGCGCTGTGCATCCCGCTTGCCCACCACCCTCGCACCCTCGGCCAGGGCGATCATCACCGACAGCGAGTGGGCCACCACGTCGTGCATTTCGCGGGCGATGCGGTTGCGCTCGGCCACCTGGGCCAGCCGGGACACCTGGGAAGCCCAGTGGTTCAGCTCCGCCTCGTGGATCCGTGCATTGCGCACATAGACGCCGATGCCCGCGGAGAGGATGTACAGGCCGATCAGGAACACCGCGAACACGATGATGATGATCTTCGCCAGGGTGGATTGCGTGATCCCGTCATTCGGGTCCAGCTCGATGCCCGTCATGTCCGGGAACCCCACCAGGGCCATCAGCACGCTCTGCAGGCTGCCTGCCAACACCGCCAGCGGGATCGAGCGCTTGGCGGAATAGCTGGTGGCCACCGAATACAGCCCGAACATCATGCCCAGCCCGTCCACGCCATAGGAGGAGCCGCCGGCGAAGATGGCGATGCACTGCAGCGCAAAGATCACGCACAGCACGCTCATCGGCGCCCGGCGCCTGAACAGCAGCGCCGCCGCGGTGGCCAGGGTGGTCAGCAGCAGCACCACCTCGTAGATGCCCGGCAGATCCGCCAGCAGCACCACCGAAGGCAGCGAGAGCAGCAGATAGAACAGCACGACGCCGACGACCACCAGGCGGGGGTGGGTGCGCAGGTATCTGCGCACCCGGCCCATCCGCCTGGCGGCCAGTTCGTCGAAGGAAACCACGGTTTCCTGCAGCGAATTATTGCTCATGGCTCCAGTCTAATTTTCTGCGGGCCGCTACTTGATGTCGCGGCTCTTGAGCAGCACCGCTCCGAGGGCCAGCGGGATGAGCACCCAGCCGGCCACGCCCAGCAGCTGCTGCCACATCTCAAGATCGCTCGGGGTGCTCAGTGGCAGGGCCAGGCTCAGGCCCAGGCGGTCGGGCATGAAGCGCGCCACGTCGGCAAACCAGTCGGTGACCGCCGTCAGAATCTGGGCAACCAGCGGCAGCACGAAGAACAGCGCCACCAGGCTGGTGATGCCTCCGGCCGAGTTGCGCAGCAGCACGCCCAAGGCCAGGCCCATCAGCGCCGCCATCACCACTGCCAGCGCCCCGAACCACATCATCCGCTGGAACGCTTCGCTGCCGAAGTCGAGGGTCATGTTGTAGTTCTTCGCCAGCGGCAGGCAGACCAGGTAGGCCGCCAGGGTGGAGGCCAGTTGGACCACTGCGGTCAGCACGGTGATCAGGATGACCTTGGCGCCCATGACGCGCAGCCGCTGCGGGCTGGCCAAAAACGTGCTCACCGCGGAGCCGGTGGTGAATTCGCCGCTCATCAGCAGCACGCCGAGCACGCCGAGGATCAGCTGGGAGAACATCAGGCCGGAGGCCAGGGTTTCGGCCGCGAAGTCCGCGGTGCCCATGCTTTCAGTGCCGGGGATCTGCCCGGCATTTGGCGTACCGCCCATGCTTTCCATGAGCGAGCCGACGCCCCAGATGCCCACCGCGGCAATGCCCACATAGACCGCGAAGGAAACCAGGATCAGGATGCGCGTGGAGTTCAGCGAAAAGAAGCGGATCATTTCGCTGCGCAGCACCCCGCCCAGGGTCACCCGGCCGTGCATGGGGCGTGGTCGTGCGTTGATCAGTTCGGTGCTCATTTTCTACTTCCCGCCAATGCTCTGGGTGGTGATCTGCGACTGGTATTCGACCGCGTCCCGGGTCAGTTCCATATATGCGTCTTCCAGGGTGCGCTGCAGCGGGCGCAGCTCGCTGAGCACCACCCCCGCCTCAAGGGCGCGCCGGCCGATCACTTCTGATTCGGGGCCTGTCACTTCCAGCGTCACCGCATCCAGCCGCTTGAGCTGCACGCCTTCTGCGGCCAGCGCGTTCATCAAGGTCTCGGCGTCCGCGGTGCGCACCAGCGTCTGCGCCAGCCCGTTGTCGATGAATTCGCCGATCGGGGCGTCGGCGAGGATCTTTCCGCGGCCGATCACCACCAGGTGGTCGGCGGTCTGCGCCATCTCGCTCATCAGGTGCGAGGAGATGAAGACCGTCTTGCCTGCCGCCGCCTGCTGGCGCGCCAGGTTCCTAACCCAGGCCACGCCTTCCGGGTCCAGGCCGTTGACCGGCTCGTCGAGGATCAGCACCTGCGGGTCGCCCAGCAGCGCGGTGGCGATGCCCAGCCTTTGGCCCATGCCCAGCGAGAAGCCGCCGACCTTCTTGCGCTGCACTGCGCCCAGACCGGTCAGCTCCAGCACCTCGTCGACGCGGGTCGTAGGCAGGCCGGCGGTGGCGGCCATGGCCCGCAGGTGGGCCCGGGGAGTCAGCGACTTGTGCACCGACTTCGCCTCCAGCAGCGTCCCCACTTCCACCAGCGGATGGGTCGAGGAGGTGAACTTGCGCCCGTTGACGAGCACCTGCCCGGCGGTGGGCTTGGCAAGGCCGACGATCATGCGCATGGTGGTGGATTTGCCTGCGCCGTTTGGTCCAAGGAAGCCGGTCACCATGCCCGGCTGGACGGTAAACGAGGCATGGTCGACCACGGTTTTAGCGCCGTAGCTCTTCGTAAGTTCCTGTACCTGGATCATGTTTCCAGCCTATTGACGCCGCGGCACTTTTGAACCACCCGGAATGCTGATCTTGGCTCTCCCTCCAAAGGAGGATCCCCCACTGCCGCGCGGCGCAGCGCTACTCCTTCAGGAGCATGCGCCTAGGCGTTGAGATAGTAGGCGGTGATCACGAACAGCATGCCGGCCACCCCCAGGCCGAAGGGCAGCGCCAGCAGCACCATGAACTTCACGTGGTCGCGGGCGATGGCGATGCACTCGCGCAGGAAGGCGCTGGGCCGGTAGTAGGCAGCGGTCTTGCCGCCGAAGGCCCTGGCATCCAGTCCCAGCTGGCGCGAGGCCAGGCCTGCGCGCAGCGCGTGGTAGTCGCTGGTCACCAGCCACAGCCTGCCCTCGGCCTGTTCGGCGCGGACCAGATCCTCGGAGAACTTCAGGTTTTCAATGGTGTCCTTGGCGCGGTCCTCGATCAGGATCCGCTCTTCCGGGATCCCCTGCTCGCGCAGGTAGCGCGCCATGCTCACGCCCTCGGGCTCTACCTCGTCGCGCCCCTGCCCGCCGGTGGGAACCATCAAGGGGTGCGGGTCTTCCTGGGCGCCGAAGAGCTCGATGCCCTTGTCCAGGCGGCCGCGCAGCAGCGGGGTCACCTCGCCGTTGATGGTCCGCGCCCCAAGCACCACTACCGCCGCTCCCCTGCCCTTGGCCGGGAACTTTGCGTGCACCCATGCGTAGAGCAGCAGCATCGCAAAGACGCTCGCGGTGAAGACCGATGCCATGAAGAGGATGAAGGCGATGGACATGCTCCACCAGGTCTCGATCATCACCAGCGCCACGGCGATCACCGGCAGCGCGAACACCGCGATGCCTGCGGCCAGGGACAGCAGGTTCTGCACCCTGGCGCCTTCGCGCCGCAGCATGAGGATTCCGTTGTAGACCAGGGCCGCGCCGAAGACCACCACCATCAGCGGGGTGAGCACCGCCAGCAGGGCAACCAGGAACACGAATCCCGGAACAACGGTGGAAAGCAGCTCAATCAGCGAGGAACCGGTCACCGCGACCAGCGGCAGCAGCGCGGCCGCCAGCGACAGCCGGCGCGGATCCCTGCGGTACTTCACGATGAAGATCGCCCAGAAGAGAGCGAGCACTGCTAGGGTAATGAATTTATAGCCGTAGGTGTCCATTGCGTTTAAGCCTAGACGATGCCGAATTCCCTGCGCAGCATGGATTTAGCCCCGAGCCACCCGCCCATGCCGTGCACCGAGGGCCCGGGAGGCGCCGCCGAGGAGATGAGGTACAGCCCCTTCGACTGCAGGTACCAGGGATCGGAGGAGAACACCGGACGCCTGATGCTGCCCAGCAGATCCATTGTTCCGCCGGAGATGTCTCCGCCGACCAGGGCCGCATTCTGCGCTTCAAGGCCCTTGGCGGTCACCACATGGGATTCAAGCACCAGATCGCCGAATCCGGGGGCCGCCTGCTCGATCATGGACGAGATTTCCGCCTTCATGTCCGCCCCGCTGCCCAGCGGTACATGGCAATAGGCCCAGAGGACCTGCCGCCCGGCCGGTGCCCGCGAATCATCGAAGAGCGAGGGCTGGGCCACGATGACAAAGGGCTTGCCCGCAGGCCTTCTACGCGCCTGGCGCTCGACGCGGCCAACCTGCGCCGCGGTGCCGCCAAGGTGCACGGTGGCCGTCTGGGACAGCGCCGGGTCCGTCCACGGGACCGGTTCGGAGAGCACAAAGTGCACCACGCAGCTTCCCGGCGAGCGCCGCACCGTGCCCAGCGCCTTGGACAGCTTCTGTGGAATCCGCCGGCCGGCAATGCGGGCGGCGGATTCCGCCGAGGTGTCCAGCAGCACCACGTCCTCGGCCAGCTGGTCCAGTGACTCGATGCGGATGCCGGTGCGGATGGCCCCGCCGCGGCTGGTGGCTTGTCCGGCGAGCGCTGCGGAGATTGCCTGGGATCCACCGCGCGGCACCGGCCATCCTTTGGCATGCGCCGAGGCGGCCAGGAAGAGCCCTGCCCCGGCGTTGGCAGGGCCGCGCGATCCGCCGGCTACGTGGGCGGCGCAGCCTGCGTACAGCGCCGCCGCCCTTTCGCACTTGCCCGAGGCCAGTTCCTTCAGGCCCATGCCCGCGGCGGCGGCCGCCCCGAAGAGCGCCAGGGTTTTCGGGTGGGCTGGAACCTTGAGCAGCGGGTTGAGCAGGGTGTCGGCCAGCTCGTCCATCCGCGCCGCCAGCGGTCCCAGCAGCCTGGTGTAGGCGGCTCCTTCACGCCCCAGCTCGGCGCCGGTGCGTTCCAGGTCCCTCCAGGCGTGGACGGTGCGCCCGCCGTGGATCACATGGGCAAAGGACATCGGCGGAACAATGAAGTCCACCTGATCCACAATGCCGAGCTCTTTGAACGCCTGCGACTGCAGCGCCATCGGGTGCACTGCGCTGCCCAGATCGAAGCGCGCGGCAGACCCCTCCAGCGGCACGGTGCGCGCCGCCCCGCCGATGCTGTCATTTGCTTCATAGACGGTGACCTCCAGCCCCGCACGGGCCGCCACCGCGGCCGCGGCCAGCCCGTTGGGCCCGGAGCCGATCACCGCCACCGAGCTCATGCGGCGTTTTCCTTGTCCTTTGCCCCGCTAGGGCCTTTCGCGGCAAGGGAGCGCAGGGTGAACTTGTCCGGAGCCCCGGCAAACGGGCCAGCCAGCGGGTCGTCCTGGCCTACGGCGCGGATCGGGTCGCGGCGCGGGTCGATCACCGACCGGGCCACGAGGTACATCAGATAGGCCAGCATCAGCATGTGAGCGATCACCGCCAGGATGTACCCGCTTTCAGGGAAGGCCTTCTGCGCGTTCTCGGCATTCATTGCATCTAGGTAGTACCAGACGCTGTAGAAGTGGGCGACCTCCACAAGCATCCAGATCAAGAATTCCTTCCATTTGGGCAGCGCGAGGGCGAACAACGGAATCAGCCAGACGATGAACTGCGGCGAGTACACCTTGTTGAACATGACGAAGGACGCCACGATCAAGAAGGCCAGCGAGCCCAGGCGCGGGCGCTGCTTGGCCAGCAGGCCCAGCACCAGCACCCCTGCACAGGCCAGGAAGAAGAGCACCAGTCCGAGCCGGGAAATCTGCTGCGCGTCAAAAGGCTTGAGCACCTCGGATTTCGCGGCCAGCAGGTTCCAGACATGCCACAGGCTGGAGAAGCCGGCACCGCGCTCGGAGGAGAAGGTGAAGAAGTGCTTGAAGGAGTCCGGGTAGGCCAGCGCATAGGGCAGGTTCACCGCAGCCCAGGTCAGCGCGGCCGTTCCGCCGGCCACCCAGAAGGTCTTGAGCCTGCCTGTGCGGATGGCCAGCACCAGCACCGCTCCGAGCACAAAGAACGGGTAGATCTTCATCGCAGCGCCCAGGCCTATGAGGATGCCTGCCAGCACCGTCCTGCCGCGGGCGAAGCTGAGCATGCCCAGCGCGAGCAGGGCCACCGCCCACATATCCCAGTTCACGCTGCCGGCGAGGATGATGCCCGGCGCGATCGCCACCATCGCAGCATCCCACGGACGACGCCCTGCCATGCGCATGGTGCACAGCACCGTAACCAGCCAGAGGACCGCCACCAGGATCAGGTTCATGTCGAAGTAGATCAGCGACCGGTTCGCCGCGTCCTGCGGCACAATCGACGCCACCGCCGAGGCAACGGCGCTCATCAGCACCGGATACTCGAACTGCGCATCGGCTGAGAAGGGGATCCACGGGTTGTCAGCGAAGCCCCGCGCGCTGAACAGCGGGACCCAGTCGCTGTAGCAGGCGTAGATATAGGGGTTGTTCCCGCCCCAGCCGTTGACGCGGCAGGGGTTCTTTGCGAGCAGCATCAGCAGCGAGCCGATCACCGTCATGATGATCAGCACCCGCTGCACGGTGAAGAACCCGGGATTCACCCGCCCTGGGTCGCTGTGCCGGCCCAGCGGTCCGCCGATGACGGCGGTGAATTGGCGCAGAAAACCATCGGCCCGTGAAGGCACTGTGATCCTCAGCGGTCCCCTGGTGGACTTGGGCTGCTTTGACTCGCGCATAAATCCAAGCCTAGTTGTATCTACCTGGCAACCCGGGGTGGCTAGAGCTTGTTTCCCGGATCCAGGGCAGAAAACCTTTGGATTGGATGCCTTTGCCTGCAACGAGTGAGACTTCAGGCAATAAGCGCTATCCTGACCCCGTCAGCGATTGAGTCCGACGTAAAATTGCAGCCAACCTGGGAAGGTGCTTGTATCCATGACGACGAAGAAACTAGCTCCGGAACCGATCCGCGATCCGAAGACCGACCACCTGCTCACCCCTGATAACAGCGTCATCGTATTCATCGACTACCAGCCGGGACAGTACGCGACGGTGGGCTCGGCCAGCGCAGAAGAAATCAATCTTGGCGCCGTCACCCTGGCGAAGCTTGCCCGATCCTACGAGGTCCCCACCATTCTCACTACCGTGGCAGTGGATATGGGAGTCAACGAATCAACCATCCCGGCAATCACCGATGAGCTTCCCGGCGTCGAGGAAATTGACCGCACTGGCGTGAATTCCTGGGAAGATGCAGACTTCCGCGCGGCCATCGAGGCCACCGGACGCAGAAAAGTCATCATGGCAGGACTGTGGACCGAAGTCTGCCTGGCATTCCCGACCCTTGACATGCTCAAGGAAGGATACGAAATCTACCCGGTAATCGACGCGGTAGGAGGCGTTTCGGCCGTCAGCCATGAAACCGCAATCCAGCGCATGGTGCAGGCCGGCGCCCAGCCGATCACCTCGCTGGCCCTAGGCTGCGAGTTCATGCGCAATTGGGCCAGGGACGATGCAGATTTGTACCGGGTAGTCATCAACGACTACTTCCGTCGCAAACGGGAGATCGGCCAGAGCAGCGGAGACCTCTTTAATTAGTGGAACTCGAAGCTTCTAATCTAACAATGGGGCAACCTGCAGCGAGCACTGGACACCGATGAGCTACATCGGCGCCGAACACATGATCACCATTCGCTCGACACATATGTGGGCCGGCTCCCCTACAGACTGAGGCAAGGACTGGAGAACAATAGATTTGCCCGTCAGGAACTTCAGCTGAAAAAATCCTGCTCCCCGAGGCATCCTCAGGGAGCAGGTGAGACTCAATGACCTTGCGATCGAATGAGCCTGAAATTTGATCAGATTGATCTGAATTAGCACGTCCGAAGAGACTAGCCGCCCAGACCGCCCAGCAGGCCCTTAAGAATTTCGAGAATAGCGTTGATGAGTTCCATGAACTTCCTCCGTTGAATGGGTTGAGAAATGACTTCGCGCGATATCAACAAGCGTTGATGTGAAGAATCTAGCAAGCGGCCGGGCTCAAAAGGTCTATGCGCAGAATTATTACGCGTTAAATCACAAAAATATCTAACAAATGACTAGTCAACGTGGTTACATATTCAAAAATCAATAAATGTCAATACTACTTTTGTAGGATGAACACCGGGCTTCGTTTTGGGAATATGTCGAGTAGCATGCCGCGATCGCACTGGCATCAGATCCGCCGCGCCAGAACGTCAAGATGCGGCCGACGACCCTGAACTGTTCTTTTATGGGATTCGACAACCATGAAACCGGCACCTTCCAGAGCCGCGCACAATGCCGATTCACTCCAATAAAAAGCAGGCAGAACCGCATGATCAAATTCATGTGACTGCGGCCCCTGGAAAGCGCCGATCAATAGCGCACCGTTACTTTTCAAGACTCGCGCAAACTCGGCAAGAATCCCGCCACAGTTTGCAGGGTGAATATGGATAATCGAGTACCACGCCAGCACACCGCCTAAGCTCTTCGCAGCAAAAGGCATCCGGGATAAATTGCCGACACTGAACCGAGAATCTGGAAATCTCGATCTGGCGGAAGCTATGAACGCCGGCACCGCATCCAACCCTTGAATATCCGCTCCGCTCCTGCGCAGATAATCGGTCCAGTGCCCCGGCCCGGATCCGGCATCCACTATCGGACCGTCAATGTCTTGAGCCCATTGGGAGATCAGTTCCACATCCAAAGACTCCATATCCTGCATTGAACCAAGCAGTGAAATGTATTCCTGGGCTCTCGCAGCGTAGGCGTCGCGAATTGTGTGCATGCACTCTTCAGTCATTGAACCAGCCTAGGTGTTCTTCCCGGCCACAGTATTGCAATTCCGGATTTGACCAGTCGCCCAGCAAACAAGCAGGTAATTAAACCAGCACTTCACCATTCGTTTACCCAAGCACACCCTGACGGTTAACTCGGCTGTTTATCGTCGAATCTGTGAGCAACACCGAAGAGCCGAAGGTCCTGGCGATCATCCCAGCACGGGGTGGTTCCAAGGGCATCAAGCTAAAGAACCTACGCCGGATCCACGGCAAGTCCCTGCTGGGACGGGCCATTGAATCCGCATTGGCCGCAGCTTCAGTCAGCGACGTTGTGGTGAGCACCGACCATCCCGAAATCAAGGCCGAGGCATTGGCCTACGGGGCCCGCGTGGTGGACCGTCCGGCAGAAATCGCCGGCGACACCGCCACCAGCGAATCAGTCCTGGTCCACGTTCTGAACAACGAACCAGTACTTCCGCAGACCACCGTATTCATCCAGTGCACCAGCCCATTCATCGATCCAGCCGACCTGAACACGGCAGTGAACCGCGTCAACAGCGGCGAACTCGATGTCAGCTTCGCAGCGGTGGCCGACCACGGCTTCCACTGGGGGCTTGACGCGCAGAACCTTGCGGTGGCCGTCGGCCACGACGCGGCAACCCGCCCTCGCCGGCAGGACCGCGAACCGCGCTTCCGCGAAACCGGGGCGTTCTACGCCATGAACACCGCAGGCTTCCTGGCGGCGAACCACCGCTTCTTCGGCCGCACCGCCATCCAGGAGGTGCCGGCAGAGCACGGGATCGACATCGACACCGAAGCGGACCTGCTGCTGGCATCGCTGCAGGGCGAACAGCGCATCGAACCGCTGCTAGTGGACGCGGTGATCACCGACTTCGACGGGGTGCACACCGAAGACACCGCCTATGTCGATGAGCACGGCACCGAATCCGTGCGGGTTTCCCGCTCGGACGGGATGGGAGTATCCCGGCTGCGCGCAGCCGGGGTGAAGTTCCTGATCCTCTCCAAGGAGGCCAACCCGGTGGTGGCGGCCCGCGCCGCCAAGCTGAAGGTCGAGGTGGCCCACGGCATCGAGAACAAGGCCGAATACCTGGCCCGCTGGCTTGCCGACGAGTCGATCAACCCGGCCCGCGTGGCCTACGTCGGCAACGACGTGAACGATCTGGGCCCGATGGCCCTGGTCGGCTGGCCGATCGCGGTGGCAGACGCCCAGCCGCAGGTCATCCAGGCGGCACGGCTGACCCTGAACCGCCATGGCGGCCACGGGGCGGTGCGCGAAGTGGCAGAGCTGGTGCTCGCCGCCCGTGCCGAAAAGGCCGCAGAATCCAAAAGTTTTCCAAGTTTCACCCACTGAAAGGCAATACCCATGACCTCGATTACCACTGACATCAAGCCAGTAGCCATCGGTGAAAACCTGCTCGGCGCCGGCCAGCAGGTCTACGTCATCGGCGAGATCGGCATCAACCACAACGGCGACATCGAGATCGCCAAGCAGCTGATCGACATCTCCGCAGAGGCAGGCGCCAACGCGGTGAAGTTCCAGAAGCGCACCCCTGAGATCTCCACCCCGCTGGACATGCGCGACAAGATCCGCTCCACCCCATGGGGCGAGATGACCTACATGGACTACCGCTACCGCGTGGAGTTCGGCGCAGAGCAGTACAAGGAGCTGATCTCCTACGCGGCTTCCAAGGGCCTGCACGCCTTCGCCTCCCCATGGGATGTGCCTTCGGTGGAATTCATGGAAGAGCAGGGCGCCGTGACCCACAAGGTCGCCTCCGCCTCGGTCACCGACATCGAGCTGCTCACCGCGCTGCGCGAAACCGGCAAGCCGATCATCCTGTCCACCGGCATGTCCACCATCGAGCAGATCGACAAGGCAGTGGAGACCCTTGGCACCAACAACCTGGTGCTGATGCACGCCACCTCCACCTACCCGCTGCCTCCAGAAGAGGCCAACCTGCGCATGATCGAGACCCTGCGCGACCGCTACCAGGTCCCGGTGGGCTACTCGGGCCACGAGCGCGGCCTGCAGATCTCGCTGGCTGCAGTGGCACTGGGCGCCGTGACCGTGGAGCGCCACATCACCCTTGACCGCACCATGTGGGGTTCGGACCAGGCGTCTTCGCTGGAGCCAAAGGGCTTCGCCTCGCTGATCCGCGACATCCGCATCCTGGAGCAGGCCATGGGCGACGGCGTGAAGAAGGTCTTCCCAGGCGAGCTGGCACCGCTGTCCCGCCTGCGCCGCGTCGACGGCTAAGCGCGCCGCACCGCAGATCCCGGCGGCCGGACCACACCGGTCCGGCCGCCGGGTGCTATCCACCACTCGAAGATTAAGGAAGCCAGTTAAGCCATGACGAGCTTGATTCCCGGCCGCATTTCGGTAGTCATCCCGGCCTACAACCAGGAAGCGTACATCTGCGATGCGCTCACCTCGCTGGTCCGGCAGAAACTCGGGGCCTGGGAGCTGGAGGTGCTGGTAGTGGACGACGCCTCCACCGATGCCACCGCGGCGCTGGTGCGCAGCTTCCACGACGCCCTGCCAGGGCTAAAGCTGATCGGGCTGGAGGAAAACGCGGGGGTGTCGGCCGCCCGCAATGCAGGCCTGGCGCAGGCCACCGGCGAATACTTCACCTTCCTAGACCCGGACGACTGGTTCTCCCCGGAACACCTTGCCACGCTGGCCGAAGCACTGACCGAGCTGCACGTCGACTTTGTGCGCTGCGACCACGTGCGCGTCACCGGCACCACCCGGGTGATCCACCGCGCCCCACAGGCGCTGCGCGGCATGCCGCTGAACCCTGCCGAGGACATCGAGCCCATCGACTCCCCGTCCATGGTCGACTACGCGTTCGTCTGGGCCGGCATGTACCGCACGGCATTGATGCGCGATGCCGGGCTGTACTACTTCGATCAGGCGCTGAACTCCGCCGAGGACAGGCTGTGGCTGTGGAAGCTGCACCTGAACACCGGGCGCTACGCGGTGCTCTCCTCCCCCAGCGTGTTCTACCGCCGCGGCCTGCCCGGCTCGCTGACCCAGGTCTTCGACGAGCGCCAGCTGGGCTTCATCCCGGCCTATGCGCAGATCCTCTCCGAGGTGCGTTCGCACCCGGACGCCGAACGGCACCTGCCCAAGGCGCTGCGCCAGTTCTTCGCGATCGTCTGCCACCACGAAAAGCGGGCCAAGAACTATCCGCCTGAGGTGCGCCTGGCCATGAAGCAGAAGCTGCGCCAGGTCTTCACCACCATCGACCCCTTCGCCGCCCGGCAGGTGGCGCTCGAGATGGACGTCGCCCGCCGCCGCCACATCCTCTCCTTCCTGCAGCCCGGAACGATCGGAGCCGCCAAATGATCGCATTAGTAGAGGCCAGCAGCTACTTCCAGCTCGCCTCCCTGGCAGCCATGGCCGACGCCGGCTCGCTTCCGGCCGCCGACGAGCTCATCCTGGTGCTCGCCAACGGCTCGCAGGTGCCTGAGCTGACCACGCCGCTGCAGGATGCCCCCGGGTTTGAGAAACTGGCTGCCCGCTTCGACCGCGTGGTGGACTACGCCCAGCTCATGGCCCCGCGCCGCCCGGCCCAGTTCAACCCCCGCGAGGACGAACTGCACATCTTCGAGAACCTTCTGCGCAGCGCCTGGGAGCTGGGCGACCAGCCGCTGACCCTGGTGCTCGAATCCATCCAAGTCAACCCCTCGAGGTCGCTGGCGCGGATCTTCTTCGACGCGCAGATCTGGGTGCATTCCGACGGGCTGATGTCCTACGGGCCCACCCGCACCAGGCTGCCGCTGCCGCTGCGCCAGCGCATTACCCGAACCATCCACGTGGACCTGGTCCCCGGGCTCGAGCCGGCCCTGCTCGCCGAGCTGGATCCGCAGCGTGAGGTGCTGCCGGCCGCGGCGCTGGCGGCGGTCTTCGAGGAGCTGGCCGCGGATGCACAGCTTGACCTTCCAGCCGGCGCCGGGCTGGTGCTGGGCCAATACCTCGGCTCGCTGGGCCTGATCGACGCCGAGCAAGAGTTCGACCTCCATGTGCAGATGCTGCGCGAAGTGCAGCAGGCCGGGCTGGACACCGTGCTGTTCAAGGCCCACCCCTCTGCGAGCCCCACCGCGGCAACGGCGCTGGAGGACGCCGCGCGCCAGCTGGGCCTGGACTTCCAGCTGCTGCGCACCGACCACCTGGCGGAGACGGTCATCGCCCAGGCCCGCCCGCAGCTGGTCGTCTCCTGCTTCTCCACCGGCCTGGCCACGGCACGCTACATCCTGAACACCGAAGTTGCCGCCGTGGGCACGGCAATGATGCTGCAGACCCTGGCTCCCTATGAGAATTCAAACCGCATTCCGCTGAGCATCATCCACGCCCTGTTCGTGCAGCAGCTTCCGGCCCCAGCCGACCCGGCAGACCAGGGCCTGCTGGCCGAACTGCTCACGGCGGTGTCCTACTGCATGCAGGCTTCACAGCTGCCGGCGCTGCGCGAACCGGCCGCCGCGTTCCTCGCCCAGCACTACGCCAACTTCTCGATGCACTTCAAGCGCCGGCGGATCACCAAGCTCGAGCTGCCCCCGGCCTGGATCCACCTGCCGCAGCGCCGGTCGCTGCCTTCCAAGGTGCGCGGCGCCTCCCGCCAGGTGCTGCGCCGCGGTTCCAAGTCGCTTGATTCGCTGTCAAAATCCCTGAGCCGGCTGGCTCAATGACCACACCGACCCGCCAACTGCACACCTCGAGCTCCTCCATCATGAAACTCACAGGCCACAACACCCGAGAGGTGCCCCGCCCGCGCTTCGGCACCGCCCAGGTGTGGGTGGAATCGCCCCTGCAGCTGCTTTCTGCCGTGGAAACCCACGCCGCAGGACTGCTGGGCCACGATGTGCGGATCATCCCGCGGCAGGGCATGCCGCTGGAAGCCACCACGCAGGCGCTGCTCGCCAATGCGCCTGCAGGCGTGAGCTTTCTGCCGCCGGCCCGCAAGCCTCCCGCTCCCAAGAACTCGGCGGACCGCTTCGTCGTCGGCGACGCCTATTCGGGCAAGGTGCAGCGCGCCCTGCTGGCCGGGATCAAGGCCAAGGAAGTCATTATCATCGACGACGGGATGGCGACCCTGGCGTTGATCAAGCAGCTGACGGCAATGGACCCCACCGCCCTGGTCCGCGCCCGGGCCAAGAACTCGGCGGCGCGCACCGCCATGGGCTTGGCGATGTGGCACAGGCTGCGCCAGCTGGCCCGGGAATCCAGGCTGTTGATCGTCTCGGCGCTGCTTGTCGACGAGCCGACCCAGCAGCGCATGGAGGAAGTCGGCATCAAATTTGCGCAGCACAAGTTCGAATGGCTGGCCACGCAGCCTGTTGCCGAACGTTTCACTGAACCGACGCTGCTCATTGGCTCCGCGATGGTCGCTGACGGGCTGATCCATGAACAGCCGTACCTGGAGTGGATCGCCTCGATTGCCGAGGATGGGCCTGTTGCCTACTTCCCCCACCGGCGGGAGAATGGCCAGCTGCTGGAAAAGATCGGACGGATTGAGAACCTCGTTGCCATGCAGCACACCGTCCCCATTGAAATGCGTCTGCGCGCACTGCGCCCGGGACAGGAAATCCGGGCGCTGCCTTCGACTGTCATCCCTTCACTGCGCCTGCTGCTGGGCCACGATGCCAAGGCCCTCTATCCGCAGCCGGTTCCCGATTCCTGGTGGACCGATTCAACACCGCACGCCCTGCGCGAGCACCTGTCCAGCTCTTTGAAAGTATGAACCTTTCGTGAAACCTTCCATCCTCGCCATTGCCGACTCGGATTCATATCTGAAGCTGGCCACCACTTTTCTCGACCGCCTAGGTTCTTCGTGGCAGCGCCGCATTGCATTGGTGCGCACGCCGGTCATGCCGACCGAAGAACAGATCGCCGCCGCCTTTGACGGCACAAGCCTCGATCCGCAGCAGCTGCAGTTCATTACGCTGCATCAGCTGAACAGCACCGTGCAGGAAGACATCGTCTTTGCAGCCGCCACCGGTCCGGTCGTCGCGGAAGCCTACTCGCGGATTCTGCGGTCAGAACCGGCCGCGGCGCGGCGCACTGCCTTGATCTCCGCGCTTCCGGGCGTCGCCTTCCCTGCCACCGCCAAGGGGTGGAACTACCGCCGGGCAGGCGATGCGTTTATCTGCCATTCCCACGCAGAAGCAAGAGACTTCTCGTTCATGACCGAAGAACGTCCGGGCCACCAGCCAACCATCATGGTCAGCAAGCTTCCATTCCTGAATTCAGGCGGCTTTCCCCCGCAGCAAAGCGAAACTATTAAGCGCGTGGTCTTCGCGCCCCAGGCGAAAGTTCCTTTTCTGCGCCGCGAGCGCGAGGAAATCCTGTTGACGCTGGAACAGACTGCGCGGCTGAACCCAGGTGTCGAAGTTGTTGTGAAGCTGCGCGCCCGCGCCGGGGAACCGCAAACCCATCTTGAACAGTTCCCCTATGACGAGCTTGCCGAAAAACTCATGCAGGACGGCAAGCTGGGGCCCCAGTCGCACCTTCGCTTCGAAACCGGAAGCATGTCCGATGTCTTGAGCGAAGGCAGCGCGCTGGTGACAGTTTCTTCGACTGCCGCTTTGGAATCTATTGACCGCGGCCTGCCGACGATGATCCTTACGGATTTTGGCGTCAGCCCTGAAATGATTAATACCGTTTTCCAGTCCTCCGGCATGCTCGGAGAGCTTTCCAGTTTGTCCGCACTGCAATTCGGCGCCCCGTCCAAGGCTTGGCTGCGGGAGAACTACTTTCACCGCATGGACAACAGCTTCACCGACGCCCTGGCAAGCATGGCATCTCAGGCGCGGGAAGGTAGGCTTCAAACAGACCAAGATGTCCTCGACTTCATCAAGAACCAGCCGATGCGCCAGAAGCTTCGCACGGCTCTCCCGACGCCGATCGTTAAGGTCCTGCAAAAGATGCGTCGAACTTTTCAGAAAAGTCGTGGACGCAACGCCAACTCGTGGTCATGAGTAAAATAAGCTTTGCTCATGAAGCGCATTTAGACCCGAGTTAACATTTACCGACATGACTAAATCTAATTTTAGTGTTGTACAAAAACGCAAGATTTTTGGTCAGTACCAAAACCCCTCATAGTGCTGGTTATTGATTCTCCCTTATATTTATTCCAGCTATATCGGTGACAACCAGCACTTATGGGAATTTTTTCTCCCCTTGAGGACTTAAGATCGATAGTAGGGCGAATCTGTGTGTCATTAAGTGACATCAACGCTGCCCGCGGATTTATACATTTCAATAAGGAGTTCATGTGTCGGCGAACCCGATTCGCGTTGCCATCGTTGGCGTGGGCAACTGCGCCACTTCACTTATCCAAGGTGTCGAGTACTACCGAAATGCCGATGCAGGGTCCACCATTCCAGGCCTGATGCACGTAAAGTTCGGCGACTACCACGTCAACGATGTGCAGTTCGTAGCAGCCTTCGACGTTGATTCGAAGAAGGTGGGTTTGGATCTATCTGATGCAATTCTCGCCAGCGAGAACAACACCATTAAGATCACCGATGTTCCAACTACCGGTGTGACGGTCCAGCGCGGCCACACCCTCGACGGCTTGGGCAAGTACTACCGCCAGACCATTGAAGAGTCTGCAGCCGAGCCAGTCGATGTTGTCCAGGCTCTGAAGGACAACAAGGTCGACGTTATGGTTTGCTACCTGCCGGTTGGTTCAGAGCAGGCAGCCAAGTTCTATGCACAGTGTGCAATCGATGCCGGCGTAGCTTTTGTCAACGCTCTGCCCGTGTTCATTGCCGGCACCCCGGAGTGGGCCCAGAAGTTCACCGATGCCGGTGTACCAATCGTTGGCGACGACATCAAGAGCCAGATTGGCGCCACCATCACCCACCGCGTCATGGCAAAGCTGTTTGAAGACCGCGGTGTGGTTCTGGACCGCACCTACCAGCTGAACGTCGGCGGCAACATGGACTTCATGAACATGCTCGAGCGCGAGCGCCTGGAATCCAAGAAAATCTCCAAGACTCAGGCTGTCACTTCGAACACCTCTGCCGACCTGACCGAGAATGACGTCCACATCGGCCCATCGGACTACGTGTCATGGCTCGATGACCGCAAGTGGGCCTTCGTACGCCTCGAGGGCCGCAATTTCGGTGACGCCCCGGTCAATCTGGAGTACAAGCTGGAGGTTTGGGATTCGCCAAACTCGGCAGGTGTCATCATTGACGCTGTGCGTGCAGCCAAGATCGCGCTGGACCGCGGCATCGGCGGCCCGATCCTGTCGGCCTCGAGCTACTTCATGAAGTCGCCACCAGAGCAGTACGACGATGAGACCGCCCGCGAGAAGGTTGAAGCCTTCATCCGCGGCGACGTTGAGCGCTAAGGCCTGAACAACAGATCAGCCGGTGTAGAGATCCTCTACACCGGCTGTTTTGCATCAAATTGCCGAACTCAAAATCTTGTTTCGATTTTGAGTTCTCGGGGAGTTTGTTCCTGGATGCGGAAAGCCCGCCGGCTTGTAGGCCGGCGGGCCTCTGAGTATTAATTGGCGAGTTCATCGGTACTCCTTGGTTCGGTCGGATGGATAACGGTAATGGCGTTATCGCACCTTATCGAATGCGGAAGTACATTTCTGGCGGAACGTGGTTCTTCAGTTCACGCTGGCGCAGGTTGCGGCTGAACTCAGCGCTGTCCATGTACTGGCTTTTGCGCTTGTCCTGACGTTTGGTCATTTGTTTTCCCTCCCTTCAGTCAGCAGTTGAGCTACGGGAAGATCTTGGCGCGTTGTAGAGATTGCGCGTGCTTTGAGGCTCTCTGGTCCAGCGAAGATTAGTTCCGAGGTCCGTACAGCCCGTTGAGCAGTCGTGATGAAAAGTGGAGCAGACATGAAAAAAGTTCCTAGGATGGAGTCGAATACTGACTTGCACCCTCAGGAACTTTATTGGGAATAACCTACAAAAAGTTTAGGAATCCACGGTTCCGGAGGATGGGGAGACGAAATGATTGCCGCCGAGCGCAATAAAGTCATTGCCGGATCGCACAGCGCGATCGGTCCAATAAGTTCGATTCATAAACATCGTTTTCCCACCTCCTAAATCTGATCCGAGTCGATCGTGTTCCCACGAGACTCCATTTGAATAACTTTTCGATTCGCAAGTCTCATTGAGACTTCCCAATCACAGTTATTAGCATACATGGACTCTTGTCCGCATGCCAGCTATTTGCACAAATTGTTTAAGAAAATTTTCACCGTCAACAGCAAAGGCCCGATTTTCCGCAGAAAATCGGGCCCGTGGCTGCGACTCAGGTCAAAAAGCCCTATTCGGCCGCTGAGTCCTCAGATTCCGGTTGCTCAGCCCACCAGGAACGAAGGCGTTCGACAGCTACCTCTTCGCCGAGGACTCCCTCATCCAGGCGCAGGTTGAGCATGAACTTATAGGCCCTGCCGACAACCGGTCCAGGTTTGATGCCAAGAATCTGCATGATCTGTTCGCCGTTCAGGTCCGGGCGCACCGCGTCCAGTTCTTCCTGGGCGCTGATTTCTTCAATGCGCGCCTCGAGGTCGTCGTAGGCGAACGACAACCTATCTGCCTTTTTGCGGTTGCGGGTTGTCACGTCCGATCGCGTGAGCCGGTGCAGCCGCTGCAAGAGGTCTCCGGCATCGGTGACGTAGCGTCGCACTGCCGAATCGGTCCATCCGGCATCCCCGTAGCCATAGAACCGCATATGCAGTTCAACCAGCCGGGCCACAGCCTTGGTGGTGTCCTTGTCGAAGCGCAGCGCGCGCATGCGGGCCTTAACCAGCTTGGAACCGACCATGTCGTGGTGGCGGAACGATACTGCGCCGCTTGGCTCGAACTTCCTGGTGGCGGGCTTTCCGATGTCATGCATCAGCGCCGCAAATCGCAAGATGAAATCTGGTCCTGGAACCGGGCCTTCGGCGTCGGTCTCCAACGCCATGGCCTGCTCGAGCACGGTCAACGAGTGCTGGTAGACATCCTTATGGCGGTGGTGCTCGTCGATTTCCAGGCGCAGCGCGGATACTTCCGGGAGCACCTTGTCGGCAAGGCCGGTAGCCACCAGCAGGTCGATGCCGGCACGCGGGTCCGCGCCGTTGATCAGCTTCACCAACTCGTCGCGGACACGCTCAGCGGAGATGATCTCGATCCGATCGGTCATTTCGCTCATCGCCTGCCGGACCTCGGAGCTGACCTCGATTTTCAGCTGGGAGGCAAAGCGGGCGGCGCGCATCATGCGCAGCGGGTCATCGGAGAAGGAAACGTCCGGGGCGCCTGGCGTGCGGATCAGGCTGTCCTTCAGGGAGCTGACGCCGTCGAAAGGGTCGACCAGCTCGAGCTGAGGTAGGCGCAATGCCATGGCATTCATGGTGAAATCGCGGCGGAAGAGGTCGTCATGCAGATTGTCGCCGAATGCTACGACGGGCTTCCGAGAGTCCTTGTCATAGGCATCAGCCCGGTAAGTCGTGACTTCCAGCGTGTAATCGCCTTTTCTGAACGCGATAGTTCCAAAGTCCCGTCCCACGTCCCAGATGCTTTCCGCCCACCCGGTAATCACCTTGATGGTTTCTTCGGGCCTTGCGCTCGTGGTGAAGTCCAAATCCGGCGACACACGGCCGAGGTACAGATCTCGAACGGGCCCGCCCACCAGGGAAAGCTCGTGACCTGCCGCAACGAAACGGTCAGCGAGTTCAAAAATGACCGAAGGCAGGATCTGACGCAGCGCGTCGATTGAGGGAAGTGCATGCATAGTTACTTAAGCGTGCCAGAAAACTAGTGAGTTTGCTTCAAAAACAGGGTTCTTTGCCTGTCAGATCACTTACTTGCCCACGTCGATAAGGCGAAGCAGGGCAGTTTCTCGATAGAGTGGTTTCATGAACCGACCGATCCCGTCTGCCCCCAAGCGCACGCCGTTGACTGCGTCAATGGCCCGTGCGCAGGCAACTGGCGGTCATACAAGTCTGCCGACCGTCGAGGAAGTCTCCTCCGGAGGCATCGTCATCGACTTCGAAAAGCCTGATTTTCCGGTGGCAATCATCGCGCGCTACAACCGCGGCGGACGTCTTGAATGGTGCCTCCCCAAGGGGCATCCAGAGGGCGTAGAAACCAATGAGGAAGCGGCCATCCGCGAAATCGAGGAAGAAACCGGCATCGCCGGCAAGATTCTCGCCCCGTTGGGTTCGGTCGACTACTGGTTCACCGTGACCAATTACCGGGTGCACAAGACCGTGCACCATTTCCTACTGGAAGCCACTGGCGGCGTGCTGACGATCGAGAACGATCCCGATCACGAGGCCGTCGACGTTGCCTGGGTACCGCTCGATGCCCTGGGCAAGCGCCTGTCCTTCCCCAATGAGCGCCGGATCGCAGAACTGGCACGCGAGGTTCTAACGAAGTATGTCTCAGGTTCCTAATCCCTTTCAGGGCTCCGACCACCCGGTGACCGGAGCCCTAGAAATGATTCCCGAACCAGTCGCCGAACAGGCGGCTCTCAAAGAATCAGCCCCTGCCGGCGCACCCGTGGAAGGCTCGAGGTCCAAGGTCTATGCGCTGATGGCTTCGGGCACCCTGGTATCCCGCGTTCTCGGCTTCGTGCGCACCGCCCTGCTGGCAGTGGCCATCGGCTCGGTGACCTCGGTGGCGGATATCTTCGAGAAGGCGAACGTCATCCCGACGATCATCTTCATGCTGCTGGCCGGCGGCATCTTCAACGTGGTACTGATCCCGCAGCTGATCAAGGCATCCAAGGCCGCCGACCGCGGCGCGTCCTACACCTCGAAGCTGATCACGCTGACCATCGTCGTCATGGGCGCGCTGTCGCTGCTGCTGACCCTGTGCGCCAAGCCGATCATCACCGCGCTGACCAACAACTGGACCGAGCCGATGATCGCGCTGGGCACTGCCTTCGCCTACTGGTCGCTGCCGCAGATCTTTTTCTACGGCGTCTACGCGGTGCTGGGCCAGGTACTCAACGCCAATGGGCGCTTCGCCGCATTCATGTGGGCTCCGGCGGCGAACAACATCATCCAGCTGATTGTCATCGGCTCCTTCATCGCCGTCTTCGGCGCCTATTCCACCGGCGACCCGATGGACACCTGGAGCACGGCAAAGACCATCTGGCTGGCCGGCGGCGCCACCTTCGGCATCGTGATGCAGGCGGTAGTGCTGCTGTGGCCGCTGAAGAAGACCGGGCTGAAGCTGAAGCTCGACTTCTCCTGGCGCGGCATGGGCCTGCGCCACGTCGGCAAGCTGGCCGCCTGGACGCTGGCGGCCATGGTGATCGGCAACCTCTCCTCGCTGCTGTACTCCAAGATCGTCTCAGCCGCCACCGCGGCCCGCGCCACGCTGCCTGCCGACCAGGCCGCCTCGGTAGCCGGCGAATACGCGCTGAACACCTCGCAGCTGATCACCGTGCTGCCGCATTCGCTGTTCGCGCTGACCGTGGCCACGGTGCTCTTCAACGACTTCACGCGCGCCTTCCATGAAAACCGCCGGGAAGACGTGGGCGGGCTGCTGGCCCGGGGCATGCGCTCCACCGCCATCCCGATCGTCTTCTGTACCGTGGTGTTCATCGTGCTGGCGGGCCCGCTGGGCCGCCTGTTTGCGGGACATTCGGAGTACGCCGCCCAGGCGTCCGGGGCGCTGGGCCAGCTGCTGGTGCTCACCGCGCTGGGCCTGCCGTTCAAGTCGCTGCAGTTCTTCATGCTGCGCGTGTTCTTCGCCGAGGAGGACACCCGCACCCCGATGCTGATCCAGACCGCCACCGCCGCGCTGGGCCTGGTCCTGGCGTTCACGGCCGCCGCCGTGGTGGACCCGATGCACATCGCCGCGGCGATCGCCTTCATCTACGGACTGAGCAACGTGCTTGCCGCCATCGGCACCCACTACCTGGTCAAGCGCCGCTACGGCGACTACGGCATCGCAGGGGTCATCGACACCTATGTGCGCATCGGCTGGATGGCCGTCCTCTCGGCCGTTGCCGGGTGCCTGGTGCTGTGGCTGCTGGGCGGCTTCAACTTCGGCTTCGCCTATGATTCGCTGGCCACCGCGATCATCACCATCTGCGTGGTCGGCGGCGTGATGGCGGCGGCGTTCATCGGCCTGCTCTACAAGACCAAGGTGCCGGAACTGGACGGGTTCCTCGGCCCGATCCTGCGCCGCATTCCAGGCCTGAAACGCTAGCCCGCCGGCCGGCGAAGAACCATGGTGATTCAGCGCAAATAGCCACCAAAGCGCAAGCTTTGGAAGGTAACATGGCATGTGGCGGTCTGTCACTGCCACCGAACAGCAACCAACCATTTGGAGATGCACGTGTCGCAGCCAATCGATGTCGGCTCAGTTCTCAGCGGCCGCTACCAGGTCACCGAGACCGTCCTGTCTTCTGCGGAAGGCGATCTAGTCCTCTCCGGCATCGACCAGGTACTCAACCGCTCGGTCAGCATCATGGTGGCATCCGTCGCGAACTCCTCGCAGCTGGCAACCAGCGCCCGCGAAATCGCCATGGGCGAGCGCACCGCCAACGTCCAGGTGCTCGACCTGGGCATCACCGACTCCAACCAGACCTACCTGGTGGCCAATGTCGCGCGCTCCTCGGACATGCTGGACCTGGTCCTCGAGACCGACGACGCCCCCTATGTGGAGCCGTTCTTCACCGACACCCTGGGCACCGAGATCTTCGGCGAGTCCCGCCAGGCAGTCCCGCAGACCTACGAGGACGACGACGCCTACTACGAGAACCTGCGCTATGACGACGAGCCGGCCGAACAGGGCAAGCTCGGCTCCGCACTGGCAGGCGGCTTCGCCGGCCTGAAGAACCGCTTCGGCAAGAAGAACCAGCAGCCCGCGGAAGAGGCCTACGAGGACGCCGACGAGCAGTATGCAGAGGCCGACTACGACGACGGCGCCTACCTCAACGAACAGACTGCCCCCAATGCCCAGGTCGCCGCTACCGCAGCTACTCCCGTGGCCCCTGCACAGCCTGAATCCAAGCCAAAGGTCACCCGCCTGGACGATGATGCGGAGCCTAGCATCACTGCCACCGCCGCGCTGGCCGCCGCAGCCCAGTCCAAGGGCCAGCAGCAGGCTAAGCCGCAGCAGTCCAAGCCCGCAGCGCAGCAGCCTGCTCCAGCCAAGCCACAGGCCAAGAAAAAGGCAGCCGGTGCGGCCGGTGCTGGCGTCGCGGCCGCCGCGAAGCCGTCGACCTTCCCTGCAGCCGCCAAGACTGCCTCCACGCAGCCGGCTCCGGTCGATGACGAGGAAAACACCTCCAAGGGCACGCGCCTTCTAGTAGGCGCCGTTCTGGTGATCGTTTTGGTCATCGGCGTGGTCTTCGCCTTCAACTTCCTCGGCGGTGCCAAGGACAACACGGCAAGCCCAAATTCGACTGCACCTGCCGCATCCTCGCCGGCCGACAACTCCAAGACCCCTGAGAAGTCTTCAGAGCCGTCGCTGCCAGCACCGGAAATTTCGGATATTTCACGCCTCGTTCCAGGCAACCAGGCGCTGAATGCGGAGACCGACAACACCCTGTCGAAGATGATCGACGGCAACGCATCAAGCACCTACCGCACCTACACGTTCACGACTCCGAACTTCGGCAAGCTGGCGTCCAACATGGTCTTCATCCTCGAGCTCAAGGATGATGCGGCCATCAAGGAAGTCAATTTGGACGGCCTGAACGCCATTGGCGGCGCCTATGAGATCCTCATTGGCGATTCCAATGACCTCGGCGATGCGAAGTCCGTTGCGAAGGGCTCCTTCTCCGGACCTTCGGTTTCCGTCAACGTCAAGGACGGCGACAAGGACTACATGGAAGGCAAATATGTCTTCCTGAACGTCACCGAACTGCCGCGCCGCACCTCGGGGTCCAACGATTCCCGTCCGTACGGTCTGCAGATCGGCGAATTCTCCGCCAAGTAACACACGCGGAATTTTTTACTAAAGCAAGGCGTTGAGGTGGATAGTGAGGGTAGACCTTGCTATCCACCTCGCATTATAAGAACGAAAGGGTTCTATCCCCGTGACTTCAGTACAGAATGACGTTATCCGCGACGTAATCGTTGTCGGTTCCGGCCCTGCCGGTTACACCGCTGCGATCTACACCGCGCGCGCCAACCTGAATCCACTAGTCATCGCCGGTTCCGTGACCGCTGGTGGCGAACTGATGAACACCACCGACGTGGAGAACTTCCCAGGCTTCCCAGAGGGCATCATGGGCCCGGACCTGATGGACAACATGCAGAAGCAGGCCGAGCGCTTCGGCGCCGAGATCCTCTTCGACGACGTCACCGAGATGAACCTCGACGGAGATATTAAGACTGTTTCCCTGGCCGACGGCACGGTGTTCCGAGCCCGTTCGATCATCGTTTCCACCGGCTCCGCGTACCGCGAGCTGGGTCTGGAAGATGAGAAGCGCCTCTCCGGCCATGGCGTCTCGTGGTGTGCAACCTGCGACGGCTTCTTCTTCCGCGAGCAGACCATCGCCGTCATCGGCGGCGGCGACTCCGCCATGGAAGAAGCACTCTTCCTGACCAAGTTCGCTTCCAAGGTATACGTCATCGTCCGCCGCAACGAGCTGCGTGCGTCCAAGATCATGGGCGACCGCGCGCTGGCCCACGAAAAGATCGAGTTCGTGTGGGATTCCGAGGTTGTCGGAATCAACGGCGACGAGAAGGTCAACGGACTGGTCGTCAAGAACCGCATCTCAGCAGAAGAAACCACCTTGGACGTCACCGGCGTCTTTGTAGCCATCGGCAACGATCCACGAGTCGATCTGGTCAAGGACCAGCTCGAGCTCACCGCAGAGGGCACCATCGCTGTGGACGGCCGTTCTTCCAAGACTTCGCTGCCTGGAGTGTTCGCTGCCGGCGACGTAATCGACTCGACCTACCGCCAGGCGATCACTGCGGCTGCTTCCGGTTGTGCCGCTGCCCAGGATGTCGAGCACTTCCTAGCTAATGTAAAAACACCGGCCGAGGCCGCAAAGTAATTTTGAGAAAGGGGTTGTCTCCTATGAGCAACGCAAAGGCAGTAACTGAAGCAACCTTCCAGGCTGAGGTTCTGGAATCCGACAAGCCAGTCATCGTTGATTTCTGGGCTGAATGGTGCGGCCCATGCCGCCAGCTCGGCCCAATCCTTGACCAGATTGCCGAAGAGCACGCTGACAAGATCAACGTTGTTAAGCTGAACATCGATGAGAACCAGGCACTGTCCGTGAAGTACGGCATTACCTCGATTCCAGCAATGTTCGTCTTCAAGAACGGCGAGCATGTGGCGTCTTCCCTCGGGGCTAAGCCAAAGGCTGTCATTGAGAAGGAATTTGCAGAGTACCTGTAAGTCGTTCTCTGACATCATTGCCTAAATGGTGCGGCAGGTTCATTACCTGTCGCACCATTTTTGCATTTACGTCCTAGTTTCGACCCTGACAAGGACCCAGGTTTGCCCGTAGCTCCGTCTGAGATGCTGTAGGTAAAAACTAATCAATACACCATCTTTTTACTTTGTTTTTACGATATCTAAACTTCTGCCCTGTCTAAACCTCCTAAATGCACTGGACTAGCGTCCAGTTTCCCATCGGCTGCGTTAATGATGGAAAGATACACGGCATTGACGAACTAGGTCTCCCATCGATGCAGGGTCTGAACCATTTCCGGGTCCGCGAAGCGCGAGCTCCTACTCTCCGATGCCATCTAGGTCTTTGCTTCGTTACAGAGCCGTCCCGTTGTCGGCTTAGGAATGTTGCTTCCTGGTAGCTAGTTGGGAAAGATATCTTCTCCTTGTCTGCCTTCCACTCGATAGACTCAACAGGTGCATTGATCGGTCGGAGGCTTATCTTAGGATGCGCTTTCTAGTTCATTGCCTCGCGGTCATGTTCAAAAGCAGAGAAGCAATTTCTTCCTTGCTGGTATCTCGTCATCGACGGCCGTTTCTGGTTCTCGTATAGTTGGCCCAGTGGCCAGCAAACCAGGCTCGTTTTCATTCAACAGCCCTATGCTGAGCCTTCCTGTGGAGTCTTCCAGCTAAGCCTGCCTGTGAGTACACGACACTTTTTGGAACCAGTAATTATCCACGTTCAAAGCAACCAATAGAATTTGGCAGTCGACTGTCGGCTCTGAACAAAACCCGGACCTAACGGCTCCGGTGTATTCCGGCCGCAAAGCAGTCTGTGAGCGTCAGATAATCCGTGAAGCGTTGACCCGCTACTCGGGGTGCAAGGAAATGATAGAACCTGTCCGGTCCACTGCCGCACTATTGCGCAAGATGTACTGGGCAGACCCGGTGACGCTGATGATCAGCCTCCGGCGCGAAGTTGGAACATCCGCTTCGCTTTGATGCTTCGTACCATTGGAAATAACTGTCCTTTCAGCGTTCAAGCTTTGAACAGTGGGAGGACTTTATACAAGGTGCACCTGTTCGAGAATAACGGTGTGTCCGATCTGCGGGTCTCGACGGGTCAAACTTCCGTCCGAATATTGTTGCGATTTACGTAGGGATTTTCCGTTGAGACAGACTGTGCAGTATCTGCGGGCAGTTTGTCATACGTTACTCGGAGACTTGCTCATCTGATGGCCTTTCAAGTCCAAGCACCATCAGGCGTCGTCTCGCATCGGATGAAAACCTTTTAGTGATGAAGAAGCTGGACGCGTAAGATGTGCGGTGCGAAGCTAGCTTCCCATGCCCTCGTCAGTTGCTTTCAGAGCACAGTTACGCATTGGCACTGTTCGTTTCTAACGATGGAGAAAGTCATAGCGCCCTCGCTCCAGCTACTATCACACAGCTGGGATAGCTTCGCAGGAACTGCCGACTAATCGATCTCCAGCTACCCCTGTACTCAGCATGGTGTACTTAGCGGATAGACCGCCCTTCGCCCATAACGTGCCTCATTTAGGGATGAGCTGTCATTGAGATGACGCGACCTTGAACTATGTAGGGCCGCGCTCTCAAGTGCAAATAGGAATGATCAATTTGCGTCAGGTTCAATGTTGGGCCAAAATGCTTTCACGAATGGAGTGCCTATAGCAGCTCAAGGGTTTAGCTAGCCGTTCGCAGGCTGGCATTCCATGGTTTAGATCCGCCTCGCATGTTTCCCGTTCATCTCGCTTGATATCTTCAGCTCTTGGGGTTGATTGCAAGCCTTAGAGACCAGTCACGGATTCCGAATAAGGCGCCACTCTGCTCACGGATTTACGTTGCAGCTATAGTCTGCAGATTTCCGCGTTCGCGGCCTGCTTGGAACTCCACGGGAGCATTTCGAAGCCTCCAGTTGGCGATCTGAATCAGTTCTTCGTTAACGGCAATATCGTTTTGATACAGGACTCAGCCAAAGCTGGGAGCAGTGCTGAAGCAGCCTTGTACCTGGTTGAATGGCACTGTCTGGGCTGGGACGCATCGAGAGTGTGCACAAGGCCTGGATAGCGTGTGTGGAATTTCCATGGGAAGGTGGCGCGCTTCGGTGCAGGATCCCCAATATTTTTGCCCACGCAGGACTCCAACTGATCCCCGCATAATTCTTGCGGCACTGCGAACTCTATTGCGACTCCCCTGGCTACGAACTGTTGGCATTGAAAGACTCCGTTTCACGTGAAACATTTCCGAGGGTGAGCGAAGATGGTGATTCGCGATCGATTCATTTCTTGCTTCTGTTTCACGTGAAACATGAACAAGAAACCCACTCGGCTCATTCATTGGTTCATGGTGTTGGGATCTATTCACTTTAGGCAGCGGAACCAGTTCCGAGACTTAGACCTGAACGGTAAGCCAATAAGACCTTTTACTCAGAATTAGCGTGCACTCGACCAGCTGAGACTCTACGCTGCAGCTTTCATGCCAGTTCCACTGCTACGCTTAGCAGCTCCCGTCCCGAGAGTTTGGAATGACAATCTAGGGCAACACTAGAAGTGATCCTACCGACCGCTAAAGCACATCTGACTTCGCACATCCAACGAAAGCAGAATGGCCTCAGTATGAATCTGATTGCGGAAGGTATGCTGTTGGGGTTTCGAGAAAGTGTCATCATGCCGCTCCTTTAATGCGCCGAAAAGTGGTTCGAAAAATCAACGTCCAGCGGCAAGGACAACGGCTATTGCTTAGTAAAAAGTTCATGCTGCAGTCAGTGACCGGGCCTGAAGGACCAGGAATCCAACTCCAAAGCGACGGCGGTCCATCTCATAGACCTCGTGAGTAAATTCTTCGACAACGACATGTTGCTTGGCGTGTCGAGTGAATACCTTCAGCCCAAGACTCTAAGACCAGCTCATGCTCGAAAATTGCGGCTAACCCGTCCTGTTTCAGGCTAATGACGGTTCAGAACACTACATCGGCCTATTCGATGAGAGCAACAATCTCCAGCAACATCATTCCTCTCCCCCGAGGTTCAATCAAGCCTCTACCAGAATCTGCTGCACCCAAAATTACTGTTCTACAGAAGCCGACCAATCTCCATATCGAAAGGCAAGGCTAGAGTCCGCTATATCTGAAGTTCCCAAGATAATAAGTCCGCATAGCATCAGCTGGCCAAATCAAGATTTACCGCCTTAGATGCCGTCGGCCGGAACTTGCTCCACCTGTTCACGCTTCGGTGCATCAGGCCAGGCAACTCTTAAAGCGGGGATCGAGAGCAGATGCAAGAGAAACCAACTTGCCAGACACCAACCTGTCATAGGTCCTCGACACTATTGTTCAAAGCCACTCTCTATTCATAATCGGCACGGGCAATCCAGATAAAGCAACCGCCATTCAAGAGTGAGGCATTGCTTATATCAAATTGGCTCTGCACTGAATCGGTCTTTCATTCCAGATATCGCTGTTTGATTCAAGACGAAGAGGCCCTGGCTGAATCTCATCGGCCCCAGAATCTTGCTGAAGTTGTCGGCTCAACTTTATTAGAATCCCTCATACCGGAAAAAGTATGCTCGGATCGTCTACAGGAACTAGGACATCGATACGGGGACGCAGATGTAGATTCACGTCTTGTTGTCCGCGATTCATATTGACCCAATGCGGTGATACACCAAAAGTGCACCTCAGCTGGAATCAACAAGCCACCACTGGTCCTCCTATAAATAGCTCCATGCGCGGACAATCGAGCGTCAGCGATATCGAGACTGATAGCTCTCGATTTCGAACGACTCGTAGTACCAGCCAGCATGTTTCCCACAGCAAACTGGGCATTATTCGCGATTTCACTGATTTCGCACATGATGATCGAGACGAGGATCCCCGTCTGCCAACTTTCACCAGTGGCCATGGGCGTTCTTGACTGGCGCTCTCAACCGCTGAGACTCTGCTCCCCCGGCACGACTGCTCTTCGGTCGTTAGACGGGCTCCTGCGGACTCTGGTGCCCATGTGGATTCAATCGTCCCTAGGAGGGAGTCGACGTTATTCAATGCATTGGTTGTCAGCGGAACTCGTCCAGGAAAGCACGTACAGAATCTAAAATCCATGAGTATTGGCCCCTTTGAGAACGACCGATACTCCGGTTCAAAACTAACGGCTTCCAACAACGCTATTCTCAGACAAGAGCCACCCTGTAGAAACTCTTCCACCGTGCAACTGTATCTGTCGTAGACGGAGCCGTTGTGAATGTACGAAGGATTATTGCTGTCGAAGCGGATACTACGACTTAGAGCTAAAAACTTATCAGGACGCGTCATCGTCTCCAGCCAAGACTTCTCCCGCAATAGCGTCACCGAAATTAGCAACGCAGCCGATACCGCCGAGCTCGGCTAGGACAAATTCAGGAACCTCAACGAAGCAAAGGTCTAGCAACTACGTTTCCAAGAACGCATGTGAACACGAAAGCCTCTTCAATCCCCAGGCTGGGCCATGGGTGTATAAAAACTGAGCAAAGCCACCGGAGCAGCGTTCATGGGCCATGACCGGTGGTGCAAGTCTTATCAACGATAGTGTCTTTGGACGGAACAACTTCCAAAATCGAACATGTGAGCTTCTTTGCTCGGAGCTGCCAGCGAAACTGCTGATATCGGGTGGCGGCTCTGTAAGAGACTATTGGGTGGCGCTGAAGCACAATAACGGGTGGCTCCGAACAGAAATATTGGTGGCTCTCAAAGAGTCAATTGTTCAGCTTCTTCTGTTCAAGGACACTCCCCTCGCTGACTCATAAAGATCTCCAGCACGGATACTCCGTTGCGTCATAAGAAAACCTCCAGCACAACAGCTCTTGCTTCTCAGGATCTTCGGGTATCTGCCCAGCACCCTGGGACTTGCAATGAGCGCACGCCAAGAAGTCACCACCAAGCTCGCCAAGCACTACCACCGGACGGACAAGTCCGGGAAGTCACAGATCCTGGACGTGCTGACCTGCTGGCACTGCTACTAGGCCCGCGCTGCCCTGCGCCAGGCACTCCAGCCTCCCACGCCCCGCATCGCGCGTGCCGGACGGAAGCCCCATCTCCCCTGCTGACCTGCAAGCAGCGCTGACCCTGTGCTGGGCGGTGCTACGCGGGCCGACCTCCAAACTACTGGCGGCTTCCATGACCTACCACGTGCCCAAGCTACGCAGTGAGAAAGCTTTGGACGTGACCGACGAGCAGGCGGCGCTCTTGGTACGAATAAGTGCTTCAACCTTCGACCGCAGACGGGCCAACGAACGGAAGAGGATGGCCCTTCGAGGCAGTTCACATACCAAGCGCGGTTCCCTACTCAAGTCCCGGATCCCGGTGCGTACCTGGGCTGAATGGGATGACGCGGTTCTCAGCTTCGTAGAGATCGATCTGATCGGCCACGAAGGAGGCCATAGCTAAGGCGAGTTCTGCTCCACCTTGACCGTCACCGATATCAGCACCGGTCGGACAGTGAACGGTTCGGTGCGCAACCAAGCCCAGAAGCACGTGTACGCCGCGTTGATGCATGTTATGGAAATCTTTGTCGTTCCCGATCATCGGCATTGACTCGGATAACGGCAGTGAGTTCATCAGCCAGGAGCTGCTGCGCTTCTGCCAACAGCAGTAGATCACGTTTGCGTGTTCGAGGGCAGGGAACAAGTACGATGGCGCGCACGTGGAGCAGAAGAACTGGTCAAGGGTCCGAGAGCTGGTGGGCTACCAGCGGTATGACGGTCCCGAGGGGTGGAGTTGCTCGACTAGATTTGGGTGCTGGATCGGATCTTGACTAACTTTCTTCTGCCACAGCAGAAGTTGGTTTCCAAGATTCGCCACGGGGCGAAGGTGACCAAGGTCGATGATCGACATGCCACGCCGTATCAGCGTGCGGTGGCGCATCCGGCGGTGCGGAAGATGCTGGTAATCCGGATGAATGCGGCGTCCAAGAAGATCCGGGGCATGGCCTTGTCCCAGCAGATCTTCGGGTTGACCGGACGGCTCGAGGAGCTAGCGGTTGTGAAGTCCGGGCCCTCAGCTCGGCTGGTGAAGACGGCAATGTAATGAACCATCTATTTCGCGGAGGTTTTCATCTGAAGGAACGTATCAGTGTTCCCGGAGGTAATGAAATGACACAACAGGCTCCCCTCTCCCAATTAAGGCACTGAAGATTTCAACCTGGCAGACTGCTTCCTCTGCAGCTTCGAAGATGTAGAAGACTTCATCGGTGAGCATGATTTCCAACAGTTCGTCGGTTGCCGAAGCTGATGCTACGACGTCTTTTCTTTCCTGAACTGAGCGTAGTGCCTATGTAGGTAGTCATGGCTGACACCAACTTGAAACTCTTGCACGATGAATGCATCGGTCAAGCCAACGCCACCTGTGCTGTATTGCACCGCTCCCAGTTCTGCAAGTCTGTCAACGCTACGCGACCTTGTATGGAGCAATCTCCAGAGTCCGGTACCAGCAGAGGTATCAACATGCGAATCGACTGGGCAGATACCGCCAAGCAGCTTCAGGTCCGCAGGCCGTCTCCAATGCCCCGACGATAATGCGATCGTGGTAAATACCCCTTGGCCACATTGACACTTGGAACATCACCTCGATACTTCAGGAATGGGTCGCCAACATCGGCATGCAGTGCCTCGCGAACTATTTTCGGATATCCAACCTTGAGCGTTTAGCCCTTCTTGAAACGAACCGGATCCTCCGAAGCAGCTTTCTCAACCGATGAGCGACCATTTCTACATCCTCTTCTTGAAGTCCCGTGCGAACTATGCACGTAGGTCAACGAACTGAAATTCATGAAGAACAGTACCGTGATGTAGGCGGAGAACTTCTGCGCCGGGTAGATCAAACATGTCGGTGCCGCCCGTCGCGACACTGCGGATTTCTTCGAAACCGGTCCAAGTTCATCTCGCACCGGACTAGAGGGATAGCTACCAAGGCGTCTGCAAAGTCGTGAACCACAAACAACGCCACAACATCTGAGACGAGACTCCGAGCCCCTCGTAACGTGCAGGAACTCCTGTAAAGCATGCAAATAACCAAACCCACATGCCACCAACCTCGCCAGCCTGTTCCTACGCCTAGACAGCAATACTTTCGAGTTTCTCTATTCCAGTTGGCCCAAACACTGTCCACCGGTAAGGCGACTGCCATGGACGGCAAAGAGATTCAGGGAACGAAGAACGGCAGACAGAACCGTGTGCATTTGCCGGCTTTGGTCGATCAGCACACCGGCGCAGTCTGTGCTCAAATGCCAGTGGGGGCGAAAACGAATCAGATTACCCAGTTCTCTGCTCCCCTGGTCCATTTTCTGGATCTCAAAGGCAAGGTCACCACTGCTGACGCGTTGCATACGCAGACGCCTCACGCCCGCTATCTGCGGGCCCGCGGAGCACACTATGTGTTCACGGTGAAAGGCAGTCATCCCAAGCTACAGGACGAGCTACAGCAGATCCCTCGCGATCAAGTGCCGGTGGGAAGTCGGAATGTGGAAATGAAAAACGGGCGTCGGACGATTCGAACGATTCGAACTATCAAATGCGTGACACTGACGACTGGGTTCCGCTTCCCTCACGCTGCACAGGCCAGACAGATCACCCGTAAATCCCGGGTGGTAAAGGCAACGAGATGGCGTACGGAGAGAGTGCACGCGTTGACGTCGTTGCTGACTCATCTAGCTAGCCCTGCGGATATAGGCGCGCTGATCCGTGGCCATCGGGTCATCGAGCATGGGCTGCATTGGCGACGGGACGTGACATGGAATGAAGATAAGTCCCAAGTGCGTCAAGGCTATGTACCGTAGGTGATGACGATATTGCGGAGGATCGCCATTACCTTGTTGAAACAGCGTGATTATCGGAAACTGGCAAAGGCTACTCAGAACCTTCGGAGTCATTCGGAGACGGTGTTAGCGATGATTGATTTGAGCCTTGCTCTCTGGCTTTGCAGACGCCATGGCCATAACTCCGACAGTTAAGAACGTTCCGCATGGCCTCTTTTTTGGTTACTTGGACACCGATTTAATATCGCTCGCATCGTTCTAAGGGTTTACAGCCAGTTCCTGTTTCACGTGAAACACTACCTACTACTCCCCCGAAGACGCAGAACGGCGCATTCTCCGGAGAGAATGCGCCGTTCTGAGAGGCCTAGCTTAGGACTTAAGATTTGGATCGATCACTTCCATGATGCGATTTAAGTCGTCTACCGAAGCGAATTCGATACTAACTTTGCCTTTTCGGCTGCCCAACTGAATCTTCACATTAGTATCCAAACGGTCTGCCAACGATGTTGCCAAGAAATCCAGACGATCATTTCTTTGGGTTTCTCGTGGCTTCTTACTCTTTGGCTTAGGCTTATCGCCACTCAACGCTACAGCTTCCTCAGTAGCGCGCACAGACAGTCCTTCATTAATGATTCGCTGCGCCAGCTGTTCCATCGCTTCATGATTAGATAGCCCCAGCAATGCACGTGCATGGCCCGCAGAAAGCACACCCGCCGCGACACGTCGCTGAACCAGAGGCGGAAGTTTCATAAGACGGATCGTATTGGAAATCTGTGATCGTGAGCGCCCAATGCGTTCTGACAATACTTCCTGTGTGCAATTGAATTCTTCAAGGAGCTGCGAATATGCCGCGGCTTCTTCAAGTGGGTTCAGCTGCGAGCGATGCAAGTTCTCGAGCAACGCATCGCGAAGAAGATCGGTATCTTGGGTGTCGCGGATGATGGCCGGAATAGTCGTGAGACCGGCCGCTTGGGTTGCACGCCAGCGACGTTCACCCATGACCAATTCGTAAGAAGCGTCGTTCTGCTCTCGCGATGGGCGCACAACGATAGGCTGCAGCAATCCAATCTCTCGGATGGAATGGATGAGCTCATCCATATGATCCTGGTCGAAATTGGTACGTGGCTGCTTACGGTTAGGGTGAATCAGCTTAACGTCAAGTTCAGCAAACTGAGCGCCTGGAACGTCAACAAGCCCCTCCCCTGAATCCGAAACTACGTTCTGTGCCTTCGGAGATTCCTCAGGTTCAGCAGTCTTCGGCTTCGATGGTGCCAGAGTATTTGGCAGACCAGGCATGGTTGCTCTTGGCTTCTTAGACGCTTTAGAGGCAGGCGTAGAGGGTGCAGCGGTTCGCGATGATGCCGATTTACGTCCCGGTTCGAAGAACATATCCACCGGGCGTGCAGGTTTCGACTTTGGCTGCGCAGCTTCTCTGTCCGCGGCTGGTGTTTCACGTGAAACATCCTGCTTTTCATCCGCCGCAGGTGCGGCAGGCGTGCTTGAGATTAACGCCCCAAGGCCTCGACCCAAGCCACGTTTTTTATCTGCCATACCGAAATGCACGCCCTTTCAAGAAATTCACAACCCATGACTAGTCTACTGTTCTTAAGAGCTGCGAGTGGGACGTATCCCGCCTGATTGCCAGGGTGTCCCAAAGCATCAATGCAAATGAACCAAGATCATGTTAATAAACAACTAATAAATATTGCTATCTTGTACTTAGTTGCTGAAATCTCTCGTGTTAGGACTTTGCCCCACGGTCCGCTATCTCATAGGCAGCTTCACTGTATGAAAGCGCACCGGTGGAGTTCGGGTCATAGGTAATTACGGTCTGCTGGTAGCTCGGAGCTTCGGAAACTCGCACCGATCGTGGGATCACTGCGCCTAGAACCTGTTCAGGGAAATGCTCACGCACTTCATTGGCCACTTGCGCTGCCAGATTAGTGCGACCGTCATACATAGTGAGCAAGATCGTTGAAACAGTCAACTTTGAATTCAGGTGCTTCTGAATCATCTCAATGTTCTTCAGCAGCTGGCTCAAACCCTCGAGTGCGTAGTATTCGCACTGGATGGGAATTAGAACTTCACGCGCGGCAACAAATGCATTGACCGTCAACAGTCCCAGGCTTGGTGGGCAGTCGATGAAAACGTAATCCAGCCGAGGCTGCCCAGCCCGCTGTCGAGCTCGGGCGTAGTCGTCTAGGGCCCGCTGCAGTCTTTGTTCACGCGCAACAAGCGAGACCAATTCAATTTCGGCACCAGCCAAATGAATGGTAGCTGGAGCTACCTGCAGGCTTGGAAGCTCTGGACAGGTGGCTACAACTTCAGCCAAAGGCACATCGTTGATCAGCACGTCATAAATGCTGTCCACTTCGGCATGGTGCTCAATACCCAAGGCCGTTGAAGCGTTGCCCTGTGGATCGATATCTATCACCAAGACATTAAGGCCGCCCTTGGCTAATGCGGCAGCTAAATTCACAGTGGTGGTAGTTTTACCAACGCCACCCTTTTGATTGGAAATCGTGAAATAGCGAGTCTTTTCCGGCTTAGGAACTTTGCGAGAATCCAATGCTTCGCGACGACGGTGCTCGCTTGCCAGCTGGCTTGCCAGAGGCGAAGAAGAGTCGTTGAAGTCAAAAGCACTACTTGCCGATTCTTTGGCCTTAGACAAAGGTGAAACTCCTCCTCATGGATTGATGATGGCACTATTCCAGTTCATCATCGATGAATGTTTCACGTGAAACATTCAAAACAAGCTTTGGTGTTTGCATAAATAATTGAGGTTACAAACCTGATGAAACCTCAGTCTTACGCAATCCACATCCCTTAAAAGCCTATCGCGTATGGGCTAGGCAACCTTAATACGAACCACCGTAGTAGGTTCCTTCAAGATATCTTCACCGACAACGATTACTTCGGTTTCCTTGCCGCCAAGCTTACGAATGGCCTTGGAGGCCTTTTCGATTTCTTCAGCCGCCGAACGTCCCTTGATGGCGATCAGTTCGCCATCGCCATGTAGAAGCGGCATTGTGAGCCCTGCAAGGTTAGTCAAAGCTGATACAGCTCGAGCAGTTACATAGCGCGCGTTCACCACATCGACCATCTGTTCTGCACGCCCACGCATCACGGTTACGTTGTCCAGCCCGAGGTCGTCGATGACTTCACTGAGCCAGATGCAGCGGCGCTCCAGCGGCTCAATGAGGGTCAGCTTGAGGTCTGGTCGGGCAATGGCCAGGCAAAGCCCAGGGAGGCCAGCTCCAGAGCCTACGTCGGCTACTTCAGCGTCCTTTTCCATCACCGACTCGATCACGGCACAGTTCAAGACGTGGCGCGACCATAAACGTGGAACCTCACGCGGACCAAGCAGCCCACGCTCGATGCCCGAGGTTGCCAAATGCTCTACATAGCGCATGGCAAGATCCAGCCGGTCGCCGAAAATCTTCTCGGCGGCAAGCTGCTCTTCTGCTGTGAGGCTCAGATCCTCGGTCATTGCATGGGTCCTTTGGTTCTTGTGCAGGTTCGTTGGGTGGAAGCTTAGCTGTCCAGCGTCGATACGACGATATGGCGGCGAGTGGATTCGCCTTCGGACTCCGAATGGAGTCCTGCATCTGCAATGACGTCGTGGACGAGCTTGCGCTCGTAGGCGCTCATCGGCTCCAGGTGCACAGGCTCGCCGCTCTGCTTAGCCCCTTCGATCGCATCCTGGGCAATCTTGGTCAGCTGCTCAGCGCGGTCTGCGCGGTAGCCGGCGATGTCCAGGATCAAGCGTGAACGCTCGCCAGTGGCGTTCAGTACTGCCAGGCGGGTGAGTTCCTGCAACGCATCAAGCACCTCGCCGTCCTTGCCTACGAGGTTCTCCAGATCGACGTCGTCCTCATCGGTCACGATGGAAATGTAGGTGCGTCCGCCTCGGATTTCGATGTCGATGTCGCCATCGAGATCGGCGATGTCCAAGAGCTCTTCAAGGTAGTCTGCAGCGACGTCGCCCTCATCGAGAACTTCTTCGTTCCCTTCGACCTGGGCTTCGAGCTCTTCTACACCAATGTTTTCAGTTGCAGTCATGGCTAGTTCTTCTTCCGGCGGTTCTTACGCTGTGGCTGCTGGCGCTGGCCCTTTGGCTGCTCAACGACAGTCTCTTCTACATCAGAGTTCTTTTTCTGGCCTACAGGAGGCAAGCCCTTGGCTGCGCGGCGGGCATTCAGCTCACGCTCGGCTTCCGAACCAGGGGTCGGGTTGTTGTGAATGACCCAGTACTGCTGGCCCAGGGTCCACAGGTTGGTAGCGGTCCAGTAGATCAGCACACCGATTGGGAAGTTGATGCCGCCGATGCCGAAGACCAGCGGAAGGATGTACATCATCATCTTCTGCTGCTGCATGAATGGACCCTGCAGGGCCTCGGCGCTCATGTTCTTGGTCATCAGCTGGCGCTGGGTGAAGAACTGCGAAGCGATCATTGCCAGGATCATGACGACTGCAACGATGATGACGGCAATGTTTGGGCTGCCGGAGTTGAAGGTGCCCAAGAAGGTGTCTGAAAGCGGAGCGCCGAAGATTGTTGCAGAGTCGAAGCTGCGGATGTTCTCAACAGACAATGCACCGACCGACTGGCCGATCTCGCTGGCGTGCGAAGCGTTGTTCAGCACGCGGAACAGCGCGAAGAAGAACGGCATCTGGATCAGCAGCGGGAGGCAGGAAGACAGCGGGTTGGTCTTGTGCTTCTTAAACAGCGCCTGCTGTTCCTGAACCATTGCCTGGCGCGAGAGCTGGTCAGTCTTGCCCTTGTACTTGGCCTGCAGCTTGCGCAGATCAGGCTGAAGGGCCTGCATGGCACGCTGAGACTTGATCTGCTTGACGAAGACCGGGATCAGCAGGGTACGGATCAACAGCACCAGGAAGATGATCGACAGGGTCCAGGTAACGCCGGAATTTGGATCCATGCCAATGAACGAAAACAGTTCGTGGAAAGCCCACAGAACCCATGACACCGCATACGTAAACGGCGTCAATATGGTGTCTAGAAAGTTGTTCATTAGAGGTCGCGCTCCTTGCGGCCGCTATCCGCGGCGTCTTCATCGTCGGGAATCACAGGATGATTCAGAACTATGATCCTCGGCAGTTTACCTTCTGGCCAAATCCTCGGCCCTTCGGGGACCTGGTCGACGCCTCCGTGGGACCACGGATTGCACCGAAGGATTCTCCATATAGTCAGTCCGGAGCCTTTAATGACACCGTGCTGGGTAACTGCTTCGAGCCCATAGGCAGAACAGCTGGGGAAGTATCGACAAACATCGCCGTAGATCGGCGAAATGATTTTACGGTAAAGCTTAATTAGCCCAATAAGGATGTTGCGTGGAATATCGAGGATGAACCACAGGACACCGGTGCGGGGCTTTGAGTCCTTGCGCATCAGCGGGCCTCGGATTTGCGCACGGCTGAAGCAAAGGCCGAAGTCACTTGGGAACGCAGTTCGTCCCATGAAAGTTCGGCGGCTCCAGGTAAAGCGCGCACGACAATGTCCAAGTTTCCGTCATCGCGTCGAAGCTCATGAGCAATCTCGCGCATCCGGCGCTTGGCAAGGTTCCTTTTAACGGCAATACCTACAGCCTTGGACACAATAAATCCAAACCTGTCCCCCACCTGATCGTTTGCGCGAGGGCGTGCATATAGCACGACGTTCCGGCGTCCGCTTCGGACACCGGAACGTACAGTGGCTGTAAGGTCCTGCGCTAAGCGCAGTCGCTGATTCTTTGGCAACATAAGATTTCTTCTTGACTCTTAGACGAGCCCAGAATAACTATGCTGCCAAGAGCTGTGTCGCAAATTTATGCGGACAGCTCGCTGCGGCCCTTGCTGCGGCGTGCCGACAGGATGGCACGGCCTGCGCGGGTACGCATACGAAGACGGAAACCGTGCTTCTTGGCACGACGACGGTTGTTTGGCTGAAAAGTCCGCTTGCTCACGGTGATACTCCAAGACGTTCAGTGATACGCCTTACCCGTTACTAGCTAGCTGGATAACAACAGGCTGACGCACATTTACTTTGAAAAACGCATGCTTCTGCGGGCTCTTCTAAAACTGAGCAGGTCGCAAAACGCACACATAGGACTGAATAACAATAGGAAAATCTGCGCAGTAGGTCAAATTGGCGCGCGCATGACACACCCTACCGGCGCTGCAGTACCGGGCCTGTGAATAATCTACCTCAAAGTTGTGGATTACTCTCGACGCCAAAGAAAGAAAATTCACAAAATCGGGTGAAAACGCTTGTCATGTACCGCTTGAATTGGCCTGATTTCAAGGGAAAACCAGTTTTCCACACCCGAAACGCTCGGTTTTTCCACCATGCTGTGCATAACCATGTGGATGGTGGATAGAATCAATGGTGGCACTTGAGCAAAATTGGCATTTTCAACACCCGTCCCACGGGCATTAAGTGACCAAGATTGCATTAATCGATGGAAAGAGGGGCGCCCTTAGTGAGCAGCGACGAGACCAATAGCATTGGCAGCTCCTGGCGTCAGGTCATCCGCAAGATCGAAGACGACGACCGGGTCAAGGCTCGCCATCGTGCCTTCGTATCCTTGGCTAAGCCCCAGGGTCTTATTGGGACTACGCTGCTGGTCGCCGTGCCCAATGACCTCACCCGTGACATGTTGCAGACCCAGTTGCGTGAGCCGCTGGACGATGCATTGCGTGAAGTGTTCCAGGACGATATCCGCTGCGCAGTAAGTGTCGATCTGTCCTTGTCCGAAGAGCTCGAAAACAGCGAATCTGATTCTCCTGCCCCGACGCAAGCAGCTGCTCCGGCCGTTTCCGACGCGCCTGGCCCACGTCCTCAGCCGGCGCCACAGCCTACTCCTCCATCGAATTCTCAGGAATTCGGACGGCTGAATCCCAAGTACATCTTCGATACCTTCGTGATCGGTTCGTCCAACCGTTTCGCCCATGCAGCGGCAGTTGCCGTCGCCGAAGCACCGGCCAAGGCATACAACCCGCTGTTTATTTATGGGGACTCGGGTTTGGGCAAGACTCACTTGTTGCACGCCATTGGGCATTATGCCCGCCATCTCTACAAGGGCATCCGCGTTCGATACGTGAATTCAGAAGAGTTCACCAACGATTTCATCAATTCGATCCGCGACGACGAAGGTGCGAGCTTTAAGCAGACGTACCGCAACGTCGACATTCTGCTCATTGACGACATCCAGTTTTTGGCAAACAAGGATGCGACCCAAGAAGAGTTCTTCCATACGTTCAACGCGCTGCATAATCACAACAAGCAGGTAGTCATTACCTCGGACCTGCCGCCAAAGCAGCTTCAAGGCTTTGAGGACCGCATGCGTTCCCGCTTTGAGTGGGGACTGTTGACCGACATCCAGCCGCCGGAGCTGGAAACTCGCATTGCAATTCTGCGTAAAAAGGCCGATGCCGAAAACCTCTCGGCACCGGGTGATGTCATGGAGTACATTGCTTCGCGCATCTCCACGAATATTCGCGAGCTCGAAGGCGCGCTGATTCGAGTCACCGCATTCGCCTCCCTGAATAACCAGCAAGTCGATCTCGCTCTAGCTGAAACTGTTCTCAAGGACCTGATCAGTGAAGATGGCGCCCAAGAAATCACGCCGTCAACCATCATCAAGCAGACGGCTGAGTACTTCGGTCTGACCATCGAAGAGCTCAACAGCAAGTCACGTACGAGGACGTTGGTAACTGCGCGTCAGATCGCTATGTACTTGCTGCGTGAACTCACCGAAATGTCCTTGCCGAAGATCGGCGCTGAGCTTGGCGGTCGAGACCACACCACCGTCATTCATGCTGACCGAAAAATCCGTGAGCTCATGGCAGAACGCCGAGCAATTTTCAACCAGGTTACCGAGCTGACCAACCGCATCAAGCAAAGCCAGCGCGAGCTCTAAAAGCTAATTGCCACAGGTGTGGATAAATATGTGGACTATCTGGTGACATGCTGCGGATAAGTGCTACTGCGCATGTGGACGTTAAAAAGCGTGACACTGAGTATCAACAGCTTCGTGGAACTCAGTGTCACTCCCAGTCACAGATTGTTCGCATGCACAATTGGCCCCGGATCTGGGAAGTAAGTGCTTTTCCACAGTATCCACAAGGGTTATTAACACTTCCCCTTTAAACTCTTATCCATCCAAATAACGAGTCCACCTCCCTCTGATCACCCAAAAACTGTGCAGAACTAAAAATCCAGAGCCCTCAAAGACTGCCGCTACAGAAATTTTTTGTTGCCTCGTACACAGTTGGAACAGTTCCAAGAGCAGAGAACTTTTAGACGTGGCAAGATTGTCTGCAGAGAACATGCAACTACCTCCTCTATGCTTAAGAACTTGGCGAGGACAACCTTCTTGGCCTGACTTAAGACTTATTAGGTTCCGAAAGGCGGATTTTTCGTGAAGTTCAGCGTTGAAAAGGATGTTTTGGCAGATGCCGTATCTTGGACGGCACGGTCGCTAGCTCAGCGTCCACCATCGCCTGTATTAGCTGGCATTTTGATCACCTCGCATGAAGGCCTAGTACGCCTCGAGGGATTCGACTACGAAATTTCTTCTCATATTGAGATCCCCGCGGATATCTCCGAACAGGGTTCGATCTTGGTCTCAGGCAAACTTCTTGCAGAAATCACCCGTTCATTGCCTAATTCGATGGTAAGCATTGAAACTGAGGGTTCTAAGATCACGTTGACCTGTGGTCGTTCCCGTTTCCATCTGGCAACCATGCCGGTGGATGAGTATCCAACGCTTCCTGCATTGCCAGAGGTTGCAGGTGTCATCGATGGACAGGCCTTCGCGTCAGCTGTTTCCCAGGTCATTGTCGCTGCATCGAAGGATGACACCCTTCCAGTACTGACTGGCATCAAGGTAGAAATCGAAAACGATTTGATTACATTCTTGGCTACTGACCGCTACCGGTTGGCTATGCGCGAACTGAACTGGACTCCTAACCAGCCAGAAATTTCTACCTCGTTCCTGATCAAGGCCAAGACCCTCAGCGAAGTGGCCAAGACCTTATCTGGCGCGGGAGAGCTGAAGCTTGCCATCAGCGCCAACGGCGAAATGGTTGGCTTTGAAAGCGCCAACCGTCGAACCACCTCGCTGCTGATCAATGGCGAGTATCCAAAGATTCGCTCGTTGTTCCCTAGCGACACCCCAATTCATGCAACTGTCCGCACCAGCGAGTTGATTGAAGCAGTCCGCCGCGTTTCGGTGGTCGCAGAACGAAACACCCCTGTGCGCATGGCTTTCATTGACGGACAGCTGACATTGGACGCCGGTACTGGTGAAGATGCCCAGGCCGAAGAAGCAATTGTCGCTGCACTTCGCGGCGAAGACATCACCGTTGCGTTCAACCCGACTTTCCTCTCGGAAGGCCTGAACTCCTTCAACACGGATTTTGTGCGCTTCTCCTTCACCAGCGCCCCGAAGCCTGCAATGCTTACGGGCCAGGAAAAGCTTGATGAAGACGACCAGGACCAGTATCGCTATCTGGTGATGCCTGTTCGTCTGCCAAATTCGAACTAGTTAATCGCATTCGGGGCAGGAAAACGATCATTCCTGCCCCGCATTCTTCGTCAGGACCACGGTGTATATCTCTCAGCTTTCCCTCACGAGCTTCCGCTCGTACATGCAGGCTGACGTACATCTGGCTCCTGGAGTCAACGTTCTCGTCGGCCCCAATGGCGTGGGCAAAACGAACATCGTTGAATCCATCGGCTATTTGGCAAATCTTTCCTCCCACCGAGTCAGCAGCGATGCACCGTTGTTGAATTTCGGCTCAGAACGAGCCTTGATCCGCGCAACTTTGCACCGCGGCAGCCAACAGATGCAGCTCGAGGTGGAGATTACCAGCGGGAAGCACAATCGTGCCCGCATCAACCGGGCCAACCCGGTGCGGGCACGAGAAATCCTTGGTTTAGTGCGCACAGTTCTTTTTGCTCCGGAAGATCTCGCACTCATCAAGGGCGACCCATCTAATAGGCGCCGTTTTCTCGATGAACTCCTAGTTGCGCTGCGCCCAATCGAGGCCGGCACCAAGAACGACTATGAACGAATCGTGAAGCAGCGCAATGCGCTGTTGAAATCCATTCGCGGCAAATCGAAGCTGAACGCTTCTCAAGAAAATACCCTCAAGGCCTGGGATCTGCAGCTGGCAGCTTGCGGTGCACGCTTAATCCGCGGCCGCTTGAATGTGCTGGCATTGCTCCGCCCCTATATGCAGGCAGCCTATGCAGACCTTGCCGACGGGGCAAAAGCCGCCAACGCGGTCTACCGTTCTTCGCTCGAGGGGGAATGGGATGAAAACAGCCTCCCGGTTCAAAATCTGGAAAATCTAGGCCAAGAAGAGATCCAGGATTTGCTGCTCGACGCGATCGAGGCAAACCGAGCTCGAGAGCTTGACCGCGGAGTTTCGCTCTTCGGCCCTCACCGCGACGACGTAGTGCTCACCCTGGGCCAGGCTCCTGCCAAGGGCTATGCGTCGCATGGCGAAACGTGGTCGTTCGCGTTGGCGTTGCGCTTGGCCGCCTACAGGGTTTTCGGCGACGACGATCCGCGCACTGGCTCCGGGCCGATTTTGATTCTCGACGACGTGTTTGCTGAGCTGGATGCGACAAGACGCAACCGGCTGGCTCATATTGTCGCCGGCGCGGAGCAAGTCCTGGTTACCGCTGCGGTCATGGATGATGTTCCCGATGCGTTGAAGGGGCATTTCTTCCAGGTCTCCCCTGGGCAGGTTGTCGATGCCTAGCCAACAGTTCGACGATGAGCACCGCATGGATCCGGAAATCGACGCCGCTAAGGCGTTGCTCAACCGCATGCGCAAGCTTGCTGAAGAACGCGGCGATTCACGGCTCGACGCTGCGCGCATGGCCAAGGTGCGCAAGCGCCAGGCGGCAAGAAATGCCTTTGCTGCGGGCAAAGCCGCCCCGGAGGAAGGCGCAGCTCGAGACCCGAGGTCCATCGGGGACGTTGTCGCGCGCATGTCTAAGGCTCGAGGGTGGAACACCCAAGTAGCAGTGGGGTCGGTGCTCGGACGGTGGGATGAGCTGGTCGGGGAGCGGATTTCCCAGCACTGCAAGCCTGAATCATTTGAAAACACCGTAGTGATCGTGCGCTGTGATTCCACCTCCTGGGCCACCCAGCTGAAACTGATGACTCATCAGCTGCTCAAGAAGTTCGATGCCGAGCTGGGACCCGGAATCGTTACGGTGATCCGCGTGCTTGGACCGAATGCGCCGTCGTGGCGTCATGGCAGCCGATCAGTGGCAGGCCGCGGGCCTCGAGACACCTACGGCTAGAAATTGCTGGTACGGCATATGGCGCTCTAACGCCCCCTCAAGCTGGATCCCCCCTCAGCAGATCACCCAAACTCGCTCAGATGGCGCTTTCTGTGGCTTCTGCGGCTGATTTAGGCCACAGAATCCCCGATATTTTTGCTCTAGGCGGTAGAATTAGAGGCAGTGAATTGTCTGCGCCGCGGTGCATGCCGCGATGGGATGATTCAGACCAAGATCGTCATGCGCCTCCCGTCAAGGAAGCGCCTCTGGTTATCGCGCGCCAAATTCGAGGAGTTCGTAGCACCCGTGTCTACCGAAAACGCTTCACCGCAGGAGCCGGACAACATCCCAGAACCTGCAGAATCGATGACTTCCAAAGTCGAGCACACATACGGCGCCCAGGATATTACCGTTCTCGAGGGACTCGAAGCGGTACGCAAACGCCCGGGCATGTACATCGGTTCCACAGGCCCCCGCGGCCTGCACCACCTGGTATATGAAGTCGTTGACAACTCTGTCGATGAGGCGCTAGCAGGCTACTGCGACACCATTACCGTCACGCTGCAGGCGGACGGCGGCGTGCGCTGCGAGGACAACGGCCGCGGCATCCCGGTGGATATCCACCCCACCGAAGGCAAGCCGACCGTCGAGGTCGTGATGACCATCCTGCACGCCGGCGGCAAATTCGGCGGCGGCGGCTACGCTGTCTCCGGCGGCCTGCACGGCGTGGGCATTTCCGTGGTCAACGCGCTGTCCTCCAAGGTGGAAACCGTGGTGCGCCGCCAGGGCCATGCCTGGCGCATCGGCTACTCCAACGGCGGCCACACCACTTCCCCGCTGGCCAAGGGCGAAGCCACCGAAGAAACCGGCACCACCCAGACCTTCTACCCGGACCCGGAGATCTTCGAGACCACCGAGTTCGACTTCGAGACCCTGCGCGCCCGCTTCCAGCAGATGGCCTTCCTGAACAAGGGCCTGCGCATCATCCTGGTCGACGAGCGCATCCAGGAAGTCGAAGAGCCTGAGGCAGAGGTCGACGAAGAAGTCGAGAAGCAGGTAGTCAAGCCCCGCCGCGTGGACTACCTCTACAAGGACGGCCTGCTGGACTATGTCAAGCACCTGAACGCCGCCAAGAAGGTCGAGCTGGTCCACGAGGAAGTCATCGCCTTTGAGGCGGAAGACTCCAAGCGCGGCATCAGCCTCGAGATCGCGATGCAGTGGACCACCGCCTACGCGGAATCCGTGCACACCTACGCGAACACCATCAACACCCACGAGGGCGGTACCCACGAAGAGGGCTTCCGCGCCGCACTGACCGGTCTGCTCAACCGCTATGCGCGGGATAACAAGATCCTGCGCGAGAAGGACGACAACCTCACCGGCGACGACGTGCGCGAAGGCCTGACCGCGGTGATCTCCGTGAAGCTCGCCGAACCGCAGTTCGAAGGCCAGACCAAGACCAAGCTGGGCAACTCCATCGCCCGCGGCTTCGTCCAGGGCGTGGTCAACGAGGAGCTCGGTGACTGGTTCGAACGCAACCCGAACACCGCCCGCGACATCATCCGCAAGGCCCAGCTGGCTTCCCAGGCCCGCATGGCCGCGCGCAAGGCCCGCGACAACGCCCGCCGCAAGTCCCCGATGGAATCCTTCGGCATGCCCGGTAAGCTTTCGGACTGCTCCTCGAAGAACCCGAGCGAGTGCGAGGTGTTCATCGTGGAGGGCGACTCCGCGGGCGGCTCCGCCAAGCGCGGCCGCAACCCGCACACCCAGGCCATCCTGCCGCTGCGCGGCAAGATCCTGAACGTGGAGCGCGCCCGCCTGGACCGCGCACTGGGCAACGCCGAAGTGCAGTCGATGATCACCGCCTTCGGCACCGGCATCGGCGAAGAGTTCGACATTTCCAAGCTGCGCTATCACAAGATCGTGCTGATGGCGGATGCCGACGTGGACGGCCAGCACATCACCACGCTGCTGCTGACCCTGATCTTCCGCTTCATGCGCCCGCTGATCGAACAGGGCTACGTCTTCCTGGCCGCTCCCCCGCTGTACCGCATCAAGTGGTCCAACGCCCCGCATGACTATGTCTTCTCCGACAAGGAGCGCGACCAGGCATTGGTGGAAGGCGCCGCCGCAAACAAGCGCATCCCGAAGGAAAACGGCATCCAGCGCTACAAGGGCCTGGGCGAGATGGACTACTCGGAGCTGTGGGACACCACCATGGATCCCGAGCGCCGCACCCTGCGCCAGGTCACCATGGACGACGCCGCCGCCGCGGACGAGGTCTTCTCCGTGCTGATGGGCGAAGACGTCGAATCCCGCCGCAACTTCATCCAGCAGAATGCCAAGGACGTCCGCTTCCTGGACATCTAGGCGAGGCTGCCACGGATCATAGAAACTTTTGAGCTAGAGGGAAGAAATTGAGCGACGAGCAGACCCCTGAAAACGAGCCGCTAGACGGCGAGGTCGTGGAGAACCACGAGCACGGACGCATCGACCAGATCGACCTGCAGACCGAAATGCAGCGTTCCTACCTTGACTACGCCATGGCGGTCATCGTGGGCCGTGCGCTGCCGGATGTGCGCGACGGCCTGAAGCCCGTGCACCGCCGCGTGATCTACGCGATGTACGACGGCGGCTACCGCCCGGAGCGCGCCTACAACAAGTGCGCCCGCGTGGTCGGCGAGGTCATGGGCCAGTACCACCCGCACGGCGACACCGCCATCTACGATGCGCTGGTCCGCCTGATCCAGGACTGGGTCATGCGCTACCCGCTGGCCCTGGGACAGGGAAACTTCGGCTCGCCCGGCAACGACGGCGCCGCCGCCCAGCGTTACACCGAAACCAAGATGGCCCAATTGGCCATGGAGATGGTCCGCGACATCAACGAGGACACCGTTGATTTCCAGGACAACTACGACGGCAAGAACCAGGAGCCGACGGTTCTGCCGGCCCGCTTCCCGAACCTGTTGGTCAACGGCTCCTCCGGCATCGCCGTGGGCATGGCCACCAACATCCCGCCGCATAACCTGCGCGAAGTGGCCGACGGCGTGCAGTGGTACCTGCAGAACCCCGAAGCCACCCGCGAAGAGCTGCTCGCCGCGCTGATGCTGCGCGTGAAGGGACCTGACTTCCCCACCGGCGCCATGATCCTGGGCACCAAGGGCATCGCCGACGCCTACCGCACCGGCCGCGGCTCGATCACCATGCGCGCAGTGGTCAACGTGGAGGAGATCCAGGGCCGCACCTGCCTGGTGGTCACCGAGCTGCCGTACATGGCCAACCCGGACAACCTCGCGGTGAAGATCGCCGAGCTGGTGCGCGACGGCAAGATCGCAGGCATCGCTGACATGCGCGACGAGACCTCGGGCCGCACCGGCCAGCGCCTGGTCATTGTGCTCAAGCGCGACGCCGTGGCCAAGGTGGTGCTGAACAACCTCTACAAGCACACCGAGCTGCAGTCCAACTTCTCCGCGAACATGCTCGCGATCGTCGACGGGGTGCCGCGCACCCTGCCGTTGGACGGGTTCATCCGCCACTGGGTCACCCACCAGATCGAAGTGATCGTCCGCCGCACCGCCTACCGCCTGAAGAAGGCGGAGGCCGAGGCCCACATCTTGAACGGCCTGCTCAAGGCGCTGGATGCGCTGGACGAGGTCATCGCGCTGATCCGCGCCTCGCAGACGGTGGAGATCGCCCGCGAGGGGCTCAAGGACCTGCTGGACATCGACGACGAGCAGGCCCAGGCCATCCTGGACATGCAACTGCGCCGTCTGGCGGCCCTCGAGCGCCAGAAGATCCTTGACCAGCACGCCAAGCTGATGGCGCTGATCGCCGAATACAAGTCCATCCTGGAATCCCCTGCCCGCCAGCGCGAGATCGTCTCCGAGGAACTGGCGGAGATCGTGGACAAGCACGGCGACGAGCGCCGCACCAAGATCCTGATGGGCTACGACGGCGACATGAGCGTCGAGGACCTGATCCCCGAAGAGGAAATGGTCGTCACCATCACCCGCGGCGGCTACGTCAAGCGCACCCGCATCGACAACTACCGCTCGCAGGCCCGCGGCGGCAAGGGCATCAAGGGCGCGTCGCTGCGCGGCGATGACGTGGTGGAGCACTTCTTCGTCACCTCCACGCACAACTGGCTGCTGTTCTTCACCAACCACGGCCGCGTCTACCGCACCAAGTGCTACGAGCTGGCAGAGGCCGGCCGCGACGCCAAGGGCCAGCACGTGGCCAACGTGATGGCCTTCCAGCCCGAGGAGCACATCGCCCAGGTGCTTGACCTGCGCACCTACCAGGACGCGCAGTACCTGATGCTGGCCACCCGCAACGGCCTGGTCAAGAAAACCCGCCTGGAAGACTACGACACCAACCGCACCGCCGGGGTGATCGCAATCAACCTGCGCGAGGGCGACGAACTGGTCTCCGCACAGCTGGTCAGCGAATCGGATGATGTGATGCTGGTCTCGCGCAAGGGCCAGTCGGTGCGCTTCACCGCCACCGATACGGCACTGCGCCCGATGGGCCGCGCCACTTCCGGTGTGACAGGCATGAAGTTCCGCGACGGCGACGAGCTGCTGGCCGCCGACGTGGTCCGCGAGGACTCCTACGTCTTCACCGTCACCGACGAGGGCTTCGCCAAGCGCACCACGGTGGACGAATACCGCGTGCAATCCCGCGGCGGCTTGGGCATCAAGGTGGCCAAGCTCAACGAGGAACGCGGCGAACTGGTCGGCGCCATGATCGTGGATGAACACGACGAGGTGCTGGTCGTCATGGGTTCGGGCAAGGTCGTCCGCTCCGCGGTTTCGCAGGTTCCATCCAAGGGCCGCGACACCATGGGCGTGATTTTTGCGAAGCCTGACAAGAAGGACCACATTATTGCGGTGGCTAAGAATACTGAAACCGAGCTTGAAGAGAACTCGGAGGAAGATGCCGTAGCCTTAGATCCAGAAAATATCACCAACGAGTCATCAGCTGCGCCGGAAACCGCTTCCGAGCCCAGCGAGGATGACACCACTAACGGAGGTAACGCATGAGCACGCCCTCGACGCCCCGCCCCAGTGGCAGTGCCCCGAAGAGCGCAGCGCCGCGGCCTACCCAGGTAAAGCGTCCGACGGCCGCCGGTACCGGTAGCCGTCCAGCCCCGGGGCAGCGCCCCGCCCCCGGATCACGCCCAACTGGCGCCCGGCCAACCACCACCGCACAACAGCGCCCTGCCAACGGGCAGGAGCGGTTGGTGCGTCCAGCACCCAAGGCGAAGGTCCGCAAGGCCCGCCTGTTGGTGTCCAAGGTTGAACCGTTCTCTGTCTTGAAGATTGCATTCCTGCTCTCAGTGGCCTTCGGTGTGATCACCGTGGTGGCTGCGGTAGGCATCTGGGCAGTCCTGGATCTGAGTGGCACCTTCGATTCCTTCAATCAGCTGATGCGCGACGCCATCGGCGCTGAGGACAACTTCGACCTCCGGGATTCCATCTCCCTGGGCCAGGTAGCGTCCTACGCGACGATTATCGCCGTGGTCAACGTGGTTGTGATTTCGGTTGTTTCGATGCTTGGAGCGGTGCTCTACAACATCGGTGCGTCGCTGGTCGGCGGCGCCGGAGTGACCCTCACCGACGACTAGCAACACCCAAGTCGAGCCCGGGATTCATGATGTGACGCATGACACCCGGGCTCGATTTGTATCTTTGCAAAAACCCCGGTAAAGTTTTATTTCGTTCCGAAGGGAACAAAACAAAAGCAAGGGCGTATAGCTCAGGCGGTTAGAGCGCTTCGCTGATAACGAAGAGGTCCCAAGTTCAAGTCTTGGTACGCCCACCGAATCCTTGCTGGAGAGAAAGAGGAAGTAATGAAAAAGTTCCTGGTTCTCGCAACGGTTGCCACTGCTGCGGTAGTGTTGATCAAGAAGGTAAAGGCTTCTTCGGAAACTAAGGAAACCTGGCATCAGGTAGCCGATAAAGTTTCCTAAAGCTTTTGGGGCCTTAGCTCAGTTGGTAGAGCGTCTGCTTTGCAAGCAGAATGTCAGGAGTTCGATTCTCCTAGGCTCCACAGATAAGATCTGCGGAAAGCGAAAGCTTTCCGCTTTCTTGTTCAAGACCGCCAGCCGGTCGGAAGTGGAATTCTTCCAAAACTAAATACGGGGCCTTAGCTCAGTTGGTAGAGCGTCTGCTTTGCAAGCAGAATGTCAGGAGTTCGATTCTCCTAGGCTCCACAGAAAAAGACGGGAAGCGAAAGCTTCCCGTCTTCTGTTTTCCCCGCATGATTCTGCGCAGGCGCATAATGAAATCAGCAGCATATCCAAGGGGTGGAAACAATGCCGGAAACTCAAGAATCCATGCAACAGGCCGATAGGATCGAGAACGCGGTCAAGAAGGTTGTCGCCCTGGGGCCCGATTTTTTGCACGGAGACATGAGCGCGCAGGCCATGACGGATGCCATGATTGCTGCAGTGCACAGCTATCAAGCTGAAGAAGAGGCTGACGGACGTGATGGCGCGCCTCTAGGAGCCAGGTCCTTCAAGCTGATGCCAGTTCTCCAAGAACTCATCACCTGTGGCGGCGGATATCAGGCAAACCGCTGCGACGCGGACTGTGTAGCGAACACCATCCGCCAGCTAGTCGATGAGTTTCCGCTTGGCGCATAGCGTTCCGTGCTTAAGCCGACCTCGAGGCGACCAGCGAACGCACAAAATCGTAGTGTTCCAATAATTCATCGCCGATCCTCTGCCACGAACGATCCCGCACGCTTTCCAATGCAGCGGCGGCGAAAGCCGAACGCTTCGCCTCGTCATAGACAAGATCGCTGACGCGGTAGGCCAGTTCATGCAAGGCTTTTGGCTCATACAGCCAGCCGGTGCGGGAGGAATCGACAAGATCCAAAGGGCCTCCTCGGCCAACTGCCACGACAGGCACGGCACAGGCCATGGCTTCCTGAATGGTCTGGCAGAAAGTCTCCGACTCCCCCGGGTGGACGAAGACATCGAGGGAAGCCATGACCTCGGCAAGCCGGGCACCGGAAAGGAAACCGGTAAAGTGGGCGTCCGGCAAGGCGGCTTTCAGCTCCTGAGCCATTGGCCCCGAGCCGACAACCACTAGACGGGTGCCTGGAAGGCTGGAGAGCACTTTGAGGTCCTCTACCTGCTTATCCGCAGACAACCGCCCCACATAGCCAATGAGGCGCTCTGAATTGGGTCCAATGGCTTTCCTGAACGCTTCATTTCTGCGGTGCGGAGCAAATTGCGCCGTATCCACTCCCCTGCGGAATATCTTCAGCCGTTCAATTCCCAGGGATTCGAGCTGTTGATATGAGAAGCTGCTGGGCACCAGCGTCAGGTCAGCAGCATTGTGAATAGATCTGACATGATCCCACAGGCGTTCAGCAAGCCAAGGGAACTTGTATCTGGCGGCGTAGGCGGGCACTTCCGTTTGATATACAGCCACAGTAGGCAGGCCAAGCTCCTGCGCAGCCCGCATCGCTTTGCTGCCCAAGAGGAACGGGCTAGCTAGATGGACGACATCAACTTGCTCGTTGACAAGAATCTTGCGAATTCGGTGCACTGAAGCAGTCGAGAGGCGCACCTCGGGATACATCGCCAATGGAACCGAAGGCACGGTGACCACTTTGAAACCTTGATATCGACGAGGAACTGCTCTGCCGCTGAGCTCATTGACCAATGAGCCAGCTGGCGCGATTACTACAGCCTCTTCCCCGCGCAGCCGCAGATGCTCCAGGGTGCGCAGAATTGAATTGGTGACTCCGTTGACGTGCGGAAGGAATGATTCAGCAAAAATGGCAACTTTCACACTTTCACCATCGACCCCTCAGATGTCATCCGCGTGAACTGGATTTGCTGAGTTCGTGAACAGATGACCACCTGGGCCCATACATGAAGTTGAATCACATCAACGATTATTGGAAAGATTAACCGGTGAACAATGAGATGCCACCACCAGTCCAGGTTGAGAAGCAACAGCTCGAACAGCGTGACTCGCAAATTGCGGTTCTGCTTTTCCCCGTCCTGATTCTGCTTGGCGGGATTATTGGGGTGCTCTTTCCACAGGCCTTCACAGGGCTGTCGTCATGGATCAATCCCCTGCTCATGGTGATCATGTTCTGCATGGGCCTGACTTTGACGCTGCCAGACTTTGGCCTTGTTTTTAAGAACCCGCTTCCAGTGATCGGCGGAGTTATTGCTCAGTTCGCCATCATGCCGGGGTTGGGCTGGGTCGTTGCAGAGCTTTTGGACCTAGACCCTGCGCTGGCCGCCGGAGTCATCCTCGTAGGCTGTGCTCCAGGTGGAACAGCTTCAAATGTCGTCTCGTATCTTGCGCGTGGAAACGTTGCACTCTCAGTAGCAATGACATCCATCTCTACTCTTCTGGCACCACTGTTTACTCCGATGCTCGCCCTGTGGCTGGCGGGCCAGTATATGCCCGTCAACGCGGCGGCTATGGCTGGCAGCGTCATCCAGATCGTCCTCATTCCGGTGGTGCTTGGCTTGGTGCTCAGAATGCTGCTGAACCGAGTGGTGGTTAAGGTACTTGGCGCACTGCCTTGGCTATCTGTCACTGCAATTACTGTGGTTGTGACCATCATTGTCGCTGGCAGCGCAGGAACGATACTTTCAGCCGGCCTGTTGGTGCTGGTGGCAGTGGTTCTTCATAACGGTTTGGGGTTGGCGCTCGGATACGCGGTCGGCAAATTACTGCGTCTTCCAGAAACTTCCTGCCGCACCATTGCTATTGAAGTGGGGATGCAGAACTCAGGCCTGGCAGGCGGCCTGGCGAAGCAATACTTCTCCCCTGAAGCGGCATTGCCAGGGGCTGTATTCTCGGTTTGGCATAACTTGTCTGGTGCGATGATCGCAGCCTACTTTAGGCGTCAAGATCGAAAGAAAAGAGACCGCTAAACAGGATGCAACCTGTATATATTCTTTTTCCTTCATATAAAATATTATGAAGTGTCATCAGTGCGAGAATAAGCGGAGGGGGCCGATTTAGAGCAGGGCTGACAGACCGGTAGCCTTAGTTGGTGACATTTTTGCTTGCTATCGCTGGAATTCTTGGGGTCTCCGCGTCAGGTCCAATCATTGCAGCGTTTCCTGGCGTTCCGGTTTTATCGATGGCGTTGTGGCGCAATGGCGCGGCTGCTGCGGTCTTAGCGGTACCCACGATTCAGAAGAACAAGCGGGCATTCCTAGATATCACCACCCGGGAATGGTTTTATACCGGTGTCGCGGGTACTGCCTTGGCACTGCACTTCGTCTGCTTCATGTACTCAATGCGCATGACCAGCGTCGCGGCCGGCACTGCCCTAGTGTGCATCCAAGGCGTTTGGATCGTACTTTTTCAAGCGATCCGCAAAGTCAGCTACCGCATGCCGGTTTTCTTCGGCATGGCTATTGCCATACTCGGGGTTCTGCTGATCACCGGGTTAGATTTAGGCCAAGGCCGGGAAGCGATCATCGGCGACCTTTTGGCGCTGGCAGGTGGCGTTCTCGCTGCAATCTATACGCTTGCCGGAGCGGCGGCACGGCGGACGATGAACACTGGCACCTATGCGACAAGCTGCTACACCATTACCGCTGCCATTCTTCTAGTGCTTTGTTTGCTCGTAGGACAGCCTATTTGGGGATTCGATGCGACCGGATGGTTCGGAATCATCCTGCTCACTGTCTGCGCGCAGCTGCTCGGCCATACAGCCATGAACCATTTGCTTGATGCGCTTGGACCGCTGACGGTTTCAACGCTGATCCTGCTTGAAATTCCAGGTGCGGCCTTATTAGCTGCAGTATTTCTTGGGCAGGTCGTACCGGCGGCGACCTACTTGGGCCTTGCCGTGATCCTGGTGGGACTCGTGCTCATCGTGCGCGGACAAGTCCCACCGAAAACCGTGGCTACGTAGTCTTACTGTTCATCAGAGAGTATTTTGCGAACTTCTTCTACCGAGACTTCACGTTCTTCGACAGGGAGGTGCGCTTCAGGATTGGGTGCCTCGTTTTCCCACGGATCCTCAATGGGCTTGGATGCTTTCCAAACAGCGACCAAGATGGCAATGATGCCGCCAATAAGGCCTACGGCTAGGAGCTTCTTAGCTCCGCTCTTCTTGCTCATGGACTCTCCTTCGCAGTGATCTAGGTTTTCCTCGGACAGTTCAAGCCTAGGAGCGGGGCACGTCAAGAGCCAGTGTTTGACGGGGCGACACCAGAACTTTCATGAGATTTTCACTGACCGCGTAGGTTCTTGTTTAGCGCGGTAGGCGGTGCTCATGGAAGAATGAAGAGCATGACCGCAAACGCAACGCATAAAGCCACGATTCACACCTCTTTGGGCGACATCGTTGTCGATCTGTTCGGCAACCACGCACCAAAGACTGTCAGCAACTTCGTTGGCCTGTCGACCGGTGAGCAGGAGTGGGTTCACCCAGAGACCGGTGACAAGAAGACCAACACCCCGCTGTACAGCGGCACCGTCTTCCACCGCATCATCGCCGACTTCATGATCCAGGGTGGCGACCCACTGGGCCAGGGCTTCGGCGGTCCAGGCTACCAGTTCGACGACGAGATCCACCCAGAACTGAACTTCAACGAGCCATACAAGCTGGCCATGGCCAACGCTGGCATCCGCATGGGCCGCGGCACCAACGGCTCGCAGTTCTTCATCACCACCGTTCCAACCACTTGGCTGCAGGGCAAGCACACCATCTTCGGTGAAGTTCTGGATGCAGACTCGCGCAAGGTTGTTGATGCTTTGAACGCTGTCGCCACCGACGGTCGTGACAAGCCATTGGAAGACGTAGTTATCAACTCGATCGATATCGAGACCCTGTAACTTCTCCGTCGTACGACTCGAAGGCCCTGGTGATTCCCCTGTGGAGTTGGCAGGGCCTTTGCTGCTTAAAAACCTAGTTCCCAGTCAATGAATCAACGCAAGGTATACCTCGATGTCTTACGGGCAAGTGAATCCCCAAGGTCAGCCCCAGCCAACGTGCTTTCGTCACCCGCAGACCATCTCGTATGTGTCGTGCAACCGGTGCGGTAGGCCGATTTGCCCGCAGTGCCAGGTTTCTGCTCCGGTAGGAGTGCAATGCGTTGAATGCGTACAGCAGGCAAACAAGAACATCCCCACGCAAAAGACCCAGTATGGCGGCCGCCTGCGTTTTGGGCTGCCGCTGATGACCTCGATCTTCATTGGGATCAATATCGTCGTCTACCTGCTGCAGCTGATCATTCCCGGATTCACCAATCAGCTCGTCTTGGTTCCAGGACTTGCCGCCTACCAGCCGTGGCGTTTGGTGACCAGCGCTTTCGCCCATTCACCAAGCTCAATCTTCCATATCTTGATGAATATGTATGGCGTGTACATCTTCGGCGTCATGCTTGAGCCTCGGTTGGGCCGACTGAGATTTGCCTGGCTCTATCTACTAAGCGCTGTCGGCGGATCACTGGGCGTCATGCTGCTCAGTCCGGCGAATACAGCGACTCTGGGCGCCTCAGGGGCACTAGCCGGCTTGTTCCTTGCCACGATCATTTTCCTTCGCGGCAATAAGCCTGCGGTCCAGCAGCTGGGTATTGTTCTTGCGTTGAACGTGGCATTGGGATTCCTTGTTTCAGGGATCTCTTGGCAGGCCCACTTGTGCGGTGCTGTTGCTGGCATTTTGGCCGCTGTGTGCATCGTTGCCATTCCTCGAAGTAATCCACAGCGCACGGTCATTCAGTTGTCCCTGCTGGGGGTCCTGAGCGTTGTGATTGCATTGGCAACCTATTTGGCGGTTGCAGCGGCGAAATGGACCATCGGGTAGTTCGAAAACAGGCAACGGGGATATCCACATTAGTTATCCACACTGTTAATAACTTACACCCGTGTAACTCTGCGCAGCGTCAACGCGAAGACGCCTTTAGTTTCACAAAATTTCACTACATATGCCCATTGGGAGATGGATACTCACAAACTTCTCCCCAGTTGTGGATAACTTTTAAACACCCCCTGTAGACAGTGGGGTTGCGAACCGAAAACCTGTTAATAACTCTCCGTTCGAATCTTTAAACGAAGGTGAATCTTTGGGCCAAAAGAGCCTGTGGTCAACTCTCCACAGGTGAAATCCACAGTGTTAATAACTGTTTTGCACACGGTACTTTTTGCGTTATATCGATCTGATTAGGCCTTTTGCTTGAATCAGCGTCCTATTTCAATACTTGTCCCCACTTGTGGATAAAGTTGTGAACAAGTGTTGGTTTTTGGTAATCCACAGCCTCTGTGGATATGTGTGGATAACGACTGGTTAGTTGGTGAAAACCGGGGCAATGAGCAGTGTCGCAAAGATCAGCATCAATACGCAGATGGCGGCATCGAGGATTCTCCACGAGTGGGGATTGGCAAAGAATCTGGACAGGAATCGAGCGGCAAATCCTAGAGCCGTGAACCACGTAAGGCTTGCCGCCATGGCACCGAGAGCAAAGGCGAAAGCGCCATCGCCCTGAGCGGCTCCAATAGAGCCGAGAAGCAAGACGGTGTCGATATACACATGGGGATTGAGCCAGGTGAGCATCAGGGCGGTGATTGTCACTGAGAATGCGGAAGTCTGGACCTTGCTGGAGGATGAATCAAGACTGCTGGGTGCGATGGCGCGGCGCAGGGCAAAGAATGCGTAGCAAACTAGAAAAATCGTCCCGCCGACCCTGGCCACCGTGAGTATCCACGGCGCACGCTCAACAATAAACCCGACACCCGAAACGCCAGCGGCAATTAGGATGATGTCGGAAATTGTGCAGAGAAGCACTGTCAACAGAACGTGCTCTTTGCGGATGCCCTGGCGCAGGACAAAGGCATTCTGCGCGCCGATGGCTACGATGAGCGACAGTCCTGTGGAAAAGCCAAGCAGTAGTGAAGGTTGAAGCATGAAAATACGATACGAATCTCGAGTAATCTGTGTCGAACTTAATTATCTGAAGCTGCATTAGGATTCCTAATGTGAATCTTGATGTAGAGCACTTACAGACACTGCTAGCGGTCGTTGATGCCGGAAGTTTTGATGATGCATCGATCGACATGGGGATTACCGCATCTGCGGTGAGCCAGCGCATTAAGGCCCTGGAAAACAGGGTGGGGGCTGTGCTGTTGGTTCGAAGTAGGCCCGTGGTGCCGACGGAACAAGGAACTCGGATTCTTCGGTATGCACGGCAAATGACCGCCTTGAGCGCCGAATTTTCCCATGAGCTGTCGCGATCGGGTACACAGCGGCTGTCGATCGGTGTGAATGCGGATTCCTTGGCAACATGGTTTGCTCCAGTTTTGGCCCAGCTCGCACAATGGTCAGAAATTTCCCTTGAAATACTGCGCACCGATGAAAATATATCGCTGGATCTGCTGCGCAGTGGCCGAGCCAGTGCAGTAGTCACCAACAGTGCGGTTCCCGCGCAAGGGTGCACCGCCAAGAAACTGGGTAGCATGCGCTATTACGCTGTGGCCGCCCCGAATATTGTTGAGGAGTACTTTCGCGGCAGTACTGCCCAGAATTTCATCGATGCCCCAATGGTGCTCTTCGATCGAGAAGATCCACTGCAGCATCACATGCTTGAGCAATTGGGATTGGAAACTGCAAAACTCAATGGACGCGTTTGCATGATCCCCGATTCATGGCAGTTCGTGCATGCCATCCAGTCGGGCATTGGCTGGGGTATGGTTCCAGAGCAACAGCTGAAAGGCAGCAACGGCCTGGTTAAACTCAACGAGCGCTGGCATATTGACGTTCCGCTGTTCCTCCAGCGGTGGTCGCTGCAATCGAAGCTGCTGCAACGGCTGGAATCGACTTTGGTCACAGCGGCACGCGAGAGCGGGCTGGATTTGCTAGCCTAGAGGCCGAGCGGATATCAGATCCGCGCCCGGACGAGGGAGCCGTACCCGGAACAGACGACAAGACGGCCAGAAGAGGAATCTGGCTATGTCTTGGCTTGTCTTGATAATTTCCGGCATGTTTGAAGCAGTATGGGCCATTGCACTAGGCCGTAGCGAAGGGCTGTCGCGACTGGTCCCCACGGTGATTTTTTTCAGCGCCCTGTTGGTTTCCATGGGAGGCTTGGCCTTTGCCATGAAAGAAATCCCCACCGGAACCGCATACGCAGTCTGGGTGGGGATCGGCGCTTCCCTAGCGGTGGTCTATTCGATGGCCACCGGACAAGAACCTTTCACCATCATGAAAATGGTCTTTATTCTTGGCCTCATAGGATGCGTTATTGGCTTGAAAGCCGTCAGCCACTAACTATTTCCAGCCCGTGGTCATGAAGAATCCAACCATCGCAATGCCGAAGCCGATGACGATGTTCCAGCCGCCGATGTTCGGGATCGGGAAGAGCGTCTGCGAGATGTAGTAAGTCATAATCCACACCAAGCCCAAAAGCATCAACCCGAACATGACGGGTTTGTACCAAACCGGCAGTTCCTTATCAATGGAGTGGGCTGACTGGCTCTGCTGGGACTTTGGCTTGTTCTTGCGTCGTGGCTTTGACTCCGGCACTCGAATGCTCCCTTAGCTTCTTCCGCATACTGTAGTAAATGTGGGAGACGCCGAGGTCTTCCCGTAGGCTTGTGGCAAGAATAGCCTCGAGGTAATTCGAGTATTCCTGTACAACACCTTCAATACTAACTGCAATGGTATGGGCTCACAGTGTTATCCAGTCGTGTGCGCAAGCCATTGCTGGATATTTGCAAGTCCTTGCCATAGGAGCATGATCTTCGTGAACCGTGCCGCTACAGCTACGGGCCGACGAGCGGTCCGCCGCCGCCAGTCTGCAGGAAGCAGGGTTGTCGGCTTTTTCGGCGAGCTGCTGATTACCCTTGGCATTGTCCTGATGCTCTATGTCGCTTGGGAACTATGGTGGACGAACATCGATTCAGCCAACGCCCAAAACGAGGTAACCAGCAATCTGGTCCAGGAACTTGGCGATGTCGTCATTCCCGAAGCAGATCATCCACAGGCTGAAGAGGAAAAGGACTACGGTCCGGCGCCAATCACAAAGATCGGCCCGGGGGAGACCTTTGGCATTATGTATTTCCCCAGCTGGGGCAGTTCAGGCATCTACCACCCGGTGACTGAAGGAGTCGAGGATGCGGTCATCGACAACCTTGGCATCGGCCACTACCCAACCACGCAGCAGCCCGGAGAAAAAGGCAACTTTGCCGTTGCCGCACATCGGCAGACCCACGGCCAGGTCTTCTGGGACATCGACAAGCTGCACGAGGGTGACAAGATCTACCTGCAGACCAAAAAGGGGTATTACACCTACACCTGGTATGACACGGAGATCGTCGAACCCTCTAACGGGGAAGTCCTGCTACCTGTGCCTCACCAATGGGGCATGAAGCCCACCGAATCAATATTGACGATGACTACCTGCCACCCGAAATACACCACCAGGCAGCGAATGATCGCCTACTCGAAACTCACCGATTGGCGTCCGCTGGATGCCGGACCGCCGTCCGAAATCCGCGATCTCGTCGCCAAGGCCACCAGCTAGGGGAGCAGCATGTACTCTTGGATATTCCGCAATCTTCCGGGCCCTTTGTGGCTTCGTATTATCGAAGCATTGATTCTCATTGCCGCCGTCGTGCTATTACTAATGATGTATGCATTTCCGTGGCTGAATCAGTACATCAGCCCGTTCACCGACTCAACGATTGGCCAAAGCACGCAGTGAGCACCATCAAGATCCTCGTGATCGACAACTATGACAGCTTCGTCTATACCCTGGTGGGCTACCTGCAGGAGCTCGGCGCGGAGACCACCGTGTACCGCAACGACGACCTGAGCTTCGACGAGGTATCGCGGCTGGCCGCTGGCTATGACGGCGTCTTGGTTTCCCCGGGTCCCGGTGACCCAGCAGGAGCCGGCGTGAGCATCGACCTGATCAAGTGGTGCGGCGAGCAGTCAAAGCCGATGCTGGGGGTCTGCCTTGGCCACCAGGCGCTCGCCGAGGCCTATGGCGGTACCGTCACCCATGCCGAAGAGCTGATGCACGGAAAGACGTCGCTGGTGAACCACCAGGAACACCCGATTTTTGCACAGGTGGCCAACCCGTTTACCGCTACCCGCTACCACTCGCTGGCGGCCGTGCGCGAAACGATTCCCGAAGAGCTCGAGATCATCGCAGCCACCGAGGGCGGCGTCATCATGGGCCTTGCACACCGCAGCGCCCCGCTGTGGGGACTGCAGTACCACCCCGAGTCCGTGCTGACCCAGCAGGGCTACCAGATGCTCGGCAACTGGCTTGAGTTTGTGGGCCTTGAAGGCGCAGCGCAGCAGGCGGCAAAGCTCAGCCCGCTGTTCAGCGGCGAATAGGCGGCAGACGAACAACGCGCCCGGAGATTCCGGGCGCGTTGTGCATTTAATGAGGGCTTAGTTGTCCTTGGGCTTGTCGGTAGGCATGGTCTTGTTCCTGCCGTTGCCCGAGTTCTCCTTCTTGCCCTTGTTCGAGGAGTCTTCCGTCGGACCCGGAGCTGCCGGGTTCTCGATTGAATTCGAGGATTCGTCGGTGGGGGACGGCGTCGGGGTAGGCGTTGGCGACGGTGTAGGCTCCGGCAGCGGAACCGCTACCGAAATCTTCACCAGGCTGCCCTGGGCGACGTCGGTGCCGGCGGCGGGGTCCTGTTCAAAGAGCGTTCCAGGCTCCTGCGCTCCGGTCTCAACGTCCACGAACTGCACCTGGAGCTTGACGTCCTCGGCTTCCAGCAGCTTGCTGGCCTCGTCCTTGCTCATGTTAACCACCTCGGGGACCGTAACCTGTCCGGTGGAGAGGATCAGATCGACCTTGGTGCCTGCCTTGACCTTGGAGCCGAGCTCCGGGGTGGTGCCGATGACCCAGTCGGTCGGCACGGTGGCAGAGTTCTCCCGGCTGACTTCGCCGACTTCCAGGCCAGCTGCCCGCAGGGCATCACGCGCGGCCGCCTCGGACTGGTTGGCAATGTCCTTGGGGATGGTGCGCTGCTCGGAACCCTTGGAGATGTAGAGGTCGATCGTGGACTCTTGGCGGATCTTCGTCCCGGCGGCGGGGTCGGTGCGGGTGACCTTCCCCTCGTCGACGTCATCGCTGAATTCCTGCTGGACGTTGGCCCGGAAGGAGGCCTCAAGCAGGATGGCCTTGGCGTCGTCTTCCGACTTGCCTGCCACCTGCGGAACTTCGACCGGCGCGTTGCGCGCCTGCTCGGCCTTGTAGGAGTTGAAGACGACAAATCCTGCGATGCCGACGGCCACCAGTGCGATGATGCTCAGCAGCACGATCAGCGCGCGGTTCGACTTGCGGCGAGGGGGTTCGGGCACCTCGTCGTGGGAGGCGAACACCGGGTTCTCGTCGGTCATCGGTGCGGCGGCCGCATAGACGGTTTCGGTGGAATCGTGGCTGCCGTAGATCGGCATGGTGTAGGTGGGCACCGAGTGCTGGACGTATTCAATGCCCTGTGCGGCGTCTTCCAAGGCGTCGGCAAAGGCTCCGGCGGACTGGAAGCGCTCGTCGCGGTCCTTGGCCAGCGCCTTGAGCACGACCGCATCGTAGATAGTGTCTACCTGGCTATTGGCCTCGCTGGGCGGCACGGGGTCTTCGCCCACGTGCTGGTAGGCCACGGAGACGGGGGAGTCGCCGGTGAACGGCGGCTTGTGCGTCAGCAGCTCGTAGAACAGGCAGCCGGCGGAGTAGATGTCCGAACGGTAGTCCACCTGCTCGCCGCGGGCCTGCTCGGGGGAGAAGTACTGCGCCGTGCCGACCACCGCGGCGGTCTGGGTCATGGTGGCGGAGTTGTCCAGCGCCTGGGCGATGCCGAAGTCCATCAGCTTCACGTGGCCCGCGTCGGTGACCATGACATTGGCCGGCTTGATGTCGCGGTGGACCACGTTCTTGCTGTGCGAGTGGTCCAGCGCGTCGCAGACCCCGCGCATCAGCTCAACGGCGCGCTGCTGGTCCACGTCGCCGTCCGCAACCACCTGCTTGAGGGTGCGGCCGGTGACGTATTCCATCACCATGAACGGCAGCTGCTCGCTGTTGGCATCGGCGGCCGGCAGTTCGCCGGTGTCGAAGACTGCAACGATATTCGGGTGGCTCAGCCCCGCGACGGCCTTGGCCTCGCGGCGGAAGCGGTTCACGACCATGGGGTTGTTGGCGGTGTCGGGGCGCAGCACCTTCACCGCGACATTGCGCGCAAGAATCTGGTCGACGGCAAGGTACACGTCGGCCATGCCGCCGCGCCCGATCAGCGAATGGACCTCATAGCGCCCGTTGATCAGCCGCGGAAGGCCCGGCGGGAGTTGTTCTAGCTCGCTCATTGGTCTTCACTTGGTGCTTGCTTCTCCGAGGCGCCGGTGGGGCTGGAGGTAGGAGTCTCGGTCGGAGTGGCGCTAGGAGCCTCGGAAGGCTCCGGGCCCTTTGAAACCGTCAGCGAAACAGTGGTTCCCGGGGCAACCTCGGTATTCGCGTCCACGCTCTGCTGCAGCACGGTGCCGGCAACTGAATTGTCATAGACTTCGGTGCCCTTGACCGCCGCCAAACCGGAGTTCTGCAGCAGGGACTGGGCGGCGGTGAAGCTGCTGCCGACTACCGATGGAACCTTGACGGTCTGGGCCGCCATGGCATAGACCACCTTGATGGTTGATCCCTTTTCCACGCTGCCGGTCGGGTTCACCGAAATAACCTCATTGGGGCTGGCCTTCGATGTTTCCTCTGCGGTCGCGTCAACTGTCAATCCCAGGGATTCCAGCTTGGCGGTCACTGTATCGATATTCTGGCCCACCAGGGTGTTGCTGACCCGCACGTACTCGGTGGTCGGCGACTCCGATGGCGTTTCGCTCTCAGACTGGGTCGGAGTTTCGGATGGCGTCTCGCTCTCAGACTCGGTCGGCTCCGCGCTGGAGGTATCCTCGGTGACTTGAGTGTTCTCGGTCTGCGTTGGGGTTTCGTTCCCGGTACGGTTCAGCATGGGAACCAGCCAGAAGCCCAGGGCGATGAGCGCCGCGACGACGATCACTGCAACCAGCGGGATCACCCAGGGGCTGCGCTTGCGCTCGGGTTCGTACTCCTGCACATCCTCATGGTCGAAGCCCTGGTCCTGGGCGTCGGCGCTGGAGGCGCTGAACTCCTCGCGGCTGTTCGCCGGGGCCACCACGGTCGGCATGGCATTGGTCATGGCTGGCGCGGAATCCGCCTGCCCGATGGCCGGGGTCGCATCGTCGTCGAGGTTCATCGCCTGGGTGGCGGCGTCGACGATTCCCGTGGCGAGCATGCCCGGCACCGCGAGGGTTGCGGTGTTGGTGTCTCCGGCGCGCAGCGCGTCGGCCGCCTGGGCCAGAGCGGTGGCGTTTTCCGGGCGGTCGGAGGGGTTCTTGGCGAGCATCGACATGATCAGCTGGCGCACCGGGGCCGGCACCGATTCGGGCAGCGGCGGCGGGGCGTCGTTGACCTGTGCCAAGGCGATGGCGATCTGCGACTCGCCGGTGAACGGGCGGCGGCCGGCAAGGCACTCGTAGCCGATGACTCCCAGCGCGTAGATATCCGAGCTGCCGGTGGCGTTCTGTCCGGTGGCCTGCTCGGGGGCCAGGTACTGGGCGGTGCCCATGACCTGTCCGGTGGCGGTCAGCGGCACCTGGTCGGCCAGGCGGGCGATGCCGAAATCGGTGATCTTCACGGTGCCCGAAGGCATCACGAGGATGTTTCCGGGCTTCACGTCGCGGTGCACCAGGCCGTGCTCGTGGGCGGCGGCCAGGGCGCGGGCGGTCTGCGAGATCAGCGACAGGGTGCGGTCGATGTCCAGCTTGCGCTCACGCTCGATGATGGTCGACAGCGGCGGGCCGGGAACCAGTTCCATGACCAGGTAGGCCGAGCCCTCTTCCTCGCCGTAGTCGAAGACGCCGGCGATGCCGGGATGGTTCAGCAGCGCCGTGTGGCGCGCCTCGACGCGGAAGCGGGTGAGGAACGATTCGTTGTTCGTATATTCCTCTTTGAGAATCTTGATCGCGACAAGGCGTCCAAGAACCTGATCTCGCGCCTTCCAGACCTCGCCCATGCCGCCGATTGCAATGCGATCGGTCAGCTTGTAACGACCGCCCAAGGTGGTGCCGGTTACTGGCCTCACTTGTTGAACACCGCCTCTACCATCTTCTTCATGATTGCCCCGGCCGTGTTGTGGCCGGTGTTGTAGTCTACTTGCTCAAGGGTGACAGTGATTGCCACCTGCGGATCGTCGGCCGGTGCAAAACCGGTGATCCAGGAATTGACGATCGGAGTTCCGTCGTCCAGGTTTCTCACCTGCGCGGTGCCGGTCTTGGCGCGGAGGTCCACTCCCGGAACCCGGGCGTTCATCGCAGTGCCCGACTGAACCGGGCCCTTCATGAGCTCCTTCAGGTCCTTCGCGATCTCCGGCGAGGTGGCCGTCGAGAACTTCTCCGGCTTGGGCTGCTCGATGACGCGCAGGTCAGGGGCGATGACCTTCTCCACCATGTTCGGCTTCATGATCACGCCGTCGTTCGCGATGGCCATGGCGGTCATGTTCATCTGCAGCGGGGTGACCTTGTTGTTGAACTGGCCGATGGCCATCTGGGCCAGCTGGTCGGCGGTCACATCATTGGTGGGGAAGACGCTCGGGGTCACCGACTGCGGAATTTCCAGTTGCTGGCCAAAGCCGAAGCGCTCGGTGACGTCGGCAAAGCCTTCGTTGCCGATGGCCTGGCTCATCTCCACAAACGGGGTGTTGCAGCTCTGCGCAAAGATGAACGCCAAATCCGCTTCGGAACGGCGGCCGCAAATGCCCTGGCCGAAGTTCGAGAGCTGGGTGTTGGTGCCCGGCAGGGTGGCCTTCATCGGGTTCTTGATCGGCGTGGTCATATTGAACTTGCCGGATTCGAGGGCCGCCACGGTGCTGATGATCTTGAAGGAGGAGCCCGGGGCCACCAGGTTGCCGATGGCCGGGTTGACGTACTGGCTCAGCCCGTCGATCTCGCTGATCTTCTTGGCGTTCTTGGCAGCCTGCGTGGTGGAGTGCACCGCCAGCAGGTTCGTGTCATAGGTCGGGGTGGAGACCATGGCGCGGATCTTGCCGGTCTTCGGCTCGCTGACAATCACCGTGGCCCGCATGGACTTGTCGGGGATCGCGTCGTAGGCGGCCTGCTGCAGCTTGCCGTCGATGGTCAGCTGGACCGAGGCGCCTTCTGCCTGCTTGCCGGTGAACATGGCTGCCAGCCGGTCGTAGAGCAGGTCCGAACTGGTGCCGGTCAGCCAGTCATTGAGCTTGGACTCCAGCTGGGTGGTGCCGTTGGCCAGGGAGTAGTAGCCGGTCAGGTGCGCGTAGAGCTCCGGATCGGTGTACTTGCGCTGGTAGTTGAACTGCCCGTCGTCGGTTTCCACCGACTCCGCAATCGGCTTGCCGTCCACCAGGATCGCACCGCGCGGCAGGTCGAACTCGCGGAACAATTGGCGCTTGTTCAGCGCGTTGTCGTTCAGCGTTTCAGCATTGAAGAACTGGATGTAGCTCAGCCCGCCGAGGCAGATGATGAACAGCACCGTCAGGGCTACCCATACTCGCTTAATTGCGTGGTTCAATGCTTGATCACCGCCAGTCGTTCTTTGAGGGTGCTGGACTTGGGTGTGGCAATTTCATCGGTGGGTCCTACCGCGCCGGCCATGGGGCGGCGCGCATTGTGAGAAATGAGCAGGAGCAGGGCGATGATGATCCAGTTGGCCAGCAGCGAGGAGCCGCCGGCCGCCATGAACGGGGTGGCCAGGCCGGTCAGCGGGATGAGCCTGGTGACGCCGCCGATGATGACCACGCACTGCAGGCCCAGGGTGAAGGCCAAGCCGCTGGCCAGCAGCTTGCCGAAGGTGTCGCGCGAACCCAGCGCGGCGCGCAGGCCGCGGGAGACCAGCAGCAGGAACAGCAGCACGATGGCGGTGACGCCGATCAGGCCGATCTCCTCGCCGAAGGAGGCGATGATCATGTCCGAGTTGGCCAGCGGCACGCGGTAGGGCGAGCCTCCGCCCAAGCCGGTGCCGAACAGGCCGCCGTCGGCCATGCCGAACAGGCCCTCGACGATCTGGGCGCTGCCGCCGCGGGCCTGGTAGATCTCCGGGTCGAAGGCGTTGAGCCAGACGTTCACGCGGCGCTGCACGTGGTCCATGGTGGTGTAGGCGAAGATGCCGCCGGCGGCGACCATGGACAAGCCGATGAGCACCCAGGAGATGCGCGAGGTGGCCACGTAGATCATCAGGATGAACAGGCCGAAGAATAGGATCGCCGAGCCGAGGTCGCGCTGGATCACCAGCACGCCGATGGAGAGTAGCCAGGCGATGACCATGGGTGCCATGTCGCGCATGCGCGGCAGCTGCAGCGGGCCGAACTTCCGTCCGGCCATCAGGATCAGGTCGCGGTTCGAGGACAGATATCCGGCAAAGAAGATCGACAGCGTGATCTTTGCCAGCTCGCCAGGCTGCAGCGAGAATCCTGCGATGCGGATCCAGATGCGCGCGCCGTTGATGGTCACGCCGAGCTTGGGGATCAGCGGCAGCAGCAGCAGAACGATCGACACCAGCAGCGCGATATAGGTGAACTTGCGCAGGATCCGGTGGTCCTTGACCGCCCAGAGCACGATGCCCGCCACCACCACCGCGATGGCGGTCCACATCAGCTGCCGGGCAGACTGCGAGGTGCCCTTGGCGATGTCGATCCGGTGGATCATCGCCAGGCCGAGGGAGTTCAGCGCTACCGTAATCGGAAGTATTACCGGATCAGCATATTTGGCGAAAATCCGCAGAAGCACGTGGATTATCAGCGCCAAGAAGGTCATGATGCTCATCTGGATGATGAAGTTCTTGTTGTCGCTGACCTCGCTGGCGCTGCCCACGAGGAAGAATGCGGAGCCGCCTACGCATAAGGCGAGCAGCAACAGCAGCAGCTCGAGATTGCGCCGCGGCACCGGTGCGGTTTGCACATCGGTCATTGCATGATCTCCTGACAGTACGCTGGCAGCTGGGCTTGGGGCTTGTTGGACTTCGTGCTTCCCGGTACCTGGACCGGGCAGTTCTGCTTGGCGGTCACCAGCAGCTCTTGGATGATTGCCTGGGCATGTTCACGGCTGCTTGCTGAAATTGTCGATTCAACGCGCTGGCGCGAATACTCCGGCAGGGCTTCGAGGGGGACCGAGCTGACGGTGTCGATCTCGGAGAGGGATATCGGGCCGAGCTCCTGGGGCACGCCCTGGTAGATGGCGACCTTTCCGTCAACGGTGCCTACGAAGTACTGGGTCTGGGTCCACATGTAGCCCCAGGCGCCGAAGATGACCACCAGCAGGGTTGCCAGGGTCAGCAGGATCGGCATCAGCCAGCGGCGCCGCGGCATCGACTGGTCGATCGGGTCCAGCACTTCGCTGACTTCCGACGAGCGGTGGGTGAGCAGCACGGCGGCCCGTCGTTCGCCGGTGTGCTGGGTGACTACCGGGATCTGGCCGGTCTGCGTGGCCAGCTGCGCGGCGCCGACCAGCAGGTGGGGGCGCTGGGAGATTTCGTGGCGCAGCAGCGAAGCGCTGGCTTCCACGTCGCCTTCCGCAGCGATGGTCAGCTGGCCGGTGTCCGGCGCAGGCTCCGCCTCGGAATGCTCGCTTTCGGCCAGCGGGCCGACTTCGACCACCTCGAACATCACCACGGTGACGTTATCCGGCGCGCCGTTCTGCAGGGTCACTGCGACCAGGTCGTTGACCGCCTGGTCCATGTCTTCGGTGTCGCGGATGATCTGCTCGATGACCGGCACCGGCACGGCGTCGGTCAGGCCGTCGGAGCACAGCATCCATCGTTCGCCGGGGGAGGCTTCAAGCTGTTGGACGTCCAGTTCCGGCGAAGCGTCGGAGTCTCCCAGGACGCGCAGCAGCACGTTCTTGTGCGGGTGGACTTCTGCTTCTTTCTTGCTGATGCGGCCTTCGTCGACAAGGCGCTGCACAAAGGTGTGGTCCTTGCTGATTTGTTCGAAGACGCCATTTTTCAGCCGGTAGGCGCGCGAGTCGCCAATGTGCGCCATGTGCAGGGTGCTGCCCGAAAGCAGCAGCGAGGTAACGGTGGTGCCCATGCCCGAAAGCTTGGGGTTTGCACTGACCAGCTCGTTGAGCACCAGGTTGGCGGCCTGGATTTCATCAGGCAGCGCATTTTGGGGATCCGGGGTGACTTCGCGGTCCAGGTGGACCAGGTCCAGGACGGTGGACGCCGAGGCGACGTCGCCGCCCACATGGCCGCCCATGCCGTCGGCGAGCACCGCGAGGTGGGCGCCCACGTAGGCCGAGTCGTCGTTCTTCTTGCGGATTCGTCCGACGTCGGACTTGGCCGCAAATTTAAGCTTCAAAGCCATAGGCTAGGCCTTCAATTCCAGGACAGTCTTCCCGATGCGGATGCGTTGTCCGGGTTCCACCGCTTGAGCGCGGGAAAGCTGGCTGTCGCCAACGAACGTTCCGTTGGTTGAGCCGAGGTCTTCAATGAACCAGCGCGAGCCCTGTGGGAAAAGGCGGGCGTGGCGTCCTGATGCGTAGTCGTCTTCAAGGACGATGGTCGCATCTTGGGCGCGGCCGAAGAGCAGCGGCTGCCCTTGGAGCTGGATGATGCGTCCCGCCAGCGGGCCTTCGAGGATCTGCAGCGAAGTGGCGGCCTTGCGGGCGGCCGGCTCCGGCTCGGCAAGTTCGGGGTTCTTCTTCAATGCCCGAGCGCTCGGCTTGCCGGTGCGGGCGCGTGAACCAATGGCCAAATCGCGGCGCATGGATCCGACGACGCTGAGCACGAGCAGCCAGATGAGGACCAGGAAGCCTAATCGGAAGAGGCTTAGAACGAGGTCATTCATGCACGTTCTCCGTTGTTCGGGGTAATCAGGCGGAAGACAATTTTTGTCTGACCGATATTGATGATTGAACCGTCAAATATACGGGTTTCTGAGGTGATCTTCTTCCCGTCCACATAGGTGCCGTTGGTGGAACCTAGATCCGAGACTACATAAGTGGATTCACCGCGGGTCTCGACGCGCAGGTGCTGCCGGGAAACTCCGGAATCGTCAACCGGGATGTCGGTGCTTGCCGAGCGGCCCAGAACGATGGAGTGGTGGTGCAACGCGTAGCGCTGTCCATCGACTTCAAGAATCGCCTGCTTTGGAATGGCGGGGGCCGAGGGCTGGGGCTTTTCATAAGCGGTGGGGCGCGGCTGGGCGGTGGTCTTCGGCGCTGAGGACTCCGGCATCGGCTGGGCTCCCGAAGGGCGTGCCGCCGGCTCGCGAACCGGCGCCGAAGCTGCTGGCTTCGACGCGGCGTCCTTGATGGAGCCGTTGATCTCCATTTCGCCGATCCTGAAATTCGGGTCGGCAACAAAATGGATCATGATGTCGGATTGAACCGAATAACCCTGGGTGGTTGCGTGATCGGCGGTCACTCTTGCCAGTTCATTGACTACGGCGGATCCCCAGCCCTTGGCCGTCTCAAAGTCGGCCTCGCTCAAGGAGACGACGAAATCGTTGGGCGCCAGGCTGCGTCCTTCGCTGATGGGCAGAATGCCGCGGTCCATCTCATTGCGCAGAGCGGTGGTGAGCTCTACCGGTTTGATGGCGCTGGTGCTTTTGCCACGAAAGAAGCTAGTGACGACCTTCTCCAAGCCACGTTCGACCTTGTCGAGAAAGCCCATTACTCGTGCTCCTTCCTATGTTGCCGGATAACCATGTAGTCCTTTGCCCGGTGACCTGGAATGGCCTGCGCACAGAACTTCATAGTTGATCTTACTGTTTTCAGCTGGACAATTGCCGGAAATTGACTGTCTAACAGTTGTTATCGGGAGGTTCGAAAGCGGGGCGCAAAAAGAACTTAATGTGTCGCTGACCACAAAGTACCGTTTCGATTAGGTGATCGCCAAAAGTGTGTGTAAGCTATTTCTTGTTGCACGGAAGTGGGAACGAAAAAATGAATATGCGCGAGTGGCGGAATTGGTAGACGCGCTGGCTTCAGGTGCCAGTGATCGCAAGGTCGTGGGGGTTCAAGTCCCCCCTCGCGCACAAA
>NZ_BJNY01000007.1 GCF_006539925.1 Glutamicibacter uratoxydans | reverse complement strand
GGGCTGCTGGTTTCAACCAGCAGCCCGACAGCAATTAACGTGCAGCCTAAAGCGAGCGGAGCACCACCGCGGTGCCCTGTCCGCCGCCGCCGCAGATGCCCACGGCACCCAGCGACCCTGGGCCTGCTTCCTGCAGTTCGCGGGCCAGCGTGCCGATGATGCGGGCGCCCGAAGCGCCGATCGGGTGGCCCAGGGCGATCGCCCCGCCGTGCGGATTCACGATCGCCGGATCGAGGCCCAAGGCTGCGGTGGACTGCACCGACACCGCGGCGAAGGCCTCGTTGATCTCCACAACCTTCAGCTCATCTGCGCTGGCGCCGGCCTTGGCTAGGGCGGCTTTGATGGCGTTGGAGGGCTGCTCGTGCAGCGTGCGGTCCGGGCCGGCGACGAAGGCGTGGGATACAACCTCGGCCATCGGCTTCAGGCCCAGGCGCTCGATGGCAACATCGCTGGCGAGCACCACCGCGGCCGCGCCGTCGGTGATCTGCGAGGAGTTGCCTGCGGTGATGGTGCCGTCTTTGGCGAAGGCCGGACGCAGGCCGCCCAAGGACTCGACGGTGGTGGTTTCGCGGACTCCGTCATCCTGTGAATACACGGTCTCGCCCTTGCGGGTGGAGATGGTGAACGGCGCGATTTCGCCTGCGAGGAATTCGCGGGAGGCGGCCGCCCGCTGGTGCGAGGCGGCGGAGACGGCGTCCTGCGCTTCGCGGGTCAGCTTCAAGACTGCATTGTGCTCCTCGGTGGAGGCACCCATGGAACGTTTTTCGGCGGCGTCGGTCAGACCGTCGTATTCCAGGGTGTCGATCAGCTCGATCGCACCGTACTTGGTGCCGGCGCGGGCGCGCTGCACATGCGGGGCCAGCGACATGGACTCCTGGCCGATGGCAAGCACCACGTCCGCTTCGCCGGCGTTGATCAGCCGGGCCGCGGCGACTACCGCTTCGGCGCCGGAGAGGCAGACGGCGTTGACGGCGATGGAGGGGACGCTCAGCGGAACGCCGGCTCCCACCGCTGACTGGCGTGCAGGGTTCTGGCCCGCGCCGCCCTGCAGCACCTGGCCGGCAATGACCTGCTGGACCTCGCCGGCGTCGACTCCGGCGCGTTCCAGGGCGGCCTTGGCGGCATGGGCTCCGAGTTCGGTACCCGGCACCGAGGCGAACGCCCCGTTGAACTTCATGAACGGGGTGCGGGCGTAGCCCACGATTTTAGCGGTCATACTGCTTGGTCCTCCTGGATGTCCACGGCGAATTCCGCCGCGGTGATTGCTTTAATGCTGTCTACGTCTTCTCCCGGGGCCATGGCCCGCAGGATGAGCTGGCCGTCGTCGATGTCGAAGACCGCGCGGTCGGTAATGATGCGGTTGACTACCCCGACTCCCGTCAGCGGCAGGTCGCACTGCTCGACGATTTTGCTGGTGCCGTCCTTGGCCACATGGTCGGTGAGCACGATGACCCGAGGGGTTCCGGCCACAAGATCCATGGCTCCGCCCATGCCCTTGACCAGCTTGCCCGGGATGGTCCAGTTGGCCAGGTCGCCGTTGGCGGCGACCTGCAGGGCGCCGAGGATGGCTGTCTGCACGTGCCCGCCGCGGATCATGCCGAAGCTGGTGGCCGAGTCGAAGAAGCTGCCGCCGGGAAGGACCGTCACCGTCTGCTTGCCGGCGTTGATCAAGTCGGCGTCTTCTTCGCCCTCATAGGGAAAGGGGCCCATGCCCAGCAGCCCGTTCTCGCTTTGCAGCTTGACGGAGACTCCTTCGGGCAGGTTGTTGGCCACCATGGTGGGGATGCCGATGCCCAGGTTCACATACTGGCCGTCGACCAATTCGCTGGCGGCGATTGCAGCCATTTCATCGCGGGTCCACATCGCTAGCCCTCCTGCTTGGTTCGAACTGTGCGCTGTTCGATGTACTTGGTTTCATCGGCCTGCACGAGGGTCTGCACGAAGATGCCCGGCGTTTCCACCAGCGACGGATCCAGATAGTCGTCGAGGATGTGCTCGGCTTCGGCGAAGGTGTGCCGGCCTGACATTGCTGCCAGCGGGTTGAAATTCTTCGAGGTCATCCGGTAGCGCAGGTTGCCTTCCGCGTCCGCCTGGTAGGCGCGGACCAGCGCGATGTCTGCAAAGATGCCGCGTTCCAAAATGGCAGGGCGGCCGTTGAACTCCATGACTTCCTTGCCCTCTGCGACCGGGGTGCCCACGCCGGTCGGGGTGAAGAACGCGGGAATTCCGACGCCGCCGGCGCGCAGCCGCTCGGCCAGAGTGCCCTGCGGGCAGAATTCGACTTCAAGGTCTCCGCTGAGGAACTGCTGGGCGAAGAGCTTGTTCTCGCCCACATAGGAGGCGATGACCTTTGACACCTGCTTGTTCTCGATCAGTACGCCAAGGCCCTTGCCGTCGACGCCCATGTTGTTGGAGACCACCGTCAGGTTCTTTGCGCCAGAATCGCGCAGCGCTGTGATCAGCCGATTGGGGTTGCCCGACAGGCCAAAGCCGCCCACGGCGATGGTCATCCCGTCCTTGACGACGGCTGCCAGTTCCGCAGCCGCGTCTTCGCGATACTTCGTTGACATCATTTCCTCCATGCGTCCACTATGTGGAGAGCAGTTCTGATTACCTTCAAAACTACGTAGTCGCAAGTAAGCAATCAATAGTTGTCATTGGATTCTTCGTCGATTGCTCAGATGATGGGGAAGATCGCTCAAATTGTCCATAATATGGATAGTCGCAGAAAGCCCTAGACTACGTCGAATTCATTGCCTTCGGGATCGCTCATCGCTACGGCGTAATGGTTCATTTCAGGCAGGTCGTTGACCCGAATGATCTGCGCGCCGGCGGCCGCATATCGTTCCACTGCCTGTCCTATCAGCTTCTTGCGTTCGGCCAAGGGGACCTTGATGCCGCCGGACACCTTGAGGTCGAAATGCCAGCGGTTCTTGACCCTCTTGCCTTCGGGGACCTGCTGAAACCAGATCCGCGGCTTTTTGCCCTCGGGGTCGATGATTGATTCGGGGACATCGCCCGCCCCTTCGGGAAGCTCTTCTTCGGGAACCCCTGCGGCCTGCCAATAGCTGCGCCATGACTCGTGCCCCGCGGGAGGAGGTTCGGGGATATAGCCAAGGGCAGGAGCCCAGAACCGGACCATTGCCTGTGGATCTGCGCAGTCGATCGCCAACTGGAATTCTGTGGCCATATTCCGCAGTATCCCAAGAACTGCCGCGCTGAACCAGTGCCGTCCACGATTGGCAGGGAACTTAACCCGATGCTCCGGCAGCACTCATAGTCTTTGAAGTATCAGCGGTTCGCTGCTGGTCATTCTGTCCCTTGGGCCGCAGCGGGCACGTGGACCGTGAATCATGCAATTTTGCGGATATTCACGGTTCGCGGGCTCGTTCTCACGGGCAGAAAGCGAGGTGGCTGCCATGGCTAGGAAGCACAAGAAGTGCCGGAAAGCTTGTGAAAACAAGCCTAGGGGCACGAAAGCCGGGCTGATGCTAGACATCGCCCGGCTTATCGTGGCCCTTATCAGGCTCATTATTGAGCTGCTGCCGTTTGGTTAGCTTAGCGGCCAGCGAGGTCCGGTGTAACGAGCACCGGGCTTCGCCCAAAAACAGCGTGCCTTTATTGTTACACCGCGGTGCGTAGCAGGCAACAGTTCGGCTTCGCCTAGGACTTTTGCTACCGGCAGGACCGAAGATTCGTCCATAATGTGGTCATGAGTTCAACTCCCGCTGGAGCCCAAGTGGTCGGCCGTCTCGCAGCAGTGCTGCGCGCGGTTAGCACCTCCATGCCGCAGGGCATCACCACCACCCAGGCGGCCCGCAAAACTTCTCTGGCGCGGCCGACGGTGCACCGGCTGCTCACTGCGTTGGTGGCCGAAGGCTTCTGCGACCACGACCAGGAAAGCGGCGTGTGGATGCTGGGACCGGAGCTGTATCTCATGGGCGCCGTCGCCGCCGAACGCTATGACATCAGCGAACTTGCCCGCGAACATGTGGCTGCCTTGGCCGATGCCACCGGCGAAAGCGCCTTCCTGTCTGCCCGGCGCGGCGATGAAACTGTCTGCCTGGTGCGCCAGGACGGGGCATTCCCCGTGCGCTCCTTCGTTCTCTATGAAGGACGCCGCTTCCCCTTGGGAGTCGCCTCGGCGGGAATTGCGATCCTCGCGTTCCTGCCCGAAGCCGAGGTGGAAGCCTACTTGAAGAACAGCAACCTGGTTCCCGAGTACGGTGCGGCCCATGCCGCCAAGGCGCTGCGCGCCAAGGTCGCCGAGACCAGGACGCTGGGCTACTCGGTCAACCCCGGGCTGATCGTCGAGGGCAGCTGGGGGATGGGCGCCGCGGTGTTCGACGCCTCGGGCCAGCCGGCCTGGGCATTGAGCCTGACCGGGATCGAATCCCGCTTCCAGGCAGCGCGCCGCAAGGAACTGGGACGGCTGCTGTTGCACCACGCGCATGAGCTGTCCACCAAGCTGCGCACCAGTCCCGGCGTGATGATCCGATAGCTGGGTTCAGGAATAAGAAATCTTCCTGCTGTAGTCTGTCAGGCGGAAACGTTGTGCGCCGAGGGGCGCAACTAAGCGATGAAAAGGTAGCAGTGGGCACTATTCCTGCAGGCATCAATACGCCTGAAATCTTGATTGACGTAGCAAAGCTGGAGAAGAATATCGCCCGTGTTGCCCAGCGGGTTGCCGGCCAGGGACTGAAGCTGCGCCCGCATTCCAAAACCCACAAGATGCACGAGGTCGCCCAGCGCCAGCTCGATGCCGGCGCCTCTGGACTGACCGTCGCGACGGTTGGCGAAGCGCTGAGCTTTGCACTGCACGGGGTGCCGAAGATCTTCATCGCCTACCCGCTGTGGATCAACGAGTCTTCCGCCGCGCGCATCATCGAGCTGATGAAGCGGGCCAAGCTGAGCATTGGCACCGACTCGGTGGCCGCTGTGCAGCAGGCCGCAAAAATGCTGGGGGAGAAGGCCGCCAAGGTCAAGCTCATGATTGAGATCGACAGCGGCCACCACCGCAGCGGCGTCTCGCCGGCGCAGGCCGTAGAGATTGCCGGCGCCGCCCGGGACCTGGGGCTGCGCGTGCACGGCGTCTTTACCTTCCCCGGCCACAGCTACGCGCCGGAAGCCATGGACAGCGCCATCAACGACGAGCACAAGGCCCTGGCCGAGGCCGCCTGCCTGCTGCGCGAAGCGGGTCACAACATCAAGCGGATCAGCGGCGGCTCCACCCCGACCGCAGAGCTCTCCGACAGCTCGGTGCTCACCGAGGTGCGCCCGGGCGTCTACGTCTTCGGCGATGCCCAGCAGTACGAGTTGGGGCGGACCAAATGGGAAGACATTGCGTTGAGCGTTGCCACCACCGTGGTCAGCCGGCATGAGGGAGACGGGCAGATCCCGCGCCGCATCGTGGTGGATGCCGGAAGCAAGGTCCTGGGCGCGGACCGCCCTGCCTGGGCCAGCGGATTTGGGCGCGTCGTTGAATGCCCCGAAGCGCGGATCACCGCCCTGTCGGAGCACCATGCGACGGTGCAGTGGCCCGAGAACCGGGAATTGCCGGCCCACGGCACGGTGCTGCGCGTGATTCCGAACCACGTGTGCATTGCGGTGAACCTGGTGGACTCGGTGCTCGCCGTCCACCCGGATGACACCGTGGAGCGCTGGGATGTGGCCTCCCGGGGGATGAACTACTAGCTCGGCTGCCAGGGCTGGGAGTTGTGCAGGGCCGAGTGCAGCTCGCTGCCGCACCCCTGGTCCAGCAGCTGCTCGTCGCCGACGACCACGAGCAGGCTGCGGGCGCGGGAAAAGCCGACGTAGAGCATTTCGGCGGCGCGTTCCATCTGTTTGAACCCGTTCACGCACAGGATGACGACGCTGCGCTCCAGCCCCTTGAACCCCAGCACGTGCCCGTAGAATTCCTCCTCGCGGCGGTGGAATGCGGGCCAGTACTCGCTGTCGATGGTGCCGGCCTCGAAGTGGTCCTGGTGCACCGGGTGGCGCCGGTTGGTGGTGAGCAGGGCAATCTGGTTATTCGCCCATCCCTCGGCGATCAGCGCGTCGACGCAGTCCGAGGCGGTGTCCACCGCGTCCTGCGTCGCGCAGCGGACATAGCGCACCGGGATCCCGTCGCCTCCGCGCAGCTTGCTGTGATCTCCGATCAGCTTCTTGAAGGTCTCGGCGATGCGCCGGGTATTGCGCAGGTTGTCGTCCACGTGGATCGGGACCAGCGGTTCGGAGGCGCCGCCGAAGCTGTGCCCGATTTTTGAGCCGTCCCAGCGGCGGTACACGTCCTGCCGGCTGTCCATGAAGGCATGCACCTGCCCTGCCAGCGGGTCCTTGGCGCAGGCAAGCAGCGCCTCCCACCAGCTGGGGGCGAAATCCTGGGCCTCGTCGACGATGATCGCATCCAGCTTCTGCTCGATCGGCAGCTGAAGCCCGATCTCCCGCAGCTTCTGCGGCATGACCGAGTCGAAGTATTCCTGGCCCGAGCCGTCGGGCACCCCCAGGCTGCGGGCGTACTCGTGGAATTCCCCGGTGTGCACCGGCTTGTTGTGCCGCCAAGTGCTCGTTTCAGCCGCCAGGTAGTGCCCGAGCCCCTTGTTGTAGCAGAACAGCCCCACGCGCTGGCCCTGCCGGCACAGCTGCTTTGCCAGCTCCAGCGCCATCCAGGTTTTGCCGCTGCCTGCCCCGCCGATGAAGCGCACGCGCGGCAGCGAGCGGGTGCTGGTCAGCAGGATCGACTGCCGGGTGGTCAGGGCCTCCTGCGAATCCTCGTTGGACAGCGCCTGGGCATAGGAGACTTCCGCCGGGTCCGAGCCCAGCAGGCCGGTGTCGGAGGACAGGTGCTTGACCATGCGCTGCGCGAACTCGGGGCTCAGCCCGCTCATCCCTCCGCCCTGCTCTTCTATTGCCGCCCGCAGCGGCTGCGCGATGCTGTCCATTTCCGAGCGGTCGATGATCAGCTCGCGGGGGATGCCCACCGAGGTGTAGTCTTCCGGCCAGTGGGTATAGGGCAGGGCGATCACATGGGCCATGCGGCTGGTGATCGGGGTGCCCATCAAGTCCTTGAGCTGTTCCTTGAGCGCATGGGCGGCGCTTTGAACCTGGGCCATAGGGCTCTGCTTGAGCTTGTGTTTGCCCTTGGCGTCCGACTGGTACCAGGTGCCCTCGCAGATGCTGACCAGCCCGCCCTTGACCTCGATCACCGCAATGCCCACCCGAGGCCACAGCACCAGGATGTCGATCTCATGTTCTGCCGTGTGGTTGCGCAGCTGCACCGAATGGAAAAGCAGGACCTCGTCCGGCAGGTCCTTGTTCAGCTGGTCCCAGACGGCTTTCTCAGCCGAGGTCTTCTCCGTGAATTCCGGATCTTGCGGATAGCACCGTGGCATGGTTCCCCCAGTGTGAGCAGCGGACGAAGTTTAGAGCGTTGCTGCCAGTGTAGGCACAGCACCGGACAGTTCGGGGCCAGGTGATGCCGTGGGCAGAGTTGGACTGCCGCTGGCGCAGGAGAAGGACGGCTCTGTCCTTGCCCCGGTGCCTTGCGGCGCCCATAATCGGTGCATGGACATCGATGTTGAGATTCGCTACGTCAGCGATGACGACGCATATATGGCTACCGTGCCGGAGCTGAAGGCTGTCCTGGACGAGGGGTCGGCTGCGGAAATCACCGGCGCCGATGTGGAAAGCGCCTATGTCGCCAGCGTGATCCATCTTGATGACGGCGACGGCGACTAGTTCTGGTCCGCTGGGGTTTTGCGCAGAAACGAAACGAGAGCCTGGTGATTGGCGTCCATGTGGGGGCGGGTTTTGAAATGTGCGCGCGAGTGGCGCAGAATGGCTAGTCGATCGGCCTCGCCGGCCAACTCGATCACCCGAGGATCGACATACGACGACTGAGCAATGGCTGCGGTGTTCCCCAGCTGCTGGCTTGCGGCTTCGAGAAGGAGCTGTTTCAGCGCGCCCGCCTCGGTTTTGGCAGGGGCATCGAGCAATGCAGTGAATCCTGCAAGAGTCCCGCCCCAGGTGCGGAAATCTTTGGCGGTGAACCCCTCTCCCATGTGGTGGGACAGGTACGCGTTCACCTGCTGCGGCTGCAGCAGGCGGGAATGAGAATCCGCATCAAGATACGAGAAGAGTTCGTAGCCTGGCCGCCTGCACAGCTCAAGAAGCACGCGCGCTACCTGTTTGTCGACTACCTTAATGCGGTGCTGCTGCCCGCTCTTGCCGCCAAATGCGAGCACGACGTGCTCGCCTTCGGTGCGGACGTGTTTGCGGCGCAGCGTGCTGGCGCCAAAGGACTGGTGTTTCCTGGCGTAGGCGGGGGAACCGACCCGTAACAGGTGTTCGTCAAGCAGCAGCACTAAGCAGGCGGTGACCCATTCTCGATCGTCGTGCCTGCGCCGAAGGTCGCGCTGCACCTGCTTGCGCAGCTGGGGCAAGGCCCGCCCGAATTCCACGAGCTTGTCGAATTTCTCCCGCTCCCGGCGTGCACGAAATGCAGGGTGGTAGATCGTCTGGGTTCGGCCGGCCGCATCGACGCCCCGTGCCTGGACCTTGGCGCGTGGACTGCGCGAAATTTCAACCTCCCTCCACGCAGGCGGGATCGACAGCTCCTTGATGCGCTGGAGCGTGGCGGGGTCTTCGACAGTTTGCTGGGAATCGAGGTAGCGGAATCCGCTGCCGCGGCGTCGACGGCGAATCGGAAGCTTTCGGTTGCTGCGTGAGCGGTGGGCCATGCTTCAGTGTGCCTCTTCGTTGACCGGTGATGGAGTTTCAAGGTATCGCAGAGGCCACTCACGCGCCGCCGTTCTTGGTGGATGCCAAGTTCGGACGAACCTCGGCACTCTTTTTGGCATACCATTGGTGCTTGTGAGCGACGTTACCCCTGCAGGCCAGCCGACTGCCATCGACATCTTTACCGCACCGCTGGAACACGAATCCGATACCACCGTGCTCTCCCAGCTGATCAGCGACGGCGTGATCGATCCTGCGCAGATCGTCGCGGTGACCGGAAAGGTCGAGGGCAACACCCCGGGAGAAAACAGCCGGGGCAACGCCATGGACGCGGTGCGCCGCCTGCTCACTGGGGCCGCCAAGCTGCCCGAAGAGCACGTGGCGCAGATTCCCTTTGTGCTCTCCAGCGGGGGAGTGGGAATCCTGAGCCCGCACCTTGCCGTGTACACCCGCAGCCCCTGGGAGGGGCCGGTAGGCGAGTCCCGGCTGGTGCTCGGCACCGCCCTGTCGGATCCGATCCTGCCTGAATGGGTGGGCCGCAGGCAGACTGTCGAGCAGGTGGCAGCTACCGTGCACCGCGCGGCGCAGCAGGCCGGCATCGCCCCGGAAGATGCCGAGTACGTGCTGACCAAGAACCGCGGGGTTTCGGCAGCCGACATCCAAGAAGCCGCGGCGCGCGGGGTGCGCATCGAGCCCTTCGACCGTGCCCACGCCACCGCGCAGACCACCGGAGGGGCCGCGCTGGGCATCGCCGTGGCCACCGGGGCCATCGCCATGCCCGATGAATCGGCGATCGGCTTTGACGGGTCGCTGTACTCGCCGGTGGCCTCCTGCTCCGCCGGCAACGAAAACGAGCGCTCGCAGGTGGTGCTGCTGGGCAACAGCGCCGCGGCCGGCGGAAGCCTGCGGGTGGGACATGCGGTGATGCACGACCTGCTGGATATCACCGCCCTGCACCGGGCGCTGCGCTCGGCGGGCATGGACATTGCGGACGGGGCAATCCTCAGCCCTGCGCAGCGGGCGCGGGTCAAGGCCCTGTATGTCAAGGTCGGAACGCCCATCGAGGGCAGGCTGCGCGGGCGCCGCCAGGTGCACCAGGGGCAGAACCCCGCCTACTTCAACGAGCTGAAGGCAGCGGTGGCCGGGGCCTACTCGGTGTTCATGCAGGACACGATCATGTACATCTCCAACGCGGCATTCCACCAGGGGCCAGAGGGCGGCGGCACCGTCGCGGCCATCGTGTCTCAGCGGTAAAACACCGGTTGATGACGGAGAACAGCCTCGCTGCGGGAGTACCTGCGGCGGGGCTGTGCGTTGTTAAGAAACCGTTAGGACGCTGTACGAGGATTGCCCGGCTCCGCCGCATCGGGCCGTATGCGTTCCGTTAGGATGCTTGGCTGCCCATCGCCGCAGGGCGCTAGATAGATGCTGACGCTCGCAGTGAGCGTTGGGCCGCGATCGCCGCGGCCGATTGATTCGCATCGATAGAGGTTCTGTTTTGCTTGACATTGTCTATGTGCTGGGAGCGATTCTGTTGTTCGCTTCCGTGGCCCTGGTGGCGAAGGCGGTGCAGAAGCTGTGATCGTCTTCGATGTCGTGGCAGCCGTGCTCGGAACCGCCGCCGTGGTCTACCTGTTCATCGCACTCGTGAAGCCGGAGCGATTCTAATGCTGTGGGCTTCTCTTGCTGCGAGCATCGCTACGCTCACCCTGCTGCTGGGGCTGCTGTACCGGCCCATGGGCGATTACATGGCATGGGTCTACAGCTCAGCGAAGAACTTGAAGGTGGAACGCTGGGCCTATGCGGTCATGGGCGTCGACCCGGCGAAGCAGCAGTCCTGGCGCGCGTACCTGCGCGCCGTGCTGTATTTCTCCCTGGCAGGACTGCTGCTGTTGTACCTGCTGCAGCGCGTGCAGCAGTGGCTGCCCTATTCGCAGGGCGGCGGCAACGTCGAACCTGCCATCGCCTTCAACACCGCCGCTTCCTTTGTCGCCAATACCAACTGGCAGGCCTACTCGGGGGAGACCCTGTCCTACTCGGTGCAGCTTGCGGGGCTGACGGTGCAGAACTTCGTTTCCGCAGCCACCGGCATGGCCGTGGCCGTGGCGCTGATCCGCGGCCTGGCCTACCGCAGGAGCGGGGTCATCGGAAACTTCTGGGTGGACCTGATCAGGGGATCGCTGCGCATCCTGCTGCCGATCTCCATCCTCGGCGCACTGGTGCTGATCACCGCCGGTGTGGTGCAGAACTTCAACGGCTTCACCCAGGTGCACACGCTGACCGGCGCACAGCAACTGATCCCGGGCGGGCCGGTGGCATCGCAGGAAGTCATCAAGGAGCTGGGCACCAACGGCGGCGGCTTCTACAACGCGAACTCCTCGCATCCCTTCGAGAACCCCACCGGGTGGACCAGCCTGTTCGAATGCTTCCTGATCCTGCTGATTCCCTTCTCGCTGCCGCGCACCTTCGGCACCATGGTGGGCGACAAGCGGCAGGGCTACGCAATCCTGGTCACCATGGCGGTGTTGTACCTCGGATCGATGGCGGCGCTGGCTGCCTTTGAATTCTCCGGCCACGGCGGCGCACCGGGACTTGCTGGGGCGGCGATGGAGGGCAAGGAGACCCGCTTCGGCCTGGTGCAGTCGGTGATCTTCGCAGCCACCACCACGCTGACCTCCACCGGCGCGGTGAACTCGATGCACGACTCCTACACCTCGCTGGGAGGCATGATGCAGATGCTGAACATGCTGCTGGGCGAGATCGCCCCGGGCGGCGTGGGCTCGGGGCTCTACGGCATGCTGGTCATCGCGGTCATCGCGGTGTTTTTGGCGGGCCTGCTCGTGGGGCGCACCCCCGAATATCTGGGCAAGAAGATCGGCCCGAGCCAGATGAAGTTGGCAAGCCTCTACATCCTGGTCATGCCGCTGCTGGTACTCGCCGGCGTAGCGCTGAGCTTCGGCGTGCCTGCGCTGAAGGGCAGCATCGTCAACGAATCGCTGGCTAACACCGGGTCCCACGGACTTTCGGAGGTGCTCTACGCCTTCGCTTCGGGAGCGAACAACAACGGCTCGGCCTTCGCCGGGCTGGACGCCTCCACCCCATGGCTCACCGCCTCGATCGCCGTGGCCATGCTGCTGGGCAGATTCATCCCGATCGCACTGGTGCTGGCCCTTGCCGGATCCTTTGCGGCCCAGGACAAGATCCCGGCCACTGCCGGCACGCTGCCCACCCACCGACCCCTATTCATCTCACTGACCGCCGGAACCGCGGTCCTTGTCACCGCACTGGTGTTCTTCCCCGTGCTGGCACTTGCACCCATCGCAGAAGGGCTGATGTAAGCATCATGTCTACCACCCAAGTTAAACCGGCGCAGCCCCAGGAAGCGAGCACCCCGCAGCCGGCCTCGCACCGCTCAAAGCTAATGTCCTGGGAGCAGATCCGCACGGCGCTGCCCGGCATGTTCAAGAAGCTGGATCCGCGGCTGCAGTGGCACAACCCGGTGATGTTCCTGGTCTGGATCGGCGCCTGCCTGACCAGCGCGATCGCCGCGGCAGAGCCGTTCATCGGCGGGCCGCAGGCTTCCGGCGGCACACAGGTGCCCGTCTCCTTCACCGCGGCGGTGGCCATCTGGCTCTGGCTGACAGTGCTCTTCGCCAACCTGGCGGAGTCCATCGCCGAGGGCCGCGGCAAGGCGCAGGCCGAAACCCTGCGCAAGACCCGCACCAGCACCCCAGCCTTCATCCCGGAAGACTATGACCAGCTGCAGGACCCGGGGGCGCTGACCGTGCAGTTGCGCGAAGTATCCTCGGCCGACCTGAAGCTGGGCGACACGGTGGTGGTGAGCGCGGGGCAGCTGATCCCCGGCGACGGGGATGTCATCTGGGGCATCGCCAGCGTGGACGAGTCGGCGATCACCGGAGAATCGGCGCCGGTGGTCCGCGAGGCAGGCGGCGACCGCTCGGCGGTCACCGGCGGCACCCGGGTGCTTTCCGACCGCATTCTCGTGAAGATTACCTCCCGCCCCGGCGAGACCTTCGTGGATCGGATGATCGCCCTGGTCGAGGGCGCCTCGCGGGCGCGCACCCCCAATGAGATTGCGCTGAACATCCTGCTCTCCTCGCTGTCCATCGTGTTCGTCGCGGTGGTGCTCACGCTGAACCCGATCGCCTCCTACCCGGCGAGCCCTGCCAGCCTCACGGTGCTCATCGCGCTGCTGGTCTGCCTGATACCCACCACCATCGGCGCGCTGCTCAGCGCCATCGGCATCGCCGGCATGGACCGGCTGGTGCAGCGCAATGTGCTGGCCATGTCGGGGCGCGCGGTGGAGGCGGCGGGAGACGTGACCACGCTGCTGCTGGATAAGACCGGCACCATCACCTACGGCAACCGCCGTGCCAGCGCCTTCGCGGAGCTGACCGGGGTGCGCAGGGAGACGATGCTGCAGGCGGCGGTGTACAGCTCGCTGGCGGACCCCACCCCGGAGGGCACATCGATTGTGGACCTAGGCCATGAGCTGGGCGTCGACGTCAAGCCCGACGCACACAGCAAGGTGGTCCCGTTCTCCGCCCAGACCCGCATGTCGGGGCTGGACCTGGCGGACGGCACCAGCATCCGCAAGGGTGCATCCTCGGCGATCATCGCCTGGCTGCAGGAGGACGGCGGGCAGGTGGCCGCGGTGCAGGCCGCCGAACTGGATGAGATCGCCACCCATATCTCGGTCTCCGGCGGCACCCCGCTGGTGGTGGCCAGCAAGCAGGCCTCGGGCCGCGGTGAAATCCTCGGGGTGATCCACCTGAAGGACATCGTCAAGGAGGGCCTGCCGCAGCGCTTCGAGCAGCTGCGCGCCATGGGCATCCGCACCGTCATGGTCACCGGAGACAACCCGCTGACGGCCGCTGCCATCGCCGCAGAAGCCGGGGTGGATGACTACCTGGCCGAGGCGACCCCGGAGCAGAAGCTTCACTACATCCGCCGCGAGCAGGAGGGAGGGGCGCTGGTGGCGATGACGGGAGACGGCACCAACGACGCCCCGGCCCTGGCCCAGGCCGACGTGGGCGTGGCCATGAACACCGGCACCTCGGCGGCCAAGGAGGCGGGGAACATGGTGGACCTGGATTCGGATCCGACCAAGCTCATCGACATCGTCGCCATCGGCAAACAGCTGCTGATCACCCGCGGCGCGCTGACCACCTTCTCCATCGCCAATGACATTGCCAAGTACTTCGCGATCATCCCGGCGATCTTCGTCGGCGCCCTGCCGGGGCTGCAGGCGCTGAACATTATGGGACTGCATTCGCCGGCCTCTGCGGTGCTCTCTGCGGTGATCTTCAACGCGATAGTCATCGTCTTCCTGGTGCCGCTGGCGCTGCGCGGAGTGAAATACCGGCCGATGAATGCAGCCAAGACCTTGGGCCGCAACATCATGATCTACGGTCTGGGCGGCATCGTCACCCCGTTCATCGGCATCTGGCTGATCGACCAGCTGATCCGCTTCATCCCCGGATTCTAACCCGCCTGAAACTCAAGGAAACACCATGAAATTCTTCAGCAGTTCCTCCAGCCGCACGGCCCTCGCCGCGGTGCGTGCCGTCGCGGTGCTGACCCTGGTGCTCGGCCTGGGATACACGACGCTGGTCACCGGCCTCGGACAGCTGCTCCTGCCGGCCCAGGCCAACGGTTCACTGATCACCAACGAGCAGTCAACAACCGTCGGCTCGGCGCTGATCGGGCAGGCCTTCACCGACAAATTGGGCAACCCGCTGCCGCAGTACTTCCAGACCCGGCCTTCCGCCGCCGGCGAAGGCTACGACGGCGCCGCCTCCTCGGGAAGCAACCTGGGACCGCAGAACCCGGAACTCATCGAACAAATTGCGCAGCGGAAGAAGAGCATTGCCGAATTCAACAAGGTGCCTGAAGCCCAGGTGCCGGCCGATGCCGTGACCGCTTCCGCCTCCGGCCTAGATCCCCAGATCAGCGTGCAGTATGCACAGATTCAGCAGGAGCGTGTTGCCGCGGCCCGCGGGCTTGATATTGCTAAGGTTCGAGCATTGGTGGAAAAGTACACCAAAGCTCCCGACCTAGGTTTTCTCGGCGAGCCGGTGGTCCAGGTGCTTGAACTGAATCTTGCGCTGGATCAGTTACAGCGAGGATAAGAGATGGGCGCAAGGGGTCGACTCAGGGTGCTGCTCGGGGCGGCCCCTGGCGTAGGCAAGACCTACGCAATGCTCGAAGAGGGGCAGCGCCTCATCGCGGACGGGCAGGACGTAAGGATCGGTTTGGTCGAGACCCATGGTCGGGCAGGCACCGCCGGCCGCGTGGGGCGGATCCCCGTCATTCCCCGTCAGCTGGTTGACTACCAGGGTGTGGCGTTGGAAGAAATGGATATCGATGCGGTGCTCGCCGTGCACCCGCAGATCGCGTTGGTTGACGAGCTGGCGCATACCAATGTGCGCGGCTCGCGCAATGAAAAACGCTGGCAGGACGTGGATGAGCTGCTGGAGGCTGGCATCGACGTGATCACCACGGTGAATATTCAGCACATTGAATCGCTGAACGACGTGGTGGAGAAGATCACCGGGGTGCCGCAGCGCGAGACGCTGCCGGACAGCTTCCTGCGCCGGGCCGATCAGATCGAGGTTATCGACCTGGCGCCCCAGGCGCTGCGCGACAGGCTGGCCGGCGGAGTGGTGTATCCGGCCGAGCGCATCGACGCGGCCCTGTCCAACTACTTCCGGCTGGGAAACCTTACTGCCCTGCGCGAACTGGCGTTGCTCTGGTTGGCCGACGAGGTGGACCAGGCGCTGCTGGCCTATCGCAGCGAGCACCGCATCGATGCCAAGTGGGAGGCCCGCGAGCGCGTGGTCGTCGCTCTCCCGGGTGGCCCCGAGGGTGAAACGCTGCTGCGCCGGGGCGCCCGGGTGGCGGCCCGCTCCGCAGGCGGAGAGCTGTTTGCTGTGCACGTGGCAGGGCAGGACGGGCTGGAGCCGCTGAATCCTGGGGTCCTGGCCCAGCAGCGCGCCCTGGTGCAGAAGCTGGGCGGCACCTTCCACCAGATCGTCGGGGATGACATTCCGCAGGCGCTGGTCGAATTCGCCAAGTCCCTGAATGCCACCCAGCTGATCATCGGCGTGAGCCGCCGCGGACGCATCGCCGCGGCGCTGAGCGGGCCCGGCATCGGCGCCACGGTGATCCGCGAGTCGGGTGACCTGGACGTACACATCGTGACGCATGCCGCCGCCGGTGGCAGGTTCACCCTGCCGCCGCTGGGCGGTGCGCTGTCGCTCAAGCGCCAGCTGGCGGGGTTCATCTTTGCCCTGCTTGCCGGCCCGCTGCTGACCTGGGTGCTGTCGATTTTCCGCAGCGCCGAGTCGATCACCAGCGACGTGCTCTCCTATCAGCTGCTGGTGGTGCTGGTGGCCCTGGTCGGCGGGTTCTGGCCGGCGATCTTCGCCGCGGTGCTCTCCGGGCTGACCCTTGACTATTTCTTCGTCTCGCCGCTGTATACGATCACCATCGCCGAGCCGCTGCATGCGCTGGCGCTGATGCTCTACGTGCTGGTGGCCATCGTGGTCAGCGTGGTAGTTGACCGTTCGGCCAGGCGTTCGCGGCAGGCGCGGCGTTCAAGCGCCGAATCCGAGCTGATCCAGATGGTCGCCAATACAGTGCTGGAGCGCGAGGACCCGGTCAGTGCGCTGGTGGAGCAAACCAGAGAAGTCTTCGGCCTGGACCGTGTGCAGGTGCTCGCCGGAGACAGGGTGCTCGCTTCCAGCGGCCGCTCGGAAGGGCCGGCGGTTCCCAGCGTGATTCCACTGACCGATGACACGAGTCTGCAGATCGAGGGCAGGGACTTGTCCGGGTCTGAACGCCGGCTGCTGTCGGTGATCGTTGCGCAGCTTGAGTCGGCGCTGGATCGCGAACGGCTGAAGCAGGCGGCGGAACAGGTGGAGCCGCTGGCCGCCTCGGATAAGATCCGCGGCGCCCTGCTCTCTGCGCTCAGCCATGATTTGCGCCGTCCACTGGCAGCGGCGACGGCCGCGGTCGGCGGGCTGAGGGAGGTGGGCGATGAACTCTCCGCGGAAGACCGGGCCGAGCTGATCGATGCAGCCCGCCAAAGCCTTGGCTCGCTGTCGGAGCTGGTCAACGACCTGCTGGATGTCACCAGGCTGCAGGCGGGGGTGATTAGCCTGGTCACCGTGCCTACCGATCCGGCCAGCGTCATCGCTGGGGCCCTCGACGAGCTGAATCCAGGGCCTGCGCTGGTGCGGGTGAATCTGGGACATGAGGCGAATGACATCGACTGCGACCCGGCGCTGTTGCAGCGGGTGGTGGTCAACCTGCTGACCAACGCCCTGCGCCATCAGCCGGAAGGCTCGCCGACGCTGATCACCACGAGCGTCTTCAAGGACTTCCTGGAGATCCGCGTGGTGGACAATGGCCCAGGAATTCCGCCCGAACGGCTCGACGATGTCTTCGTGCCCTTCCAGCGGTTGGGCGACACCGATAATTCGACGGGGCTGGGCCTCGGGCTCGCGCTGGCGCGGGGCTTTGTCGAGGCAATGCATGGAACACTGGTTCCCGAGGAAACTCCGGGTGGCGGCTTGACCATGGTCGTCTCCCTGCCGAGGAATCAGTGCAGCGGCCTCGAGGCGGAAGAACTGCAGGAGGAATCATGAAAATACTCATCGCCGACGACGACCAGCAGATCCTGCGCGCGCTGCGCATCACGCTTACCGCAAAGAAGTACACCATCATCACCGCCGTAGACGGCACTGCCGCGTTGAACGCCGCCATCGAGCACCAACCGGATTTGTTTCTCTTGGACTTGGGCATGCCGGGGTTGGATGGGGTGGAAGTCATCCAGGGGATCCGCGGCTGGTCCCAGGCGCCGATCTTGGTGCTTTCGGGGCGCACCAGCCCCTCGGAAAAGGTCAAAGCCCTGGACGCGGGGGCCGACGACTACATCACCAAGCCCTTCTCCATCGAGGAGTTGCTGGCCCGGCTGCGCGCGCTGACCCGGCGCATCCGCAGCGATGAGAGCGTCCCGGTGGTCACGCTGGGGCCGGTGACGGTGGATCTTGCGGCGCGCATTGTGACGCGGATCCAGGACGACAAGCTCAAGAGCATCTCGCTGACGCCCACTGAATGGCAGGTGCTGGAAATCTTGATCCGCAACGCCGGCAAGGTGGTGACGAGGCAGGATCTGCTCACGGCCATTTGGGGGACCGAACACGCCATGGACAGCGGCTACCTGCGGTTGTACATCTCGCAGCTGCGCAAGAAAATTGAGGTCAACCCGGCGAAGCCAGAGTTTATTTCCACCGCCTCAGGCATTGGGTACCGCCTGGACGGGCTCGGCTGACAGCTAGCCGCGGGCGGCCTGGATGATCTGCCGGGCGCCGGAGATGAAGATTTCGCGGTGGTCCAGCTCCAGGATTTCATTACGCAGCGAGCTGACCAGCGGGGTGCTGCGCGGGTCAGCCAACAGCGGGCCGCTAAACCATTCGCGACCTTCCGGATCCGATGCTTCCACATGGCTGATGGCCAGACTGGCGGCGCCGGAAAGGACGTAGGAACCGAAGATTGCGTACTGCTCGGCCAGGGCCCTGCCTTCCAGCCCGGACTGCGCGAAGCAGCTGAGCATGAGCTCGATGCTGTCCAGCTCGCCCTGGCCGCTGGTGGTCAGCACCGTCGCCGAGGCGGCGATGGCAGGGTGCTCCAGGAACACGTCCAGCGTGTGGACTGCGAATTCTTCCAGGCACTGCTCCCACTGCTCGACCGGCGTCTGCAGCCGCTGCAGAGCCATCTTGAAAGCCCGGTCCAGCAGCTCCTGCATCAGTGAGTCCTTGTTGAGGAAATGGCGGTAGATGGCCGTGGGATCCACGCCCATCGCAGTTCCCAGTTCGCGGAACGTCAGGTTGGTGGTGGTCTGCCGGGATGCCAGCTTCAGTGCGGCGGCAACATATGCTTCGCGGTCAAGCGGGGTTTTTGCGCTGCGCTTTGTGGATGCCTTTGTCGCCATGGTGCCTGCTTCCTAAAGTTCGGGGGTGCCGAAGAGTGCCTCTTGGTCATCTTACAATTCATCTTTGACAGCAATCTTGTCAACACCATTGACATCATTATTGACCTTTGCTTAGTCTCTTAGCTAAACACTCGAAGAGACGGGCGTCACAATTCAGCCGGCGCCCCTCGTGGGGAACGTGCACTTCGAGTCACAGCTCGCATTGAGGGAGACCGGAATGAAGAAGAAGCTTGCAGCCGCAGCGGTGGCAGCCTGCGCGGCATTGGCCCTGACCGCCTGCGGCGGATCGGCCGGCGGAACCAAGTCGGCCGACGGGCCCAAGTACGAGATCACGGACCAGACAGCCGCTCCGAGCGGCCAGATCGACAAGGTCACCTGGGCCGCCTATGCCGAGCCGCTGTCCCTGGACTATGTCTACGCCTTTGACTACGCGGACAACCAGGTGCTGTCCAACGTGTGCGAATCGCTGCTGCGGCTGAATCCCGACCTGTCGGTCTCCCCGGGCTTGGCCACCGCGTGGAAGAACACGAACCCGACCACCTGGGTCTTCACCATCCGAGACGGCGTGACCTTCCATGACGGCAGCGCCATGACCGCCGACGACGTGGTCGCCTCGATGAACCGGCATATCGACCCCGCGGTGGGCTCCTTCTGGTACTCCGTCTACCAGAACGTGAAGAGCATCAAGAAGACCGGGGCCAACGAGGTCACGGTGACCACCAAGATTCCCGACGCGCTCTTTGCCGAGTCGATGTCCGGAGCTGCTGGCGTCGTGGAATCGGCGGCCACGCTGAAGAAGGCGGGCCGGGACTACGGCAATGCCAAGGGCGGGGTTAACTGCACCGGCCCGTTCGAGCTTCAGAAGTGGCAGAGCGGCGAAAAGATCTCGCTGACCCGCTACGACAAGTACTGGGACAAGGACCTGATGGCCAAGGCCAAGGAGCTTGACTTCGTCATCATGACCGACCCGGTGGCACGCGTGAATGCCATGAAGTCCGGTGAGGTGGACGGCAGCTGGCTGGTGCCGGCCAACGCCATCGACGAGCTGAAGGGCTCGGGCTCCGGCCAGATGTACTTCGGCCCGAACTCCGCCACCCAGATGCTGGTGGTCTCGAACCTTGAGGGCCCGCTGGGCAAGCCCGAGGTGCGCAAGGCACTGCTGATGGCCATCGACCGCAACGGCCTGTCGCAGGCTGCCACCATGGGCTACGGCAAGCCGACCAATTCGCTGACCAATGAATCGGTCTGGGGTCAGGCCGACGAGGCAACCGCCAAGGCGGCCTTCGAAAACCTGAAGGACTACCCCTACGACCTGGAAGCAGCCACCAAGATCATCGAGGAGCAGGGGGTGAAGGGCCAGGAGATCACCATCACCACGGCCCCCATGGGCAATGACTTCGCCGTGGTTGCCCAGGCCACTGCCGCCGCTGCTGAATCGATTGGCTTGAAGGCGAAGATCAACACCGTCACCCCGAACGCCTACTCGGCGCTGTTCTCGGATCCCGAGTCCCGCAAGGGCACCGACCTGTTCTTCACCAGCTGGTACCTGTCCATCGGCGACCCGCTGGAAATGTTCTCCATCCTGCGCACCGATGACTTCTCCAACTACGGCAACTGGTCGGACAAGGACTTCGACGCCAACACCAACAAGGCGCTGGAAACCATGGACCAGCAGGAGCGCTTCACCACGTCGCTGACCTCGCAGAAGATCACCAATGAGCAGATCCCATGGCTTCCGCTCTATGAATCGCCGAACTACCTGTGGATGGGGGATAAGGTCACCGGCCCATCGCTGTCGATCAACTTCCTGTACTTCCCATGGGGAGCGCAGCTGGGAGCCAAGTAGCGGTTCCCTGCGCAAGACCCGGGCCAATGTCCCTTGCCGCATGTGCGGCCAGGGGCAATGGCCTATTTTTTGGCCGCCGCATGGATGATCTGCTCTGCCCCCGCCAAAAACAGCGACTCGTTGTCCAGGGCGAGGATTTCTTCCTGGAGGGCCGAGGACAGCGGATGCCGCGAGGGGTCTACGCGCAGCGTTCCCGTGAACCACGCGGGAGAGTCGTCGGTGTGCTCCGCCATGGTCTCTCGGGCAAGCCCCGTAGACGCGGAGATGATGTAGGAGGCGAAGCCCGCATAGTGCTGGACGAGTTCCCCGCCCTGGAGCCCTGCCTGCGCGAAGCATTCAAGCATCAATTCCATGCAGGCAAGTTCTCCGGACCCGTGGGTGGTGATGGTGCCGGCGCAGGCGCTGATCGCCGGGTACTTGGCGAACACCCGCAGGGTGTTGGCCGCGAACTCAAGCAGCCGCTGCTCCCAGAGTGCTATCGGGGTGATGGTCAGTTCGGCGATCTCCTGCAGGATGCGGTCCAGCAGGGCGGCGGCAAAAACTTCCCTGGTCCTGAAATGCCGGTAGATCGCTGTTGAATCAACACCCAGATCGCGGCCTATGTCCCGAAAGGTCAGCTGTGCGGTGACGGGATCCTGGGCTAGGCGCAGCCCCGAGCGGATAAAGGCTTCCTGGTCCAGAACTGGTTTTCTGGTTCGGCCAAGTGCTGCAGCCATGGGCGTCCATGCTCCTTTCAACCTCGAATTTAGCGCCGGAAATCGAATTACCAGACATCCAAGGTTCCCTCGCAACAACGTCTCTGTCAACAGCGTTGACAGAGACGTTGATCATCCAATAGTGTCTTACCCAACACGTTCTTGAGAGAAGGATCACACATGTCTGTTGCAGCCCAGGTTGCCTTCCGCAATGGAAGCATCTTCACCGGTTCCGGCCAGCCGCTTGCCAATCACGTGGCGCTGGTCAACGACGGGAAAATCAGCGCGGTGCTCGACGAAGCCCAGGCTGCAGCGTTCATCAACGACGCCACCGAGGTCATCGACCTGGACGGCGCCCTGCTGGCACCCGGCTTTCAGGACTCGCACATCCACCCGGTCTCCGGCGGCACCGAGCTGCTGCAGTGCAACCTCAGCGAAGCGGACAGCGTGCAGGAAGTCGTCGACACCATCGCCGCCTACGCAGCGGCCAACCCAGAACTTGAATGGATCGTCGGCGGCGGCTGGTCCATGGACCACTACGCGGGCGGCGCGCCGCTGGCATCGCTGATCGACGCGGTGGTTCCTGACCGACCGGTGGCACTGGCCAGCCGCGACCACCACTCGCTGTGGGCCAACTCCGAGGCGCTGCGCCGCGCCGGCATCACCGCGGCCACCGCAGACCCTGCCGACGGTCGCATCGAGCGCCTGGAAGACGGCAGCCCGGCAGGCACCCTGCACGAAGGCGCCATGGGCCTGGTCGAGGCCATCACCCCGGAACTGACCGAAGACTTCGCGCTCGCCGGCCTGCTCAAGGCCCAGGACGACCTGCTGGCCCAAGGCATCACCGGCTGGCAGGACGCCATGATCAACGAGTACAACGGCGCCGATTCGCTGGCAGCCGTCTACCAGCGCGCGCTGGCCGAAGGCAACCTGAAGGTGCGCGTGCGCGGCGCCCAGTGGTGGAAGCGCGACCAGGGCCTGGAGCAGATTCCGGGCATGATCGCCCTGCGCGAGCAGGCCGCCGCCCTGGAAATGCCAGAGCGTTACAGCCTGGGCACCGTGAAGATCATGGTGGACGGCATCGCCGAGAACTTCACCGCCGCGATGATCGAGCCCTACCGCGACAAGTGCGGCCACGCCACCGAGAACAAGGGCATCTCCTTCATCTCCGCCGAGGATCTGGCCACCTATGTCACCGCGCTGGACAAGGAAGGCTTCCAGGTGCACTTCCACGCACTGGGCGACCGCGCTGTGCGCGATGCGCTGGACGCCGTGGCAGCAGCCCGCGCCGCCAACGGCCCGAGCGACAACCGCCACCACCTGGCCCACCTGCAGATCGTCAGTCAGGCCGATGCTGCACGCTTTGTCGAACTGGACGTCACCGCCAACCTGCAGCCGCTGTGGGCCTGCCACGAGGACCAGCTCGACGAGCTGACCCTGCCGTTCATGCCGCACAGCGCCCAGGACCGCCAGTACCCCTTCGGCGAGATCGCAGCCACCGGTGCCCGCCTGGCAGCAGGCAGCGACTGGCCGGTCTCCAGCGCCAACCCGCTGGAAGGCTCGCACATCGCCGTGAACCGCATCTCCCCTGAAAACCAGAGCGTGCCATTGGGCGGAGAAGCCCAGTGCCTGAGCCTGAAGGCCATCCTGGCCGCCTACACCTCAGGCACCGCCTACGTGAACCACCTGGACGAGGTCTCCGGCCATATTGCCGAGGGCTTCGCCGCAGACCTGGTGGTCGTCTTCCCGAACCCCTTCGAGGTCCCTGCCGAGCAGATCTACAAGAGCCAGGTGCGCTCCACCTGGATCGACGGCCAGTGCGTCTACCGCGCAGCCGACCTGCCAGAGCCAGTGAACGCACGCTAGGAACAACGGTTCAATGAAGAACAAAGCACTCAAACTCACCGCCGCCGCGGCCAGCATGCTGATGCTCGCCAGCTGCGGGTCGGCCAGCGGCTCGATGGTTGAAAAGCCTGTCATGAACCTGACCGACTCCACCCCTGCCGCGGCAGGCGAGCTGGATACCCTGAAGTGGTCGCTGTATGCCGAGCCCTACTCACTGGACTACGCCTATGCCTTCGACTACTCGGACAACCAGGTGCTGGCCAATATCTGCGAGCCGCTGCTGCGCCTGAATCCTGACCTCTCCGTCGCCCCGGGACTCGCCGCGAAGTGGGAGAACCCCACCCCGACCACCTGGGTCTACACCATCCGGAAGAACGTCAAGTTCCACGACGGCACCACCCTGACCCCCAAGGACGTGGTGGCATCGCTGAACCGCCACCTGGATCCTGAAGTCGGCTCCTCCTGGTACAGCGCCTTCGCCAATGTGAAGAGCATCGAGGCCACCGGCAAGGACCAGGTCACCATCACCACCACGAAGCCCGACGCGCTGCTGAACGAATCGCTCTCCGGAGCGGCCGGCGTCATCGAATCCGCCGCGACGCTGGAAAAGCTGGGCGGCGACTACGGCAACGCCAGCGGCGGGGTCAACTGCACCGGCCCGTACCAGCTCGATGAATGGAGCAGCGGAGAAAAGCTGAGCCTGTCAAGCTTCGACGAATACTGGGACAAGGACCTGGCGCCCAAGGCGAAGAAGCTGGACTTCGTGGTCATGACCGACCCGGTGGCCCGCGTGAATGCGCTGAAGTCAGGGGAGATCGACGGCGGCTGGATGATCCCGTCCAACGCCATCAACGAACTGCAGGCCACCGGCACCGGCCAAATGTACTTCGGCACCAACTCGGCGGTCAGCTCGCTGGTGGTTTCCAACCCCGAAGGCCCGCTGGGCGATGCCCGGGTGCGCGAGGCGCTGGTGCGCTCGATCGACCGCAACGGCCTGGTCATGGCCGCCGAGTCGGGCTACGCCACCGCCACCGATTCGCTGACCGCCCAGGGGGTCTGGGGGCAGCAGCCGAAAAAGGTGCAAGAAGCCGCCTTCGATCAGCTCAATGAGTACCCCTACGACCTGGAGAAGGCCAAGTCGCTGGTGAAGGAAGCCGGCGCGGAAGGCCGGGAAATCACCATCACCACGGCGCCCATGGGCAACAACTTCAACGTGGTGGCCCAGGCCACCGCCGCAGCCGCGGAGTCCATCGGGCTGAAGGCCACCATCAAGACGGTGACCCCGAACGCCTACACCGCGCTGTTCTCCGACCCGGCGGCCCGCGAAGGCACCGACCTGTTCTTCACCAACTGGTACCTGTCCGTGGGCAACCCGCTGGAAATGTTCTCCATCATGCGCACCGACGACTTCTCCAACTACGGCGGCTTCTCTTCGCCGAAGTACGACAAGGCAGTCAACCAGGCGCTGTTCAGCGAAAAGCCTGAGGGCGAGTCGAAGAACCTGCTGGAAGCACAGAAGATCCTCAACGAGCAGCTGCCATGGCTGCCGTTGTATGAAACCCCCACCACGCTGTGGATGAGCGACCGGGTCACCGGAACCGACGTTTCGGTGAACTACCTCTACTACCCTTGGGCGGCACAAATTGGCGCAAAGTAACCTCGCAACCGCACTGCCCCCGGCACGTGCGCGCGCAGACAAAGAATCAACGCTGCTGGCGAACCTGAAAATGATCGCCATGAAGCTTTTCGGCTTCGTGTTCACCGTGTTCATCTCCTCGGTGATCGTGTTCTTCTCCCGCTGGCTGGTGCCCGGGGACCCGATCAACTTCCTGCTGCGCGGACGCAGCCCCAACCCGGAGGCCATCGCGGAAGTCACCGCGATCTACGGGCTGGACAAGCCGCCGCTGGAGCAGTACTGGCACTGGATTACCGGGGTGCTGCAGGGCGACTTCGGCCGCTCGCTGCAGTACCGCCAGGACGTCACCGACGTGATCCTTGACCGCCTGCCGGTCACCCTGGGCCTGGTGGTCATGGCTGGGCTGATGATCGCGGTGCTGGGCCTGGCAGCAGGCATCGCAGCGGCGCTGTTCCGCGGCAGCTGGATCGACCGCGGCATCATCGCCGGCATGTCCGCGCTGGCTGCCATCCCGTCCTTCGTCGGCGCGATCGTGCTGATCGCGATCTTCTCCATCCAGCTGGGCATGTTCCCCTCCTTCGGCTCCGGCGAAGGCTTCGGGGACATGATCTACCACCTGGTGCTACCGTCCCTGGCGCTGGCGCTGTCCTTCATCGCCGTGGTGGGCCGCGTGACCCGCTCGGCCATGATGGAGGAATTCTCCCGCGAACACGTCGAGGTGGCCCGCTCCCGCGGCATCACCGAAGTGGCAGTGGTCTTCCGCCACGTGCTGCGCAACTCGCTGGGCCCGATCATGACGGTCTCCGGCCTGCTGGTGGCAGGCCTGTTGGTCTCCTCGGCCATCGTCGAGCAGGCCTTCGGCCTGGCTGGGCTCGGATCCCTGCTGGTCTCCTCGGTGGACCGGCTGGACTTCCCGGTAGTCCAGGCGATCGTGCTGATCGTCGTGACGGCATTCGTCGCCATCAACACCCTGGTCGATCTGCTCGGCCCGGTAGTCGACCCCCGCTTGAAGGCAGGAAAGGGAGCTAGATGAGCATCCAAGAAGCACCGCGCAAGGCGATCAGCCGCCTGAGCCTGCACCGCACCCGCTGGGGCCTGCTGATTTCAGCCATTTTTGTGGTGGTGGTGATCCTGGCGGCGGTTTTCGCCCCGCTGGTCTCCCCGTATCCGCCGGCGGCAGTCGACCTGCTGAACGTGAACTCCGCCCCGAGCGCCGCCCACCTGCTGGGCACCGACGCGCTGGGCCGCGACACCCTGTCCCGGATGATCTACGGCGCGCGCACCGCGCTGTATGGGCCGATCTTCGTCATCCTGCTCTCCACCATCCTCGGCGTGATCCTGGGACTGTGGGCCGGCTGGGCCGGCGGCATCATCGATGCGGTGATCACCCGCATCTTCGACATCGTGCTGGCCTTCCCAGCGCTGCTGCTGGCCATCTTGGCCGTGGCGCTGTTCGGCAAGGGGCTGACCGCCCCGATCATCGCGATGTCCATCGCCTACACCCCGTACATCGGCAGGCTCACCCGCCAACTGGTCTCCGGGGAGAAGAACCGCCAGTACGTCTCCGCCTACCAGGTTCAGGGCTTCGCTCCGGGCTGGATCGCCACTCGCGCGGTCATGCCCAATGTGCTGGGCGTGGTCGGTTCGCAGACTACCCAGAACTTCGGCTATGTGCTGGTGGAGCTGGCGGCCCTGTCCTTCCTGGGCCTGGGCATCCAGGCTCCGGCCGCGGACTGGGGCAACATGATCAACGAGGGCCAAAGCGCCCTGGTGGCAGGCAACTTCCTGCCCGCAATGATTCCTTCGCTGGCAGTGGTGCTGATCGTCGTGGCAGTCAACTCCATCGGTGGCTGGCTATCAGATAAGTTGGGAGACCCGTTCGCATGAGCCTGTTAGAAATTCAGAACCTGGGTATCGACATTCGCGTCAACGGCCTGACCAACAGGCTGCTGCACGAGGTGTCGCTGCAGATCAATAGCGGGGAAAGCGTGGCGCTGGTGGGCGAATCCGGTTCCGGCAAGTCGCTGACCGCTCGCGCGGTGCTCGGCCTGCTGCCGGCCCACGCCACCACCCATGGGTCCATCAACCTCGACGGCACCGAAATCCTCGGCGCCTCCAAGGCGGCGCTGCGCCAGGTGCGCCGCACCACAGCGGCCATGGTGTTCCAGGACCCGCGCTCGTCGATCAACCCGGTGCGCACCCTGGGCGCGCACCTGATCGAGCCGATGCTGCAGGTGCCGGGGTCCAACCGGGCCGAACTTGAGGCCCGCGCCGTGGGACTGCTGGGCTCCATGGGCCTGAGTAATCCCGAGGCGCGCATGAAGCAGTACCCGCATGAGCTCTCCGGCGGCATGCTGCAGCGTGTGATGATCGCCGGTGCGCTGATGAACGACCCGCAGTTGCTGATCTGCGACGAGTCCACCACCGCATTGGATGTCACCACTCAGGCGGCGGTCATGGAACTGCTCTCCACCGCGGTGCGCGAACGCGACATGGGCATGCTGTTCATCACCCACGACCTGGCGTTGGCGGCCTCCATTGCCGACCGCACCTATGTGCTGCGCCGCGGCGAGGTGCAGGAAGCGGGGGACACCCGGCAGATCTTCACCGCGCCGACAGCCGACTACACCAAGAAGCTGATCGCCTCCACCCCGTCCATGCGCTCGGGCCCTGCGGCCGGCGTGCACACCCTGCCGTCCACCGAGGGCGCGGAGCTGGTGCTGAAGGTGGAAAACGCCTTCAAGACCTACCACCCCTCCGGACAGCCTGCGGTGAAGGCAGTGCAGGACGTCTCGATCTCCATCCCCGCCGGCGGCGGCCTGGCGATCGTGGGCGAATCAGGCTCCGGCAAGTCCACCCTGGGACGCATTGTTGCAGGCCTGGAGGAGCAGGACGAGGGCACCATGACGGTGGCCGGAGGACAGATCGAAACCGGCTCCGCCAAGGAGCGCCGGCTGGCCCGCGCCTCCAGGGTGCAGATGGTCTTCCAGGACCCCTACCAGTCGCTGGATTCGCGCATCACCCCGGCCAAGGCGCTGGAACGGGTGCTGAAGCTGCACTACAAGCTGGATGCCAAGGCCATGAAGGCGCGCATCAGCGAACTGCTGGCAAGCGTCGGCCTGGAGGAGAAGCACGCTAACCTGCTGCCGCGCAAGCTCTCCGGCGGCCAGCGCCAGCGTGTTGCCATCGCCAAGGCCATGGCGCTGAACCCGCGCCTGCTGGTGCTGGACGAGGCCACCAGCGCGCTGGATGTCTCGGTGCAGGCCAAGGTGCTGGAGCTGGTGAACAAGCTGCGCCGCGAAAACGGCGTCGCGGTGCTGTTTATCAGCCACGACCTGGGCATCGTCGGAGAGATCTGCGACGAGCTGGTCGTCGTGCAGCACGGCCGCATCGTCGAATCCGGCCCCACCGGGCAGGTGCTGAACCACCCGGCCCACGAGTACACGAAGTCCCTGCTGGCTTCGGTGCCGCGCCCGCGCTGGGCCAAAGACGAGCCAGTGCGCGAACCGGCAGACAACAACTCCTATTAGAGAAACAGTGATGACTACTTCTACGCCGACATTCTTCGAGAATGCCGAAAAGACCATCGATCCAGCCCTCACCGCAGCAGCTTTGCGCGATACCAAGCGGGCCGTCTACTGGCTTGACGACCCCAACCGCCCCGGCGCTCGCCCCAAGCTCGCCGAGCAGATCACCGCAGACCTGCTGGTGGTCGGCGGTGGCTACACCGGCCTGTGGACTGCGCTGCAGGCCAAGGAGCGCAACTCGGAAGCCAAGGTCGTGCTGCTGGAAGCAGGCTGGGTGGGCGATGAAGCCTCGGGCCGCAACGGCGGCTTCTGTGAAGCCTCGCTGGTCCACGGCGAATCCAACGGAGAAAGCCATCTGCCAGAGGAGAACGCGCGGCTGACCGAACTCGGCGAGGAGAACCTCGCCGAACTGGTCGACGCCATCCGCCGCTATGGCATCGACTGCGACCTGTTCGAAGAAGGCTCGCTGAGCGTGGCCATCGAGCCGCACCAGGACCAGTGGCTGCGCGAGGAAGCCAACGGCGAAGATGTCCTCTACCTGGACCGTGAAGAGACCTCCAAGATGATCCGCTCCACCGCGTTCATCTCAGGGTCCTGGTCGAAGGAAGACACCGTACTGGTGCACCCTGCCAAGCTGGTCTGGGGCCTGCTCAAGGCCTGCGAAGAGCTGGGCGTCAAGGTCTACGAGCAGTCTCGCGTGGAATCCCTTTCCGAGCAGGGCGAGCTGGTCGCCGCCGCCACCGCAGACGGCCGGGTGCTGGCCAAGAAGGTTGCGCTGGGCACCAACGTGTTCCAACCGCTGCTCAAGCGCAACGCCCTGATGACCGTCCCGGTCTACGACTACGCACTGGTCACCGAGCCGCTCACTGCAGCACAGCGCGAAGCCATCGGCTGGGATACCCTCACCGGCCTGGTGGACCTGAACAGCCGCTTCCACTATTCCCGTCCGATCGTTGACGAGAACGGGGACTTCAGAATCCTCTACGGCGGATACGACGCACTGTATTTCTTCGGCGGCGCAGTGGACCGCAAACACTACAACAGCGAAGCCACCTACGCTCGCCTGGCTGCGCACTTCTTCGCGACCTTTCCTGAGCTGAAGGACCTGAAGTTCTCCCACGCCTGGGGCGGAGCCATCGACTCCTGCAGCCGCTTCTTCTCCTTCTTCGACCTGGCCTATAACGGCAAGGTTGCCTCGGCGGCCGGATTCACCGGGCTCGGCGTGGGTGCCACCCACTTCGCCGCCAAGGTCATGCTTGATCTTTTGGAGGGCAAGAAGACCGAGTTGACCGAGCTGAAGATGGTGAAGAAAAAGCCTCTGCCGTTCCCTCCGGAACCGGCTGCCTGGCTGGGCGTGAAGATGATGACCGCCGCCATGGCCCGCTCGGACCGCAACGAGGGCAAGCGCGGGTTGTTCCTGCGAACCATGGACGCGATCGGTATGGGATTCGACTCATGAACAATAATTCAACGGTCTTTGAAGAGCACTACGACACCCGCAGCATCGACGCGCTGAAGATTGAGCTGGCGCTGGACCCTGTGGAAGGCAGCCAGCTGGTGGCTGGTTCACCCTGCACCGCAGTGCAGAGCTTGGGCGAGATCTTCGGGGTCGAGTTCGGCCTGTGGGAGATGAGCGAAGGCGCGATGACAGACATCGAGGCCGAAGAGCTGTTCATCGTGCTGGCTGGCCAGGCAACCGTCACTGTCCATGCAGCCAACGGGTTTGAGGCTGAAGTGTTTTCCCTGGTGCCAGGCAGCATCTGCCACCTGCGCGAAGGCATGCACACCACCTGGGTCGTGGACCAGCCGCTGCGCAAGGTCTACATGGCAAAGTAGCGAACCACCGGCAAAGCCGCGTGAACGAAAAAACGTTCACGCGGCTTTGCCTTGTTCAAATACCCCCGCCGCGCTTAGCCTGAAATCCATTGCTGTTCCGGCTCAACTTCCAAAGGGCAAAAATGTCAGAGAACAAGGCAACTGTGCGCAGGTATATCGACGGATTCAACAAGAACGACCACACGCAGATCCTCGATTGCCTGACCGATGACATCGTGTGGACCGTGTACGGACATTTCAGGATCAGCGGCAAGCCTGCCTACGATGCGGCGATTGAGAACGAAGATTTCAGCGGATACCCCGAGCTGCACATCGTGCGGATGGTGGAAGAAGGCGAAACGATCATGGCTGAAATCCACGGGCGAACCCACCGGGCCGACGGCGAAGAAGTCCGTATGGTGATGGCCGAGGTCTTCGTGATGCGCGGGTCGTTGATCTGCGAACGCCGGGCCTTTGTCATCAACCTCGAACAGGACGACGTTAAATAGCTCTGCCGGAGCGGATAGACGACTATCCGTTCCGGCAGAACTGGAAATGCCTGCGTCGAGTCTAGGCCTTCAGCGCCTCCTGCACCTGCGGCCACCATGAGGCCTTGGTCCACAGGTCCAGTTCCTTCTCCAGCGCCGCGCCCAGGGTGAAGACAGTAGCGTCGTCATAGGTGCGGCCGACAATCTGGACACCCGTGGGCAGCCCGTTGGGCGCCAGGCCCGAAGGCAGCGCCAGCACCGGAACGCGGCCGATGACATTGAACGGCACCGTCAGCGCAGATTCGATCCAGCTCACCGAAGAGCCGTTGACTTCCAGCAGCGCCGCCGGGTCCGGGAAGTCCGCGGCCATGCCGGTCACGCCCAAGGTTGGGCAGAGCAGCGCGTCGTATTCGCCGAGCAGCACGCCCAGCGGTTCGTAGACTTCGGCCTCTGCGATCAGGCCCTCGGCAAAGCTGCCGGCCTGGGCCGCGCGGCGGGCGAAGTCCTTGGTGTAGTCCATGAGCAGGTCGCCGTCCGCTCCAGCCACCTCGGTGATGAAGGGGCCCATGATCCCGCCGAAGTGGGACCATGCGGCATTGATGATCTTCTCGCGGGTCCATGGCAGGCTGACCTCGTCAACGGTGACCCCTGCATTGCGCAGCGCCTGGGCGGCTTGGCGGGTGTTCGCCTCGATGACCGGGTCCACCGGGTAGTCTCCGAGATTGATGCACAGCGCCACCTTCATTCCCTTGGCAGCGGAGGCCTGGGGCTCCGGCAGCTGCAGCGCGGGGCGCAGTGATGCCTGGTCGGTGTGGTGCGGGCCGGCGATGACGTTCTGCAGCATTGCCACGTCGGCCACGCTGCGTCCCATCGGGCCGTCGGCGCAGTAGGTGTCTTGGTTGAACGGGGCCATGCCTGGCACCCGGCCGAAGGGAGGCTTGAAGCCGACGATGCCGCAGAAGGACGAGGGGATGCGGATGCTTCCGCCGATATCCGAACCGGTGGCGAGGATGGATTCGCCGGCTGCCAGCGCCGCGCCCGAACCGCCCGAGGAACCGCCGGGAGTCAGCTCGGTGTTCCACGGGTTGCGGGTGACGCCCCAGAGCTTCGAATGGGTGTAGGGAGCGCAGCAGAATTCGGGGGTGGTGGTGCGGCCGTGCACCACGGCGCCGGCGGCAAAGATACGTTCGACGATTGGGTGCGACACCTCGGCGATCGTGCCCTGCTCAGTCAGCGATCCTTCTTCTGCCTTGTATCCGGCGATCGGCTGCTCTTCCTTGAGCAGCAGCGGGATGCCTTCCAGAGCGCCGAGATTTGCTGAGCCGGCGGCGAACTTCTTCTCCGATTCGCGGGCGTCCTCATAGGCAGTGTCGAGCATTTGCTCGGTCAACGCGTTGATCGACGGCTCGGCCTGTGCGCTGCGGGCCGCCACCGCATCAAGAAGTTCAACGGGGGACAGCTCCCGGCTCCTGAAGAGTTTGCCTGCTTCGGTGGCGGTGAGGTGGTGCAGCTGCATCGGTGGAGCTCCATTCAAAATATCGGGTGAGACGTGCGTCTCAGTGATATGAGATTATGGAGAATCATCAACAATGTCAACGATGATGACAATTGTGTTTACGTGATGAGTTAGTCCATTGCGAACACCTTGATTCGTTGAACCGGCCAGTGCAAACAAGGCAAGATGAGCTTATGGAGAATTCTGCTGATCATCCCTGGGTTGCCAACTACCAGCCCGGAGTTCCCGCCGAAATTGTGCTGCCCACCGAATCGCTGAGCCACATGTTCGAGCACTCGGTGCAGCAGGCGGGCGACAGCCCCGCCACCGAGTTCTTCGGGCGGCGCATGAGCTACAGGGAACTCGGCGAACAGGTACAGCAGGCAGCCGAAGGCCTGCGCCAGCTCGGCGTGCGCGCCGGCGACCGCGTGGCCCTGGTGCTTCCCAACTGCCCGCAGCATGTCATTGCCTTCTATGCGGTGCTGCGCCTGGGCGCGGTGGTGGTTGAGCACAATCCGCTGTACACCTCGCGCGAGCTGCGCCACCAGTTCGAGGACCACCAGGCCCGCGTGGTCATCGCCTGGGACAAGGTCGTGGAAAACCTGCAGCAGTTCCCCGAAGACGTGCAGCTCGACGCCATCGTCGCCGTCAACCTGCTCGAAGCATTCCCCGCCGTCAAGCGCCTGGCGCTGAACCTTCCGCTGAAGAAGCTGCGCGAAACCAAGGCCTCGCTGACCGCGCGAACCCGCGGCACCACTGCCTGGAAGCAGCTGCTGGCCAGTGGAACGCTCGACCGCTCCCACCCCTACCCGCAGGTGGAAGACCTTGCAGTCATCCAATACACCTCGGGAACCACCGGCCGCCCCAAGGGCGCGATGCTCACCCATTTCAACCTCTACTCCAACGCACTGCAGGGCGAAGCCTGGATGCACGGAGCGCAGGAGCGCAAGGAGATCCTCTATGCGATCCTTCCGATGTTCCATGCTTTCGGCATGACCCTGTACCTGACCTTCGGAGTGAAGAAGCAGGGTTTGCTGGTGCTCTTCCCGAAGTTCGACCCGGCAATGATCCTGGATGCGTGGAAGAAGTCGCCTGCCACCGTGTACTGCGCGGTCCCTCCGATCTACGAGCGCACGGCGCTGGCGGCCAAGGAGCGCGGCATGTCGCTCAAATCCGCCAAGTACTGCATCTCCGGTGCCATGAACCTGCCGGACCACGTGGTGGAACTCTGGGAATCCATGTCAGGCGGACTGCTGGTGGAAGGCTACGGCATGACCGAATCCTCTCCAGTGGCCCTGGGCAATCCCTTCCACCCCGCGCGTCGCACCGGAACCATCGGCGTGCCCTTCCCCTCCACCCTGATGAAGGTCGTCGATCTGGATGACCCGACTAGCGAAGTAGCCCAGGGGGAACCCGGGGAGCTGTTGATCAAGGGACCGCAGGTCTTCAAGGGCTATTGGAACAACCCCGAGGAAACAGCCAAGACCATGACCGCAGATGGCTGGCTGCGCTCGGGCGACGTGGTCACCGTGGATGAGGCGGGATTCGCCAAGGTGGTGGACCGCGCCAAGGAGCTGATCATCACCGGCGGCTTCAACGTCTCTCCGACCGAGGTGGAAATTGCGCTGCGCCAGCATGCAGATGTGGCCGATGCCGCCGCCTTCGGCAAGCCGCTGGCCCGCGGCGGAGAAATGGTTGTGGCGGCAGTGCAGCTCGAAGAAGGCGCGAGCCTGAATGAAGAGGAACTGCGCGAGCACTGCCGTTCGCTGCTGGCCGCCTACAAGGTGCCCAAGCGGATTGTCGCCATCGACGAGATGCCGCGCTCAATGCTGGGCAAGATCCTGCGCAAGCAGGTCAAGGACCAGCTCAGCGACACCGTCTAACGCAGCCGAGCCGCGACAGGTCTGTTGGCTATTTAGCTGCAGGGAGTCGATGGTCTCTCAGCTGCCGCGCTGTCACTGGCAATGGAGCTTAACAGGTTCAGCACCTTGCGAACCGACGCTCGGTGGAGCGCTTCGGGTCGTGAGAGTGCGTCGATCTGGCGTGCCAATGGCAGATCGTTGAGCGGAAGCAGGGCAATGCCTTCGAGGCTGGCAGAACTCATGGTGTAGCGCGGCATCAGCCCAATGGCCTGGCCCGTGCGAATGATCGTTGCTGCAACGAAAAACTCATTGACCCGATGCGCAATGTCGAGTGGTTGACCATGGCGCACTGCGATTGGAGCCAGCAGCTGGGACAAGGGGAAGCCCTCATGTACTGAGATCCAGCGCTCGCTGGCTAGGTCCAGGGTGCTGATACTTTGCCGTGAAGCCAAAGGGTGGTTCGTGGCAACAGCGACATCTAGAGGTTCGGATACCAGAGCGGTGCTTATGACGCGACCCTGTGGCCACGGTGGATCGTGGGGCAGTCGATGGGCAATGACGATGTCATGCTTCAGCGTCAGTGCAGCAAAGTCGGACCGAGGAACATCCTCATCCGATAAATTGACGGTGGGTAAGTCTTGAGTTGCCTCCAGCAGCGGAGCGAACCAAGCCAGCCCCGCACTGTGAAAGGCCGAGACGCTGACTGGCTCGCTGGGATCTGCCAGAAAATCATCTACGGACGAGGCCGCATCTGCCATCGCCGCAGCGACCTTGGTGCCGGCGGTCGCTAGCGCCCATCCCGCTTGGGTCAGTTCCAATCGGCGTCCGCGACGTGTGGTCAACGGAGTTCCGAAACCGCGCTGAAGAGTGCTCAGCTGTTGGGAAACGGCAGATGGCGTCACCAAAAGGGCTTGAGCGACAGCTGCGACGCTGCCTCGCTCGCCAAGTTCTCGCAGGATCCGAAGCTCGTAGAGTTGCATTAGATAATTCTAAATATTTAGTTCAGTAAGTAAAGATTGTTCTTTAGTCTTGGTGCGACAAACATTGTAGATATGCACCAGAAGCCTTTCGCCAAAGCCATAATTCCCGATTTACTGTTGATCGCTGTTGCAGCGACCTGGGGTGGCAGTTACCTTTCGGCTAAGAACTTGGTTGCAGCTACCGATGTAAATACGGCTTTGACACTCAGGTATGGGGTCGCGCTAGCGGGTATGTTGATTTTTCTCTTCATTCGTCGCTCGGTCACGCTGAATCGACATGTTCTCCTGCTTGGAGTCGGGCTCGGTCTGAGTCAGGCCGCTATTCTCTGGTTGGAAACTTCTGGAGTGCGACTGACCAGCTCCAGTAATGCGGGCGTTCTCATTAGTCTGAGCTTGATTCTCACGCCCCTGCTCGAAGTACTTGTACTGCGCAGAGTCCTGCCGAAAGTCTTCTACCTGATGGCTTTGCTGGGAATGCTCGGTGCGGTCCTACTTGCCTCGGGCAGCGGCCTGCGCATGCCAGGTGCAGGGGATCTGTTTGTGATAGTTGCCGCGCTAGTGAGAGCAGGTCACGTCATTGCCACAGCAAAATTTCTGAAAGAAGGCGACGATCTACCTCTGATCATTAGTTTGCAGATCTTTTCCGGGCTGGTGATATTCACCGGTTTGAGTGCTCCGAACTTAGTAGTAAATATTGTCCGTATGGACGAATCAGCATGGGCTGACGCCATATTCCTCGGGCTGGCCTGCAGCGTTTTCGCATTTCTCGTTCAAGCCTGGGCTGTGAGGCGCAGTTCTGCGGCAAGGGTGAGCCTTCTTATGGGAACCGAACCCATTTGGGCAGTAGCTATAGGAGTGTCCCTCGGCGGCGAGTTCATAGGGCCGGTCCAAGCAGCGGGGATTGCCTTCATTGTCGCGGCCACCATATTCGGAGCTCGGATAGAGCGTCGTGCCAGGGAAAGGCGCATGCTCCCGCCTGTCGAGACAGGTGACAAGATCGAAGCGGCCTAACTTTGGCGAACGGAGCGCGCAAGAATGGGGATGAAGAGTCTTCCGTAGCAAGAGAGCGATGACGCTTCATCTTGAGGCAATAGGTGCGAAGCAGAGATTCAGCAGGTTCCCCGCGGCTTGCTCCACTCTGTGGTTTCTAGCGCAGCCGCGGCATCGCCGACAGCAGCTGCTTCGTATAGTCCTGCTGCGGGTCGCCGAAGATCTGCTCGGTGGGCCCCTGCTCGACAATGCGGCCCTGGTACATCACCGCCACGGCATCGCTCATATGCTCGATGACCGATAGGTCGTGGCTGATGAACAGGTAGCTGGTGCCGGTTTCCAGCTGGATCCTGTCCAGCAGGTCCAGCACCGTTGCCTGCACCGACACATCCAGAGCGGAGACCGGCTCGTCAAGAATCAGCACCGCAGGCTTGGCGGCGAGGGCGCGGGCAATGGCCAGACGCTGGCGCTGCCCGCCGGAGAGTTCGACAGGGTTGCGGCCGCCCAGCGCTGGATCGAGCTCCACCTGCTCAAGAAGCCGTGCCACCTCGTCGCGGTACTGGCTCGAACGCTTGGTTCTGCCTTGGCTTAACGCATCGGTGAGCAGCTGGGAGACCGAATAGCGCGGGTCGAAGGAACCCAGCGGGTTCTGGTAGATCGCACCCATCTGGCGGCGCAGTTCGCGGCGCGCCGATTCTCGCTGCGGGACGAAGCCCTGACCTAGCAGTTCCACCGTTCCGGAATCCGGCCTTTCAATGCCCAAGACCATGCGTGCCGTGGTGGTCTTCCCGGAGCCTGATTCGCCGACGATGCCCAGGGTTTTGCCCCGGGGCAGCTCGAAGCTGACATCCTGGACCGCCGGGTGTCCGCCGAAGCTCTTTGACAGGCTGTTCACGCGCAGCGCGGCGGAGGTGGTGTTGGGACGGGCCGGGCACTGCGGCACGGCAGAGCCGGGGGAGAGCGAGGAGAAGCGCGGAACCCCTGAAGGCACCGCCTGCAGCAGGGTCTTGGTGTATTCGTGCTGCGGACTGCCCAACACCTCGATCGCCGGACCGAACTCGACGATTTTCCCCTGGCGCATGACCGCAATGTCATCTGCCAGCTGCGCCACCTGGGCCAGGTCGTGGCTGATCATCAGCACCGCCCGGCCCTGCTCCTTGATGTCCCGCAGCTGGGAAAGCACCAGCGCGGTGAGCTGGGAATCCAGTGCCGTGGTGGCCTCATCGGCGATGACCACCTGCGGGTCGCCGATCAGCGCCTGGGCGATCAGCGCCCGTTGGCGCATGCCGCCGGAGAGCTCGGTGGAGCGCTGCCTGGCCCGGCGTTCGGGCTCCGGCACGCGCACGGCCGCCAGGGCGTCGATCACCTGTGCGCGGCGTGCCGACGCAGGGGCTGAGCCATGGGCCTTGAGCGCGTCGCCGATTTCGCGGCCCACGGGGCGCAGCGGATCCAGCGCCATGAGCGCATCCTGCAGGATCATGGAGATCCTGGTGCCGCGGATCTGCCGCCATTGCCCGTCGGATAGATCCCTGGCATCCTGACCGCAGATCTCCAGCGCATCGGCCGCGGCCCTGCCTCCGCTCAGGCCCAGCAGGCTGCGGGCGGTGACAGATTTTCCGGAGCCTGATTCGCCCACCAGCGCCAGGGCGCGGCCGGCGTGCAGGGTGAAGCTGACGCCGTCCACGGCGGTCGTTCCACCGAAGGACACCCTGAGGTTCTCGACGGCAATCACCGGCTGGTTCATAGTGCTTTGACCTTTCCGCCCAGGGCCCGGCCGATCAAGGTGGCTCCGGCCGCGACGACGACGATGGCAAGGCCGGGGAACAGGCTCATCCACCAGGCCAGGTGCAGGTAGGTGCGGCCGGCGGAGAGCATGGCGCCCCATTCGGGAGCCGGCGGGGGAGTGCCAAGGCCCAGGAATGACAGGGCAGCGGCCCAGATGACCGCCTGGCCGATGCCCAAGGTCACCAGCGCCAGCAGCGGCTTGAGCGCATTGGGCACCAGGTGGTTGCGCACCTTGGCCCAGGGCCCGCGGCCCAGCACCGTGGCGGCTTCCAGCATTTCCGAACGGCGCAGCGTGCGGATCTGGCTGCGCACCAGCCGGGCATAGCCGGGTGCCGTGGACAGGCCCACCGCCACAATGGCAGGGCCCACACCCGGTCCGGTGAACGCGATGATCAGCAGCGCCATCAGCAGGGAAGGCACCGCATAGAGGGCTTCGAGCACGCGCAGGATGGCCTCGTCCAGCCAGCGCGGGGACAGCGCGGCGGCGGTGCCCAGTACGATGGCAAGCCCCATGCCCAGGGCCGTGGCGGCTATGCCGATGAACAGCGAGTCCCGGGCGCCGTGGACCACGCGGGTGTAGACGTCGCGGCCTGATTCGTCGGTGCCGAAAAGGTGCCCGAGCCCCGGCTTCTGGAAGGCCTGGGCGGGGTTGATGGCCAGCGGGTCGCCGGGGGCGATCAGCGACGGGGCCAGGGCGGTGAGCAGCCAGAAGGCGATGAAGGCCAGGCTGAGGATCTTTGCGGTGCGGCTCATGCTCCGGCTCCCGCCGGGTCGATGAACTTCTCGATGCCCTCGGCAACTGCCATCACCAGGATGTAGACCAGCGCGGAGAACAGGGCGATGCCGGTGACCATGGGGATGTCGCGGGCCAGCACCGCGGAGAGCAGGGAGCGGCCGAGCCCCGGGCGGGCGAAGATCGCCTCCACCACCACTGCACCGGAGAGCAGCGAGGCGAAGGCCCAGCCGGTCAGGTTCAGCGCCGGCAGGGAGGCGTGGCGCAGACCGTGGCGCCAGAAGACCATGAGCCTGCTTTCCCCGCGCGCCCTGGCGGCCAGCGCGAACTGGCTACCCATGGCGGCGGCCAGGGAATCGCGCATGAGCTGGGTCAGGAAGCCTGCCAGCGGCAGGGCCAGGGTGAGCACCGGCAGCAGCAGGCCCGCGGCGGTGCCGTTGTCCACCGCCGGCAGCCAGCCCAGGGCGGAGGAGAAGAGCATGATCAGCACCGATCCGAGCCAGAAATGCGGCACCGCGGCGGCGATGATTTCAAACATGCTGCCCAGCCAGGAGCCTAGCCGGCTGGCCCGCATGGAAGCGGCGGCGAAGAGCAGCGCCAGCAGCCAGGCGGCGGCCAGGGAGACCAGCGCCAGCCACAGGGTGTTGGGCAGCACCTCGCCCATCACCTCGGTGACCGGGCGCTTGAGCGAATAGGAGGTGCCGAAGTCAAGCTGCGCCAGCTTGCCCAGGTACATCAGGTATTGCACGCCGATCGGCCGGTCCAGGCCGAACTCGGCGCGGGCGGCGGCCAGGGCCTCGGCGGAGGCCTGCGAGCCCGGACCGCCCATGATGGCCTCGGCCGGGTCGCCGGGGATCATGCGGATGCCGATGAAGATGGCGGTGGCAACCAGCCACAGCACCACCAGCGCCCCGCCGATCTTCCTGGCGGCCCAGCCAAGGTACGCCATGTCCTACTTGGCCAGGAACACGTCGTAGTAGGTCGGCGAGGACACCGTGGTGGTGGCGCCCATGCCCTGGACCTTCTTGCCGTACAGGAAGTGGTTCTGCTGGTCGTAGAGCGGCAGTACGTAGTAGCCCTCCAGCACGATCTTCTGCGCCTGGGCGTAGAGGTCAGCACGCTGGGCTTCGTCGCTGGTCTGCTCCGCCTCGGTCAGCAGCTTGTCCAGCTGATCGTTCTTCACCTGGGCGTTGTTGGCGAAGTAGCCAGAGGGCGCAGGAACGGTGGAGTCGGAGTGGTACAGGATGCGCAGCACCGACGGGCCCACCTTGGTGTACGGGGCGGAGACCAGGTTGTACTCGTGCTTGGCCAGCGCGCCGTACCAGCTGGACAAATCAAGCAGCTCGATCTTCACCTCGAAGCCCACGGCCTTGGCCGAGGCCTGGAACTGCTGGAACAGCGACTGCTCGGCAGGCACCGACTGGTTGGTGGAGACCGGGAAGGTGACGCTCAGGCGCTTGCCGTCCTTGGCGCGGTAGCCGGCGGCATCGCGTTCGGTCCAGCCTGCTTCGTCGAGCAGCGCGTTGGCCTTGGCCACATCGGTGGTGAACAGCGCCTCGTCGCTGATGCCCAGCGGCTCCACGCTGGAAAGCAGCGAGTAGCTGCGCTTGGCGGTGTCGAAGTACAGCGAGCTGATGCCGGCGTTGACATCCAGCGAGCGGATGAATGCCTCGCGCACCTTGGCGTTGTCAAACGGCGCCTTGGCGCTGTTCAGCTCGATGCGGTTGGAGGCGCCTGGACGCGGGGCATCCAGGTGGCCCAGCGCGTTGTCCTTGGCCGCGGAGGAAATGGTGTCAGGCTGGGCGTTGTCGATCACGTCGACCTCGCCTGACTGCAGCGCGGCGTAGCGGGTGGCTGCCTCTGGGATGAAGCGCCAGGTGATGCCGTCCAGGTAGGCGGTCTGCTGGCTGCGCCCGGCTTCTGGAACCGGTGCAACGTAGTCCTCGTTGCGGACCAGGTTCACCTGCTTCTGGTGCTCCCAGGATTCGACCTTGAACGGGCCGGTGCCCACCGGGGCGGCGCAGTTCGCGGCCTGGTCGCGCTTCAGGGCTTTGGGGGATTCGATGGAGGTCCACGGCATGGACAGCGACTCAAGCAGTGCATTGTCCGGGGCGGACAGGGTCAGCTTGGCGGTCAGCTCGTCGGGCAGCTCGATCTTCTTGACCTTGCCCACCGCCAGGTAGCCGGTGGAGGAGGCGGTCTTCGGGTCCTGCAGGTGCTCGATGTTCGCCTTGACGGCCTCGCTAGTCAGCTTGGTGCCGTCGGTGAAGCTGATTCCCTCGCGCAGCTTGATGGTGCGGGTCAGCCCATCCTGCGAGACCTCGGTGCTTTCGGCCAGCCACGGGATGATCTTGCCCTCGGCGTCCTTGGTGAACAGCGGTTCTAGGTACTGGCTGGAGACCAGGGCCTGCGGGTAGTTGCCGCCCACGTGCGGGTCAAGGCAGCTTGGCTCGGCGTCGCCCGAGGCGTAGACCAGGGTGCCGCCGGCGCTTGGCGCGGCAGTGGCATCGGCGGTTGATGGAGTATCGGTGCCCGAGCAGCCTGCGAGGACCGCCGAGACCAGGCCCAGGGCGAGGGCGCTTGAAAGCACGCGGGCAGCGCGCTGGTTCTTCTGCATGAGTGGAAACATACCTCGTTGTATCGATGAGTGTGATGACCACCTTTAACCATAGCCACCCAAGGGGGAACGGAGGATAGCTTGTCATCCAGTTCACACCTTGGGTGGCGGTGGGCAGCTGCTGGCTACTTTTCGCTGGCTACGGTCATGCGGCGGTTTGCGTGGACCGGGGTTTCGATCTCATCGAGGATCGCCACGGCGAAGTCCTGGGAGGAGACGAAGTCGCCGGCCGGCGAATCGGTGCCCAGGGTGTAGCTGCCGGTGCGGGTGCCCGGCGCGATGACAGGGGCTGGTGCAACAACCGTCCAGGTAATGCCGGAGACCGAGGTGAACATGTCGTAGACCTCGGCGCAGGTCAGGGCCTCGGCCTTGTATTCCTCCGGGAAGCCCGGGGTGTCCACCAGGCGCACGCCGTTGACCTCGGTGGCGCCGGCGCCGCCGACAACGACCAGGCGGGCGTCGGTCAGGGTTTCGGTGATCTGCTCGAAGGCGTCCAGGTATTCCTGGTGGTCGCCGCCGGTGCGCGATGGCGGCACGGCAACGACGATCACGTCGTTGTCCTTGCCCAGCTCGCGGTAGGCTGCGCCGTCGCCCAGCTCGGCTGCCAGTGCGGTGGCGCCTTCAACTTCCTTGCCCGAGCGGCTGACCGCGGTGACCTCGTGGCCGCGGGAGACGGCCTCGGCGACGACCTCGCTGCCGACCATTCCGGTGGCTCCGTAGACTGCAATTTTCATGGTGTTCCTCTCTGTACTGGTGGACCCCAGCTGCTTGCTTCGACTCAATGGTATCTTTAAGATATCGACTACTACAACGAAACTAGGTTTCCTCATGGATAGCGACCAGTCCTTCAATGTGCTGGTGCAGGGCTGCCCCTCGCGGGAGATCATGCAGCGGCTGGGGGACAAGTGGACCCCCTTGGTGCTGCTGGCGCTCGCCGAAGGCCCGCTGCGCTTCACCGTGCTGCGCCAGCGCATCGGCACCGTCACTCCCAAGGTACTGACCAGCACCCTGCGCACGCTAGAACGTGACGGCTTGGTGCTGCGCACCGTCACCGCGCAGGTGCCGGTCCGGGTGGACTATGAGCTGAGCGAGCTGGGCCAAAGCCTGCTCGGCCCCATGCAGGCAATCAGGGTGTGGTCGGAAGAGCATGTGCCCAAGGTCCTGCAAGCCAGAGACGATTTCGATGACCGCGAAGAGGCCTCCCGCTTGTAACCTGAATCACATACAATGCGGTTAGGGACCCTTAACCGAATGGGTGCCGCAGTGATAGGGAGGAGCCAAACATGCTCGAACTTAGCGAAGACCAGCAGGCACTAGTGGAGATGGTCCACGATTTCGCCGAAACACGCATTGCGCCCAACGCGCTCGACTGGGACGAGAACAAGCATTTCCCCGTCGACGTGCTCGCCGAGGCGGGTGCGCTGGGCATGGGCGGCATCTATGCAGGCGAAGAATTCGGCGGGTCGGCGCTGACCCGCTCCGACGCCATCCTGGTTTTCGAAGAGCTGGCCAAGGCCGACCCCACCATCTCCGCCTATATCTCCATCCACAACATGGTGGTGTGGATGATCGACCGCTTCGGAAACCGCGAGCAGCAGGCCAAGTGGCTGCCTTCAATGACCAGCATGCAGGATCTGGGCTCCTACTGCCTGACCGAGCCGGGCATCGGATCGGACGCCGCGGCGCTGACCACGCGCGCCGAAAAGCAGGGCGACGAATATGTGCTCAACGGCGTTAAGCAGTTCATCTCCGGCGCCGGCGCCTCCAAGGTCTACATCGTCATGGCCCGCACCGCGGATACCGGCGCGCGCGGCATCAGCGCCTTCCTGGTCCCGCTGGACAGCGAGGGACTGAGCTTCGGCCCGAATGAAAAGAAGATGGGTTGGAAGGCCCAACCCACCCGCCAAGTCATCATGGACAATGTGCGCATCCCCGCGGCCAATCTGCTCGGCGCCGAGGGCGAAGGCTTCTCCATGGCCATGCAGGCGCTGAACGGCGGCCGGCTGAATATCGCGGCCTGCTCGCTGGGCGGCGGGCAGTTCGCGCTGGAGAAGTCCACCGCCTACCTCAAGGAGCGCAAGGCCTTCGGCGGCCCGCTGACCCGGCAGGAGGCGCTGGTCTTCAAGCTGGCGGAAATGGACATGGAGCTGGAGGCCGCCCGTTCGCTGCTGCGCCGCGCCGCCGCCGCCCTGGATGCCAAGACCCCGCAGGCGGTGCGCCTGTGCGCGATGGCCAAGAAGGTCGCCACCGATGCAGGCTTCAACGCCGCGAACAGCGCCATCCAGCTGCACGGCGGCTATGGCTACCTCAGCGACTACGGGCTGGAAAAGACGGTCCGCGATTTGCGCGTGCACCAGATCCTTGAAGGCACCAACGAGATCATGTCGCTGATCGTCGGGCGCAGCCTGATCGACGGGTAATCCTGACGTGAATCGCAAGGCCCCGCTCGATGATGAGCTAGCCGCGATTCGTGCATGGGTACGAAATTTATACGTGCCTTAAGGCGGCCCACAATGGGCCGCCTTCTCCTGATTGAGGGAACAGGGATAGGGAATCTTTAGCCAGTACCAAAACGATTATTTGGGCTGTTCGAGAAGCAGATGCGGGACTGGGCTCCCGTTTTTGATCCACTGGCCGAAATTTGGGTCGATATAGCCTGCTAATGCGACAAGATCATCAAATTTCTTCTCCAAGTCCGAAGCCCAGATTCGATGGTGATGACCGATTCTGTTCCTTAGGTTTCGAAGTTCGCCGACCTTTGTGCTGACCTGCGTTTGGCTGCGCCCTTTCATATAGGGGAATGCTGCAGCTAAGTCCGGCCAGAGGAACATCTGACTCTTTGAAACCATCTGATGCCAGAATCCGAAAGAGATTTCAGAGATGACCTGCCCTGAATCCATGGGCATGCGGTTTTTACGAACGCGGGACATAGCTGCGTCGATATCAATAAATGGATAGGCATGACGTCGCGGGCTTCTGCCTGCATCACGCCCCAATTCCCGAGCATCATCGAAGATCCAATGGCCGGTCCGTCCTTTGGCTGTGTGTCGAGCGCTCATCTGCCTGTCGATAGCGTTTCTTAAGCCCACTTCTAGATGGCCGAGAGATTCCCAGAAGGCAGCTGAGATATCCGAGTTCCAATTGAAGAGTAGTATGGCTTGGTTCTGATGTCCGCCACATTCATTGAGGTAGTGCTTGAGGCGTGCAGCTCCGAAATGAAACTCGTAAAATTCCCAAGATTGAAGGTTGGCCATCTGTACCACGTCATCTAAAATAGAAGAGAACATCCCGGAACCGTCCCTGTAGTCTTTTTCGAAAGACCGATCAAACGGCCGGGATTCTGCTTTTAAATTATCTTTTCACGTTGCAGATCCGCTGGTATGCGTTGGATGACGGGGTGTGAATCTAGGATTAGCTTGTAGTGGCTCTGCAGATTGATCTTGAAGACGAGTGGCGCAGAGATGACCTGATTTCCAAATGCTGGCAGGGCTTCACTCACGCAACATCCAAAAGAAGTATGGACTGGTCACCATATATGAGCGGCATTATTTCTGACACGAGCGGTCTGTCGGATAGCGTCTAAAGGAACGCTCTTTGTTTGGAGCCAACTCTGAGAATGATCCTGAAAATGAGTGGCATTGACAGGTGCCAGGACGGAGAACGACCAGATTAGAAGTTCCTTGGGCACAGCTCGCTGTCCCTGACGGGGCTGGCCGAGGAGGTATCGGTCCCGTCGGGGTGCACGCTGAGGATCTGATGCTGCGCGGCGGTAATCTGCTCGATCCCGCCCAGCGCCATCGCGTCGAGCAGCGTGCGCTGGGTGGGGCGCATCATCTTGATCTCCCCGCGTTCAAGCGAGGCGAAGAGCGCTTGAGGGGCGACCCAGCGGGAGACCACTGCTTCGGTGGTCTGGTGCACCGGTTCCTGCCCCTCGCGCAGCGCCGCCACAAAGAAATAGGTGTCGAAGCGCCGCGGGAATCCTGCGGGGGTGACCCAATTGGCCCAGGGCAGTAGCTGCTGGGCATCAAGCAGCAGCCCGGTTTCCTCTAAGACCTCGCGCCGGGCCGCCGCCAGCACAATGCCTGCATTCTCTTCGCGCTGCGCCTCGGTGTCAGCCTCGGCGACCGAGCAGCCGGCCCAGCGCAGGGCATGTGCCGCCATCAGCTGGGCAGGAATTTCGCCCCGGGAAACAGCCTGGGCATCCTGCGGGTCCACCCGGCCTCCTGGATACACCACCATGCCGGCAGCGAAGTCCATGGTGTTCACGCGGTGCTGCACAAAGACTTCAAACCCCGCACCCGCCTGGCGCAGCAGCAGGACGCTGGCTGCCTTGCGGATTCGAACCGCTGAACCGGGGGTGTCGGGGTTTGGTGAAGTCTGCATGCAGATCAGTCTAGCTTTCCTACTGAGGAGGGAAGAGCAGGGTGCCGGAGGTTGCCACCACAATGATCACCAGGGTTGCCAACAGGCCCAGGATCAGCGCCTTGCCGCCGGACTTCACGATGCTGCGCAGGTGCACGCCAAGGCCCAGGGCGAACATGGCGGCCGCCAGCAACAGGGTCTGCACCATCTGGGCCGCATCCAGCACGGGGGCTGGGACGATGCCGGTGGTGCGCAGCAGCATGGCTGCAATGAAGCCCACGACGAACAGCGGGATCAGTGGAGGGTTCTTGCCGCCGACCACCGAATGCTTGGTGCGCATGTACACCCCGACGCCGGCGATGATCGGTGCCAGCAGCACCACGCGGGCGAGCTTGACCGTGACAGCAACTTCTAGGGCCGCGGCGGAGACCGAGCCGCTGGCGGCCACCACCTGGGCCACCTCGTGGGTGGAAGCGCCGACCAGCATGCCGATGCTGCGGTCATCCATACCCAGCAGCGCGCCGAGCGCCGGCATCGCGGGGATCATCAGCGTGCCGAACAGCACCACCAGGCCCACCGCGGTGGCCACTTGGTTCTGCTTGGCCCGCACCACATTTTCGGCTCCGGCCACGGCGGCCGCGCCGCAGATAGAGAAGCCGGTGGCGATGAGCATGCGCTGCTTCAGGTCGATGCCCATGCGTGCGCCGATCCACAAGGTCACCAGGAAGGTGATGCCTACGGAGAGGAAGACCACCAGTAGCACGCCCGGGCCCAGGCCTAGGATGGTGCTCAGCGACAGCTGCAGGCCCAGCACCACGATGCCCCAGCGCAGCAGCTTCTTGGCCGACCAGGCGATGCCCGGTTCCAGCGCCGCAGGGACCGGGGCGAGGTTGCGCCACAGGGCGCCAAGCACGATGGCCAGCAGCAGGGCGCTTAACCCGTTGAGGTACTTGCTGGCGACCATGCAGGCGGCGCCGACCGCCAGGCACAACAGCAGCCCCTTGAAAATCCTCGGCGGCTTGCCCGTGGCTTCTGCCGGGACGGATTCGGCTGGTTTCTTGGTGCGTTGCATATATACAAGTCTTGTCGGGGCGCCAGCTTTGCGGTATTCCCTCTGTGGCTATCACCGTCATATGATGCTGATATGGAGCAGGACCCGTCATCACTGAACAGCATCGCGCACTGGATGCAATTTTCAACGCTCAGCCTGCTGGTGGGCATCGCCGACCACGGCAGCCTCAGCGCTGGGGCCCGGGCCGCTGGAATCGCCCAGCCCAACGCCACCCGGGCGCTGAAAACCATGGAGCGCCGGCTGGGCTACCAGCTGATCGAGCGCAAGACCACCGGCTCCACGCTCACCGCCGAGGGCGTGCTCACCGTGCAGTGGGCCCGCGATGTGCTTGACAGCCTGCAGCACTTCGCCGCCGGGGCGCGCACCCTGGCCGACCTCGGCCAGGCCGAGCTGGACTTCGGGGCCAGCATGACGGTGGCCGAATTCCTGGCCCCGGGCTGGATCGGCGCCCTGCACCGCACCATGCCCCAGGTCAAGCCGCGCATGCGGATCATGAACTCGCAGGATGTCATCCGGGCCGTGCAGCACGGCGAGGTGGACTTCGGCTTTGTCGAAACCCCGCACATCCCCATCGGACTGAAATCCCAGCGGGTGTTCTCCGATGAAATGCTCATCGTCACCGATCCTGGCCACCCCTGGGCCCAGCGCACCACGCCGTTGCCGGTGCACGAGCTTGCCACCACCGCGCTGATCGAGCGCGAGGACGGCTCGGGCACCCGAGCCTTCCTGGACTACATCGCCCATGCCGAGCGGCCCAAGCCGATCGCCGAGTTCAATTCGAACTCGACGATCTGCCAGTGCGTGGCGGCCGGCATGGGGCCCGCGGTGCTCAGCCAGCTGGCGGTGCAGTCCCAGCTGAAGCTCGGCACCATTGTGGAGATCCCCTTCGACGGGCCTGCGCTGGTGCGCGAACTGCGCATCATCTGGTCCGCCAGCCACGTTCCCTCGCTGGCGGAGCAGGAACTGCGGGAGATCGCGGTGGCCGGGATCTAGGCGGCCTTGGTGACCTGATGCCCCAGCTGCGCGGTGGGCACCCGGAAGGTCTCGCGGGCTGTCATCGCGGAGACTGCCGCGACCACTGCGATGCCCGCGGTGAACAGGCTGATCTGCACCCATCCGCCCGGCTCCAGGCCGCCGATGGCTGCCACGATGGACGGGGCGAAGCCTGCCATCAAAAAGCCCAGCTGGGTGCCGATGGCAAGGCCGGAGAAGCGCACCTGGGAGGAGAACATCTCCGCATAGAAGCTCGGCCACACGGCGTTGGCCGCTGCGTAGGCGCAGGAGAAGACCAGCAGCGAGAGCCCGAACTGGGCCAGCGTATTGTCAGTCTCCATGGAGCGAAGGTAGAAGGGCATGATGGCCGCGGAAGCCAGCGCGCCGTAGATGAAGACCGGCTTGCGTCCGATCTTGTCAGCCAGCATGCCGAACAGCGGCTGGGTGAACAGCGCGCCGATATTGCCTGCCACGACCAGCCACAGGGTGATCGATTCGTCCATGTTGCCGATGGTCTTGCCATAGGAGATTGCCAGGGTGCCGTACACGGTGGACACCGCGGCGATGAAGGCGCACAGCACCACGCGCAGCACGTCCTTCCAGTGGAAGCGCAGCAGCACTGCCAGCGGGAGCTTGGCGATCTCGTTGTTCTTCTTGGCTTCCTCGAATTCAGGGGTTTCGTGCAGCGAGCGGCGGATGAAGAAGGTGACGACCACTACCGCTGCCGAAAGCCAGAATGGGATGCGCCAGCCGATGGAGTACTTGATCTCATCCGGTAGCGCCACCACCGGGATGAAGATCATCGCGGCCAGGATCTGCCCGCCCTGGGTGCCGGTCAAGGTCCAGGAGGTGAAGAAGCTGCGGCGGTGATCCGGCGCATGCTCCAGCGAGAGTGAGGAGGCGCCTGCCTGCTCGCCGGCCGCCGAGAGGCCCTGCAGCAGGCGGGCGAACACCAGCAGCGCGGGGGAGAGCCATCCGACCTGCTCGAAGGTGGGCAGGCAGCCGATGGCGAAGGTGGAAGCGCCCATGACCACCAGGGTGAACATCAGCACCTTCTGCCGGCCGATCTTGTCGCCGAAGTGCCCCAGGATGATCGCGCCGATGGGCCGGGCGACATAGGCGAAGCCGAAGGTTGCCAGGGACATCACCGCCGCGTTGGTGCTGGCGTCGGGGAAGAAAATGTGGGGGAAGATCAGCGCCGCGGCGGAGCCGAAGATGAAGAAATCGTAGTATTCAACGGCGCTGCCCATGAAGCTGGCAAGCGCCGCCTTGACCGGCGTGCGCTTCCCCGCCTGCCCTGCTGCGGATGCCGCTGACTTTCGAGTGGTTTGCATCGGATTGCTCCTTGAAGATGAGGCGAAGACCTTGGGTCGAATTCCTAAATGTTCGCTATGCGACCACTTGTTCGGAATGTGTTCATGGGTTTACAGTAGATCTAAATCACATTGAGGGCAATACCCAATGTGCCGGTGATGACAGAATGCGGGGAAAAAATCATGAGTACAACAGCGCAGTCCTTCCTGGTGGGACTCATCGGAGACGGCATCACCGTCTCGCTCACACCGCCCATGCATGAGCAGGAAGCCGACGCGCAGAACCTGCGCTACCTTTACCGGCCCATCGACCTCACGGTGCTCGGGCGCAGGGCAGAAGACGTCGGCGAGCTGCTGCGCGCCGGGGCGGATCTCGGCTTCAACGCATTCAACATCACCCATCCCTGCAAGCAGCTGGTCATTGAACACCTAGACGAGATCTCGCCCAACGCCCGCGATATCGGCGCGGTGAACACCGTGGTGATCAAGGACGGGAAGTTCCACGGCTATAACACCGACGCCTCCGGCTTTGCCCGCGGCTTCGCCCAGGGCCTGCCCGGCGCCAAGCAGGACACGGTGCTGCAGCTGGGCGCCGGCGGCGCCGGATCGGCAGTGGCCTACGCCCTGTTGAACTCCGGAACCACCACGCTCTACCTGGTGGACCCGGACGCCGAACGCGCCGCGGCCCGCGCCGCCGAATTGCAGAGGCTCTTCGCCCAGGCGCAGGTCATCGCGGCCAGCCCGGACCAGGTGCCGCAGCTGCTGCCCCAGGTGGACGGGGTGCTCAACGCGACGCCGATCGGCATGTTCAATCACCCGGGCACCCCCTTCGACACCTCCCTGCTCGAAGCCCGCCACTGGGTTTCGGACTGCATCTACCGCCCGGTGGACACCGAGCTGATCATCGCGGCCCGACAGCGCGGCTGCCGGGTGCTGGACGGCGGACATATGGCGGTGGGCCAGGCGGTGGACGCCTTTGAAATCTTCACCGGGATCAAGCCGGATGCGGCGCGTATGCGCGCCCACCTGCTGGAAATGCTTGAGAAGGGGCTGTAGGCCATGCGCACCTCCATCGCCACCGTCTGCCTCTCGGGCAGCCTTGAAGAAAAAATGTACGCCTGCGCCAGGGCGGGATTCGACGGCATCGAGATCTTCGAACAGGACCTGCTGGTCAGCCAGATGTCTCCCGAGGAAGTCAGGGCGCTGGCGGCCCGGCTGGGCCTGAGCCTTGATTTGTTCCAGCCCTTCCGCGACTTCGAAGGCGTGGACGAGGACACCCTGAAGGAAAACCTGCGCAGGGCCGAGGCCAAGTTCCAGCTCATGCAGCGACTGGGCATGGACCTGATCCTGCTGTGTTCCAATGTCGCCACCGCCACGATCAACGACGACGAGCTGTTCGCCGCCCAGATCCGCCAGCTGGCAGACCTCGCGGCGAAGTACGAAGTGCGCATCGCCTACGAAGCGCTGGCCTGGGGCAAATACGTGAACACCTACCAGCACTCCTGGAAGATCGCCCAGGCAGTGGACCGGCCAAATGTTGGCATCTGCATCGACAGCTTCCACATCCTCTCGCGCGGGGACGACCCGGCGCAGATTGCGCAGATCCCGGGGGAGAAAATCTTCTTCGTCCAGCTGGCCGACGCCCCGGTGCTGAGCATGGACGTGCTCTCCTGGTCCCGGCACTACCGGGTGTTCCCCGGCCAGGGAGGCTTCAAGCTCGACGAGTTCCTGGGCTGCCTGGCGCGCAGCGGCTATGCGGGGATCATCTCCCTGGAAATCTTCAACGACGTGTTCCGCCAGTCAAATGTGCAGCGCACCGCGGTGGATGGCCTGCGCTCGCTGATCTGGCTGCAGTCACAGACCGCGGCGCTGCTTGAAGCGGAGGGAATCAGCAGCCACCTTGAGCTGCATGCGCTGCCCGGGCGCCAACAGGCGGCGGGCTTCGACTTCACCGAAATTCGCACCGAGGACCCCGAACCGGTGGCCCGCCTGCTGGTCCAGCTGGGCTTTGAATTCTGCGGCCAGCACCGCCGCAAGCCGGTGCAGCTCTTCCGCAGCAACGACGCCCGCATTGTGCTCAACTCCCAGCGCAGCTCCGGCATCGAAGCAGAGGTCTGCGGGTTCGGCGTGCGCATGCCCCAGGCCGGCGAAGCGGCCGAGCGCGCCCAGGCGCTGCTGGCGCCCGAGGTTCCGCGGCTGCACCTTGACAGCGAGGCTGACCTGCCGGGGTTCAGGGCACCGGATGACACCGAAATCTTCTTCAGCGCCGATAAGTCCGGCTGGGACCTGGAATTCGGCGGCGAGCCGCTCGCCGCCGCGGAACGGGAGCCGGGAGCCGTCACCGGCATCGACCACATCAACCTGGCCCAGCCCTGGCAGTCCTTCGACGAGTCGGTGCTCTTCTACACCAGCGTGCTGAACCTGCACGCGCTGCCAGGCACCGAGGTGCCAAGCCCCAGGGGGCTGGTCCGCTCCCAGGTGCTGGCCACCGATGACGCTGGCGTGCGCCTTGCGCTGAACATCGTCCCGGCGGGCCTTGCCACGCTGCTTGACCGGCAGCACGAGTACCCCGAGCACATTGCCGTGGGCACCGATGACATCATTGCGCTGGCGCGCCGCGCGCTGGCCGCCGGCATGGAATTCCTGCCCATCCCGGCGAACTATTATGAGGACCTGGCCGCGCGCTTCGACCTGGACCCGGCACTGCTGACTGCGCTGCAGGAGCTGAACCTGCTCTATGACCGCGACGGCCGTGGCGAATTCCTGCATTTTTACACCCAGCGCGTAGGAAACATGTTTTTTGAAGTGGTTGAACGCCGCACTGGCTACGATGGTTACGGGGCTCCGAACGCCCCCATCCGGCTGGCGGCGCAGTTCGAGCGCAGCCGCTGGAATTCACACTAGGGACCCAAGGAGAACGCAGCGTGACCGAGCGGGCCGACTACTTTGTTAAATCCACGGCAAAGACCCTCGACGTGCTGCTCGCGTTCAACGGTGGCAACCCAGAAATGACGGTCTCCCAGGTGGCGGCGGCCACCGACCAGACCCGCGCCTCGGCCCGCCGCTTCCTGCTCACGCTCACCGACCTGGGCTACTTGGAAGCCAACGGCGGCAACTTCCGGCTCACCGCCCGGGTGCTGGATTTGGGAGCCTCCTACCTCTCAGGGCTGACCCTGCCCAAGGCCGCCACCGTGCATCTGGAATCGCTGGCCCGCGAGCTGGGGGAGACCGCCGCGCTGTGCGTGCTGGAAGGCCAGGACATTCTCTATGTGGAGCGGGTGTCCTCGCCGCGGCTGCACTCGATGAACGTGGCCATCGGCAACCGGCTGCCGGCCTGGGTGACCTCCATGGGCCGGGTGCTCATCGCCGCGCTGAGCCCCCAAGAGCAGGAAGACTTCCTGCAGGACTCGGACCTGCGTCAATACACCGAGCACACCCTGGCTGATCTGCCGGCGCTGAAGGCCGAACTGCAGAAGGTCGCCGACCAGGGCTGGTGTCTGGTCAACCAGGAGCTGGACGAGGGGCTGCGCGGGCTGGCGGTCCCGGTCTACCGCGGGGACCAGCTGCTCGGTGCGCTGAACATCTCGGTGCAGCGCGAACGGGCCGATGCGCAGAACATCTCCGAGGTGCTGCTGCCGCGCCTGCAGCAGGCGGCCCGAGACATCGCCGACGACTTCGGCGGCAGGCTGGCCTAGGACGGGACATGCCCGCGGACTAGGTGAAGTCCACGGGCATGTCTTGGTTGCTTGCTGCGGCCGGCGCTTAGCCTGCTGCCGCTTCATAGGCGTCGGCTGACCCGAACCACGGCCACGCCGCCGAGTCCTGGGCGCCAGCGTTCAAGGACTCCGCGGGGGATGAGAATCCCTTCATTCCGTTGGAGTTCCAAGTGGTCAAATCGTCAATTAAATTACGCATTTCCCCTCCTCATTGAGTGGATAAGGCGGCCAGTTGCGGGCCGGAATAATTGGCAGATATCAAGAGAACTTCCTGATGTTCAACTGATATACCAATGATGGTGACATGCGCTCGTGCCGTCGCGCAAGAGATTTCCTGCAGAATTTTCCCCCGCGTCCACAGGGTGGAATTGTCTGGCAAATTTCTTGCTGATCCCTAGATGAATCCCCGCGCTTTGGTTATAGTGCTTCTCATATATCAATGGCATATCAGCCAAAATGGAGCATGGACTGCACAGCACTGAGCTTGGTGCAATGACTGAAAGCGAGCCGACTTGACTCGAATTGGAATCGTGGCGGAACAGCAGCCGGAGACGCGCGTGGCCGCAACTCCAGCTACCGTGCGGCAGCTGACAGCCCTGGGCTATGAAGTTCTCGTGGAATCCGGTGCAGGGAGCGCTTCGGCCTTCTCTGATGAAGCCTACGCCCAAGCCGGTGCGCAGCTGGGCGGCACACGCAGAACCTGGGCCAGCGACGTGGTGCTGAAAATCAATGAACCCACCGACGCAGAGATCGAGCTGCTGGCGCCCGACGCCACGCTGATCGCCCAGCTGGGCCCGGCACTGCACCCCGAGCTGGTGGATAAGCTCGCCCACAAGCCCATCACCGCCCTGGCGCTGGACGCGGTGCCGCGCATTTCGCGCGCCCAGTCGATGGACGTGCTCAGCTCCATGGCAAATATCGCCGGCTACCGCGCAGTGATTGAAGCCGCCCACGAGTTCGGCCGCTTCTTCACCGGACAGGTCACCGCCGCCGGCAAGGTGCCCCCGGCCAAGGTCCTTGTTGCGGGCGCCGGCGTGGCGGGCCTGGCAGCCATCGGCGCGGCCAGCAGCCTCGGCGCGGTAGTCAGGGCCACCGACCCGCGGCCCGAGGTCGCCGACCAGGTGAAGTCCATCGGCGGGGAATACCTCAAGGTCGAGGTCGAGGAAGCCATGAACTCCTCGGACGGCTATGCCAAGGCCACCAGCGAGGCCTACAACCAGCGCGCCGCCGAAATCTACACGGAGCAGGCCGCCGAGGTGGACATCATCATCACCACCGCGCTGATTCCAGGGCGCACTGCGCCCCGGCTGATCACCGCAGCAGACATCGCGCTGATGAAGGCCGGCAGCGTCATTGTCGACATGGCCGCCGGACAGGGAGGCAATGTCGAAGGATCGGTGGCCGGCGAGCGCATTGTCACCGAGAACGGTGTGGTCATCCTCGGCTACACCGACCTGCCGGGCAGGCTGCCGGCCCAGGCATCGCAGCTGTACGGCACGAACATCCTCAACCTGCTCAAGCTGCTGACGCCGAACAAGGACGGGGTGCTGAGCCTCGACTTCGAGGACGTGGTGCAGCGTTCGGTCACCGTGGTTAGGCGCGGGGAACTGACCTGGCCGCCGCCACCCGTGCAGGTCTCGGCCCCGGCCGCCAAGGAGGCGCAGCCGGCCGCGCCGGCAGAAACAACCCAGGAGCCGAAGAAATTCGGAGCCGGTGCCAAGGTGCTGGCTTTCATCGCTGGCATGGCGCTGCTGTTCCTGGTCAACGCCGCCGCCCCGGCCCCGCTGTCCCAGCACTTCACCGTGCTGATCTTGTCGGTGGTCATCGGCTTCTACGTGATCGGCAAGGTCAAGCATGCGCTGCATACGCCGCTGATGTCGGTGACCAACGCGATCTCCGGCATCATTGTGGTCGGCGCGATCGTGCAGATCACCTCCGGCAGCCTGGCAGTGCAGCTGCTGGCCGCAGGTGCGGTGCTGCTGGCGGCAGTCAATATCTTCGGCGGCTTCGCCGTCACCCGCCGCATGCTGGCAATGTTCTCCCGCGGGAGCGGCTCCTGATGACCCAGCGCACGCCATTTTCTTTCGATCTTCCCAAGGGAGCCCACCTGTGAGTCCTGAATCCATCACCGGCGCCGCCTACATCACCGCCGGGCTGCTCTTCATCCTCAGCCTCGCCGGGCTGAGCCGGCACGAAACCGCTAAGCGCGGCGTCGCCTACGGCATCGCCGGCATGGCGCTGTCCTTGGGCGCCACGATCGTGCTCAGCTTCAGCGGGGCCCAGCCCGGTCCGCAGCTGCGCACCGGCATGATCCTGCTGGTGCTCGCGGTGCTGATCGGCGGGGCCGTCGGCCTGTGGCGCGCCCGCGTGGTGGAGATGACCGGCATGCCCGAGCTGATCGCCCTGCTGCACAGTTTCGTGGGACTAGCCGCCGTGCTGGTGGGCTGGAACGGGCATCTGGAGCACCCCGTCCTGTCGGGACAGCTGGAAACGATCCACCGGGCGGAGGTGTTCATCGGCATCTTCATCGGCGGGGTGACCTTCACCGGCTCGATCGTCGCCTTCCTGAAGCTCTCCGGGCGGATCAAGTCCAAGGCGCTGGTGCTGCCCGGGAAGAATGCCATCAACCTGGGGGCCATCGCGCTCTTCGCGGTGCTCACGGTGCTCTACGTGAACACCACCGAACTGTGGATGCTGGCGGCGGCCACGGGGCTGTCCTTCGCCCTGGGCTGGCATCTGGTGGCATCCATCGGCGGCGGAGACATGCCGGTGGTCGTCTCGATGCTCAACAGCTACTCCGGCTGGGCGGCCGCCGCGGCCGGCTTCCTGCTGAACAACGACCTGCTGATCATCACCGGCGCGCTGGTGGGCTCCTCCGGCGCCTACCTGTCATACATCATGTGCAAGGCGATGAACCGCTCGTTCTTCTCCGTGATCGCCGGAGGCTTCGGCATCGAGGCGGCCTCGAAGAGCGATGAAGACTACGGCGAGCACCGTGAGATCTCCGCGGAGCAGACCGCGCAGCTGCTCTCGGAAGCGGACAGCGTGGTGATCACCCCGGGCTACGGCATGGCGGTGGCCCAGGCGCAGTACCCGGTGGCCGAGCTTGCCGGAAGGTTGGCGGCCAAGGGGGTCAAGGTGCGCTTCGGCATCCACCCGGTGGCAGGGCGCCTGCCCGGGCACATGAACGTGCTGCTGGCCGAGGCCAAGGTGCCCTATGACATCGTCTTCGAAATGGACGAGGTCAACGACGAGCTGTCCGAGACCACGGTGGTGCTGGTGATCGGCGCGAATGACACGGTGAACCCGGCCGCGGCCGAGGATCCGGGCAGCCCGATCGCCGGCATGCCGGTGCTGCGGGTGTGGGAGGCGAAGAACGTGGTGGTCTTTAAGCGCTCCATGGCCAGCGGCTATGCCGGGGTGCAGAACCCGCTGTTCTTCAGGGAGAATTCGCAGATGCTCTTCGGCGACGCAAAAGAGCGGGTGGAAGACATCCTTCGGACGCTGTGAGTCCAGCAGGTAGCGTTTAACCCATGCGTTTTTCTTCGGTGAACCGGCGCGGCGCACTGGCCGCCTACGGGCTGCTCAGCGCCATCTGGGGAACCAACTTCCTGTTCATGCAGGCGGCCGCCCCGTACATCAGTGCGGGGCAGACCGCGCTGCTGCGGCTGGTGTTCGGGGCCGTGCCGATCATCATCTTCGCCGCAGCCACCGGTTCCTTCTCCGTGCGGCACCTGCGTTTTGCCCACCGCTTCATTCCACAGGCGATCCTGGGCGCAGGGCTGTACTACTTCGCCTATGCCACCGGCACCTTCATGCTGGACAGCGGAATCGCCGGGGCGCTGAGCGGCTCGATCCCGCTGTTCGCCGCCATCGGCGCGGTGCTGGTCTTCCGCACCGAGAAGCTGACGGCGCCCAAGACGGCCGGCCTGCTGCTCGGCGCGGCGGGCGTGGTGGTCATCGCGCAGCCGTGGAACGCTGCGAGCATCGATGCCGCCGGGGTGCTGTGGATGCTGCTCGGCTCGGCCAGCCTGGGGCTGTCCTATGGCTATGCCAGGCGGTTCATCACGCCGCTGGGCATCCCGGCGGCGGCCGCGGCCTCCTACCAGACGGTGCTCGCAGCCATCGGTCTGGCGCTGTTCACCGATCTGGAGGGCATCACCAACATCGCCCGGGACCCGGGCGCCCTGGCCTCGGTGGTGCTGGGCCTGGGCGTCATGGGCACCGGCGTGGTGTTCGTGCTCTACTACATCATCGTCGCCTCGCTGGGCGCGGTGACCGCCTCCACCGCCAGCTACATTCCGCCGGTGTTCGCCATGGGGATCGGCATCGTCTTCCTGGGCGAAGACTTCGATGCCGCCGCGCTGGCAGGGGTGGCGCTGATCCTAGGCGCCGCGGCGATCATGCAGATCGCGCAGCGCCGCAGCGAGCTGTCAGGACGCGAGGGCCTGCTGCAAAAGCAGTGACAGGCGGCGCACGCCCTCGGTGATGGTGTCCTCGTCCACCGAGCAGAACGCCAGGCGCAGCTTGTTGCTCGCCTCGCCGCTCGGGCTGAAGGCTGCTCCCGGAATGAAGATCACTCCCGCCTTCACGCCTTCCTGCAGCAGCTCATAGGTGTCGATGCCCTCCGGCAGGGTCAGCCAGATGAAAAAGCCGCCGGCCGGGTGGGTGTGGGTGATGCCCGCTGGCAGGTATTTGGCCAGCGCTGCCAGCATTGCGTCACGGCGCGAGCGGTAGAGCTCGTTGTATTTGGCGACCTGCCCCTTCCAGTCGTGCTCTTCGAGGTAGCTGCTGATGATCATCTGGTTCAGGGTCGGCGGGCACAGCGCCACCGCCTCGCCTGCCAGGTAGAAGCGGCGGAACAGGTGGGTGGGCACCGCGGCCCAGCCAATGCGCAGGCCAGGGGCGAAGATCTTGGAGAAGGAGCCCATGTAGATGACGTTTTCTGCGTCAAGGCTGCGCAGGGTCGGGGCGGCCTCGCCCTCGTAGCGCAGCATGCCATAGGGGTTGTCCTCGAGGATCAGGATGCCTTCCTCGCGGCAGATGTCTACGATCTCCTGGCGGCGCTCGGCGGCCAGGGTGATGCCCGAGGGGTTGTTGAAGTTCGGGATGGTGTAGAGGAACTTGATGCGCTCGCCGGCAGCGCGCAGCTCGGCGATGCGCTCGCGCAGCGCAGCGGGGATCAGGCCGTTCTCGTCGGTGCCCACCGGGCGGGCGGTGACCTGGTAGGCCTCGAAGGTGTTCAGCGCGCCCACATAGGTGGGGTCTTCGCACAATACGGTGTCGCCCGGGTCGCAGAATACCTTACAGGCCATGTCCTGGGCCGACTGCGAGCCGTTGGTGACCACCACATCGTCAAAGCCGACGTTCGTGATGCCCTCGGCGGCCATGACCTCCAGGATCTGTGCGCGCAGCTCTTCGGTGCCCAGTCCCGAACCGTACTGCAGCGCCACCGGGCCCTGCTCCACGATGATGCGCTGGGCGATCTGGCCGATCTTTTCCAGCGGCAGCAGCTGCAGGTAGGGGTTGCCGCCGGCCAAGGACACCAGCGAAGGATCCAGCGACAGCTCGAACACGTCGCGCACCGCCGACTGCTTGATTCCCGCGGCCCGTTCGGAGAAAAGCGCCTCGTGCGTCTTTGCCTGCTCTGCTGTCATGTGTACTCCTTGGACGGGCTGCCGCAGCGGCCTGAAAGTTTACTAATAATCTACTTTTGTATTCCAGCAGGAAGAACACGGAATGGCAAGAGTCAGGCGAGCAGCGAGGGCTTTTGCATCAGCTCAGCTTGGGCTGCATGGCACCTGCGCTGCGCGCCGGCAATAGTCTTGGCTAGCCTGCTGTCTGCCGCGAAGCAGCGGCGGGAGATGTCTGCCAGCACATCCAAGCTCGCCGCTGCCGCATCGTGGCGATCGGCGGCGGCGAAGGATTCCATGGCGCGGTTGGCCTGGGCCGCCAACTGCAGGGCAGAGTCCGCGGCGCCAGTGTCCCGCGAGCCGCTGGGGGCGTAGCGCTGCTCGTTGACCCGCAGCTGTATTTTCTGGGCCTGCAGCTGCAGGCCGCCGTAATTTCGGATGATGCGACGCCGGATGATGTTGTTCGGCCACGGCGCCAGTAGGGCCAAAACTACAGCGATGGCGACTGGCGCGGTGAATCTTCCGGCCCCCAGCCACCAGGCAAGCCATGCGGCGCCGGCCCCGGCGCCGATGATCCCCACAGCTGCCAGCAGGGCCAGTGGCACGCCGTGCTTGGGCGGCGCCATGGGCAGCACCCGCGGATAGCTGGCATTGATGGCCGCCAGCTGGGCGGCGACCTCGGCCGGATCTGGCAGGCCCAGCTGGTTGGGGGTCGTCGCATGCTCTGCCTCCCAGACGCGCCTGGCTCGGTGTTCCAGGAACACTCGAAGCAGCTGCCATCCTGCCAGCAGGGGCAGCGCGGCGGCGAAGAAGATTAGGACCAAGCTGGAGAACGGAACCCAGCCGTTCTGGAACATGCCGTAGCAGCCCATCCAGGCCAGCAACAAGTAGGCGGGCATGCGGATGAGCAAACGGTCCCACCAGGGGACGGTCCGCGGCCTCATTCCTGGTCGGCTGAAGGCACCGGGTGGGAGGCGGCGCGCGAATCCAGCCATGCCTGGATGGAGCTTGGCTTGATGCGTCGGTGGGTGCCGCGGTACTCGACCTGGATGATCCCTGCATCGGCGAGTTTGCGCAGGTAGGTGTTGGAAATTCCTGCCATCTGCGCCGCCTGCGAGGTGTTCAGCAGCAGCTCCGGGGTTCCGATGCTCACCGACTCTCCGGCGGCGAAGCGATTGAGGACCTCTATCAGGGCTTCATGCGCGTTAACAGGCAGTTGTAGTGCCGTTCCGTTGACAAATACTGTAGTGTCACTTGAATCTTCCAAGGCACGACGCAGGCGTGCTGTGGTTTTCTCATCGAGCGCTTCAAAGGTTCGCAGATTACCCAGCGCAGAGGTTCCAGAAGCCATAGAACTCATTCTGCCTCAGAACCTGACGGCTCGCACGATGAGCCGCCAATTGTCGAATATGACGAGATTGCGACAAAAAGTTCTTGCCTAATGATCATTATTTATCGTATCGTGGAAATTCAAGGGTCTAAAGAAAGTATTGACCACGCCATCTTCCGGCACACCATGTCGGGCTGCTCGGCCTTACCAGGCGGAACCCGCGAGGAATTGTGCACATGGATGCCTTGGCCTGCCTTAAGTGCGCGGGACCAAGCTCTATTGCGGTCGGATGAATGGTCTTATTGCCTGTCCCTTCGCTATGCCACAAGTTTCGTGGGTACTCGTTATTCGTCATATAGAACTTTCTTGAAAGAAGAGTTATTCAATGTCCGTTGAATCCACCAATGACCTGTCAACCATCACCGATGAAGAGATCTTCAACGCCCACCTGGGTGGCAAGCTGACCATCGGCTCGAAGATGCCGCTGTCCACCAAGCGCGATCTGTCCATCGCCTACACTCCGGGTGTTGCCAAGGTTTCGCAGGCAATCGCCGACGATCCAGCCAAGCACGAAACCCACACCTGGACCGGCCGCCTGGTTGCAGTCGTCTCCGACGGCACCGCAGTCCTGGGCCTGGGCAACATCGGCCCAGCCGCCTCCCTGCCGGTCATGGAAGGCAAGGCCGCGCTGTTCAAGCAGTACGCCGACCTGAACTCCATCCCGCTGGTTCTGAACACCACCGATGTCGACGAGATCGTTGAGACCATCGTCCGCCTGAGCCCAAGCTTCGGCGCAGTGAACCTGGAAGACATCTCCGCACCACGCTGCTTCGAGATCGAGCGCCGCCTCATCGAAGCACTGGACATGCCGGTCATGCACGATGACCAGCACGGCACCGCAGTGGTGACCCTGGCAGCCCTGATCGGCGCAGCCCGCCAGACCAAGCGCGACATCAGCTCGCTGAAGGTCGTCGTCTCCGGCGCCGGCTCCGCAGGCGTTGCAGTGACCAACCTGCTGCTCTCGGCAGGCGTTGCCGACGTAATCGTTCTTGACTCCCGCGGCACCATCAACCGCCAGCGCGACGACCTGAACGAGATCAAGGCAGAACTGGCTTCCCGCACCAACCGCGATGACGTCATCGGCGGCCTGGCCGAGGCACTGGAAGGCGCAGACGTCGTCGTCGGCCTGTCCTCCTCGCAGTTCCCTGAGGAAGCAGTTGCCAAGATGAACGACAACGCGATCATCTTCGCTCTGTCGAACCCAACCCCGGAGATCATGCCGGATGTCGCCGCCAAGTACGCTGCAGTTGTAGCTACCGGCCGCAGCGACTTCCCTAACCAGATCAACAACGTTCTGGCATTCCCAGGCATCTTCCGCGGTGCGCTGGATGCGGGCGCCAAGAAGATCACCGAGGCAATGAAGGTTGCAGCCGCCCACGCCATCGCCGACCTGGTGGGCGATGACCTGGCAGCTGACTACATCATCCCTTCGGCTATCGACGAGCGCGTCATGCCAGCCGTGGCGGCAGCTGTGGCCGCAGCTTCGGCTGAGTAAGTCACTGAAAGTTCTTCTCGCACAGAGAAGGATCTTCCGGGTGTAGTTGGAGAGCTCCCCGGGCGCACAGGGCGTCGTGCCGGATCAAACGATCCGGTGCGGCGCCCTGTGCTGTTCTGCAGGGAATTTTGCCGGTTGTCCACAACCTGCAGCCTCTGCGCTCCACGCAGCTGGCCTTGAACGAACACTTGAACTACCCCAAGAGAAATGGAGTAGTTCCCATGAGCTCACAACAACAACCGGAAGTCGAGCCCGAAGCCGAGCCTGCCGCGGTAGTGGTCGTCATCCTGAGATATGAAGCGGACGACGGCGAAGGCAGCGTCGCCTGCACCTACGGGATGGGGCATTACGACCATCCCGAGCTGGCGATCATCTCGCATGGCGATGAGGTGGCAGGCGAGGTGCTGTCGGATGCTGTGGATCTGGTCGCCGAAGGCTGCCGCTTTGACGAGGAGCCCTGCTACGGCGTGGCTGATGACCCGGTGTACTTCGACGAGGAGATCGATCCTGTCACCGGGGATGAAGTGTTGGACGCGCTCTACCCGCGAGGCACGCGCATGCTCCTAGCCCACATCTATTAGGGCGGTAGGACATGTGCGACCAATGCAATGGCATGAGCCGAAAAGAAGTGCAGGAACGGACCGACGGGTGGATCAAGAAATATGGGCGCGCGGTGGTGTTTGTGGAACCGGGGCCTCGTACCCAGTCCTATGGCTACACCGTGGGATTGACCAAGGCCGGCCATCCAGAATTCCTGGTTCGAGGGCTGGATTTCAAGGACACCTGCCAGATGCTCAACGGATTTGCCGACAGCGTGCTGGTGGGCCACGAGCGTTTCGGACAAGGCCACACCTCGCGGTGGAAAGACGGCCGGCTGCTATTTTTCAGCGTGCTGTCCGGCCGGCTTGATGCGATAGTGCGCGATGCCTTCGATCGCTACTCGGGCAGGACGCGCGTACTTGAAATCAACTTCGTGGGCAATGATCCCGACTCGCAATGTCCCATGGAGATCCTGAACGCCTGGCGAAACTAGCCGCCAGCGGTGCAGCGTAATAAGTCCCAGCATGACGCTGCAAGCGGCACTGGATCCGGGATGGCAGGCATTTATGAACTTCTGCGTCGAAACAACGCTGATCGCGCCGCCGTATATCGGCATATGTCCTATGGCGTGGATTCCTGCGGCGCCTACCCATAAGACTGGGGGAGTGAACAAGATTCCCAGGCTGCGAGGAGTGCGGTGATGACTGAGCCGACGCTGTGCGAACGTCCGGCCTGCGCGGACGTTGCGCAGACCTATGATTTTCTACCTGCCTCGGCCCGTCGGGGGCTTCACTGCACCTGCCTAGTTCTGCTGGGGCTTCTCGCGGCGGGCGTGCTTCTGCTTGGCTAGCGCTGAGAATTACGGCACTATGGGATGCAAAGGTATACCGAAGTTGTTCCGTGGGAGGATTCCTCGCCTCTAACTCGTGTAATGAGTTGGGTTTGATAAACAAGGCTCCCGTGGAAAACCTCTACTACAGGCCCTTAATGGTCTTGAGAATGCGATTGAATGACAGCGAGTATTGGCGGTTGAAGTAATACTCGATCAACTTTCAAAAATACCTATCTTTGGAATACCAAAAAGGATAGGGTGTGAGGACATCCCGCGGTTCCGCCCTGATGTGCTGAACTGTTGCAGCTCCTGGGAGCCTGCCGCATACGGTCGCCACGCTCACCGAGGCTGGCAAAGCATCAGGACGGGCGTCCTGGCGGTAGCGGATGTTTATCAATTCTTATTGCGGCGAATTCTGCCGCCCATCGCATTCTCAAATTCAGCAGGAGGTTTTAAGGTGTCCGAAAAGCAAGATTTTGAACCGGAGGCGGTTCGGGTTGCAGAGCAGCTGCGTTCTGCCATTATTGACGGCCTGAAGCTTCCTGGGTCGAAGTTGATCGAGCGTGAAGTAGCTGCAGAGCTGGGTGTGAGCCGACTTCCTGTGCGCGAGGCGCTCAAGGTGCTGATCTCCGAGGGGCTAGTGCTACAGCGTCCGCGCAGCTGCGCGACGGTCAGGGAGTTTAAGGCTGCTGACATCGCCGATGTGATTGAGGTGCGCGTGGCCTTGGAGCTGATGACATTCAAGCTCGCGGCCCAGCGGTACACGCGCCAGTCGCTGAGCGACTTGAGAGAAGTGCTGGATGAGGAAATCGACAGCGCACGCAGCGGCGATGCAGTAGTCTCGCGTCGTGCGGGGGCGAGATTCCACGATCTGGTCAATTCTATGGCGGGCAATGAACTACTCTGCGAGCTGCACAGGTCGCTGGGAGGGCGCATGCGATGGCTGATGGCCCAGCATGACGACCTCATGCAGATGGCTCTGGAACACGAGCGCCTCTATGAGGCAATCGCCGCCCGTGATGCGGCGGCCATGGACGAATTGATTCCCGAGCACCTGGAAACTAGTCGCGCCAGCGCCAACGCCCGGCAGGCCAAAGTGGCCGTTGGCGCACACTAGCGTCGCTCGGAATTTTTCTCGGAGCAAGACCTGCCCCTGTGCCCGCCTCTCAGGCGGCGAGGGGCGGGTCTTTTCTCTTGCCCGCACTCGCGGGATACCGCAAGTCTGACTTTCATCCCTAATGTGAATATGAAGCAATTGTTTGGTATCCGAAATTTTGCTTTAGTTAATCGCTTGATCTCGCGATTTGATCTGAATATTTTAAGATTCTTGCCAACTCTTCTATTTTTGGTATTCCAAGATGGCGCTTTTTGGTATACGGTTTCTTCTGTTACTTAGATCACTCACTAGCACTAGGGGGACCGGCCAATGACCGCAACGGCCTCGAAACCTTCGGAACAGGCTAAGGCGAAGCCCGTAGCCACCGGGCGCTCACTGCTGGCCACGGCATGGATGCGCATCCGCAAAAGTCCTGTGGCAATGGTCAGCTTGGCCATCGTGGTGGGCATGGTGCTCTTCGCGATCCTCGCCCCGGTCTTGGTAGGGATTGAAGGACAAGACCCGAACACCACCAACACCTCGCCCGAGGTGCTGGATAACTTCTACACCCCTGGCCTGCCGCTTCCGTACTACATGTACCCCAGCGCAGAGCACTGGCTGGGCGTCGAGCCTGGCCTGGGCCGCGACCTGTTCGCACGCCTCGCCTATGGCGCCCAGGTGTCGCTGATCATTGCGCTGCTCTCCACCCTGGTCTCCGTCGTCCTTGGCACCGTGCTCGGGGCCGCTGCAGGCTACTTCGGCGGCAAGATCGACATGGTCATCAGCCGCATCATGGACTTGTTCCTGGCCTTCCCGCACCTGCTGCTGGTGTTGTCCATCGCACCGATCCTGCAGTCCCGACTCTCGGGCACCGCATTGGCCCGAGGCTCCTTCGTCCCGATCGCCTCGCTGGTGATCGTGCTTGGATTCTTCGGCTGGGCCTATCTGGCCCGCGTGGTTCGAGGCCAGGTGCTTTCGATCCGCGAGCAGGAATACATCGATGCGGCCAAGTCCTTCGGCACGAAGAACTGGTCGATGATCATCAAGCAGGTCATCCCGAACGTCACCGGCGTGGTGCTGGTGTACGCGACGATGATGATCCCAACCAATATCACCGCCGAAGCGGCGCTGTCCTTCCTGGGCGTCGGTGTCAAGGATCCAACCCCTTCCTGGGGACAGATGCTCAACGCAGCGCAGGCAGGCAACTGGTACCTGCAGGATCCATGGTTCCTGGCGGTGCCGAGCATCGCGCTGATCCTGACGGTGCTGGCCTTCAACTTGCTGGGCGACGCCCTGCGAGACGCGTTGGATCCCAAGTCCTCGCGCTAGTCTCAAGCTTTTTCCTTTCACCACTCGCAGTAGAAGATCCTTAGGAGGACTCATGAATTCGCGAGCTACAAAACTGCTGTCCGTTGCAGCAGTCGCAGCCCTGGCACTCACCGGCTGCGCCGGCGGTTCCAAGGCACCACAGGGTGGGCAGGACGGCGCACAGGCCGATCCATATGCTCCAGTGATCGTGCAGTCCGGCTTCGCCGAGAAGGGCGGCAACGTCAACGTACTGATGTCGGCCGACTTCGCGACCCTGGATCCAGGCAACTCGAACTACGTGCAGACCGCCAACGTCGGCCAGCTGTACTACCGCACCCTGACCATGGCCAAGGAAACTGCCGGCCAGCCTCCTAAGATCGTTCCGGATCTGGCCACCGACACCGGCAAGGTCTCCAAGGACGGCAAGACCTGGACCTACACCCTGAAGGACGGGCTGAAGTTCGAGGACGGCACCCCGATCACCTCCAAGGACATCAAGTACGGCGTGGAGCGCACCTATGCCCGCGACGTCTACACCCAGGCACCGCAGGAGCTGAACTCGGCACTGACCGACGACGGCTACAAGGGCCCGTACTCGGATGATGATCTGGAAGCCATCGAGACCCCGGACGACAAGACCATTGTCTTCCACCTCAAGCAGCCTTTCGCTGAATTCCCTGCACTGGTTTCCCGCTCCAACACCGCACCGGTGCCGGAGAAGAAGGACACCAAGCTGGACTACACCAACCACCCGGTGTCCTCCGGCCCGTACAAGGTCAAGAGCTACGACCGCGGACGCGAACTGGTCCTCGAACGCAACGAGAACTGGGACCCGGCCACCGATCCTAACCGTTCGGCCCTGCCTGACACCTTCACCTTCAGCCTCTCCAGCTCGCAGGCGACCATTTCGCAGAAGCTGATCTCTGACGCCGATCCGAACGCCATCACCCTGGATTCCAACGGCGCGATGCAGGCATCGGATACCGCCAGCCTGAACGATGCGAAGGTCAAAGCCCGCACCGCCAGTGGCTTCCTGGGCTGCATCGACGTGATTGACTTGAACACCGAAACCATCAAGGACCCGGATGTTCGCAAGGCCATCGCCCTGGCGATGGACCGCGAAGCCATCCAGGTGCAGTACGGCGGAGCCCGCTTCGGCCAGCTGGTCACCAGCCAGTTGACCCCGCAGATGGTGGGAGTCACCGAGCAGAAGACCGACCTGTCGGCCGACGGCAAGCCAAAGCTGGAAGAAGCCAAGGCGCTGCTGGAAGGCAAGGACGTCCCGAAGAATCTGGTCTACGGCTACGCGAACTCCACCGAGCGCTACAAGAACGTGGGCACCGTGCTGCAGCAGAACCTGAAGGAACTGGGCATCGAGCTGGAACTGCGCCCGATTCCTGCAGCGAACTACTACTCCACCCTGGCCGGCAAGGAAATGCCTGACATCGCCCGCTCCGGCTGGTGCGGCGGCGCCGACTCCTCCTCGGCACGCATGACCGTTGATCCGAACCTCGGCCCATCGCTGGATGGCAAGACCTACGGATTCAGCAACATCCCACGCTTCTACGACAAGGACCTGTCCAAGAAGATGTACGAGCTGCGCGGCGCCAACGGCACCCCTGAAGAGCTCGGCGCCAAGTGGTCCGAGATCTACAACGAAGTCATGGCAACCTACCCACTGGTGCCGACTATGCACAGCTACACCAACTCGGTGGTCGGATCCAACATCCGCAACGCCCAGGTTGGTTACTTCTTCGGCGCTATCGACCTGAGCACGGTCGGCGTCGCCAAGTAAGGAAAACACTCATGGTTAGTTTCCTCTTCCGCAGATTCGGCGCGATGCTCCTGTTGCTTCTCGTCGTCAGCTTCATTACCTTCACCCTCTTCCACTTCGGTCCGGCAGACCCCGCCTCGGCCGCCTGTGGACAGGAATGCACCCCGGACCGCGTCGAGCAGGCCCGCGTGGCACTGGGCTTGGACAAGCCGTTCTTCGTCCAGTACTTCGCCTTCCTGTCGGGCCTGGTCGGCCCGCGCATGCTCGGAGCCCCGGGCGCAGAGCAGATGTGCGCCTGGCCTTGCCTCGGCAAGAGCTTCCAGACCAACGAGAACGTCACGGACATGATCGCCAACGCGCTGCCGTACACCCTCTCGCTGGCCATCGGCGCGGTGCTCATGTGGACCATCGTGGGCGTAGGTTTTGGCTTGCTGGCTGCCATGCGGAAGGGGAAGCTGACCGACCGCTTCATCGTCGGAGCATCCTCCATCGGCGTCTCGCTGCCGATCCCGGTGACCGGCCTGGTGCTGCTGCTGGTCTTCGTCGGCACCCTGGGCTGGTTCCCCTTCACCACCAACCAGATCGTCTCTCCCTTCGGTGAGGCAGGATTCGGGGCGTGGGTGACCAACTACTTCCTGGCCTGGGTCGCGCTGGCGGTGCTGTTCTCCGCACAGTATGTGCGCATCACCCGCAACAACATGATCGAGACCTTCTCCGAGGACTTCATGCGCACCGCACGGGCCAAGGGCCTGTCCCGCCGCAAGATCGTCTTCAAGCACGGCGTGCGCGCCGGCATCACCCCGATCATCACCATGCTGGGCCTTGACCTCGGCGCCCTGCTGGGCGGCGCGGTGCTCACCGAGCAGATCTTCTCGGTGCCGGGTTTGGGCTTCACCGCAGTGAAGGCCGCCACCAGCGGCGACCTGCCGGTGACCATGGCGATCACCATGCTGGCTGCCTTCTTCATCATCTTCTTCAACGTCCTGGTAGACATTGCCTACGCCTTCATCGATCCGAGAGTCAAGGTGAACTAAATGGAACCGATGCTGTCGGTCAAGAACCTGACCGTAAAGTTCCCCACCGACGACGGAATGGTCGCCGCCCTGAACGGCATGGACCTGACCCTGAACCGCGGCGAGACCGTGGGCCTGGTCGGCGAATCCGGCTCCGGCAAGTCGGTGACCAGCCAGGCGATCATGGGCCTGTTCAAGGAATCCCGCGCGGTCATCGACGGCGAGATCACCTTCGAGGGCACCGACCTGCTGGCGCTGAGCGAAGACGCCATGCGCCCCTACCGCGGCAAGAAGATCGGCATGATCTTCCAGGATCCGCTCTCTGCAATGCACCCCTTCTACACCGTGGGCGCGCAGATCGCCGAGGCCTACCAGGTACACAACAAGGTCTCCAAGAAGGCCGCCCGCCAGGTGGCCATCGACATGCTCGGGCGTGTAGGCATCCCGGATCCCAAGCGCCGGGTGGACAACTACCCGCACGAATTCTCCGGCGGCATGCGCCAGCGCGCCATGATCGCCATGGCACTGGTCTGCGAACCGGAGCTGCTGATCGCCGACGAGCCGACCACCGCACTGGATGTCACCGTGCAGGCGCAGATCCTGGATTTGATCTCCGACCTGCAGGCCGAAACGAATTCAGCTGTCATCTTCGTGACCCACGACCTGGGCGTGGTGGCCCAGCTGTGCAAGCGCGTGGTGGTCATGTACGGCGGGCAGTGCGTGGAGCAGGCAAGCGTCCGCCAGATCTTCCAGCGCCCCTCCCACCCCTACACCCGAGGGCTCATGGCCTCCATGCCGCATCTGGCAGGGGACACCGACCGCCTCACCCCGATTCCCGGCTCGCCGCCGGCGCTGCTGGCCCTGCCCAAGGGCTGCATCTTCGCCGACCGCTGCGAGTTCGCGAAGATCGTGCCCGACGGCCGCTGCCTGAACATGCGACCGGAGCTGATCGTGGAAGACGACCACGCGGTGCGCTGCCACGGGCACGAACTGAAATTGATTGACGAGACAAGCCTGATCGGAGCCGGCTCATGAGCGCGCCACTCTTAGAGGTCACGAACCTGACCAAGCACTTCCCGATCAAGGGCTCGATGGGCCGCACCGTGGGAGCCGTCAAGGCTGTCGACGGGGTCAGCTTCACCCTTGAAAAGGGCACTACCCTGGGCCTGGTGGGCGAATCAGGCTGCGGCAAGTCCACCACCGGCAAGGTGCTCATGCGCCTGCTGGACCCGACCTCTGGAAGCATCAAGCTCGACGGGGAGGACATCACCGGGCTCAAAGGCAAGCAGCTGGACGGCTTCCGCCGCCGCGTGCAGATGGTCTTCCAAAATCCTGCCTCCTCGCTGAACCCGCGCCAGTCCATCGGCGCGGCCATCGCCTCGCCGCTGGTGGAGCAGCGCATCAAGGTCCCCGGCGGCATCAAGGCCAAGGTGGCCGACCTGATGGACCGCGTGGGCCTGCGCCCGGAGCATGCAAACCGCTTCCCGCACGAATTCTCCGGCGGTCAGCGCCAGCGCATCGGCATTGCCCGGGCGCTGGCCCTGGACCCGGATGTGGTGATCTGCGACGAGCCGGTCTCCGCGCTTGACGTGTCGGTGCAGGCCCAGGTGGTGAACCTGCTCAAGGACATCCAGGCAGACACCGGGGTCTCGTACATCTTCATCGCCCACGACTTGGCGGTGGTCAAGCACATGGCCGACGACGTCGCGGTGATGTACCTGGGCAAGATCATGGAGCAGGCCAACAAGCGCGAGCTCTTTGAGAACCCCCGCCACCCGTATACCCGGGCCCTGCTTTCGGCGGTGCCGAGCGTGGATCTGGACGCGGCGCTGACCGAGCGCATCCGCCTGGGCGGCGACCTGCCGTCCCCGAGCAATCCGCCCTCGGGCTGCGTCTTCCGCACCCGCTGCCCCGCCTACGAACTTCTGGACGAGGCAGGAAAGCAGCGCTGTTCCACCGAGGTCCCGGCCGGGGCCATGGCCTGCCACTTCCCCAACGCGCCGCTGGCAGCAACCGTCGGCGCCTAGGACTATTCTGTATACCAATACCGCATCCGCTATGGAAGGAAACACACAGTGCTGATCAGCAACGCCCGCCCCTGGGGCGGCAACGCCAGCGACATCACCATTGAGGGCGAGAAGATCACCGCCATCACCGCCCACGACCCATCGCGCCAACTGGAAGCCGGCGACGTGGACGGCCGCGGCCGCATCCTGATCCCATCCTTCTCCGACGTGCACGTGCACCTGGACTCCACCCGCATCGGCCTGCCGTTCCGCGAGCACACCGGCCGCCCGGGCGTCTGGGGCATGATGAGCAACGACCGCGAGAACTGGCGCAATGCAGAGATCGGACTGAACGAGCGCGTTGCCGGCACCCTGGAGCGCATGATCGCCCGCGGTACCACCCGCGTGCGCTCCTACGCCCAAGTGGACGTGGACTGCAAGCTGGAGAAGTACGAGGCAGTGGCCGCCGCCAAGGAGAAGTTCGCCAACGAGGCTGAAGTCCAGATCATGGTCTTCCCGCAGGCAGGCATCCTGCTGGAGCCGGGCACCGAAAAGTACCTGGAAGACGCGCTGAAGGCCGGCGCCGATGTCATGGGCGGCATCGACCCCTGCGAGCTGGACCGCGACCCGGTCCGCCACCTCGACGTGGTGTTCGGTCTGGCCGAAAAGTACCAGACCGAGATCGACATCCACCTGCACGAGCACGGCACCCAGGGCGTCTTCTCCGCTGACCTGATTGCCGAGCGCACCCGCGCGCTGGGCATGCAGGGCAAGGTCACCATCTCCCACGCCTACGAGCTGGGCAGCGTCAACGAGGCCACCAGCCGCCGCCTGATCGACACCTTTGCCGAGCTGGACATCGCGATGACCTCGGTGGCTCCGAGCACCTCCAACCACCTGTCCCTGGCCGCGCTGACCGAAGCCGGCGTGCGCTTCGGCCTGGGCGAAGACGGCCAGCGCGACTACTGGAGCCCCTATGGCAACTGCGATCTGCTGGACCGCACCTGGCAGCTGGCCTTCGTCAACGGCTTCCGCAAGGACGAGCTGATCGAGCACTGCCTGGCTGTTGCCACCATCGGCGGCGCGTCGATCATGAGCCCGGACGTGCCGCGTCTGGCTTCGGTGGCCGATCGTCCAGGCATTGCCGTGGGCGACCGCGCCGACCTGGTGCTGGTTGACGGCGAAACGGTTGTTTCAACCATCATGGACCGCGGCAGAGACCGCACCGTCATCCACGACGGCCGCGTTGTCGCCGACGGGCTGAAGGTTCTCTCTGTGGAGAACAGCTACTAGAAGTAGCGAATCAAGGCCAACGGCCGCCGGGTATGCGAGTCCCCGGCGGCCGTTTATTTTTATGGCTTCGGCATTCCTTGCCCAAAATCAGCTAAGTGTGTAACATTTATGTTACGCACTTAGCTGATTTTGGGAGTGGCAATGGAATCACCAAACACATTCTGGGAAGACTTGCGCAAGGATCTTGAAGACCCTGAGTTCCTCAGGGAATACATTGTGGAATCAGTCCGAATTGCGACTATTGACAGCATCGTGAATGAACTGGATGGTGCTCGTGTAGCGGCTGGTCTGAGCAAAGCGGACCTTGCACGGGCTATCAATGCGAATCCCGCCACCGTGCGCAGGCTTTTTTCCGGGACCGCCTCCAATCCAACACTAGGAACTCTTTCTGAAGTTGCCGCCGCGTTGGGAATGAAAGTTACTCTTGAGCCATTATCGAACTCCCAGCGTGAATGGATTTCTCGTCCATTGATTGATGGACATGCTGCAAATGCTAAAGAATTAGGCGAATGTTTGGATGCGTTTGGTCAAACTTCGTCAACTGCAGCGTAATTTCTGATTTATGTGATGTGGCGGGGATTATTCGCGAAATACTCATCGCCCAGTTTGCGGATCTGGGAGTACTCACTCTCTGACAAAACTGTTCTAAAAGGTTTGCTGCGACCGTCAATAACTACGAGAAGCGGCTTCGTCATTTCCAGGGCATCGTAGTCGAGTCTGCAGAAAAGACGATAGTGGCGCCTGCCCGGTCCGTCGACGCGAATCTCGAACCAGCCGACCATCTCGTCATGCATGGCTTCCAAATATCCACCGCCTGAGAATTTTTTGGGTGGGGCCGAAGCAACCGCAACAAGCACCGCACGCATTTTAGCTCGGACTGAAGGTGGACATGAGTTGAGAAAATCCCTGCCAGGTATGGACTCGGAAGGATCTTCGTTCATGTTTCGTTTGAAATAAACGATCAAATGTTCATCGTCGCTTGAAGACATGATCTTGATAGCTGGACTTGGGGCTTTTTCTCGTGGCCCCTTGCCAGCGCTTCGGCGCTGTCTTTTATCTGGGCTCATACAATCAGATCCTAGGTGAAAGTCAGATCGTTTAGCGTGGACTACGTCGTACTGTGGATAGGCGAACTTAACGCGGCGCCCGTAAAGTGGCCCCAACAGAGCACCGGATCTACTTCGCACTTCGAAGTGCCTTTCACTATACGAATAGTGGATAAAGTGGAGCACAAGTGGAGATGCAACGCGTAAGGACATGACCCGAAGTGACGAAGATTGAGCTCAGCGGCCGCTTGATATGTTCCACGAGCAGTCAGACGGATGCCGTGGCCGAGCATCTGGCCCTTCACACCGAACTGTCTCGGGCCGAAGAGGGGTGCATTGAATTCTTCGTCCGCCCGACATCTGATCCTTTGATATGGGAAGTCAGCGAGCTTTTCAGCGGGCAGGAAGCCTTCGACGCGCACCAGAGCAGGGTGCAATCCAGTGTGTGGGGGAGTGCCACGGCAGGCATTGAGCGCCAGTACAGCATTCGTGCTGTGGAGGATTAGCCGAACGGAAGCGGTTTGAGGATCTGCCGCATCCAGGAATATGATCTTGCCATGAACCCAATCCAGAACTGGTGGTGGCTGCAGTAGCGCAGCCGGGTTCTTTCATGTCCACGAGCTGTTTTCGGCTCGTGGGTTCTTGAGATTTTCATCTGCCTTTTCCCTTGTGGCGAGCCGTGGCGCTCCACATATTCAACGGGAATTTACATGCAGGCTTTTCTTTCCACCCAACAGCGCTCGACGCAGCTGGCCGACGCAATTGCCTCGGCTCCGCACAACTACCGCGTGCTCACCGGAGAGCGCCCGACCGGCGCCCTGCATTTGGGGCACTTCTTCGGCAGCATCATCGAGCGGGTGAAGCTGCAGCAGGCGGGCGTGGAGACTTTCATCGTGATTGCCGACTATCAGGTGATCACCGACCGTGATGCCATGGGCCAGGTGCGTGACCACGTGCATTCGGCAGTGCTCGACTACCTGGCCGCCGGGCTCGACCCGCAGAGCACGACGATCTTTGCCCACTCCATGGTGCCGGCGCTGAACCAGTTGATGTTGCCCTTCCTTTCGCTGGTCTCCGAGGCGGAGCTGCACCGCAACCCAACGGTCAAATCCGAGCTTGAAGCCAGCGGAAGGGCGCTGTCAGGCTTGCTGCTGACCTACCCGGTGCACCAGGCGGCAGACATCCTGTTCTGCAGGGGCAATGTGGTTCCCGTCGGCAAAGACAACCTGCCGCACGTGGAAATGACGCGGCTCATCGCGCGGCGCTTCAATGAACGCTATGGGCAAGTCTTCGAGGAGCCGCAGGCGTTGATCACGCAGTCGCCGCAGATTCCGGGCCTCGACGGCAGGAAGATGTCCAAGAGCTATTCCAACGCCATTGCCCTGGGCATGAGCGCCGACCAGACGGCCAAGCTCATCCGCGGCGCGCAGACCGATTCCGACCGCCGGATCAGCTTCGCCCCGGAGAATCGGCCCGGCGTTTCCGCCCTGCTGACCACCGCGGCGCTGTGCCTGGGCAGCGACGAGCAGACCTTGGCAGAGCAGCTGGGCGATGCCGGCAGCGGTGCGCTGAAGAAGCTTGCCACTGATGCTGTCAATGATTTTCTGGCAGGACACCGCGCCCGGCGGGCGCAGTTGGCCGCCCAGCCCGGCCTCGCCTCCGAGGTTCTGGCCCGCGGCGCGCTCACGGCCAACGAGCAAGCTGAAGCCACCTTGGAGCAGGTGCGTGCGACGATGGGCACGGTGTACTAGAACTCTTCGAGCATCGCCGCCATGTCTTCTAGGCCCGGCAGGCTGTAGCCGCGTTCTTCGTCCCAGTCCACGTCGACCTCGTCCAACGAGACCTCCCAATGGGCATCGGGCAGCGTGTGGCGCAGCTGCGTCAGCGCCGCAAGCCAGTGCAGCAGCGAAGGCGCCATTTCCGCCGGCTCCATGGAGATCTTCGTGGAGCCGTTGAGCACCTCGTCCGCGCGCTGGGTCGGATAGAAATACAGCGTCTCGTAGTCGAATTCGAACTCGTCGTTGTACGCCCTGGCGACGCTCATCAGCTGGTGGTGTTCGAGATCGGTCAGCGCCGCCGCGCGGGTGGCAGTGTAGTACAGGGAAGTCGACATGGACCTAGCTTAGGCGACCGTTCGCGGCGATCTGCACACCGCCCCGCACCACCTGGTAGGCGGCCGGACGGTCCACCACCAGCTGGGCGCGGTGCTCGGCCTCGAAGTAGGCGCCGTCGCCCTGCACTGGGTTCAGCACGCGGTCGATGCCCATCATCTTCGCTCCCTCGATGGTGGCGATGTCGAGGCAGCGTTCGAGCTGCTCATCGGTGATGGCGTTGGTGCGGTAGGCCAGCAGGTGGGCGCGGTCCATCATAGAGGCGGTGCCGAAGGGCGACCAGGCATCGCGCACGCCGTCGGTGCCCAGGTCCACGTTGACCCCGTGCTTGGCCAGCAGGTCAAGGTCAGGCACCGGGTCCGAGCCCAGGGCGCAGGTGGCGATCCAGATGCCGGCCTCGGCCACCGCATCCAAGGTGCGTTCCAGCTCGGCGCTCGGGGCGTCGGCCAGGGCGAAGGCGTGGCCGATGGTGACCTGGCCGTTCATGCCCAGCGCCTGGGTGCGGCGGGCGATCTCCTGGATTTCGCGGTAGCCCACCTCGCCGGTGTCATGCACGTGGATATCCGCGCGGCGGCCGTACTTTTCGGCCAGCCCAAACACCACGTCCAGGTGTCCGTGCAGATCCTGTTCCAGCCCCTCGGGGTCGATGCCGCCGACCAGCTGCGCACCCTCGCCCAGCGCCGCCTCCAGCAGGTCCACCGCGCCGGGGTTGCTCAGCAGGCCGAACTGCGGGAAGGCGACGATCTGGATGTCGATCATCTCTTTGTATTTTTCCGCCACCGCGGCCGCGCCGTGGATGTTCTTCAAGCCGATCTGCGGCCCGAAGTCCACGTGGGCGCGCATGGCGGTGACGCCGGAGGCGATGGCATCTTGAACCAGGGCGCCCATGCGGGTTTCGACGCTGTCGGCGTAGGCCAGCTGGGTTTCAAGGTCGTTGGAGATCAGGTCCTTGAGGCTGTGCGCCGGCTTGCGGTGCAGCCAGGTGCTGCCAAAGGAGGTCTTGTCCGGGTGGACGTGGGCGTTGACGAATCCGGGGACGATCAATGGCTGGGACATGGCTGCCTTTCCTGGGCGCAGGGAACACTTGCCAATAATGGTATACCAAATATCTGTGTTTTGGCTGTCAGCTCTCTTCGTCAGCCTGATTTCGTCAGCCCAGCTCATCCAGGGCGGCATTCAGCTCCACCACATTCACCCGTTCCTGGCCCACAAACCCAAGGGTCGGCCCGGTGGTGTGTTCGCGCACCAGCTGCTGCACCTGCTGCGCAGACAGCCCGCGGGCCCGGGCCACCCGGGAGCTTTGCATCTGGGCGTTGGCCGGGCTGATCTCCGGATCCAGCCCGGAGCCTGAGGCGGTGAGCGCGTCGGGCGGGATCTGGTCCTCGGGCACCTGGTTGAACTTGGCCAGCTGGGTCTTGCGCAGCAGAATCTGCTTGACCAGCTCGGGGTTTTCAGGCCCCAGGTTCGAGCCACCGGATGCCAGTGCGTCATAGTCGTTTGCAGAAGGCCGCGGCTGGAAATACTGCGGCAGCGCATCACCGGCGGGATCGGTGTAGCTTTTGGCGATCAGCGCCGAGCCGAGCACCTGGCCCTGGCCGTTGCGCAGCAACGAGCCATTGGCCTGGGCAGGGAAGAGCCATTGGCCGGCGGCGGTGATGGACAGCGGGTAGAGCACCCCGAGCAACAGGGTGAAGACCAGCATCAGCCGGGCGGCGGTGCCCAGCGAGCTGAGTGCGGAGACAAGTTTTTGGCGCATCCTAGAACCCCGGAATCATGCTGATGAACAGGTCGATGATCTTGATGCCGATGGCTGGAACCAGCAGCCCCGGCACCCCGCAGTACAGCAGGTTGCGGCTCAGGGCTGACTGCAGGTTCGCCGCCTTGTAGGGGACGCCCCAAATCGCCAGCGGCAGCAGGATGCCCATGACCACCACGGAGAACATCACCGTGGAGATGATCGCGGAGGCAGGAGAATGCAGCTGCAGGATGTTCAGCACCGCAAGGCCCGGGAACGCCCCGACGAACAGGGCAGGGAAGAGGGTGAAATAGCGGATGACGTCATTGGCGAAGTTGAAGGTGATCAGCGCCCCGCGGGTGGCCATCTGCCGGCGCCCGATCTCCACAATGTCCACCAGGTGGGTGGGGTTGTCATCCAGGATCACCATATTCGCCGCCTGCTTCGCGGCCGCCGCGGCGGAGTTCATCGCCACGCCGATGTCCGCCTGCGCCAGCGCCGGGGCGTCGTTGATGCCGTCCCCGCTCATCGCCACGAAGTGCCCCGCCGCCTGCTCCTGGCCGATCAGCGCCAGCTTGTCCTGCGGGGTCGCGTCTCCCACCACCTCGTCGATCTGCGCCGCGGCGGCGATGGTTGCGGCGGCCACCCGGTCGTCGCCGGTGACCATCAGGGTGCGCACGCCTAGTTCGCGGAAGCGGGTGATGCGCTCGGAGACGCCCTCCTTGATGACATCGCGCAGGTCCACCAGCCCCAGCGCGCGGCCCGGGGCGCCGGGCTCCTTGACCGCCACCACCAGCGGGGTGCCGCCGTTGCGGGCGATCCCCAGCGCCTCGGCGCGCATTTGGGCGACGATTTCGCGCCGCGGGGCGGTGCCTTGGGCCTTGAGCCAGGCGAGGATCGCCGACTGCGAGCCCTTGCGGATCTTCGTGCCGTCGGCCAGGTCGTGCCCGGACATGCGGGTGGAGGCGCTGAAGGCTACCGGGGTGCCGCCTTCCTGGTCCCACTGCCGGATCTGCCCTTCGCTGGGGGTGCCGTCGGCCAGCTGGTTCGCCAGCTCGATGATGCTGCGCCCCTCCGGGGTGGGATCCTGGGCGCTGGCCAGCGCCGCGGCAGACAGCAGGGTGTCGGGCGCGGTGCCGCCCAGCACGATGAATTCCACGGCGGTGCGGTTGCCGCGGGTGATGGTGCCGGTCTTGTCAAGGATCACGGTGGTGATGCCGCCGGCGGTTTCCAGCGCCTTGGCGGAGGCCACCAGCACGCCGCGCTGCAGCAGCTTGTACATGCTGGCGATGCCCGTCACGCTCATCAGCGCCGCGATCTCGGTGGGGATCAGGCACACCACCACGGCGATCAGCACCGGGATGGAGATCGGGGCCGCCACCTCGGAGACCGCGAGGTTCAGGCTCAGGGCCAGCAGCATGAAGGCCAGGCAGAAGGAGGCCAGCAGCGTGTTCAGCGCCATTTCGATGGGGGACTTCTGGCGCTGGGCGCCGCGGGCCAGCTTCAGGGTCTGGGAGAGCACGCTGTCCTGGCGGCCCACCTGGATCTTGACCACCAGCCGGTCGCTGGAGACCGTGGTGCCGCCGGTGACGGCGGTGCGGTCGGTGCCTGCCTGGCGGATCGCCTCGCCGACCCCTCCGGTCAGCTCGGACTCGTCCACGCTGGCCCGGCCCCAGATGACCTCACCGTCGGCGGGGATCTGCATGCCCGCCTCCACCAGGACCACGTCCCCGGGCTTCAGCTCGCCCGCGGTGGTCTGCTCGGTGCGTGCGGTGCGCGCCGCCGCGTCCTTGAGCTGGTCGTAGTCCAGCACCAAGGTGGCCGGCACGTCCTCGTCCGCGGTGTGCAGGTGGCTGCTTTGGCGCCGCCCGTGGCCCTCGGCGATGGATTCGGCCAGGGTTGCGACGAACAGCGTGGCCCACAGCCCGAAGCACAGCAGCCAGGTGAAGCCGGCGGGCAGGGTGGTGCCTCCGGAGGTGCTGGGCCCGTGGACCAGGGCTTCGGATACGGCGATGAAGGTGCACAGCACCGCGCCGGCCTCGGTCAGCAGCAGCACCGGGTTGTGCCAGAGGTAGCGGGGGTCGAATTTCACCAGTGCGTCCAGGCACACCGATGCGGCGGAGCGCAGGTTCACGGCATCAGCCCCTCGGCCAGCGGCCCCACCAGGAACAGCGGAATGAAGGTCGGCACGGCGATGAACATGATCAGGCTGACCAGGAAGCCCACGAACTGCGGGCGGTGCAGCGGCAGCTCCGCCGAGCGCGAGCTGGCGCGCTCCGCGGTTGCCAGGGCGCCGGCCAAGGCCAGCACGATGCTGATCGGCGCAAAGCGGCCGGCCAGGATGATCAGGCCCAGCAGGGTATTGAGCCCCGGGGTGTTGGCGCTGAACCCGGCGAAGGCCGAGCCGTTGTTGATCGCCGCGGAGATGAACGCGTAGAGCACCTCGGAAAATCCGTGGGATCCCGGATTGCCCATGCCTGCGATGATCTCCGCCCGGGTATAGGGCAGCGCGGAAGCCAGCGCCATGCCGCCCAGGGAGAGCACCGGCATGATGAGGATGGCGATGCTCACCAGCTTCAGCTCCCGGGTGCCCAGCTGCTTGCCCAGGTACACCGGGGTGCGCCCCAGCAGCAGGGCGGTGACGAACACGGCGATGACCACCAGCACCAGCACCGCATACAGCCCCGAGCCAGCCCCGCCGGGAGCCACCTCGCCCAGCACCATGTCCACCATGAGCATCAGCCCGCCCAGCGCCGTATAGGAGCCGTGCATGGAATTCACGGCGCCGCCGGTGGTCCCGGTGGTGGCGGTGGCAAACAGGGTGGAGCCGATGATGCCGAAGCGCTGCTCCTTGCCCTCCATGGCAGCCCCCGCCAGCTGCGGCGCGGTCCCGGACCCGTGCAGCTCGAAATAGGTCAGCGGAAGGTAGACCAGCAGGAACAGCACCGACATGGTCAGCAGCAGCGCATAGCCTGCCCGCTGGTCGCTCACCATGGTGCCGAAGGTGCGCAGCAAGGTGAAGGGGATCAGCAGCAGCATCAGCACCTGCATGAGGTTGCTGATCGGCGTCGGGTTTTCAAAGGGGTGCGCCGAGTTGGCGTTGTAGAAACCGCCGCCGTTGGTGCCCAGCATTTTGATGGACTCCTGCGATGCGACCGGCCCGCCGGGCAGCAGCGCGGTGGACTCGGTGAAGTTCTGCACCACCCCGCAGGCCAGCAGCAGCACCGCAAAAACAATTGACAGCGGCAGCAGGATGCGCAGGTTCGTGCGCACCAGATCCACCCAGAAGTTGCCCAGCGCCGCCGCCCGGTGTGCGGCGATGGCGCGGATCAGGGCCACTGCCACGCACATGCTCACCGCGGCGGAGACGAAGTTCTGCACGCTCAGCCCTGCCATCTGGGCAACGTAGCTGATCGACTGCTCCGGCACATAGGACTGCCAGTTCGTATTCGCGACGAATGACACGGCCGTGTTGAACGCCAGATCAGGGCCCATGCCGTCGAAGGCCAGCACCGCGTAGAGCAGGATGAAGCCGGCCAGGCTGAAGGAGAAGACAGCGCCCAGATAGCCGCGCCAGGAGTGCTGCTGTTCTGGCTTGGCGCTGATCAGCCGGTAGATCCAGCGTTCGGTGCGCAGGTGGCCGCTCGCGGTGTACACCCAGGCCATGTAGTCGCCCAGCGGGCGGTAGAGCACCGCGATGGCGGCCGCCACCAGCAGCAGGTTGCCGGCCGCATTCAGCCAGGGCATCAGATGCGTTCGGGCTTCAGCAGCGCCGCAATCAGGTAGCCGACGGCGGCGGTGCCGATGACCGCGCTGACGATGTTGATGACAAGCATTGCACATGCACTTTCTAGGTTCGTCCCATGCCGGGATTGCCGCGACGCAAATACTGTACACCCCCAAGGGCGGGACTTCGCTGTAGAAGTCCGGCCCTGGACGCAGCTGCGTGGTATTTCTAGCGTTTGGCCTAGGTGAGATGCACTAGTGCGTCGAGCCGGATCCTCTTCACGGTGCCTGCGCTGCGCTCCACAGCGGCTGGGTCGATTAGATAAGTAGCTGGATTTCATCGGCGGCTGCAGCAGTTGATCGTTCAGCCTTCAGGATCATCGAGTATGCCGCCAGAAGATCGAGTGTCACGCACTGATCATTCAAGCAGCGCACCGGCTAAACTCTTGGGGTGTCCAAGATCTTTCTTGATGTCACTCCGCTAAAAGCATCGCCGGCCTTCCGCCGTCTGTGGCTGGGCAATTCGCTGTCAGCCATCGGCACGCAAATGACGATCATGACTGTCAGCCTGCAGGTGTACGCAGAGACATCCTCCAGCTTCTCCGTCGGCCTGCTGGGCCTTTTCACTGTCGTTCCCCTGGTGATTGCCGGCTTGTACGGCGGCGCCATCGCCGACGCCCACGACCGGCGCAAGGTGGCCCTGTACTCGGCCCTGGTGCTCTGGGCCGTGTCCTTGATGCTTGCCATCGGAGCCTGGGCGGGAATCAGCAACGTGTGGTGGCTGTACATCCTCATGGCGGTGCATTCGGGGGCCTCGGGCATCAACCAGCCCACCCGCGGCGCGATCATCCCGAACCTTGTTGGGCTCAAGCTGCTGCCCTCGGCCAATTCGCTGAACATGCTGACCTTCAGCATTGCGATGATGCTCGGCCCGGTACTCGGCGGCCTGCTGGTGGCCAACTACGGCTACCGCTGGACCTACACGATCGACGCGGTGACCTTTGCCGCCAGCGTCTGGTCGGTGTACCGGCTGCCCTCCATGCCCTCGCAGCTTGAATCAGCGGTGCGCGGACTGAAATCTGTGAAGGAGGGCTTCGCCTACCTGGGCACCCAGCCCGATATCCGGATGACCTTCATCATCGACCTGGTGGCGATGATTTCTGCCGCCCCGCGCGTGCTGCTGCCCGCGCTGGCGGCGGTGGCCTTGGGCGGCGGCGAGACGACCGTCGGGCTGCTGATGGCCGCAGTGGCTGTCGGCGCCACGGTGGTGGGGCTCTTCTCCGGAATGCTCAACGGCATCCGGCACCAGGGCCGGGCGGTGTTTATCGGCGTATGCTTCTGGGGACTGTCCATGGCCGGGCTTGGCCTGGCGTCCTATGCCGCGCTGCGCCACGGAGGAGCACAGCAGGAATCCTGGCTGTGGCTGGGATTGGCACTGCTTGCCATGCTCATCGGCGGCGTCGCGGATACCGTTTCCTCGATTTTCCGCACCACCATTTTGCAGTCCGCGGCGCCGGATCACATGCGCGGGCGCCTGCAGGGAGTGTTCATTGTCGTCGTAGCCGGAGGCCCGCATATCGGCGGGCTGCTGGCCGGCGCCGGTTCTGCATTTATCGGGGAATCGTGGACGCTGATCGCCGGGGGCCTGCTCTGCGTATTGATCGCAGCCTGGCTGATGCGCTGGCAGCCCTCGTTCTGGGCCTATGATGCGACGAAGCTGGTAGAAATCAGTACGAAGAACGACTGAATTGGTTCGGTTCGTCCAGCTGCTCCGCGAACTATGAGCGTCACAAGCAATGGTGAATGATGTGCCGGTAGATCTTTGGACAAGATAGTGAAGGGTATGGCCTCAAAGCCATACCCTTCACTATCTGGATAACGTGAGTCTTCGCCGGGCTTGGATTGTCAAGGCACCTGCAAGATGGCCACGTCGGTGACCAGATGTCCGCCCGCTAGAGAGCGGACCCAACCGAGGCTATTCCCAATCGTTCCAGTGCGCCACGCAGGTGCACTGCTGATTCAAGAACCATTTTCTCCCCGTCGTAACCGGCTTCTCGCATTTCTTGAAGGCTGGGAAGTTCCCCACGGTCGACTTTTTGTGCGTAGTCAGCTGCCAGTCGTCGGATTTCCGCGACCTCAGCGCTGTTCAGATCTGGATGCAATGCAGTCCATGTGGGATCGTCCAGTCCGATGGGCAGATGCAGGGTTGGCCCGGCATTTTCGATGGATAGTGGCAAGTCGGGATTGGCATCGTGCAAGATCTTGAGTACTGCGTCCCAGTCAATGACACCCTGACCGATAGTGGCAAATACACGGCCAAAGACGCCGTCCTGTTCACCCAGCACAAAGTCCCGCAAATGGGTTGCTCGGGTGTAGGGCGCCACTCGTTTTGCAGCAGCTACAGGGTCTTCGCCACGTACCACCACATTGGCGGTATCGAAGGTGACGCCGGTGACGTCAGGACCCACGGCTTCGACCAGGCGCACCACTTCGTAGCTGGTGATTTCCTCATGGGTTTCAATGTTCATGTGGACGCCGTGTTCGCGGGCTGCCGGTGCCAGCAGTTTGAGGAACTTCTCAATGGCAGCCAGCTGGTCGGTCCAGGGCGCGTCGGTGCGGAACCGGTCGAAGACGTAGTAGCCGGGCAGCCCCTTTTGGTAGTTGGCGCAGGCCACCCAGAGGTCGGTGACTCCGGCGGCCTGGCTGGAGGCTTCCATCATCTTGATCATGCCGTGGGTGTAGTCGCCGTCGCCAAGACGGCGCACTGCCGGAGCTTCTGCCGCAGCATAGGGGTTTACCTTGGCCAGGCCCATTTGCAAGTAGAGCCCCAAATCGTCGGCATGTTGGCGGACTTCGGCTAGAAGACCTCGGTCAAGAGTTGGGGAGACATCGAGAACTGTGCGGAAGTACACGCCTTCCAACCCATAGTTCTTCGCTCGATCCAGAATCTGGAATGGGGTGTCGGTGGCCTCGTGCGGAATCTTGCTTCCGTCTACTCCAACGCGCATGGTCTTTTCTCCTTAGGGTTTTGTGGTGAGTAATTCTTAACTTCCCCACTCCGAAACACGGAGCGAAGATGAGTATTTGAAATGATTGACGTCCTTGTTCAATACCGCAGTAAAGCGTGCCCGATACAAGACGACGGTTGATGAGTTGTCCACCCATTTTTGGGTCAGTTCATCGATGAGCGGCTGCTGGTCTTTAGGATTAGGAATCTGACCCAGTTTTTCCAGCAGTGGCATAGTGCCGTCGATACAAATGTGCTGATTGTTGAAGCTGGAGTCGCAAGTCATCTTTTTGCGGAACTCGTAGGCGGCAACAGAGCCGGCACCTTCAAAAAGCAAGGCTGATTCGTATTTGCCGGTATTGAACCGGGTCGCGAAAGACGTCGGAGTTTGCGAGTCAATGTTGACGGTTACTCCGATTTCTTCCCAGGCGGCCTTCAAGATGGTAGCCAGCGTGGATACGCTGGGTGCGGCCGGATTGATCATTAGATCCAGCGTTGGATTCTTGATGCCTGACTCTTTGACCAGATTGCGAGCCTTGTCCAAGTCCATCGGTCGTGGCGCGCTGAGCTTTTCGTTGTAGCCAGAGACTCCTGGAGGGAAGGGACCATAGTAGCTATCGGCATATCCGTGGGCAACTTCTTTGATGATTTGGTCGTAGGGCACCGAACGAGTCAGTGCTTCACGCAGCTTCGCATTAGAGCTGTCACCCTCCGCATTGTTCATAGAAACCGTGACCGGCGACAAGGCCGGAGCAGTGGCGACTTTGCAGCATTCCTCTCCAGCCAGCTGGGCAACCACATAGGGTGGGAGTCCTAGCGTGACATCGGCTTGGCCGCGCCGGGCCTGCAGCATCAGGGTCGGCACCGAAGTGATGAAGTTGATTCTCACCGTTTCTTCCAGGGGCGCCGGACCATAGTAGTTCGGGTTGCGTTTGAGGATTGCGTGGTTATTCGGGACGTAGGTGTCCAGCACGTAGGGGCCCGAACTGCTGGCGGTATGCGAAGCAAGCCACTGGTTTGGCACACCTTGTTTGTCTTCACCATGCTTCTTGATTTCCTGAGGATCGTAGATCGAGCCGCGGGACTGAGCCATGGTGACCAGGATCGATGGATAGGCGCGGGACAGTTCCAGTCGCACTGTGGTGGGATCGACAACCACAACATCCTTGATCAACGGCGGATCGGTGATGCCAATCTGCAGGGCCAACGCACCACAAGCGCCGATAGTCAGATTGCGCATGATTGAATAGCGGACTGCTTCTGCATCCAGCGGGTTGCCGTTGGCGAATTTTGCACCTTCGCGCAGCTTGAAGGTGTAGTTCTTGCCGTCCTCGGATACCGTCCAACCTGTGGCAAGGTCCGGCTTGACCCGGTCGAGCTCGGTACTAGCCACCACCGTACCGTCCTCTTGAGTATCGGTATCCAGCTGCACCAACCGTGCATAGAAATTGGAAGCAAAAGAATTGTCATCGCCTCCGCAAACAAAGGCGGGATCGATATTTGTCAGCGAAGTTGCCCAGTTGACAGTGAAGGGGCGCTGAGAATCCTCGGACCCGGGAATGGTTCCGCAGCCGGTGAGCATCATTGCACCTGCGGTGAATAGCGCGGCAGCGCGGATCAATAATTTACGCATGGCCTACTCCTTGCTTAGTTCCGGGAACGGCATCAAGCAATGCCTTGGTGTAGGGGTGGGATGTCTGTTCAAAGACTTCTTGAGACGTGCCATACTCGACGACTTTGCCCCGATGCATCACAGCAATCTGATGGCTCATCAACTTGGCAACGGCTAGATCGTGGACGATGAACAGATAGGTCAGCGACAGCTCATCCTGGAGCTGAGCCAGAAGATTCAGCACTTGGGCTTGGATGGAGACATCCAAAGCTGAAACAGGTTCATCGAGCACGACCAGCTGTGGATTGAGCACTAGGGCTCGGGCGATGGCGATGCGCTGGCGCTGGCCACCGGAAAAAGCATGGGGATAGCGTTCAGCTTGCTTTTCCGTCAGGCCCACCAGATCTAGCGTCTTGGCGACTTTGAGCGCACGCTCAGACCGGTCCTTGTGCCCATGAATGATCAAAGGTTCTTCCACTAGTTCACGCACAGTGAAGCGGGGGTCCAAGGAACCGTTGGGGTCTTGGAAGACCATTTGCATACTGCTGCGCAATGCACGTCGTTCGGATTTGGACAAGCCAGTGATCTCTCGCCCATCGAATCTGATGGAACCGGAGTCCACTGCTGTAAGCCCCATGACGCAGGAAGCGGTGGTGGACTTGCCTGATCCGGATTCTCCGACCAGTCCTAAAGTCTGACCGCGCCCGACCGACAGGCTGACATCATGCAGAATTTGGGTTTTGTTGCGACCGCCAAATCCTGTGGAGTAGGACTTATTGAGGTTTTCGATCACCAGCAAATCTTCTGTGCTCATGACTGTGCTCCTTCAAGCTCATGGGCGAAGTGACAACGCGAGACGGCACCGCTAGCTAGTACGACGGCTTCAGGACGCTGCTCGTGGCAGATTTTTTCTGCAGAACCCAGCGGGCAGCGTTCAGCGAATGCACACCCCGGCTGAGCTGCTGCCAGATCTGGAGGGGAGCCGGGGATCGCAGGCAGCTGGCCACGGACGGTGGTGTAGGGATCTATCATGCAGTCCAGCAGCGCCTTGGTATATGGGTGCGTCGGCTCGTTGAACAAGGCATTGACGCTGGTTTGCTCTACAACACGGCCGGCATACATGACGTTGACGCTGTCGCAGAGCTGCCGCACGATTCCCAAATTATGGGTGATCATCATCAGTGCGTTGCCTCGTTCATCGCAAATGCGTTCCAGCAGCTCCAGCACCTGGGCTTGTGTTGTGACGTCCAAGGCGGTGGTTGGCTCATCGGCGATGACCACGGCGGGGTCGTTGGCAATGGCCATAGCGATGAGAACACGCTGGCGCATGCCTCCGGAGTACTGATGTGGGTAGTCCTCAATACGTCGACGTGGATCGTTGACGCCGACTTCGGCCAGCAGCTCACAGGCAAGTTCCTTGGCCTGACGCACTGACAGGTTTTGGTGAACTCGAATTGTTTCGACGAACTGACTGCCGATGGTCTTCAGCGGGTCTAGACCTGCCATCGGGTCCTGGAAGACAAGCCCGATATCCTTGCCGCGGATCGCTGAGATTTCCTTGTCGCCCAGGCCCACCAGCTCCTTGCCGCGGAGCTTCACCGAGCCCGAAGCTACTTTTCCAGGTGGAGGAATCAAGCCAACGAGAGACATAGCCATGGCGGACTTGCCGGATCCAGATTCGCCGACAACGGCCAGACGCTGGCCGGGGCACAAGGTGAAGCTGACATCCCGCACTGCTTGCACGGTAGACCCCGGCAGCTCGAAGTTGGTACACAAGTTGTTGATTTCAAGTACAGGCGTTGCCGTGGATTGTTCCTGTCCGGCGCGCTGCACCTCGGTGTTCACAGGCATTAGCGGGCTCCTACTCGAGTGCGGGGGTCAACGGTTGTAAGAATCACGTCGGCCAGCAGGCTGACAACAACGTAGAGCACTGCCGCCAGCAACAGCACTGCCTGCACCACTGCGAAGTCTTTCTGGATAATGGCATCAGCTGTCATCGAGCCAATGCCTGGCCAGCCGAAGACCTTTTCCACCAGCAGGCTGCCAGTGAGCAGGTCGGCGAAGAGCAGCGAACCTGCAGGCAGGATGGATAGCAGTCCATGCGGTGCGATATGTCGGTTGAAGACAGGGAACTTAGTCAGCCCGTGGCTGCGGGCTACCATCACGAATGTTTCGCGGCGGGTGCTCCGAAGCTGAGAGCGGTAGAGGCGGGACAGGAATGCAAAGGGACCGATACTGATGATTGCCGCCGGCAAGACCAGATGCCATAGGGCGTTGAACATCAAAGGGATGTTTCCAGCCAGCAGCGCATCCACTGAATACAGACCGGTGATGTCAGCTGGCGGCACGAGCCCTGGGCTAAGCCGTCCTTCCGGGCCGGGGAAGACTCCGAACTGCACTGCGAAGACCATCAGCGCCAGCAACGCAATCCAGAATGGAGGAGATCCCATAGCCAGCGATGATGCAGTGCGCAGCAACCTGTCGGCCCAGCGCGAATTCGAGTAGACAGCGAGGGAGGCAAAGAGCACCGCTGTACCGATGGCGAAGATCACCGCAAGAACGCCCAATTCAATGGTGGCTGGCAGGCGGTCGCCGAGCAGAGAGTTCACCGTTCCGCCGGTGGAGTAGGAAAACCCGAGATCGCCAGTAAAGACAGCACGCATGTAGCGCCAGTACTGGACGAAGAGGTTCTGGTCCAATCCCATATCGGCGCGCAGGGCTGCAACGGCGTCTTCGGTGGCCATGTCCCCGGCGATCGCGCGGGCAGGATCTCCGGGGACCACTCGCAGCAGGATGAATGCGAAGACAGATGCGCCGAAGATAGTTGCCAGTGAAATACCGACGCGGCGCAGAATTGTGGAGAGCATCAGCTGTTTCCTTTCCTAGACCGCGTCCGAGCGGGGGTCAAGCACCTCGCGGGCGCGGTCAGCAATCAGCGTGGTCAGGGTTACTGCAACGAGTAGTCCAAGGCCAGGGAAGCCTGCGATCCACCACTGTCCGGTCAGGAAGAACTGCTGACCGTCGGTGATCATGGCGCCCCATTCAGCGGTGGGCGGTTGGGCGCCCAAGCCGAGGAAGCCCAAGGCCGCCAGCGAGAGGATCGATGCGCCGAAGACTGCGGCCATCTGAAGGATCATGGTGGGTATCAAATGCGGAAGCACATGGCGGAGCAAGATCCGCACGGGGTGTGCTCCAATCGCATCGGTGGAGCGGATGAAATCCTGGCCGTAGAGGCGCATGACCTCGCTGCGCAAGGTGCGCATATACCAGGGGAACGAGTGCAGCGACAGGCCGATGACCACCGCAGTGACGCCGGGGCGGATGGCCATCGCGATGGCCATGGCCAGCAGAATGGCGGGAAAACACAGGATTGAGTTGGTCAACCAAGTGAACACCGAGTCAACCCAGCCTCGCATGGAACCCGCCATCAAGGCCAGCGCACATCCCAGGACCGCGCCGATCACTGCAATCAGTAGCCCGGCAAAGACCGAAGTCCGTCCACCGTCGAGGAACCGGGCCAATAGGTCGCGCCCTGTGTCATCAGTTCCCATTGGATGGGCGGCACTGGGGGCCTGAAGGACATTGGAAAGATTGATGGCATCTGAGCTCAGTGGCCAAAGCCATGGACCGATCAAGAGACCGACCACCAGAAGGATAAAAAGTCCAAGGAAAATGCTCAGCGGGATATCGCGTTTCAGGAAGACCGCGATGGGGTTGCTGCGCTGTTGGGTGGCTCGGACGGAAGCAACGCTTAAGGTCATGATTCCTCCAAAGATCCGTTGCGGGTTGATACGTCGTCCAGGATCTTCGCCAGCTGCGCAGCTGAGGATTGCAGCTGTGACAGCTTGGTTTCTGCGCTGGGATTCTCATCCCAGTGCGCCAGATCTGCGATGGATCCAGACCGGACAAGCTGCGAGGTTTTCCAGGAATAGCCAGCCAATGCGCCCAGCTGTACCGGGTCGATGTGCGGTTCGGACGCGAACCACGAGGGGTTGCTGACCTCGGTATCAAACCGTCCCTGATGCTGTTCCAACGTGAAAGTTCGAACACCGGCTTCCCAGAGCACGGTAATGAGCCGGTGGTAGTCCAGCACGCCTTCTCCAATGGGGCGAAGTCTGCGGCGATAGCCGCTGCTGATGGGGAAAAGCACCAGATCTTCAAGATGAGTGCTGCCGATTCGGTTACTCAGCTTTTCCGCTACTGCCAGTGGATCTTCACCGCGCACTACGAGGTTCGCGACGTCGAGTCCAATGGAAAAGACCGCCGGGTCAAGCTGCTCGACTAGAGCAGCCACTTCGTTGGAAGCTAGGTCTTCGTGGGTTTTCAAGTTGATGCGGGCTCCGGATTGCGCTGCGATGGATGCCAAGGACTGCAAGCTGTGCAGGATTTGGCGCAGCTGCTGCTGGTGGCTGGCATCTCTGACGCTGCGGGTGTAGAGGAAGAAATCCCTGCAGCCAAGATCGATCCCGAGCTCCAGCATTTTGGCGGTTTCGGTGCGCAGCGCAAGTGGAGCGTCTGCTGGGCCCGCGGAGCCGAGGCCTAGCGTTAGCTCGACATCAGCTTCGAGCAGCTGATCGATGGCTTCGCGAAGTTGCTGCTCGGAGGAGTTCTGCGTTTCCAAAGGCAGCGAGTTCAGCGTGATAGCTGAGAATCCTGCGTGTAAGGCTGCCTGGAGGCTCTCCAGCAGGCCTTCGTTGGCCAACGTTGGAAAACGGGTAAATTGTGCGCCGATGCGAAAATTCTGCGCCTTGGATGTTGGTTCTGGGACCGGGGATGAATCGATCCCACCGTGTGTGATCTGCGTCATGGAACAGTTGTATCAGACATCGGATGTCTGATGTAAGACTAGTAACCGAAAAGTTTTTGTGGCAATATCGCAAAAGTAAGTACCCAATAATTAGTGCAGGGTTAAATGAACCGTGCGGACTATTGGATGACCGAGGGGGCGCTATGGGTGTAATCACTCGACGCAGTGTCGTGGATGAAGCTATTGATCTGATGCGTGAACGCATCAGCTCTGGACAGTGGAGCTTGGGTATGCGGCTACCGTCGGAACTTGAGCTATCTACGGAACTGGGGCTCTCTCGTGCCGCATTAAGGGAGGCGGTCCGCGCGTTGGTTCATGCTGGATTACTGGGCATTAAGCGAGGTGACGGGACGTTTGTCACCGCTATTGACGAGCGGGCCATTGCTTTGCGGCGAGGTATTGCCAACACTTCGGAGCGGGAGGTGATCGAGACTAGGCAGGCCCTGGATATCCCCGCGGCTGCACTGGCTGCGCAACGCCGTACCGACGATGACTTGAAGGCAATGGAAGCGGCGCTTGCGCGGCGTCGAAACGCAGCCGCCGCCGGTGACCTGGAAGATTTCCGTTCGGCGGATCATGACTTTCACCGGGCAGTCTTTGCTGCCACGCATAATGAATTGCTGATCATGCTTCATCGAACCTTGACTGAGTCGATTGATGCAGATTGGGTAACGCCGGTTGGCGTCGTGCGGGCGGCCATATCAGAGAGTGATGATCACGATGAGATTTATCGTGCCATCTTGGAAGAAGATCCGCAGCGTGCTGTGGCCTCTGTCAGTTCGATCCTTGACCGCCATGAGCACGATCTCAACATCGTGGAGTCTGAAGTTCACCCTGAAAACTGAGCATTTTCGGTATACCAAGTTTCCTGAATTTTGGGTAAGCTGAGTCACAGCACCGATTGACTAGGAGTATTGAATGGGACAGATCACCCGTGTTAAAGCGGCCTTTGTGATTGGTTTTGAAAACGACGACCACTGCATCTGGCCGCAGGGTGAACTGGTCCACGAGGACGACAAGATCATCTTCGTCGGTCGCGGATACACCGGCCGCGTGGACAAGGAAATCGACGCAGGGCACGCCATCTTGTCCCCTGGATTTGTGGATACCAATGCGCTGGCGGACATCGACCACGCGCTGTTTGATTCCTGGCCGTCAGGGGATCGGCGCTTCGGGCTGATGTGGTCGCAGGAGTACCTGCACAACCACGGTGCGGTCTTCACTCAGGAAGAAATGCTCTTCCGCCGCCAATTCGCCATCAGCCAGCTGGTGCGCAACGGCATCACCACGATCATGCCCATTGCCGCGGAAACCTATTTCCCGTGGTGCGAGGACTATGACGATATGGCCCTGTTGGCCGGAGCGGTGAAGGACCTGGGCATCCGCGGCTATCTTGGCCCCAGCTACCGGGCCTTGGTTCCGTATACCGACGGGAGCAGCGTCATGCTGCACGAGGACGAAGCCAAGGGCATCGACGGCCTGCAGCAGGCTCTGCGCTTCGCCGACGACTACGACGGCAGCGCCGACGGCCGGATCCGCGCCGCGCTGCTGCCAGCCCGCATCGAAACGCAGACCGAGCGCACCTTGAAGATGACTCGAACCGCAGCCGACGAGCTGGACATCCCTGTCAGGCTGCATGCCGCCCAGGGGCTGGGGGAGATCGAGATGATTTTCCAGCGCACCGGCAAGCGCTCCATCCCGTACCTGCATGACATCGGGTTCCTCAAGGAAAAGACGTTCATCCCGCACGTCTGGACCGTCCCGGGTCACCAGCATATGCCTGAGAAGTACGGGCAGGGTGACGACGTGAAGCTGCTGGGAGAGAACGGCACCTCGGTGATCTTCTGTCCAATCCCCACCGCCCACTACGGCGGCTGCATCGACAATTTCGACGAATATCTTGCCAAGGGCACGCGTGTTGTCATGGGCACCGATTCGGCCCCGCCGAACATGATCCACGGCCTGGACCTGGCCATGGCGATGACCAAGACCATTACTGCCGACCGCTCGACTGCACTTGCCGAAGACCTGTACCGCGCCGCCACCGTCGAGCCGGCCCGTGCACTGGGCCGTGATGACATCGGCCGGCTGAGCGTCGGAGCCCAGGCCGACTACTTCGTCGTGGACCTGGCCTCGACCCACATGGGTCCGCACGTAGACCCCATCCGCACGCTGATCATGAACGGCGACGGGCGCGATATCAACCGCGTTGTCGTGGCGGGCAAGACCATCGTCGAAGACAAGGAAATCGTCACCGTCGATACCAGCAGCTATGTGCTCAAGGCGCAGAATTTCATGGACAAGTATGTGGCGTCTTTCAGCAGCAGCGATTTCAAGAAACGAGAAACAGCTGAGCTTTTCCCTTCCACCTTCCCCGTGAGGTAGCCTAGGCGGGATTGTCTTTTGGCGTTGAAGGAGCAAATTCGTGACGATGACCGATCAGGCCGCCCCTGCGCTGACGCCGGCAGCTGAACTGCGGGGTTCAGCTAGATGGCAGCAGGGCATCCGGCGGCTGTTCCGCATTGTTTCCTTCGTAGAAGTGGTCACGTGGATCGGCATGCTGACCGCCATGGTCTTCAAGTACTTCATCAACGGCAACGCCATGGGCGTGACGATCTTCGGCTGGGCGCATGGTCTGACCTGGCTTGCCTACCTCGTCATCACCACGCTGACGGCATTCACCTTCCGCTGGAAGATCTGGGTATGGCTCACCGGCTGCGTCGGGTCGGGCCTGCCGTTCCTTACCTGGCCATTCGAGTACTGGATGATGAAATCAGGCCGCTTGAACCTGAAATAGCGCATGAAAACGCAGCAAGCCCTACCCCAAAGGACAGGGCTTGCTGCGCATCTAGTTCATGTTGGGGACTTTATCCTGCTGCTCCGTGCTCGTACCGGAAATTTACCAGTGCTTGCCCAAGGTCATCGAGTGCGCCGCTAGTTGGAGAGGAAGCTGCATTGATGGTGTGCTGAGTGGCGATATCAAGTTGAGGCTTAGTAAGAATTCGAGACTGGTGTGCTCCACTGGCATCGATAATTACGTAGCGATCATCCTGCCCCTTGAGCTGAATGACAGTAAATTTCGCGTTTCTCTTCGGAGGGAGACCCGTGTAGGGATTGATTCGATTAGCATTCATTCCGCTCACCTCTTTTCAATAGCAATCGTAGCTGTCTGCTGGTTCCCCGAGTAGTATTCATTCTCCTTCACCGAACTCGAACAGCATTCTTCGTTGTAGTTTCTCTGAGATCGCACGATGCATTTCAGCTTCCTCACTGGAGACATTCCACCTAACCATTTTTGACTTGAGATATGCCGCATAGGCTTTTAGCCGTGCGATAAAAATGGGCTTGCCGGCACGATTGAACTCGCCTGAAACAGTCAGCGGAAATTGAACTGAGTCATCGGGGCTTTCGATTGGGTGGACTGTCATGGAAGTGCTTGGTTGGCAGTGAGGTCTGAGGCCTGGATGTCGAACATAGATCTGACTGTTATTAATCGGCTTGGACTGCAAGCGATATTGGTCTTTTCTTGGTGGTACGGACTGACGGCTAGTGATTTCTCGGTTGCCTCGTCGCTGCCCTTGACTTCTATTTTTGTCAGGATCGAAAAATAACCAGGGGCGAACCGGTTGGTTGAGTGTGGCCAGCAGCTTTGCGCCGAATTCCTGTTCAACTTCGTTTTCACTCAAGCTTTTTGCCATGCCTTCTTGAAAACGCTTGAGCCATTGATCCCCGTGATCTACCCGAACCTTCAGCTTGAATGTTCTCACGGCGTAGATTGCGGCCAGGAGGGCAATGATTGGCCCAAAGAGCGGCGTTGCTGACAACACCAGTTCAAATCCGGAAGTCATCCATTGCCATGGCTCGTGTGTAAGCAAGACAGCTTGTCGATTGCAACATTGAGGACCGGCTAGCCACTGGCTGGAAAACTCTGCAACGGCTGTGGGCTCGCGAAGCTTGGTGAGCAGGTTGAAAACAGTTTCCATATGCAAAAGGTAGAAGCTTATCCAACGTATTGACGGCTGAGAGACTCTGATTGTTAATAACTGCGTGATGCAGTGATTTGCACTCAAACGAGTACTGGATTATGAAGTCAGGCCGATTGAACCTGAAGTAGCGCATCAAAACCTAGCAAGCCCTGTCCGAATGGACAGGGCTTGCTGCGCATCTGACGCGACGTATTAGTGGAAATTCGCGCTGACGCTTCCGATGCCTGCGATTGCGGCGGTGGCGCTCTTGGCACCCGCCAGCGGAGCGGGCACGTTCATCGAGCCGCTGAGAATGATATCTCCAGGCTTGAGTCCGTCGGCAGTTTGTGCCAGGTATCGTGCCAGCCAGGCAACGGATTCCAGTGGATTGCCCATGACCGTTTCGGTGGACCCCGGGTGCTCGGTGTCGCCGACAGTCAGCAGGCTGGTGGCTGCCGCGATATCGGCTGGCAGCTCGACCGCTTCGCCGACGACGGCTGCGGCGGCATTGGTGTTGTCGGCGACCAGCATCGGCAGGTTTGCCGGTCCGCCGGTCCAGCGGCTGTCAACGATTTCAATGGCGGGAGCCACTGCCTTGGTCGCGGCGATGACATCGTCGATGGTTGCCTCCGGGTTGTTCAGGGCGGTGCCGATGATGAACGCGATTTCAGCTTCTACGGCAGGGTTGCTCATGTTCTCGGTGGCGATGGAGCCTCCTGCTTCAATCAGCGTGCTTTCCAGCAGGTAGCCCTGAACCGGTGCGTCGGCGTTGAAGGAAGCGCGTACTGCCTCTGCGGTCAGGCCGATCTTGTAGCCGATGACTCGTTCGCCCTCGGATTCGGCGATTTCGCGGCCGTGCGCGGCAATGATCGAGGCTAGATCCATGTCAATGGTTTCGGTTCCAACGGTGGACACCGGAGCACCGCTGCGGGTGGCCAGGCGCAGGTTACGTGCAACGCTTTGAATGCTAGAAGCTTCCATATCTCTTCCTTCGGTTGAACGAAAAACTGAACGACAGGTCCCTGCAGTGGGATCTGTCGTGATAATTCGTGTGGGCATGTACGCAACCGTTGGGTACACAGCGGCAGCCGTCGAAGTGATTTGCTGGTGTGTTTCCGAGTTACATTATGAGCATGACGAATCGCACAGTGAAAAAGAAATTTCATTACGCGGAAAAACAAGGCAGACTTATCGGTGAGCGGAGTGCTTTGAACGGTGAACGGCATCACTTATCGGCTGATTTCACGGCAGATCACAGTTAGGGAAGATTTACCGGATACACCCAGAGCAAGTTCTCAAAGTTACGAAAATACCGAGAACTGCCATGCTCAGAAGTCAGCAACTTAGCGCAACGGTGGATCTTGGCATCTTTGGAAAACTGCGTAAGTCTCCGGATCAACTTCGGGCCTGGGCAAGGCCGCGGCGCAGTAAATTGCCGCCGAGATGCCCGGTGCAGAACTCTGCGAGCAAGCAGTGGCAGCGGTCAACGCAGCCGACATCCTAGTACTTAACGGCCCCCGCCCGGAACCCGGTTTCGCCAAGGACACGACCGCGGTTGCACCAGCAGACGCCGATCGAAAACCTCGCGTTGTCCAATCTGGGTCGCATCTCATTGGCCGGCTACCTCAGAACGCTGGCCGCTGAGGTCGCAGCCGCGGTCATCTCCGCCAACTCGCTGCTTTCAGGGCGCGTGGCCACTTTTCGCGCTGCACAGATCGACCAGGTCACTGCGGCCAAGCGCGGCCTATCTGTGCAGGACGCCCATGCCGCGACAGCGGCAATGATTCCCAGCGGCGACTACGGGAAGCCGGAGGATTTCGCGGCCGTCGCAGCATTCTTGGGCAGCGTGCAGGCAACGAATATCACCGGAACCTCACTGCGCCGTGACGGCGGCGCTCTAGGCGCGGCGGATAATGCGTCGGGCGATGGCCTCCGCCACTGCTCCGGCGCGGGTGTCAGTATTCAGCTTCGTGTAGATGTGCGCCAGGTGGGATTTCACGGTGCCCTCGGAGACGAACAGGGCCTTGGCGATCTCCTTGTTGCTCTTGCCCTGGGCGAGCAGCTCCAGGACATCCACCTCGCGGGCGGTGATCTGCGGCATCGGGTTCGAGCTGCGCTTGACAAGCGTCGCCGCCACCACCGGGGCGAGCACCGTTTCGCCGCGCGCCACCGAGCGCACCGCCTCGAACAGCTGCGCCGGGGGAGTGTCCTTGAGCAGGTAGCCCAGCGCCCCGGCATCCAGCGACTTGAGGATGTCGCTTTCGGTGTCATAGGTGGTCAGCACGAGCACCTGTGGCGGGTTGGGCAGGGCGCGCAGCGCGCGGGTCGCCTCGATGCCGCCGGGCCCTGCGCCCAGATGCAGGTCCATCAGCACCACATCGGGCGCCTCGCGCCTGACCAGTTCCAGCGCCGAATCGGCGTCGTGCCCCTGGCCCACCACTTCGATGTCCGCCGCGGTGTCCAGCAGCGCGACAATCCCGGCGCGCACCACCGGATGGTCGTCGATCAGGGCAATGCGGATCATGATTCCTCCCAGGGAAAAACAACTGACAGCGAGGTGCCCTCGCCGGGTGAACTCTCAACGGCAAAACTACCACCCAGTCCGCGCACCCTCCGGCGCAGCCCGGGCAGTCCGTGCCCGCGCAGCGAGGGCACGGACTTGGCGCCGGTGTTGAAGCCGCGGCCGTCGTCGCGGATATCCACCAGTAGCGCCTCCTGCTCGAAGGTCAGGGTGACCATGGCCCGCTGCGCCTGCGCATGGTCGCGCACATTGGCCAGCGCACCGCGCACCGTGAAGATCACCGCCTCGGCCAAATCGGCGGGCAGCGCCCGAGCCTCGCCCTCGAAGCGCAGCCCCAGCTCGGTGCCGGCGCAGGGCTGGGCGATGATGGCCTCCAGCTGGCTGCGCAGGGCGCCGGGGGACACCGCGCTCAGCGACTCCTCAGCAAGATCCCGCACCACCCGGCGCACCGTGTCAAGGGCGCTGCGCGAGGTCTGCGCGGCGGTATGCACCCGGTCGCGGGCGGCTTCCGAGCCCCAAGACTGTTCGGCCGCCTGCAGAAACAGGTTGATGCTCGACAGGTCCTGGCCGATCGAATCGTGGATGTCGCGCGAGAGCCGAGCCCTTTCGGCGATCGCGCCGGTGCGCCGCTGTTGGCTGGCAAGGTCCTCCTGGGCCTGCAGCAGCTCTTCGACCGCCTTGGCCCGCGCGGTGGATTCGCGCTCCAGCGCGCGGTAGGCGAAGACCGTCACCAGCCCGATGCCGATCGGGCCGGCAATCAGCGTCGGGTCGATGGCGGTGCCCACCCGTAGCCAGCCGATCGTGATCGTGAGCATCATCGCCGCGACCACCACAGCGGCCCACCGAAACGGCAGCATCTGCAGCACCGCGAAGGCCAGCGGCACCGAACACCAGGCAAAGCTCGGGGCCAGGAGCGTGAGCAGGCCCCACAGCACCACCGCCGCCAGCGACCAGGCGATGCCCCAGCCGCGCCGGTTGGCCAGCGGCCGCAGCGCGTAGCCGATGACCAGCCCGGTGCTGCCCAGCAGCACCGGCAGCCCGTCGGCAAACAGGTCGTGGCGTTCGTGGTAGCGCAGCGCACTGGAGATCAGCAGGATGACAAAGATGACATCCAGCCAGCGGTCCAGGCGCTGCATCTGGCCCAGAATGCCGCGGCGCCTCGCGGGCTCGCCCATCTCCTCGACTATGTCCATAGCCAAGTATTCTACGGCGGCCGCCAGCCCCGGCTATCGTCCGTTCGGCTATTTCTTCCTGGCTGTGCGCCGGATGTCGTGCACTTTTAAACACAGCAGGATGGAGATAACAGGAAAACCACCGAGCGAAGGAACCACCGTGAACTTCACCTCCAAGCCAGCCAAGACCATCACCGCCCTGGGTTCGGCAGTCCTCGCCATGAGCCTGCTGGCCGCGTGCTCCACCACCGGCGCCGAGGCTCCTGCCTCCAGCAGCCCTGCCGCCGAGTCCGCAGCGCAGACCGGCTCACAGGTGCTGTCCTCCACCGCGTGGGAGACCACCGGCGCCGTGGACCAGGACGGCAAGGACGTCGAGCTGACCGACGACGCCGCCAAGAACTACGTGGGCTTCGCCTACTTCAAGGACGGCGGCAGCTTCACCATGTTCACCCTGGACGACGCCCCAAAGATGCAGGGCGACTGGACCGTGTCCGAGGACGGCAAGACCCGCCACATCGTCGCCAAGGACGATGCCGGCAAGACCCTGTTCGAGCGCGACTCTGAAATCACCGAGCTGACCGGCGAGAAGTTCACCTACCGCACCTACCCTGAAGAGGGCAACAAGGACGTCTATGTGGACATCATCCACACCCCGACCGACCACGCCGAGCCAGCCAAGCTGACCCCGTCGCAGGTGCTGTCTTCCACCGCGTGGGAGACTACCGGCGCCGTGGACCAGGATGGCAAGGACGTCGCGCTGACCGACGATGCAGCCAAGAACTACGTCGGCTTCGCCTACTTCAACGACGGCGGCGACTTCCAGATGTACACCCTGGACGACGCACCGAAGATGCAGGGCGACTGGACCGTGTCCGAAGACGGCAAGACCCGCCACATCGTCGCCAAGGACGAGGCCGGCAAGACCTTGTTCGAGCGCGACTCGGAAATCACCAAGCTGACCCGCGACGAGTTCACCTACCGCGTGCCTTCCGAGGACAACAAGGGCGAGTACGTGGACATCATCCACACCCCGACCGACCACGCTGAGCCTGCAGGCAAGTAGGCAGCACCTGTCGATGTCAGCGCGGCGGCCAGTCGGAGCATTCGTTCCGGCAGGCCGCCGTGTTGCTTTCTGCAGGCAGAAGTTCAGAGGCAAAGGGCCAGTCGCGGTCGACGGTCAGCCGCAGGGCATGATTGAGTTTTCGGTGAACCTGGAGCGTTCCTAGGGCAACGGCAGGGCCGCCACCTGGTGGTGGACCTGCACCAGCTGCTTGGTGGTGGCTTGGTCCAGCGGTACGTTGCAGGCCAGGTGCCTGATCGCTGTGGCGCTGAGCGCCGCGCAGTATTCGATGCTTAAGATCGTCTCCAGCGTGGCCGGAAGCCCCGCCGCCTTCAACCGGCTGTGCAGCACGTCCTGGATGCAGCGTTCTCGGGCAGCCAGGGCATTGCGCAGCGGCACGTCGCTGGTGGTCAGCGCGTGTACCCAGATGAGAAACCTGGTATTCGCATCGTCTTGGGAAGCGAAGTGGGCTGAATATAACGCGTTGAGCGCTGGGCGCAGTTCGGCCGGCGTCGCGGGCGGCTCAAAGGTTTCGACCGCGTCGACGAAACCGTCCAAGGGCCAGAACACTGCATCCGCTTTGGTCTCGAAATGGCGGAAAAAGGTGCTCTGGGAGATTCCTGCGTGGCTGGCGATCAGCGCGGCGGTAGTTCCGTCATAACCGTGTTCGGCGACCAGATCCGCCGCGACCTGGTGGACCCGGGAGACCAGTTCGATTTTCCGCCGCTCGCGCAAGCCCATGGTCTGTGTCATTGCCCCGCCTGTGATCAATTGGATATTTCCCTCAAGAATAATGATAGCTACAATCAAACTGACAGTGACTCTCACTTTTTCGAACGAAGGAACACCTCTTGAGCGAATCCATTGCAGTTTTCGGCGCCACCGGCCAGCAGGGCGGCTCGGTAGTTCAAGCCCTGCGCGAGCGCGGACTGCCGGTGCGCGCACTGGCCCGCGACCCGCACAGCGCCCGTGCGCAGCAGCTGCGCGAGCTCGGCGCGCAGGTCGTCGCCGCAGACATCACCGATCCAGCCAGCGTCACCGCCGCGCTTGAGGGCATCCACACCTTCGTGTTCATGACCAGCATGGACGGCGCCGGGGTGGGCAGCGAGGCCGAACAAGGCAAGGCGCTGGTGGACGCCGCCCGCGTCGCCGGAGTCAAGCGCTACATCTACAACGCCGGAGCCGCCTCCGAGCGCCCCACCGCAGTGCCGCACTTCGAGTCCAAGGGCGAGGTGGAACGCTACATCAGGTCCCTGGGCCTGGACTCCTACTTCATCCACCCGGTGTACTTCATGGACAACTTCCAGAACTTCGGCATCGACCGCGAGGGCGGCGAGCTGGTCGTCCGCCTGGCCATCCCTGCCGGAGTGCCGCTGCAGATGATCGGCGTGAAGGACATCGGCGCGATGACCGCGCTGGCCATCGTGCATCCCGAACGCCTGCCGGAGCACTTCATGGAATTTGCCGGCGACGAGCTGACCGGGGAGCAGATGGCCCAGGCAGTGGGAGAGCACTTCGGCCTGCCTGCCCGCTATGAGCCGCTGCCGCTGGAGGTCTTCGACGGCGCCTATGACATGCAGCAGATGTTCCGCTACTTCTCAACCGCCCCGTCCTACCGGGCGGACCTGCTGGAATCGGCCCGGCTGATTCCGGGCCTGTCCAGCTTCAAGCAGTGGCTGCGCGTCACGAACTTCAAGCTGAATTAAACCAAGAAAGTCCGCTGCGGATGCAGCGGACTTTCTTGGCGTTTACAGCGCTAGACGCGGGCCTTGCCGGCCAGGTACTCGGCGGCTTCGCGCTTTTCCTCGGCGATGCGCGCCTCGTGGTCAGCGCGGGCCTTGGCATGGGCCGGGTTGCGGCGCAGCGACAGGTAGCCGATGGCCAGCAGCGCAAACCAGATCGGGGTGGCGATCAGACCTGCCAGGGTATCCGGATCCTTGGTGAAGGCCCAGAGCAGGAAGACGAAGAACGCCATCACCACATACGGCATGAAGCTGCCCAGCGGCATCTTGAACTTCGACTCGTCGTGGGCCTGCGGGCGCAGCTTGCGGTACACCAGGTAGGAGACCAGGATGATGGTCCACACGAACATGAAGCACAGCGAGGAAATCGTGGTCACGATGGAGAAGCCGGTGGACTTGTCCAGGCCGAAGACCAGCAGCACGATCGAGGAGAGCAGGCAGACGCCGGAGAGGTACAGCGCGTTCTTCGGCACCTTGCGCAGCGACAGCTTGGCGAAGATGCGCGGCGCGTCGCCCTCGGTGGCCAGGCCGTAGACCATGCGGGAGGTCGAGTAGATGCCCGAGTTCGCCGAGGACATCGCGGAGGTCAGCACCACCAGGTTCACCAGGTGGGCGGCTGCGCCCAGGCCTGCGAGCTGGAAGAGCATGACGAACGGGGACTCGTCCTTGCTGAAGTTCTGCCAAGGAACCACTGACATCAGCACGACCAGCGAGCCGACGTAGAAGAGCAGGATGCGAACTGGAATGGCGTTGACCGCCTTGGGCAGGTTGTGCTCCGGGTTCTTGGTTTCGGCCGCGGCGGTGCCCACCAGCTCGATGCCGACGAAGGCGAACACTGCGATCTGGAAGCCCATGATGAAGCCCATGAAGCCGCCGCCGAAGAAGCCGCCGTTCTGGTTGAACAGGTTCATCAGCGATGCGGTGCCGGTGCCGTGCTCGTAGTCGTGGGTGAAGCCGGTGACGATCAGCACGATGCCGACGATGATCAGCGCGATGATGGCGACGATTTTGACCATGGCGAACCAGAACTCGGTCTCGCCGAAGCCCTTCACCGATGGCAGGTTCAGCAGAATCAAGATGACGATCACCGCAATGGCGGTAATCCACAGCGGCCAGGACGTTGGGGTCCAGTAGGCCACATAGACCGAGGCGATCACGATCACGTCGGCCACGCCGGTCACAATCCAGCAGAACCAGTAGGTCCAGCCGGTGAAGAACGCGGCCCAGGGGCCCAGGATGTCTCCGGCGAAGTCGGAGAAGTTGCGGTAGTTGGTGCGGCTGAGCAGCAGCTCGCCCATGGCGCGCATGACGAAGTACAGCATGAAGCCGATGACCATGTAGACCAGGATCACCGAGGGGCCGGCCACCGAAATGGTCTTGCCGGAGCCCATGAACAGGCCGGTGCCGATGGCGCCGCCGATGGCGATCAGCTGGATATGGCGGTTGGATAGTGCGCGTTCGAGCTCAGGCTCGTTGGCGTTGGGATTCTCCGTGGTCTGTGATGCCACGTGGTGCCCCTTTCGTACTCGCTTGCGCGATGAGGTCGTCGTTCCAGTGCTGGGCTCTGCCGAACCCAGTGAGACACATTACAGCAATAGCCTGCCTATCTTGTAATTGGCATCACAATGGGCTAGGCATTTTTTGCCGCCGCGCGCTTTCATTCACAAAGCACCGCCGTATTAGGGGCAGGGGGCACAAGATGAGTAGTCTAGAGGCATGGCATTTCGAAATCGTCGCGCTGCGGCTCTCCCAGCAAAGTTGTCTCGTTCCTGGCTCCTGGTCAATGCGGCAAAAGAAGAAGATTTCGCGCCGGCCCTAGCTTGCGAGGCAGACTCCGTCATATTTGACATGGAAGCCTCCGTTCCGGATGAGAAGAAAGCCCAAGCTCGCGACGCCGTCGTCAACGCCCTGTCCAATGGCATGACCGCTTGGGTGCGCGTGAACGGCATCGACACCGAGTACTGGGCCGACGATCTGGCTGCGCTCTCCGCTGCCCCCGGACTTCGCGGCGTCATGCTCGCCATGACCGAGAAGCCCGAGCAGGTCACCTACACCGCGATGCGACTGCGCGCCGGCACCCCGGTGCTCGCGCTGATCGAGTCCGCCGCCGGTATTGAGAACGCTACCGCGATCGCCTCGGCACCCGGCACCTTCCGTCTGGCCTTCGGCGTGAACGACTTCCGCAAGGACACCGGCGTGTCCGACGACCCCCTGGCCCTGGCCTACGCCCGCGGCAAGCTCGTCGTCGCCTCCCGCGTGGGCAAGCTGCCTGGCGCCATCGACGGCCCGCCGCCTGCTGGCTCCGACGCCGCCGCGGTCACCGAGGAAACCCGCATCACCGCCTCCATGGGCATGACCGGCAAGCTTGTGCTTTCCCGCGACCATGTTGACGGCATCAATGCAGGCCTGGCCCCGAGCGAGGACGAGCTGTCCTGGGCCATGGAACTGCTGGAGGCACACGCCGCCGGCGCATCGGTGGGCGACGGCTCCTACCTGCCGCGTCTGGCCCGCGCCCAGAAGATCGCCGACCTGGCGGACTCCTACGGCCTGTGGAACGCCTAGACTCCTGAGAGCAACCCGGCAGCATCTGCCGGGTTGTTCTTTTCCTAAATATTCGAATACATTTTCGATAAATGGGTGTATAATATAAATATGTCCGAAACAATGGCGTGGCGGCATCGCGAGAATCAGACCACTGTGCACCAGAAGCTGGCGCACCTGGTCGATGAGGTCGTGCAGGAGCTGACCGGGACCATCGACCAGGGCGGCCAATCCGATTGCGCGCAGGCCATTGAAGAACTTGAAGGTGCCATCGCCGCCTACCACTACCTGCAGGCGGCGCTCTCCTACCAGCTGGAGAAAGAGGTCTACCGCGACCATGAAGAACGCGGCGTGTACATGTTCAACCCCACCAAGGGAGCGGCAAGCACCATCGCCCTGGCCCGCAAACAGTCCCCGCGCGGCTTCAGCGCAAAACTGAACGGGTACCGGATCCTCTTCGAAGATACTCCGCATCTGGCCGGCGCCTATTCCATGGGCGCGGTCACCGAGGAGCAGATGGACGCGGTGCTCAGCGAACTAGGGACCGTCAGTGCCAAACACCGCAGCGAGTTCGACCAGCGCTTTGCACAGCATCCGGATTTGTTTGAAGGCAAGGGCCCGCGTAAGGCGCGTGAAGCCGTCAGGGAATTCACCCTCCAGCACATTGCCGACAAGGAATGCACCAAACTCCAGAAAGCCGCTGACAAGCAGCACTTGCGCTTCTACCGCGACGGGGACATGATCCGCTTCAGCGGCGCCCTGCCAACACCCTTGGGCGTCCCGCTGCGCGAACACCTGCGCCAGGGATCGTTCCAAGCCAAGCGCAAGGGGGACAAGCGCTCGCGCAGTCAGATCGAAGCAGAGCTGCTGGTCGGCAACCTCATTGCCGGCAGCCACCGCAAGCTGCCGGTGTCCATTTCGCTGAGCCTGATCATGACCGACAAATCCCTGTTCCTGGGCAACAAGGAGCCTGCCTATCTGGAAGGGTACGGATATATTTCCTCCCAGATTGCCCGGGAACTGATTGCCGGGTCATTCCAGGGCGACGAGGTTGACATCCGCAAGCTCCGCGAAGGCGAATACGAAGACTATCTGGATCATCTAGAGACGGTGACCGACATTATCCGGCTCTATACAGCTCCCGGAGGCTCGGAACTGATCGCGATGGACTCCAAGGCAAGAGCTTTCCCGAAGAAGCTCAAGAAGTTCATCAGGGTCAGGGACCGTACCTGTCGAACGCCCTATTGCGACGGCCTCGTCGAAGAGGCCGACCACATCATCCAGCACTACCTCGGTGGAGAAACCAGTGCCGGCAACGGACAGGGCAAGTGCTCGATCTGCAACCAGGCCAAGGAAAAGATCGGCTGGAAAGAGTATGTCGCATTGGAACACCCACAGGTGACGGTGATCAAGAATGCCGGGATGCACTTTGTGTCCCAGGCTCCGCCTGTGACTGGCTGGGACCATGAGCCTTTTCCCCAGCTCATCCAAGACGCCCGCTGGCTCAGCGGCTTCAAGCGCAGGTTCGCTGCCTGGGAATGAAAAACAGCGGTGGCGCACTCCGTTTTGGAGTGCGCCACCGCTGTCAGTTCAGCAGCCTATCTGCGGCTGGAGTGTGCAGAGCCGACGACGTCGCCGGACTTCCATTCCTCCCAGCCCTCGCGGCCGATCATGAAGTCCTCGATCTGGGCCTTGCTGGCTTCCAGCTTTGGATCATGTTTCAGGTACCAGCGGGTTTCCTTGGCGATCAAGCCAGAGAGGATCAGCAGGCCGATGAGGTTTGGCAGTGCCATCAAGCCGTTCATCATGTCGGAGAAGTTCCAAATCACGGTCAGCTCGGTGGTGCAGCCGATGAAGACGACGATCGAGAACAGGACTCGGAATGGCATCACTGCACCTCGTCCAATCAGGCGCTCGATGTTGCGCTCACCGTAGTAGCACCAGCCCAGAATCGTGGAGAAGGCGAACATCACCAGTCCGATGGTGACGATCCAGTGTCCCCACTGTCCTGGCAGGCCGTGGGTGAAGGCTTCGCCGGTCATCAGCGCAGCGGAAATCTGTTCGCCAGTGTCTGGATCGATCATGTTCCACGCCCCGGTGGTGATGATGACCAAGCCGGTGCAGGTTACGACGATGATGGTGTCGATGAAGGTCTGGGTCATGGAGACCAGGCCCTGGCGGACAGGGTGGGTGGTCTGTGCCGCGGCCGCAGCGATAGCCGCCGAACCCATGCCGGACTCGTTGGAGAAGATGCCGCGGGCAACACCGAACTGAACGGCGATGATGATGGCCGAGCCGGCGAAGCCACCAACTGCAGAGGTGCCGGTGAATGCATCGGTGAAGATCTGGCCGAAAGCGGCAGGGATATCAGCAACGTTGGCGATCAGGATGTAGAGCGACGCAGCAATGTAGAACACGATCATCACTGGGACGAAGCCGGCGGTAACGCGGCCGATGGACTTGATGCCGCCCACCAGAACTGCCAGGGAGAGCACGGTCAGCACCGCACCGGTGACCCAAGGTGAGACGCTGAAGGAGTTCTCAAGGTTGGCTGCGATCGAGTTGCCCTGGGTCATGTTGCCGATGCCGAAGCAGGCGATGGTTGCCGCAATGGCGAAGAACAGTGCGAGGAACTTGCCGAAAGGACCCTTGATTCCGCGCTCCAGGTAGTACTGGGGGCCGCCGGACTTTTCGCCTGCGGCGTCGGTTCCGCGGAAGCGGACGCCGAGGTAGGCCTCCGAATACTTCGATGCCATGCCGAGCAGGCCGGTAACCCACATCCAGAACAGCGCGCCCGGGCCGCCAATGCCGATGGCCGTAGCCACGCCGACGATATTACCGGTGCCGACGGTAGCGGCCAGCGCGGTGGTCAGTGCCTGGAACTGGGAAACATCGCCTTCTGCGCCCGCGTCCTTGCGCTTGATCAGGCCCAGTCGAAGCGACGCCGCGAGCTTGACGAATTGCACGCCGCCCAAGCGGATAGTCAGGTAGAGGCCGGTGCCCAAGAGCAGGGGAATAAGGACATAAGGCCCCCAAATTACCGACGAAATATCGCCTAAAACAGTACTTAACTCTTCCATTAAGTTGTTCCTTCATACTTGCGAGTGATGATGGTGGAACTCTGCAATGTTCGTTGCAAAGCTCCAATGTGACACACCTTATATGATGAAGAGTTCTAAGTCACAGGCGGTTTTATGACAGGGGAACAAAATTCGGAAAAATTAGGATTTTCGCGACTTTATGCGCGAATTACGTGAAAAAACAGATTTTCTGCAGATTATGAGGACTTTGGTGCGGAAAATATTGAGCGGTGGTTTTGGGGCAGAGTTAAACAGCACACCCCGGGAATCGACGCAAAGCGCATGCGGAATCCCGGGGTGCCTTGGCTGCTAGTTGACGGCAGCCGAGAACTTGATCGTGGAGGTGCCTAGGCCCTCGATGCTTGTTTCCAGCACGTCCCCGTCCTTGAGCCAAGGGTGGCGGCCGTGTTCGTTGCGGCGGCCCAAGGCCACGCCTGCCGGGGTTCCGGTAAGGATGACATCTCCTGGCTGCAGCTCGTTGAAGGTCGAGATGTAGGCAATCAGGTCATTGGCGGAGAAAATCAGGTCGTCGATGCTGCTGTCCTGGACAGTCTCGCCGTTGACGACGCTGGTGATGCGGGCGTCGGCTTTCAGCTCATCGCTGGTTACCAGCCATGGGCCGAGTGGGTTGGTCTTGTCCCAGACCTTGCCTTGGAGCCATTCGGACGTCCGGCCTTGATATCCGCGCATTGAAACGTCGCTGCTGACGCTGTAGCCGGCGATGTGCTCGGCCGCATCTTCCGCGGCGATGCGGCGCCCCGGTTTGCCGATGACGATAGCCAGTTCGGCCTCGTAGTCGATGCGATGGTCCTCGCTCGGGATTTCAACTACGTCGTTTGCGCCGCACAAGGTGGAGGCGAACTTTGCGAAGACCGTGGGGTACTGGGGCAGCTCCTTGCCGACCTCCGCGGCGTGCGCTTTGTAGTTCAGGCCGATGCAATAGACCTTGCTGGGATTCGGGATGACCGGCGCATAGTTCGCCTCGCCTTCGGCGATGGAGTCACCAACCAGTGCACGGGCGATGACCTCTTGCTGGATATCGTCGGCAAGGCGCAGGAAGCGCTGGACCGAATCGAGATTATCCAGGTAGTAGGCCCTACCTTCTTCGATGACCGCGGCCGTAGTGTGGCCGGGGTCGCTGGCGAGTCGGAGCGTAGCAAGTTTCATATATCTATCGAACTACATTTGGCTTCATGGCGCACGCACTTAGCAGAAAATCTAAATGGCGCAATCAGTGGATAAATACCTACTAGTCAGCTGGCAAGTTGCAAAAGATCAACTGGTTTTGCTTCAGAAAGGACACTAAGCTGGGCAAAAGACTCGGGGCCGGAGCGCCTCGAAAACGAGTGAATTGATACGCAACTTAAGTGAAGTAGGTTTTAATGTGGGTGACTTTATTGGCGAACGATATCGCCAAATACTCTTTGCCTCGTGGCAACATTTTTCGCTTGTCGTACAGTGCTTGATCCTTGCGACAGTCATCGCGGTACTGATCGCGGTTCTGGTTTATCGAAATAAAACTCTGGCGGGCATCGCCAACAGCATCAGCGCCGTCGGGCTGACCGTTCCATCATTTGCCCTGATCGGCCTGTTGATTGTTCCCTTCGGATTCGGCGTAACGCCGGCAGTCATTGTGGTGACGTTCTTCGCCGCCCTGCCCATCCTGCGCAATGCCATCGTGGGCCTAAACAATATTGAGCCGACCGTTGTGGAATCAGCCCGGGGCATCGGCATGAGCAGGTTCAAGACCCTGTTTGCGGTCGAAATTCCCATTGCCTGGCCGGTGATCCTTACCGGCGTACGCATCTCAGCACAGATGGTCATGGGCGTTGCCGCGGTAGTCGCCTTCGCCTTGGGACCTGGGCTGGGCGGCTTCATCTTCTCTGGGCTCTCCCGCCTGGGCGGTGCAAACTCACTTGAATCGGTAGTCACCGGTGTAGTGGGCGTTGTCATTCTTGCCCTGATTCTCGATCTCATTCTGCTCGGCATCGGCCGACTGACGACCCCGCGAGGTATTCGTGTCTGATCCAAAGATTTCTTCAACTTCCGAGCCGAGCGGCAACGTCACCGGCGCCTCCATCATGCTCGAGGAAGTCACCAAGACTTACCCCGGGCAGAAAAAGTCGGCGGTCGGCGGGCTGACCCTGGAAATTCCGGCAGGTTCCATCGTGATGTTCGTCGGCCCTTCGGGCTGCGGCAAAACTACTACCTTGAAAATGATCAACCGGCTGATCGAGCCCACCAGCGGCCAGATCGTCATCAACGGCGAAGACGTCACCGGCATGAACGGCGACGAGCTGCGCCGGCGCATCGGCTATGTGATCCAGGCTGGCGGCCTGTTCCCTCACATGACTGTTGCCACCAATATCGCCATGGTTCCCAAGATGCTTGGCTGGAGCAAGGAAAAGATCGCCGCCCGCGTCGACGAGCTGCTGGAGCTGGTATCGCTGGATCCTGAGCTGTACCGGGACAGGTTCCCGAAAGAACTCTCGGGCGGACAGCAGCAGCGCGTAGGCGTGGCCCGCGCCCTGGCGGCGGACCCTCCGGTTCTGCTCATGGACGAGCCGTTTGGCGCGGTGGACCCGATTACGCGCCAGCGCCTGCAGGACGAGCTGCTCAACATCCAGTCCGAGGTGCAGAAGACCATCGTCTGCGTGACCCACGACTTCGACGAAGCGGTCAAGCTCGGCGATTGGATCGCGATCTTCAACGAAGGCGCCCAGCTGGAGCAATATGATTCGCCCGAGCGCATCCTGGCGAACCCTGCCAGCGAATTCGTGGAGAACTTCATCGGCTCCGGCGCCGGCTTGAAGCAGCTGACGCTGACCCGCGTCAACGAAGTTGAACTCCTTGGCACCGTGACGACGACGCCGGGCAAGCGCGCCTCGGACGTCCTTTCCCAGATCCAGGGCGCCGGGCGCAAATTCGCAGTGGTCCTCGATTCGCGAGGGCGGCCGCTGCGCCGGCTGGACCGCCGCCAGCTCTCGCGTGCAGAAATCATCGAGGGCACCTACGATCCGGATCTTCCCGTGGTCGGCGAGCAGGCGACCTTGAACGATGCCTTGGACACCATGCTGGTAGCCAGCGCGGAATCGGCGATCGTCACCGGTCCGCGCGATGTCTTCAAGGGCCTGATCACGGTGCAGACGGTCATGGAAGCCATCGCCGCGGCGAACGCCTCCATGGACCAGGACCATGAAGCGCCGGTCGGCCTGAACTCCGGCGCGATCAATGTCGTGGACATCGAGCAGGGCTCCTCAAGTGGTGAATCGGCATGAGCGCAGAGCGACGCGGACTGATTTTCCAGCTGCTGGGCATCGCGGCGGCCTTCGCGATCCTGGTGATCTGGCTGGTCACTGCAGATCTCACCGAGACTGAGCGCCAGACGCTGGACCCGGCAACCATTCTGAAATATACCCAGCAGCATCTTGAGATCACCTTGATTTCCGCAGTGATTGTTCTGCTGATCGCGATTCCGCTGGGTATCCTGCTCACCCGACCCTCGGTGCGCAAGGCGGCGCCGGCGGTGCGCGCGGTTGCCAACTTCGGGCAGGCGGCGCCGGCGATCGGCGTGATTGTGCTGTTGGCGTTCTGGCTGGGCTTCGGCGCCCGAACCGCCATCGTTTCGCTGGTGATCTATGCGATTCTTCCGGTGCTCTCGAATACCATCGTGGGCTTGCAGCAGGTGGACCAGCGGCTTGTCGAGGCAGGGCGGGGCATCGGAATGAGCCAGCTTGCGGTGCTCTTCAAGATCGAACTGCCCCTAGCGGTTCCGGTGATGCTCGCCGGAATTCGAACCGCCCTGGTGCTGTTGGTGGGCACTGCCACGCTGGCCACCTTCATCAACGGCGGCGGGTTGGGAATCCTGATCACCACCGGCGTGAACCTGAACCTGAACGTCGTGCTCATCGCCGGCTCCCTGCTCGTTGCACTGTTGGCGCTGACCATCGACTGGGTCGGACGTCTGGTGGAACAGCTGGCCCGACCGAAGGGACTTTCATGAAACGCACTCTAAAACTTGCCGCCATGTCAGCGGCCCTGATGATTGGGCTGACCGGCTGCGGGCTGAGCCCTTCAACCGGCACGGTGCCCGAAGCGTCTCCGGCGAAGATCCAGCCCATGGAGGGGCTGCCCGACAATGCGAAGGCAACTGTCACCTCCAAGTCGTTCACCGAGCAGATCCTCCTGGGGAAGATCACCGTCATCGCGATGAAGACCGCCGGCTTCGACGTCACCGACCTGACCAACGTCCCCGGTTCGCAGCCTGCCCGGCAGCTGCTGCTCTCCGGCGATGCCAGCCTGCTGTGGGAATACACGGGCACCGCGTGGCTGACCTACCTGGGCAATGAGCAGCCGGTGGACGGCTCGCGCAAGCAGTGGGAAGCGGTGCGGGATGCAGATATTCCCAACGATATTGTTTGGGGCGAGCCCGCCCCGCTGAACAACACCTACGCCTTGGCGATGAACAGGAAGAACGCCGACCGGCTGGGCATCACCAAGCTGTCCCAACTCAAGGAGCTCGACAGCAAGGAGCTGACCTTCTGCGTCGACCCGGAATTCAACTCGCGGCGCGACGGGCTGACCCCAATGCTTGAGCACTATGGAATCGACCGCGGCACCAGCGTTTCGGAAGACAACATCGGGCTGTACGACGTCGGCGCGATCTACCAGGCAACCGCCGACGGCGCCTGCAACTTCGGCGAGGTCTTCACCACCGACGGGCGAATCAAGGCGCTGGACTTGACGGTATTGGAAGACGACCTGGACTACTTCCCAAGCTACAACGCGGCGCCGGCGTTCAACGGGGAATTCATCAAGCGCTACCCACAGGTCAAGGACTTAATGAATCAGATCGCCCCGCTGCTGACCGACGAGGCCCTGATGGAGATGAACTATCAGGTGGATGTCGTGGGCCGGGAGCCCTCAGACGTGGCCTTCGAGTGGATGGTTGATGAGGGTTTGGTGGCTAAACCCTAGTTGGCATGAACGGGGCACGCACCATTGACAGGCGCGTGCCCCGTTCATCTTTAAGCCCCCTCGCGCGTGCCGAGTTCGCCGTCGACCTCGTCGGCGGTCTCGGTGGCGGCAGCCGTGGTGACTGATTCTTCCTGCCAGACCTCTTCCAGCTCTGCAGAAAGTTCAGCTTCCTGTTCTTGAGTATTGGGTTCCTGTTTATCTGTGCTCATGAGCCCAGTGTAAGGATGGAAGCAGCTCGTTGGAAGGGTTACGAAAAGTTTCATTGACGTTAAATAACTAATCAGATGCGGTTTTTTGGATGTCGGACCGAAGAGTTTCAACTTTTTCGAAAAAACTGATTGACGGTTCAACTTCTTTAGTGCCATACTGGATACAACGAAACAAATTGATGCATCAACTAAATGCTTGATGCAGAAGAAAGGGCTTGACCATGACTGCAACTGCAACTTCCCCACTGACCGCTGGCGTTTGGACCCTGGACGCATCGCACTCCGAGGTAGGCTTCTCGGTCCGCCACGCAGGCATCTCCAAGGTCCGCGGCAGCTTCACCGAATTCGATGCAACCCTGACCATTGCAGAGACCATCGAAGCTTCCTCGGTCGAGGCAAACATCCAGATCGCTTCGGTGAACACCAAGGATGCAAACCGCGACGGCCACCTGAAGAGCGCTGACTTCTTCGACGCAGAGCAGTTCCCAACCATGACCTTCAAGTCCACCAGCATCAAGGGCGACGCAGACGACCTGGTTGTCGTCGGCGACCTGACCATCCGCGGCGTGACCAAGGAAGTTGAACTGGCAGCAGAACTGGGCGGCCAGGCAGTCGACGCCTTCGGTGCAACCCGCGCAGGCTTCTTCGCTTCGACCACCATCTCCCGCAAGGAATTCGGCATCACCTGGAATGCCGCTCTTGAAGCAGGCGGCGTGCTGGTCAGCGACAAGGTCAAGATCGAAATCGATGCTTCCTTCGTGCTGCCAACCGCTGAGTAATTTTCCTCCCACCGCCAAATAACTGGCGCAAAGAGGGCCGATACCAATAAAACCTCCAGACCATGTGGTCTGGAGGTTTTGTTGTTAAGCTGCGGAAATTAGAACGCCTGGCTGTCAAAGCCTCCGCTGGCGCCGATTGCTCCGATGACGAAGAAGATGAAGATGAAGTAAACGACGACCAGGCTGGCGAGGATGGTGCCGATCCAGCCGGTCACCTTGCCGACCGTGGCGGAAGTGTTGAACTCGCGCTCGGCGCGGTTGGCCTTCACGATGGCGATAGGGCCGAAGATTAGGCCCAGCAGGAACAGCGACAGGATGCCGAAGATCATGGAAGTCTGCGCCAGTTGGGCTCCTTCCGGGTTCATCATCGGGTACCCGGGGTAGCCATAGCCTGGCTGCTGTCCGTATTGCTGGTTGTACTGCTGATTCTGTCCCTGATACTGCGGCGACTGGTACGAGGGGTACTGCTGCGAGGAGCCGGAATTGCCTGAGGTGTACGGGTTGGTCGGCTCGTTATTAGGAGTTGTCATTGGTTCGTTCCCATCGCTGAAGGTTTTCGGTGAGTCCCTTGAATAAACATTATCTGCCATAACGGGCCTTTGGAGCTAACGGGAATTCTTCTTGGCCCAGGCTGCGTGCGAGGTGCAGGCGATGACCACCAGCGCGAGGCTGATCGCCAGCCCAATGGTGAAGATGCGTGCGTAGTCGGCTTGGGCGGCGAGGCCCGCGGTCAGGTAGGTGATGCTCGATGCGCCGAAGAACAGCGCGAACACGAACAACGACACCGTCGTGGCCCGGGCCTCCGGGGTGATGTCAGTGGCCCAGCCCTGCATGGATGAATGCATGATGGCGTTGGCGGCGCCGAAAAGCAGCGCGGTCATGGTCAGCGATGCGGGGGAGAAGAAGAACGCCGAGGGGATGAAGCTCGCGGCGAGGATGCCGCCGCCGATGCCGATCAGCCAGGTGCGGCTGAACTTTGTTACCAGGCGGCGCATCGCCCTGGCGCCAAGGATGACGCCGAGCGCGAAGGCGCAGCCGAGCACCCCGGAGAGCGCGACTGAGACGCCGGTCTGCTGCAGGGCGGGGACGACGTAGGTCAGCAGGCCCATGAGCAGGGCGCCCTCGACGAAGACAATCGCGTACAGCCCGAGGTTCTTTGGCCGCAGCGCGGCGGCGAAGTTGAATCCTGCGCGCTCATGCGCAGGTTCCTGGACGCCGCGCAGCATCAACAGCGCGGCGGTCGCTCCGAGTGCGGGCAGGGCGAAGACCACGCGCCAGTCCAGGTAGGCGGCGAGTGCGCCGGCGCTCAGGGTGGCCAGGGTGGTTCCCAGCGAAGAGTAGATCTGCAGATCCGAGAGCCCCTTGGCCCGCTCGATGCCCTGGCGGGTATCTCCCAGCACGGTCAGCAGCGTAGGGTACATGGCGCCGAACATCAGGCCGGTGAAGGAACGCGCCATCAGCAGCGGCAGATAGCTGGTGAACATGATGCTTGCCAGCGAGCCAAGCGCGGCGCCGACCAGCGAACTGCGCAGCACCGCCAGCCGGCCGAACTTGTCGCTGACCAGCCCCCAGAAGGGCTGGCCGATGGCGTAGCACAGCGAGTAGGCGGCCACCAGCTCCACTGCCTGCGCGAAGTCGAGCTGGGTTCCGGCGGCGAGCATCAGCAGCATCGGCGGCATGCCGTAGCGGTCGAAGAATGACAGGAAGCCGATGAATCGCAGGGAGGAGTCGTTGATGCGCTGCGCTGGGGCGCCTGCGCCGATCATGCGCGCTGGTCCTTGCCGTGCTGCGGAGCTTGGGGGAGCGAGGCTTCGATTTGGTCCAGCAGCCGTTCGTAGATCTGCTGCCAGCTGGTCTCCGGCGGTCCGGCCTGCGCAAGTTCAAGGCTGAGCGCACCGTGGACCTGGGCCCAGATTAGCACCGCGGCGTTCAGCGGGTCTTCGGCCCGGCGCTGTGACACCGCGGCGACAAGGCTTGCCAGCGAATCCTGCGCAATCTGCAAAGTGGCCTCGGACAGCTGGGTCAGCGGCTGGGCAAACATCAGCGAGTACAGGGCGCTGTGCTCCAGCGCCCACTGCCGGTAAGTGAGGCCCAAGGCGCGCAGCCCGCGGGGCAGCGCCTCCTGCTGCTTGGCGCCGAAAGAGGCGAAGGCGTGGGCGGTGAGCGCATCGAGCAGCTCGTCCTTGCTGCCGAACAGCGCGTACACCGCGGAGGTCGAGGTGCCGGCGCTGCCTGCCAGTTGGCGCAGTGAAAGCCCCGCGGGCCCCTGGGTGCGGATGACTTCAGCTGTCAGCTCCAGCAGCCGGCTGCGCAGCTGCTCGTCGTAGATTTTAGGTCTTGCCACGAGGACTAGCCTATCGTAACATCGTTTCATAACATCGTTATGGAATGGGGGCAAGGCCATGGGTAGGGTCTTTGAGGGACGTTATATTGCCGATCCGCAGGCGCAGCAGGTGACGGTCTTCCTGATCGGCATGCGCGCGAACCGCTGGTGGAAGATCGGAAAGACGCTGCGCACCGCCTCGCGCATGGCCCCGATGCTGAACTACCTGATGCAGCACCCGGAATCCGGACTGCTGGGCTTCCACAACTGGGGCGGGCGCACCACGCTGCTGCTGTCCTATTGGAAATCGCCCGAGCACCTGCGGCGCTTCGCGGCGGACAAGGACGCCCCGCACCTGGCGGCCTGGCGCGAATTCATGGGCGGCATCGGCAGCGGGGATGTGGGGATCTGGCATGAGACCTACAGCGTGGAGGCCGGACGCATGGAGGCGGTCTACGGGGACATGCCGAAGTTCGGGTTGGCCAAGGCGGTGGGGCACCAGAAAATTACCCCGTCCACCCGCACTGCGAAGCAGCGCATGGGGCTGCATCCCATAGCGCAGGGACGGGCCTGAAACCGGCGGACAGAACAACGCAGCCGGCTCCCCCTGGAGGTTTGGAAAGGGAACCGGCTGCGGAGAACTGGCGGACTACATGCCGCGGACCAGCAACACGTCCAGGGTGCGCGGACCGTGCACGCCCTCGACGCGTTCAAGCTCGATGTCGCTGGTGGCCGACGGGCCTGAAATCCAGGTCAGCGGACGAGTGATGGTCAGCCGCGGCATTGCCTCGGGCAGCAGCTGCACCACGGTGGACACCGGGACGATGCACACGTGGTGGTCCGGGACCAGCGAGATGGCGCGGCGGCCCTGGTCCGGCTCGCCGTCCAGGATGATCGTGCCGGATTCTGCGATGGACACCGCGGAAGAGGTGACCACCGCGCTGATCGCATCCAGCTCGGCCACGCTGCGGCGGTCGCCCGGCGCGTCCACGTGCCGGGCGATGGTGCCGGGCAGCGCCGAAAGCCACTGAGGGTTAAGGCCCTGCGGGGTGACCACGGAGCTTGCGCCGGCCAGCTTGTCCGCAACGAGCTGCGGGATCTGGGATTCCTCGATGACGTCCACCCCTGCCTTGTAGTCGACTAGGCGGTCGACCAGCAGCTCGATGAGCGCCTCCTCGTCCAGCTCGGAGGAGGTGCGGTAGCCGCGGGGGACTTCCGGAGCCTGCGGGGCGTCGGCCAGCGCGGTGCGGATACGGCCTAGGATTTCGTCTTTCGCGCTCACTTGGACTCCTTCTCTGCGCTCCACCAGTCGCGGAAGGACTGGGCCGGAGGGGCGGGGATATCGCGGGACTGGGTCCAGCCTGCGGCGATGCCCGGCAGCTTCTTGATCTTCTTGTTCTTGCCGGCGGCCAGGCGGCCCAGCGGCAGGGCCTTCTCCACCAGCTTCATGTTCTTGCCCTTGCCCAGCACCCAGGAGCCGCCCTTCATCAGCAGATCCATCTGGGTGGGGATCTTGTGCTTATCGCGCTGCGAGTCGACGTCTTCGCCACGCAGGTGCACCAGGATCTCCGGGATGTTGATCTTCACCGGGCAGGCGTCGAAGCAGGCGCCGCACAGCGAGGAGGCGTAAGGCAGGGAGTTGTTCTTCTCCACCTCGATGCCCGTCATCAGCGGGGAGAGGATCGCGCCGATAGGGCCCGGGTAGGTGGAGCCATAGGCGTGGCCGCCAGTGCGCTCGTAGACCGGGCATACGTTCATGCAGGCCGAGCAGCGGATGCAGTTCAGCGCGGAGCGGCCGAAAGAATCCGACAGCACGCGCGAGCGGCCGTTGTCCAGCAGCACGATGTGCACGTTCTGCGGCCCGTCGTCCTCGGTGACGCCGGTCCACATGGAGGTGTAGGGGTTCATGCGCTCGCCGGTGGAAGAGCGCGGCAGCAGCTGCATCATCACTTCGATGTCATCGGTGTGTGGCAGCACCTTCTCGATGCCCATGACGGTGATCAGGGTTTCGGGAAGGGTCAGGCACATGCGGCCGTTGCCCTCGGATTCCACCACGCCCAGGGTGCCGGTGTCAGCCAACGCGAAGTTCGCGCCGGAGATGGCCACCTTGGCGGAGAGGAACTTGGCGCGCAGGTGCTTGCGGGCGGCCTCCGCCAGCTTGGCCGGCTCATCAGTGAGCGCCGGGTCCACATCCGGCATTTCCTTGAGGAAGATATCGCGCACCTCGGTGCGGTTCTTGTGGATGGCGGGGACCAGGATGTGGCTTGGCTTGTCGTGGCCCAGCTGGACGATCAGCTCGGCCAGATCGGTTTCGAAGGCCTCGATGCCCTGGGTTTCCAGATACTCGTTGAGCCCGATCTCCTGGGTGGCCATGGACTTGACCTTCACGACCTCGGTGGAGCCGGTCTCGCGGATCAGATCGCGCACGATGGTGTTCGCCTCGTCGGCATCGCGGGCCCAGTGGACCACGCCGCCACGGGCGGTGAAGTTCTTCTCGAACTCCAGCAGGCGCTCCTCGAGGTTGAACATCGCCGAGTTCTTGATGGCGCTGCCTGCATCGCGCAGCTGCTCCCAGTCGGGGAGCTCGCCGACCACGCGCAGGCGCTTGTCGCGGATGGTGTGGGTGGCATGGCGCAGGTTCTTGCGCATCTGGGTGTTGCCCAGTTCGCGGTGCGCCGCGGCCGGGAAGGGCTCGGTCTCTACGAGGTTGCCGAGTCCGCCGGCCGGCATGCCGAGGAATACCTGAGTCACAGTGCCACCGTCTCTTCCATGGTGCTTGCGAGGATGTCTGCCAGGTGCAGGGTCTTGGGCTTGGCCCCGGTGCGGGACAGGCCGCCGCCGATGTGCATCAGGCAGGAGGCGTCGCCGCCGGCGCAGGCCGAGGCGCCGGTGGAGCAGATGTTGTTGACCTTGTCATCTAGCATTGCCGAGGAGACATCTGGGTTCTTGATGGAGAAGGTGCCGCCGAAGCCGCAGCACTGGTCGGCCTCCGGCAGTTCGTTGACGGTGATGCCGCCGACGGTCTTGAGCAGGTCCAGCTGGCGGTCGCCGAGCTTGAGCAGGCGCATGCCGTGGCAGGAGGGGTGATAGGTGATGGTTTCGGGGAAGTAGCTGCCCAGCTGTTCGGCGGCGTTGGTGATGCCCAGGACGTCCACCAGCAGCTGGGAGAGTTCATAGGTGCGCTTGCCTACCGCGGTGGCGCGTTCCTTCAGCTCCGGCTTGCCCAGGCGGTCGGCCAAAAAGGCGTGCTGGTGCTTGACCGAGGCGACGCAGGAGCCCGAGGGAGCGACGGCGACGTCGTAGTCGTCGGTGTCGAAGGCCCTGACGTGGTTCTCCACTACCGGGAGCGCTTCTGGCATATATCCGGAGTTCATGTGCATTTGGCCACAGCATGCCTGCCCTGCGGGGAAGATGACCTCGTGGCCCAGGCGCTCCAGGATTTTGACGGTGGACTTGGCTGTTTGGGGATACATTGCATCCACGATGCAAGTGGCAAAGAGTGCAATCCGCATACTAGTTAACTCTCTTACTGTGTGGTCTGACCATACTATGCCGAGAAATTCCCAAAAGCAAGACTTGTTTGTGACGGCTCTCACCTTGTACCGTTAGTGGTCGGACCACGTATGGTCAGACCATCACAAGTAAGGACGCCCACACCGTGTTTACCCCAACAACAGACCCCATAGCGGGCAGCGTCGCCGTCTCGGCGCTCGTCGCGCTGGTGCCTCTGCTCACCTTCTTCATCCTGCTGGCAGTCGTCAAAGTCAAGGCCCACTGGGCAGGACTCGGCTCGCTGGCGGTGGCAATCATCGTCGCAATTCTCGGCTGGAACATGCCGGTGGGGCTGGCACTGAACTCCGGCGTCATGGGCACGGTCTTCGGAGCATTCCCGATTGTGTGGATCGTGGTCATGGCGATCTTCCTCTACCAGGTCACCGTGGTCTCCGGGCGCTTCGAGGACATGCGCCGCGTCTTCGACGTGATCGGCGGCGGCGATGTGCGCATCCAGACCGTGCTGATCGCGTTCTGCTTTGGCGGCCTGCTGGAGGCGCTGGCAGGATTCGGCGCACCGGTGGCGATCACCGCGACCATGCTGCTGGCCCTGGGCCTTTCGCCGCTGCGCGCTGCCTGCGCGGTGCTGATCGCCAACACCGCTCCGGTGGCCTTCGGCGCCGTGGCAACCCCGATCACCACCGCCGGCGCCCTGACCGGCATCCCCGCTTCCGAAATCGGCGCAGTGATCGGCCACCAGTCGCCGCTGCTGGCGCTGTTCGTGCCATCGATCCTGGTGCTGGTCATCGACGGCTGGCGCGGCCTGCGCCAGACCCTGCCGGCCACCCTGACCGTCGGCATCTCCTTCGGCGTCGCCCAGTGGGCCTGCGCCACCTACTTCTCCTATGAGCTGACCGACGTGGTCGCCTCGCTGGTGGGCCTGGCCGCCGCTGTAGTCCTGCTGCGCTTCTGGACCCCGAAGGGCGCGGAGGAATCCCGCGCCCGCGTGCTGACCCCAGAAGCAGCCGCGCTGCCGACCGAACACGGCAAGAAGCTGGATGTCTCGAACACCTGGATGGCGCTGTTCCCTTACCTGCTGGTCATCGTGGTCTTCGGCGTGGCCAAGCTGTGGCGCTTCGGCATCGACATTCCCAAGTGGCTGGCAAGCACCGACATCAAGTTCGGCTGGCCGGGACTGCACGGCGTGGTCGTCGGCGCCGATGGCAAGGCGATCTCCGCCACCATGTACAACTTCTCTTGGCTTTCCTCGCCGGGCACGCTGCTGCTGATCACCGGCACCATCGTCGCGCTGGTCTACTCGCTGAATGATGCCAACGGCAAGTACAAGATGAGCTTCGGCAAGGGCATGTCCCAGGTCGGCGCCACCATCTACAACATGCGCTGGGCAGCGCTGACCATCCTGTCGGTGCTGGGCCTTGCCTACGTGATGAACCTGTCCGGCCAGACCATCACCATCGGCACCTGGCTTGCCGGGACCGGCGGAGCGTTCGCGTTCCTCTCGCCGATCCTCGGCTGGATCGGCACCGCGGTGACCGGCTCGGATACCTCTGCCAATGCGCTGTTCGCCAAGCTGCAGCAGACCGCAGGCATGAACGCCGGCATCGACCCGACCCTGCTGGTCGCGGCCAACACCTCCGGCGGCGTGGTCGGCAAGCTGATCTCCCCACAGAACCTTGCCATCGCGGCCACCGCGGTGAATATGGAAGGCAAGGAGTCGGTCATCCTGAAGAAGGTTGCCGGCTGGTCGGTAGGCATGCTGCTGGCGCTGTGCGTGCTGGTCTACCTGCAGTCCACTCCGGTGCTTTCCTGGATGCTCCCGTAGCGCGGCAACACGCTAAAATTGAGTTCCGATGCCTAGAAACCCAGCTCCGCGTGCGTACCAGATTGTCCTCGAATCGGTGGAGGACGACTTAAGAACTGGAAAGCTGTCCCTGGGGGACCAGCTCCCCGGTGAACGAGCGCTCGCGGAGCAGCACGGAATCTCGCGGGCCTCGGTGCGCGATGCGATCCGCATCCTCGATGTCATGGGCATCATCCGCACCTCTACGGGCTCAGGTCCGAATTCTGGCGCGGTGATCATCTCCGACCCGTCGGCTGGAATCTCCCAGGCGCTGCGCCTGCATGTGGCGGCCAAGGGGATTAACGTGCGGGAAATTGTGGAAGCCCGCATGCTGCTTGAAACTTGGGCCGCGCAGATGAACCCCCGCGATCCGATTTATGCACAGCAGGTCATCGACCGCACCGCGGTGCTGATCATGCGCATGGACGACCCACAGCTTTCGCGGGATGCATTCCACCGGATCGACGCAGAATTCCATGTGCTGCTGGCCTCCATGGCAGGCAACGCGGTGGTTGAGTCCATGATGGAGTCGCTGAGGCATTCGATCAGCGACTACGTTGCAGAATCGATTCCGAGCGACGAAGCCTGGCAGCCGGTGGTCAAGGTGCTGCGCCGCCAACACAAGGCAATCCACCACGCCTTCGCCACCAACCAGCGCGAACGGGCGGCGCAGCTGCTCGAAGAACACATCAACTGGTTCTACGCGCAGACGCGGTAGCTGAACAGGCAGGGCCCCTCAGTGAGGGGCCCTGCCTGCTTAATAGGTCAAGGCGCGCGGGCCGTCGCCGCCGAAGCTGGTTCCACACTCCCTGCAGGAATACTCGGGTATGCCCTCATTGGGAAGGCAGCAGCCGCCGACGACGTATTCGTCCTCGTCCGGCGGGAATGCAGGCATGCCCCAAATGTATTTCTTGGGATTGCGGGCGCCGCACTGCGGGCAGGCGATTAGCGCGCTCTGAAACTGCTTCAGCGTTGGAGCGTGCAGCAGCTGGTGGCAGGTAGCACAGAGCAGGCCGACGTCGTCCACGTGGTCTTGGATGTCCCACGTTGCGTCGGTTTGCTGATCGCGGAAGAAATGAGCCGAGGTGGCGGCCACTTCCCGTTGGCAGCCATCGCACATGCGGGTTTTATCGTCTTCTTGTTGAATCAGAGCGAGCGTGTGGATGGCGGTGGTCGCCTCGGTTTCCGAACCCATGCGGCATGTGCCGGCGGCGAGCATCAATGGCCGAGGTGTCTCGAGCAATGAGCCCAGAGCTTCAAGAACGCTGTTTCCGTCGGAAGGTTCGATCCATCGCGAAGCACGGGGAAGGCGCAGTCCAGCGAGCTCTTCAACATCGTTCAGAGAGATCGGCACGGTAAACAGGCCATCGCGGTTCACATCGATCTCACGGCCTTCGAGTGATTTGACGGTCTCTAGGCATGCAACCAACGGCGGTGTAGTAGCCAGAACGGTAAGAATCTTAGTCCCCGAGGGTAGGTCTTCCTTGATGTTCCATTTGCGCTGGTCCATCTTGTCTTCATCGAGGAACCAAGCCGCTTCTACGGGATCCGATTCCCAGCTTAAATAGATGCTCTGTCCATCGTCGAGGGTAAATGGGAGATCGAAGTCGAAAGAGCCTGACGTCCGGCGCACCGCAGGTGGAGGCAGGATGAAGTAGCGCTGTTCATTGGCTTCAAACCGCATGATTTCGTCAATGAGTTCCTGCCGGCTCATTTCTGAACTCCAGGACATTTCCGTAGAGGAAGTCAGCTGGCAATAACGGGCGATCAGCTGTGAACGGTCGAAAGAGCGGTAGTCAGCCATTGGATGATATCTCCTGTGCGGTGTCCCGGATGATGACTTGAAATTATCGCGTGCATCCGACGTTTTGACCGCCCCAGTACGGGTGGATGAGCTGTGACGAAGACCCATTTGTGCAAGCGCGCTTGCACAAATCGGGCGATCGCATGCCACCGGGGAAAAGAAGCACGGGATTTTCCGCCTGGGCGTGAAGCCTTTGCAGCGACAACCGCTTGCGGCAGGTCCATCCGGAACTGCCAGCAATCGTTCTTGGAATTGCGGCTTTCGATGAGTGCAGGCGCCGCGAAACCCTGCAGACTTAACCCGGACCTACCAGATGATAAGCAGCAGGTTGCTGAACCCGCTGCCCGGGAAGAACGCCCGCACTGGTGGCTCGTTCGCGATCGGGACGAAGCGCTGCACGCGGAGAATCAGTTCTTCAATCAGCACCCGCAGTTCAAGGCGGGCCGGCGGCGCGCCAGGGCATCCGTGGATTCCGGCGCCGTAGACAAGGTTGAGGCGCGGGTCGCGGTCCAGCCTGATGTCATCGGGATCCCCGAACACCGATTCGTCGCGGTTGGCCGAGGCCCACATGACGGTGACCCGCTCGCCTTCAGGGATTCTGACCCCGGCGATCTCGATGTCTCGGGTGGCGACGCGGCGGTTGGACATCAGCGGGGCATGGGAACGTAGCACCTCGTCGGTGAAGGCATCGACCAGCTGCGGGTTGTCCCGCAGACGCCGCCACAGTTCGGGTGCTTCGAAAAGCAGCTTGGCCATGATGCCCACGCCTGTGGAGATGGTGCTCAGTTCGCCCACGGTTCAGTTGCGCAGCAGGCTGACCAGCTCCTCGTCAGTCATGATGCGGTTGAAGACCCGCTCATTCATCAGGCTGGTGGTCAGGTCCTTCGGTGCGTCGTCTCCCGCACGGCGGTGGTCAGAGAGCAGCTGGCGGATATAGCCGTCGAACTCGATGGCGATCTGCTGCATTGCCGTGCGGTTTTGCTCCTAGGTAGCGGCGAGGTTCTTGATGGTCCAGCGGCGCAGCGGCTCCTCAAGTGATTTGGGCCAGCCCAAGAACGCGCTTTGCACCTGCAGCGCGTAGATCTTCGCGAAGGCCTCAGAGAAGTTCAGCTTCTGCCCGCGCGGCAAGGTGTCGATCAGCTCCGCTGCGATCTGGCGGCAGACCGGCTCGAAGCGGGCCATGACCGCGGGGGTGAAGTAGCGGTCATTGATTCCGCGGTAGGGAGTGTGCTCCGGCGGGCCCATGCCGTTGGGGACCGTGAGCCTGTCTGAGATGTTGTTACTGAAGGTTTCGTAGTCTTCCAGCACCGTCATGACGTCGTGGTGGCGGAGGATCGAGTAGCCGAGGAAGTCGCTGTGGGCGACGGGGCATTGGGCTCGGAGCTTGTCGTAGGCGGCGATTTGGTCGTTGAGCACTTCGGGATCACGCGGATCCCATTCAATGATTTCCTGCGCAGACACATTGATCCTTCCGGACCTGGCCTTTGACTGCCAGCCTAAGAGCACGCAGGGAGCATGGCAAGGGCATCGTCTGGGGGATAGTCTGGTGCTCGCACTAGCAGGGCCCTTATTTGTGCTAACGTAACTGGCTCACCGCTTGTAAGCTATGCGCAGAGAGTGACACAATGCAGGTGTCCGAAAGGATGAAAACCTGTGAAGCTGTCGGCTGATCACGTTTTCTGAAGCCCTGAAATAAGGGTGGCCCCGGTGCTGGTAACATCGGAGCTGCTGGTCGATTGACCACTTAGACCATGGTTTCAACAATGACCTTAACGAGAGCCACGAGCAGTCGAATCCCGGCCAAGAGATTTGAGACTGCCGTGGCTTTCGTCTTTTTCTTGCAGCAGCTGCAATGGTCTTTAGGCTTCGCCATAATTTCACCCCACTTCCCGTTGCTGGATGATGGGCCATCGAAGCAGAAGACCTTGATTCTGCTTCGCTAGCCCACATCGACCGTTCCAGCACGGTTCCATGCGTTGAGAAATGAATCCCCGATGCATAACGAAGGCGTGTAGCTGAGTTCCACTTTATCGGCTTCTTCCAAGGGAATATTGGTTATCCACTGGTCAGCACAGTCATCGATCGATGAACGCAAAGTGCCAAGTTAACTGGCATTTACTGCAGGAAGAGCTGCGTTGGATGGGTGACTCTGGTTGGGTTAGGCACGAGGCCGCAGCACGCGGCATAGACGGAGTGCATGTCTTGAGGCCTAGACAGCAGACAGCTCAAGAGTTCAAAAGGCTGTTCGCTCAGCTCGCGTTGCAGATGCCAAGCTCTAAGACTTGATTATTTCTACTGGCTATATGACTGCGATCTTGATGACAGACCTGTTTGCTCGAATGATCGATTCAGTGCACAAACCCGCCGGGTAGATGCATCTTTGTCAAGACGGTCAACAATTTGGTACGCAAGGTTGCGACTTCGACAAGTTCCCGGTTCAAGCTGCATTCGACCGCATCGACATTGTCCATGCTGCGATGGCCGCGTGCCTTGCTGCAGACGATGCCGTGCTTCAGCCAAGACTAGGCCGAGTCACCCCAGCGCCTGCCCATCCAAAGGGTGCAGAATCTGTGGTGGGTCCTAGAAGATCCGGGCTAACGCGGCCAGCAGGTCCTTGGCCCGGCGGTCGCGGTCTTCCGACTGCATCTCATTGATCAGCAAGGAGAAGCCGAGGTTCTTGCCCGGCCACGCACCGTGCAGCCCGCCGCCGGCTCCCGAATGTCCGAAGGCCGGTGCCACCGGGCCATAGGTGCCCAGCGGATCGGCGAGCTCGAAGCCCAGCCCGAAGCGCAGCGGTCTGTCGTTGATTGCATCGACGCCCTCGGAGAAGGTGGTGGTGCTCAGCTGCAGGGTATCGGCAGAGACGATCGGCTCATCCGGGCTGACCAGCAGCGAGTAGAGCTTCGCCATTGCATCAGCGCTGCCGATCCCGCCGCCGGCTGCCATCTGCGCCCGGCGCAGGGGCACTGAATTGAAGGGATCTTCTCCGGCCAGCAGTGTGTCGCCGTACATGCGTTCAACGATCTTGCGGCGCTCCGGATCTGTCAGGAAAGTGGAAATCGCGTAGTTCTGGGCACGGAAGATTGTAGCCAGCCGGTGGTCTTCGGCTTCAGGCAGCCCCAGAAACAAATCCAGACCGTAGGGTTCTGCCAGAAGCTCCTGCACCAGCTCTCCGGGCTGTTTGCCGGTGACCCGGAAAAACAGTTCGGTCACCAGGTAGCCGTAGGTGATCGCATGGTAGGCAACCAAAGTTCCGGGCTCCCACAGCGGTTCCTGCGCGGCGAGGATCTGGGCCACAAGACGGTTGTCGTAGCGGTTTTCCGGCGCCGGGGCAGGATCCGGGTAGACCAGTCCCACGGTGTGGGAGAGCACCTGGGCCACGGTGACCCGTTCCTTGCCAGCCGCGGCGAACTCCGACCAATAGGAGCACACCGGAGCCTGCGGATCCAGCAGCCCGCGTTCCATGAGGATTGCCGCGATGACCGCCATGATCCCCTTGGTGCCGGAGAAGAGCACCGCCAGGGTTGCTTGGTCCCACTCCTGGGCGGCAGTGCCTTCGGCCTGCTCCAAATCCTCCGGGGCGCTCATGCCGCCGTAGCACTGCAGCAGCGGGCGTCCTTCGCGGTAGACGCAGAATGCCATGCCGCCAGCACCCGCCTGCACGTGTTCTGCGAACACGCTGCGGATGCGTGCGAAGTCCTCCTCGGACAGATCCGGTCCGGCGCTTGCGGTGATCGTTGAAGCAGAAGTCATGGGCGTGCTTCCTAGAAGGAGGGGATGTGGGCGAGCAGCTGTTGGGTGTATTCGTGCTGTGGGTTTTCCAGCACCGCATCGGTGTGGCCATAGTCAACGATCTTGCCCTGCTGCAGCACTGCGATGCGCTGGGAGATATGCCGTGCCAGCGCAATGTTGTGGGTCACGAAGAGCAACGACATCTGGCGTTCGGCCTGGATGGTGCGCAGCAGATCCAGGATCGAGGCCTGTACCGAGACGTCCAGGGCGCTGGTGATTTCATCGCAGACCAGCAGCGACGGGGCATTGACCAGTGCGCGGGCGATGGCCGCGCGCTGGCGTTCGCCGCCGCTCAGGTCTCCCGGGCGGCGGTCCATATAGGACTTGCCCAGGCGCACCTGGTCCAGCGCTTCGAGCACCCGGTCGCGGCGGTGGGACTTGCTGCGCACCCCTGCCATGACCAGCGGAACCTCGACGGACTCGGAAATGGTGCGGCGCGGATTCAACGAAGAAAACGGGGACTGGAAGATGTACTGGATGTGCTGGCGCTGGGACGCGGTGCGCTTGCGGGTGCCGGGGGCAAGTTCCACCCCGTTCAGCGCGACGGTGCCCGTGTAGTCGTCGTTCAGCCCTGCCACGCAGCGCGAGAGCGTGGTCTTGCCGGAGCCGGATTCGCCCAGCAGCATCATCGATTCGCCAGGATCTAGGCTCAGATTGATGCCGTTGAGGATCTTCGCCGCGCCATAGCTCAGGGCCAAATTCTTCACCTGCAGCAGCGGCTGCGCGTCGGCAGGCAGTTCAAGCTTCTGGCGGATCTGATGGGCCTGCACCTGGACCTGCTCAGAGGTGATGGCCTGCACCTCGCCGACTTGGTGGCAGCCTTCGAGGTCCGGCACCGCATCCAAGAGCGCCTTGGTGTAGTCGTGCTGCGGGGAGTAGAGAACCTCGCGGGCGCTGCCGTGTTCTACGATGCGCCCGCGCAGCATCACAGCCACCTCGTCGGCCAGCTCGGCAACTACCGCGAGGTCGTGGGTGATGTACAGGCCGGCTACCTGGTGGCGTTCAGAAAGCTCCTTGATGGTTTCCAGCACCAGTGCCTGGGTGCTGACATCCAGCCCGGTGGTCGGCTCGTCCAGAACAATGACCGAGGGCCGGCAGGCGAAGGCCATGGCGATGCCCACGCGCTGCTGCTGTCCGCCCGAGAGCTGGTGCGGGTAGCGGTGCTGGTAGGCTTCGTCGTTTTTCAGCCCGACCTCGGCGAGCACCTGGCCGACCCGTTCGCGGCGTTCGGCGGTCGAGTCCCCGTAGCCGTGGATCTGCAGGACCTCCAGGATCTGGGCCCCGATGCGCTGGGCGGGGTTCAGCGACAGCGCTGGATCCTGCGGCACATAGGCGATGTGCCTTCCGCGCAGTGCGCGCAGCTCCTGCTGAGGCATCTGGAGCACGTTCTGCGTGCCGCTGCGGCCCAGGGTGATGGTGCCGGTGCCGCGGGCCAGACCCTTGCGGAAGTGCCCCATGCAGGCAAGCCCGGCGGTGGTCTTGCCGGAGCCGGACTCGCCGACCAGGGCCAGGATCCGGCCTGGCTGCAGATCGAACTCGACCCCGAACAGCACCTGTCGGTCCTGCTCCGTGAAGATGTCCAGGTCCCGCACGCTCAATGCCGAGGTGATCACGCTTGATTCGGTGGTAGTGGCAGTCATGTTAGTTCCCCACGTTGATATTGGCCGAGGCCCGGGCCAGCGAGTCGGTGAGCAGGTTGGTTCCCACGGTGAGCACAGCGATGGCCAGCACCGGCAGGATCACACCCCACGGCTGGACGACCAGCGCGATGCGATTCTCGTTGATCATCAGGCCCCAGTCGGCGTTCGGCGGCTGCATGCCCATGCCCAGGAAGGACAGCGCGGCGACGAAGCCGATGGAATAGGTCATGCGCAGTCCCAGCTCCACCATCAGCGGGCCGGTGATATTCGGCAGCACCTCGGTGAGCAGGATCTTCCAGCGCGGAACCGCGTACATTTCGCTGGCGCGGATGTAGTCCTCGGTGATCACCGCGGCCGCGGCGGAGCGGGTGACGCGGGCCACGCGCGGGGCGTGGGTGACGCCGATGACCAGCACCAGCACCCAGCCCTGAGGGCCGAGCACGGTGATCGCCAGCATCGCGAAGACCAGCTGCGGCAGGGCCAGCAGCACGTCGTTGCCGCGCATCAGCAGTCCGTCGAGCCGGCGTCCCGAGTAGGCCGCGACCATGCCCAGCACGACGCCCAACAGCATGCCGATTCCAGTGGCCAGCGCCGAGTAGACCAGCAGCTTCAGCCCACCGTCCAGGAAGCGGGAGAACACGTCGCGGCCCAGGTTGTCGGTGCCGAACAGGCCGGTGGAGGTGAAGGGGCGGCCGGTGAATTCGGTGCTGGTGGACCCGGTGAGCCAGGGCAGGGCCAGCGGCCCGAACAGCGCAATCGCCAACACCAGCAGCGTCAGCGCCAGTCCGATCTTCGCCTGCTTCTGGCGCAGGGTGCGCATCAGCAGGTTGGGCTTCTTTTCCAGCTTTGCTGGCCGTTCAAGTACTTCGGCTGCCGCGCTCATGCCGCACTCTCCGTCCGTAGCTTAGGGTTGGTGACCATGCCCACGACATCGGCCAGCAGGTTGACCACCACATAGGCGGCGGCGATGATGATCGAGATCGCCTGGACCACCTGCACATCGCGGTTGGTCACCGCGTCCACCAGCGCCTGGCCGATGCCCGGGTAGCGGAAGAGGAACTCGATGACCACCACGCCGCCGGCCATCCATGCCAGCTGGATGGCCACCACCTGGGCCACCGGGCCCAGCGCGTGGGGGATGGCGTGGCGGGTGATGACCTGGCGTTCGGGAACTCCCTTGAGCCGTGCCATTTCCACATAGCCGGAGTCCAGCACCTCAAGCATGGTGGCGCGCATCATGCGGATGATATACGGGATGACCACCAGCACCAGCGTCAGGGTGGGCAGCACCAGCTGCAGCGGGTAGTTCCAGACGGCTTCGCCCGGGGGAGCCATGGTCACCGAGGGCAGCAGCTTGAACACCGTGGTGGACAGCAGCGCAATCAGCACTACGCCGATCACGAACTCGGGCAGCGAGGCGAGCACCAGCGAGACGCCGGTGGCCGCGCGGTCGAAGCCCCTGTCGCGGCGCAGCGCCGAGTAGGTGCCGACGATGATGCCCACGGGGATGGCGATCACTCCGGCAACTGCCAGCAGCACCAGCGAGGCGGAGATCCGCTCGCTCAGCAGCGCCGCCACGGACCCTCCGGTGGCTGCGGAGATGCCGAGGTTGCCGGTGAAGATCCCGCCCAGCCAGGCCAGATAGCGCTGCCACCACGGGTCGTTGAGGTTCATCTGCTCGCGCAGCGCGGCCAGCCGGTCCTCGGTGGCCTGCTGGCCCAGGATCGCCTGGGCCGGGTCGCCGGGCAACAGCAGGGTGGCAAAGAACACCAGCAGCGAGACCACCAGCAAAATGCCCAGGCTGACCACCAGCCGGCGCAGAATCATTCGCGAAATCATTGGGATACTCCAATCCACGCACGGCGGAATTCGAATCCGGACAGCGCCAGGCCGGTCTTGTTCGGCACCAGGCCTGCCACATATTTTTGGTAGGCATCGGCTTGGTCCGGGAAACCCCAGATGATGTAGCCGCCCTGCTCGTATTCGATCTTTTGGGCCTCGGCAATCAGCTGGTTGCGCCTGGCTTCGTCAACTTCCTGGTTGGCGCGGTCCACCAGCGCGGTGAACTTTTTGTTGTCCCAGTGCGTTTCATTGAATGGGCTGTCGGGCAGCGAACTGGAACTGACCTGGGGAAGGAAGTTGCGGGTGTACCAGAAGTCCTGGGCGAAGGTCCAGTCAAGATAGTTGTCCCCGAAGAAGGTGGTGGTTTCCACCTGCCGGATCTTCACCCGGATGCCCGCGGCGGCCGCCTGCTGTGCGAAGACCTGCGCAGCTTCCACGGCACCTGACTGGATCGGCGCGGTGACCAGCTCGATGTCCAGCCCCTTGGGGTAGCCGGCGTCCGCGAGCAGGGCCTTGGCTTTGGCGATGTCCTGGGTGCGCTGCGGCAGGGCTGCGGCGAAGCCCGGATCGAAGGGTGCGTAGAGGTCGTTGCCTACGGTGCCGTGCCCGCTGAGCACCTGTTGGATCATCTGCTCGCGGTCCACCGCCAGCCTGAAGGCCTGCCGCACCCGCACGTCGTCAAAGGGCTTCTTGTCCACGCGCATGGTGAAGGGCATCCAGCCGCCGGTAGGGGACTTGAGCACAGTGATGCGCGGGTCGGCGCCGATGACTTCCAGCAGCGCCAGCGGGATCTGCCCAATGGCGTCTACCTGGCTGGAAAGCAGCGAATTGATCAGCGCATCCTGGTCCGAGAAGTTCAGGATGACCAGCTCGTCCAGATACGGTTCATTCTCCCGCCAGTAGCCGTCATTGCGCACGAATACAGATTGGCGCCCGGCGTCGAAGCTCTTGGCCTTGAACGGGCCGGTGCCCACAGGATGCAAGACGTCGAAGTCCGCCGGGACGATGCCCAGCGCATATTGCCCCAGCGAATCGTCGAAGGTGGCCGATGCGGTGTTGAGCCTGAATTCGACTGTTTCGGCATCAAGGGCCACCACCTCGTCCAGGATCGCCAGGGATGCCGCACCGGATTTGGGATCCTTGGGATTGGTGATGCGCTTGAAGGTGGCCACCACATCCTGCGCGGTGACCGGGGCGCCGTTGTGGAACTTCACCCCCGGCCGCAGCGTGGCAGTCCAGACTTTCGCGCTGGCATCCGGGATGACCTTCACCGCCAGCAGCGGCTTGAGCTCGAAGTTTTCATCGCGGTACAGCAGCGACTCGTAGAGGTTGACCACGCGGGCGATGTCCGTGGTGCTCACCGGCGAATGCGGATCCAGGGAATCCGCCGCGCCGCCGCCGGCCAGGCCTACGCGCAGCGTGCCGCCGCGGCGCGGAGGACCGCTCGGGGCTTCCAGGACGGAGGCGCCGGCGCTGGAACAGGCTGACAGTAGCAGGCCCAGGCCCAATGCCATGCCCCCGCCCAAGACCGCTCGGCGGCTGGGCAGCTGTGAGGGTTCAGTGCTCAAAGTTCTCTACTTTCCTTGGCGGCTGGCCGCTAGCTGGCGATGGCCCGGCCGCTCCACTCGGGACGGCTCGGCGCGATGCCGGCGATCAGCTGCGCAATGTGTTCGGGAAACGGCGAGGTGGAACTCGTCGCCTGGTCCACATGCAGGGTCATGACTTCTTCGGTGGCGATCAGTTCCTCCCCGCGGTACATCTCGTGGCACAGGTGCAGCTTCTTGGCCCCGTGCCCGGCGATGGTGGAGCGGATGCGCAGTTCCTGGCCCAGCGAGGACTCTGAGAGGTAGCGCACGTGCGCCTCCACCGTGTACAGCGAGCTGCCCGAGGCCTCGCGGTAGGCCTCGCCCATGCCCAGCTGGTCCATGACTGCGGTGGTGGCGTCGCCGAAGGCCAGCACGTAGAAGGCCTCGGACATGTGCCCGTTGTAGTCGATCCACTCGGGCGGCACCACCACGCGGTAGTCGCTCAGCTCGGAGACGTTCACTGCTGGGCCACCGATTCGCTGCGGATGGAATCAACGATCTTGCGGATCGCGATGATCGCCTTGTCTCGCTCGGCCACCAGGTCGTTGATGCTGCGGGTGCCGGATTCGCGCTCGCAGCCGGCCACCACATCGTTGCGCAGCGAGTCGGTCAGCTCCGGTGCTTCAAGGCGGGTCCACGGGGACTTCAGCGAAGGGCCGAAGTGGTCCAGCATGTGGGCCATGCCGCCGGGACCTCCGGCCAGGTGGAAGGTCAGCATCGGACCCTGCAGCGCCCAGCGCAGCCCCGGGCCCTCGGTGATCGAGGCGTCGATCTGCTCCACGGTGGCTTCGCCGTTGTTCACCATGTGCAGCGCCTCGCGCCACAGGGCTTCCTGCAGCCGGTTGGCGATGAAGCCGGGGACCTCGCGGTCCATGGTGATCACCGACTTGCCGATGTATTCGTACCAGCCCGAGGCCCATGTGGTGGCTTCAGGATCGGTGCCCTCGCCGCCGACCACCTCGACCAGCGGGATCAGGTACGGCGGGTTGAAGGGGTGGCCGACCACCAGGCGTGTGGCATCCTGAGCCTCGGTGGCCATCTCGGTAATGCCGTAGCCGGAGGTGGAGGAGCCGATGACGACGTCATCCGCAGTGGCGGCGGCCAGCTGGGCCAGCAGGCCGCGTTTGAGCCCCAGGTCCTCCGGGGCGCTTTCCTGAACGAATCCGACCGAAGCCACGGCCTCTGCCAAGTCGGTGTGCACGGTGAAGTTGTGCGGGTCGGCGCCGGGCTCCAGGCCCAGCTCGGTCAGCGCCGGCCAGGCGGTGTCGATCAGCACCTGCAGCCGGTCCTTGGCATCCGGGGCGGGATCCCAGACCTTGACCTTCAGGCCACGGGCCAGGAAGTAGGCGGCCCAGCCGCCGCCGATGGTGCCGGCGCCGATGCAGGCGACGGTGTCGATCGAGTCGTACTGAGGGTAGTTGCTCATCGGTGGGATTACCTTTCCAGCTTCAGGATTTCGCGGGCCTCATCAGGAGTGGCGACGCTGTGGCCCAGGGATTTGACGATGTCGATGGCGCGTTCGGTCAGCTGCGCGTTGGTGGCTTTGACGCCCTTGGAGAGGTAGAGGTTGTCCTCCAGGCCCACGCGCACGTGTCCGCCCAGGGCCACGGACTGCTCGACCCAGTCCAGCTGGTGGCGGCCGATGGCGAAGGAGGTGAATTCCGCTCCCTCGGGGAGCATCTGCACCATGGCTTTGAGCAGGCCGGTGTTCACCGGTGCGCCGTAGGGGATGCCCATGCACAGCTGGTACAGCGGCGGCGGATCCAGCAGCCCTTCTTCGACCATGACATTGGCGAACCAGAGGTTGCCGGTGTCGAAGATTTCAAGTTCGGGCTTCACCCCCAGCTCGCGGATGCGGGCCGCGCCTTCGCGCATCATGTCCGGGGTGCTGATGTACAGCTGCGAGCCCTCGCCGAAGTTCAGCGAGCCGCAGTCGAGGGTGCACAGCTCTGGGCGGATCTTCTCCACATGGCTCAGCCGCTCCAGCCCCGAGACCAGGTCTGTGCCTTCCAGGTGCTGGGTGGGGTTGGCGGGGTCGATGAACAGGTCTCCGCCCATGCCGGCAGTCAGGTTGATGACCGGGTCCACGTCTGATTCGGCGACGATCCGCACAACTTCTTCGTAGTAGGCGTCTTCGCGGGATCCTTGGCCGGTCTTCGGGTCTCGCACGTGGATGTGCACTACCGAGGCGCCGGCGCGGGCCGCCTCGATGGCGTTGGCGGCGATCTGCTCGGGGGTCACCGGGACGTGTTCGCTTTTGCCAACTGTGTCTCCAGCTCCGGTTAGTGCACAGGTGACGATGACCTTTCGGCTCATGAGCCTTCTCCTTGCTTGGTAGTTAGATTTCGGTCGATATAGCGGCAGATATGTTCATACATTGCGGTGGCACTGAGCAGCCCGGTCATGACCTTGATGCCCATGCCGTCGATCAGAGCGGTCAGCTCCGTGGTGAGCATTTCAGGATCCTGCTTGACGATGTGCCCGCTTTCTTGGCCAGCGAGGATCGTGTCCCTGACTGTTTTTCCCCAGCGCTGGTAGCCGGGGGTGTGCGTGGACAACCCCGTTTCACCAACCGCCAGTTTCACCCAGGTCTGCAGCCAGATAGACCACTCGGCTACGCGCAGCTCGCCTTGCGGAAGCTGCAGTTCAACCAGTCGCTTGAGCCTTTGCACCGGGTGCGTCATGCCTTCCAACTCGGCCACCTGGCGGTCGTAGGCGAGCTTGATGGAATAGCGCAGCACCTCGGCGAAGAGTTCCTGCTTGCTGGCGAAGTAGTAGTGGACCGTAGGTGTGCTCAGCGAACAGCGCCGGGCGATGTCGGAGATCCGCACTGAGTCGAACCCGTGTTCGGCGAAGAGCCACCAAGCGCTTTCCACCAGGGTGCGCCGGCGCATGGCATGTCTGTCGTTGCCCTCCAAACGCGAGGGCAGCAGGTCTTCATCCGGGGCCGCACTGGATGAGGGCCCGGAATCTGAACCAGTCATCAGCCAGCTGGCAGTCACGCCGGTGACGGTTGCCAGTTGAATGATTTCCAACGTGGTGAACTTTCGGTTGCCGCGCAGCGACTTGGAAAGCTTGCTTTCTTCGATTCCCGTAAGGCGGGAAATTTCACGCTGGACCAGCCCGGAGCTCATGATGGCAAGCCGCGAGCGAGCCGCGATATCTGCTTCAATGCTCTGGGTTTGTGACATGGCTAACACGCTAGGCATGGTTTGCGATAAGTGCAATAGTTTCTGATTCGCGATCAGAAAATTGCGATAGGCAAAAACCTTTTACAGTGGAGCGCTTGGGCGTGCTTGGAATGTCCGGCGAAACTGGTGGTCGACTTCGGTATTTCCATGTTCTTGACTAAAAAAGTCAAGGTTGATAGTCGGTTGATATATCAGCGCTGTGAAGTGCTGAGATGGAAGTCATGGGGTCTGAGAGGCGTGTAGGGCGATCGAAAATATGGCGAGGAAGGTGGCAAAAAATTTTTCTGATGACGGCCGGGGCGAGGGGTTGCGGATGTGCTTAAAAGTTCAAAACCTGAGTTGTGCCGTTTTTTCTGATTGAGCTTCCCACGCACCTTTGGCTAGCACTCCTGCCGTTTGGTAGCCGTCAAAGTGAGCACTAACGGGTGGTGCAGCTCAGGTGCCAGCGATTTCTGACCGTCTTGTCGTCCGGAACTCGTCGAAGCTAGGTTCTCGGATTTTTGCTTTCGGGCAAGACGAGCAGTATTCGCGCGTGATCGCATGTTCCGCCGGATGAGATCTAAAAACATAGCCCGGGGCGGGAGCCCAGAACTGAACCGTGGCTGCGGATCTGCACAGTTGATCGTCAGCTGGAATTCTGTGGCCATAGCCCGCAGTACGTCGAGAACTTGCCGCGCTGGACCAGGGCTATCCACGGTTGGCAAGGAACCTAACCCGATGCTCTGACGGTTTTATAGCCTGTGGAGTATCAGTGGTTCGCTGCTGGTCTTTCCGCCTCATGGGCCGCAGCGGGCACGTGGGCCGTGAATTCTGCATTCTTGTGGACCTTCACGGTTCGCGGGCTCGTTCTCACGGGCAGAAAGCGAGGTGGTTTCCATGGGAAAGAAGCCCAAGAAAGGCTCGAAAGCTTGTGAAAACAAGTCTAGGGGCACGAAAGCCGGGCTGATGTTAGACATCTCCCGGCTTATCGTGGCCCTTATCAGGCTCGTTATTGAGCTGCTGCCATTTGGTTAGCCAAGCGGCCAGCGAGGTCCGGTGTAACCAGCACCGGGCTTCGCCCAAATAACTGCGTGCTTATATTGTGGCACCGTGATGCGCACCAGGCAACAGACAAGCTCCATCTGATCATTGACGCTTATGGATTGCCTTTTCAGGCACCGCGTATTCGTCCCGCCACATTTCTTAGTTCTTTGAGGGCTTCGTCGATGCGGGCAGCAGGGGTGTGCAGAGGCATAAAAGCAAACGCGCCGCACCGGGCAGTTCAGAACCCGGTGCGGCGCGGAAGTCGAAGGCAGTTCGAGCGCTGTGAGGCTAGTTATCGGCAACCACGGTGACGGCGGTGGTCACCGGCACGGGGTTGGCGAAGAGGTCGAGCACAGGGCAGTGGGCGTCCACTGCCTGGCGCAGCTCGTCATAGCGCTGTGCGGTCTCCGGGCCCGAGATCTGCACGTCGAGGTCCACCGAGGTGAAGCCGGGGCGGATCGATTTGTCGATGCCGAACAGGCCGCGCACATCCAGATGGCCGTCGGCGACGATCTTCACGTCGTCTACTTGGATGCCCAGCTGTTCGGCATAGAGGCGGTAGACCACTACCTGGCAGGAGATCAGCGCGCCCAGTGCGTATTCCACGGGGCTTGCGGCGAGGTCGTCGCCGCCTAAGGCGGCAGGCTCGTCCACGGTGAAGGTGTGCTTTCCGGCGCGGATGTTGCTGGCTACCGAACCGAAGCCCTCGCCTTGAACGGTGAATGTCAGCTTGGCATTTTCCGGGGAAGCGGAGATTCGTTCGCCCCAGCCAGTGCCGGCGCTCTGCAGGCGGGCGGAGCGGTCTTCGGCGACGGAGATGGTGGATGCTGCGTTGGACATGAGGAAATGATCCCCTTTCTGGCGCAAGGGGCGCCATTGCTTACGAACCTGTCTTTCAGGTCCGTCGAATCTTCACCTGGGGCACCCCGCACAATGGCGTTGGGGTTGCCGTCCGATCGGCCAGGGCCTAAGTGATCGGAACTCGTGATTCAGTGGTTCATTTCTATCCGCTGGGTGCCCGGCAAGTAAACCCTGCGTGTCATGTTTCGTCACAGCTTAACCGTCGGGCCCGCCGATAGAATGGGGTCGAATTCTGCGGCGGCACAGCGCCGGAGCCGATCAACGAAACAGTGAGCATGGAATATCAGCTGACGCCGGTTGCAGCCCAAACCCTGGTGACCGAGGCCGAATACAACCAGGGCTGGATGATCGCCAACGCCGGCCAGGTCACCATCGCAGACAAGAAGCACACCGTGGGCCGCACAGTGGTCTCCGGGTGGGTGATGCAGGCCTTTGTGACCCTGCAGCTGGACCTGGTGGATTCGAGCGTGCGCTTTGCCAGCCGCTGCGAAGAACACCCGAACGACTACTCCTGCCACGACGTGGCGGCCCTGCTGGTGGAGGCAACGCAGCTGGAAGAGGGCGGGTTCGTGGTCTCCGACGTCCCGGCGGCGGTGCAAACGTGGAACAAGCCGAAGCTGCCGCAGTGGGCTCGGACGCTGACCCGGCTGATCCCCGAAATCCAGGACGACGTCGACCGCTTCGAGGTCGATGAAGAGCCGCTGGGACTGATCCTGAAGGTCACCAGTTCCCAGGGCTTCCGCGGGCAGAAGTTCCTGCAGCTGAGCGCGCGGCCTGCACGGCAGGGAAGCCGCAGCCCTTGGGTGCAGACGGGGGTGACCTGGCGCGGGCTGCAGTTCGACGCCCGCTTCTCCAAGGAGCAGCGCCGCGCGGTCAATGAGTTGAAGATACTCACCGAGCGGCTGCAGCACCAGCGCTACGGCCACGTCTGGGACATCCAGGACTGGGTGAACCTCAACGAACTGCCAGGCCGGGACCTGGTGGAGGCCTTCGAAGCCATGCGGGACGCGGGAGTGGCGATCGTGAACGGCAACGCTGCCTCGCGCAGCGAGATCCACTTTGACCGCGAGCCCGCCCAGGCCTTCGTGAACTTCCACAAGAGCCCTGAATACCTCAGCGCGGAGGCCATCCTGCGGGCGCCGAACGGCGAGGCCGAACACGTGCTTGCCGTCGGGCAGCCACCGGCGCTGCTGGCCTACGCCTCATCTCATCTGGAGCGCGCCAAGACGCTGTCGCTGGCTGCCTTCAGCGAACCGGTGGCCCCCGAGTTCAAGGACTTCGTCAGCGCCGGGGCGATGATGGTCCCCGGCGCAGAAGTGCGCACCTTCGAGGAAGAGTACCTGCCGCGCATGCGCCAGCTGGCGCCGCTGCAGAGCACCGATGCAAGCTACAAGATCCCCAAGCCGCCGCGCCCGGTGCTCTACCTGGATCTGGCCCTGCGCCACCGGGAGGACGCGCAGAAGACCGCATTGACCTCAAGTTTCACGTGGAACTACCCGGAGAACACGCCGCGCCAGCGCGGCGTGGAGAAGGAAATCATCGACAGCATCGATGCGAAGCTGGGCGGCGAGGCGCCGCTGGGCGCGGTGACCAAGCAGGGCGTGTACCCGGAGCGCAGCCTGGGCAGCAGCGAATCCATCGACTTCATGCTCTACACGCTGCCGATGCTTGAAGAGCATCCGGATGTGCACGTGCTCGACGGCGCGAAGCTGCCGGACTACAAGCTGAACGCGCAGCCGGCACAGGTCAACGTCCAGGTCGGGGAAAGCGCCAACGACTGGTTCGACCTGTCGGTGGACGTGGTGATCGACGGGGTGAAGATCCCCTTCGCCGAGCTGCTGGCGGCCCTGACCGCGCAGGAAGACTACCTAGTGCTCGAAGACAACACGGTGATCCCGATCGCCGGCGAGGAGTTCAAGACCCTGCGCCAGCTGGTCACCGAAGCGGGGGAGCTGGGCACGGTGAGCGCCACGGGCCTGCGCATCCACAAGCTGAGCATCGACTGGTGGCAGGAGCTGGTGGGCCTAGGCATCATCGAAGCCCAGGAAAACCAGTGGCTTGAAACCATGAAGGAGCTGGGCAGCGGCGAAACCCTGGCCTCGGTGCAGCCTCCGGCCACCTTCACCGCTTCGCTACGCCCCTACCAGGAACACGGGCTGTCCTGGCTGGACTTCCTGCGCACCCATCACCTTGGCGGGGTGCTGGCAGATGACATGGGCCTGGGCAAAACCGTGCAGCTGCTCGCCTGCCTGGACAAGGCGCGCGTGGAAAACCCCGAGCAGAAGTTCCTGGTGCTGGCGCCGACCTCCGTGGTGGGCAACTGGGTGAACGAGGCGGCGCGCTTCGCCCCGCAGCTGCGCACCCGGGCCGTCACCGCCACCGCCAAGAAGGCTGGGGCCGGGATCATCGAGCAGATCGGCGACGCGCAGCTGGTGGTCACCAGCTACACGATCTTCCGCCTGGCCTTTGAGGAGTTCGAACAGGCGGGTTTCAGCGTGATGATCCTGGACGAGGCGCAGCAGATCAAGAACCATGCCTCCAAGGGCTACAAGCAGGCGCGCCAGATCGACGTGCCCTGCAAGCTGGTGGTCACCGGCACCCCGATGGAGAACAACCTGCTGGAGCTGTGGGCGCTGGTATCCTTGGCGGCCCCGGGACTGCTGGGCGGGCTGAAGGCCTTCAAGGAGAACTACGACAAGCCGATCGCCGACGGGGATTCGGCGCGCCTGGCCCGGCTGAAGAAGCGGCTGCGCCCCTTCGTGCTGCGCCGCACCAAGGAGCAGGTGGTTCCGGAGCTTCCCGCCAAGACCGAGCAGGTGCTTGAGGTGGAGCTGGAGCCGGCGCACCGCAAGGCCTATGACCGCCGCTTCCAGCGGGTGCGCCAGGAGGTGCTGGGCCTGGTCCAGGACGTGGACTCGAACCGCTTCAAGATCCTGCAGTCGCTGACCCTGCTGCGCCAGCTGGCCCTGGACCCCTCGCTGGTCGACGAGGGCAATGGGCCCAGCGCTAAGCTCGAGATGCTGCGGGAGATGATCGCCGACGCGGTGGCCGAGGGCCACAAGGTGCTGATCTTCAGCCAGTTCACGTCCTTCCTGCGCAAGGCCAAGGACGTGGCGGCGGGGCTGGGGATCGAGCACGGCTATCTTGACGGCGGCACGTCGGGGCCCAAGCGCAAGGAGCTGATCGACGGGTTCAGCAGCGGGGACTTCCCGCTGTTCTTCATCTCTCTGAAATCCGGCGGCTTCGGCATCAACCTGACCACCGCCGACTACTGCATCCTGCTTGACCCATGGTGGAACCCTGCGGCCGAGTCCCAGGCCATCGACCGCGCGCACCGCATCGGGCAGGAAAACCCGGTGTACGTGTACCGGCTGGTCGCCAAGGACACCATCGAGTCCAAGGTGCTTGCCCTGCAGGCCAAGAAGACAGCGCTGTTCAACGACGTGCTGGGCGAGGACGCTCAGGCCGGAGCCTCGGCGGTGCTGGGCGCGGATGATTTCCTGGCGCTGATGCAGTAGCCGCGCCGCTGCGGATGCGCGGCTAGAGTATCTCCTCGAAGCTGGTGTTCAGGCGGTGCAGCAGCTCGCTGAAGTCTTTCAGCTCGGAAGCTTCCCATTCGCTGAGGTGGGCGCGCAGCCCCTGGCGCAGGGCCTCGCCGCTGCTGCGCCACTTTTCGCGGGCCACCGCGGTGGCGGAGACCAGCTGGGCCCGGCGGTCATTGGGGTCCGGGGCGCGGGAGACCAGGTTCAGCGATTCCAGATGCTGCACCAGACGGGAGACCGTGGCCTTGTCCAAGCGCAGCTTTTCGGCAAGGACCGACTGCTGCTGCCCCTCATCGCGGATCACGACTGCCAGCAGCCGGTAGCCCGGATCCTGCAGCTCGGGATGGATGATCTTGGCGCGGCGGATGAGCATCTGCCGGGCGCGCAGCAGCAAAGCGGTGAATTCTTCTTCCACGCTCTGCATCAGTTGGTCTTCTTGCATGCTTTCCATTCTAGTGAGGAATCACGAATTCCTCGTTGTAAACGACGCTATTGTGCACGTTCATTCAACGGCATTTCAGACTAATCCGGAAATGTGAAAACAGCCGCCTCGAATTAGCGCAGTGCTGATTCGAGACGGCTGTCGGTGGGAAAGCTTGTGCGTGTTTATTTAGACGTGGATGACGAACTGGGCCAAGATGACTGCGCCTGCGAAGCTGGCGGTGAAGGTAATCATCGCAACGACGACGATCTTCCAGTTCAATGACTTCAGCGCATTGACGTCGCGTCCCAGATTCAGCCCCAGCAGGGCGATGGAGCCCAAGCCGACGAACAATGCATCAAGGTGTTCGGTCAGCGTGGTCACCAGCGGAGCCGTCGGCATGAAGGGTGCGGAGACCAGCGTGCCAAGGGCCAGAACCCATACGCTGGGTGGAACCGAAGGGATCAGCTTGGAAATCAGGAAGGCAATGGCGGTCAGCGCACCGAGGATGAGCACGCCGTAGATCTCATTGGATCCTGCATGTTTGGTGCCCAGCGCGTTGAGGAAGAAGCCTGCGACAAGGCTTGCGGCAAAGGCGATGATCCACGCCGAAGGCTTCATGCGTACCGCAGGGTCGACGCTCACGCCGTCGACGTTCAGCGTTTTGACGGCCTTCTTGCTTGACTTGCTTGGCTTGATGGAGCCGTCGGCGGCCAGCTTGAGGCCGTCGTCATTGCGGCGGAAGAGGCGGGACCAGAACTTGTACAGGCGTTGCGAGAGCGGCAGGGAGAGGAAGACGCCGGCGTAGAAGCCTACGAGGTTGGTCACCAGGTTCGACAGCGCGGCCAGGGCCATGATTTCGCCTGCCTGATCCGGGTAGATCACCGACAGGGCGGCGACGCCGCCGAGCATCATCGAGCCGGAGCCCAGACCGAGGCCCAGGGCCAGGGCGCGGGCGTCGAAGATGCCCAGTCCTCCCATGAGGCCTGCAAGCAGGGAGATGAAGACCGCTCCGAAGACGCTGCCCAGCAGCCATACGGAGAAGACGCCGCGGTAGATCGGTGACTTCACGCCGAAGCGCTGCAGTGCGTAGGCAAGGTATGACTCGCGGTCGATAGCCCACGTGGAGCCGATGGCCATCTTACCCATGCCCAATGCCACGCCGACAGGGAGTGCCAAAATCACGGTGCCGAAGATGTGCCCGACTTCCTGCAGAATGATCGCCGGACCGATGTTGGTCAGCTCGGACAGGGCCGGTCCGACGCTGACGCCCAAGGCGGCCAAGAAGAGCACGATGCTCACGTCGAGCAGTACGGAGGACACCGCACGGTTCTGCCCGGAGATCGGCTTGATCTTCTGGACTCCGATCACCGCGCCCATCAGCACAGCCCACAGCACTGGCATCAGGACTATGGCGGCGTTGCCCAGCGGGATCTTATGGGTGCCGAGCAAAATTGCTACGGCGCAGATGCCGGTGGATAGGAGGATCATCGATCCCCACTGCCAAGCATTAGGGGAGAAGAGCTGGGACTTCGCCCGGTTGATGTCACGTTCGGCAGGTGCCGCGGTGGATGCTGTTGAATCTTGAGCCATGGCGTCAATCCCTGGGTAGCTGTTGTCGGAAAGAGACCCCCGACACATATTTTGGTATACAGAAAAATGTAAGGCCCGCTATCGGATATTGCAATAGAAATTGCAAAACTTAATTAACGCAAGTCAGGATGCGCTGCGTGCGGCGACGCTTTGGTATTCCGTCAAATAGCTTGTGATCTGGGATACTTAATGACAATTTCACGCTTGTGGGTGTGAAACTTGCCGAAAAAACTGGGAAAAAATTTGGCGCCTACGCAGTGCCCGTGGCAGAAAGGACGTGCGGTGGGCAAGGTCAAAGGGCAAAAGCAGCGGGGAAACTGGATCTGATGGAGCAGCGTTCGGTGCTTGCAATCGACGGCGGCCAGAGCGAAATCCGGATCAGGGCGGACAGGGACCGGTCACGGACCTTGGTGCTGCCCGGCGTGCTCACCGACCAGCCGGTGCTGCCGCAGCTGGCTAGCGCCATTGCCGCGGCCAAGCGGCACTTCGGGCAGGACTTCGACAGCTTCTGCATCGGCACCACCGGGCTGACCAAGACGGAAGAAGATCCCGCCGCGCTCAAGTCGCTGCTGGACCTTGGCGAAAGCCAGCGGATCTTCCTGGCCCATGACTCGGTGTCCAGCTACCTCGGCGCGCTGGGGGAAAAGACCGGGGTGGTGGTCGCCGCCGGCACCGGCGTGGTGGTGCTGGGAGTCGGGGACTCGGCCCTTGCCCGGGTGGATGGCTGGGGCAGCATCATGGGCGATGCGGGCAGCGGCTATTGGATCGGCGCGCGGGTGCTGCAGGCGGTGATGCGCGAGCACGACGGCCGCGGCGAGCCCACCGCGCTGACCCCGATCGTCCGCCAGCACTGGGATGACCTGGAGCAGGCATATATCCGGCTGCAGGCAGACCCGCAGAAGATCGCCGTGGTCGCCTCCTTTGCCAGGCACGCGGCGCAGCTGGCAGGGCAGGATGCCGCCAGCTCACGGATCATCGATGAAGCGGCGCAAGAGCTGGCGCACAGCGCCGCCACGGCCCTGCGTCGCTGCCGCCTGCTGGGAACAGGCGATGCGCGGGTGGCAGGCATCGGGGGAGTGCTGGGCTCCCAGCCGATGCGCCTAGCTTTCGCCGCGGCGCTTGAGCGGCTCGCGCCCGGCGCGGTTCTCGTCGAGCCGCTGGGGCAGGGGCTGGAGGGGATCGAGCTGATGGACCAGCTGTCAGCAGGCCACCCGCTGCGCCAAATGATCCGCCAAGCGTGACCTATCAGCTAGGTGCAACCGATAAATAGGTGACAGAATAGTTTCAGAAGTATTCGCGCATCAAAGGAGTTATCGTGAGCTACCGGGTCGGTCCCGCAGACCAGCTGCCAGAAGGTGAAGGACTGCTGGTAGAGGCGAAAGACAGCGGAGCCGCTGAAGACATCGCCGTATTCCACGCCGAAGACGGCAACTTCTATGCGCTGGCCGACGAATGCACTCACGAGGTGGCATCGCTGTCCGAAGGCTGGGTGGAAGGCTGCGAAATCGAATGCCCCATGCATGCCGCAAGCTTTGACCTGCGCACCGGCAAGGCCCTGTGCCTGCCTGCCACCGTTGATGCGCGCACCTACAAGGTCGACGTGGTGGACGGCAACCTGGAACTCGACATCTAGATGCCGTCCGTACACATCATCGGGGCAGGGGTCGCCGGACACACCCTGGCCAGGGAACTGGTGCGCGGCGGCTACGCCGGCGCCATCACGATTTCCGACGCCCAGGGCCTGCCCTATGACAGGCCGCCGCTGAGCAAGTCGCTGCAGGTCGAGCCCTTCGCGCCGATCTCCTGGTACCAGGAGCACCGCATCAACCTGATCCAGGAAGAGATCAGCGAACTGCCTGCGCTGGAAAGCGATGAGGACTACATCGTGCTCGCCACCGGCACCACCCCGCGCCGCCTGCAGGTGCCCGGAGCGCAGTACGCCCGCACCCTGCACACCGCCGCGGATGCCGCGGCGCTGTCTCAAGAACTTGACACCGGGATGTTCGGCCAGCGCGTGCTGATCATCGGCGCAGGCCTGGTGGGCGCTGAATTCGCTTCCACCGCCAAGATGCTCGGCGCCCAGGTCACCCTGGTCTCCAGCTCCAACGCGCCACTGTCGGCCATCATGGGCGAGGACCTGGCCCAGCAGCTGCATGCAGAGCATGCGGTGCATGGCATCACCACGCTGACCGGAGCGGTGACCGAACTCGGACCGAACCACGCGATGGTCTCTGGCAAGCGCTTCGAGGCGGAGATCATCGTCGCCGCGATCGGCGTGGATCCCGAGACTGCGCTCGCCGAATCGGCGGGGCTGCAGGTGGATGACGGAATCCTGGTCGATGCGCAGCAGCGCTGCCTGGGGCACACGCAGATCCTTGCCATCGGCGACGCGGCCCGCGTGGCAGGAGCGCGCCGTGCGGTGCACTGGGAAGCCGCCATGGAAGATGCGGCGATTGCCGCCGCCACAATCCTCGGCACCGAGGCCCCGGACCATACAGTGCCATGGTTCTGGTCCGACCGCCACGAAGCCCATGTTGAAAGCGTGGGAGATTTCTCCGCCGTCGAGTCGGTGGTCAAGCGCTACAACCGGCGCGGCAAGATTCAGGTCGTCTTCGGCCTGGACGGCGGCGGAAACCTTGTTGCCGCCTCCATGATCGACGGCGGACTGATGGCCAAGGCAGTGAAAAGGCTGATCGCCAAGGGCAGGACCCCAGCTCTGGAACAGCTTGAAGACCCGGCCGTCTCGGCCCGCGAATTGGGAAGGTAGCCGCCAATGACCGCAGGAGCACAGGACGTCCCTGCCGTCCCAGCAGCATTGCAGATACCCACCCGGCGGGTTGGGGCAGGATGGATCACCGCACTGGTGGTCGTCCACGTAGGCATCAACATCGGCTTCTTCGCGCCGATCCAGGTGCTGCTGGGGCTCCATGCGCAGCAGCTGGACGCAAGCCAGAAGAATGCGATCCTCTCGCTGGTCACCGGCGTGGGCGCGGCCGTCTCGCTGGTGGCCAACCCGCTGTTCGGCGCGCTCAGCGACCGCAGCACCTCGCGCTACGGCCGGCGCATCCCATGGGTCTTCTGCGGAACCATCTGTGCGGCGCTGGCGCTGCTGCTGATGTCCACCGCGCAGACCGTGAGCATGCTGGTGCTGGGCTGGGCTCTGATGCAGGCTGCGGGCAATGCCGCGCTGGCGGCGATCTTCGCCGCCATTCCCGACAAGGTTCCGGTGGAGCAGCGCGGCGTGGTCGGCGGCCTGGTCGCCCTGGGCCAGACCATGGGTTCGCTGATCGGCGCGGTCATCGGCATGGTCGCCGCCCAGGACCTGGTCTTCGGCTACGCGATTGTGGCCACCGCGGTGGCGCTGTGCTCCATCCCCTATGTCATGATGCGCAAGGACGTGCCGCTGCCCAAGGGGGCGCTGGAGCCGCTGAAGTTTGGGGAGTTCGTCAAGAGCTTCTGGATCAACCCGGTCAAGCACAAGGGCTTCGGATGGGCCTGGCTGACCCGCTTCATGCTCTACCTGGGATGCCAGCTGTGCCTGGTCTACCTGCTCTACTTCCTGCAGGACGCCGTCCGCTATCCCGATCCAGCTCAAGGTGTTCTGGTGTTGACCGCAGTATATGCGTTCTGCGTGATATTTTCTTCCGTGATTTCCGGCAAGTTGTCCGATAAGGACGGCCAGCGGAAAAAGTACGTGATCATCTCCTCGGTGATTGTCGCGGCAGCCGCGCTGACCCTGTCGCTGGCCAGCACCTTCCCGGTGGCCATCGCCGCGGCGGTGCTGCTGGGCATCGGCTTCGGCTCCTACCTTGCGGTGGACTTTGCGCTGCTGACCCAGGTGCTTCCCTTCGCCGACTCGCGCGGCAAGGACCTGGGCGTCATCAATATCGCCAACTCGCTGCCGCAGGTGGTCGCTCCGCTCATTGCCTGGCTGTCGGTCACCTGGTTCGGAGGCTATCCGACGCTGTTCATCATCTCGGCGATTATCTCGCTGGTCGGCGCCGTGCTGGTGCGCCAAATCAAGAGCGTCCCCTAGCCATGGACGCAATCAAATGGTTGGTCGACGACGCACCCTTTGCGGTGACCTATGTCTTTTTCTTCTTCGGAGCCTTCATCCGCGGCAACACCACCTATTGGGTGGGCCGGGGCATCGCCAAGGGCGTGGAGCACACGCGTTTTGAGCGCCACCTGCGCGGGCCCGTGTACCAGCGGGCCCAGCGGTTCATCGCCCGCTGGGGCATGCTTGCGGTGCCGCTGAGCTTCTTGACCGTCGGCATCCAGTCAGCGGTCAATGCCTCGGCTGGCATGAGCCGGATGCCGCTGCGCCGCTATATCCCGGCGGTGGCTGTCGGCGCGCTGGCCTGGGCGCTGATCTACACCACCATCGGCATGGCGGTCTTCTATGCCTGGATCGCCTTGGACTGGCCGTGGATCGTCGCCGGAGTCCTCGTGATTTCTCTGATTGCATGGCTTGTGCTGCGCGGGCGCAAGCAGGCAAGCCACAGCTGATCCGGCCGGCTGGCGCCTGCCCCGTATGATGTTCTCAAGCGTGTTGTCTTGCTGAAAGCAGGTGTAACTGGATGCTGAACGGCACCAACTCCCGTGACGTCGCCACGGCGCAGCTCGATGAGCTCGACCGGAAGCTGCTGCAGCTGCTTGCCAAGAACTCGCGGCGGACCAACAACTCCTTGGCCGAGGAGCTGGGCATCGCCGCCTCGACCTGCCTGGCCCGACTGAATGCGCTGCGCGATTCGGGAGTGATCGCCCGGTTCACCATCGAGGTCGACCCGCAGGTGCTCGGCCAGGAACTTGAAGCGCTGATCTTCGTGCGCATCCGTCCGGGAGCCCGGCACCTGATGTCCAACTTCGCCAATGAAATGCGCAGCAAGCCAGGGGTGCGCCAGCTCTTCTTCCTCGGCGGGGTGGACGACTTTGTGCTGCATGTTGCAGTGCGCAATTCATCCGATGTACGCCAGTTCGTGCTGGACAACCTGTCGGCAAACCCCGCGGTGGCCACCACCCAGACCTCTCTGGTCTTCGAGCACAGCCACGGCACCGGGGAATTCTAACAGGCGGCCGGCAGGCAGGCTGACATTTTCGAAAAACTGCGCTGGGCTCGGCGTGAGACTGCGGAATTTCGGGAGAAATCCTGTGAATATTACACGAGGATATGAACCGCCAACTCGGCTGATTCGAATAAAACTGCTAAACTTGTTGTTCTTCACTATATAGAGGATGATGCGCCGGCACGTTCAAAAAGTGAACCAGGCTGACTAGCCCGCCAGCCGGCTGCCCATTCTCGACTTTGAAGTTAGGGGGTCGAGAAGACAATGAATATGGAAGCAACGACGATCACTGCCCTGATCACCCTGCTGGTTTTGGCGCTTGTGACAGTAGTGATGGTCCGCAAGTACAACCGCACTCATCGAGCCGAAATCCGCGCCCGATTGCTGGACAAGGCAGAGAAATACGATATTGCCGCTCCCGAGGAACTGGAAACCTCTGAGCTGGCCGCGCAGGTCCGTGCAGCAAAGCACGAGCAGAAGCAGCGCAACCTGAAGACGGCATAACGCCGCTAGTTTGAGGCAAGCGGAGGCAGGGAACTGCCTCCGCTTTTCTCTGCCCATTTTCCTGCGGCCAACACAGCGGTTCATGTGATGCGAATTACTATTGGCAGCGGGTCAAACTAGGAGTACTGTTTTCCATTCGTAAGGCTGTTCTACGTGTCGTAGACAGATGGTTTGAGCGATACGAAGACTTCATGAACAAACTCCGCAGGAAACAGAGAATCCATGTTTCCGGCTCGAATGTTGTGGCGCGGCCGGCGCGGACCGTCGCCGTTGGATTTGCGGCAACGATCCTCATCGGCGGGCTGCTTTTAGCTTCTCCGCTTTCTTCCAGCACAGGCCAGTACACCGATCTGATTGACGCAATCTTCACCGCGACCTCAGCGGTCTGCGTGACGGGCCTGGCGGTCTTGGATACCGCAACGCAGTTCAGCATTTTCGGCAAGATCGTCATCATCGTGCTGATCCAGCTCGGCGGCCTGGGCATCATGCTCGTCGCTTCGCTGTTTTCGCTGAGCATCCTGGGCAAGCTGAGCCTGAAGGCCAAGATCACCACCCAGACCGAAGCCAAAGCTGTGGAGGGGCAGGACGTCAAAAACGCTTCGCTGTCCATCGTGAAGGTCACCTTCATCATCGAAGGCGCGATCGCCCTGCTGCTGGCAGGGCGCTTTTTCTTCGGCTACGGCTATGACCCCGGCAAGGCGCTGGCCTATGGGGCCTTCCACGCAATCTCCGCCTTCAACAACGCGGGCTTCGCGCTGTACTCGGACAATCTGGTGGGCTTCGCCGCGGACCCCTGGGTCTGCCTTCCCATTGCGGCGGCCATCATCCTGGGCGGCCTGGGTTTCCCCGTCATCCTGCAGATCCGCCGCTATGCGCGCAACCGGCTGAAATGGTCGATGAACACCAAGCTCGTGCTCGTCGGCACCGCGGTGCTGCTGGCTGTGGGCACGGTGTTCATCACCGGCATGGAATGGAGCAACCCCGACACGCTGGGCCCCATGCCGATCCAGGACAAGGTGCTGGCAGGCTTCTTCCAATCCGTGCAGACCCGCACCGCAGGATTCAACTCCATCGACATCGGCGCCATGCATGGAGCGACCTGGCTTGGCATGGATGTGCTGATGTTCGTCGGCGCGGGCCCCGCAGGCACCGGCGGCGGCATCAAGATCACCACCTTCGCGGTGCTGCTGTTCATTCTCTTTACCGAGCTGCGCGGCGAATCGGCCGTGAACATTTTCGGCAAGCGGCTGTCCCGCTCGGTGCACCGCCAAGCCATCTCGGTGGTGCTCATGGCGGTGGCGGCGGTCTTGAGCGGCACCATGATCTTGCTGGTGGTCACCGACTTCACCCTGGACGAGTGCCTCTTCGAGGCGATCTCCGCCTTCGCCACGGTGGGCCTGTCTACCGGCATCACCCCCGACCTGCCGCCCAGCGGCGAATGGGTGCTGATTGCCTTGATGTATTTGGGACGCGTTGGGGTGCTCTCGCTGGGCTCGGCCCTGGCCCTGCGCGACAAGAAAGCAGTTTTTGAACTACCTAAGGAAAGGCCAGCAATTGGTTAACTTCTCTTCGGGCCGCGGCGCGGCCAAGAAAATCGCGCAGGCCGACTCCGTCGCGGTGATCGGCCTGGGCCGCTTCGGCGCCTCGCTGGCGCTGGAGCTGATGAAGTCGGGCACCAGCGTGCTTGGCATCGATCTGGATTCGGAGATCGTCCAGGAGCTGAACGGCGAGCTGACCCAGGTGGTCCGCGCCGACGCCACCAAGCGTGAGGCGCTGGAGCAGCTGTCGCTGAACGAATTCGACCGCGTGGTCGTTGCCATCGGAACCCACCTGCAGGCATCCATCCTGACCTGTTCCAAGCTCTTGAGCATGGGTGTTCCCCATGTGTGGGCCAAGGCGCTGGATGACCAGCACGGGCTGATCCTCGAACAGCTGGGCGTGGACCACATCATCTATCCGGAGAAGGACATGGGAAAGCGCGTCGCCCACCTGGTGCGCGGCGCCATGATGGACTACGTGGAAATCGACAGTGGCTTCGCCATGGTGAAGATGAATTCGCCCAAGGTGCTGCACGGGCTGCGCTTGGGGGACAGTAATCTGCGCAAGCACTATGGGGTCACCGTGGCAGCCCGTGCCAATGCTGATGGCAAGTGGCAGAATGCCGACGCGTCGACGGTGCTCAAGCCGGGGGACCGCATCCTGGTGCTCGGCCCGATCGAGGACACCGAGGCCTTCGGGCAGCTGCCTGAATAGGGCCGGTGCGGCGGCGCCGCGGCTATGCTCCAGCTCACCAGAAACCCTAGTTTAGCCCCGGAATCATGCGGATTGCATCACAGGATGATGTGTGGTTCTCGACAAAACAAGGGGGTTTCTACAAGTTGTCAAAATTCCTGCGCTTTACTTGATATCAAGAGGCAAAGAGAATCAGGCAACGAAGGAGCGGCGGTTATGGGAACCATCCCACTGGGCGAAGATATTCTGTTGGCACGACATGGTGCAAACATTGTCAAGCTGCGCCAGAACCGCAAGCAGCAGACCACCATCGCCTACCTGCGCGACGGCGCCACCGATTCGGCCTCGAACGTGATCACGCTGACCGCGTTGACCACCCCCGCCGAAAGCTTCAGCCGCTCCGCCGAAAAGTACCTCAACGACGAAGCAGCGATCAGCCGTTCGGAGGTCCGCTCGCTGGCCAAGATCTCGCTGGGCTTCAGCGCGGTGCTGGGAACCATCTTCGGCGGGCTGCTGCTTGCCCTGTACAAGATCGGCGGCCCGGAGGCGATGAGTTCGCTGGCCAACCTGCCGATGCAGTAACAAACTGAATTTTTTCTGGCGAAGACGGGGCGATAACGCCTCGTCTTCCGTTTTTAAGGCCAGATTATTTTGCTCTGCGAAAATCCGTTTGGACAAGCCCTTGTCAAGTCTCGTATTTCAGTTTTTCGAGGAATAGTATGGCGGCAACCGAACGGATTGGAGCACATCATGCGCTTTGTTATGGAAGTCAATTTCGACACTGAAAATATGCAGCTCAAGCCGCTTGAAGAGCTTCGGAAGATTCTGCGCGACTGGTCCGAGAAGATTACGATGTATCCCATCGTCGCCGGGGCCCAGGAGGACGTCTTTGACTCCGATAACGAAGAAGTCGGAGAGTGGGCCATCGTCGAGGACTAAGCCAAAGGAACCCCGGAACGCTACAGCGTTCCGGGGTTCCTTCGCTCCTAGTCCCTGCGCTTGGAGAAGCGGCCGATGAGGTAGCCGCCGGCAAGTGTGGCGAGCAGGATCAGCCACAGTGGCGCGGTCGTGTGGAAGAGGAAGATCTCCACCCGCACATAGTTCAGGTTCTGCAGGATGAAGACCAAAGCGACCACCACCAGGGCGATGGAAGCCCACTGTTTTCCGGTGATCTTGGAGATGCGGGACTTGGGTTCTTCGCTCATGATCTGCTCCCTGCTGCTAGGAGGCCTGCGACCAGGGCTTCCAGGCCGCGCTGGAAGGAGTCGTCGCTGGTATTTAGTCCCGTGGCGCGCTGGTCGGCGACGGCCTGGGTGAAATTGGGGGTGGCGTCCTTGTGGTCCTTGGTTTCAAAGATGTCATGCGGGGCGGCGGTGTCCATGGCCGAACCGAAGATGAAGGATTCGAGGGCGACGATGCTTGGCACGATCACCCCGTCGTCCATCCCGTAGTCGCGCAGCGCCTCGGCCACCCGCTCGTACATGTCCAGGGTGCGCGGGGAGTCGGAGACCGGCAGCACGGCGATCACCGGGATTAGCGGGATGTGCCGGGCGAAGGTGTCCCGGTAGCTGGTGGCCCACTGGATGAGGGCCGGCTCGATGTCCAGGGTGTCGAAGACCGTGGCGTCGATGTCTGCCATCACCAGTTCCTGGATCCACTGCAGCAGGTCCTGCTTGGAGGAGACATGGTTGTACAGGGCTGAGGCGGCCACGCCCAGGGACTTGGCAAGCCTGCTCATGGTCAGTGCATCGTAGCCGTCGGTGGAGACCAGGTTCAACGCGTGCTCGGTGATCCGTTCCTTATTCAGTACTGCTTTTCGGGGACGTCCAGCGCGCCGATGCGCCTGTTCGCTCATTGTTGACCACCTAGTTGACGTGGAATGCTTCACAAGTTCAAGTTCGTACCCTATGCTATAGGAAAGATAAATGAACGAAATTCATTTTGAGGTTCAGGGAGAGTAGAAATGAAGAATCTGGAACGCGACGTCGTTGTCATCGGTGCCGGCCCATCGGGCCTGACCGCAGCCTACGAGCTGAGCAAGGCAGGAAAGACCGTGGCAGTGCTCGAGGCCCGCGACCGCGTTGGCGGCCGCACCTGGACCGAGCAGATGGACGGCGCCACCATCGAGATCGGCGGTCAGTGGATCAGCCCGGACCAGACCGGCCTGTACTCGCTGATCGAAGAACTGGGCATTGAGACCTTCGAGCGCTACAAGCAGGGCAAGAGCGTCTACCGCACCGAAGCCGGCGAAGCGATCGTCTACGAGGGCGACGACTTCCCTGTAGCAGAGTCCACCGTGGCGGAAATGAACAAGCTGATCGAGCTGATGAACCAGCTGGCAGCCGAAATGAACCCGGACAAGCCATGGGAGCACCCGCGCGCCGCCGAACTGGACACCATTTCCTTCCACCACTTCCTGCGCAACAACTCGGATGACGAGACCGCCTGCAACAACATCGGCCTGTTCATCGCCGGCGGCATGCTCACCAAGCCCGCCCACGCCTTCTCCGCACTGCAGGCAGTGCTCATGGCATCCTCCGCAGGCTCCTTCGACAACCTGGTCGACGAAGACTTCATCCTGGACCGCCGCATGAAGACCTCCATGCAGGGCGTCTCCATCGAGGTGGCCAAGCGCCTGCCGGAAGAGACCCTGTTCCTGAACAACCCGGTGCTGAAGCTGGAATGGAGCGACGAAGGCGTTGTCGCCCACGGCGCGGACGTCACCGTGAAGGCCAAGAAGGTCGTGCTGGCAGTGCCGCCGAACCTGTACAGCCGCATCAGCTACTTCCCGCCGCTGCCTCGCTGGCAGCAGGTCACCCACCAGCACCAGTCCATGGGCCTGGTCATCAAGGTGCACGCAGTCTACGAGACCCCGTTCTGGCGTGAAGAGGGCCTGTCCGGCACCTGCTTCGGCCCGAACCACCTGGTCCAGGAAATCTACGACAACACCTTCGACGGCGAAGAGACCGGCACCCTGGTCGGCTTCATCTCCGATGTTGAGGCAGACAAGGTCTGGTCGCTGGAATCGGACGAAGAGCGCAAGGAAGTTGTGCTCAAGGCCATGGCCGAGTTCCTGGGCGAGAAGACCCTGGATCCAAAGGTCTTCTACCTTTCGGACTTCGGCTCCGAAGAGTGGACCCGCGGCGCCTACGCCACCAGCTACGACCTGGGCGGCCTGCACCGCTTCGGTCCGACCCAGAACGACAACGTCGGCCCGATCTACTTCAGCTCCTCGGACCTGGCAGGCGAAGGCTTCCAGCACGTGGACGGCGCAGTGCGCATGGGCCGCCGCTCGGCAGCCCGCATCCTGGCCGAACTGGACGGCACCAGCTACGACGAGTCCTACGACGGCGTCGCAACCCTCACCGAAAAGGCCAACGCCTAAGCTATGAAACTGCTCGTAGGTTATACCGCCGACGAACGCGGCGCCGAGGCCATTGAATTGGCCAGCGCAGTGGTGGCCGGGACCAAGAACGCATCCTTGCAGATCGCGATCGTGCTTCCGGCCGCCACACCCTTCAGCGCCATCTACCCGGGCGGGGACCATGGATATGAATCCATCCTCTCCGCCCAGGTGGATGCCTGGGCCGCACAGGCGCTGGCGCTGGTTCCTGCAGGGATCAACGCCTCCGTGGTGGCCCGCTCGGTCTCCTCCATCGCCGAGGGGCTGATCGAACTCGGCCAGGAATTTGAAGCCCACGGCATCGTGCTCGGCGGGCGCAAGCGCCACGTCGGCGGCTTCTTCATGCCCGGGAACATTACCAATGCGCTGCTGCATTCATCGCCGCTGGCGGTGTTCATGTCCTCGCCGACCTCGCTGGACTCGCTGCGCAACGCCGGCGGAAAGATCACCCGGCTGACCTGCTTCGTGGGCGACCGCCCCGGAGCGCGCGCGGTGATCGACCTGTCGGCCCGCATCGCCGAGGCCCGCCAGGTCAAGCTGCGCGTGGCCACCCTGGTCGCGCACAAGGACGTGGCAGTCACCGCCGAGGACCTGGATGCCCACGTGAAGAACACGCGCGAGCACCTGGTGCAGGTCATCGAGGAGCTGGGCATCGAAGCGCAGATCGACATCGTCATCGGCGGCACCATCGACGCCGCCTCTTCGCAGCTGTCATGGCAGCCCGGGGACCTGGCGCTGCTGGGCTCCTCGCGCCTGGCGGCGAACCGCCGATTGTTCATCGGCCCCAAAGCCCAGCGCATCTTGGGCAACCTGAATGTGCCGATCGGCGTCATTCCCACCCTGGAAACGACCCGGTAGAAAGAACAGGTCGAAACTCGCACCCTCGCGATTTCTGTAATCCGCGCACACTCCACCCACTGCGCACCCGCCCGCCTGAGCCAGCTCAGCGCGGTGCGGGGCGGCTGCGGCTCAGCGTTGAGCCGCACGATTTCAAAGGCTTCTCACTATGTCACAAGAATTGAGGCAGGATAACCCACCCGAATCAAATGATTCGGGACTGCATGAAAAGGGTCTGTCCAAGGGCACCGTCGGTGTCATGGGCTTGGTTGTCATCGGCATCTCCTGCATCGCCCCGGCGTATACGCTGACCGCGGGCTTGGGCGCCACCGTCGCCGAGGTGGGCACCAGCCTCCCGGCCATCCTGATCGCCGGCTTCATTCCGATGCTGCTCGTAGCCCTGGGCTACCGCGAACTGAACAATGCCATGCCGGACTCCGGCACCTCCTTCACCTGGGCCACCCGCGCCTTCGGCCCGATGATCGGCTGGATGGGCGGCTGGGGACTGATCGCCGCGACGGTGATCGTGCTCTCCAACCTGGCGGCCGTGGCGGTGGACTTCTTCTACATCCTCATCGCCCAGCTCACCGGCCAGGACTGGATCGCGGATCTGACCAAGAACCTGTGGATCAACATCCCCACCACGCTGGTCTTCATCGCCATCGCCGCCTACATTTCCTACCGCGGCATGAACGCCACCAAGGTCTTCCAGTACGTGCTGGTGGGCTTCCAGGTCGGCGTGCTGCTGCTCTTCGCGATCATGGCCTTCACCTCCGATGCGCCGTTCGACCGCACCCCGATCACCTTCGAGATGTTCAACCCTGCGGGCGTCGAATCCTTCACCGCCTTCGCCGCAGGCATCTCGCTGTCGATCTTCGTCTTCTGGGGCTGGGACGTCACCCTGACCATGAACGAAGAAACCACCGACCCGAACAAGGTCCCGGGCCGCGGCGCAACCTGGACCGTGCTGATCATCATCGCCCTGTACCTGGCGGTGGCCACCGGCGTGCTCTACTGGGCAGGCGTGGGAACCACAGGCCTGGGCGCGGGAAACCCAGATAACCAGGAATCCATCTTCGCCGTGCTCTCCGGCCCGGTCATGGGCCCGCTGGCCATCTTGATGTCCCTGGCGATCATGTCCTCCTCCGCGGCCTCGCTGCAGTCCACCATGGTCTCCCCGGCCCGCACCCTGCTGGCCATGGGCTACTACAAGGCGCTGCCGTCGAGCTTCGCGAAGATCTCCCCGCGGTTCATGTCCCCGTCAGTGGCCACCGTGGCCTCCGCCGTGGCGGCCGCTGCCTTCTACGTGATCACCCGGTTGATCTCCGAGAACGCGCTGTGGGACACCATCACCGCGCTGGGCCTGATGATCTGCTTCTACTACGGGCTGACCGCGCTGGCCTGCGTCTGGTACTTCCGCGACGAGCTGTTCGCCAGCGCCCGGAACATCATCTTCAAGTTCCTGGCGCCGCTGGTCGGCGGCATCATCCTGCTGGTGATGTTCTTCGCCACCGCCATCGAGTCGATGAAGCCGAGCTATGGCTCCGGCTCGAACATCGGCGGGGTGGGCATGGTGTTCATCCTCGGCGTGGGCGTGCTGCTGCTCGGCGTCATCGTCATGCTCTACACCCGCGTCAAGCACCCGGCCTTCTTCAAGGGCGAGACCATTAAAACCGGCAAGAACCAGGCACAGAAAAACCTGAGCATCTAGGCTCTTGTGGCCAAAAGTCACGCAGCATCATTGAACCACCCAAAGTGCGCTTTGGGTGGTTCAATTGTGTCTATGACAAAACCATCAGTACTGTTCATTTGCTCCCGCAACGCCGGCAAGTCCCAGATGGCAGCCGCGCTGATGGACCTCGTCTCCGAGGGCAAGGTGCAAAGCTACTCGGCGGGCACCAACCCGGGAGCCGCCATCAATCACGAAGCGGTGACCTCCCTGGCCGAGTGCGGCGCGGACATGGCCGGCGGAACGCCCAAGCCGATCGACGCGCAACTGGCCAAGGACGTGGACCGCGTGGTCATCCTCGGCACCGACGCCAACCCGGTCTTCGGCCCCGAGGTCGCCACCGAACGCTGGGTCACCTATGAGCCCAGCGAAGACGGCGTGACCGGAGCCGAGCGCATGAACATGATCCGCGACGAGATCGCCGGCCGCGTGCGCGGACTCTTCCACGAACTTACGGAGTAGCTATTTCCCTGCAAGAAACCCTACGGGCCGCCACCAAGTGGTGGCTTCCCGGCATATGCCTGATCCTCACCGGCTGGTGCGCCAACCAGTATGTCTCATTGATCAGCTGGTACCAGCAGCACCGCGAACTGAGCGAATTCGAAGCGATGCTCGTGATGGGCAGCTACCTTTTGGGCATGATCCCTGCCCTGGCCTTCGGCGGGCCGCTGGCCGACAAATTCGGCCGCAAGCCCTTCACCCTGGCGGCGCTCGGCTTCTCCATCCTCGGATCCCTGGCCCTGATGACCGGGGTGTTCAACGAGCTGGGCCTGTATGCCGGGCGCATCTTCACCGGCCTGGGCATGGGGCTGGCGATGGTCGCCGTGACCAGCTGGGTCAAGCTGATCAGCCCGGGACCCGCCGGGGCCACCCGGGCGGCGATCTGCACTTCGGCGGGCTTCGCCATTGGACCTGCCATTTCCGGGGCGATCGTCGGCGGCACCCAGAACCCCGAACTTGCCTATGCGGTGCACGCCGCGGCCACCGCCGCCTGGCTGCTGCTGATGCTCACGACTAGGGAAGAACGCGAGAATTTCCTGCTCGGAGTGGTGCCGCTGCCTGCCGCACCAGCGCCGACGCAGATGCACACCAGCGAAGCGAACATGAAAAGGTTCACCCGGATGGTGCTGCCGGCGGCCCCGTGGGTCTTCGGCATGGCAGCCACCGGGTTCGCCGTGGTGCCCGCGCTGAGTTCAGCGCCGGGCCAGTCGACCTTGCTGTACACCACGACGGCCGTGGTGGTCACGATGGGCATGGGCGCCGCGATCCAGCCGTTGATTAAGCGTTTCAACGATGTGGGCCGGATCCGGCTGCTGATGGCGGGCCTCGCGGTGTCACTGCTGGCACTGCTGGTGATGATCGCCGTATCGCTGACCGGCTCGCTGGTGCTGGGCGCCGCGGCTTTCGTGCTGTCGGGATCGGCCAACGGCATCCTGCTGGTCGCGGGTCTGAGCCAGGTCCTGGACCTTGCCGGGCCCGCAGACATCGGCAAGCTGACCGGCAGGTTCTACATGTGCTGCTTCATCGGGTTTACATTCCCGACCTTCTTCGCCCTGTGGCGCATGGCAGCGGACCCGGTGTGGTTCATCGCCCTGCTGGCCGCGCTGTGCTGTCTGTCTATGATCCAGGTGTTCCGTGCCCGCAAGTATCTTCCGGGCAAGAGCAGGGACGCGGTCAACGCGTAGCTGTGGGTTAAAAGAATTCTGGCTCCGTTGCCGTGCGCAACGGAGCCAGAATTACATCATCATCACTCGCACCTTGAAGAAGGTAGTTACTACTCTAGGCAGCCTTGCTATGTGCGAGCTTGGCCGCAGCCCCATAGCGGCCCAGAGAATTGTGGACGGGAGCTGGTACAGGCAGCTGCCGATTCCTAGTGCTTGTCTCCGCTGAGCTTCTTGAGCAGCTCGGTGGTGCGGTAGGGAATGACATCGCGCAGGATCATCGAGGTCGAGGTGCGGGTAATGCCCGGGCAGAGGCGGATCTCTTCGCTGACGCGGTACAGGTCATCGGGATCGGTGGCCGAGACGCGCAGCAGCAGGTCGGTGTCGCCTGCCGGCGCAACGCATTCGAGGACCTCGGGAATCTGGCGCAGGCCGGCGATGGCCTCGTTGAGGCGGGCCTGGTCCAGCTCTGCGCTGACGAATGCGCTCACGCCGCGGCCCATGGCAGCGGGAAGGATCCGTGCGGTGTTCGGGCGCAGCGCACCGGAATTCGCCAGTCGCTCAAGCCGGGTCTGCACGGTGCCGCGGGCCAGGCCCAGCTGCTGGGCCAGCATCATGATCGGCACACGCGGGTCCGCATCAAGAGCCAAGAGGATACGTCGATCGGTTTCGTCGAGCTGATACGTATCCGAAGTCATGTGTGTAGTCTCCTGTGACGGCGTGTGCAAGAAGAGCGCAAGCTCTAGTACTAGATTTTAGTCAAAATGATCAGTGGACCCCAACTGTATTGCACGGACTGACCGGTTTTGTTGCAATCTCACATGCTGAAAGGAAAAGGGATGGCGCACGGCGGGCTGGGGCGAGTTATCCACAAATCGTTTCCAAGTTCAGCAAACGGCAACTAACGACAGTAATCTGAGTTCATGAGGTTTCTACGGTTGGAAGACGTCGCAGAAGAGCTGAATGTGAAGCTCCCGCAGGTCCGCGCCCTGGTCAAAAGCGGAGAGCTCAAGGCAATTCAGATCGGCGGCCGCGGCATGTGGCGCGTCGAGCGCGAAGCGCTGGAAGAGTACATCCAACAGCGCTACGCCCAAGCCCGTGAAGACCTGGCCCAAGGATCCGACCTTGACTAAAGGCGGCAGCGCCCCACGGATCCCGGAACAAAGATGGAAATGCCGCAGGGCGGACTGCATCTAGTTCTCCTTGGCCTCCGGCAGGTTTTCCATGAAAATCTGCAGCGCATCGCGGACCAGGGGCGCATGACCCTGGTAGTTCTTGGCGAACCGCTCATCGGCAACATACATTTCTGCCAGGCCAAGGACATACATTTTCAGCTGCAGCGGATCACCGGTTGCGGCAGGGGTTCCGGGGACGCTGCCTAGCCACCGGACATGCCTGGCGGCAAGTTCTTGGGCTGCCTCGCTGTCTGGTGCCGCACCGCTTTCGCCCACCGCGGCCCAGTCTTCGTTGAGCTCTTTGACCAGGGCCATGAAGTCTGAACGTTCTTCGGCAGACTTGGAGCGCCACCAGTCGTTCGATTTCTTGTAGGCGTCGGCACCCCAGCGGGCGGTGACTTCGTCCTTGTACTGTTCGTTGAAGCCTTCAAAGGCTGCGTCCAAGTTCATTGCTTCTCCTGTTGATAGTGAGTTGATGGTGTGGTGCAGGGCGCTGATCTGCCGATCGAGGTTCTCGCGCTGCCGCAGCAGGTCTTCGACGTGTGTGCGCAGCGCCAGTTCTTGGTCCTGTTTGGAGTCGAGAACGTCACCGATGGTTTCCAAGCCCAGTCCGAGCTGGCGCAGCAGCAGGATCCGCTGCAGCCTGACCAGTTCTGCTTGGGTGTAGAACCTGTATCCGTTCGCTGCTGTGTAAGCAGGGGCCAAAAGCCCGATGTGGTCGTAGTGCCGCAAGGTGCGGCTGGTGACTCCGGCGGCCTTGGCGACTTCGGCGATGCTGAAGGCGCTGGAGTCTTGGTTGGCTGCGGAGATGTTGTTCATGGGTTTCACGCTAACGGTTGACGCAACGTCAAGGTCAACAGCGTCCAGTCAGTGTTCTGAATCACTTTTGGCAGTGTGTCGTGCAGAATGGCCGGTTGTGACGGAATGTTTCGGAGCATATTGATCAGACTGATCAATTAGAAATGAGGTCATTGCACACTATGACTAATCTGGTGTTTACTGAAATCAGTTGAAGCAGCAAAGGCTACCGCCGAAGCGGCTTTCACCGGCAGGCAGCTTGACCAAAGTTATCTCGCATCCTGTTTGAGGGCATCGACCATCCGTATCGAGGCTGAGGTGAGAATCGGACGGCCCGTATGCATTCCACAGGGTATGGAATGGATACGGGCCGTTCGCTGCGTTAACCGCCATGAGGATGAAACGCCGACCTTGGGCTACCGCGGTCCACGCGCCAGCTCTGACAGAATGAGCGCGGAGGAACACAAAGGAGCAACTTTGAGATCAACTGCGCGCGTGTGGCAAAACTGGTGGATGCAAATTGTTGCGGGCCTGCTGATGACGGCAGTGGTCGTCCTGCCGTGGCTGTGGATCGGCAAGAATGACAGCGCCATCTTCCCCCATGCATCAAATGACATGCTGGGTCTGCTGGTGGTCTTCTCTGTTCTCACGCTGTTCAGCGCCTACTTTGTCCGGCGCAATGCTCGTGGTGCGGTGAAATTCGCAGTCCTCACGGATGTCGGCGTGGCGCTGGGACTCATCGGCTTTGTGCTCCAAGGCCTGTATGCATTCAATCCGAAAATTTTTGCTGGGAAGATCTCCGATGCTTCGGTGCACCAGCTGTGGGTCGTCGGCAGCGCATTCGTCCTCTGCCAGATCTTGTATTTCCTGCTGGTGCGGCTGCCGCTGGGAATCGTCGTGCTGTTGACCGCAGCGCTCACCACGGGAATCAGCCTGTGGCTGACGATTGTCGCCTCGCTGCTCGGCGGTGCAGGGGAGTACGGCGCCTACCTGAACTATGCGGGTCCACTGGTTTTGGGTTTGGCCTTGGGAATCTTGGGGTTCATGAAGGCAGTGCACCTGCTCATGTGGCTGCTGGCGCTGGCGATCCAGTGGGTGATGCCGGCGGTGTTTACGGCGCTTGCGGCGCTGGGGTCGAGCAGCGGCAGAAGCTTCGGCTCTGCGGCTGCTGGCTTCGCCAACGACGTCGCGGCGAATATGGATTCCAGCGGGTGGCAGATTCCAACCCTGGTTACCTTGGCCGCGGCAATGCTCACCAGCGTTGTCCTGCTGATTGCGCGCAAGGTTCGCAAGCACGGGCACTGAAACGCCCACAGAGTGCAGCGTGGCATGATGAAAGATGGACATGAAGCGGACCATTGAAGGGGAGTTGAAATGGAAGCAAAGAATTCCGGACCTGGTGCAGATTCGCAGCTGATTGCCATCGGCCTGCTGGACTACAGCGAAAGAAATCCGATCAAGCCGGGCAAATACTCGGCCAAGCGCATCTTCTCCGGCGAACGGGCGCAGATCACTGAGATTGCTTTCGATGCCGGGGTAGAGCTTGCAGACCACATGGCGCGTACGCCGATTCTTGTCACCGTGGTTGACGGCGAAGTTGAATTCCGCGTCGACGGCGAAACCCACCTGATGACCATTGGCGGGTCGATTTTCGTTGAAGCCAACGTGATGCATGCGGTCTATGCGGCCAAGCGGGCGCGCATCACCGTCACCTTCCTCAGCGCATAATCTCGATGGATGCCGCAGGCGGGCTCCGTACGGAGCCCGCCTGCAGGGTTTAAGAGCCGTCCGCGGTGCTGAATAGAATTGGGATCATGAGTGAGCTTCGTGAACGCGACCCCAATGAATTGGTGCAGCCGATTATTCTGCGTATCGACAAGGAAGATCCGTCCACCGAAGACGAGGGGCTTAGCGCCGTGGCGCGGGCGGCGGTCATTGCCTACCTGAAGGATCCGCACAACCCCGACTGGCAGCTCTGGGCCGACCAGGCCTTCGCCAAGTCGGTGCGCCGGGCAAATCCGAAAATGTTCGCCAAGGTGCTTGAACTGTTCCCCGAAGCCATGGTCAGCGAAGTGGGCAAGGCGCAGGCGGTCGGGCTTCCCCCGCTGCCGGCAAACGACCTGCCCAAGCTGATCGCCAAGCTTCAAGTCTCGGGAACCCAGCTGCCCAAGAGCGATGAGATTCTGGGCTCTGCGCTCACTATTGTGCTGAATGATTCGCTGGAAATGTCCACTGGCAAGGCGGCTGCCCAGAGCGCGCATGCGCTCTTCGCCTGGCTGACTCAGGCCGACCCGGTGCGCATCGAGGGCTGGCTCGCGGCCAAGGCTCCGGTGGGGATCAGGCATCTGGGCACGGGAGAGTTCATGCAGCTTTCCGAGCATGCCGCTGGACCGGTGATCCAAGATGCCGGGCGCACCGAAATCGAGCCGGGGTCGATCACCGCGTTCGTTTTCGACACGCAGGCCGGCTAGGTGGCCGAACCTGGCCAATTGTCTGTAATCGCAGACTTGCAATGTGAAAAGCGCTGGCAAGGCGCCAAGTGATCTGGTGTTCTGGAAGCATGGGTGAATCTTCTGGAAAAACAAACGTCATGGTCGACCGCAATGCCCCGCTGTGGGATGGACGGGTCGACGGCACCGAGGCGGCGCATCTGCGCTGGCACCAGCACATCGAGCTGGGAGCCAACGGCCCGCTAGATGGCAGCGTAGCGCTGCTGGGCTTTGCCTCGGATGCCGGCGTGGCACGCAACAAGGGGCGGATCGGGGCCGCCGAAGGGCCGCTGGCGCTGCGCAAGGCCTTGGCGCCGATGGCAATTCATGAACAGCGCAAGCTCGTAGACCTGGGCGACATTGTTGTGGTCGGCGACGAGCTGGAGCAGGGCCAGGCCCGGCTGGCGATGGCGGTGGAAGCTGCGCTGTCCGGCGGCAGCCTGCCGATTATCCTGGGCGGTGGACATGAGACTGCCTATGGAACCGGCAGCGGCATCTACCATTTCTACGACCAGGATCCCGAGATCAAGGTCGGCATCCTGAATCTCGACGCGCACTTCGACCTGCGTCAGGAGGACCGCCGCAGCAGCGGCACTCCGTTCTTGAACCTCGCGGAGAACCTGCAGAACTCCGGCCGCGGCTTCTACTATGCGGTGCTGGGCATCAGCGAGCCGAACAACACCAAGGTGCTGTTCAACGCCGCTGACTCGCTGGGTGTGAAGTACCTGCTGGACGAGGACTGCGATGAGCAGCGTGCCCAGAAGTTCGTCGCCGACTTCCTAGAGAGCATCGACGTGCTCTACCTGACCATCGACCTTGATGTCCTGCCTGCCAGCGTGGCCCCGGGCGTCAGCGCCCCGGCAGGACTTGGCGTGCCGATGCAGATCATCACGCAGGTCTGCCGGCAGGTGGCCGCCAGCGGCAAGCTCAAGGTGGCCGACATTGTTGAACTGAACCCGAAATACGACGTGGATTCGCGCACCGCACGCAGCGCAGCCCGGCTGATCTACACGCTGGCCACCACGGGTTCGACTATCACGAATTGAAAGTTTGACCCCACAAACATTATCCTGTGAGAAGACGAAACACTTCGTCTTCTTGCAGGATTTTGTTTTAAGGGCAGTCACGGTGGACATAAGAGTAAGAACAAGACGGCGCAGCGCCATGGCAGCGGCGGCATCGATAGCGATGCTGCTCGCCGGCTGCAGCACGGCGCAGCCCCAGGCGGAAACACAGCCGGCAGATCAGCGGCCGGTGGTGCTCACCACCTTCACCGTGCTGGCAGACATCGCCTCCAATGTGGCAGGCGGCCACCTGCGCGTGGAATCGCTGACCAAGCTGGGCGCCGAAATCCACGGCTACGAGCCCACGCCAGATGACCTGCGCCGGGCGGCCCAGGCCGATTTGATTATCGACAACGGGCTGAACCTGGAAGCCTGGTTCGCCCAGTTCACCGCCGAAAGCGCGGCGCCGCATGTGAGCGTCAGTGGCGGGGTGGACGTCATTGACATCGTCGAGGGCGAAGGGGCGGGCAAGCCCAACCCGCACGCCTGGATGAGCCCGCTGAACGTCAAGGACTATGCCGCGCGCATGGCAGATGCCTTCAGCGAACTCGATCCGGCCCATGCCCAGGACTACCGCAGCAATGCCAAAAACTACCAGGGACAGTTGCAGCAGGTCCACGACCAGCTCGAAGCCAGGCTGCAGCAGATTCCGGCGGCACAGCGGGTGCTGGTCAGCTGCGAAGGGGCCTTCAGCTACCTGGCCCGGGACGCGGGCCTGAAGGAAAAATACCTGTGGGCGGTCAACGCCGAATCCCAGGCCACCCCGCGCAGGGTGGCCTCCGCCATCGACTATGTGCGCGAAAACCAGGTGCCAGCGGTGTTCTGCGAATCCACCGTCTCCGATGCCGCCATGCAGCGTGTGGTGGAATCCACTGGCGCCACATACGGCGGCACCCTCTATGTCGATTCGCTCTCTGCCCCCGACGGGCCGGTGCCCACCTACCTGGACCTGATCAAGACCGATACCCGGCTGATCGCCGACGCACTGACAGGAGCTGCGCGATGAACACGGCAGAAAAAACTGTAGCCGCAGTTCCGGCCATTGACGTGCAGGGCGTGAGCGTGCACTACGGCAGCGTCAGCGCCCTGGAAGATGCCACGGTGCAGCTGGGCCGCGGCAGGATCTGCGGCCTGGTGGGCATGAACGGCTCGGGCAAGTCCACGCTGTTCAAGACCATCATGGGCCAGCTCAAGCCCGATGCCGGGCAGGTGCTGGTCGACGGGCGCAGCCCGGGGCAGGCCCGCAAAGACAAGCTGATCGGCTATGTGCCGCAGAACGAGTCGGTGGACTGGGACTTCCCGATTTCGGTGCGCGAGGTGGTGATGACCGGCCGCTACGGCCACATGGGATTCACCCGCCGGGTGCGCGAGGCTGACAAGCAGGCGGTTCAGCAGGCGCTGGAACGCGTGGAGCTCACCGGCTTTGCCGACCGGCAGATCGGACAGCTCTCCGGCGGGCAGAAGAAGCGCGCCTTCGTGGCCCGCGCCATCGCCCAGGAAGCATCCATCATGCTGCTCGACGAGCCCTTTGCAGGGGTGGACAAGCGCAGCGAGGGAACCATCACCAGGCTGCTGCGCGAGGTGGCAGATGCCGGCGGCAGCGTGCTGGTCTCCACCCACGACCTGCACGCGCTGCCCGAGCTCGCCGACGAGGCGGTCCTGTTGATGCGCCGGGTGCTGATGCAGGGCTCGCCGGAAGAAATCCTGAAACCCGAAAACCTTGCACTGGCCTTCGGGCTGGACCCGATGAACCGAGGCGCACTGTGAACCTGTTTGAACTGCTGGCCGAGCCGCTGAGCTACACCTTCATGGTCCGCGCGCTCGCCGTGACGATCATCGCCGCGGTGCTCTGCGCGCTGCTGTCCTGCTGGCTGGTGCTCATCGGCTGGTCGCTGATGGGGGATGCGGTCTCCCACGCGGTGCTGCCCGGGGTAGTGATCGCCTACATCCTCGGCGCCCCCTTCGCCCTGGGAGCGCTGGTCTTCGGCTTCCTCGCGGTGGCGCTGATCGGCGGGGTGCGCGACACCTCCAGGCTGAAGGAGGACGCGGCCATCGGCATCGTGTTCACCACGCTGTTCTCCTTCGGGCTGGTGCTGATCTCCATCACCCCCAGCCAGGTGGATCTGAACCACATCATCTTCGGCAACCTGCTCGGGGTCTCCGCCGCGGATCTGTGGCAGGTGCTGGCGCTGGGCGCTGTCACCTTCACCATCCTGATGCTCAAGCGCAAGGACTTCACGCTCTACGCCTTCGACCCGACCCATGCCCACGCGCTGGGCATGAACCCGCGGCTGCTCGGCGCACTGCTGCTGGGCCTGCTGGCCATGACCTCCGTGGTGGCGCTGCAGGCGGTGGGCGTGATCCTGGTGGTGGCGATGCTGATCATCCCCGGCGCCACCGCCTACCTGCTCACCGACAGGTTTTCCAAGATGCTGCTGATCGCCCCGGTGCTGGCGGCCCTGGGCGGCGTGGTGGGCGTGTACGCCAGCTACTACCTGGATGCCTCCACCGGCGGCATGGTGGTGCTGGCCCAAGGCATCATCTTCGCGTTCGTGTACTTCTTCAGCCCGCGCCACGGGCTGGTCGCCGCAAGGCTGGCGGCCAGGAACCGGCGCCGGGAAGCGGCCGCCGCGAACTAGGCCTCCGCGGACCCTGTCACCGGCGGCTGATTGGGCGTAGGATGTGTGGCACGTGTGGGCCGGCTGGGAGGAGGCCCGCGTTTGTCGCACCCATTGGCGCAGCATGGCAGGCCGGTGGGCGGCTCGAAGGCTGAGCACAGCGGCCGCATCCCTGGATCGGGACGGCGGGCCGCCACAGAACCGGGGCCGTCGGGCCCCACGAGGCGCACTGCGCCTTGAACAGCAACGGGAATTGGGGATTTCCAATGGCTGGCAGGAACAAACCACGAACATTCGCACTCTTCACGGCGGCCTGCGCCGCGGCGGCCCTGGCCGTCGCCGGCTGGGCACCGGCCGCGCAAGCAGATGCCTCCACCATCAACTACGTCAACCTGGGCGACTCCTACTCCGCGGGCTTCGGCTCCGGCTCGGTGATGCCAGGGCCGGTGCCGGGATGCTTCCAAGGCAGCGGGGCTACGCATGTCACGGCGATCGACGCCTTGGACGGCGTGGTGCTCACCGCCAACGGGGCCTGTGCGGGAGCGAGCACCCAGCAGGTGGCCCTCATGGCTTCGGCCCTGTCAGGGCAGCTGGCCCACGCTGACCTTGTCACCCTGAGCCTGGGCGGCAACGACCTCGACTTCGCCGGAACCATCGCCGCCTGCAGCACCCTGGGCACCGCCGCAGCCTGCGACCACGCGACCGCCGCAGGATGGGCGGCGCTGCCAGAAGTCCAGGCGAGGGTCCACGCGGTCCTTGCGCAGATTGACGCACAGACCCCCGGCACGATCCTGGTGCTGGGCTACCCTCGGCTGCTGGCCACCTCCAACGGGGACCAGCCGTTGATGACTGCAGCCAACGCGCGCACGCTGAACAAGCTGACCGATGCGCTGAACCGCGGCATCAGCAAGGCAACGCATGGAACCAGCGTCACGTTCGTCCCGGTGCTTGGCCCGTTCAATAACCATGGGATCAACGCGGATAACTCCTGGATCTACTTCAACCAGGCAAATCTCGCCGATCCGTTCAATCTGCACCCCACCACCGCCGGGTACCTCAATGGCTACTATCCAGCGGTGCGCAACCACATCCACCTGAACCAGCTGGGATGGTGAGCCGCCGCAGCGTGGAGGAAGCGTGCAAGACAAAAATGCGCCCCCTCCGTTTTGACGGCGGGGGCGCATTTTTGGCGGGAGCTAGTCTTGCAGCTCGATGCCCTTGGATTCCTTGATCTTGTAGACGGTGAAGATGGAAACCAGCAGCAGCACGATGGAGTAGATGGAGAACATCATGGCTCCGCTGCCGCCGAACCACACATCGCAGGCCGCCTGCAGATAGGCCGCGGTGCCTCCGAAGAGCGCCACGCACAGGGCGTAGGGCACTGCAACGCCGACGGTGCGGATCGAGGTGGGGAACAGCTCGGCGTAGACGGCAGGGGAGATCGCCGCATAGCCGGAGATGAACAACAGCATGACCACCATGGAAACCAGCAGCTGCCACCAGGAGTCGCGGACAAAGGCGGCGGCCGGGATCTGCAGCGCCGCGGCTCCGATCAGCGAAATGAGCATCACCGGGCGGCGGCCGATGCGGTCCGAAAGCTTGCCCCAGAAAGGCAGCGCAGCGATGAAGACGAGGTTTGCGATCACGCCGACCCACAGGGCCTGGGTGGGAGGAATGTGCAGCGTCGCGATGGCGTGGGCTGGGGTGGAGACCGACCAGATGTAGTACACCACGGTGATGCCCACGGTCAGGCCGATGACCTGCAGCGCCTTGACCTTGTTGGCCATGAAGTCGCTGAGCAGCGAGGACTTCTGCGCGGTCGCCGCCTTGGCGCTCTTCTGCGCAGCGAAGGTGTTCGACTCCTTGAGCCGTGCCCGCATGATCAGCGTGTAGAGGCCCATGAGCGCTCCGAGGAAGAACGGGATGCGCCAGCCGAAGGCCTGCATCTGCTCGTCGCTGAGGACCGTGGTGAAGATGGCTCCCAGCAGGGTGCCGAAGACAATGCCGGTGGTTCCCGACGCGTAGATCAGCGTCGAGTACAGTCCGCGCTGCTTGGGAGGAGCAATTTCAGCCAGGTAGGTCTGCGCGCTGGGCAGCTCGCCGCCGTGGGCCAGGCCCTGGAGCAGGCGGGCGGCCAGCAGGATGAAGGAAGCCCATGCGCCGATGCTCGCGTAGGAAGGGGTCACCGCGATCAGCAGCGAGCCGAAGGCCGCCAGGCCCACGGCCGCGGTCATGGCGGTTTTGCGGCCGATCTTGTCTCCAATCACGCCGAAGAGCAGGCCGCCCACGGGCCGGGCGACAAAGCCGACGGCGAAGATGCCGAGTGTGGCCAGGAACGCGCTGGCAGGGTTTTCCTTGGAGAAGAGCGACTGGGCGATGTAGGAGGCGAAGGTCGCGTAAATGGCCCAGTCGAACCACTCAACCGCATTTCCGGCGCCGATGCCGACCAGCGATTTGGCAATGGATTTCCCTGGCCGCGCTGGCTGGCCGGAAGCCGCCTGGGAGGAGGAAACCGAATTAATCTGTGACATGTGCTTGCCGCCTTAGTGTGCTGAAAGCTCGGTGAGCGAACGGGTAGCGAGGTAGGTGTAGAGCGCGGTGCCCCGGCTGAGCACCGAGTCGTCGAAGTGGGCGTATGGCGAGTGGTTGTACTGCGCGGTTTCGTCGGTTTCGCCGGGAGCCAGTGCCGAGAGGAAGATGAACGCTCCTGGAACTTCTTGCAGGACGCGGGAGAAGTCCTCGGATCCGGTCAGCGGCTGGGCCATTTCGGTGTAGCAGGCATCGCCGAAAAGCTCGATGGCGGCGCTGCGTGCAAAGTTGGTGTTTTCCGCATGGTTGGCGGTTACCGGGTATTCGGGGCGGTAGTCGATCTCCACTTCCAAGCCGTGGGCCTTGGCGATGCCCTGCAGCAGCAGCGGCACCAGGCACTGCAGCTTGTCGTGGGCCTGCGGACTGAACGAGCGGATGGTGGCTTCAAAGTGGGCGGTTTCGGGAATGACATTTCTGGCGTTGCCGGCGTTGAAGACGCCCACGGAGATCACTACCGGGTCGAAGGCGTCAAAGTTTCGGGTGACCATCATCTGCAGGGCGGTGACCATTTCAGCGGCCGCGCCCACCGGGTCCTTGGCCATGAACGGAGCCGAGCCGTGTCCGCCCTTGCCGCGCACGGTCACATACAGGCCGTCCGAGGCGCTCATGATGGCTCCCGGGCGGGACATGATCTCTCCATTGGTGCCGATGCCGCTCATGACGTGGATGCCGTAGGCTACGTCGGCGCGCTTGCCGGCGGCATCCAGCACTCCTTCGCGGATCATGTGCCCTGCACCGTCAAAGCCTTCTTCGCCCGGCTGGAACATCAGCACCACATCTCCTGGCAGCTGCTCCTTACGCTCTGCCAGCAGGGTTGCGGCTCCTGCCAGCATGGCTACGTGCATATCGTGGCCGCAGGCATGCATGGTGTCTCCGGTTTGGGAAGCGTAGTCGACTCCCGTCTTCTCCTTGACCGGCAGCCCGTCCATGTCGCCGCGCAGCAGCACCGTCGGCGCGTTCTCTTTGGCGGCGCCGCCACGGAGCACTGCTGTCACCGAGCTCAGGTCCTTGCCCAGACTCAGCTCGTAGCCCAGGGGCTCCAACCAGTTCAACACCTTTTCCTGGGTTGATGGCAGGTACAGTCCCACCTCCGGCTCCCGGTGCAGGGCATGGCGCAGGTTGCGCACGTCGCCGAAGATTTCCTGTGCGTCATCGGTGATGGACTGGGTGGAGAGAGTCATGGTTTTCCTGCCTGGTAGATCGTCGAGCACTGTGAAGCGGCTCACTGATCAAGTTTGAGTCCAGCTCATAAAAATTCCTGATTTTCAAAGAAAAATTGTGGAAGTACCATTTGAAAATGGGAAAAATTGCAAGCGAGAGTCAAAGCCCGCTGAGCGACGAGGATTTTGAGCTCATCAGCGCCCTGCAGATTTCACCGCGCGCCAAGTGGAGCGAGCTCGGCCCGATCCTCGGCCGCCACCCCTCGACGCTCTCCGCGCGCTGGGAACGGCTGCGCGCACAGAACCTGGTGTGGTGCGTGGGGCATCTGGGCGGACGCCCGGGGCTGAACTGCGCGGCGCTGATCGAGGTTGAAGCGGACCCGGCGCGGATGGAGGAAACCCAGCGGGCACTGTGCGCGCTGCCCGAGGTGCAGTCGGTGGACGGGGCCACGCGCCACGCAGACTTCCGGCTGATCTGCCTGAGCCCCGACTGGCTGACCATGTCGCGCGAGGTGCTGCCCTTGATCAGCGCGGTGCCCGGCGTGCTGCGGATCAAGGTGTCGGTGTGCACCAAGATCTACACCAGCGCCGAACATTTCCACTTTGACGCACTGAACAAGCAGCAAGAACGCGAGCTGAAAAGACTGGCGCCGGCGGTGCATCCGCAGCGCACCATCGTTCCCGATGCATTGTGGCCGTGCCTCGACGTGCTGCAGCGCGACGGCCGCGCCACAGCCAAGCAGATCGCCGAGGTGACAGGGCAGCACCCGGCCACGGTGGCGCGCATGCTGCGCCGGGCCCTGGAATCGGGCATGCTGTTCGTCCGCTGCGAGCTGGCGACGAACTTCTCAGGCGAACCGCTGTTGGTGCAGTGGTTCGCCAGGGTCTCGCGGGATGCGATCGATGCGGTGGCCGACTACCTGATGACGATGCGCAACCTGAGGCTGTGCGTGCAGACCACCGGCGAAGCTAACCTGATCTTCAACATGCAGGTCCGCGACCCGGTGGACATTGCGCAGATCGAGCATCAGCTCATGAGCGCCTTCCCGCACATCGACATCCTCGAAACCTGCGTGGGCATCCGCTCCTTCAAGCGCATGGGATGGATTCTGGACGAGGAAGGTCGCCCGACCGGGGAAGTGGTCGCCTAGCACGGCGGCTAGGTCTTGCGTGTTCTGCGGAAGGCAGCGCGCAGGCAGAAGTACGACAGGCCCAGGCTCAGCAGGCCGAATGCCGAGGTCATCCAGGCGATCGACTGCGGCGGGGTGGTGATCAGGTGCCCGGAGGCTCCGCGCCAGAGTTCCACCTGCTGCCCGATCTGCAGCTCGCCGCCCGTGGCGCACAGCGGGAAGGACTCGGTGATGAGCTGCTGCTGGTCCACATAGTCGACGGTGTATTTCCGCGGCTTGACGCAGCGTCCGAGCGCCGCGTCGGAAGACTGAGCAGTCACCGTGGCCTGGTAGGCCTGCTGTGGGGCTGCGAGTGATGAAAAGACGACTCCCGCGCAGCTGATGGCCACGAACAGTGCGCCGATGCCCAGAAGCCCAAGGAAAATTCTCGCCACCGGTCCGGTGCCCGGTCTGCGAGTCGGCTCTTTGGCGGATTCGGCCTTCATGGATGTCCTTCGCGGTCGGTGAGCGCCAGCGGCGCTTCGCCAGTTAACGCTACAGGGTGACGGCAGTGGTAGGCGATCGCCGAGCCGGTGCCAAGCCGGGCGCCGAGACAGCGGTGCCAAGACAGCGCAGCGGGGACCTCCATCAGGTGGAGGCCCCCGCTGCGTGATGGGGTGCTGCTAGACCGCAAGCTTGCGGCGGATGAAGCCCGAGGCCTGGTCGACGATGATGATCAGCACCAGCACGATGATGATGTGGGTGAGCATGGTGTCGAACTGGAAGGACTTGATCGCCTGGTTGATCAGCAGGCCGATGCCTCCGGCGCCCACCAGGCCCAGCACCAGCGAGGAGCGCACGTTCACGTCGAAGCGGTAGAGCAGCAGCCCGACGAACTGCGGGATGACCAGCGGCAGGGAGCCGTGGGCGATCTGCTGCAGCTTGGAGGCGCCCGCGGTGGACAGCGCCTGCTGCGGACCCTGGTCGGTCTCTTCCATGGACTCGGCCCACAGCTTGCCCATCACGCCGGTGTTGTGGCAGATCAGCGCCAGCACGCCGGCGAAGGGGCCCAGGCCCACCGCGGTGACGAAGATCAGTGCGAACACGATGTCAGGTACGGCGCGGAAGAAGGAGAGGATCGAACGGGAGACTTGGTAGGCCGCCGGGTGCGGGGTGGTGGTGCGCGAGGCGAGCACCGCCAGCACCAGTGCGCTCGGGATGGACAGCGTGGTGCCCAGCAGGCCGATCCACAGGGTCACCAAGGTGGCATCCAGGCCCGGCTTGATGACAGTTTCCCAATCGAGGTTCGGCGGGAAGGCATCGGAGATGAACCGGGCCATGCCCTGCCAGCCGTCCACCAGCAGCGCCGGGTCGAAGTCGGTGCCGGCGAAGGCCAGCACATGCAGCGCCACAATGACTGCCGCGGCGCTGACCCACAGCATGCGCTTGCGCCCGCGGTTCGGATCTACCGGGACGCGCAATGCCGCCGGGGCGCTGGATGCAGTGTTCCAGCTCTTAGCCGCCTTGCCGGCTCGTGGCTCGGTGAGCACGCTCATGCCGCGTTCCTTTCGGGGGAGTACAGGGTGTGAAGGATCTTCTCGTTCAGTTCGGCCACCGGGGCGTTGAAGGCGATGCTGCCGTGCAGCAGCCCGATGGCCCGGTCGGCGTGGCGGATGGCAAGCTCGGGCTGGTGCAGCACTGCTGCCACCGCAAGGTTTTCCTCGTGGGCCAGCTCGGCGAGCAGCGCCATGACGTGTTCGGCGGCGTTCGGGTCGAGCGCGGAGACCGGCTCGTCGGCCAGCAGCACCGCGGCGCGTTGGCACAAGGCGCGGGCAATGGCCACGCGCTGCTGCTGTCCTCCGGAGAGCCGGCCGACCTTCTCCAGTGCGCGGTCCGCCAGGCCCACCCGGTCCAGGCAGGCCATGGCTTCTTCGCGCAGCTGCCGGGAGAAGAACATCGGGGAGACGGAGGCCAGCCCGGAGACCCGGGCCAGGCCGCCGGCGCAGACATTGTCCAGGGCGGTGCGCCGCGGCACCAGGTGGATCTTCTGGAAGACCATGGCCGCAGTGGAGCGGGCCAGGGCCAGCTGGCGCCCGGAGAGCCCTGCCAGCTGCTGGCCGTCCAGCTCGATGCGCCCGGCATCCGGTTCGGCCAGCCCGGCCACGCATTTGAGGGTGGTGGACTTGCCCGAGCCGTTGGCTCCCAGGAATGCCACGAGTTCTCCGCGGTGGACCTGGAAGTCGACGTCGTCCAGCACCGTGCGCCCGTTGTAGGACTTGGCAAGGGAGCTCACGCTCAGTGCAGCCTGCTGCATTAGATGTCCTTCTCGGTCAGGCCCATTTCGCTGGCCAGATCGAACAGCGGCTTATAGGTGTCCTTGGTGACCTCCAGCAGCTGGCCGGCGGGGCTCACGTCAAGGAACTCGCCCACCTGGGCGATGTCTTCCTTGGGCAGGTTCAGCAGCGCCTTCTTCACTGCTTCCTTCAGCGCAGGATCGGCATCCGGGCGAACGGTGATCGGATCGTTAGGAATGGCTTCCGAGGTCCAGACCTGGCGGAAGTCTTCCTTCTTGAAGGTGCCCTCCGCCTCGGCGGTGGCGAGGGTCTGGGTGTTGATCTGGGCCGCGTCGACGGTGCCGTTGGCCAGCGCCAGCAGCGCCTCGGGGTGGCCGCCGGCGTAGTTGATGTTCACCTCCGCCTCCGGGATGCCTGCGGTCTTCAGCGCGTAGCGCGGCAGCACATCTCCGGAGGTGGAGCCGACGCTGCCTAGGGCCAGGTCCTTGCCACGCAGGTCCTCGATGCTCTTGACCGGTGAATCCTTGGGGACCCAGATGCCGGCGGTGTAGGTGCTCAGCTTGCCCTCGGCGGTGCCGAAGGAAGCCAGCGGCTCGGCCCCGGCCTGCTGGCTGGCGAAGACAAAGCCCACCGGGCCGAACTGGCCCAGGTCCAGCTTGCCGTTGCGCATGGCGAGCACCTCTGCCGAGTAGTCCTCCACTACCTGGACCTCGACCTCGCACTTCAGTTCGCGCTCCAGCGCGTCGGCGAGCACGCCATAGGCAGGCTCCAGCTTGGCAGGGGCTTCGAAGGGCTCGATGCCGAACTTGATTGGGCCGTCGGCGCAGTAGGAAGGCGTGGCCTCGGCGGCCGGCTCGGTGCTGCCCTTGGCGGTGCTGGCGCCGCAGGCGGTCATGGCGAGCAGGCCCAGGGACAGGGCTGCCAGGGGAAGGGTGCGGGAAAGCTTCATTGCGAGTTGCTCCAAAAAGTGTAGGGGGACTAGTAGGCCAGCTGGCGGGAATCGGTGAGGCGCTGGGCAACATTTCGCTGCGCCAGGCCGAAGGACAGGGTCATGCCGACGCCGGCGGTCACCGAGACCACGGTGACGCCGTCGGCAACATCGGCGACAAGCAGCGGACCCACCGCGCTGGAGGCATAGATGCCCTGCCAGCGTTCGGCGATGTCCAGCTGCCCGGCGCCCAAGATCTCTTCGATGGCCTCCAGCAGGTGGCTGGAGGTCTTCTCGTTCAGGAAGGGCGTTTGGGTCAGTTCATAGGTGTGAGAATCGCCCAGCAACAGCGAGCCGTCGGGGCGCTGGGTGAACATGATGTTTGCTTCGGCCGCAAGCAGCTGCGGGGATCTGGCGGCGACTTCCTCGCGCAGCTTGGCAGCGGAGGGAACCAGCGTGAACGCTTCGTAGCGCAGCATTGAGGTGGCGGTGAGGATCGCCGGGGACAGATCCAGTTCCGGCTTCGCCTCGGAGCGGGCCATCTGCAGCGCGCAGCGGCGGATCTGGTGGTCGGCGGCCAGCTGCGGGAACAGGTAGTCGACGTCGTGGCCGACGCACACGAAGACCTGGTCCGCCGCGATGCGGCCGCGGCTGGTGTTCACCACGGCCCGGGCCTCTTCTCCGGCGTCAAAGCCCAGCGCACTGGTATTGAACAGCACCTGTCCGCGCGGCTGCGCATCGATCCAGGCGGCCAGCGTGGCCACGGTGGTGCGCGGGTCCACCCGGAGGTCGTCGCGCAGGCGGGCGCCGCCGAGGATTCCCTCGGTGCCGCTGCGCCCCAGGTGGGCGGCGACCTGCTGGGCGCTGAGCAGTTCGACCTGGCCTGCCTCGCGCTCGCCGGAGAGTTCGCGCAGCACCTGAAGCTCGGTCTCGGTGGAGGCGACGACCACCGCACCTGATTCAACAGCCCAGAACCCCGCACGCTGTGCATAGTCGAGCCACAGGCCGCGGCCGTTCTGCGCAATCTCGTAGAGTTCGCCGCTCTGTGCGGTGATGCAGCAGTGGCCGAAGTTGCGCACCGAGGCTCCGACCGCCTGGTGGTCCCTGTCGATGACTGTCACCGAGTAGCCGGCGTCCAGCGCCTGGGCGGCGTGGGCCAGTCCCACAATGCCCGCACCGACGATCAGCACGTCGGTTTTTTCGACGGCGGTTGGCTGCTTGCTGAAGTTGTTTTCGTTCTTCACGGAATCGATCATGCGGGGTGTGGAAAGGGCAATTCAAGCCAGATTGGCACTTGTTTGAACAAGTTTGCCTGAAGTTCAGATTGGGAGATTTCCGTTAACTAAAGCTTCACTTCTTGGCCTGCTAAACCCCTGTGATTGGGGATTTTCCACTTGTATGATCAAGTGGTGACCCAGAATAAGAATCAACCAAAGCATCAGGTGCTGGCGGCCGAATTGCGTGCGCACATCGCCTCCGGCCGCTGGGCCGAGGGTGATCAGCTTCCCAGCGAAGCCGAGCTGTGCCTGCAGTCCAATGCATCGCGGGGAACGGTGCGCCACGCGCTGGCCGCGCTGCGTGCAGAAGGCCTGATTTCCGGCGGGCAGGGCAAGCCTCCGGTGGTGGCCCATGCGGTGAAGTCGCAGTCTTTCTCCACCTTCATGTCATTCACCGAATGGGCCCATTCGGTGGGCCAGGAACCCGGGCAGCGCACCATCGAGCTGGCCAAGCGCACTGCAGGCGAGCAGGTGGCCCAACAGCTGCAGGTCGAAGAGTCGAGCATGGTGGTGCAGGTGCTTCGCCTGCGCCTGCTGGATGGAACCCCTGCAATGATCGAACGCAGCAGCTTTGAACCGGAAGCCGGGCGGCTGCTCTTCGACTTCGACACCGACTCCGGCTCGATCTTCAGCTACCTGCGCGAGCAGGGCATCGACCTGGCCCGCGGCCGGCACATCATCGACGCGGTGGCCGCCGATGCCACAGACAGCGAACTGCTCGGCGTTGCCCAAGGCACCCCGCTGCTGCGCGAGCAGCGCATCACTTCCACCAGCACCGGCGAGGTCCTCGAATACTCCGATGACCGCTACCTGCCGCAGCTGGCGAACTTCACCATTGAAAACACCAGCGAGCACCGGGCGGCCCTGTCGCGGATTCCCAGTGCCGTTGCCTAGCCGCCGATTTCACACAAAAGGAAAACACCATGATTGAACTTGTTGCCTGCGACATGGCAGGAACCACCATCGATGAGCATGCAGACGTCTATCGCGCACTGGCCGACAGCGTCATGGAGACCGGCGTTCAGGTCAGCCCAGAGAACCTGCAGCTGTGGATGGGCGCCGAGAAGCGTGAAGCCATCACGAACCTGATCCAGCTGGGCGGGGGAGTTGCCGAGGAGAAGCTGGTGGACACGACCTTCGACAGGTTCCGCCAGCTGCTGCTTTCCTACTACGAGGCCAACCCGCCGGTGGCGCTGCCAGGGGTGGTGGAAGCATTTGAGAAGCTGAAGAAGCAGGGAATCAAGATTGCATTGACCACAGGTTTCTCCCGCGATGTGGCCAGCGTGCTGCTGGAAGAACTGGGCTGGAAGACCGGAGAAGGCGAACTGCTGGATGCGGTGGTGACAGCAGACGAAGTGGCAGCAGGACGTCCAGCTCCCTACATGATTCACCGCGTGATGGAGCTGACCGGAGTTCGCGATGTTACCTGGGTGATCGCCGCCGGCGACACCGTGAACGACCTGCAGGCCGCCACCAATGCAGGTGTGAAGGCGGTGGGCGTGCTTACCGGAAAGCTGGGACGCGAAGACCTTGAGCGCTTCGACCACGACGTCATCCTCGACGGCGTACACCAACTGCCTGAGTACATTTCGCACCTGGCGGTGAAGGCCTAGCTAGAGGCTGTCTGCGTCAGCGGGAGAAAATCGCCTGCTCAGTTCTTCAGACCCACTTTGAGGGACTGAGTAGGCGCGATGCTGGCAATTGCGCGAATGTTCACACCTGCTTCACAGACCTATCCGTCGGCAAGCTCTTTGACGGATCCGGGTCTCAGGGGAATATGGAAAATATGGAAGCAGTGACTCTTCGGCTCTGTAGCGGAAGGGACTTGCCGAATTCAGCTCAATAGAACCTCTTTGTTGAAGTCAACAGCCCTATATCAAGCGATGCATTGGTTCGCCATTTGGAAGCGCTGTGGCACGGGGGCAATGAAACCAATGAGCTGCATGAACTCGGATAGTGCTAGGCTGCTCGGTGCTCAGACTTGACAGGACTCGACAGTTTGATTTTAGCGTGTATTCGCATGTATAGTTTGACTTGCAGACCCCCCTCATACACTTGAGATCATGGGGGTCTAGCTGTTTAACCGCTAGATTTCACGTGGAAATCGGCTCGGATCCCGTTCTGATAAGTAACTCGGATACCACTCTTGGGCAAATCGATTTTTAGAGTGCTGATCGATGAAAGCATTGGCGCTCCACGCTACGAGGTCTGCCATTTGAACCAACTGGGAATTTTTCGAATCGAGATGGATTGCATCCTCAATCACGTGCCTTTTGCTAAGCTCCAGGCTTCGGTGGGTGTCTTTATACGAACTGTCGCTGCCATCCCCGTCCATGACGATCATTGCTAGTGACTCAGATTTTTCGAGCTCTAGCTCAAATATGTTTATGAGTGACTTGTAGGTTGCTGATCTCGTCTGTGCCAGATCCTGTGGTGTCCCTCTTCTGTAGACAGAACCAAGTCGTAGTCCCTCGGTGGACCGCAGAGTCTCCAGACATTCAAGAGCGACTTCCCTGCCGAGGTCTTTCCAGTACTTATTTCCCTCGTGAACAAATCGGTCTGGCATTTTGGTAGAAATGCGTCCGCGACCGTTGGCATATTCAGTGGTGTGCAGTTCCTGAGTTACTGGGATGTTGTATTCTCGCCATAATCTTTTGCGTAGGTCGAGCCAATTCCGAAGCACTGAGGACCAATGGTCCGGCTGAAACTCAATCCATCCGTAGATCACTAACCCACTTTGTGGATGTCCGGAATCATCTATATAGATAAGTCGATCTAAAGGCAAAGGCACTTACCTAGTGTAATTCTCAGCTGGAACCGTGCCTATGCGGCTTCTCTGAAAAGCTATTCGTTAATTGAGCAAGCGGCAATGCTTGGCAGTCCCGAGCAACGTGTGGCGACCAATAGCGAGACGGTGCATTGGCCCAGAAGAGCAATCCATGAAGTGGCCATAATGCCGCGATCCGGCTAGAGGTGTGGACTAGGTTGCTTGAAGCCGGTTGAAAGGTTTGCCCAGCAGCCGCTCTGAAATCTTGTCTAGTGACTAGGAATCGTCCGAATCCACCACTCTCTTCGCGATGTCCAAGGCTACGTCAGCAAGTTCATTGCCTAAGGAAAAGCCATCGATGAGAGCTTGTACAGGCGAAACGAAATTGATTCGCTCGTGAGTGAAAGAATGTTGAAAAAGTGCCGGCGTGGCCTGAGCAATGATTGCAGTCGCAGTTGATGCTGACCGTGCGGGAACCATTGAATCCCTGAGCATGGAAGTGGCCCTCGCTGCGTCTTCTGCCCAGAGTATGTGAGGACCCGAAAGCTTCTTTGCTGCCCCTAATTCCAAATGCGCCTTGCCGGAAAGAGCCCACGAGCCGCCACTGGCATCTCCCGCAGACGCGAGGCGCAGCGGCCTCACATCACCGCGCAGATAGGTGCTGGGAGAAGAAAGATGGAGTAGCCCGCTACTCCGACCTGCAGCCTTCAAGAGATCGACAGATGTGCGAAAACCAGCACGTTCGAAACGCTTGATCCATTCATCTGCTTTGTGTTGATGATCTGGAGAAAAGCCGATTTCAAGCAACATCCTCGCGGCCTGGGCCGCATTCGGGTCGCAAAGAGGCCGTACTTGTACATCGAAGTCGAGCCCGCAGGCGATCGCTAGCTCGCGTAAAGTGCCCAGCTGTGGATCAGTTTGTTGATTCTGGATGCGATGAATTGTCGAAAGAGATGCTCCAGACAATGCCGATACAGCTGACTTCGTCAGGCCTGACCTGCGCACCCAGTCGTTGATATGAGGGCTTTCCATATATGGAATGATACTAAAAACCATTCCATATATGGAATAGCTAACATTCAATAACTCTTCGCTGACCAATAGGCAAAGTGTCTTCTGGTCCAGCGGATCTGTATCAAGATTGAAGCGAAACCCACACCGAGCTCGTGGCTCGGATGCCCAGCCGCAATGGCTCCTTGGTCGAATCTGCCTGGATCTCGAGGGTATCGGAGAACGGATCTCCGGCAGTGATCTGCAGCTGTGCGCCGACGGTGATTCCCTGTTCCAGGAAATACTGCAGCAGGTCAGAGTCGTCGTCTGAAATTCGCTCGACCACCACCCGCGAACCGTCTTTGACATGCGCCAACTGGATGGCCTGCGGAATGGCCACTTCGCCGCTGGCGGTGGGGATCGGATCGCCGTGCGGGTCGCGGGTCGGGTATTCCAAGAGCTCGTCGATGCGCTCGATCATGAAGTCGGAGACCGCATGCTCCAGCTGCTCGGCCTCGTCATGCACCTGCTCCCAACCGTAGTTGAGCATCTGCACCAGGAAAGTCTCGATCAAGCGGTGGCGGCGGACCATGGCCACCGCGTATTCGCGGCCGATGTCGGTGAGGCTGACGGCGCCGTAGGGTGCATGGTCCAGCAGTCCCTGCTGACGCAGCTTTGTCAGGGCGCCGGAGACGGTGGAGAGCTTCATGCCCGACTTGCTGGCAATCACGCTGGCGGTGACTGGCTCATCGGACCATTCATTCAAGCCATAGATGATCTTGAGGTAGTTCTGCGCGCTGTCTGAAAGCTGGTTAACCGACACATCAACCATGATAGTCATCCTTGCGTGTGCCTGCGGGCAGCTGCGGCAGGCGAACGGGATCCTGGAAACCTTAAATCTGACTTATTCTGCGTTGCGCAACTCATGGGCTTAAGAACTCCTTGTGGGGCCATGGATTTTTAGGTCGCGGAAGCCTCCTGTCGAGCGCCCGAGGCGTTGGTTGTTGACATCGTGAAGCGCGTGGGGAAAACTATGTAATCGATTCCATGGAATCGATTACATAGTGAAGCAAAGGGGCTTTTCTAACGATGAATGCCATCACGATCAAAGACGTGGCCAAGGCTGCCGGAGTATCCTCCGCCACCGCCTCGCGCGTGCTTTCTGGTCATCCGGCAACCTCGCCTGCTTCCCGCGCCAAGGTGGAAGCCGCCGCCAAAGAATTGGGATTCGTTCCCAACGCCCAGGCCCGCTCCCTGCGCTCCACCAAAACAGACACCATCGCGCTGCTGATCTCCGATGTGCGCAACCCCTACTTCTCCGACCTAGCCCACGCCGTGGAGCAGCAGGCCCACGCCGAAGGCATTATGACATTCATCGGCAACGCCAACGAAGACTCCGCCCAGCAGGACGATTTCCTGGCGGCCATGCTCTCGCGCCGCGTCGACGGGCTGATCATGGTGCCCCAGGGGCTGGGCGAAGACGCCGAGCGCCCCAGCGGCATGCTGCAGCGGCTGATCGCTTCAGGCACCCCGGTGGTGTTCGTCGACCGCAGCCTGGCCGGAGTCCAGGTTCCCTCGATCACCGCCTCCAGTACCGAGGCCTTGAACGAGGCCATCGCCACGCTCAAGCACCTGGGGCACGAGAAGATCGCCTTCATCGGCGGCCCGGACCACGCCTCCACCGCCCGCGAACGCCACCGCGCCTTCGACGCGGCGCTGGAAGCCAACGGCCTGGACATCGATGAGAGCCTGCACTTCGCCGGCGACTTCAAGGCAGGCTCCGGCGCCCGCGGCGCGCGCTGGCTGCTGGATCACCCGGCGGCCCCCACGGCGGTGGTCATCGCCGACGCCCCCATGGCCATCGGCGCGCTGACCGTCTGGCGGGAAGCGGGGGTGGCGATCGGACAGGAGCTCTCGGTGATCACCTTCGACGAGGTGGACGCGATGCTCATGCACGACCCGCCGATTTCAACGATCAGCCACGACTTGTCAGGCATGGGCCGGGCTGCGGTCGCCGCGCTCACAGCGGTGATGGCAGGCCAGAGTCCGGAGCCAGAAGAATTTATCAGCCACTTCACCCAGCGAGAATCCCTGTCACGGGCGCGAACCGGTGCAGCAAAGATGGAAGGAACGCCCACCCATGAGTCATGATGCTTTGCTCGTGCTGAAGAACGTCAGCAAGTCATTCGGCCCGGTCACCGTCATCGACGACGTCACCGTCGAGGTCCGCGCGGGCCAGGTCTCGGTGCTGCTCGGCGAGAACGGCGCCGGCAAGTCCACCCTGATCAAGATGATTGCCGGGGTGCACGAACCGGACTCCGGGCAGATCCTGCTGGACGGCAGCCCGGTGAAGATCCCCGACACCAAGGCCTCCGAGGCGCTGGGCATCGCCACCATCCACCAGGAGCTGAACCTGGTGCCCTCGATGAGCATCGCGGAGAACATCACCCTGGGCCGCGTCCCGCGCCGCTTCGGCATCATCAACCGCAGGGCCATGCGGCAGATCGCCCGCGAGGCGCTCGACAAGCTGGGGCTGAACCTTGATGTGGACACCAAGGTCGGCGAGCTGGGCCTGGCCCAGCAGCAGCTGGTGGAGATCGCCAAGGCGCTCTCGCTGGACGCCCGCGTGCTGGTTCTCGACGAGCCCACCGCGGCGCTGACCAAGGCGGAGATCGCCCACCTGTTCGCCGTGGTGCGCAGCCTGAAAACCCAGGGCGTGGGCATGGTGTTCATCAGCCATCACCTGGACGAGATCGCTGAGATCGGCGACTTCGTTAACGTGCTGCGCGATGGCAAGTTCATCGCCACCGTCCCGGCGGACACCGAAGAGAACGAACTGGTGCGCCTGATGGTAGGCCGCGACATCGACGAGCAGTTCCCGCGCGTGGCCCAGGAACCTGGATCCCAGCCGCTGCTGAGCGTTCAGAACCTCTCCGAGGGCATGCTGCAGAACGTCTCGCTGAGCGTGCGCCCCGGCGAGGTCGTGGCGCTGGCGGGTCTGATGGGCGCTGGGCGCACCGAGCTGATCCGCGCGATCGCCGGGGCCGACAAGTACTCCTCAGGCACCGTGCTGGTTTCCGGCAAGAAGCTGCCCAGCTTCGACGTGGCGGCCGCCACCCGGGCCGGGGTGGGGCACGTGCCCGAAGACCGCAAGACCCAGGGCCTGGTGCTGGACGCTTCGGTGGCGGAGAACATCGGCTACGCGACCATGGCCGCCACCTCCCGCGGCGGCCTGGTGGACCGCAAGGGCCAGCGCGAACGGGCGCAGCAGGTGGCAGAACGCCTGCGCATCCGCATGGGCAGCATCGACGCCCCGATCCGCTCGCTGTCCGGCGGCAACCAGCAGAAGGCGGTGTTCGGCCGCTGGTTCACCGCCGGGGCCAAGGTGCTGCTGCTGGACGAGCCGACCCGCGGCGTGGACGTGGGCGCCAAGGTCGAAATCTACGAACTGATCAACGAAATCACCGCCTCTGGCGGCTGCGTGCTGATGGCCTCCAGCGAACTGCCGGAAGTGCTGGGCATGTCGGACCGGGTGCTGGTGATGAGCCAGGGCCGGATCGCCGGGGAGATCCCCACCGCGCAGGCCACCCAGGATTCCATCATGGCGCTGGCCGTGAGCAATGTGCACCGCGAGAACGAAATGGAAGAGAACTAATGAGCAGCACAGCTATTGCCCCGAAGAAGGGCTTCGACGTCAAGGCATTCCTTGCCAACAACGGCGCCCTGGTGGGCCTGGTGGTGCTGTGCCTGGCACTGTTCATCGCCACCCCGCGCTTCTTGACCGGGCCGAACCTGCTGAACATCGGCATCCAGGTCTCCACCATCGCGGTGATGGCCTATGGCATGACCTTCGTGATCGTCGCCGCCGGCATCGACCTGTCCGTCGGCTCGGTCGCGGCCCTGTCAGCCATGGCCTCCTCCTACTGGATCACCACCGCCGGCCTGCCCGATGCGCTGTCCATCCCGGTGGGCCTTGCGGTGGGCGCGGCCTGCGGCTGGGTTACCGGCGCAATGAGCGCCTACGGCAAGCTGCCGACCTTCATTTCCTCGCTGGCCATGCTCACCGTGGTGCGCGGCCTGACCCTGGTGATCTCCGACGGCCGCCCCATCTCCACCGGCGCCTCGGTGTCCTGGCTGGGCGGGGACCTGGGCGTGGTCCCGGTGCCGATTATCATCCTGGTGGTTTCCGGCCTGATCGCCGCCTTTGTGCTGAACCGCACCGTCATCGGCAAGAACGCCTTCGCCGTGGGCGGCAACACCGAGGCTGCCCGCCTTTCAGGCATCCCGGTCAAGCGCGTGCTGGTCACCGTGTTCGTGATCTCCGGCGTCTTCGCCGCCCTGTCAGGCATGATCCTGGCAGGCCGCCTGGACTCAGCCCAGCCCACCCTGGCCTCCGGCTATGAGCTGGATGCCATCGCCGCGGTGGTCATCGGCGGCGCCTCGCTCTCCGGCGGCGTCGGACGCATCTCCGGCACCCTGATCGGTGCGCTGGTGCTCGCGGTGATCCGCAACGGCCTGAACCTGCTCTCGGTTTCAGCCTTCTGGCAGCAGGTAGTCATCGGCGCGGTGATCGCCATCGCCGTGGGCTTCGACGTGCTGCGCCGCAAGAACGTCCGCCACTAAATACCCCGCCAGTCATTACCCCGCTCATCAACACCCCACCCGTTCAAAGGAGAACCCCCATGAAGAGCATCGTGCGCAAGACCGCAGCCGTATCCATGTCCCTGGCCATGATCGCCGGCCTGGCAGCCTGCAACCGCGGCACCGACGCCGCCGCCGACGGAGCCCAGGTCACCCTGGCAGTCTCCACCCTGAACAACCCGTTCTTCGTCGACCTGCGCGACGGCGCCCAGGCCGAGGCAGACGCCCTGGGCGTGAAGCTCTCGGTGGTCGACGCCCAGAACGACTCCGCCACCCAGGCTAACCAGCTGGCCACCGCCGCCACCAACGGCGCGCAGGGCGTGATCATCAACGCGGTGGACACCGAAACCGCAGAAGCCGGCTTGGCGCCGGTAGTGAAGGCCAACCTGCCGATCGTTGCCGTGGACCGCTCCGTGGGCAACACCAAGATCGCCTCCTTCGTGGCCAGCGACAATGTGGCTGGCGGCGAGCAGGCTGCGAAGGCACTGGCTGATTCGCTGGACGGCAAGGGCAAGATCATCGTGCTCGAGGGCGTCCCCGGCGCCTCCGCCACCAACGAGCGCGGCGAGGGCTTCACCAAGGGCTTGGCAGGCTACCCGGACATCAAGGTCGTCTCCAAGCAGACCGCGAACTTCGACCGCGCCGAGGCGCTGGACGTGGTCACCAACCTGATGCAGTCCAACCCGGACGCCGCCGGCGTGCTGGCAATGAACGACGAGATGGCCCTGGGCGCCATCCAGGCGCTGGGCGCCAAGGCCGGCAAGGACGTGAAGGTGGTCGGCTTTGACGGCACCGAAGACGGCTTCAAGGCAGTGAAGGACGGCACCCTGCTGGCCACCATCGCGCAGAACCCGGAAGAGCTGGGCAAGCAGTCGGTGCAGCTGATGAGCAAGGCAGTGGCTGGCGAAGAGGTCGAATCCAACGTCCAGGTGGCAGTTGACACCGTGGATTCGAAGAACATCGCCGAGTACGCAAAGAACTAGCACCCATCCACCGCCCCGCCGGGCGCAGCAGCTAAGGAAGAACTCATGGAACAGCCCCTGGAGCAGCCCCAGGTCACCGTCGTCGGATCCAGCAATGTCGACATCACCGCGCTGATGGACCGCCTGCCGGCCCCCGGGGAAACGGTTCTTGCAGATTCCTACCAGCTCACTCCCGGCGGCAAGGGCGCCAACCAGGCGCTGGCCGCCGCCCTGGCAGGGGCGCGCACCGAATTCATCGGGGCCGTCGGCCAAGATCCGAATGCACAGATCGCCCTGGAACAGCTGGACGCCGCCGGCGTGCAGCTGGGCCGGGTGGCCCGGGTCCCGGAGAACACCGGGGTGGCGATCATCCAGGTGGATGCCGGCGCGGAGAACTGCATCGCGGTGGTCCCCGGCGCCAACGCGAGCGTGGATGCCGCAGCGGTGAAGGCCGCCGGCGAACTGCACGGCATCCTGGTGCTGCAGGGGGAGATCCCTGCCTCCGGCATCGGCGCCGCGATCGACGCGGCCGCCGAGAGGGTGGTACTGAACCTGGCTCCGGTGATCGAACTGGAGCGCCGGTACCTGCTGGCGGCCAACCCGCTGGTGGCCAATGAGCACGAGGCGGCGCTGATCCTCGCGCAGCTGGACGGCGCAGACCAGCCGGTTGACGAGCCTGAGGAGGCCATCGCCGCCAAGCTGCTGGCCCACGGCATCGCCTCGGTGGTCATCACCCTGGGAGCCAATGGCTGCCTGGTGGCAGAGGGCGGCACGGTGCAGCAGCTGCCGGCGGTGAAGGTCAAGGCGGTGGACACCACCGGCGCCGGGGACGCCTTCACCGGCGCCCTGGCCGCGCGCCTTGCCGCCGGGGACACCCTGGTGCAGGCGGCTGGCTTCGCCGGAAAATTCGCCGCGCTGACGGTGCAGGGCCACGGGGCCCAGGCCTCCTACCCGCGCAGCGTGGACAACCTCTAAAGAAAGACCGCACCACAGTGCTGAAAACCGACATCCTCAACGCTCCGCTGCTTGCCGCCTTGGCAACCCTGGGGCACACCGACACAGTGATCATCGCCGACTACGGCCTGCCGCTGCCGGCTGGCACCCCGGTGGTCGACCTGGCGCTGGTCAAGGGCCAGCTGTCCTTCACCGCGGTGCTCGACGTGCTGGCCCGCAACCTGGTCATCGAGCACAGCACCCTGGCCTCTGAAGCCAAGGGCACCGCAGTGTACGGCTGGTGCACCGAGGCCGGGTTGGAGCCAGGCTTCATCAGCCACGAAGAGCTCAAGGCGCAGATCACCAACGCCAAGCTGGTGGTCCGCACCGGCGAGGCCACCGCCTACGCCAATGTGATCCTGCGCAGCGGGGTGCCCTTCTAGCATCTAGAATTGAATGTCTTGATATATGAGATTGTCATTAGCTTGATAATGGTGTAATTGATTGTTTGGCCGATACGGTTTTTTGCCGTATAAATTATCTAATGAGTGGTAAAAATAGGTCGAAGGCTAAAGGTCGAACGAGTAGTTCTAAGAGGCTTGGTTCTGATAATGAAACTAGTCGGGTCGACAGTCAGTTAACCAAAACTAGATGGCGTCTCTTCTGGGAGCATCCGGCGTGGTCGGCTTTGAGTGCAATTGCGGCTGTCGGAGCTATTGTGTGCTCTTTTATGGTAGTGCAGTACGCGCGTGACGTGGAAGATCGCGCGAATCATGCCAGTCTGTCGCCAGAGTGGAAAGTTCGCTACAACAAGCCGGGTAGCTGGGATCTGATTTGGACTCTTCGGAATAATGGGCCTGGAACAGCGCATGATATTCAAATGGAATATTCGGGAACGAATTTTCTTTGTGGAACTATTGAAATTCCAGTGGATGGTGTCCGTGAGTCTGATGGTAAAGACGCATGGTTGAGTGGCGCAGATTGCGTAGGTGGTATTGAAATTACGGAAGCGAAAGATGCATCTCCCACTGCTTATCCTGGATTGCATATCAGAGAAATAGAAAATGCGGCACTGAATAAAGATCTTGGTCTTTATTCTGCCGTAGTGCGTGAACTCGCACCAGGTGAGATGGTTGAAATCATATTCTCCTTTAAAGTTCATTCGGAGCTTAACGGGAAACTATTGACTGACTTTGAAAAATTAATTCACAAAGAAAATTTGCAAGCGGAGGACGTTCGAGGACTTATGGAGTTTTTTCGTTCTCCGAGTGTGAGTGGGGCTAACAGCTCAGTTGAAGGTATTTCCTATAGTGTAATTAGACTTCAATCAGCTACTTAGCGGTATGTTCTCTATGGTCAATTGTATGGATTCAGTCTTCAAAACTCTGCTTTGCTTCGAAGACTGCCCAATTCGCTCGAAGTAGCTTGGTTTCCGATTAGGAGACTGATGCGGTCTCGCGGTGCTAATGCCCAGACGATCATTTGGTGATTAGAGACGTATTTTCAAAGTCATGCTCGAGCCACCGCCTACGCCAATGTGATCCTGCGCAGCGGAGTGCCCTTCTAGCAGGCGCACCGCCTGCGCGGATTAACCACATGATGCCTTGAACTGCGGCAAACGCAGTTCAAGGCATCATGGCTTTAATGGCTAGTTCTTGCCTGGCTTCTTGGCGGGGTCGAACTGCAGGAAGAACGAGGCGGCAACCGCCGCCAGCAGCAGAACCACCGCGAACCACAGGCCCGCCAGCGGGTTGCCGGTAGCGCTTTCGGCAAAGCCCATGACCGTCGGCCCGAAGAACCCGCCGGTGATGCCCACGGTGTTCATCAGCGCCAGGCCGGTGGCAAGGGTCAGGCCGCCAAGCCGGTTGCCCGGGACCGAGAACATGATCGGCTGCACCACGAACCAGAACAGGCCTGCCAGCGCGAAGCCCACCATGCCCAGCACCGGGCCACCGATGACTCCCACGACGGTGCCCACGGTCATGGCCAGCAGGCCCACGGTGACCGCGCGCTTGGTGCGGTTCGGGGTCTTGGTGGCCTGTGGGGTGATGAACAGCGCGCCCAGGGCGCCGAAGAACCATGGAATGGCTGCCAGCGAACCGATCAGCCAGGTAGCCATTGCGGTTTCCGAGGCCTTGGCGATGATGCTGGGCAGGAAGTAGGTGACCGAGTACAGCGAAATCTGGTGGGCCAGGTTGATGAAGATCGCAAACATCACCGTGCGGTCCTTGAAGATGCCCATGAAGGATCGGGTGCCGGAGGCGGCCAGGGACTCGGCTTCCTCGCGCGCCAGGCGCTCGGTGATCTCCGTGGCTTCTTCAGCCGTCAGCCATTTGGCGTTCTGCGGCTTGTTCGGCAGCATCAGCAGGATGACCGGGGAGAGCAGCACCGCGGGGATGGCCTCGATGATGAACATCCACTGCCAGCCGTGCAGCCCGCCCATGCCGTCCAGCTGCAGCAGCACGCCGCCCAGCGGGCCGCCGATGATGCTGGCGATGCAGGCGCCGACCAGGAAGTAGCCGTTGGCGCGGGCCCTCATGTCCCTGCCGAACCAATAGGTCAGGTACAGCATGACCCCGGGGAAGAGGCCTGCCTCGGCGGCGCCGAGCAGGATGCGCAGGATGTAGAAGCTCGCCTCGTTGTTCACCAGTGCCATGCAGCCGGAGATGACGCCCCAGGTGATCATGATGCGGAAGATCCATGCCCGGGCGCCGACCTTGTGCATGATCATGTTGCTCGGGATTTCCAGGGCCGCGTAGGCCAGGAAGAACAGTCCGGCACCTAGGCCGTAGGCGGCGGCAGAGAGCCCGAGGTCGGCTTCCAGCCGGTCCTTGGCCATGGAGATGTTCGTGCGGTCCAGGAAGGAAATGACGTAGACGAGCATGAGCAGCGGCATGAGCCGGCGCATGATCTTGGTGTTGACTGCCGCAACGCTGCGAGCGGAGGCTGTCGGGGTATTGACGGTGTTCATTGGTGACTCCATTGTCGAAGAAGATTTAGACCAAGAGGGAGAGCGGCTGCTCGAGGTTTCGCTGGATCGCTGCCAGCAGCTGCGCCGCCACGGCCCCGTCCATGACGCGGTGATCGGCTGACAGCGTGCAGGTCATCACGGTGGCGACCTGCAGCTGGCCGTCCTTGACTACCGGGCGCTGTGCCGCGGCGCCGACAGCCAGGATCCCTGCCTGCGGTGGGTTGAGGATGGCGGTGAACTGCTGGGTGCCGAACATTCCCAGGTTGCTGACGGTAAATGAGCCGCCGGCAAGTTCGGCCGGGTTGAGGGCGTTGTTCTTGGCTCGGGCGGCGAAATCCGCCACCGTGCTGCTGACCGCGCCCAGGGACATGGCCTGCGCCCCTCGCAGCACCGGGGTGACCAGTCCTGTGTCGGTGGCGATGGCCACGGAAATGTCAGCGGTGGAGAACTGGGTGATGGAGCCCCCGTTCCAGCAGGCGTTGGCGGCCGGCACCTCGATCAGTGCGTGGGCCACCGCCTTGAGGATCAGATCGTTGACGGTGATCCTCGCTGGGCTGGCCGCCTTGAGCTGCTGGCGCAGCGCCAGCAGCGCATCCACCTCAATGTCCTGGGAGAGGTAGAAATGCGGGACGGTGCTCTTTGATTCGGTCAATCGGCGGGCAATTGCCTTGCGCATCCTGGTCAGTTCGATCCGAGTGGCGCCGGCAGGCAGTTCGGCTGCAGATGGTGCCGCGGCGGGTGCCGTGGCGGCTGCGGGCTGCTGTGCTTCGGCGGGCGATGGCGCGGCTGATGAGGCCGGGGCTGAGGCGGCGATCGCCTTCTCGACGTCGCTGCGCACAATGCGCCCGGAGGGGCCGCTGCCTTCCAGCTGTGCCAGATCGATCCGGTGTTCGCGGGCCATGCGGCGGGCCAGCGGCGAACTGAAGGTGCGCTCGGCCTGCTTGCCCGCGGCGCCAGCTGGGGGAGCCGCTGCCTCCGGCGCTGCGGCGGGTGCTGGCTGGGCGCCGGCCCCGGCCCCGGCTTGGGCGAGCGCCTGCGCCACCTGTTCTTCGGTGTCCGCTGCCTGGGTCAGCACGGCGATGGGCGTGCCTACTGCTACCTCGTCTCCCGCGGCGACCAGCAGCTGGGCCAGGGTGCCGGAGGCTTCCGACTCATAGTCCACGGTGGCTTTTTCGGTTTCGATTTCGGCCAGCGGCTCGCCGGCCTGGATCGTATCCCCGGGCTGCTTGTACCAGTTGGCGAGCAGGGCGCTTGATGCATCGGCAACGATGGCGGGCATGGTGATGACAGATGCCATGAAAATCTTTGTCCTTTGGTGCTAGTTGCTGGTGCGGCCCAAGTTCGCCGCGGCCCGGGCGAAGCCCTGGCTGATTTCTTCGACGCCTGCGAAGGCGGCGCGTTCAAGCACCTTGGAGATGCTCGGGGAGGCCTCGGCGCCGGTGACTCGCTGCACCGGCTGGTCCAGATAGTCGAAGAAGCGGCGCTGGATTTCATCGGCAAGCCAGGCGCCGTAGCCGGTTCCTACCGAGCCCTGTTCGACGATCATGACGTTGTTGGTCTTCTTAATGGACTCTTCGATGCACTCCCAGTCGATGCTTGCCCGGTCCAGCCAGCGCAGGTCGATGACCTCCGCATCCAGTTCTGCCGATTCCGCCGCCTGCAGGGCCGGTTCCACCATGGCCAGGTAGGTCAGGACCGTCAGCTCGGTGCCGGGGCGGCGGATGGCGGCCTTGCCCAGTGGGAGCCGGTAGGAGAAGTCATCGCTCGGGCCGGTGCCGGTAGAGGCGTAGAGGTCAACATGCTCCAAGACGAGCACCGGGTCTTCCAGATCCAGGGCGGTGTTCATCAGGCCCACGTAGTCATAGGGGGTGGAGGCAGCGACGATGCGCCAGCCCGGCTGGGTGGCGAAGATGCCTGCCGGATCCATGGAATGCTGGGAGCCATAGCCGGTGCCCATGGCCACCTTGGAGCGCAGCACCAGCGGCATGTTTCCCTGTCCGCCGAACATGTGGCGGGCCTTGCCGATCTGGTTGAACAGCTGGTCGGCCGCCACCCACATGAAGTCCGCGTACATGAACTCCACCACCGGGCGCAGCCGGCCGTCCATGGCCATGCCCCCGGCCAATCCGGTGAAGGCGTTCTCGCTGATCGGGGTGCCGAGCACGCGGTTCGGATACTTGTCGACCAGCCCCTTGGTGGCGCCGTTGGTGCCGCCCTTGAGCCGGTGGACGTCTTCGCCCATGACCACGATGCGCTCATCGGCCGCCATGGCCGCGTCCATGACCCCTGCCACCGCGTCGATAAACTTCAGATCGGTCAGGCCTCCGGTGAAGTCCTCCTGTTCCACGGTGCTGGCTGCCGAAAGCTCCGAGGCATCCGAGCGGATGCCCACATCGACAAAGCTGGGATCCGGCCACAACTCTGGGCGGATGCGCCGCTGCCCTGCGCGGGCGCCCGGATCCTGCTCGGTCAGGGCCGCCGCGGCCGCCGCGCAGGCTTCCTGGACGCGGCCGGTCATGGCCTGGATCTCGTCGGCGCTCATGATGCCCCGCTCAATGAGCACCTGCGCGGTGCGGGCGATGGGGTCGCGCTCCTTCCAAGCCTTTTCCTCGTCCTTGCTGCGGTAGCCGAAGGCGCTGCCTGGGAACGGGCCGTTCTGATGGAAGTAGCGGTAGACCTCGGCTTCGATGACCACCGGGCCGCGACCGGCGCGCAGCTGCTCGGCTGCCTCCTGCATGGTCAGGTAGACGGCCAATGGATCCATGCCGTCGACCCGGTAGGAAGTGATGCCGAAGCCAGGTCCCCTGGCCGAGAGACGCGTTTCTGCGGTGACGTCGGAAATATGGGTGGAGACTGCGTAGAGGTTGTTCTCGATGAAGAAGGCCATCGGCAGCTTCCAGGCGGCGGCCAGATTCATTGTTTCCAAGGTGGATCCAATGTTGGAGGCTCCGTCGCCGAAATAGCTAACGCTCAGATCGCTGCCTGAAGCACCTGCGGTGTGGCGCTGGGCGAACGCGTTGCCCGCGGCCAGCGGCACGCCGCCGCCGACGATGGCGTTGGTTCCCAGCGCTCCTGCTTCCATCCATTGCAGGTGCATGGATCCGCCGCGGCCGCCGCTGAAACCGGTCTTGAGGCCGAGGACCTCTGCAAGGGTGCGCTCCAGCAGCTGTGAAACCTCATCGCCGAGCTCGGCAGCTGGATCCATGCGGTTGCCCTGCGCGCTGCACAGGTAGGCCAGGGCCTTGGCGAGGAACTGGTGGTGCCCGCGGTGCGTGCCATTGACGGCGTCGCCGGCGCGCAGGTCGATGGCCGAGCCGACAGCCGCACCCTCCTGGCCGATGCTCGAGTGGGCTGGGCCGTGGACCAGGCCTTCGCCCGCCAGTTCCAACACCGTTTGTTCAAAGGAGCGGATGATCTGCATCTGCAGCAGCATGGTCGTCAAAAGCTGCGGGTCCGCAGTGTTCCAATCCTCATCGGTGGAGGTGATCTGCAGCCACGGTGCGGCGGGTGCAAGTGGGGAGCGTTCACTCATGGTCGGTAATTCCTCGCTGAAGTTTGTTGAGCGGATCACCGGCAACGGTGATCCGTGTCATTGAACGAGTGTAAACAGAAAAATGGATCCAATCAACCGTAAAAAGTGAACTACTTCTCAAAATTGAGCTAGTATTGGATCCAATCAATGGATTTCATGGGAAACGAAGCGAGGGCGCATGGGACAGGGCATGGGACGGGAAAACGTCATGGCGGTCACCGGAGGAGCATCTGGAATCGGCCTTGCCGCAGCGTCCAAATGGGTGGAATGCGGGGGAAGCGTGGTCCTCTTGGATTTCGACCTGGCCGCCGCCCAGCGAGCCAGCCGGGATCTTGGCCCGGCGGCGCGAGCCCTGTTCATCGACGTGGCCGACGCGCAGTCGGTAGCCCAGGCCTTCGAGGACATTGCCTCAAGGGAACAGCGCATCGACGCATTGGTGAATTCGGCTGGCATTGCGCGCCCGGCACCCTCGGCAGACATGACCGAGGAAGAGTTCGGGTCAGTGATGAACATCCACGTCCATGGGACCTTCCGTGTATCTCAGGCGGCAAGGAAGCTGCTGAGCGCCAGCGGGCAGGGAAGCATCGTGAACCTGGCCTCGGTGGCGGCGCTCGCCGGAATGCCGGGGCGTGCCAACTACACCGCCGCCAAGTCGGCGATCGCCGGGCTGACACGCACCCTGGCCGTCGAATGGGCGTCCGAGTCCATCCGCGTGAACGCGGTAGGACCCGGATATGTGCGCACGCCCTTCACCGATGTGCTCATCGAGCAGGGAAAACTGCGCACCGAAGGAATCGAAGCGAGAACACCGCTGGGCCGCTTCGCCAAGCCAGAAGAAATTGCCAATGTCATCCATTTCTTGGCCACAAATGACTCGTCCTATGTCACCGGCCACCTGTTGATGGCCGATGGCGGACTGACCGTACAAGGAGACTGGTACTAAATGAACGCAACAATTAACTACGATTTCAACGGCAGCAATGCACTGGTCACCGGCGCCTCAGGCGGCATCGGCAGCGAGCTGGTTGCCCTGCTGCTGCACGCCGGCGCCCGGGTCGTCGCGCAGGACCTGAGCATGGAAGCCCTGCAGCGGATGGCGCAGGGGCTGGAGCATGCCGAGGGGCAGTTGACGCTGCTGGCAGGGGATGCCAGCGACCCGGAAATGATTGCGAAGTCGGTTGCGCTTGCGGCGGGAGACGGGCAGTTGGACATGCTCTTTCCCGTGGCTGGAATCTACCCGCAGTCGGCGGTGGCGGACACCAGCGATGAGCAGTGGCGCCGAGTGCAGCAAATCAATCTCGACGCGGTATTCTCGCTGATGCGCGAAGCACTGGTCCGCATGGGCGCTGGCGCAAGCATTACCGCGTTCGCTTCGCTCGCCGGGCACCGCGGCAGCAAAGAGCACGCCGCCTATGCCGCGAGCAAGGCGGGGCTGATCGCCTTGGTGCGCTCGCTGGCGCATGAGGTCGGGCCGAAGGGAATTCGGGTCAATGCGGTATCCCCTGGAACCATCGCCACCTCCATGGTGAAAGACCTGGTGGCCCAGCGTGGAGACGCCATGCTCGAGTCGACTCCCTTGCAGCGCTTTGGACAGCCCGGCGAAGTAGCCTCGGTGGCGGCATTCCTTGCCAGCGATGCGGCTTCATTTGTCACGGGAGAAGTAGTGCATGTCAACGGCGGGCTGTTCATGGCTGGCTGATGCCTGCCTGCCGTCTACCACCGCAGTCCCTAGAATGGATCCATGACCAAGAATTCTGCCCCAACCTCCGGCCGCGCGGCAGTGAGCCAACAGATCGCCGACCGGTTGCGCAGTGAAATCCTTGCTGGGATCCGCATTCCGGGGGAGCGCATCCGGCAGGAACTCTTGGCAGAGGACTTCGGCGTGAGCAGGCTGCCGGTGCGTGAAGCACTGCGCATTGTCGAATCCGATGGACTGGTGACGCTGGTAGCCAATACCGGGGCTTGGGTTTCGAGCCTCGATCTGGCCGAATGCACCGAAACCTATCTGATTCGCGAGCAGCTTGAGCCGCTGCTGCTGCGCCATTCGGTCATGAACTTCAGCGACGAGCTCATCGCGCAGCTGGTCGATCTGGAAGCGCAGATCGAACAGGCAGGGAACGTGGAAGACTACCTGGACCTTGACCGCAAGTTTCATCGACTGAGCTACAGTGCAGCGCAGATGCCGCAGCTGGCCAGCATGGCTACCCGCATGTGGAACACCACGCACCACTATCGGCGCGCTTACACCCGGTTGATCGGTTGGGAAGGCCTGCAGATGACGCACTACGAGCACAAACTATTAGTCGAGGCGTTCAAGCACCGTGACGCGGATGAGGCGGGGCGGCTGATGTACGGGCACCTGCGCCGCACGCGCTTGGAACTCAGCCGCCACCCCGAACTCTTTGAAACTGCTGGTTCAACGAACCGCAAGAAATAATTGATGGGCCTTCCGGGCGTAGGGTGCTGAATGTGGGACGAGAACGAGACCGGCTAGCAAAAGTTGCCCCGGAAGCGGCCCTACTCCTCGGGGCCGGCCGGGCCATACTGCTGCAGCTGGCCGACCCTCAGGTAGGGCGGGCCGTAGCCGAGCATTCGGACTTCGCCGCCAATCCCCTGTCCCGGCTACTGCATACCCTGGACTACATCTACGCGCTGAGCAACGGCACCGAAGAACAGCAGCGCAAGATTATCGAGCATGTGGACCGCGTTCATGGACCCATCCACGGCTCACGGGACCGGGATTCGGGGGAGCCTGCCTATTCGGCCTTCGACCCGAGGCTTCAGCTCTGGGTGGCGGCGACGCTCTACGACTCTGCACGGGTGATCGGCGCACAGGTGCTCCCATGGTGGAGCGTTGAGGCCGGCAATGAGCTCTACCAGCAGTACGCGCGCCTGGGCGACGCCCTGCAGATGCCAGTTGACTATTGGCCGGAAGATGAGGCCGCCTTCGACGAATACTATTCTGCCTACCTTGAAAAGCTGAGCGTGAGCGCCTCGGTCAAGGCGCAGGCCGAGGCGCTTTTTGCCGGCACCCAGGCACCCTGGTGGATCAGGCTAGGCCTTCCGCTGATGCGCGATGTCACGATCGCACAGCTGCCGGCGCGCGTGCGGGAACTATTCGGCTATGAATTGACCGCCTCGGTGCAGCGACGCAATCGCTGGGCCCTGCACGTTGCACGTTCCGTTTCCCGCGGACTTCCAAGATGTATCAGGGTGCTTCCCATGCGGATCATACTTCGCTACGTGGATTCGCTGTCATCCGCCGCCTGATCGCGGTAGTCGGTTCCTGCAACCCATGACGGCTTGATGAGATACGGCATGACGATGAGCAAAAAGATGGTGACAACCATGAGCGAACCGCCGACCAACAGAGATGTCTGCCAGCCGCGAAGCACGTGAACGACGAACCAGACGCATCCGGCGATTAAAAGGCCGGCGCACATTCCCACTGATTTAACGATGTGGTGTCCCACGCGCACAATCTCGGGTTTGAGCCGTTGGCCGAAAAAGTGCCGGTGGATGGCCACCGGAACGAGAAGCAGCACAATGAGCAGTGCTGACGCTGCAAGAAGGACGAAATAGACGTTTTCTTCGCCTCGGGTCAACAACTGGAAACGGGTTTGGAAGGGCAGCACCACCAAGAATGCGGCCAGGATTTGGATCCCGGTCTGCATGACCCGCGTTTCCTGGAGCAGCTCATTCCATTGCCGATCAGGAGCCCCGGGCCTGTCATCGGGGCGACTATGCTTGGCCAACCGCTTCTCCTGCCCAAAAGGTACAACTGCGTCATCAAGCAGTCCTTGGGCTTGATTCTAGGCATGGAACAAATGGCTCCGCCAGCTCTCACGGAGTTCTTGGACGCTGCGCTAACGAGTTTGTCGCTTCTCGGCGGAGGCGGGTTTGAAAGAGAAATCTTTTATTCGAAGATATATTCGAGATTAAGTAGTATGCTCAAGTTGTGTTCGAATCCACCTCAGTGTGGAAGCTCTGAAAGCAATTGCCAAGATCGAGGAGATTGGAGGCACGATGAGCGCAATGAATCAGAACCCCGAGCCTCGGCGGCAGGGGAAAACTCCGAGGGTAGGCACCTCGTGGGTGTGGGCGCTGCCCAGCAAGGGGATCGAATGGTGCGACTGCGGAGGAGGGCATGAACTGACCCGCGAAGTGGTGTGGAGCATCGCCCACGAACTGCGCATGCAGCGCTGTTTGGAACTGACCTACGCTGAGCTGATGGAACTTGCCATGGCCGTATGGCGCCACGAGGCGGTGTGCTCGTTTTTCCAGGAGGCGTTGAACCGGGCGATCATCGATGTCTATGGGCGCTATGACAGGCACTATCCCATTGGCGCCGCGCTGGACATTGTCGGCTATCTGTCGAAGAACTGGCAGGGGTGCCCTGAGAATGATTTCCGGGCCTGAACGCCAAAAAACCGCCGGCCCCATCAATGATGGGGCCGGCGGTCTAGGAAAATTTGGCTAGTGGCCGGTGATCTGTGCAAAAGGCGGGGTCATCACGTCGTCGCCGATGGCCACTGCAGGATCGTCGCCCAGGTGGATGATCTTGTTCTCCGCATCCACGTGCACCACGCTGGGGACGTAGCTGCGTGCTTCGGCATCCTCCATCTGCGCGTAGCTGATCAGGATCACCAAATCGCCCGGGTGCACCAGGTGCGCCGCGGCGCCGTTGATTCCGATGACGCCGCTGCCTGGCTCTCCGGCAATCGTGTAGGTCTCAAGGCGTGCACCGTTGGTGATGTCTACGATGCTGACCAATTCACCAGGCAGGATGTCCGAGGCTGCGAGCAGATCCGAGTCAACGGTGACCGAACCTACGTAGTGCAGATCAGCCTGGGTCACGGTAGCCCGGTGGATCTTTGATTTGAACATGGTGCGTTGCATGGCGTCAGACGTCCTTGGGTGATGCGTAGTCTTTCGAACATCAAGTGTACGCTTCCACCCTGATTGCGGGGCAAGATGGTGCCAGCTATCACTCCCACAGCCGCGGTTGGTCGAGCTACAGTGCGCGCAACGCAGCTTCAGCGAATCCGTGGTCCTGTTCCGGGGAGCCTCCGCCTAGGCCGATGGCACCGATGAGCACGCCGTCTCGGTGTACCGGGATGCCGCCGCCGATGAACAGCAATGGCTTGCCAAGCGCTGTCGGCAGGGAATGGAATGGTCCCTCGGGCTTCACCAGTTCGGTGAGTTCAGCGGTGGCCGAGTTCAGCTGAAGAGCGGTGTAGGCCTTGGCCGTGCTGGTTTCACCGGAGATGAGCAATGCTCGATCATCTCGGCGGAAGGCCAGCAGGTGTCCGCCTGCGTCTAGGACCGTGATGCTGACAGGGACTTCGGCCTGGGCTGCAGCGGCGCGTGCTGCATTGATGAGGGTCTCGGCATCTTTGGTGGTCAACGGTGCTGCGTGGTTCATGATTTTCTCCCTGAATATGTTCTGTTGAGGATTAAGCGTGGGCGGGGTGAAGTTCTGCCTCTACCGGGTTGGCCGTCGAGGAGTTGTGCTCGCGGATTTCAAGTCGCTGGGACACGATCGCGAGGACGAGGGCTGATGCGGCCAAAACTGCGCCGACCATGTTTGCGGAAGTCAGTCCCAGTCCCGCGGAAATCGTCATGCCTCCGAGCCATGCCGCCAGTGCGTTGCCCAGATTGAAGGCCCCGATATTTGCTGCCGAGGCCAGGGTCGGTGCACCGTGAGCGTAGTCCAGAACGCGTTTCTGCAGCGGCGGGACGGTGGCGAAGCCCAGGGCGCCGATGAGGAAGATGGAGAGCACTGCGATCGGCTTGATGTCGGCAAGGAAGGTAAAGAGGGCCAGTACTAGTGCCAATCCGCCAAGGGCTGTAAAGAGCATTGGCATGAGCTTGCGGTCGGCGAACTTTCCGCCGATCAAGTTGCCCGCAACCATACCTAGGCCGAAGACCACCATCAGCCAAGTAACTGACGATTCTTGGAATCCTGCCACCTGGGTCATCATCGGTGCAATGTAGGTAATGGCCGCGAATACTCCGCCGAAGCCGAGCACTGTCATGGCCATGGCCAGAACCACCTGAATGCTGCGGAATGCCGCCAGCTCGTTCTTGACTCGAACATTCTGTGGTTTTGGCATTTCCGGCACCAGCTTGGCGACGCTGAGCATTCCGATCAGGCCGATCACTGCGACCATCACGAAGGTAGTTCGCCACCCGGCAGTTTGGCCGAGGAAGGTTCCTGCCGGGACTCCGATGACATTGGCAATTGTAGAGCCGGTGAACATCATGGCGATGGCTCCAGCTTTCTTTTCCGGCGCCACCAATTCGGCGGCAACCACCGAGCCGATGCCGAAGAAGGAGCCGTGAGCCAGGGAAGCGATGATGCGCCCGGCAAGCATGATGCCGAAAGTCGGTGCCAAGGCCGAGACAATGTTGCCAATGATCAATAGGCCCATCAGGCCCAGCAGCATTTTCTTGCGGGAGATTTTAGTTCCCAGGACAGTGGTGATCGGGGCTCCGAACATGACGCCCAAGGCATAACCGGTGACCAGCCATCCTGCAGTGGGCACCGAGACGCCGAAGTCTGCACCTACCTGTGGCAGCAGGCCCATAATGACGAATTCGGTGGTGGCAATTCCGAACGCTCCGGTGGCAAGGGCTAGAAGTGCAAGCGGCACGATGCTCTCCTTTTCAAGCTTGTATAGCGCGTATTTGTTTCTTGCAATAACAATAGTTGCAGGCGCGGGTTATTTACAAGTGGGTGAAAAGGTGATCTCGAAGACATGGCGAAAAATGGTTAAAAGAACGTCCCCGAAGAACCGGTGGGTTCTTCGGGGACGCGTGACGACGCCTTGCGGCGGCCTGCGCTGCAGGTTATGCAGGCAGGTGAGCTTCGAGAGCCTTGTAGACCGAGCCGTCAGCCAGCAGCTCGTAAGCTGCTTCCAGTTCGGCGGAGAGGAAGCGGTCCTGTCCTGGGCCGGCAACCTTGCTGCGCAGTACCTCGAGCACGGCACCGGTAGCTGGGCCTGGCTTCAATGGGGCACGCAGGTCTAGGGCGCGGCCGGCAATCAGCATTTCCACTGCAAGGATGCGGCGGAGGTTCGCTACGGCGGTGCGCAGCTTGCGAGCAGCGTGCCAGCCCAGGGAAACGTGGTCTTCCTGCATTGCGGAAGAAGGGATAGAGTCAACGCTGGCAGGAACTGCCAGGCGCTTGTTCTCTGCAACCAGGCCGGCCTGGGTGTACTGGGCGATCATCATGCCGGAGTCAACGCCTGGATCATCGGCCAGGAAGGCTGGCAGATCGCGGGAGCGGGCTGGGTCCAGCATGCGGTCGGTGCGGCGCTCGGCGATGGAGCCGAGGTCTGCAACAGCGATGGCCAGGAAGTCCAGCACGTAGGCGACAGGTGCGCCGTGGAAGTTGCCGTTGGAGGTGACTTCGCCGCTTGGCAGCACTACCGGGTTATCGATGGCAGCTGCCAGTTCGCGGGTGGCGACCAGGCGTGCGTGGGTGATGGTGTCGCGGGCGGCGCCGGCAACCTGTGGGGAGCAGCGCAGCGAGTAGGCGTCCTGTACGCGGCCGTCGCCCTCGCGGTGCGAAGCGACGATCGGGGAGCCGGCGAGGAAGGCGAACATGTTCTGTGCGCTGCGGCCCTGGCCTGGGTGCGGACGCAGTGGCTCGTGCAGCTCCGAGCGGAAGACCTGGTCGGTGCCCAGCTGAGCTTCGACGCTCATCGCTGCGGTGGCATCTGCAATGTCCAGCAGCTCATCGAGGTCTGCCAGCGCCATGACCAGCTGGCCGAGCATGCCGTCGGTGCCGTTGACCAGCGCCAGGCCTTCCTTCTCTGCAAGCTCGATCGGGGTCAGGCCAGCTTCTGCGAACAGCTCTGGAACCGGGCGGATATTGCCTTCGGCGTCGGTGGCTTCGCCTTCGCCCATCAGCACCAGTGCGCAGTGCGACAGCGGAGCCAGGTCGCCCGAGCAGCCCAGCGAACCGTATTCGCGGACCACTGGGGTGATGCCTGCATTGAGCAGGCCGACCATGGTTTCAAGCACGACCGGGCGGACGCCGGCGCGGCCCGAAGCAAGGGTCTTGGCGCGCAGGAACATCAGTGCGCGGACTACTTCGCGCTCTACTGGGGCGCCCATGCCAGCGGCGTGGGAGCGGATCAGCGAACGCTGCAGCTTGGCGCGGTCTTCAGGGGCGATGTGGCGGGTAGCCAATGCGCCGAAGCCGGTGGAGATGCCGTAGACCGGGGTCTCGGCGGATGCCAGTGCGTCGATGTGGGCGCGGACCGCTGCCAGCTCGGTGAGCACTGCAGGGTCGATGGTGATGTGGGCGTTGTTGCGGGCGACGGCGATGACGTCTTCTGCGGTCGCGCCGGACAGGCTGAGGGTTACTTCGGTGGCAAGCTGCGTAGGCATGTTCATCCGTTCAATTGGTCAAGTTCTCTTGAATTCAATTGTTCGGCAGTCCCGGAGTTTATGCTTGGCAATTATTCGTCATCTGTCTGAGATCCCAGACTTGCCATGTCTGCGCGGTGCTGGAAGCTGCTAGAAATCCAGCGGAACGCCAGCCAGCGCATCCTTGCCCAGGGCATTTGAATCCCCGGTGTCCTTGGCGGTGGTGTCGCCGCTGCGCCATCCGACGGTATTGCCCATGCCGGAGACGTTGACCTCGCGCAGCGACTTCACCGCGACGATGTTTCCAGCGCCGGTGATTTCCAGGGACTTCATGTGGTTGGAAACGATCATGTTGCCGGTGCCGGTGATCTTGATGTCCCTGCAGTCGCCGATCAGGAACAGGATCTTGCCATTGGCGTCGATCGTGTCATTGCCTGCGCATTTGGTCTTGGTGGCGTGCTTCAAGATGGTTTCGAAAGACTGCTGGAAGCTGTCCCCGGAGGCAGTTTCCTTGGGGACATTGCCGCTGGGAGTCGCCGTGCCGTCGGTGGCCTTTGGGCTGGGGGTGACTGAAGCATCAATGGATGGCGACGGCGAGGCCGAAGCGGTTTCTTCGCTGGGCTTCTGCTCGATGCTGACGCAGCCGGAGAGCGAAAGCATGAGCAGTCCTGCTGCAATCGGGGCGATCAGGCGGGTCGTCGTGCTCTTATTCATGCTCATCCTTCTGTTGATGCGGGGAAGTGCTGATACTTCCATGGTGGCCGATCTTCCCCGCAAAATCATCTCGGATAAGGCTGTTTACGTGTGAGGTTCAGAACGCATAGGCCGCCTCGGCCTCTTCGCTTATTTTTGCGAAGGTGCGGGTGGGCACCATGATGTCGTCCGCCAGCCGGTCAAGGCGCAGGGTGACGCCATCGGAGACGATCTGCCCGCGGTGCACCTGGGTGGATTCAACGAAAACGAAGTTCTGCGCTAGGCAGCGCTGGGAGCGAGCCGTGGGCGGCCGCCGCTGCAACCGTAGAGGCCGCTGAGTGTCCAAAATATGCAATGCAACTGTGATGTATTCGGCGTATCCTAGGTTCACCACGAGGAAGATCTGGTGGGAAACGGCACCCGGGAGGCTGGATGAAAAGGTACCCCATCCCTCATTTCTAGCGTCGCCCAGGCACGGCGGGCGACCCTATTCAAGGAGTAGCTATGCCGCACAAGAAGCGCGGAGGAATGGGACTGGTCATCGGCGGAGCGCTGATCGCCATGCTGTTCCTTGCATTCATCTACATCGTGCCGCACAGCGGTCCAACTGATACCGCACCGCTGTGGCTCGGCGCCATCTGGGCCATGCTGGCCATGTGCTGGGGATTCTTTCGATTCGTGGCAGGGCCAAGCAAGCTTGATCATCTGCACGGTGGAACCGACGCAGATCTCTAATCCGAATACAGCAAACTAGTGACTTGGAGGGCCTCGCAAGAGGCCCTCCAGCCTTTTCTGAGTGTTTCCCGAACGAACGGATGGAAAGGTGCCAAGCGCCGTGCAATCTGGGTAGCGTCGAAAGCGTCCTGACTCAGCAACGAGAGGAAGAGCATGTCGAAAACATCGAGTACGCCGGCGCATAAAACAGCCCGGGAGAATGCAGAACATGGTTTCATGGCCACCGCCGAGCTGCGTGACGCCTTGCAGTCGGTACTGGTCAACCTGCTGGACCTGCAGCTGGTGGGCAAGCAGATCCACTGGAATGTGGTCGGCCCCAACTTCCGCGACCTTCACCAGAACCTGGACGAGATCGTGGATATTGCACGGCGTGGATCTGACGAGATCGCCGAGCGCATGCGCGCACTGCATGCCACCCCGGACGGGATGGCGGCAACGGTGGCGAAGTACAGCAAGATCGAACAGCCGATCAATACCGAAATCCTCACCACCAACGCGGTGGACATGGTCGTCAAGGCCCTGCAAACCACGGTGGGTGTGATGCGCGAAGTTCACGACCCGGTGGACGAGGCGGATCCGACCACGGCGGATATCCTCCATGAATACATTGCCGCCTTGGAGCAGCAGGCCTGGTTCATCAGCGCTGAAACCCGCAAGCCATAGCCGCCGCTGGGATCATTCAGTTAAAAAGGTTCTGGGCTGGTCGAACCGTGTGGTGTTCGACCAGCCCGGTTTTAAGTCCGGCGAGGGACTAGCGTTATGCGGCCTTGACTACTTGGCGTCGGCTGCGCTGCGGCGCATTGGGATGACCACGCCGCGCTCCTCGGCAACCTCGACGGCGCGCTCGTAGCCTGCATCCACGTGGCGGATGACGCCCATACCTGGGTCGTTGGTCAGCAGCGCCTCAAGCTTGGCTGCAGCCAGCTCGGAGCCGTCGGCCAGCGAAACCTGGCCGGCGTGGATCGAACGGCCCATGCCTACGCCGCCGCCGTGGTGGATCGAGACCCACGAAGCGCCGGAGCTGGTGGCGGTCAGGGCGTTGAGCAGCGGCCAGTCGGCGACTGCGTCCGAGCCGTCCTTCATGGATTCGGTCTCGCGGTATGGCGAGGCCACCGAACCGGAGTCGAGGTGGTCGCGGCCGATCACGATCGGTGCGGAAACCTTGCCCTCGGCAACCAGCTTGTTGAACAGCAGGCCAGCCTTGTGGCGTTCGCCGTAGCCCAGCCAGCAGATACGTGCCGGCAGGCCCTCGAACTCGACCTTCTCAGCTGCTGCATCCAACCAGCGGTGCAGGTGCTCGTTCTCTGGGAACAGTTCCTTCAGAGCCTCGTCGGTGACGCGGATGTCCTCTGGATCGCCGGAGAGTGCAACCCAGCGGAATGGGCCAAGGCCCTCGCAGAACAGCGGGCGGATGTAGGCAGGAACGAAGCCTGGGAATTCGAAGGCGCGGGTGTAGCCGCCCTTGCGGGCCTCGTCGCGGATCGAGTTTCCGTAGTCGAAGACCTCTGCGCCGGCATCCTGGAACTCAACCATTGCCTGGACCTGGGCTGCCATGGCTGCCTGGGCCTTCTTGGTGAAGCCGATGGGATCTGCCTTGGCTTCGGCATCCCACTGGTCGATGGTGTATTCGGTCGGCAGGTAGCTCAGCGGATCGTGGGCCGAGGTCTGGTCGGTGACGATGTCAATGGTGAACTCGCCGGCCTGGTGGCGCTTGAGCAGTGCCGGGAAGACCTCGGCGGCGTTGCCGACGTAGCCCACGGACAGTGCGCGGCCTTCGGCCTTGGCTGCCAGTACCTTTTCCAGTGCCTTGTCCAGATCCAGCTCCACCTCGTCCAGGTAGCGCTTGGAAACGCGGCGGCGCAGGCGGGACTCGTTCACGTCCACGATCAGCACGGCGCCGCCGTTCAGGGTGACGGACAGTGGCTGGGCGCCGCCCATGCCGCCGCAGCCGCCGGTCAGGGTCAGGGTTCCGGCCAGGGTGCCGTTGAAGCGCTTCTTGGCAACTGCCGCGAAGGTTTCGTAGGTGCCCTGCAAGATGCCCTGGGTGCCGATGTAGATCCACGAACCAGCGGTCATCTGGCCGTACATCATCAGGCCCTCGGCCTCAAGCTTGCGGAAGTGCTCCCAGTTGGCCCAGTCGCCCACGAGGTTCGAGTTGGCGATCAGTACGCGTGGTGCCCACTTGTTGGTCTTGAAGACGCCGACTGGCTTCCCGGACTGGACCAGCAGGGTTTCGTTCTCTTCCAGGTTCTTCAGGGTGTCGACGATGGCGTCGAAGGCTTCCCAGGAGCGGGCTGCCTTGCCGGTGCCGCCGTAGACCACCAGGGAGTCTGGGTGCTCGGCAACCTCTGGGTCGAGGTTGTTCATCAGCATGCGCAGCGGGGCTTCGGTGGCCCAGGACTTGGCGGTCAGTTCGGTGCCGCGTGGTGCGCGGACAACTCGTGGTTCGTGGCTCATCTTTGATCCTTCGATGTAACGTGGCTAACTTGATATCCATCATTCGCCATGATCGAGGGTTTAGGTACGGGAATTTACCCAGAGCTGTCCGGTATCTCAGACTTACGCGCGGCGGCCGTGGACGCGGGCGGTCAGCTGCGCTGCGGTGGCGCGGATCGGGGCGATCAGCTGATCCCACTTTTCCTCCGGAATGCGGTCCGAAAGGAAGGTGACTGCCACCGCTGCCACGGGCCAGCCGTTGGCGTCCTTGATGTCTACCGCCAGCGAGTAGAAGTCGGTGGTGACATCCCCGCGCTCCACCGCATAGCCGCGCTGGGCAGTCTGGTCCAGCTCGCGGCGCAGGTGCGAATAGCTGGAAATTGCGGTGGGCGCATCGCGGCTGGTGAAGCTCGCAGAGCTTGGATACAGGGCGCGGACCTGGCTCTTGGGCAGCGAAGCCAGGATGGCGCGGCCGGAGGCAGTCAGGTGCGATGGCAGACGCACGCCCACATCGGTGACCAGCGAGGGCCGGCCCTTGGCGCGTTCCTCCACGATGTAGAGCACATCGGCGCCGTGCAGCACCGCCAGGTGGGCGCTTTCCCCGATCTTATCCACCAGCTGCGCAATCAGCGGGGCGCCCAGCCGGGCCATCGGCTCCTGTCGGGTGTAGGCGCTGGATAGTTCAAAGGCGGAGACGCCCAGCCCGTAGGCCTTGTCCTCCGGGTAGTGCGCGATAAACCCATGCTCCAGCATGACGTTGAGCAGCTGGTAGACGCTGGAACGCGGCAGATCCAGCAGCGTGGCGATCATCGCTGCGGGGGTGGGGGTCTTGCGGCTCGCTAAAAGACGCAGGATCTTCAGCGTGTTGTCCGCGGCGGGAACCTTAGAGCTCATGGGCCATCCTTGGAATGCGACGAGATGTCAAAGACGCATCGAAGAAGCGCGCACTGCTGCCGAACTTCTGGTGCATCACATGATCATAACGCCACCAGCGAGTTAGCGGTGCGTCGTCATCAGTCCGGTGAGTTCTTCGAGGCTCGGCGGGTTGGCGCCGGTGCGCTGCACGGTCAGGGCCGCAGACGCGGTGGCAATCTGCACCGCCGTCTCCAGGTCGGCCTCGTGCATCGGGGCGTCATCCAGCAGCGCTGAATGCAGTGGTCCAGAGGCTATTGCGTGCAGCAGTCCGGACATGAAGGCATCTCCGGCGCCCACCGTGTCGGCGACGTGCACTGCCAGGGAGGGCAGGGCCACCTCGTGGCGGTCGGTGCGCAGCTCGGCGCCCTGCACGCCGAAGGTCATCACGGCGATCTTGGCGCCGAAATCCAAGATGTGGCCCAGCACGCGGGCGGTGTCCCACCCCGGGTACAGCCACAGGGCGTCCTCGTGGCTGAGCTTGACCACATGGCTCAGGGCATAGAACTTCTCAAGCCGGGAAATCACGATGCGGCGCTTTTCGGCCAGCGCCGGGCGCAGATTCGGGTCGAAGCTGCGCAGCTGGTGCGCCGGGGATGTCGTGAACAGTTCCTGGATTCGGCTGGCGCTCTGCTTGGAGAACGCGGCGATGGAACCGGTGTGGAGGAACTGGGCGTCGGTGGTTTCCAGCGAGTCAAGGGACCAGTTCAGGTCGAATTCGTAGGTGGCGTCGCCGTAGTCGCCCAGGTTGACGGTCGCGCGGCCAGTGGCTTCTTCGCTGACGCAGCGCTGGGCGAGGCTGACATGTGATTCGGTGAGGTGCTCGATGATTTTGCGGCCGTTCTCGTCATCGCCGATGCCGGTCTGCAAGGTGACCTCGTGGCCCAGGCGTCCCAGTCCTACCGCTACATTGAGCGGGGAACCGCCGGGGTGGGCCACCGAATTGACGATGTCTACGAGTGCTTCGCCTACAACCTGAAATGTTGCCATGCCCATGATCCTACGTACCGATGCGTAAAAAGTCCTGTTAGTGGATTCTTTGGCTTGGGATTAGTGGGGATTTCCACATTCTTGCGAGATCACGCTGAGCTTGAACGGCTCATGGTTGAGCAGGCCGTTGCGTGCCCGGAGGGTCATTGATTCCACCTGTTCAAGCTGCAGCTGAAGTTCCAGCCTGCCGAGGACTTGGCTGCTGCCGCGATAGCGTGCTCCGACCGAAATCCGAGAGGACGGATCAGCGATCTCGAAACTGCTGGATTTGCCCCACACCCCTGTATGCTCCACTGCGTCGATGCTGATGACGGGCACCGAAAAGAGTCTGAGAAACCATCCATTGATCCAATGAGTACAGGGAATGATGCAGACCAATGCCATACAGTGAAGTGTAGATGTTGAGGCAGGAAATCTGGCTCCGAAACGACGTACTATAAGGAGCCTGAAGGCGGTGACACCCATGAACACCAATGGCATTGCGGCCACGCACGAAAAACCGTATTTGATTCCCAGAGACGGCCTGTTTGTGATCCACGACCCTCAGCGCAAGCTGGACAGCCGTCCCTTGACCATGCGTGAACTGCGCTTGGCCAAGCAGATGACAAAGAATGCGCAGGGTTGGGCTTCATTGGGCACCGAAGAAATCAGTCGAAATACGAAGATGCTGCTGGCTCTCGACGTGTCTGAAGAGCCCTAGGCCCGCGAAAATATTAACGATGGAATCGCTCTTCGACGACAGCGCGCTGCCGCGCGAGCCGGTGCAGCTTCGCTCCGGTGCATGGCATTATCCCCACTGGCTCAGCGAAGAAGCCCAAGCGTGGATTGCCCGCAGGTTCTTCGAATGGGGCAGAGGTCCTGTCCCGCCCCACCAGACGCTGATCAACCAGAACCCGATGAGCGTTCAAAGCCTGTGCCTTGGCTGGCATTGGAACCCCTCCGGATACTCGCGCACCGCCGATGACATCAACGGGGCGCCTGTTGCGCCCATGGAGCAATGGCTGGTTGACTTGGGGCGGCGCGCGGTTTTCGACGCCACAGGAGACGCGCAGAAAGCCGCCGGATACACCCCGGATGCGGCGATCGTGAACTACTACGACATCGACGCCGTCATGGGTATGCACCAGGATGCGGATGAGAAGATCAACGCCCCGGTGGTGTCCCTGTCCATCGGGGATTCGGCAAACTTCAGGCTGGGCAACAACGTGAACCGCAACCAGCCGTGGCAGGATGTGCGGCTGGCTTCCGGAGACCTGTTCGTCTTCGACGGGGCCTCGCGCTTCGCCTACCACGCGGTGACAAAAGTCTTCCCGGGAACAGCCCCGGCGCGCTGCCCGCTGGCGGCAGGGCGGATCAATATCACCCTGCGCCAAACCGGTCTGAGCTAGCCGCCGGCCAGCAGCACCGACGCGCGCAGCGCATAGTGGTCCGAATCGCCGGCGGCGATGCGCTCCATCGAGGCTTCGCCAGCGCCGCGAGTCAGCACGTTGTCGATGCTGAGCATCGGGAACGGGGTGCGCGGCCAAGTCATCGGCAGCCCCCACCCGGTATAGGGGACCTGGTCGAGCTGGCGGGCCACGGGAGCGAAATGCCTGTCGGTGTTCGAGGCGTTGAAGTCGCCGGCGGCAATGATCCGGGCCGAACCGTCGTTGGCCAGGTAGCTGCCCAGGGCTTCAAGCATGGTGTCGCGTTCGCCATGGGCCATCGGCCGGGCGGAGGCAGCATGGACCGAGTAGAAGCGGACCGGGCCAGCAGTGGTGGCGATGTCGATGCGCAGCGCGCGGTTCCATCCCAGCCCCAGATCCAGCGGCTGCGGGTTGGACAGCGGGTACTTGCTCCATACGCCCACGGTGCTGACCGAATAGAAATGCGGGTGGCTCTTCTTCAGCGCCTTGGTCACCTGTTCGATCTGTCCGCTTCCCAGTTCCTGCAGGGTGATGACATCGGCACCGGAATCGGCCAAGGTCTTCGCCGACTGCACGGCATCCTGGTGCACATTCTGGGTGGCCACATGCAAGGCTTCGGGGGAGTCGACTGCCTTGGCGGGAAGCGCCGCCGGGCCGAAGAGCACGCCCCAGACCAGGGCGGGAACCAGCAGTGTGATGAAGGTACCACGACCGCCGGAGCCGATGGCCAGGATCAGCAGCAGCGCAAGGCCCAGTCCGAGCCACGGGGCGAGGTTGTCAATGACGAGCCCCAAACCTGCGACGTCGGGGATGAGCTGGTGAAACGCCATCAAGGCGGCAAGGCAAAGGCTAGCGAGGATGACGAACAGCCGCGCTAGTATTCGAGCCGCCGATAATCGGCCATGTGATGTTTTGGACATTGGAATTCAACAGTGCCACAGAAATCTGTGGGATTGGTGATTTTGCGGTGCGAGGCTGGCTACTACGATGGAACCAGGCGTCGATGAAGCCGTGAAACCACCTGACTTCCAAGGGAAAAAACTACTTGACTACTTCTTCGCCCAGCAAATACCTTTCGGGCTCCCCGCTGCTGCTTGCCATTATCGCCCTGGCCATGGGCGGCTTCGGCATTGGCGTGACCGAATTTTCAATGATGGGTCTGCTGCAGGAAGGCGCCGCAGACCTGAATGTCTCCAATTCGCAGATGGGCCTGATGATCAGCGCCTACGCCATCGGCGTGGTGGTCGGCGCCCCGGTGCTCACTGCCTTGGCCGCGAAGATGCCGCGCAAGCGGGCGGTGCTGCTGCTCATGGCTTTCTTCACCGTGGCCAACCTGTCTTCAGCCTTTGCACCCGACTACGGCACGATGCTGGTCACCCGCTTCTTGGCGGGCCTGCCGCACGGCGCGTACTTTGGCCTGGCCGGTGTGCTGGCAGGCAGCCTGGTGCCGGCGAGCATGCGCGGCCGGGCCATCGCCTGGGTCATGCTCGGGCTGTCGGTAGCCAATGTTGCGGGCGTCCCGCTGGTGACCAAGCTGGGGCAGATGGTCGGCTGGCGTTCGATGTTCGTTTCGGTGGCGGCAGTGGGCCTGGCGACGCTGCTGCTGATCGCAGTGTTCGTGCCGTGGCACAAGGCCGAACCCGGGGCGAGCATGCGCCGCGAGCTTTCGGCCTTGAAGAACATTCAGGTATGGCTGGCCATGGCCACCGGCATTGTCGGCTTCGGCGGATTCTTCGCCGTCTATTCCTACATTTCCCCGACCCTGACCGATGAAACAGGGTTGGATATCACCCTGGTGCCGCTGGCCCTGGGGCTCTATGGCTTGGGCATGGTCGCCGGCTCGCTGATCGGCGGGCGGCTGGCAGACTGGTCGGTATTCGGCGCCATCAAGTTGAGCAACCTGATCATGATCGCAGCGATGCTGGTCTTCGCCGCGGTCACCAGCTGGGTGGTCCCGACCCTGATCATGGTCTTCATCCTCGGCTCGGTCGGCTCGCTGTTGGTGCCAAGCCTGCAGACCCTGCTCATGGATTCGGCGCCGCATGCCCAGTCCTTGGCGGCCTCGCTGAACCATTCGGCGCTGAACGTTGCCAACGCGGTGGGAGCGGCCTTGGGCGCCGCGGTCATCTCGGCAGGACTGGGCTACCGGGCTCCGTCGATCGTGGGCGCAGGGCTTGCCGCCCTAGGCCTGCTGCTGGCGTGGCTGACCCAGCTGCGGGCAAAGAAAATTGGCCTGCTCGTAGGCCGCGAAGCACTCGCGGCCCAGGAACAGGCCAAAATCCAGTAGCTAGCCGCGCACGGCGGACAGGTTGAACATCCAGGTGACGCCGAACTTGTCGGTCAGCTGGCCGAAGGAGTCGCCCCACGGCGCGGTTGCCAACGGCATGTCGATGCGGGCGCCTTCCTGCAAGCCGTCCCACCAGGCACGCAGCGGTGCGTCATCGGACTCGTCAGTGCCATCGCTGCTCAAGGCAATGGTTCCGTTGCCGGTGACGTTCATTTCCGGCGGGGTATCCGAAGCCATGATGTGGATGCCGCGCTCAACAAATAATGAAGAGTGCATGATCAGGTCGGTGGTGGCCGGGTTGTCGTCATTCATGCCTTCCTTGAAAGTCATCATTGACAGGTCTCCGCCGAGGACGGAGTGGTAGAACTCCATGGCCTCTTTGGCATCGCCGGCGAAACGAAGGTAAGGGGTCAGTCCAATGCTCATAGGATCGCGCCTTTCGTTGGGTGGGTGGGACCGATCGATCCACGTGCCACATTCTGCCATCACCCTCCGACAAAGTGAATAGAGATATGTGATCAGCGTCTCTGAATCCCGATTTGGTGTTTTCGCAAAACCTCCGGTAGAGTTTTATCTCGGTTCGGAGGTCGTAAAGACCGAAGAAACCGCCCTTCATTTGGGGGTATGGCGCAGTTGGTAGCGCGTCTGCATGGCATGCAGAAGGTCAGGGGTTCGAATCCCCTTACCTCCACCAAATGGAAAAATCCTGAAACTCAGCAGAGTTTCGGGATTTTTCTTTTTGTGGGACGGCCTGGCAGATTGTTGGCCGGCCTTGGAATTCTGAGCCGACTGTGGTTGTAATTGACGGTGGCTCAATGACCAGAGGGAATGGAAAGATAATGGCGGCAGATACCGCAGTGAAGGCCGGGCGAGTCCCGCTGCTGTGCACCGTGATGGTGGCATTGGTTGTCCTGTCCACCCTTGCACTGGTGGATTGGACCAATTCCGGAGTTGCCCGTCCGATGTGGATGCTGTTCCTGCCCTTGGCTTTTGGCATTGCCGGAGCGATCAGCGCTTGGAGCAAGAATTCGCTGGCCGGTGTGCTGCTGTCTGCGGGCCTCGGATTTATCGCATTGCCTGCGCTGTATTTCACCACCACGCTTGTCGGTGGACCCTAGTTTTCAGGATCCGAGAATTTTCTCAGCCATATTGATGGCCCCGCCGATACAATATTTGCATGTCGCTAAAACCTGGCGTGTACGAGATCATTACAGCCTCTGGCAGTATCTATGAGCTGAGCGTTGGCATCAACAGCATGCTTCGCCGGCTGCCTGGCGCGCGCAGGATGCACCAGAGTATGGACGGAGCCCAGATTCAGATCATGCGCCGCGACGAGGAGCATGTGACCGTCTTGTCAGTTGAACAGTTGGAAATTGGAAAATCTGCCCAGTTTGTTCTCGACCTGCGAGAAGACGGCATACCGACCTTCCGCTATACCTCCGAGGTGATGGAGATTTCCCGCATCGGGGACCGCCGCAGCGATTTCTCCTTTATCTAGAGCCCCAAAACCCGCACAGCGCTCGCATCCATTCAGCTTGATGCGAGCGCTGCTGTTAATTCTGGGACTATTTGTCGTCGTGGGTGACGCCGATGTGGGCGACGGTCGCGTGCTGGTTGTGTGAAACGTAGACGCGCAGCTTGGCCCGCTCGTCCTTGTTCATTTCGCGCAGTGCGTCCCGGGCGCTGTCGCTTTCCTTCGTCATTGCCGAGGCAATCAGCTGCGCATACTTCTTGGTATTCGACTGGGATTCCCAGCGGGACTGTTCGCTGAGCCTGTCGATGAGCTCGGACTGCTCGGTGCTGCTGAAATCCAGCCCGGTGAATGATGAAATCTGGGCGGCGTCCAACGTGAAGACCGTCCGTCGAGATTCATCGTAGGCGGTGGTGACAGCCTCCTTAGCGGTGCTTTCGCTGACCGAGGCGGCGGGAGCCTGTTCCTCGCTGGGGGAGGCGCTGGTGTTATCGGCAGCGTCAGTGGGAGATGCGGTGACGGTGGTCGTTGCAGTTGGCTCGGCGGTGCCTCCAGCGGCGCAGCCCTGGAGCGCGAGCGCGAGTCCAATGCCGAGGGCTGGGAATGCGAGGCGTTTCATATGTCTCCAATTCACTGTGGGCGCAGATGGTGCGTAAGTGCTGGCTCCGCGGCGCCCTTGTTTCGTTGTTAACTTTCAACTAAAACGGTATACCATTTTTCGAAATGGGTTCATATCAGCGTTTGTTGAGGTTCGGGGGCTATGGAAGCCGTCGTGCCAGGGCTTCAGCAGGGCTTTCAGCGGGGCTTCAGCTACCGGGAACTAGCATGAGATTATGAGGATTTTGCTGGTTGATGACGAAGTGCGCCTCGCCGACGGCATACGCCGAGGCCTGGAAGCCGAAGGCATGGTAGTTGACGTCGCCCACAACGGAGCAGATGGGCTGAAGCTTGCCACGAATGCCGACTACGACGTGATCATCCTCGATGTGATGATGCCGCAGATGAGCGGATACCGGGTCTGCCAAGCCCTGCGCGCGGAGGAAATTTGGACCCCGGTGCTTTTCCTGACAGCAAAAGACGGCGAATGGGATGAAGTGGAAGGGCTGGATACCGGAGGCGACGACTGGCTGACCAAGCCTTTCTCCTATCCGGTGCTGGTGGCGCGGCTGCGCGCGCTCACCCGCCGCCAGGCCCGCGAACGGCCAACCGTGCTCCAAGCAGGAGACCTCCGGCTCGACCCCGCGGCCAGACAGGTCTTCCGCGGCGAGACCCAGATCCAGCTCACCGCCAGGGAGCTGGCGGTGCTTGACTTCATGATGCGCCGCACCGGCGAAGTGGTCACCAAACGCGAAATCATCGCCAACGTCTGGGGAGACGACTTCGATGGGGAAGAGAACATTGTGGAGGTCTACGTCGGCCACCTGCGCTCCAAGGTCGACCGCCCGTTCAGCCGCGACGCCATCCAGACGGTGCGCGGCACCGGCTACCGGCTGGCAGGAAACGGCGGCTAGGCGTGGCACCAAGAACCTCCCGGTCCATCAGGGCCCGCGTCACCGCCACGGCGGTGCTGATCGTCGCGGTGGTGCTGGGCATCGCCGGATTCGCCACCAGCCAGATCCTTTCAAGCACGCTGCACGACCAGGTGGCCAGTGCTCTGGGCCAGGACCTGGAGAACCTGGGGGACCAGGTGGAGGACAACCCGGGCATCCTCGACTCCTATGACGAGGGAATCCTCGTGCGGCTGGACGGTGCCAAGACCACGTTCAACGACGACGAGGCCGCGGACCTGCCGCAGGTCAAGACACCTACCCGCGTCATGGTGGACGGCGAACCATACCTCGCGGACTCGCAAAAGACCGATGCCGGGCGGCTGACTGTGGCGCGATCGCTGGGCGAGGCTGAAGAAGCTGTGGCCACCACCAGAATGCTGCTGGCCATCGGCATCCCGCTGGTGGTGCTGCTGATCTTCGCTGTCGTCTGGATCGTCACCGGAAGGGCGCTGGCCCCGGTGGAGAAGCTGCGCCGCCAAGTGGATGCGATCGGTCCTACGGACCTGGCCCAGCGGGTCAACGCGGGAGCCGACGAACTCGGCGCCTTGGCCGCCACCATGAACCACATGCTCGGCCGGCTCGAACAGGCGCAGAAGACCCAGAACCAGTTCGTCAGCGACGCTTCCCACGAGCTGCGCTCGCCGCTGGCAACCATGCGCCAGCATGCCGAGCTGGCATCCCGCCACCCCGAAGCCACCTCGCTGGCCACCCTGAGCGACACCGTGCTGCAGGAAGGCGCAAGGATGCAGCAGCTGGTCGAAGGCCTGCTGCTGCTGGCCAAGCTCGATGAAGGACAGCGCTATGCTGTAGAGCTGCTGGACGTGGACGACCTGCTCTTCGGGCAGGCGCAGAGGCTGCGCAGGATGGGCCTGACGGTCGATTCCTCCGCCGTGCACCCAGCACGGATCACCGGCAATGCGCAGCTGCTGACCACCGTGGTGCGCAACCTTGCCGACAACGCGGCCCGCCATGCACACGGCGTCGTCGCCTTGTCGCTGGAAGCCGGCCAGGACGGCGGCATCACGCTGAGCGTGGACGACGACGGCAGCGGCGTGCCGCAGGAGCAGCGCCAGGCAGTCTTTGAACGCTTCACCCGGCTGGACGAATCGCGCGCCAGGGATTCGGGCGGCAGCGGGCTGGGGCTGGCGATCGTGAAGCAGGTCGTCCAGTCCTATGGCGGGCAGATCAGCGTGGGGGATTCCTCCCTGGGCGGGGCCCGGTTCACGCTCTGGCTGCCGGGAAGCTGAAGAGGCTTTCAGGAAGCTTCAGAAAGCCTTCAGCACCCTTTGGGCACAGTAGAAGCATGAACAACGAACAGCAGACCCCAGCCCCAGTCCAGACCCGCAGCAGCCGCAAGGCCTACGGCATCACCGCGGCAGCGCTCGTCGCCCTGCTGGCGGCCGCCGGCACCGCCTACGCGGCAAGTTCAGCCAACGCCGACGACTCGACGCAGCCGGCAGCCGCTTCCCCTGCCGCCACCCAGCAGGCAACCGGCCACGATGACGACGACAATGACAATGACCACGACGACCGCAAGCACACCGGTACGCTGGCCGATGCCAGCATCGACGCACTGCGCACCGCAGCCCAGGCGGCCCTGACCCACGCCAACGCCCAGTCCGTGAGCTCCATCGAGGTGGAACGCGGCGGCTACGAGGTAGAGGTACTTTTCGCCAACCACGACGAACAGGAGCTGTTCGTAGCTGCCGACGGCAGCATCAAGGCCTCGGCAGTGGAAAAGGCCGACGCAGATGACGACGCCGAGCCGGCGCTTGACCTGTCCCAGCTCGACGCGGTAGCCACCGCCGCGCAAGCCGCCGCTCAGGGTAAAGAGCTGAGCCTTGAATCGATCTCCGCCAGCGACGACGCTCCGGAGGCGTATGAAGTGGAATTCCGTTCGGGCACCGGCGATGACGTAGAGGTCAACCTCGACGCCGCGCTCAAGCCCGTGGACATTGACGACTAGACGCCCAGCGAATCACAGCGCGAACGCCGCCTGCCATGAATGTGGCAGGCGGCGTT
>NZ_BJNY01000006.1 GCF_006539925.1 Glutamicibacter uratoxydans | reverse complement strand
GGATTCGACCGCCACCCATAAGGACTGGAAATCGACCGGGTCGTCACCGGGTGCATCAGCTGCAGGCCACCGGGAAGCTCACCGATCTGGCCCACCTCACCAGCAAGCAAAGTTTGCTGAGAGCCAAATATACTGCTGCGCTGCCCCCTGGACAGAGCACCGGAATCACCTGCAGCAATGATCTTTTGCTGCTGCGCATCAATTCTTTCCTGTCCTGACAGCGACACCGAATCAACGTACAACTCATTTTGAGAATTGAAGCCAATGATTTCATTGGTAAATGCCCCGGCTGCGCTTGGCTTGACCAGCACCGCTTCCTGCCCGGGCGGCATCTGCAACACCGGTTCAACTTCAAAAGTCCCCGTTTGGGCACTTGAAGTGGATGAATCAGCAATCAGCGGCCAGGCAATGGTACTAGTCAAGCCGAACGCGGCAGCTATGACAAACGCACCTTGGGCAACTGCTCGATTGAATGCGAGAGGTGCCTCACGCGCGAAGATAGTGGAATTCTGATGACGCCGTTTCATGTCTTGCCAGTCCCCCAAAACTGCAATACAACAACAGACCTTCAGCATAGGCTCAGCACGGCGCATTATCTAGAGGTTCTGGGGGCAATAATTAACGTTTGGTAAAGGCCCGCGTCATGAATCGATCTCAATATTCGCTTTGCACTTTAATGAAGCTTCGCTGAGATCAAGCTCCGACGGCCTCCCCGGGCTAGTCCTCGCGACTCCATCCGGCATCTTCTGAGGCTGCGACTAGGCGATATCCTGACTCGTTGTGCTCGACTTCATCAATTCCAGCAACCTCGACTTCAGATGAAACCCTCCACGGAGTGACTCGGTCGATGATCGAAGCGATAATCCATGTTGCCGCCGCAGAAAAACCAATGACAACCAAAAGGGCTACAGCCTGCGAAACAAGTTGACCCCAACCACCGCCATAGAGCAAGCCGCCGGCACTCTCCGAATTCGGAAGTGCGAAGAAGCCGAGGAACAACGTTCCAATGACACCAGAAACAAGGTGGACGCCGACTACGTCCAATGAATCGTCGTAGCCGAGTTTCCATTTGAGGTTGACTGCCCATGCTGATCCGGCTCCTGCCAAAACGCCCAGGAGTACAGCGGCCCACGGGGCAATGTTCGCGCAGGAAGGAGTGATGGCAACCAATCCTGAAACAACGCCCGAGGCCACTCCGAGCGAGCTTGGCCGGCTGCCGCGCAGCTTTTCAATGAGGATCCAGCCAAGAACTGCGGCGCCTGGGGCAACCAGCGTATTGATCCAGATCAGCCCTGCTTCCTCGACCGTGCTTGCTGCGCCGGCGTTGAACCCGAACCATCCGAACCAAAGCAGCGCCGCACCGAGCATGACTAGTGGGGTATTGTGTGGCTGCGGACGATCGTGGAAGTTGTATCGCTGTCCGAGTCGCAGCGCCAGCACGAGGGCTGCAATGCCAGCATTGGTGTGGACCACGGTTCCGCCGGCAAAATCAATCGCCTCGCCGAAGATTCTTCCCAAGGCGCCTTCCGCAGAAAGAATTCCGCCTCCCCAGACCCAGAAAGCCACGGGGGCGTAAACACAGGTAACCCACACCGGCACAAAAATCAGCCAAGGTGCGAATCGAGCACGGTCGGCGATAGCTCCAGAAATGATCGCTACGGAAATCATGGCAAATGTTCCGGCAAAACCGACAGACAAAAGCTGCCCGGGTTTCGTGGCCTCCAGCGCAAAATCACTGATGGGATTGCCGATGATGCCCGCGATCGCCGGTTCGCCGGCAGATACCGAGTACCCCCACAAAACCCAAACTACTGCGGTGATTGCAGCGGCGAGAAAACTCATCAGCATCATGTTCACGACACCTGTCGCACGGGTCATCCCTCCATAGAAGAGCGCCAATGCCGGCGTCATGAGCAAAACCATTGCCGCCGCGATGAGGATCCACACGCTTCCCACATCCAAAGCCATCTGACCCACATCCTTTCGATCTTTTGCAGCCACCGAATACGGCTGCCTTTGGCGAATTTGTTCGAGTTTCGCTTCTGGTTACATATTTTTCGGGATCAATGTTTCAGGAGTGCCGACGAAGCGTTACGTATAAGTCACAGATTCAGCTCCGTCGTTACCACTTCATTCCGAGGAGATTTCATGTACGTTTCACTGATGCGGCGAGTCACGGACTTACCTTTGTCCCGCAGCTGATCCACCGGCCTTGTCCTTGGCAGTCGCATACTGGATCTATGGATCGTTCATTTTTCTTGCCCCATGCCCTTGAGGTGGCACCGCGGTTATTAGGTGCTCAGCTGAGCCTAGATTCCGAGCAGGGGCCGGTCACGATTCGAATTACAGAAGTCGAAGCCTATATGGGATTGGGCAGCGGCGGCCGCTACGATCCGGGGAGCCACTCAAAAGACCGCAAGACCGATCGCAATGCGTCTATGTTTCTCGGGCCGGGGCACGCCTATGTGTACTTCAGCTACGGCATGCACTTCGCCCTGAATCTTGTCTGCTCGCCTGAAGGCATCGCCTCGGGTGTGTTAATCAGGTCAGGCGAGGTGCTCGACGGCATTGAGCTGGCCAGAGAACGGCGCCTAGCAAAGAGGTCTAAAGGCTCCGATCCGTCCACGCTGAAAGACAAAGATTTGGCTCGCGGTCCGGGAAATTTCGCCGCAGCATTGGGCATCACCAGGCCAGCGCATGACGGCTTGGATCTATTCGCTCGACCGTTCGCTATCCGGCAGGCAGAGGATCTGGAGGTGAAAATTGTGTCGGGGCCGCGCGTGGGAGTTGCTGGTATTGCCGGCGGTCCCGAGTTCCCGTGGAGGTTCTGGATCGACCGTGATAGGACAGTTTCAGCGTTCAAGCCCGGGCGCAATGCGCCGCGGGCTTGAATCAACGACGTCTACTAGTAGTCCCAGGTCCATCCTCCGGTGCCTTCTGGATCGTAGACTACCTGACCGGAGCTGTACGGAGAGTCGAGCATAATCTTTCCGCTGATCCGATCCCCTGCGCCGACAGCAATATCCATTGCCCCGCTCACATCGCAGGAGAAGGCGGCAATGGTGTCGAGACTGCGCTTAACCGGCTTATTTTTGCCAGAGGAAACGCCGAAGACCGAAGCATCCAGCGGCATGAGCGCGATCTCCTCGTCAACGTATTTTTCTGCCGAGGCCGCCAGCCAGGCTTCAGCGTCGACTAGTAGGAAGTACCCGTTCTCAGGCTTGATCTTTTTGCCATCGCCGCGAAGCGTACATGAATCGAGAACTTGGACATTCTTGACTGTGATTTCAAAGGATGGTTCAGTTTCACCTTCGACCGTCAGCTTTCCTGCTTCACCGAGGTTCTTGACGACCTGCGATTCCAAATCAACCAGCACCCGGGCTCCGGTTTGCGGATCAACAGGCGCAACGTTCTTGAGATTCAGCTGCTGGTCGTCGTTGGTCTGCTCGGCTTGAACGTTGTTTCTCTCCAAGACCATCCCGCCGCCGACGACGGCCGCTGCAACCACAGCCGTTGCGGCGATGCTGGCAATGACTTTGTTTTTCGGTTTCATCTCAAAGCACTCTCATGGGGGTTCGTCGTCAGGCTGCTACGACCGCTTGAGGAAGTCGCCGGAGGAAATGTATCTTCCAGAATTCTTGACGACCTTCTCTGAATACGGGGTTGTCTTATAGGTCCATGACTGCGAGCGGTCCTTCATGGTGACCTTTTGACGTGTGTACATCGGCTGGCCGTTGTACTTCAGCTGGCTTTCATAGGCATCGAGCTTGCTGAGCATGGCGGGCCCCCTTGCATCCGAGTACTGGAACTGTTCGGCCACAACCGTTTTGGGTCCGTTGGTCAGGAACGTCCAGTTACGGTTCCACAGCTGATACAGCGAAGAATTCGCGATGCGCTGATCGAGGTTTTTCTGTTGGAAGCCGCCCATGATTCCATATGCCGATTGGCCGGTCCGCAATGTTCCATAGACTGCCACCGAGTAGGGTCCGTGAACTCGCAGGTTGTCGCTGGTTTTCACCCAGCCCCCTGTATCGCCCAGCCAAGCACGAGCCCAGCCGCCTTCGGCTTCATGGGTGACGATCACTTTCATGCCCTTGGGAACTGTACCGACTGTCTTATACCCGCTGGCTGGTTGCGACAGTAGCGTGATCTTTTTGGTGGTGAACCTGGCGTAGTTCGACACGTTGGTCACCGTCGGCAACGGGTAGTTGCGATCGGTCACACCGCTCCACACCCACTTGCCGTCCAGCAGAATTTCGTCGCGCCGATTCTTCGAATCCCAGGCACCCCAGCGCACCTTGGTGCCTTTCTGAATGGTTCCGACAACGCTGGATTTGTTTTGGTCGGCTGCACTGTAGACATTGCCGGTCTTCTGAGCGTATCGGTACTGGTATTTCACGACTGGGCGATCGGTCGTGCTGGTCCAGACCCATTTGCCGTTGACCTTGATCTCGTCTCGGCGAGTTGAACCGACCCATCTCCGGTATTCATAGCGGTCTCCGTAGTGGATCCTGCCTGCATAGGAGCTCTTGGCAGGGTCCCAATGTGTATAGACAGAGCCGCTGGTCTTGACGTAGCGGTATTGAATTGCCGGGCGTTTCGTGGCAACCCGGTCAAGGGGAACCCAGCCGTGGTAGTACGCGGTCTTAATGTGGGCGAGCGACCCTTTGACCTCCAGCAGTGAAACCTGGGTCCTGAAGTTGACGCCTCCGATGTGGTGGGACATCGCCGAAGTTTCGTAGATTTCAGTGAACCCGGTCATGTACCGGACAGATTCGTCTTTGGTGTAGGTGCGGGTGGTCATGTACGTCCCTGACGCCCAGCCTGTTTTGGAACCCCAGTTCACCTGTTTCCATGAGCCTGAAGTCTGGCCGGTGGGAGCCACGATGGTGCCCTTGGGCATGATGCCGTAGCTCGACGCACTGGTCGACGGCTTGGTTCGCAGGTTCAGATTCTCCGTCGTTTTAGTTTCAGTGACTTTCTTGATGAACTTCGACGGCGGAGCGTTTTCAGGATCCCAAGGAGCCGATGCAACCCTGATGCTGGCGGCGGGGGCTTCAACAGAAGCAACCGCGGCCCCGGCTGGGACCAAGAGTGCTAGGGATGTCATTACTGCAAAAATGAGGCGAGGTTTTTCAATGATGTTGCTAGACATGAGGCTTCTCTGTCCAAACTGATTCGCAACAGAATCTTCGGTACGGTGATGTACTCACAGACCATAGCCCGGCCGACAGTGCTTCTCAACCCTTTAATCAAATTAATATCAAAATTGTACCCAAATATACATGCTCCACTTTTTCGACTAGTTCGGGTTGAGAAGTATTCATGGCAGGTGCTTTGACACCCCGGCCGTCAGGATTGCCTATTTGAACAGCTTTTCACTGTCCAGCTCGGCTTCCATACGCTTGCCAAGCTTCGGGCTCAGGCTTTGAGCGAAAGTCTCGGTCAGGTGCGAGTGGTCCCAGTAGGCCAACAGCCCGCCGACGACCGAATAGCATTGCCCGTCGCGGCATAACTGATCGTTCATGTCCACCGCGACAACTCCCGGCTCATCCAGCGCATTGACTGCATCAACTTGCGGATCAGCGGGGATCCATTTCTCGGCCGAACCGCTGCACTCCTCGAGGTCGCCGCGGTTCTGGGCCACGCAGTCCGGCACATTGTCCAAGGTTGTTCCTGGCCACGGGGTGTCCTTGATGACGACAACCTCGGCGCCAGTGTCCGACCACTGTGTCAGCAGCTTTTCATAGGCTTCGCGTGCTGGAGCTAAGGAATCCTCCATGCTGTGCCCCTGAACCGGCACTGACTGTCTGTTGGAAGAAATCACCAAGTCGTAGTCCTTGTCCCGGATCTGTTCGGTGACCCAGTCCCCCATCTGCTCACAGCCTTCCGACTTGTCGTCGGTATTGAATTTCTGTTCCTCGGCCATAATCGCGCAGCGGCTGGCCACGTAGGTGTCGACCTGCCAGTCGTTTTTCTCAGCCAGTTGTTCCACTGCCGGGAACCACTGCCCTGCGTGGGAATTGCCCACCAGCGCCACCTTGACTTTCCCCTTGCCATAGGAGCAGACCGGACGCTTTTGGAAGTCGGTGCTCTGGCTGGCGAAGCAGTCGTCGGCATAGACTTCCGGCTTGTCCGTTTTGGCAACCACCGGAGCAGGTGCAAGGTCCTTGTAGGAGGTTGCCTCATCCTGCACATTGTCGCACCCGCTCGTCAAAGCCTTCGAGCCGAAGCAGGAAGCACCGACTTCTCCCTCGACCTTCGCCATGGCCGCCGGAATATCCGAGCTGCGTTCAATTTGGACGCTGCTGTACTGGTAGAAGCCGCCGGCGGTGATGGCAAGAACCAAGCTGCCGGCCACAAGGAAGCGGGGAGCTGAGAGGTAGGCAGAGCTGTCGATGAACTTGCGGAACCTAACCTCGACGAGCTTCTGCGTCAGCGCGGCAAGGAGCAGGGTCAGCGCCACGACCCCGAACTTCTGGTACCAGTAGAAGTGCTCCATGGCGAAGGGCAGCAGGACCAGCAGGGGCCAATGCCATAGGTAGATGGCATAGGAGTTATCCCCGATGAACTGCACGGGCTTGAGCGAAAAGATGCGCGTCGGCGAGTAGGCATGGCTGCTGTTGGCAAGGATCATCAGCGCGGTGCCGAGCACCGGCAGCAGGGCGATGTAGCCGGGGAACAGCATTTCAGGGGTGAAGAACAAGACGCTGAAACCGATGGCCGCCAGCCCGACCCAGGCGGCAAGCATGCTCAGGACATCGCTCTTGGCGCGGAAAATTGCGGGCCCCAGCGCGGCGACCAGTGCACCGGCTGCGAATTCCCATCCCCGGGTGAAGGTCGAAAAATAGGCGACGCCCGAGTCCTCGATCGTGCTGACGACCGAATACAACAGCCCGGCAGCAAACACGGCGCCTAGCACGGACAGAAGCATCTTGCGCTGGGCCAGGCCGAAGCGCAGCGCCAGCATGATCGCAGCGGCAATCAGCACAGGCCAGACGAAGTAGAACTGCTCTTCCACTGACAGGGACCAGAAGTGCTGGAAGGGGCTGGGAGCATCCGCTTCGGCCAGGTAATCGACCTTGTTGGCAGCGAGGAACCAGTTTTGGAAATAGAAGGTTGCGGCCAGCGCCTGCTGCAGCCAGTCCTTCCACAGGGTGGAGGGAGCCAGCAGCCAGATCCCGACCACGGAGGCGATAATGACCAGGAACGAGGCAGGCAGCAGGCGCTTCACCCGCCGCATCCAGAAACTGCCGATGTCCTTGAGCCTGCGCGGCGGCTTGGAAATAAGGTGGGAAGTGATCAGGAATCCCGAAATGACGAAGAAGACATCGACCCCGACATATCCGCCGCCCAGCCGGTTGGGCCACAGGTGGTAGAGCACGACCGCGGTGACGGCGAGCGCTCTAAGCCCTTGGATGTCTGCGCGGAACCCCGACGGCTTCGCCGAGGCGCGCTGGGCTTGCGGTGGTGTTGGTGTTTGCTTCTCTTGAATCAGTGTCACTCGCGAGGTGGCTTTCTACAGGTTGATGGTCCGCCCCAAGTTCGCAGATCTTCCAGCAGCGGCAGCAACTGCCGTCCGCTTTTCCCCCAGTTCTCTTGTCTATCGAAAGTTTCTGGACAATTACTCAAAAAGGCGGCAAGGCCCACCGGACGCCTTCTGCCGGCCAGACGCCCAAAGACCGGAGAAACTGGCATCTGACCTGTTCAGTTTCGGGCGGCGTTGGGCGTGTGAAACACCGGGCCCCGGGCTCCGGCTCGGCGCGCAGATCCGGCGTGTCCTCCGCCGCTGCCGTATTGAGCGCACCGGGGCCCGGTGCTTAAAACAGCAGGAGCCCCGAATGACTCGGGGCTCCTGCTGGTGGTCGATCGGCTGCTGCCTAGCCTTCAAGCAGCGCGTCGACGAATGCTTCTGGATCAAACGGCGCCAGGTCGTCGGGGCCTTCGCCCAGTCCAACCAGCTTGACCGGGACGCCCAGCTGGCGCTGGATCGCCACGACAATGCCGCCCTTGGCGGTGCCGTCGAGCTTGGTCAGCACGATGCCGGAGACGTTGACTACCTCGGAGAAGACCTTGGCCTGGGCCAGGCCGTTCTGTCCGGTGGTGGCGTCAAGGACCAGCAGGACCTCGTCCACGGTGGCCTTCTTTTCGATGACGCGCTTGATCTTGCCCAGCTCGTCCATCAGGCCCACCTTGTTCTGCAGGCGGCCGGCGGTGTCGATCATGACAATGTCGACTTCCTGGTCGATGCCGGCGCTGACGGCTTCGAAAGCCACCGACGCAGGATCTGCCCCGTCGATGTCAGAGCGCACGGTCGGCACGCCGACGCGGTCGCCCCAGGTGGCCAGCTGCTCGGCGGCGGCGGCACGGAAGGTGTCAGCGGCACCCAGCAGGACGTCCTTGTCTTCGGCGACCAGCACGCGGGCCATCTTGCCGATGGTGGTGGTCTTGCCCACGCCGTTGACGCCCACGACCATGATGATGCTCGGGCGGTCGGGGTGGCGCTCGGGCAGGTAGCCGCGGTCCAGGGATGGGTCCACGAGCTTGAGCAGTTCCTCGCGCAGCATTTCCTTGACCCGGGCCGGGTCCTTGCTGCCTTCGATCTTCACGCGCTCGCGCAGCGCGTCGACCAGCTCGAGGGTGGGCTCGGTGCCCAGGTCTGCCAGCAGCAGGGTCTCTTCAACTTCGTCCCAGACGTCCTCGTTGATGGAGTCCTGGCTCAGCAGGGCCAGCAGGCCCTTGGAGAACATGTTGTTGGATTTGGTCAGGCGCGCGCGCAGCCGGGCCAGGCGGCCCTGGACGGGCTCGGGAACATCCAGCGCTGGGGCGGCCGGAGCCTGCGGCTCGGCGGCTGCAGTGGCTGCTTCGTCCTCGATGGTTGCGGTGGCGGTTCCCGCACCGGCTTCGGTTTCACCGTCTGCGACGGTGCCGGTGGGCACGTCGTCGGCGTCACGCTCAGAAGTGTAGGGGGTCTTAGGCTTGCGGCCCTTGGCTACGAAGGTGGCGACAAGAATGCCGACCACGGCAACGACCGCGACAATGATAATGGTGGTTAATAGCGAATCGGTCACCAGTTAATCGTCTCATATCCGCAGGCGCTGGTCTGCTTGTGTCCTTCGCCCGCCGATGGGCGCGGCCTCAGGCAAGGGCCTAGACTTAAGCCTTGGTGCCTGCACCATAGTGTTTCTCCAACGAAAGGCCGGCCCCGGCCCCGCGGCACCGCGGCGGCAGGGCCACGAACATGGCAACAATCCCCACCCGCACTGCGCGCCCGGCGATCCCCCAGGAAATCCGGGTGCTGCTGGTTGCGGCATTCATCATCGCCCTGGGCTTCGGGCTGATCGCGCCGATCCTGCCGCAGTACGCGGTGAGCTTCGACGTGGGCGCGGCGGCCGCGACGATCATCGTGAGCATCTTCGCCTTCACCCGCCTGGTTTTCGCCCCGGTGGCCGGATCGCTGGTCGGCAGGCTGGGCGAGCCGAAAATCTACGTGACCGGCGTGCTCCTGGTGGCTCTCTCCACGCTGCTGTGCGCCGTGGTTCAGGACTACACTCAGCTGCTGGTCGCCCGCGGTCTGGGCGGGTTCGGCTCCACCATGTTCACCATCTCCGCGATGGCGCTGATCGCCAGGCTCTCGCCGGAGGAATCACGCGGCCGCATCTCCGGGCTCTACGCAGGCTCCTTCCTGCTGGGCAATGTCGCAGGGCCTGTGCTGGGCACCGTGCTCGCCCCGCTGGGCATGCGCATTCCCTTTGTCATCTACGGCACCGCGCTGATCATTGCGGCCCTGGTGGTGTACTTTGCACTGGGTCGGCGCCGGGACCTGGACAAGAAGGCCGACAGCTCGGCGAATGCCGCCAAGCACATCGAGGTGGTCACTGTGCGCCAGGCGGTGGCCTCGCCCACCTACAGGGCGGCGCTGTTCTCCGGGTTCAGCTACGGCTGGCTGGCTTTCGGCGTGCGCAACAGCATGATTCCGCTGTTCGCCCTGTACGTGTTCGGCCAGGGCGAAGGGCAGGGCGTCGCTGGCATCTCGCTGGCGATCTTCGCCATCGGCAACGGTGCGGCCCTGCTGTTCTCAGGCAAGCTCACCGACCGCATTGGCCGCAAGATTCCCGTGCTGATCGGCATGAGCATCCTGGTGCTGTCCATCGGCGCCATGGGCTTCTTCACTTCCTGGGCAGGATTCATCATCTGCTCCATCATCGCCGGCTTCGGCGCCGGCACCCTGGGCCCTGCCCAGCAGGCCTCAGTGGCAGATGTCATCGGGGCAGGCAAGAACGGCGGCAAGGCGCTGGCAGGATTCCAGATGTGCCAGGACCTGGGCTCCATCATCGGCCCGCTTATGGCCGGAGCCATCGCCGACTGGTGGAGCTACCAATTGGCCTTCAGCATCTCGGCCGTCGTCGGCGTGGTGGGCCTGGCCGCCTGGCTGCTGGTCCCCCGCGCCATAACACCTGCCGGCGAACAGGCCTAGGACTGAGAGCCACACGCCAACGGCTGCGGCTGATCTCCTGAAACGGGATCGGCCGCAGCCGTTAGTTTTTGCGCGATTGGCTAAGCGAACTTTGCCTTGCGCAGATCGATGCTGAGCGCGCCATTGACAGTGCGGTACACCCGAGCCCCCTTGTCCTTGGTCTCCACAACCGAGCTAGCCACCCGGATGCGTCGGGTCTCAGCATGTGCGTACTTCACGTGCACATCGCCGATCGTCGAAGCCAAGGTTCCCAGCGTCTCGAAAGGCAACTGCACCATATGCTGCCCCTTGCGGCCCAGCTTGCCGATCGGGAATTCCAAACGCCGGTCTCCCCCGCGCTCATTGACCAAGATCGCCACCGGGTCGGGGCCGGCCACCGGGCTGGTGAACTGCAGTTCAAAGGCCTGGCCCTTGCTTGCCGACCTCACCAGCTCCGGCTTCTGCGCGGCCTCAAGATCCACTGCTGCCAGTTTCTTGAGCTGCTCGTAGTCGCCGGCGATGATGGCATCCGTCTTCGCGGCGTCATTGGCACTGAAGTATTCTTCCCGGTGGTCAGGCAGGTACTTGCTGATGTAGGGGCCAAAAGCTTCAATCCACAACTTGGCCCTGGCCTCGCGGTAGTTCAAGAAGCGCTCGCCGACGAAGAACTTCAGTCCCTTGCGCTTGAACAGTCCGGCGGTGAGCATGCGGCCCAGGTGTGGATCCTCAGTGGTGAGGTCCTTGATGGTCTGGCTGATGTGCGCGACCGATTCGACGTATCCGAAGGGCTCAAAGGGCTGGGCGCTGATGTTGTTGCCGTCTTCGCGCTCGCGGATGTAGTAGTACTCGTAGTCGGCAAGAATGCTTACGCGCTTGGCCAACAGGTAAACGGCGGAGAGCACCATCCCGTCTTCCAGCCGCACCTTCTCCTCGCTGAAACGCAGGTTGTTTTCGACCAGGAGGCTGCGGCGGATCAGCTTCTGCGGCATCAGCGTGGCGAAGATGGATTCCAGCGGAGCATCGACCATTGTCTTAGCGAACAGCGAGGTGCGGATCACGCGTCCCCCGGTGGGAACAAGCTTCGGAGCAAGAACATCGACATCGTATTTGAAGGCGAAGTCGCGCATGCGTCGCAGTGCTTCGGTGCCTAAGGTGTCGTCAGAGTCGGCGTAGAAGATGTACTCTCCTTGGGCCAAGTCGGTGCCGACGTTGCGCGGCTTTCCTGCCCAGCCGCTGTTTTCCTGGTGGACGACTTTGAAATTGCTATTGCGCTTGGCATAGATATCCAGGATTTCCCCGCCGAAGTCCGTGGACCCGTCGTCGACTGCGATTACTTCATAGAACTCTTTATCCAGATCCTGCAGCTCTAATGAGTTAAGCAATTCGGTCAAATAAGGCATCGAGTTGTAGACGGGAATGACGACACTGATGAAGATTCCGTCAGGCATTTCTGAGAGCGGGCGTCCGTGGTTTTCTGGTTCCTTTTGGGCTGCTTCTTGGGTGACCTTTTGGGGTTCGATTTCCCCTTGATACTTCTGGTCAGAACTTTTTTTGGAACGTTTTTTAAAAAAGGCCACTTCATCCCCAATTTTGAATACCAAATTTGGTCGAACAATTTGCTTGGTATCCACTATAGCGATGGAGAAATTCTGTGTTTAGTGCGACTCGCTGCGTTGCATCTTCTGACTGATCACAGTCGACACGCCATCCCCGCGCATGGTCACACCGTACAATGCGTCGGCCACTTCCATGGTCTTTTTCTGGTGGGTGATGACGATCAGCTGTGAAGATTCGCGCAATTCTTCAAAAATTGTAATCAAACGCCCCAAATTCATGTCGTCAAGGGCCGCTTCGACTTCATCCATGACGTAGAAAGGCGAGGGGCGCGCCTTGAAGATCGCAACCAACAGCGCAACGGCGGTCAGCGAACGCTCGCCGCCGGAAAGCAGGGACAGGCGCTTGATTTTCTTTCCTGCTGGCCGTGCTTCAACCTCGATGCCAGTGGTCAGCATGTTTTCCGGGTCGGTGAGCACCAGCTGGCCTTCGCCGCCTGGGAAGAGGCGTTCAAAGATTCGCTTGAACTGGACGGCAGTATCGTTGTACGCCTCGGTGAACACGCGCTCGACATGGGCGTCGACGTCCTTAATGATCTGCTGGAGATCAGTGCGGGACTTTTTCAGATCTTCGAGCTGCCCAGCGAGGAACTTATTCCGGTCTTCCAAGGCGGCAAACTCTTCCAGTGCCAGCGGGTTGACCTTGCCTAGAGCAGCCAAGTCGCGCTCTGCCTTTTTCAATCTCTTTTCTTGTTCAGCACGGTCAAATGGCAGGGTGCCGATGACGTTTCCTTCGTCGTCGACGTCCTGTCTCAGCTGACCCCATTTGTCATCCGGATCTGCCGGTTGCGGGATGAGCTGGTCCGGGCCGAAGTTCGCAATCAGGTGGTCAGGCGTGTAGCCGAGCTCTTCCAGCGACTTAGCTTCGAAAGCCTCGATCTTCATCCGCAGCTCGGCTCGGGCGAGTTCGTCCCGGTGCGCCGCATCCGACAATCGCGCCAGTTCAGCCGACAGTTGTTCCGACTCGGCACGCTGGGCAGTCAAAAGCTCATCAAGTTCAGCCTTCTGTGCAGACAGTTCTTCGCGCTGCTCGCTGGCCATAGTCACCGAAAGCTCGATGAACCGCAGTACCCTCTGGGCTGCCTGCTCCACGCGCAGCGCTTTGGCTGCCTGTTCCTTGCGCTGGGCAGCGCGCTGCTGGGCTACTTCTCGGTGGCTTCGCTCGGCGGCTGCCGTGCGGCGCAGGCCTTCGACTCGTGAACGCAACGCGGTCACACGTTCTTCACTGCTGCGCAGTGCAAGGCGTGCTTCGAGCTCCTGCTGGCGGGCGGATGCCGCCGCGTCGGCAAGTGCTGCACGAGCGGCATCGTCGACGGTCTCATCCTCATGATCGCTGGAAGCCATTTCCATGCGCTCAGTGATTTCTTCCAGTGACTCCTGTTCGATCTCCAACTTCTCATTGAAGTCTTCGAGCTTTTGGGCCAGTGCTTCCTTCTGCGACTTGGCGCTGCGCAGCTTCTGGCCCAGGCGTGCAAGGTAGTTCGACAGCTCGTCGATGGTCGCATCCGATTGCGCCAGCTGAGAGAAGGCTTCCTGCCGCCGCTGTTCTGCCTCCGAAAGCAGCGGCGCCCGCTGGGCTAGCTGAAGCTGCAGCTCGGCAAGCTCGTCCTTGGCCGCTGCCAGTTCTTCTGCAGTTTGCTCAACTAGGGCCTGCTGGGCGATGAGCGAAGCACCCTGCGAGTCGCCGATAGAACTTCTCAACTGGGAAATCGACTGCCCCTCAAGGGTTGTCAGTTTTGCGTCCGGGTGCGCGTCAAGGATCTCTTGGGCTTGAGACAGCTCCTCAATGATGAAGTGGTCGGCAAGGAGGTGGTCAAGGAGATTCGCAAATTCCGGCGCGCTGCCGACAACGCTGCGTGCGGTGATTGCATGGTCGCCGATGGCTTCCGTATGCCGGGGCGGCATGGACGCATGGATGAAGGAGGCGCTCGCGTTTGCAGTTTCTTCGAACTCGGAGATGATCGCCAGTGCCGAGCTTAGGTCCTTGGCAACGAGTATTTCCGCAGATTCGCGGAGGATCGAGGAAATCGCCTGCTCATAGCCTTCGGCGACGTTGATCAGTTCGCCGAGCCGACCCGCCAGTGAATCCGGGTTCCGTACAAGGATGTCCGCCGATTGGTCGTCCGGCTTGGTATTGAGCTTCAGCGCATCGAGTCGCGCCTGCAGCCCGGTAACCCGCGCGGAAAGTTCCCGCTCTCGGCCGAACTGTGCTTCCTGTTTGCTGCGCAGATCGGAAAACTCGTGGTCAGCCTTTTCGAAAACCTCGTTGAGCTCGAATTCTTGACCCAGTACGCCTTCAAGCTCAAGTGAGACTTCCGAGTGGGAGCGTGAGTCCGCGGCGAGATCCGAATCGAAGGACTGCAGCTGATCTTGCAGCCTGGCGATCTCGGCTCGGGTGACATCTACGCGGCTGCGCGCGGAGGCAACCTGGGATGCAAGTCTTGACATGCCTTCTCGGCGATCTGCGGCGGCGCGCAACATCGCCGCCATGCGCTGCTGTTCGGCCCGCGCCTGCTCTTCGGCGTGCTCCTTGGCTTCGATGGCCTCCGCAAGAATTTCGTGGCGGTCTTCCACCGATTCTTGGAGCTCTTCAAGCTCTTCGCTCATCCGCTCGGCCTGGGCTTCCAAACGGTCGGGGTCGCGGCTGGAATCAAAGTGGGTTTCATTGCTTTCCAGCAGTTTGCCGCGTTCCCTGGCTAGCGCGCTGAGCGAACGGAAACGCTCGGCCTGCGTCGAAAGGGATACCCAGGTTTCCTGAATCAGGCTCAGGCGAGGCGTCAAGACCTCTGATTTTTCAGTCAGCTGGGCGGTATAGCGCTTCACCTGTTCAAGTCTGGCGGTGGCTTCCTGCTGGGCCGCCTGCACCCGAGACTCGTCGTTGATGTCCTGGGCAAGCTTGTTGTTGAGTGTGACCAGGTCATCCGCCAGCAGCCGGGCCTTGGCGTCACGAACGTCAAGCTGCACGCTCTGGGCTCGGCGAGCAATCTTCGCCTGCCTGCCCAAGGGAGCCAACTGACGGCGCACTTCAGCGCTGAGGTCTTCAAGCCTGTCGAGGTTGCCCTGCATAGCCTGTAGCTTTCGCAGGGTCTTTTCCTTGCGCCGGCGGTGCTTGAGCACGCCGGCTGCTTCTTCAATGAATCCCCGCCGATCCTCTGCCGTTGCATGAAGGATCCGATCCAATTGCCCTTGGCCGACGATGACGTGCATTTCGCGGCCAAGGCCTGAATCTGAGAGAAGTTCCTGGATGTCCAGCAGGCGGCAAGAGCTGCCATTAATGGCATACTCTGATCCGCCGGCACGGAACAAGGTACGCGAAATCGTCACTTCGGCATAGTCGATGGGCAGCTGGCCGTCAGTATTATCGATCGTCAGCGATACGTGCGCTCGGCCCAGCGGGGGCCGCCCAGAGGTGCCGGCGAAAATGACGTCTTCCATCTTGCCGCCACGCAGGGTTTTGGCACCCTGCTCCCCCATGACCCACGAGAGGGCGTCGACAACATTCGACTTTCCCGAGCCATTCGGGCCGACGACAGCTGTAACGCCCGGTTCGAATTCAAAGGTTGTAGCCGACGCAAAAGACTTGAAGCCGCGAACGGTAAGAGTCTTTAGATGCACGGCGTGAAATTCCTAAGGTCGGCCCAATATCGATATGGTTAGCATGAAGGTTGCAGACCATGTGGTTCGAAATCGATTCTATCGAAATGAGTGCGTGATTCTTGGCTTCTGCCCACCCTATCTAAGATCCAAAAACGAGGGATAGATCAACTTATGAGTGTCTTGGCTCAAATTGAACAGTGGCCAGTGGAAAACGCAGTATCCGTAGTGGTGGATGGAAACGGCAAGATTATCGGCCGACATGGCGACGAAGAAAAGATCTATCCTTTAGCCTCGGTGACCAAGTTGCTGAGCACCTATGCGTTTCTCATCGCTCTAGAGGAAGAAGCAATCAGCCTGGCCGACCCGGCAGGTCCAGAAGGCTCCACCGTTCACAACTTGTTCTCCCATACCGCTGGCTATGATTTCGACTCTGATGTCATTCGCTTCCCCGTGGGAACGAAGCGCGGCTATTCAAATATCGGCTTCGAAAAGCTGGCTGAGCATCTGGAGCGCGAAACAGGAATTGATTTTCCAAGCTATGTCCAGGAAGCAGTCTTCGGCCCGCTGGGCATGGCCAGTACCGAAATTGCAGGCAGCTGTGCTAAGGATGGCAGGTCCACTGCCGCGGATCTGGCCAAGTTCGCCGCCGAGTTGCTGAACCCAACGTTGATTTCTTCAGCCACCATGTCCGAGGCGACCCGCGTGCACTTCGAAGGCCTAGCGGGGATCCTGCCAGGTTATGGACGCCAGAATCCCAATGACTGGGGTCTGGGCTTTGAGATCCGTTCCTCTAAGAATCCCCATTGGACTGGGGCAAGCCACCCTGCAGCGACATTCGGCCACTTCGGCCAATCAGGAACTTTCCTCTGGGTTGACCCCGTGGACAGGATCGCATGCGTCACCTTGACTGATCGAAACTTTGGTCCGTGGGCGGCCGAAGCATGGGCCCCATTCAACGAAGATGTGCTTCGACAGTACTCATAACCCGACTGCTGGTGCTATGCCGCGCCGTTCTTCCGAGGGCGGCCGGCTAGGTACACCCAGGTGCCTGAACCGATCACTGCCGCTGCTAGACCCCACGCCCACCAAGGGTGTCCTGGAATATCGGGGATTTTCCCGGCGGCTTCGATGTCCTCAATAGGTGTCGGAGTCACTCGTTCTGCGGTCACCAGCATGCGGTGAGTATTGATGCCCAATGGTGTACAGGTAACGAGCGTGACAAGGTCTTTGCCGTAGACAGGAATCAGGGCCTTGGATTCGTCGGGCAGGACCGTCTGAGTCTCTTTGACCTCATAGGTCAGGACTTCTCCGAACACCTCAACGGTGAAGCGGTCACCGATCTTCAACTTGGGAAGATCGTTGAAAAGTGTCGCGTCAGGTAGGCCACGATGAGCCGTCAAGACTGAATGCTGCGATTCACCACCTACCGGCAATGAGGTGCCTTCCAGATGTCCTACGCCCTTTTCGAGGGTCGAAGCTGCGGTTCCGTGATAAATCGGCAGATCCACTTTGATCGCTGGAATCTTTAGCCGTCCCATCAGGCCATCGCCGCGCACCTTGAGTAGATTGTTGTAGTCGAGCTCTGATCCGGAACGCCCGTTACCCATAGGGACGTTGCTTGAAGGGGAAAGCTCGGCTCCGCCAACTAGAGCCTTGTTGTATTCATGCGCTTTGAGAATTTCCTCGTGAAGAGCAGAAACACCTTCGCCCGAAACTTCGCTGCTCATCGAGCCGATGATCTTCGACTGGTTGTATTGGGAGAACCAGCTGGCAACCGTCGGGTAGGAAACAGTGAGTGCACCGATCAGGAAAATTAGTGCGATAACAAAAGTGCTCCACGGCATTTTCCATTTGCCGTCACGCGGCCGTTTTCTTCTCTGACGATCTTCGCCGAGTTTAGTCGTGGTGGACACTCGCAGACCTTTTCTTGAACCAAAATCTTTAAGTCGGATAATACGCAATCGGTGGGAGAACTACCATAAGGAAGTCCTCCCACCGATTACCAGTGTTCAGCCGAAGCCAGAACTATTTAGGAGTGGTTGCGGCGTGCGCGGCGAACCATGAGCGCGCCACCTGCTGCTACCATCAAGCCGATGCCAGCAACAGTGAACAGCAAGGTTCCCTGTGCACCGGTCAGTGGCAGATCCGGGCCGGTTGGCGAGAAGTTCTTGATTTCCACGGTGTTTGCGGTAACCGTTCCCTTTTCGACAAGGATTTCGGTCCATGGATCAGCCGGCAGGACGTAACCGTCTGGCGCCTTTGTTTCCACGACCCAGAAGGTCTGGCTCAGCTTATCCCCAAGATGCAGCTTCCAGTTGATGACGCCATTCACATCGGTAGGGGCTGTTGCCAGCGGCTCACCGACAGGATTGCCGTCCGCATCCGGAGCGGAAGCGTAGATTGCGAACTCTGCGCCAGCCAAAACCTTTGCCAGATCATTCTTATCGACCTTGTTGATGATCAGCTGGCCAACATTGGTCGAAGCATCAGGCTTTTCTTCGTTGCCATTGAGCTTGACGCTCGCAACGTTGGGAACCACGCCGTCTTCTGGCACTGCGATCACCTTGCTGTTGACGACAACGACAACGGTAGCTTCAGCGTCGGCAGTAGCAGTGTCGACCAGCTGGAGGCCATTCTCGGTGAACACAATCACGCCGTCGACAATCTCGTAGTCAGCATTAGGTTCCAACGTGGTGCCGTTCAAGGTCACGGCGCCCCAGGAAACGAATTCCAAGGCGCCGGTCATGTCATCAGCGATGGTCAACGACTCATATGGATTGGCAAGGCTTGGAACCTTGACCGAAATTTGCCAAGGAACATTCTGTCCGATGAGTCCCACAGGCGCATCGACGGTCTTGGTCGCGTCAAAGCCGGTCTTGACGTTCTTCGGGTACACGTGGACGTTGTAGTTCCAGGTGTTGTCGGCCTTGTTCGGGTAAGGAATGGTGACGAAGAACGGTTCAACCTTCTGCGAAATCAGGTGGTCGCCCGAGCCAACTTCTTCAACGTAATACAGGCCAGTGTGCAGACCGTTGGCGGTCACCGAGCCGTCAGCGCCAGTCACGACCGGTGTCATGTCGCCAAGAGTAAAGTCGGATCCCACTGCAGGGAAAGGATCGCTCGGAGTGGCGCCCAAGCTGTTGACCTTGTCCCAGCCTTCGCTGACAGTCAGGTCAATCGGATCACCCTGAAAGAGAACTTCGTGGATCTCGAATTCAACGCCTGCAAGTCCTGGGCCTGGCGCTGGATCGATGATGTTGCCATCACCCTTGTCACCGCGGTCGTCGAACGACTCCACGGCGGACTTATGGATTGTGAGGCTGCCTTCCTTATTGACAATGTCCTCTGCATTTGCAGCTGTCACCCCAATAAGTCCAACACTTGCAAGCGCCAAGGTGCTTGCTGTGGCAATAAGTTTGCCAACGCGTCCGGTTGTGCTGAACACTTAACTGCTCCTTACTAATTGTGCGAGTTACTAGGCCGTCCATCCCCAAATTTCGCAGCGGACGGCCTAGCTTCTGAATTGATGCTTACTTCAGCGCGTGCGGCGCTTCAGGAAGCCTCGTACCCCGAGTACAGAGGTGCCAATTGCAAGCACCAAGCCACCCAGAAGATAAATGTGGTCTCGTCCAATGCCGCCGGTGAGCGGCAGGTCTGGACCAGTCACCTGAACGTTCTCAATTGACTTCAAGTCAACTGCCCGTTCGAGGTCCAAGTTGGTAATTGTGAACTCGTGTACCGCATCAGATCGAACATATCCCGGAGGCGCCACCGACTCGGTCAGTTCATAGTCGCCCCAGGACAAGCCGTCGAGCTTGAAGGAACCGGCCGCCGGGTCCTGATCCAGCAGTACATCTACCTCGTCAGTTTCAGCGGCGCATGGTGCCTCGTCGCAGTCGACCACGGTGAAGCTCTTGCCGCCGTAGGTCACGGTCCATTCCGATCCCGGCAGCGGACTCTTGGTTACACTGTCAACCTTGGTCCAGGTCACCGAACCAGGCAGCGCCTTGTTCACCACTGTGCAGGTGACAGTATCGCCCAGTTCGACCTTGACCTGGTCGCCGTCGACGTCCGCTCCCTCGCAGGTCCATGAGCCTTCCTGCTCATAGCCCTGGGGGCCTGCCTCGCTCAAGGTGAAGGTTCCAGTCTCGACTTCGACGTTCTTTACATCGTCGCTGCCATGCTTGCCGGTAACGACGGGCAGGGAATCCTTGCTTGCTGTCAGCGTCCACTGGTCAGGATCCAGTCCAAGTTCGCCGCCATACGGCTCATTGTTGACTTGCTTGACCAGGGTCATTTTCTGCGTGCAGACTACCGTGTTGACCACGTTCACAACGTTGGTGTCGCCATCAACCATGGTGTGTTTGTAGGCTTCGCCAATCGTGACATCTTGGCCGTTGAAGGTAGAAGTCACGGTGCAGGTTGCAGGCAGGCCGGAGACTTTCTCAGAAATTCCGACCTCGTCGCCCAGCAGATTTCCAGTCAAAACGTCGCCGAACTTCGGATCAGTTTGTCCGTCAACTGACAACCCGGCCTCGCCAATTGGCTGCTTGCCGTTGTCGTATGCGTCCCCGTTGATCTTCCAGGACTTGTTGACCTGCAAATCAATCTCCACAGTGTTTGTGAATGTGCAGGTAACATGTGTACCCTTCGCGATCTCAACGCTGTCGCCAGTTAAGGTTCCGTTGTCGCACTTCAAAGCAGTCTGTTGGTACTTTGCTGCAGTTCCAGCCTCTGACAATACGTAGGTACCGTTCTCGATTCTGACGTTGGTTACAGCGTCACTGTCGGCACGACCCGAAACGGTATCTGGACCGGTGGCAGTCAAAGTCCAGTCACTTGGAACGGCGCTGCCACCCTTGACCTCTTTGACGAGAGTCAGGTGAGTACAAGTCACGGTATTTGTGATCTTGTAACGATTCGCGCCGGCCGACAGTTCAAAGTCTCCGATGTTTCCCTTCGGCACGTTGACACAGCCTGCCGGAACGATCACTGGATCGGACTCGCCGATCGTCACCGTTTGTCCAGCTTCGAATCGTGCGCCGGAAGTCCGCTCGCTGTAGGAGGTGCCAAACTCCGGATCGATGACTCCTGAGATAGTCAGCTCTGCGTCAAAGCCTTCCGGCTGCTGTCCATCTTTGAAAGTCTGACCGTCAATCACCCATTCCTTGTCGACGGTGAGGTCGGAGCAAGTGCTGGGAACATCTAATTGTGTCGGCCGGACCCAGTCCTTCAAAGAAGAGGTGTCGTTAGCTGCGGTGTTTGAACGAACATTGAGCCATCCGTAGTTGCCACTGCAATTTGCTGGGCCAAAAAGGGCAGACAGGTTGATTGCCACTTCAGCAAACATTCCGGTATCGATTGTTCTTCCATCCAGCGACTGAATTGGAGCAGTATTGATTGCGCCGGCAAAACCGTTTTTCCCGATCGCAATCCACTGGCCTGAGGACCACTTGTACGCTTGCACAAAGTCTAGATTCGAGTTGCCGTTCTGTTGAATCAGCAAGCGCAAGTCGTTTTCGGAGCGCGTTGTCACCGGAGAATTGGCAGGATTGTTGCCTTTCGCATTTAGTTCGATGGTAAATTGGACGGTTCCCGTATTTCGAGCGATTCGTTCGAACCCGAAGAAAGTAAATACGTCGCCATCAAGCGTTCGCTGTGTCGCATAGATATTGCCCAGGTCTGTTGAATCATTGAGGTTAGACCCGGAGCCACCGTACCTGTTCGAAGACCATGGCCAGTTACTTTCATCAGCACCTTGCGAAAACTGTGTGCTGTCGTTACTACCGTAACCATCGTTCATGACAGGCTGCCCTGGGACCGATGCCCAGTCGTCAGCTGAATTAACGCACAAGTTTCCATCGATTTCGAAACCAGCAACTGTCTGCGATCCTGTTACGGGGTTCTCGCAAGCGGCAACGGCCAGAGCCAATGATTTTGTCTCGTTCTGCGAAGCTTCAGTGGTGCTATTGTCTTCATGCGAAGAATCAGTAGCTAGCTCATCTGCCCCTGGGGCGCTGGCCTTAACTTCCTCGGACGTTTTCTTTGAGGTTTCTGGGTCCTGCTCAGTTGAGGTTGGCGCTGGAGTTTTGGAAATTTCTTTCGGTTCAGTCGTCGGTGCTACTACATCCGAATCTGAATTCTTCATGTTCTTTGCCGACGCGCTCGGTGATTCTTCGACCGACTGAGAATCATGGAGTTCAGATACTTGAACAGACGGTTTCTGACTAAACAACACAGAATCGGGTGAGCTGGACTTCAACGCTTTGGCTGACGGTTCTGCTTCAGTTTCGTGAATCAAGCTTGCTGAAGGCTCGGCCGAGTCCGAAGCTTCAGATGGCTGAACATCAGCAACTTGACTTTGACCAACGGCGGCAATAGCAAAGCCAGGCCCCATAACGACAACCACGATGCAGGTTAAAAGCGCAATAAATATGTTCCGAAACTTCGGACCATTCCCCTGCTCATTGTGCGCCGTCCCCATTTTTGGGCGCACCCATTTATCAAACACAACTGCTCCTACAGATTCCCCAAATACCTGCAAAGCCGTCAGTTAAACTTGAAGGCTCTTTTTACGAGTGAGTACTTGAGGGAAACTGTAGCAAGGGGAAATTAGGAAGACAACGGGAAAGAAGCAGAATTCTCCAAAAATTGAACATTTTAGAATTCAGCCTAGCACTTTGGCTTATTCTGTTGATGTGAATCAAATCATCACTTATTACCGTTAAGTACAAGAATTAAATTTCATGTTTCCTGAAGACGCGACATGATTCCCCAAAATGGGGACATATGCTGTAAAGTGCTGTGCCCTGGAAAATTGAATGACAAAAAGCGCCTGACTAGACGGTATCCGCTAATACAAGCTAGTCAAGTAGCAATCGCTAGGCTCGAGGCTGCCGCCGGGGCCGCGGCTGGCACACCGGGCAGGTGTAGGAAGAACGCCCCATGAATGGATCGCGCCGAATGAGCGACTCGCGCCCGTTGTCCAGGCATCGAAGGCATGGCTTGCCTTCACGCCCGTAGGCGTTAAGTGAGCGCGCAAAGTAGCCGCTTGCACCGTTCACATTGACGTACAGCGAGTCGAAGCTAGTTCCGCCAGCTGCCAAGGCACGCGTCATAACATCGATCAATGCGTCGTTGAGGCGCGAGACCTCGTTGCGGCGGATGGTTGCGGTGTTGCGCAATCCTAAGAGGCCGGCCTGCCACAAGGCTTCATCAGCATAGATATTGCCAACACCCGAGATGATTTCCTGGTCGAGGATCGCGCGCTTGAGCTGTGTAGTTTTCTTACGCAGCGAGAGGTAGAGGTCTTCTACGCTGCGGGCTGGGTCCAAGACATCTCGTGCAATGTGCGACGCGGCCTGTGGGATGAAGGCAGAAATACTTCCTGCCCCGCCGGCTTTGCTGTCTGCGGTGGGCACCAAGGGTGAAAGGAACATGCCGCCGAAGATTCGTTGATCGACGAATCGCAGTTCTGCAGGTGTATCCGCCAGATCGCTGAGCGAGAGCCGGACTTTTAGATGTTTCTCATCGGGTGCGTCAGATTCCTCAATGAGCAGCTGGCCGCTCATTCCCAGATGGGCGACAAGTGCCGCGGGTGTGTCCAGGCCATCCAGTTCCATCCAAAGGAACTTTCCCCTGCGGACCACGCTGGCCACAGTGCAGCCTGTCAGGGTTTGCTGGAAGTCTTCCGGGCCGTCCAGGTGGCGACGGGTTGAGCGTGGGTCGAGCACTTCGACGGCGTCAATCCGTCGATTGCGGACCCACTTGTCCAATCCCCTGCGGACAACTTCAACTTCAGGCAGTTCGGGCATCGACGATTCTAGCCCAGCGGGATCTGTTCGCCCGGGTGGATCTGCAGCCAGGTATTGCGGGCAGCTTCCTGCTCGGCTTCCTTCTTGGACGGACCATGGCCGACGCCGTAAGCCTGGTCGGCAATGACCAATACGGCTTCGTAGCTGCGGGCATGGTCAGGTCCGGTGCCGGTTACCTGGTAGTGCATTTCGCCCAGCTTTTTGGATGCGACATCTTCTTGGATTGCTGTCTTCCAGTCGGTGGTTGCACCCAGTAGGCGGGAATCCTGCAACAGCGGTGCGACAAAGCGCAGAACAAGCGAACGCGCGGCGTCCATTCCCTGCACCAGATAGGTAGCGCCAATCAGCGACTCCATCGTGTCAGCCAAGATCGATGCCTTATCGGCACCATTTGACTGGGCCTCGCCGCGCCCAAGCAGGATATGCTCGCCCACGCCGAGATCGCGGGCGATGATTGCCAGCGCGCGGGTGCTGACAATGGCAGCACGCCGCTTAGCCAGATCACCTTCGGGCAGATCCGGGAACGTTTGATACAGGTACTCGGCTATGGAGAACCCAAGAATCGAGTCGCCGAGGAACTCTAGGCGCTCGTTCGTGGGTATGCCACCGTTTTCATAGGCATATGAACGGTGGGTCAACGCAAGACGAAGCGTCTCGGAATCAATGTCGATTCCGAGACGCTTCAAAAGTTCTTCTTTAGAAGACATGTCTTAGACGTCTGCGACCTTGCGACCCTTGTACTCAAGGAACAGCTCGGTACCGGCCGAGTCGGTGACAACCTTAGCCTGGTGAGGCAGGCTGTAGGTTACGCGACCGTTTTCAACGGTCTTCACCAGGCTCGGTGCGGATGCCTTCCACTGAGAACGGCGGGCACGAGTATTCGCACGGGACATCTTCCGCTTTGGAACAGCCACGACTACTTCTCTTCTCTCTTGTCTGACGTATTATCATTTGCCGCATCATCTGCGACAATGTCGGCCAACTGCGCAAGCGCTGCCCAACGTGGGTCCAGTACAGCATGCTGGTGCTCAGGGTCATCATTGAGATTCACTCCGCATTCACTGCAGAGCCCCAAACAATCTTCCCGGCAAACCGGCTGGAATGGCAGGGCGGTTACAATTGCGCTCCGCACCACCGGGTCGATGTCAATCAAGTCATCGACTACCCAGTACTGATCCACTTCATCATCGGATTCGAATTCTTCGCTCCCCTCATAATAGAAGAGCTCTTGAATATCAGCCTCGTAGTCATACTCGATAGGCTCCAGGCATCGTCCACATTCCCCCGCAATCTGTGCGGTAGCGGTACCCGATACAAGGATTCCCTCGTGCACGGCTTCAAGGCGAAGATCTAAGTCAAGCTCAGATCCTCCACGAACACCGATGAGTGCATTTCCCACATCTGTGGGTGCCAAAACCTGCTCGTTCAGAACTTTCATCGATCCCGGCGAACGGCCAAGATCTTTGGTTGATATAACCAAAGGCGAGTTGCGATCGAGTGCGCCGTGTGGCGATCGATCAGAACGCTTATCGCTAATGATGACTCCTATAGAACATAGTCCGACATTTCATCTTAGCGTGACCAAGGCCCAGTTCCCAAACCGATACAGGACCACTCGGCAAATTTCACTTGTTGCAATGGCCACACTGGCCAGCAGAAGCGCGAAGCCGGAAGATATTTTCTGCGTAACATCTAGATACTCTGCGACTCGCCCGGCCGGGTAATTCTCATTCTCCCCGGCCGGAACCTTAACCTTAACTGTGCGAGTTTTTCTCTTCTGGAAGGTGCCATCATGAAGGTAGTCGACACCTTGGGCAACGCGGCATCCTATGCGACTACCCGGCTGAAGGCCCGAGCCCACCGCAAGTACATTGCGCAGCACGCCACGGAACTGAGCCATCTGCCAACAGGCGGGGAACGCTACCAAGCCGCGTTGTACTTCGCAGACGAAATGGTCAACGCCTACCAGATCCGCCAATGGTATGAACCGTTCAAGCAGCTTGCCGAGCAAGTGCCAACTGTCGTGATCACCAGGCTTCCTGCCACGGCATTGGCTCTGCGCGAAGAGTGCCCGCTGCCGGTGTACTTTGCCCCGGCCATCGAAGACGTTGAGCGCCTGGTGGATACGCAAGATCTCCGCACGGTCTTCTATGTCAACCAGAACATCCGCAATTTCCAGATGATGCGCTTCAATGAACCTTGGCACGTATTCATCTGCCATGGCGAGAGCGAAAAGGCCTACATGTGGTCGAACCAGCTCAAGGCCTACGACTACGTGTTTTCCGCGGGCCAGGCGGCATCGGACCGGCTGGCCAAGCACCTGCGCAATTTCGACGTCGAGACCCGGACCTTTAAAGTTGGCAGGCCGCAGATCGACGTCGAGTACCTTGCGCCCTATTCGCTGAACGAGTCCCTGCCCACGGTGCTCTATGCGCCCACGTGGGAAGGCGACAGGCCGTCGATGAACTATGGTTCGGTGCGATCCCACGGCATGGCGCTGGTCGATGCGCTCATCAAGGACGGCGGGTTCAACTTGATCTTCCGCCCCCACCCGCGCTCGGGCATGAACTCCGCTAAATACGGCGAGGCGGTGCAGTCGATTCGGGACAAGCTGCAGCTGGCAGATTCGACCTCTTCGGCACGATTCCTGTTCGACGACACCGCGCACTGGGGGTGGCAGTGGGCGAAGGCAGATGTCAGTATTACCGATATTTCAGCCGTCGCATATGACTTTCTGGCCACCGGAAAGCCGATGTTCGTGACCACGCCGATCTCTGCGGAAGCGACGCTGATCGACTCCCCCGCGCTGGCCCACGTCCCCGCCCTTGCGCAGGAGGACGCCGCCAATGTTCCGACGCTTGCCCGCCATGCGATGGCGGAGAAGAACTTGGAGCTTGCCGAGGTCGTCGAGTACTACTTCGGCGACATCCAGCCCGGTGCGAGCATGGCGCGTTTCATCGACGCTTCGCTGCGGCTGATCCGCGGCGGCGAAGCCTCCGGCAAGTAGCCGCAGCACCCCCTATAAAAAATGGTTCAGGGCCCGTCAATTGGACGGGCCCTGAAGCATTTTTCCCAGCGGCCGGCTGGGCGGTGCCGCTAGACCTTGGCCAGCTGCAGCAGCTGCTCAAACTGGGCCAGCGCACTGGCCTGGTATTCGGCGGCGTCGAACTTCTTCGGCGCCTGGTAGCCGGCCAGCTGCTGCTCCATGCCGTCGACCAGGCCCTGCACGGAATTCTCCACGAGCAGGCCGTAGCCTCCAACCAGAACGCTGTGCGAGCCCACGACATCGGTGGATACCGCCGGCAAGCCGAGCATGAGCGCCTCGACCATTGCCAGTCCCTGGCCTTCGTAATCCGAAGAGAAGACGAAGCAGTCGGCGCTCTTGAGGGTAGGGAACGGGTTGGCCAGAAGCCCAGTGATGGCTACGACCTCTTCCAGGCCCCTAGCCTCGATCTCGCGGTCAAGATCCGAGTGCAGCGGGCCGTCGCCGATCAGCAGCAGGCGGGTTTCCGGATGGCGCTGGTGGACTTCGGCGAAGGCTTCGAGCAGTTTGGCCTGCCCCTTTTCAGGCGACAGCCTTGCCATGTTGGCGAAGACCGTCAGGTTTTCCCCTTCGAACTCGTGGACCGGCTCGCCCAGCTTTGACCAGGCCAGCGGCTTGTCCAGGTCCAGCAGGTTCTCCGAAACGGTGAACTGCGCCGGGTCCAGGCCGAAGCGCTCGGAGAGCTGTTCGCGGTTCAGGTCCCCCACGCTCTCGGTCACCGAGACCAGCTGGTCGAAGTGCGGGTAGGTCACGAACAGGCCTGACATCGTGCCGAAGCGCAACAGCCACTCGCCGACCATGTCATTGTGCAGGTAGATCAGGGTGCGGTCCGCGTGGGAGTGCGCGGCGGCGAACAGCGCGGCCCAGAAGCGCGAATAGCCTTCAAAGTCGATGGCCGCATCGAAGTGCACGTCGCCGAATGAACGGTGCATTTCACGGGTCATGGTGCCCATGTGGATCTGCTCCGCGGCCGGCGAAGCGTGGCCGCGCTGCGCGTGGAACTGGTCGGAGACCCAGCGCTCCTCTGCGGACATCGTGGTCGCCCCGGCGCGCGGCAGGATCCGCACGTGCTCCGGCAGGGATTCAAGGATCTGCAGGGCATCGGGGTTGTTGGCCACCGCGTTGGTGTCCACCGCAATGGACACCAGGTATTTCCGCGGATCCAGCGCGCTGATCAGGTTCGTGAAGGCGGTGGCGATGCCGTTGGGCTTGAACCCGCCCTGGTAGAACAGCAGCTTGGTGCGTTCTTCCACCGGCTGCTCCAGCAGGTGCGAATCGTCGCCGAAGAAGAAGAATTCAATGACCCGCCCGGTGGCCGCGCCGTCCTCCATCGGGGAGAATTCGGCGGCGTTCTGCGCGAAGTTGGCGTGGGCTTCCACGCCCTGGCCGGAGGTCAGGCGCCGCACCTCGGCGGCCGCGTCATCAATCTCGTCGTAGACATTGCCTGGCCACGTGGCGCGGTCGAAGTACAGCCCGCGCTCGGCCTCATAGGCTTCATAGTCCGGCGTGTAGAAGACGACCGGGCGGTTCATCGGCAGGTAGTCGTAGAAGATCGAGGAGTAGTCGGTGATCAGCACGTCGACTACCGCCAGCAGCTCGTTGGTGTCGATCGATGCCGGGACAATGGTCGCATCCAGGTCTGCGTCGCCGATCAGCTGTTCGGCGAAGCGGTGGGCGCGGAAGAGCATGTGGTGTCCGCCCTCGGCCAGCTTGGCCAGGTCGTCGACCAGCCCTGCCACATCGTAGGAGCGGTCCTTAAGCTGGCCGCGCCAGGTGGGCGCGAAGAGCACGATCTTCTGCGTGCTGTCCGCGTCGATGCCCAGCAGTTCAAGGATCTCGCCGCGGCGCTGGGCGCTGAGGTTCAGCGTGCTGTCGATGCGCGGGCTGCCGGTCAGCGCGACCTTGCCCGGGAAGAGGCCGTCGAGGTCGTGGTCCACCGACAGCGTCTTGAAGGTGTGTTCGTTGGGGACCATCATGTGGGTGGTCGCCATGAAGTTGCGCTGCACATTGCGGTGCTCGGCCACGCCGTCCTTGACCAGCTTGCCCATGAACTTCAGCGGCGTTCCGTGCCAGGTGTTCAGCACCTGCTGGCCCTCGCGGCGCAGGAAGTAGGTGGGGAACGTCGCGTTGTTCACCAGGTACTTGGCGGTGCCCAGCAGCGAGATGTACTTGTCCGAATGCTGCTTGACGATCGCCACGTCGGCATCTTCAGCCAGCTGCTGCGGAATGGAGCTCTGGTCGTTATACACCCAGGCGTAGCGGAATCCGGCAAACCGCGGGTCCTGGCGCATGGCCTGGTAGATGGCGAACGGGTGGCAGTGCACGTTGTTGCCGTGGGAGGACTCGAAGAGCACGAGATGCTCGTCCATGGGCTGCGTGTCTCGAGCATGGATGGCCAGGGCTCCGCGGCGCCGGCCCACACCTTTGAGCGCGTCGCCGGTGCCTGCCACCGAGATTTCGGTGAACATGAGCATGTGCTCGAAGTACCGGCAGGCGGTTTCGAACTCGCCCAGCTTGGCGAAGGCGCGTCCGGCACGGGCCTGCCAGCCGCGTTCGGTGGAGGAAGCATGCCACAGCGCCTGCGCGAACTGCTCGGCCGCTTCGCGCCAGTCGCCTGCGGCTTCCGCTGCGGCGCCCAGCTGGAAGTGCTCGTTGCCGCGCAGGCCCGCCCACTTGGAATCCTTGTCCTTGCCGGCGTAGTAGCCCCACGCGTCGGCGGCCAGCAGGTACTGCTTGGCCGCGCGCTCGAACTGGCCTTCGCGCTGCAGCGAGTAGCCAAAGCGGAAGTAGGGAACTTGGGGCTTGATCGCCTGCTGCTCGCCCAGTTCATAGACGAAGGCCTCGTAGGCGGCTACCGCGTCGCGGTGCCTGCCGGCGCGGGCCAGCACCCGTCCGCGGGCATAGCTGGACTTCACGCGCTCTTCCGCCGTGGCGCCGAGCTTGGCCGCCGCGGCGAAGAACTCGGCCGCCTCGTCCAATTTGAACAGGCGCGAGGCCACCTCGCCGGCCCGGTAGTTCAGGTTCCAGCGTTTGGCCGGATCGCCGCCCAGTTCCAGCTGCCGCGTGTAGGATTCCAGCGCCTTGGCCCACTGTTCATTGCGCTCGTGCAGCCTGCCGATGCCGGTCTGGTGCACCAGTTCGCTGTTGGAAATGGCCACAGCCTGGGCATAGGCCTGCTCCGCCTGCTCGGCGCCGCCCAGGGATTCCAGGGCCTGTCCCAGCGCGTAGTGGTACTTCAGTACATCGTCGTTCAGCTCGATGGCCCTGCGATAGAAGTCCGCCGCCTGCTCGAAGCGGGACATGAAGCGTGCAGCTTCGCCTGCGAGATAGAACCATTCCGGCTCGCTCTCGTGCTGTTCTTGGTAGGCCTCGCGGATATCTAGCTCGCGCCAGCGCTGGCCGTGGTCCTTCAGGAAGGTAGCGATCGCGCCGCTGGCTTCGGGGCTGTCCGGGAAGTCGACGAGCATCTGGTCCAGGATTGCCAGCGCCTCGTCGTTCCGGCGGGCTTGGCGGGCGCATTTTGCCCAGCGCACGCGCCAGTTGATGCGGTCGGGTTCGCCTTGGCAGGCTGCTTCGAAGAGTTCCAGCGCGCGCTCGTAGTTCTTCATGCGCTGCATGTTCAGTGCCAGCGTCTGGATCCACCCATAGCGGTACGGCTGGCGGGCGATGGCACCTTCCAGATGGACCACTGCATCTGCGTACTTCTTGCACTTGTACAGGCTCAAGCCATAGGAAAACTGCACTTCGGGTGCCGTGGAGACTTTGAATCCCAGTACTTTCTTGTAGTACAAGGCGGAAATTCTAGTCCTCTTGATCCGGTCGATCCGACGACCAAGACTTAGGACAACACGGGTACGAAATGAGTTCACGAGCAACCTTCATGGTGAATAAAAAATTATGCTGCCAAGACTTTGAATCCGCCTACGACCGAACCAGGCTTGAGCAAACATGAAATCTTCTCACATTCAGCTTGGTATTACCTTGAAACATGAAGCCTCTTCGTCAATACCCCTGCCGAATGCAGTGCCCCGGCGATTCATTGCCTCCGGGTCCCAGGTGGTTTTGCGAGTTCTAGCTGTGCCAGCCCTTGAATTCGGCCAGCTGCCCCTCGCGGGTTTCAATAAGGTCAGCCACTACCTCTTGGAACCGTTCGGTGGACTGGCCCAGTTCCAGGTCGCCAAAGTAGAACTTGCGCATCTCCCGGCGCTGCTGGGCGTTTTCGTCCTTCAACAGGCCGGTTTCCAGCAGTTCATCGACTGAACCGATGCTGTCCTGGTCGATGACCGGGCAGGCTTGGGCGATGGGAGCGTCGCGCAGCAGCCGTTCGCGGTTGCTGCGGCGATCCGAGATGATCAGCGGCTTTTCGGGCTGCAGATACAGGTAGTCCAGGCCAACGCTTGAAACGTCGGTGATCAGCGCGTCGGTCGCCTCGAACATTGCAAGAATATTGCCCTGTTCGGAGACGATGTGTTCGCCGCCAGCGGCATTCGCTTCGGCAATCAGCTCCATGATCTTGGCATGGCCCTCGGCAACGCCCGGAGTCTTGCTTTCCTCGACCCGGGGATGCGGCTTATAGATCACCCTGAACGCAGGGTTGGACAACAGCGAGGCGACAATGGCCGTGCCGTACAAATCAATGGACGTGTAGTTGTTGTCTTCGTTCTCGCCTTCCCAGGTGGGAGCGTAGAGGACGTCGAACTTCCGGCTGGGTTCCAACTCCGGCGCAAAGTTGATGTCAAGCTGCGGGCGTCCGACGACCACCAGCTTGTCCAGGTCGAAGTCGATCAACATGGCCTCGTGGCGCTTGATTGCCGCGGGGCCAGCGACGAAGACCTTGTCATAGGCTTTGGCCTTGTTCGACACCATTGACAACTTGTCGCTCTCGCCATGGTTGACATGCACATGGACCAGGCGCGGGTGATCTAGGGACTGGAAATTGCTGCGCGAGTTGTTCACGTAGATCACCAGTTTGAGGTCGTTGTCGTCATAGAGGTCCATCAGGTCGCCAAAGCGGCGGACGAAGGCGCGAGGCAGCGCGGAGATCTTTCCGGCGGCCTTGTAGGCGCCCACCGACCGGAAGACCAGCAACACCTCGTGCTTCTCATGCAGTTCTTCAAGCACCGGCAGCCACTGAGTGAGCTGGTAGATCTTGTCCGCTCCATCGCCGAAATACACTGCGACGGTGCCAGGGATCGTGATATTCGAAATTCCGACGCTTGCACCTGCGGGATTGGAGTTGAATCCCATCAGCTGCGAGGCACGCCGCACCAGCGGCTGGCGTCCCAGCGCATTGAGCGAAAGTCTGATTCCGGCCTTGAACGAGCCACTCACTTCGTTGAACTTCCTTCTGTTTTTCCTGGTCTTAGCGAAACATCGATGGACGAGCTGTTGGTTAAGAACCTAGCTCAGTTCCTTGACGATCTGGCTGAGCGTATCAAGGGTGTTCTTCAGGGATTCGACGTGGCGTTCGTCGAATTCGCTGAGCACGCGCTTCATTTCGGTGGTCGAGATGCCTGCGGTGCGCGGCAGGTAGACAACTTCGACCTCGTCGCCCAGGTCGTCGAAGTGGCCCTTCCAGTCCTCGCCGATGCCGAAGACCTTCGCATCATACTTCTTGATGTCCAGGCGCTTCTGCTCCCAGTTCTCTTCCGGGATGGCCAGGTCAACGTACTTGATGGCCTCGACGATCTGCCGGCGCTGTTCGAACGGGACAACAGGCTTCTTGCCCTTGACCGCGTTGAACTCGTCGGTGGACACGCCGACGATCAGGCGGTCGCCCTTTTCCTTCAGACGCTTGAGAATGTTCAGGTGGCCGATGTGGAACAGGTCGAACGTTCCATAGGTCAGAACTGTTTTAGTCATGTTTACCTCCAAGCCACCTTCGTGGTGGATCATCGTAGCTGTAGCTGGTTCCGGGCTGTGCGCACGGACCTCAGATGACCGGCGGCCTGCCGGCCAGGGTCATCCGAAGCAAAGTCTTCCATTTAAGTTTAGGGCGCGGGTCCTTGTACCAGGGACTGCCCTTCCATCCGGCGCGCCATCCCGAAAGATACTGCTGCACTGCGCTGCGGTTCTTGCGCTGGCGCAGGCATTCGATGAGCATCCACGAGGTCGGGTAGATCCAGGTGAAAGGCGCCGGCAGGTTCCTGCGGGCAAGCCACACCCGGTTGCGGGCGTTGAGCCGGTAGAACTCGTCGTGGCGGCGCGGATCGACGATCGGGTGGCCGATGCGCATGTCCCCCGCGTACCAGACGTAGGTCCCGGTGTCCCAGACGCGCCAGGCAAGTTCGATCCCTTCGTGGGCGTACCAGAATCCGCCGGCCCATCCCCCGGTGGAGTCGAAGAGCTCGCGCTTAGTGACCAGGCAGGTTTCCCCCACGTGGAAGACCTTGCTCGGCTCCACCGCGGTGCGCTTGTTCAATCGCGGAATCCACCGGGTGGGGTTCTGGTCCTCGTGCTCGGGATCGGTGATCCGTGGCTGCAGCAAACCCATTTTTGGATACTTCTCGAAGCGGCTGACGGCACTGGAGAGGAAGTCCTCATCGAGGAACCAGGAGTCGTCGTCGAGGAAGCAGAGGTATTCGCCCTCTACCTGGGACACGCCGGCATTGCGTCCGGCGGGGATGCCCAGATTCTCCGGCAGGAAGTGAGTCTTGATCGGTGCCGGAATGTCGACAGGATCCCATCCATTGCCCACGACGACCGCGTCGATGGACACCCCGCGCTGGGCAAGCAGCGAGTCCAAGGCGCGCCGAAGTTCCACCGGGCGGTTGCCCATGGTCAGTACGACGACGCCGATGCTCGGCTTGGTTTCTGTGGACATCAATTCCTCAACCTTGGATGGACAGCGTATCGGCCGCTAGGCCTTGAGCCTGGACGAGGCCATATTCGACAGGAAATGGCCGATGTTGACCAGCACGCAGGCCGGAAGCAGGATCCAGATCATCCACTTCTCGGCCAGGCCGGGAACTCCCGCCACTGCGGAAACCACGGAACAGGCCAGGATGATCAGGCTCAGCTCTACCGCGTGCAGCAGCTTGTGGAAGGGCATGAAGCGCGCGAGGGAGCGCAGCCGTCCGATCAGGGTGGTGGTGGGCACCGCCCTGGCGGCCGCGGTGTCGGGCAGCTTGCCCAGCCCCGCCATGCCGCGTGCGGCGTGGACCATCAGCGACTGGGAGCGGTTGAGCACCAGCAACACCGAGAGGCAGGCGGCCATGAACAGCGTCGGCCAGGCCTGGCCGGCAGTGTCCTGCGTCGCGGAGAGCTCGGTGAACACCCGGTAGCCCAGCGCGATCGGAATCAGCGCCTCGGTAGTGTGGTGGCCCACCATGTCGATGAAGATGCCGCGCGGGGACTGGGTCCCGCGCCAGCGGGCCACTTCCCCGTCGGAGCAGTCGAAGTACAGCTGCACCTGGGACAGGACCACCGCCAGCAGCGGCCCCCAGATCCCCGGAATCAGCAACGCCAGCGACATGCACCAGCCGGCCAGGATCATCAGCCCGGTCACTCCGTTGGCTGAGATTCGAGTGCGGACCAGCACAGCTGTCAGGTAGATGGAAATGTGGCGCAGGTACAGCTCGGCTGTCCAGTGCTCGGCGTTCTTTCGGGCCCTGACCTCGGGCGGCTGGCAGACGGCGCGCAGCTGGTCCAAGGTGGGGCTTTTCGGTCGGTCTACGCTCACTTCACGCGGCCTTTATCCAGCGTGCCGGAAGCGCCGAAGAGGCGCCCCTTGACGTAGCCAGCGGCCCACGGAAGGTGGATCAGCGGATAAGCGGCGGCGGTCAGCAGCTTCTCCTTGATTCCCACCGCCGAACTGCGCAGCCCTGCCACCAGGCACACGCCCGCATACACGATGGGGCCCGCCTGCGCGGCGCTCATCAGGAAGTTGACAAAGCCAGGCACCGAATCCTCCACCATGGGCTTCACGAAGACCGACGCGATGCCGATCCCCAGGCCGAGCAGCATCAGCGGCGGGATGTCATGGCGCAGGGACTTGCCCTCCGGGAAGCGGCGGGCAATTTCCCCTCGCCAAGTACCGGAGGCAAAAGACTGGTTGATCAGCGCGATGAAGTTGTCCCTCGGGTAGTAGCCGACCTTCAGCTCCGGGTCGAACCAGACCTTGTATCCGGCCTGGCGGATGCGCAGGCACAGCTCCCAGTCCTGGGCGCGCCACATGCTCTCGTCGTAGTAGCCGACCTCTTCAAAGATCTCCCGGCGGAAAATACCGAGGTAGGCAGATTCTGCTTCGCCTTCGGGCGCGCCCGAATGGTAGGCAGGGCCGCCGAAGCCGAACTTCGAGTGGTAGGAGGCGGCGATCGCGCGCTGCACCGGGGTCTTGCCGCGGGCGTCCATCAGGCCGCCGACGTCGTGGGCGCCGACCCGGAACAGCGTTTCGACGCCGCGCTGGGTGTAGTTGGTGGGGATCTCGCTGTGCGCGTCCACGCGGATGATGATCGAGTGCACTGCCTGCGCGATGGCAAGGTTCAGCGCAATCGGGGTGCGGCCCTGCGGGTTGTACACCAAACGGACACGTGAGTCGGAGTCGGCAATGCGCTGGGCGACTTCGTCCGTATTATCGGTGCTCGGTCCGAGCGCCACGATCAGTTCCTTCTCGCCCTCGTATTCCTGGGCAAGGATGCAGTCGATGGCCTCTTGAAGGTAATCGGCTTCATTGAGCACCGGCATTATGTAGGAAACACCGGGTGATTCAGTCATGTGTCCCCAACTCTACTTCTTGTGCTTCTGATAGGCCTCGATCACCGTTTCCGGGTCGCCGTCCATTTTCTGGACGCCTTTTTCAATCCAAATACAGCGGTTGCAGGTTTCCTTGATGGAGTTCATCGAGTGGGACACCAAGAACACGGTTCCGGCGCTCTCGCGGATCTCGCGGATCTTTGCCTCGCTGCGCTTGCGGAACTTCGCATCGCCCACCGCCAGCGCCTCATCCACGATCAGGATGTCGTGCTGCTTCGAAGCGGCAATGGCAAACTTCAGGCGGGCGCCCATGCCGGACGAGTAGGTGCGCATCGGCAGGTCGATGAAATCTTCAAGCTCTGCGAACTTGGTGATTTCTTCGCGCATCTGCTCAACCTGCTGGCGGTTGTAGCCGAGGGCCAGGCCACCCAGGGTGATGTTCTTGTCTCCCGACAAGTCGGGGATCAGGGCGGCGCCGACGCCCAGCAGGCTCGGGCGCGACCGGGCATACACAGCGCCGGCGGCCGGCGGGGTCAGGCCGGTAATTGCCCGCAGCAGGGTGGACTTGCCCGAACCGTTGGAGCCGATGATCCCGATGGATTCGTTCTCGTAGGCCACAAAGGAGATGCCCTTCAGGGCGTGCACGGTGCGGATGCCGCGGGTGCTCGCAGGCTGCAGCAGGCGGCGTGCCCCTGCGTTGCCCACGGCCTTGCCGCTGGAGTACACCTGGTACTTCACATGCAGGTTGTCGACCATGACCACAGGCACCCGGGCAGGGTCAACCTGCAGGGTGGAGGTCTTGATGTCTTCCGGACGGATGACATCGATGAACGAGGTGTCGTCCGAGAAGATCGGCGCCGGCTCGTATTCGGGATGTAGATCCGGGTTGATCAGGTCGTCGAAACTAATTGGTCCGGCCATAACGCTCCTCCGCCTTCCAGAAGTACACAAGTCCAAATGCCAGTGTCAGCACCGACCAGACGCCGACCACAACCCAGGCGAAAGGGTCGTAGGGTGCGTCGTTCATGACCATCGCGCGGGCGATCTGCAGGAACTGGTAGAGCGGGTGGAAGTCGAAAATCCGGACCAGCCAAGGCCAGTGGTTGAGGATGCGATCAACGCTGAACAGCACGCCAGAGGTGTACATCAGGGCGCGGGTAACCAGCGGAAGGATCTGGGTGAAGTCCCTAACGTGCACGGTAATGCGCGCGCAGATCAGCGCGATGCCCATGTTGAAGACTGTCATCAGGGCAATCAGCGGCAAGATCACAAACCACGACCACTTGGGCGTGGTGCCCAGGATCATCGCGTAGATGAACATCACCACGACCATCGGCATCAGCGTCAGGACGTTTTGCGTCACCTGGGCGACGGGCAGCGTCAATCTGGGGAATGAGAGCGATTGCACCAGCGCCTGGTTGCCCGTGATGGACTTGGCGCCGCCATTCATCGAGGTGGTGAAGAATTCGAAAAGGAACACACCGATGACAACAAAGACTGGGAAGTCCGGGCCCTTGGCACTTCCCTGGAGGACGCCGAAAATGACGCCGTACATGATGGCGTTCATGGTCGGCTTCAAGACAACCCAAATCATTCCCAAACGGTTCTGCTGGTTCTGCCGCTGAACCCTGGCCTTTGCAAGCTCATAAATGAACTCACGACGTTCCCAAGTCTGCTTCAGATAGTTAGCCAAAGATGGGCGAGCACCAACACGGTGCAAACCATACTTTTCGGCCTCCTCTGCGACTGTCATGTGTGAAATGTCCTCAATATGTTCCGTCAATTAACATCTGGCAAAAAGCGCAGACACTTATTCAAAGTCTAGTAGATCGATAGGGTTTTCCTGCCCATCCATGCTGGCATAAACGCCAGCTGTAGCGTCCGTCACTGAATATCCCTACTCTTGCGGAGGATTATCCTTCAAGTATTGGGCCATGGTATCGGTTTTCAATGCTTCGCTAATTTGGGCAATCGCCGCTTCATTCGGAAGTTCAATCGACTGCCCATCCGGGCTGGTCGACGAGCCCGCCGTCGGCATGGTGAACATCTCCATGTGCTCAGGATCGACATTCTTCAACTGCATTCCCAAGCCAACCATCGTTGCAGCGTCAAAATTGCTGTCGAAGGTAAGGTACGGGGAGACCTTGTCAACGATGTCGTAGAGCTTGACCGGGTTGGTCAGCGTGTCCTTGGACAGCAGCTGGCTAGCGGTGGCGGCGATGAACTTGCGCTGGTTTGCCACGCGCTGGTAGTCGCCATTGGTGAAGGACTTGCGTTCGCGCACAAACCTCAGCGCCCTATCCCCCTCCAGGGTGATCTCGCCCTTGGGATAGAAGTAGTCGGTGTCATGGGCAGTGAACGGGATGTCATTTTTGACCGTCACGCCGCCCAGCGCGGTGGAAAGTTCCTTGAACCCGTCGAAGTCGATCATCGCAACATGGTCAATCTTCGTGTCCAGCATGCCTTCAAGGGTCTGCATCAACAGCGGGACGCCTCCCAGGGAGACCGCAGCATTCAGCTTGTTCTTGCCATGTCCGGGGATGTCCACGTACATGTCGCGCACCGTGGACATCACGTAAATCTGGGAGCGGTCTTCCGGGATATGCACGAGCATCATGGAGTCGCTGCGCTGGCTCACTGCACCATCCAACGCAGCGGACTGGGCAGAGTCGTCATCTGCATGGTCCACGCCGACCAGCAGAATATTCATCGAGCCGTCATCGGGGTCTTTCACCGGGCGGGCATTTTCCTGCTCCTGAGTGAAATTCAAGTCGACGGTATTCGACTTGGAATTAAAGGCGTGCTGCAAATTGAACAGGTAATAGCCTGCGGCGAGCAACGCGACAAGTACAACCGCTAAAACAGAGAGAACAATTGCACGAACCCTGCGCTTCTTGCGCCGCGCCGTGCCGAATTGTGCACTTCTGGACGCAAAAGTCTCGCGTGCTGGTTCTTCTAGTTTCATTCCTACCCCACCGGGAAATTCCGAGGAAGCCAACGGTTCTCCCGGGTGACTTCGTGCAATCAAAAAGACTACCCAAGATACTTGTGTGCATCCTGAGTAGTCTTTCCATGTTTTCTAGTCGTCGAGCTTTGCGACGAACTTCTTGAGCCAGGATTTGAGGCCATCGCCCAAATCATCATGGTCCACGGCCAAGGTGATATTTGCCTGCAGGTAGCTCAGCTTGTCGCCGGTGTCGTAGCGGCGGCCACGGAAGATGACGGCATGAACCCCGGCGCCTTCCCCTTCAGCGGAGGCAAGCACCTGAAGCGCATCTGTGAGCTGAATTTCGTGCCCGCGGCCCGGAGCCGTGTGCTCCAGCACTTCGAAGACGCGCGGGTGCAGCAGGTAGCGGCCAATGATCGCCAGGTTGCTCGGCGCTTCCTCAACCGACGGCTTCTCCACCAGGCCGTTGACCTTGACGTAGTCTTCGCCGTCAACGGCTGAGACATCCGCACAGCCATAGGCGCTGATCTGTTCCGGAGCGACTTCCATCAGGGCGATGACCGAACCGCCGGTATTGCGCTGGACTTCGGCCATGATGCTCAACAGCTCGTCGCGTTCGTCGATCAAGTCGTCGCCGAGCAGCACAGCGAACGGCTCATTTCCCACGTGCTGCTTAGCGCACAGCACCGCGTGGCCCAGACCGCGCGGATCGCCCTGGCGGACGTAGTGGATGTCTCCCAGGCTGGTGGCCTCGTGGATCGCGTCCAGCTTCTTCTTGTCGCCCTTGGCTTCCAGCGAATACTCCAGGGAAGGGACACGGTCAAAGTGGTCTTCCAGAGCGCGCTTGTTGCGGCCGGTGATCATCAGCAGGTCGGTGAAGCCTGCCTTGACGGCTTCTGCGACAACGTACTGGATTGCCGGCTTGTCAACGACAGGCAGCATTTCCTTGGGCATGGCCTTGGTAGCTGGGAGGAATCGAGTTCCCAGACCGGCTGCTGGGATGACTGCCTTGGTAATCGGCGACGGAGATGTCATTGTACTTAAACCTTGTCTATCGAAAGCTACAACTATTCAAGCATGTTCCCGAGGCCCGATAGGGCCATCTGACTACTTCTTCAATAGTCGTTTCATCACAGCGCGGGGGAAGTACTCCGTGACGTCACCGCCTAAGACCTGGACTTCCTTCAACAGCGAGGAAGATAGGTGGGTGAAACGGGTGTCAGCTTGCAGGAATACCGTCTCAACACCTGTCAGGTGCCGGTTCATGGTGGCCATGGGGATTTCGTAGGCATAGTCGACGGTGCTGCGAAGCCCCTTGACGATGGCCTCAGCTCCCTGTTCCTTGCAGAAGTCTGCAAGCAGGCCGTTGCCCATGGGCAGGGCTGTCACTCCGCGCAGTCCTCCCACGGTCTCTTCGACAATTGCTACGCGTTCTTCTTCGGTGAATCGATACTTTTTGGCATAGTTGGTGGACACCGCCACGATCACCTCGTCAAAGAGGCTGGCGGCTCGGGCGATGATTTCGACGTGTCCGTTGTGGATAGGGTCAAAGGATCCGGGGCAAACAGCTCTACGCATACGTTGAATGTATCAAGAAGATTCGCGAATCCAGCGCTTCGCCGGTCTGCGACCCGCAAGCATTACGTTCACAGTTGGCCTTAGTTTTCCGCGCTCACTTCATAATGGAGATATGAGCCTTGATTACACCCCGTGGCAGCGCACAGCTGATTCGGCCAACCTCCTAGACTCCAGCGGGACGCCGAGCATGACAATCTTCGAAGAGATCACCGCGCTGGCCAACAAGCACCAGGCGGTGAACCTCGGTCAGGGATTCCCGGATACCGAAGGGCCTGAAGAGATCCGCCGGATTGCCGTCGAAGCGATCCTTGGCGGAGCCAACCAATATGCCCCGGGCTCCGGCATCCTCGATCTGCGCGAAGCGATCTGCGAACACCAGCAGCGCTTCTACGGCATCAATTTGGACCCCGCCACCCAGGTGGTCGTTTCCACCGGAGCCACCGAAGCGATCGCCGCCTCGCTGCTGGCCTTCGTGCAGCCCGGCGACGAAGTGGTGACCTTCGAGCCCTACTACGACTCCTATGCAGCAATGATCGGGTTAGCCAATGCGCGCCACAGGGTGGTGCAGCTTGAACGCCCCGACTTCCAGCCGGATATCGAAAAGCTGCGTGCGGCGGTCACCGATGCAACACGCGTGATCGTGGTCAATAACCCGCACAACCCCACCGGTTCGGTGCTCAGCGACCAGGTGTTGCAGGAAGTGGTCGATCTGGCCCACCAGCACGACTGCATCATCGTTGCCGACGAAGTCTACGAGCACCTGCGCTTCGGGACCAAGCACACGCCAATCGCCTCGCTGCCCGGAGGCTTTGAACGCACCATCACCATTTCCTCGGCAGGAAAATCCTTCTCCTTCACCGGGTGGAAGGTGGGCTGGGCCAGCGGCCCGGAGCACCTAATCACCGCCGTGCGCACGGTCAAGCAGTTCCTGACCTATTCCTCGGGCCCGGCCTTCCAGCCCGCGGTCGCCCAGGCGCTGCGCCTGCCCGATAAGTTCTTCACGGGATTCGCCGAAGAACTGGGGCACACCGGGCAGCTGTTGGCCGCCGGTTTGGAGCGGGCCGGCATTCCGGTCTTCCGCCCGCAGGGAACCTATTTCCTGGTGGCCGATGTGGCCCAGCTCGGCTATGAGGATGCCACCGAGATTGCACGGATCATGCCCGAACGCCTGGGCGTGGCAGCCATACCACTGTCAGTCTTTGTACATCCGGAAAACCGGGCGGCCTACGCCTCGCTGCTGCGCTTCGCCTTCTGCAAGAAGGAATCAGTGATTGCCGAAGCAGTCACGCGGCTGCAGCGCATCGGAGAGTTGAAGCGATGAGCGGAAAGATCCCTTCGCGCTGGCTGGGTTTCGTCCAGCAGCATGCAACCATCTTCGACGACGACCTGGTGCCCAATGCCAAGATTCTTGCCATCGGCGGCGCCGAGCAGTCGCATGTGAACCTGGCCAGACCCGAGGAAGTCTTCTACGAATACCTTGCACGAATCGCCAATCACATCCAGGTGCTCAAGCCTGCCGGTTCCACGCTGCGCATGCTGCATTTGGGCGCCGGCGCACTGACTCTGGTCCGCTGGGCCAGCGTAGTCTACCCCGGCAGCACCCATGTGGCCGTGGACATCGAGCGCGAGCTGCTGGATTTCGTCTTGGAGGAGCTGCCGCTGCCCCAAGGCTGCAGCCTGACGCCGGTGGTGGCCGATGCCCGCGAGGTCTTGGTCAATGAACTTGCAGGCCAACAGTTTGACGTGATCATTGTCGACATCTTCAGCGGACCGGAAGCACCGGAGCACCTGACAGTGCCCGAGTATTACAAGCTGCTGGGTGCGGCGCTGCAGCCCGACGGCCTACTCTTCGTGAATATCGGAGACGATCCGCCGCTTCGGTTTACCGACAGCCAGGTGAAGGCAGCAGAACAACACTTGGACTTTGTGATGCTCTCGGCCCCACCGCAGATGTTCACCCGCAGGTATCCGGGAAATCTGGTCCTCACCGCCGCCAAGAAGAGTCTGGACCCCTCGGCGATTGCCGCCTGCGAGGCGGCTGGCCCCTTCCCTTCGGAAATCCACTACTCAGTCGGCCTGGACGGGTTCGGCAAACCATAACTGGGTTTCGCCGTATTTTTTAGAGGCGATCAGTTCAATGGACGCCGGCCAGCTGGGCTCGGGCGAGCGGCTGGAGCGCTCGATGACCAAGGTGGCATCCTCGGCAAGGATCCTTGCCGCCTTGGCCAGGGTGGTTTCCAGCTCCGCTTCGGTGAGCGGGTAGGGCGGATCCATGAAGATCACGTCAAAGGTCTTGCGCGGCTGCCCGGTGGATTCGTCGAAGTAGAGGTCGAGCACCGAGTCAACCGAGCCGCGGTGGACGTTGACAGTCTCGTTCTTCAGCACCTTGTTGACCAGCGCTGCATTCTGCTGGCACACGGCCACCGCCTTGGGCGCCTTCTCCACCAGGGTGACCTGGCGTGCCCCGCGGCTGGCAGTTTCCAGCCCTAGGGCGCCGGAGCCGGCGAACAGGTCAAGGACCCGCGCTCCTGAAATAATGTCCCAGCTCTCAAGCCGGGAGAACAGTGCTTCCTTGACGCGGTCGGTGGTGGGCCGTGTGGCATCTCCCGGCACCGACTTCAGGGGGTTGCCGCCGGCGGCTCCGGCAATAATTCGGCTCATAGTCTCAGACCTTCAGTTCACTAGTTCTTGTTCAAGAATTCGCGGGTGGATTCGTCGACCCAGCCCATCACCGTCTTGAAGAGCAGCGGGTACTCGTGATGCCACTGCGCGTAGCCCATGAGAATTTGGACGTCATGGCGCGCCTGTTCAATGAGCGTGCGGTCCTTGATGATGCTCAGCTCGCGCAGCGTCGATTGGCTGCCCGACTGCTGTACGCCAAGGATGTTTCCTTCCCTGCGCTCAAGCAGGTCGGCCTCCGCCAGTTCGAACCCGTCAAGGGTGGATTCGATGACCCGCAGCCGGTTGACCGAGGCGTGGTCCGCATCCAGCCAGGTGGTCAGCAGGCAAGTTCCGGGCAGGCCGCCGCGGCCCACTCGGCCGCGCAGCTGGTGCAGCTGGGAGATGCCGAAGCGTTCGGCATCCATGATGACCATCAGCGTCGCATTGTGCACGTCCACGCCGACTTCGATGACGGTGGTGGAGACCAGCACGTCGATGGAGCCGGCGGCAAAGTCATCCATGATCTGCGCCTTGTCTGCAGCGTCCAGCTGGGAATGCAGGCTTTCGATTTCCACGCCTTCGAATTCGGGCATAGAGCGCAGCATCTCAAACATCATCTCCACGCTCATGGTCTGCGCAGAGGTGTCCTCATAGGTGGCCAGCAGCACTCCCTGCTCCCCCGCAGTTTCGGTGATGCGTGGGCAGACCACGTATACCTGGTGCCCCTTAGCCACTTCTTCGCGGATCCGCGAATACAGCCTGTCGCGGTAGCCGGTCAGCTGCATCGGGACGATGTGGGTGGAGATCGGCGCGCGTCCGGCGGGCAGGCGCTTGATAGTTGAGGTTTCTAGGTCTCCGAAGACTGTCATTGCCACGGTGCGCGGGATCGGGGTAGCTGTCATCACCAGAGTGTGGGGCATCGCGTCCCCAGCCTTGGCGCGCAGGGCGTCGCGCTGTTCAACGCCGAAGCGGTGCTGCTCGTCGACCACGACCAGCCCCAGCTCGGCGAAGCGCACCTGGTCTGAGAGCAACGCGTGAGTGCCGATGATCAGCCCGGTTTCGCCGCTGGCAATGCCCAGCAGGGCCTCGCGGCGCTGGGCGGTCTTGGCCGATCCGGTCAGCAGAGCCACTCCGGTGCCTTCGCCTTCTCCGAAGAGCCCTGGATCTGCCAGAGGGCCGAGCATCTTGGTAATGGACGCGTAGTGCTGGGCCGCAAGGACTTCTGTGGGGGCTAGCAGCGCCGCTTGGCCGCCGGCGTCGATGACCTGCAGGATGGCGCGCAGCGCCACCACCGTCTTGCCGGAGCCCACCTCGCCTTGCAGCAACCGGTGCATGGGGTGCTCCAGCGACAAGTCCCCGCTGATCTCTTCACCGACCTGCAGCTGGTCTTCGGTCAGGGCAAAGGGAAGCCTGGCGTCGAATTTGTCCGCCAGTCCCCCACTGGTCCGGGCTCTTGGCACCGCGTGCTGGCTGCCCAGCTGCGCGTTCTTCTGCGCCAGCGACAGCTGGAGGATAAATGCCTCTTCATAGGCGAAGCGCTGCCTGGCGATATACGCCTGCTTGAGGTCGCGCGGGTGGTGCCGGTTGAAGAACGCCTGCCAGCGGGCGGGATAGCGGCGCGCGTCGAGCAGCGGCTGAGGCAGGAATTCGGGCAGGTTCTGCTCGTTCACGTGCTCAAGCAGAAGGCCCATCAAATCGCGGATCCGCTTGTTCGGCATCTTGGCGGAGGCAGGGTAGATGGGGATCGGGGTTGGATCCGCCTGGGAAGCTTCATCCAGGATGGCGTAGTCCGGCTGCGAGAGCTGCAGATGGTCCTGGTACCAGCCCACCTTGCCGCTGAACATGGCGATGGTTCCGACCTGCAGGTCGTTGCGGGCCTGGTAGCCGTTGAAGAATGTCATCCGCAGTTCTTGGCCGGCATCTCCCAGCTCGTCGCTCACGGTGACTTCAAAGATGAATCCCTTGCGCGAGTGCATCTGGCGCTGGCTGACATTCACCACCTGGGCAACCACTGTGGAGTGCTCGTCGAAGGGCAGCTCGGCAATGGGGGTCAGTTCCCCGACCTCTACATAACGGCGCGGGAAGTGGCGCAGGAACTCGCCAACACTCTGGTAGCCGAAGGCCTTTTCAAGGGCGGCTGCATGCTTGGCGCCCAGCGCGTCTGCCAGGGCTGTCTGTTCAAAATCTGCTGCAAGTTTTTTAGTCGTCATGAACGCAGAGGTCGGTCACGCTGATGTTTACTGGCTCGCCCTGTTTCCTGATCAATTCCAGGGCTGCATCCGAGTCTGGGACGTGGACATGCACGCGCCAGCGGTAGGTGTCTTCATCCAGCTGGTTGACCGGGGACATGATCACCGAGTCGCCGATCGAATCCAGCTGTCCACGCAGGGTGGCCGCGCCCAGCGCATCAAGGGTGATGGTGCACATGACTTCAAGACCTTGGGCCGCTTCGTACTCAAGGTGCACATGCGGGTCCTGGACATGGTAGCCGTGGAATTTTTCGTAGTCCTCAAAGTCGGCGTGCTCATTGCGCACCGCGGCGCACATCTCATCGATGATGATCATCATGCCGACGGCTCCGGCGTCGACGACTCCTGCCTTCACCAGGGAGGGCAGGGTGTTTTCGGTTCCCTGGACTGCTAGACGGGCGGCCTGGGTCATCTGCGAAAGCAGCGTGTCCAGGGCGGCGCGGCTTTCGAGGTCAACCTTGAGGTGGTTCAGCGTCGAGGCGGCGGCCAATGCCAGGGCGTTGATCACCGAGAGCATGGTGCCTTCCACCGGTTCGCTCAACGCAGACCAGGAGCGGACCTTGGCCCGTTCCAGGCCCAGGGCCAGCAACGGTGCGGTCAACCGCTCTTTGCCCTTGAGTGGTTCGCTGAGCCCGCTGAGGAACACCGCAAGCAATGTTCCGGAATTGCCGCGCGCTGACTCCATGGCCGCGCGCGCGGCAATTTCAAGGAAAGCTCCAATATCATCGCTATCCAGTTTGCTCACCGCGTCATGTCCTGCCCGGGCGGTCAGATACAGGTTGCTTCCCGTATCGCCATCCGCCACGGGGAAGATGTTGATGGCGTTAAGCCGGTCTGAATGATTCCCCAAGCTCTTGACGCTTCGTGCGAGCCATACAGCAATGGCGCGAACGGAAGTGTCAAGCTTTTGGGTCGTCATGATGAAGAGGATTCCTTCGGTAGTTACTGAGACAGATCCGTATTTGCTACGAACTCGTCAACTGTGTCGTTCTGCAGTGCTTCGCCAAACTTATTAATCGTAGCCATATCCGGTACGACAATCGACTGTCCGTCAGACGAACGGCCGGTTCCATTGTTTGGAAGCGTGAAGAACTCCATGTCGCTTGGGCGCACATTGATCATAGATGAAGCGATCGTAGCAATCTTGGCTGCGTCCAGGGTGTCGTCAACAGAGATGTATGGCGCAAACTCGGAAACGATGTTCTGCACCTTGCCCGGATCGGTCAAGGTGTCCTTGGACATGATCTCTCCCAGCAGCGACTTGACGAAGAGCTGCTGGTTCTTGACGCGCTGGTAGTCGCCGGTCTTGAACGCCTTGCGTTCGCGGACGAAGGCAAGTGCCTGCTCGCCGTCAAGCGTGATTTCGCCTTCTGGGAAGTGGGTGCTCTTGTCGTGAACCGGGGAGAACGCGATCGGGTTGTTCACCGTCACGCCGCCCACTGTATCGGTCAGGCCCTTGAAGCCTTCAAAGTCGACGGAGGCAACGTGGTCGATGCGGACGCCGAACAGGCCTTCCAAGGTTTCAACAGCCTTGGCAACGCCGCCGTAGGCGAAGGCCGCATTGATTTTCGCATTGCCGTGGCCCGGGATGTTCAGCCAGGTGTCGCGCATAATCGAGGTGACGTAGACGCCCTTGCGGTCCGAAGGAATGTGAACCAGCATCATGGTGTCGGAGCGTCCGCCGTTGGGCAGCGTGCCGAATTCTTCGCTGTTCGCATCGATGCCATCGCGCTGGGCGCGAGTGTCGCTGCCGAGCAGGAGGATGTTCAGGGCATCCTTGGATGCTTCCTTGACCTCTGGACGGTTCTCCTCCACGGGGAAGGCATTCTCAATCTTCTGGCTCTTCTCGTTGAAGGTCCGGCTGAGATTCCAAACGTAGCCGCCTGCGATGAGTCCGGCGATCACCACCAGTGAGAGGATGCTCAGCAGAACTATGCGCCCAGTGCGCTTCTTTTTACGCGGGCGCGTAGCCTGATTTTCAAATGACATATGTGACCTTTCACAGTTTCAACTCAGTACATCTTATCTTTCAGCCACGCACGGTAGGCTTTAAACGTGTCGAAAATCAGCTTGACCCTCGAACCGTCACCGAATCGTAATCTAAAGATTGGGCGAATCGCATCAGTTGTTCTTCTTGGCGGCTTTTTAGCTACCAGTTTGGCTTCCTGCGCTTCGGTGGCTTCCGTAGACGCAGCCCCTGATGCCGCAAACCCTGCTTGTGCCGAAATGATGGTTGTGCTTCCCGAAGTCATCGGCGACGCAGAACGCCGGCCTACCTCGTCCCAGGCAACCAGTGCATGGGGCGATCCTTCACAGGTGGTTTTGCGCTGCGGGGTTGAAGCCCCTGGCCCAACTACCGATCCGTGCGTATCAGTTAACAATGTCGACTGGGTCGCACATGAAGATAAGTCCGGCATTTGGACTCTTACTACTTATGGTCGCACACCTGCCACAGAAGTCGTCCTCGATCCGAATGTGATTCCATCCAGCACGGTTCTCGCTACGCTTTCCGATTCGGCTTCCCGCATTCCAGCGCAGAAGCAGTGCACCAGTGTGGAGAAGGCTGAAAAGTTCTAAATAACGGACGCTGAGATCCGGACAACATAAACCAAGAGGCACCTTGTTTGACTAGGTCAAGCAAGGTGCCTCTCGGTTTATGTCGTTTTAGCGTAGACCGATCTTTCGATCCAGTGCTAGGCCGATCAGCTCGTCGATCAACTCGCGGTATTCAATACCGGTCTTGGCCCACATCTGCGGGTACATGCTCGACGGGGTGAAGCCTGGCATGGTGTTAATCTCATTGATGATCCAGTCGCCTTCTGGGGTGTAGAAGAAGTCGACTCGCGAAAGCCCTTCGCCGTCCAGCGAGTCAAATGCCTTGACTGCCAGCTCACGGATCTCCTGGGTGGCTTCCTCGCTCAGGTCGGCCGGGCAGCTGAGCTTGGAGGCGGTGCCGTCAACATACTTGGCTTCAAAGTCATAGAAGGTGTGGCCGCTGTCAGCAACCGCGACTTCTCCAGGGAAGGAAGCACGAGTCTGGTCCGAGCCGCGTCCTTCTAGAACGCCGCATTCAATTTCTCGACCAATGATGCCCTGCTCAACGATGACCTTTGGATCTTCAGCTCGCGCAACTTCAATAGCTGCACGAAGCTCCGATGGGGAATCGACTTTCGTAATTCCAACGGACGATCCAGCGCGGGTTGGCTTCACAAATAGCGGGTACTGCAGGCGCTCACAGCGAGCAAGCGCTGCTTCGCTATCACGCAACCACTGCTTGTTGGTAATGACTTCATATGGGCCGACCTTGAAACCCGCGCCTTCGAAGGCAACCTTCATGAAGTGCTTGTCCATTCCGATAGCACTGGCGGCGATGCCGGAACCAACGTAGGACACACCTACCATTTCAAGCATGCCCTGCAGGGATCCGTCTTCGCCGAATGGACCATGCAGCAGAGGGAAGACCACGTCGATGGTGCCGAGGTCGGTAACACCGGAGTCCGTCAACGAAAGCAATGACGTTCTGCTCGGATCCGAGGCAAGCTGCACCGGGTGGGATACATCGGTGATCTCCGGAAGTTTGCCAGTGTTCAACGCCCAGTCCTGCGGATCTTCCTCAAGCAAGGTCCACTGACCTTGACGGGTGATTCCCACCGGAACGATGTCGAAGCGATCCTTGTCAATCGACTTCATGACACCGGCCGCTGTCACGCATGAGACGGAATGTTCTGAGGAACGACCGCCGAAAAGTAGCAGGACTCGGGGTTTCTTGTCGGTCATTACTGCTGTTCTCCTTCAGACTTCAATTCTCGTGACAGCAGTCGCTGGGCCATGTTCTCAACACTGAGTGTTCCTTCAAGCACCATGACGACTGCTTCAGTAATTGGCATTTCGACATTATTGGCACGTGATAGATCAAGTACCGCTCGCGCAGACTTGATGCCTTCAGCAGTCTGCGACATGCGGTCGTTTACTTCTTCTAGGAACAGACCTTGTCCCAGCAACCGGCCGGCCGTGTTATTCCTCGATAACGAAGACGAACAAGTTGCTACGAGATCCCCAAGTCCCGAAAGGCCGGACAAAGTCTCCATGCGCCCTCCCAAGGCAAGCACAAGACGCATGGTTTCTGCAAGTCCTCGAGTAATTACGGTGGACTTGGTGTTGTCCCCCATGCCCATTCCGTCACACATGCCAACTGCCAGTGCGATGACATTCTTGACGATGCCGCCAAGCTCTACGCCGAGCACATCGTCGTTGGTGTAGGGGCGGAAATACGCTGCCGAACACAGCTGCGCAATCCATCCAGCGGTGTCTTCATCCGAGCAGGCAACCACCGAGGCGGTGGGCTGTTCGCGGGCGATCTCCATGGCCAGGTTGGGACCGGAAAGCACTGCGATGCGCTCCTCAGGCAAGCCTGAGACCTCGGCGATGACTTGGCTCATCCTCATGTCGGTACCGCGTTCCAGGCCCTTCATCAAGGACAGGACGGTGACTTCTGGCTCGAAGAATTCCTTGAACTTGTCCAGCTCTGCACGCAACGACTGCGAAGGGATGGCCAGCACGACAAGATCAGCACCTGCAAGCACTGCCTGCTGATCCGATGAAGCACTGATGTTGGCGGGAAGCTTGGTGTTGCGCAGGTACCGAGAGTTGGTGTGATTCTCCCGGATTTCTACAGCGGCATCCTCGCGTCGAGCCCAGATTTCCACCTGAATGTTGTGCTCGGCCACGGCATCTGCCATTACCTTCGCGAAAGTGGTGCCCCAGCTGCCTGCACCCATTACGGCAATCTTGCGTGGTAGTGGCTTAGTCACAATTTTTCCTTTGACCGAACTGACACGAATTTATTTGTCTGGATTCTCAAAGCTGCGGCCGGTGCGGGCCTGGCCGTGCTCGCTGGGGTCCCACAGCTTTTCCGGAGGCGTTTCATTTCGAAGCTCCGCCTGCAAAGAAGTAATCGAGTTCATGATGCGCTCGGTGGCTACTTCCAGCACCTTGCGGGTGCGCGGCCCAGAACGCAGGTCATCGAGATCCACCGGCGAACCTACTGAAACCGTGACATGCTTGCGTGGGAAAAGATAGACCTTCTTGGAATAGCGCGGCAGGAATTCCTGGTCTCCCCAGTGCGCCATGGGCACTACCGGTGCGCCAGTCTGCAACGCCAGACGTGCAGCACCGGTCCGTCCGACCATGGGCCAGAGATCCGGATCCCGTGTGAGCGTGCCTTCAGGGTAAATGACTACTACTCCCCCGGCATCCAGCACTTTCTTGGCGGCCTTGAGAGATTCGCCAGCGCCGGAGGCACTGCGTGCCACCGGAACCTGACCGGTTTCGCGCATGATCCATCCGAGCACCGGCGGCTTGAACAGGGATTCCTTAGCCATCCAGCGCGGCAGCCGGCCATTGCTGTAGATAGCGTGGCCGACTACCAATGGATCAATCTCGGTGAGATGGTTCGGGCAGAGGATGTATCCGCCTTCCGGCAGATTCTCGAAGCCCTTCCACGTTTTGCCCATCAAGCTGTTCATCAATGGACGAACAATTGTTCCCAGAACATTGAAGATGCGCTTGGTTCTCGGATCTTCTCCGGGAGCCGTGATTTTTACCATTAACCGAACTTTCTATTCGCTCAATTCAACGTTGGCGCCCAAAGCAGTCAGCTTCTCCATGAAGTGCTCGTAACCGCGGTTGATCAGCTCGATGCCAGTGACACGGCTGGTGCCGTCCGCCGCCAAGGCAGCGATGAGGTGGGAGAACCCGCCACGCAGATCCGGTACATCAATTTCGGCACCGCTGAGCTGAGCCGGTCCAACGACGACAGCCGAGTGCTTGAAATTGCGCTGTCCGAAACGGCACGGAGTCGAACCGAGGCAGTCGGTGTGCACCTGAACGGTGGCACCCATACGCACCAGAGCGTCGGTGAAGCCGAAACGGTTTTCGTACACGGTTTCGTGGATGACCGAGACGCCGGAAGCCTGGGTCAGGGCCACGACCAGCGGCTGCTGCCAGTCGGTCATGAAGCCTGGGTGCACGTCCGTTTCGAGGATCAACGGGTTCAGGTCCCCACCTGGGTGGTAGAAGCGGATGCCGTTGGACTTGACCTCGAACTCGCCACCGATCTGGCGGTAGACATGGAGGAATGCGGTCAGGTCTCGCTGCTGCGCGTCTTGGACGAAGATGTCGCCCTTGGTAACCAGCGCGGCCGAAGCCCACGAAGCAGCTTCGTTACGGTCTGGAAGCGCGGTGTGGTCATAGCCTGAAAGCTTGTCGACACCCTGGATGCGGATGATGCGGTCGCGGTGCACCGAGATGATCGCGCCCATCTTCTGCAGCAGCGAAATCAGGTCGAGGATTTCCGGCTCGATGGCAGCATTGCTGACCTCGGTGACGCCCTTGGCGCGAACAGCCGACAGCAACACCTGTTCGGTAGTGCCGACGCTAGGGTACTTCAGATGGACCTTAGCGCCTTTCAGGCCCAATGGTGCAGAAATACGGATGCCATCTACTGCCTTATCGACTACTGCGCCGAATTCGCGCAGAACTTCCAGGTGGAAGTCGATTGGACGGTCGCCGATGCGGCAACCGCCAAGGTCTGGGATGAAGGCTTCGCCCAGGGAGTGGATCAGCGGGCCGCAGAAGAGGATCGGAATTCGAGAATCGCCGGCATGGGCATCAATCGCCTGATTCGATGCGGACTTTGCCTGGCTTGGATCCATGGTCAGGTCGCCGGTTTCCGGGTCCTGGTCAACCTTGACACCGTGGATCTCCAAAAGATTGCGGACTACGGTGACGTCCTTGATCTCGGGCACGTTGCGGAGCACCGATGGAGTGTCGCCCAACAGCGCAGCAACCATAGCCTTTGGAACTAGGTTCTTTGCTCCGCCTACTCGAACGGTGCCCTCTAGTGGCACACCGCCATGGATCGTCAAGACCTTACCCATGTATGAATTACCTCATCGCGTAGTCGTTATTGTCTGCCGTGGCCTGCCGGCCGAGAACTAGCAGGACTAAGTAAGCATACCGCCTTCACAGTCCATAAAGGGTTCATAGAGCTTCGTGGCGCATCGATTGTGAGCATGCTTTCAGGCGCGGAATTTCGGGAATAAATTGCGTGACTTAAAAGAGAAAAAGATTCGACTCGTTCGCAGGTAGCACAAACTGCATGCAGCCCCGTGAACGAGTCGAATCTTGGCGATTCTCTCTCGGAATCAAAATCTAGGCGTCAACACCAGGCAGCTATTAGTCAGCTGACCTAGCCGGAAGAGTCTTCGGCTTGTAAGCCGGACGGGAAGACTCATAGGCAGTGATGTCCTCTTCATGCTGAAGGGTCAGGCCAATGTCGTCCAGGCCCTCCATCAAACGCCAGCGGGTGTAGTCGTCGATCTGGAAGGGCGCAGAGATGGAACCGCACTGAACGGTGCGGGATTCCAGATCAACGGTAATCTGGGTGCCCGGATTGTTCTCCAGCTCCTTCCAAATCAGCTCGATGTCGCTCTGCGCAACTTCCGCCGCGACCAATCCCTGCTTGCCCGAATTGCCACGGAAGATGTCGGCGAATCGCGCCGAAAGCACCGCCTTGAATCCGTAGTCCTTCAACGCCCAAACCGCATGCTCACGAGACGAGCCAGTGCCGAAGTCCGGGCCGGCCACCAGGACCGAACCGGCATTGAATGGCTCCTGGTTCAAGATGAAGTTCTCATCACGGCGCCAACCTGCAAACAAGGCATCTTCGAACCCCGTACGGGTGATGCGCTTGAGGTAGACGGCAGGAATGATCTGATCGGTATCCACATTGCTTTGACGCAGTGGAACGCCGATACCGGTATGGCTAATAATCTTTTCCATGTTCAGAATCCTTCCTAGACCGCAACCGGGGTATTTGCGAGGTCGCTTGGAGATGAGAGGGTGCCGCGGATCGCCGTAGCGGCGGCAACCAATGGGGATACCAAGTGGGTGCGGCCGCCCTTGCCCTGCCGGCCTTCAAAGTTTCGGTTCGACGTGGATGCGCAGCGCTCCCCCTCGGCCAACTGGTCCGGGTTCATTCCCAAGCACATGGAGCAGCCGGCAAAACGCCATTCAGCACCGAAGTCCTTGAAAATCTGGTCAAGCCCCTCGGCTTCCGCTTCGAGTCGAACTCGCGCAGAGCCAGGAACAACAATCATGCGGACGTTAGGATCCTTTTCCTTGCCCTTGATGATCGCCGCTGCCGCACGCAGATCTTCCATGCGCGAGTTGGTGCACGAGCCCAAGAACACGGTGTCAACCCGGATGTCCTTCATCGGCGTGCCGCCGGTCAGACCCATGTAGGACAGTGCACGCTCGCAGGCCTTGCGGTCGTTTTCATCCTCAAAGTCTTCGGGCGCTGGCACCCGGTCAGACAGCGAGACGCCCTGGCCCGGGTTGGTACCCCAGGTGACGAACGGCTCCAAGGTGTCAGCATCGAGGAACACCTCAGCGTCGAACTGGGCGCCTTCATCAGAGTGCAACTGCTTCCAGTCTTCGACTGCCGCGTCCCAGTCCTCGCCCGATGGGGCATGCGGGCGTCCCTTGACGTAGTCAAAGGTGGTCTGGTCCGGCGCGATCATGCCTGCTCGGGCACCTGCTTCAATCGACATATTGCAGATGGTCATGCGGGCATCCATGGACAGTGCGCGAATCGCCGAACCGCGATACTCCAAGACATAGCCCTGTCCGCCGCCGGTGCCGATCTTGGCGATGACTGCCAAGATGATGTCCTTGGACGTCACACCCGGCTTCAAAGTGCCTTCAACATTGATGGCCATGGTCTTGAACGGCTTCAGGCTCAACGACTGGGTCGCCATGACATGCTCGACCTCGGAGGTGCCGATGCCGAAGGCCAAGGCGCCGAAGGCACCGTGGGTGGAGGTGTGCGAGTCGCCGCACACGACAGTCATGCCTGGCTGGGTCAGTCCAAGCTGCGGGCCGACCACGTGGACGATTCCCTGCTCCTTGTCACCCAGCGAGTGGAGGCGGACTCCGAATTCCTTGCAGTTTTCACGCAGGGTATTGATCTGGGTACGGCTCGTCAGATCAGCAATCGGCTTGTCAATGTCAAGCGTAGGCGTGTTGTGGTCCTCGGTGGCAATGGTCTGGTCCGGGCGGCGCAGCTTGCGGCCGGCAATCCGTAGACCTTCGAAAGCCTGAGGGGAGGTCACCTCGTGCAGAAGGTGAAGATCAATGTAAATCAGATCTGGCTGGCGGGACTCGCCCTCGCCCGAACCACGGCGAACGACGTGCGCGTTCCATACCTTCTCTGCCAATGTCTGTGGCGTTTGCGTTGCAGACATGCGACACACTCCTCAAGCTACGTACTTTTGATACCTCAACTTTGACACTTCACAGAAGGACTTTTCCAGTATGCGGACTTGAATCTCAAATACTGAGATACGACAATTGAACTATGACAACTGGTAGCGGCGTAGGCGTACTCGACAAAGCAGCGGCAATTCTGAATGCGCTGGAAAACGGACCAACGACACTTTCACAGCTCGTCGAGCTCACGCAGATTTCACGGCCGACAGTGCATCGCATCGCACAGTCCTTAGCTCACCACGGGCTTGTCGGACGGGACATGCACGGCCGCTTTGAGCTGGGTAGCCGGCTGGTCGAGCTGGCCAGCTCCGCCGGCGAAGACCGTCTGGTCAGCGCCGCTGGTCCCATTCTTCTCAAGCTTCGAGACCAGACCGGCGAGAGCACTCAGGTTTTCCGCAAGCAGGGTGAGTTCCGCGTGTGCATTGCCAGCGCCGAGCGACCTGTAGGACTGCGCGACACTATTCCGGTGGGCACCCAGCTGTCCATGAAAGCGGGTTCGGCCGCCCAAGTGCTTCTGGCGTGGGAAGACAACGAACGCATGATCGAAGGACTGCACCATGCACGCTTCACCCCAACCATTTTGGCTGGCGTCAGGCGGCGCGGATGGGCCCAGTCGCTGGGTGAACGCGAACCAGGCGTTGCTTCGGTCTCAGCGCCAGTTCGAGGACAGTCGGGACGTGTGATTGCCGCCCTGTCCATGTCCGGCCCCATTGAACGGCTCACCCGTCAGCCGGGGAAGATTTATCACGAAGTTGTCGTCGCAGCGGCGCATGAGCTCTCGGAACTGCTGCGAGTACAGAACGAAAGGCCCTGACTGGGCAGGCAGTTTCCTGCCTGCCCAACGCGTTAAGAGCTGAAGTGGTCGAATCCTCGGGATCCGTTGACAACTTCCCCGTCGATCTTGGTCAGTGAACGCCGTCCCGCCTGTTGCTGGACTTGCCCGATCACGGTAAATTCCTCCGGAATCTCCACCGAAGCAGGGAAGGTTGCAAGCAGTCCAAAGTCTTCTCCGCCTTCAAGCACCCAGGTCATCGGGTCCTGTTTGAGCCACAAGCTTGCCGGCTCCAACCGAGCCTTAAACGACTCAAGGGCAGTCGAATCAAAGTTGAAGTTCACCTTGCTGGCCTTGGCCATGCGAACAGCATCGCGCAGAAGGCCATCGGAAATATCCATCATGGCAGTTGCGCCAGCTACTGCGGCGCGCGGACCGGATTCAAGAGGCGGTTCAGGACGGCACTGTGCATCCACGAGGCGGCGCACCGAACGGTTCCAGGTCTGCCACTGCTTGCTCGAATCAAGCACTGCCAGCCCTGCCCCGGCCGAACCCAGGCGGCCGGCGACGGCGATTCTGTCGCCAGGCTTCGCACCGGTGCGCAGCACCTTGCCATGATGACATTCGCCTAGCACTGTTGTCGTTACGGAAATCTCCGTGGACCGGCCCAGGTCCCCACCTACGATCGCCAAGTCCTGCGCACCCAATGCCTCGATTGCTGCGCTCATGCCGGCGGCCAAGTCCTTGACCCACTCAACGCTGAGGTCTCCCGGCAGCGACAGGGAAACCACCGCGCCGGTAGGCACGCCGCCCATGGCGTTGATATCAGAAACATTCTGGGCAATGGACTTCCAGCCCACGTCAAATGCCTTGTGCTTGAAGCCGCTGGGCCACGCCTGGCGAAAATCCTGGTTTTCAACCAAGGTATCCACAGAGACGACAACCTCAGATCCCTTGACCTTCAACGCACCTGCATCATCACCAGGACCCAAGTTGGCTTTTCGCGTCGAGAGCAGGGGCAGCATTGCATCCAAAATGCCTTGCTCGCCAAGTTCGCTCACGGTAGGGATTTCATTGGTCTGACGAATGGTCACAGAGACTTAATCTGCTTTCTGCGCAGCCTTGTCAACTAAGGCCGCATAGCTGTTGTACTTGTCCAGATGCGTTTCGACAGGTCCCACGACGAGCTGCCGCACAACCATCGAAACTGATCGTTCGAGGTTCTTTTGTGCACGCTTTCCTTTTATCTTAGCGACCATTCGATTGAGAAATGACCCCAACAGGCCGAGAACGATTCCTAGGAGAATCCCGATAATCAACATGAGCGTCGGTACGGCGATTCCCTCGACTTTGGGAGCTGGCGGCAGGTCGAATTGCAGGTAGCCGGCTACTGCCATCCCGGCGAGCCACAGAGCTCCTGCCAGCGCAACGACGAGGGCTGTCCACTGCAGAAATTTGGTTGCCGGCCACCACCATGAGCGCTTGTCGATGCCCAGTTCGGTAGTAGCGATGGCAGTATCAATTTCTTGATCCAAGCGTTCTGACTGTGCCGCGACTTCGGCGCCGAGCGGATCTTTCCACCCTTGGGGAAGATCTTCAGCCGCCGTGGCTACGTACTTGTCAATGCCGAGACTGATTGCCGAAGACTCCGCCGCCGACCGCGGGCCGCGAGAAGTCGTGGCAAGTTGAGGATTTTCTTTGGCCCGGCCAAGGTTCAGACGCTTGAGCGGGTCGCTCTTGAGCCTGACAAGCCACGTGGTCAGCGGCCATCCTGTACTTGCCGAAGCGCGAAGCCGGTAGGAGTGCTGTACGGCTTCGGCAATGAGCTGGACTCCATGTGCGTGGGAAATAGTCTTTTCCAGCTCGGCTTGATCAAGTTTGGAGGGCATCCGCACCTTGATCACGACGAGCTCGGAAGCCAAGCTTTCCACGACTCCATCAACATCGGTCTTCAGCTTGCGTGTAGCAAGCGCACGATTCGAACAGGCTTTTTGAATGCCTGCAGCTAATTTTGGCAAGCCTTCGCCGGTTTGCGCCGAAACAGTCATCACGAGTGAATCCGCTAGCCCCTCGGCTTTCAGGATGCCGTCCAGAGATTCCTTGACTAGCTGGCGTTCAGATTCGGGGACCTTGTCGATCTGGTTCAGCACAACCAGCAGGTGCCCCTGATAGCTGTTCATATCCAGCAGGTAGCCGTGGTGGATGGATGCATCAGCATATTTCTGGGGGTCCAGCACCCAAATCATGAAATCCACCTGAGACCTCAGACGTTCAGAGATGGCGTGGTGTTCCACAGCGGTGGAGTCCATGTCTGGAAGATCTAGAAGAATCAGACCCTCGCCGCGTTTGAGGCTCTGGGTGAGCAGCGATGGAGGATTCTCCGAGCCGGCCACATGCCGCTGGTCGATGTCCAGCCAGTCAAGCAGCTCGCCTGAGCCTTCGGCTCCCCATATGGCCGCAACGGTTTTTGTGGTCGTCGGGCGAATCACGCCGGTTCGTGCAATGTCAGCGCCGGCTAGTTCATTAAACAGGCTGGACTTTCCTGAACCGGTCGCTCCGAAAAGGCCAATGACTACATGCTCAGAAGACAATGCGCGGCGTGACTCCGCCCGGGACAGGACTTGTTCGCCATGTTCAACCAGCTCGGGAGCCAGGTACTGGCCTCCTAGTTCCAACGCTTCAACCAGCGCATCGATCTGCTCATTCAGGCTGGATCTTGCACGAATGACTTTTCGTTCGCTCACGAGTGCTGACCTTTCTGCCCTTGGCTGCGGACAAAGGTTGTTAGCTGGGAAATAATTTCTGGTTGTTCATTAGTTTCAATAGTGTCCAGGTATTTGCTGGAGCTGTTGCTGATGAGCTCCTTTGCCCGGTTGTGAAGCATGGTCCTAGCCTTGGCGGCCATTCGACGCACGGCGTCCTCGCCGAATATTGCTTCAAGCAGCTTCTGGCCCACGACGGCCGAACCGCCCGCAATGCCGAGTTCGATTCCCGTCAGGCCTGCCGTGGAAGCAAAAACCACGACCATCAGGATGACTGCCACGCTATTGACGCCGATAGCTGCAATCCTTGCGCTCTTGCGTTTGCCCGAGCCTTCTTGGCGGATCATGGACAGGACATCGTTCTGCCATTCGCGGATGCACGTTGCGGCCCGCTCTTCTAGGTCAGCCGCTGGGCCGGCAGCAGGCAAGTTTTCGAGCAGCGCCTGGCCTGTTGGGGTATTTTTCCACACCAGTTCCGTGTCTTTGCATGCAGAAGTGATCTCGGAGACAAAAATCGTGTGCAAGCCTGTTTCAATCGCTTGCTCCACCCGGCGCTCGGCAGGGGGCTTGCCTGAGAAGAAGGAACCGATGCGGTCTCTGACCCGTCCAACGGCGCCTTCAATGCCCCTGAGCAGGTCCCCCGTGCCGACGAAGTCCTGCCATCGGGTCAGGATTTCTCCACGCAGCAGCGCACCATCATTCAGTGCATCAGTGGCCCTTTTCAAAGCCAGGCCGAAGCGGTGTTCCACGTCCTGTGTCAGGTCTTCGAGCTGTTGATGTTGGTCCCGAAGCTCGGCCAAAAGCTCCCCGACATCCGCGGTGGTCCGTTTAAGTGCACCGTCAAGGGTCTGAGCGGCGATTCTTTGGCGTTCCTGCGCATCGCTCGCCAGAGATTCAATCCACAGCCTTAGGTCTTGGACAAATTCTGCTGGGATGAATCCATTTGCATCCAGAACCACCTCGGGGATGACATGTAGACGCGACGGATCCAGCTGGTGCTCGGCAAGCAGCCGGCGCAAGTCGGGTGCTATTTCGGCATCCGCGCCCGGAGGAACTCGGTTGAGGACGACAAACACTGTGATATCTCTCACCCCGGCTTCCGTCAGCAACTCCCAGGGAAGTGCATCGGCATAACGATTTGCCGTCGTGACGAAAATCCATAGATCCGCGGCGTTGAGAAGTTGCGCCGATAGTGCGCGGTTGTCTTCCGAGATGGAGTCGATATCCGGCGCATCAAGCAGAGCGATGCCTGCCGGAACCCTGCTGTTGGGGGTCAGCAGCACTTTGCCTTTGCCAGCAGTCGTGCTTGCGCGTTCAGCACCTTCGGCTTGGACCCTGCGCAGGTCCGGCAGGATGCGCTGGTCGTCAAACCACGCTGTATCAGCTGGATTGTGGGCCAGAACGGGTACTCGGGTTGTGGGCCTAACCGCGCTTGAGATGCTGATCTGGTCCTGGAGCAGTGAATTGACCAGGGTGGACTTCCCAGAACCGGTGGAGCCGCCGACCACCGCGAGCAGTGGTGCGTTCAGGTTCGACAAACGAGGAATCAGGTAATCAGAAATCTGATGAATGCTTTTGATCCGCAGCACTTCACTGGGGTGGGTAGCTGCAGTGCCAGCTGAGAGCAATGTTGTTTGCTCCAGCGCATTTCGCAGTCCATCAAGGCTGGAAGTGATCGATGCTGCATAGTCGGAGTCTTCAGCGGACTGGTTCGTCTTCTTTGCTGGTCCCGGATCAAAAATTGCGGCCATGAGACCATCTTGCACTATTTGCTGGGCATTCTTCTGATGCGGTGCTGATTTACCAGTGATTAAATGAAAAAGCCACAGTCGAAACTGTGGCTTTTTGTTGGTGACCCCAGCGGGATTCGAACCCGCGTTGCCGCCGTGAGAGGGCGGAGTACTAGGCCGCTATACGATGGGGCCGTATGCCAAGATTGCTCTCAGCCCATCAAATTGCTTTGATGGAGCGCTGGGATACCAGGACTCGAACCTAGAATGACGGAACCAGAAACCGTTGTGTTGCCAATTACACCATATCCCAATGTGACTTGGAGCTTGACCGAAAACATTGAATGCTTCCCGTCTGCGCTCTTCAGCACGAGATACAACTATACAGAGGAATTTAACTGAGCACAAATCGACGGGAACGCTAGGCCAGTTCAGCGAAAAACCCCGGATTTTCAACGTAAAACGATGCAAATTGGTTAAAATTCTCGATCCGATGCCCAGCAAAATTCCTGTGAGTTGAACCACGATCCAATAAGAGTGACTGAAGGCCGGCGTCAACTGCGCCCTGGTAGTCTGTCAACGGGTTATCTCCGATGTACAACGTTTTCGCCGGCTCGGTGCCCAAGGCCAGGCAACCTGAGATGAACGGTGCCTTGTCAGGTTTCGGGGCGCCAGCCGTATCCGAACCGACCACTACTTCAAATCCGGGAATTCCAGCGGCCACCAGCTTGCCGCGCTGATACTCTTCGACGTTGTTGCTGACAGCCCCGTACGGAATCGCCAGCTCATCCAGCTGATTCAGAAACGGCAAGACGTCTGGAAAAGGCTTCCAGCCGGCACGAACTTTCAGCTCATAGGCATCTGCCCACGCCTCGAATTCCTCGTGCCGCGGAGGTTTGAGGCCCGCCTGTTCATAGGCGTAGGTCAGCCGCAGCACACGCTGGCCAAGGAACGTCAGTTCGCCGGCCATGTATCTGTCATAGGCACCGACGCGGTCATTCGCGAAGTCGCGGGCAATCAAGTCAATTTCCTGGCCGCCCAGCCCCGCAAAGTCTGCATGGACCATCTGCTTGAAACCGGCAATCGAAGCTGTTTTCAGGTCGACGAGCGTCTCGTCGATGTCAAAAAGGATGCCTTGGATGCCTCCGATTTCGAAGGCATCCAAGGCATCTGAAGGGTTCAACACGAAGCTGTGCTCAGTTCTTAGCGCGAAGCAGCGAACGCGCGGAGGCGGTTGAGGCTTGATTCTCGGCCGAGAATTTCCATGGACTCGAACAGCGGCGGGGAAACTTTCTTGCCCGAAACTGCAACACGTGCCGGTCCGAAGGCCTGGCGCGGCTTCAGCTCCATTTCATCGATCAGCTTTGAACGCAATGCTGCCTGGATTGACTCGGCGTTCCAGTCCTGGATGCCTTCAAGCGCTTGGACAGAAGCCTCGACGACCTCAACAAGGTTCGCGGGCATGCCCTTCAAGGCATTATCGGCAATGACAATCTCGTCATCAGACTTGAAGAGGAATTCCAGCATGTCCGCTGCTTCGCCCAGCAAGGTGATGCGTTCCTGGACCAGCGGAGCTGCCTCATCGAGGATCTCGTTCTGGCGGTCGGTCAGCACCTCGCCGACAAGGTCTGCAGCCTGCAGGTACGGAATCAACCGGTCGCGGAAGTCAGCTGCCTCAAGCATGCGCACGTGCGTACCGTTGATGGCTTCAGCCTTCTTGACGTCAAAGCGTGCAGGGTTGGACAGCACGTCGGCAACATCAAATGCCTCGACCAACTGGTCGCGGCTGAAGATGTCTTCATCGGCACTCAGCGACCAGCCCAGCAGCGCAAGGTAGTTCAGCAGGCCCTCTGGAATGAAGCCGCGGTCGCGGTGCAGGAAGAGGCTCGACTCCGGATCTCGCTTGGACAGCTTCTTGTTGCCCTGGCCCATGACATATGGCAGGTGGCCGAAGCGTGGCATGTAATCGGCAACACCGATGTCATGCAGCAGAGAGTAGAGAACAACCTGTCGCGGGGTCGAGGACAGCAGGTCTTCGCCGCGCAGCACGTGGGTAACGCCCATCAGCGCGTCGTCAACCGGGTTGACAAGGGTGTAGAGCGGCTGGCCGTTGGCGCGGACTACTACGTAGTCGGGGATGCTTCCCGGCTTGAAGGTGATCTCACCGCGGACGAGGTCGGTGAAAGTGATGTCTTCATCTGGCATGCGTACACGCAGAACTGGTTCGCGGCCTTCTGCCTTGAACGCTGCGATCTGCTCCTCGGTCAGCTCGCGGTCGAAGTTGTCATAGCCAAGCTTTGGATCGCGGCCAGCGGCCTTGTGGCGGGCCTCGACTTCTTCAGGGGTGGAGTAGGACTCGTAGACATGGCCGGCCGCGCGCAGCTTTGCGATGACATCCTGGTAGATGTCCGAACGCTGCGACTGGCGGTAAGGCTCATGCGGGCCGCCAACGTTGACCCCTTCGTCCCAGTCGATGCCCAGCCATGACAGCGCATCGAGAAGTTGGTTGAAGCTTTCCTCGGAATCGCGCTTCGCATCGGTATCCTCGATGCGGAAGATGAGCTTGCCCCCGGTGTGGCGTGCGTAGGCCCAGTTGAACAGGGCGGTACGGATCAGGCCAACGTGTGGAGTACCGGTAGGCGATGGGCAGAAACGGACGCGAACCGGAGTTTCTTCGGTCACGGAAGGAATCAGCGATAGATCAATCATGATGGTTTCATTCTATGCCTTCAGCCCGGCGCCGTGCACCACTATGGACAAGGCTCCGCATCACATTTGATGCGGAGCCTTATCCAGGATCATTCCAAGAACTGCCACTGAGGCTATCTGCGGAAAACCGAACGCAGGGCGCCTAGACCTTCAAGCTCGATTTCTACTACATCGCCAGCTTCTACAAGTCCCACGCCTGCTGGCGTACCGGTCATGATGACATCTCCGGGTAGCAGAGTAAAAGCCTCGGAAGCACGCGCCACGAGTTCTGCAACGGGCCAGATCATCTCATTGGTCGAGCCGTCCTGGCGGACTTCGCCGTTGAGCCGGGTGACAATGGCAATGTCATCCGGGTCATCCAGCTCAGTTTCGATCCATGGACCGAGCGGGCAGGAGCCGTCGAAGCCCTTGGCACGGGCCCACTGGGGGTCGGAACGCTGGGCGTCGCGGGCGGTCAAATCATTGGCAATGGTGTAGCCGAAGATTACATCCTTGGCTTTTTCCGCCGGAACATCTTTGCAGATGCGACCGATCACCACAGCTAGCTCGCCTTCAAAAGACACTTCCTGGGAGAAGGACGGAAGGGTTACAGGCTCGCCATGGCCCACCACGGAAGTATTGGGCTTGAGGAACATCAGCGGTTCTGCTGGAACTTCGTTGCCCAGTTCTTTGGCATGTTCGCGGTAGGTCCGTCCAAACCCCACAACCTTGGAGCGCGGAATGATCGGTGCGACCAGGCGGACATCATCCAGAGGGTGCACGGCGCCGGTGGTCTTGACGCCTTGGAAGAAAGGATCCCCGGCGAGAACATGCACGTTCTCTCCTTCGACCACTCCGTACATCGGGTCGCCGTCAACAACAAATCTTGCAATACGCAATCTAAATCCTCAATCTCATCGCGTTAGCCTGCACACTCACCGGGGAATTCTACTGATCACGGCGAAGAAAATCGACCAGCTCTTCGTCTGTCAGCTCATCGGTGTCGATTTCAGAGAAGCCCGTCGGGTTCATGCTCTGCCAGCGCCACATATCTTCAACCATCTGTTCAAGCCCGCGTTCAGCCTTCCATCCCAGATCCAATCGCGCCTTTTCTGGGTTGGCATAATTTTCGGCGACATCGCCAGGGCGGCGGTCGACAATTTCGTAGGGCACGGGCCGGCCGGAAACCCGCGCAAAGGATTCAACGACTTCAAGCACACTGGACCCCTGGCCGGTGCCGAGGTTCCATATGTGCGCCCCGGTGGTCTTCGAAAGGTATTCCAGCGCCGCAAGATGGCCTGCTGCAAGATCGACTACGTGGATGTAGTCGCGCACGCCGGTGCCGTCCACCGTGGGGTAGTCGCCGCCGAAGACGTTGACCTTCTCACGCCTGCCAATCGCGACTTGTGCAACATATGGCATCAGGTTGTTGGGAATTCCTTGCGGGTCTTCTCCGATTTCACCTGATTCGTGAGCTCCTACTGGATTGAAATACCGCAAATTCGCAATTGACCAGCGTTTGTCGGCGGCTGCCAATTCTTCAAGCATTTCTTCGATATGAAGTTTCGTCCGGCCGTAGGGATTAGTCGCTGAACGCGGTGTCGTTTCGGCCAATGGCAATGCGTCAGATTCTCCATAAACTGTTGCCGAAGAACTGAAGACAATGCGGCGGCAGCCAGCAGCTTCCATGGCATCAAGAAGATTGATGGTTCCGGTGACATTATTTCGGTAGTAGCGCAGCGGCTGGGCTACCGACTCCCCCACGGCCTTCAGGCCGGCGAAGTGAATCACCGCGTCCGGCTTCAGCTGCGCAAATAGATCGTGCAGACCTTGCTCGTCCAAGAGGTCAATCTTGTGAAGTGAAGCTGTTTTCCCCGTCAGCTTCAGCACGCGACGAATTGATTCTGGTGATGAATTGCAGAAGTTATCCACTATAGAAACTCGGTGGCCTTCTTCGAGTAATTGAAGCACCGTATGCGATCCAATATAACCGGCTCCCCCAGTTACCAGCACATGCATCTTTAAATTCCCATCGTCAAAGTACGAATTGCCTGCACAAACAAGTTGTACAGGCAATTCGCATGAAACTAAAACTTATTAAACTAGGCGCTCCAGCCAGCCGTGACGATCTTCTACGGTGCCGCGCTGGATGCCGAGCAACTCCTCACGAATAGACATCGTCACTTCGCCGGCCTTGGCATTCTCGTCGCCGATCAGCTCTTCGCCGTTCTTCAGCACGCCGATTGGAGTGATCACCGCTGCGGTGCCACAGGCAAAGACCTCGGCAATATCACCGCTGGCGACGCCATCGCGCCATTCATCCAAGGTGATCTTGCGCTCTTCAACTTCCAGGCCACGGTCCTTGGCCAGCTGGATCACCGACGACCGGGTGACGCCTTCCAGGATGGTACCGGTCAACGCCGGGGTAACCAGCTTGTTGTCCTTGGTTACGAAGAAGACGTTCATGCCGCCAAGCTCTTCAACCGCGTTGTCGTTGAACGGGTCGAGGAACAAGACCTGCTTGCAGCCGTGCTCCTCGGCTTCCAGCTGGGCCACCAGAGAAGCGGCGTAGTTGCCGCCGCACTTTGCCGAGCCGGTTCCGCCGCGGCCAGCGCGGGCATACTGCTGGGAAACCCAGATAGCCACTGGCTTGAGTTCGCCGCCGAAGTAGTTGCCTGCCGGAGAGGCGATCACGCGGTAGGAAACCTCGCGAGCGGCCCGAACGCCCAAGAATGCTTCGGTGGCGATCATGAATGGACGCAGGTACAGGGCCTCGCCGTCACCAGTCGGCACCCAGTCGATGTCAGCAGCCACAAGCTTGCGCAGTGATTCGACGAACGCTTCTTCATCCAGCTGCGGGAGCGCCAAGCGCGCTGCGGACTTGTTCAGGCGGGCAGCGTTGGCGTGGGGGCGGAACGTCCATACCGAGCCGTCTTCGTGGCGGTAGGCCTTGAGGCCTTCAAAGATCTCCTGGCCGTAATGCAATACGGAAGCGGCCGGGTCCATGCTGATCGGGCCGTATGGCTCGATGCGGGCATCATGCCACTGGCCATTGTGCCCCTGGGCATCTGCGGTCCAGTCAATAACGGCAGTATGGTCCGTAAAGAAGTCCCCGAAACCCGGGTTTGCTAGAACGCTTGCGCGTTCCTCGGCGCTCTTGCGATTCTCTGAGAGATTTTCGGTGAATTCCATCTACTTTGGACTTCCTTGTGTAATAACGAGCAACGGGTGCCCCACATCAGTAGCGGAACACCCGTTTGTGGATTTGCTGCCGATTATGCGCTAATCGGAAACATCACATTTAGCTTATGCCAGCAGGGACACAATTGCATCGCCAATTTCGCGTGTAGTGCGGTGATCTGTCAATTCCTGACGTGATGTGATCTCCTTTTCGACAGCCTGCTCAACCGTGCGAGCTTCGGCTGACAATCCGAGGTGGTCCAACATCAGCGCAACAGACAAGATCGCCGCGGTAGGGTCGGCCTTCTGCTGGCCCGCGATATCTGGCGCCGAGCCATGCACCGGTTCGAACATCGATGGATAGGTGCGGTCCATGTTGATGTTGCCGCTCGCCGACAGCCCGATGCCGCCGGTAATGGCGCCGGCCTGATCGGTGAGGATGTCTCCGAACAGGTTGTCGGTCACGATGACGTCGAAGCGCGATGGATCGGTAGTCATGAAGATTGTTGCCGCATCCACATGCAGGTAGTCGTGAGTCACTTCTGGGTATTCGGAGGCTACTGCTTCGACAGTGCGGCGCCACAAATGGCCTGCGTGGACCAAGACATTGTGCTTGTGCACCAGCGTCACGTGCTTGCGCTCGCGCTTGGAAGCCCGTGCGAAAGCGTCCCTGACTACACGCTCGACACCGTATGCGGTGTTGATCGATACTTCGGTGGCGATTTCGTGTTCAGTTCCGGTCCTGACTGATCCGCCATTGCCTACATACGGGCCCTCGGTGCCTTCACGCACCACGATGAAGTCGATCTCCCCCGGGTTTGCCAGCGGGCTCTCGATACCGGGGTACAACTTGGACGGACGCAGGTTGACGTAGTGGTCCAATGAGAAACGCAGCTTCAGGAGCATTTCGCGCTCGATCAATCCCGACGGAATGCGCGTATCGCCGGGTGCCGCGCCGACCGCACCGAAGAGAATCGCATCGTGCTTCTTGAGGGCTTCCAAGGTTTCATCCGGGAGAGTTTCTCCGGTCTGGAGCCAATGCTCGGCACCCAGCTTGTATTCGGTCAGGTTGACCTTGTTCTCGCTGCCATTGGTGACGAAGTTCAACACCTTGACTGCTTCTGCCACGACCTCAGGGCCGATGCCGTCGCCTGGAATTACTGCAATCTCAAAAACGTTTCCCATGAATTAAGACTAACGAATAACGTCCATCATTTGAGAGTCTGTCTCAAATAGTAAGATATTGGCGTTGGTGGAGTCCCAAACTTCAGACTCTGGTGGGAGGACAGGTGTCCCCATGCCTCACTAAACTAGGTTTACCGCCGTAGTTCTTTTCAGTTCACGGAACAGACCCGCACGTTCTTGAGGAAGCCGTTGATCCTTTCAAATCCACATCGTCGAATTGATAATTGGATACGCTCCAACCCGAACAAGGTGGACTTTGCTACTGGCTTGCTTTTCACGCTGTTCTGCTTGCTCATTGCAGGGACCTTCGGACTGAGCACATCAATTGCTTCGGCACTCTCGCTGGTCGCGATCTCCCTGATGCAAACCGCTCCCCTGATGATGCGCCGACGGCACCCCATGACCGCAACGGTGATTATTGCTGCAGGCCACCTGCTTCAGCTGGCGTTCGAAGGCCTCATGCTGCCTTCGCAGCTGTCGGTGCCCATCATGATTTACACCATGGCCGCTTATGGCAAGCGTTGGCAGTCTTTCGCAACACTCGGGTTGGGGTTCCTCGGCGCACTCTTGGCGACATCCAGCATTTTCAACAGCTCGTCCTATAACCCCGACAGCCATCAAGGCCTGACCTTTGACATGGTGATCTCATTTGTCGGCCTAGCACTGGTCGTCACTGTGTCGTGGACGTTCGGCGACCTAGCAAGGAACCGCCGGCTGGCAATGAAAGCGCTGCAAGACCATGCCGAACGACTCGAAAAAGAACGTGTCATTGAAAGAGATCTTGCCGCCTCCGATGAGCGCAACCACATTGCTCGCGAGATGCACGACATTGTCGCCCATTCGCTCTCAGTGATCATCACCCAGGCGGACGGTGCCCGCTATGCGGCGGCAAATGATCCGCAGATCGCCATAGATACGCTCAAGACAGTATCCGACACCGGCCGCTCTTCACTGCGCGAGATGAGAAGGCTTCTGGGGATCCTCCGAACAGACGAAGAACTGGAAAACCGACCGCTGCCGACTTTGGAAGACATCCCGGATCTGATCCAGGACGCCGAAAACGCAGGGCTAGAAGTAGCCTTCCAGTCTGGAGGAGTCCCTCGCAAAGAACTGCCGGCCGGAGCGGAATTAACTGCCTACCGAACTGTTCAGGAATCACTGACCAATGTCATCAAGCATGCTGGCCCCGGGGCCAAAGCAACGGTACAGGTGGCATGGACCATGCGTGGGCTGACGCTGCACGTCGAAGACGACGGCCGCGGGGCCGGAACGTTGACGATGAACGGCCCAGGACAAGGCCTGCGAGGCATGCAAGAGCGCGTCGCCCTATACGATGGAACTTGTAGCGCGATGCCGCGAACTGGCGGCGGCTTTACCGTATCCGTATTTATCCCCTATTCAGAGGACTAAAAGCTCATGACCTCAAGCGACACCATCAAAGTCGCACTGGTTGACGACCAGTTGCTGGTGCGCAGCGGCTTCCGCATGCTGATCAATTCACAGCCAGACATGGACGTCATTGCCGAGGCCGGCAACGGCAGAGAAGCACTGGCTTCGCCAGTGCTTCAACAGGCCGATGTGATCCTCATGGATGTACGCATGCCGGAACTTGACGGAATACAAACGACCGAACGAATTTTGGATCCAGCCAAGAAAGCCGCTGATGGTCCGAAGGTGATCGTGCTGACTACCTTTGATATGGATGAGTACGCGTTGAGCGCTATACAAGCCGGTGCCAGCGGGTTCTTGCTCAAGGATGCCCCGCCAGAAGAACTGCTGGAATCAATTAGAACAGTCAACCGCGGCGACGCAGTCATCGCTCCGTCGACTACACGACGGTTGCTGGATCATATGGCTCCAATCCTCAAGCGTTCTACTTCACAACCCGATGACCAGTTGATGAGCTTGGTGGATTCTTTGACTCCTCGCGAACGTGAAGTCTTTGGACTGATCGCTGCAGGCCAGTCCAATCCGGAAATTGCCGAGCATCTCTTCTTGTCCGAGGCAACCGTCAAAACTCACGTTGGTCATATTCTGGCCAAACTGGGCGCCCGGGATCGGGTCCAGGCAGTTGTGATCGCCTACCAGACGGGAATCGTCAGCCCGTAACGCCGGCCTGCCAGCGAATCTGGACAAACGAGTAAGGCACGGTCTGATTCCGAATAATTCGGAGTCAGACCGTGCCTTACTCGTTTGAGAAAAGTATCGGCTACTTTTCTTCTTCGTAACGGGGGAAGACCGGTGAAGGTGCAGGAAGTTCAGTTCCTGGAACCAACGCGGTATCGAAGTTCTCGAAGTTGCGTGCTGAACCTTCGCCGACGCCAAGGATGCTGAGTAGCGAGGTCATGGCTTGCGGCAACACTGGCTGGAGCAAAATGGCAACCTGGCGAACGATTTCGATAGTCACATAGAGAACAGTCTCCATACGGGCGGCATCGGTCTTCTTGAGCTTCCAAGGCTCCTGCTCGGCGAAGTAGGCGTTGGTATCGCCCAGTACGTGCCAAATAGCCTCCAGCGCGCGGCTGAACTCCTGGCGGTCGTATGCTTCCCGGTTGATCTCCAACAGCCTGGAAGCGGCTTCAAGGATTGCTTTGTCGGCATCCTGCAGTGCGCCGGGAGAAGGAACCACGCCGCCGCAATTCTTTGCCACCATGGACAAGGAACGCTGCGCAAGGTTGCCTAGGTTATTGGCCAAGTCGCCGTTGATGCGTGCCACGATGGTTTCATGGTTGTAGCTTCCGTCGGCGCCGAATGGAACTTCGCGCAGGAAGAAGTAGCGGACCTGGTCCAAGCCATAGCGGGTCACAAAATCGTCAGGCGAAACAGTGTTTCCCAGCGACTTTGACATCTTGACGCCGTTGTTATGCAGGAACCCGTGGATCATGACGCGCTTTGGCAGCTCCAGCTTGGCCGACATGAGGAATGCAGGCCAGTAGATCGCATGGAATCGGGAGATGTCCTTGCCGATGATGTGGACATCAGCTGGCCAGTACTTCTGGAATGAAGCCGAATCCACGTCCGGGAAACCCGCTCCGGTGAGGTAGTTTGTCAGAGCGTCGACCCACACGTACATGACGTGCTTTTCATTTCCCGGGACTGGGATACCCCAGTCAAATGTTGTCCGCGAAATCGAAAGGTCGTTCAGGCCGCCTTCGACGAAACGAATTACTTCGTTGAATCGTGAACGCGGCGCCCCGAAATCGGGGTTGGCTTCGTAGTAGGCAAGCAGCTTGTCCTGGTACTTCGACAAACGGAAGAAGTAGGACTCCTCCTCGGTCCAGGTCACTTCGGTCTCGGTTTCGGTAGAGTAGCGAACTCCATCTTCACCAACGTGCGTCTGCTCTTCGGTGTAGAAGGCTTCGTCACGCACTGAGTACCAGCCGGCATACTTGTCTAGGTAGATATCTCCGTTGGCTTCCATACGGCGCCACAATTCCTGGGCCGCGGCATGGTGGTCCGCGTCCGAGGTGCAAATGAACCGGTCATAGCTGGTGCCCAGTTCGTCATTCATTGCCTGGAAAGCGTCAGAATTGCGCTGTGCCAGCTGGGCTGGAGTGATGCCTTCCTTTTCTGCCGTCTGCATCATCTTCTGACCGTGCTCATCGGTGCCGGTCATGAAGAAAACATCATACCCGTCGAGTCGCTTGAATCGAGCCATCGTATCGGCCGAGACGACTTCGTAGGCATGTCCAATATGAGGAGTGCCATTCGGGTAGGAGATTGCAGTGGTTACGTAGAAAGGTTTCTGCTGAGAAGTCACGTTCTAAATTTACCTTAGTGCAGTTGGGAATACCGATTACGCGTAAACGAAGAACATCACATGAGACGATCCAAGTAGTCCCAGAAAGCTCCGCGCAGGACCCGACGAATCTTCTGCTGATCGGTCTTCCACTCCCCCAGCACCTGCGCGCAGTCCTTGAGCAGTGTTCGGTCGATCTCAGGCGGGAGCTGTGGCTTATCGGCCAGAATCTCTACAACATCAGCCTGCGTGGTCAGCGCCAACCAGGATTCGGCCACCTTGGCGCCAATCTCTTCAGCCACTGCCAATTCTTTTTGCTCGTAAGCTGCACTGCCTTGGTAGCCTTGACGATCGGTTCCGCTTGAATAAACGATCTCAGAAGGCACAGGTGCCTCGGGAACAACAGTGGGGACGTTCTTCTTGCCCATGACTGCTGGCGTGGGCACTGAACTGCGCGGAGTCGGAGATTCCGGGACTTCAGTAGCATTCGCAATCAATGCAGATTTTTCAGAATGAGTCTGGTCCCACTCGATGACCTTCGTGAACGCAGAATCCAGCAGCTGATCAGGAATCGTTTCAATACAATCTGCCGTCAAAGCCAGGTGCTCGGCCACCGAGGCAACTCCGAGCCGGCTGTTCGCCTTGCAAACTCCTAAGAGGACTACTTTCATTCCAAGGTCTTGGGCTTCTTCAACTGCCTCCGCAAGATCGTCATCACCCGAAACCAGATAAGCCACAGACGCGGCCCTTGTTCGAGCAACCCCGACAAGATCAAGAGCCAAGCGGAGATCAACCCCCTTCTGCTCCCCGTTGTACGAGATTCGTCCAAGGCGGACTTTGACGCCAGGAATCAGGCCGATGCGCTTGTGCTGTTCAGTAAATAAACCGTCCTTAGACGCGTCGTACCAATAGACGCGGAGGTTACTCAAGCCAGTATTCTTCTTCACCGTTTGCACGATGCCCCGGACTAAAGACTCATAATGCGTAGTAAAAGCAGACCGTAATGTTGTACCAGCAGCGCGATGGCCGCCTAAGGACAATAAGAACCCGGCATCGATAAAAATTGCAGTTTGATTAGACATACTTCGATCCTACTTGTACGTATACATCATTCAACTCTTCGGCTGTTGTAACACACTTACAACTTTCTTCAAGTATTAAGATTCATCCGTTTGGAGACGACATGCGCGGTTCTAGCAAGAACAGGAGCAATGAACCGGGGATCCATGCGAGAGCATGCCAATACCACTTAAATCGATACACTAATCCGATTGCATAATTTTAGTTGAAACCTAACAGCACTAATAAACAACTTGTTTCATTAACTAAATAGGCACCAAAGCCCCCATAAACGCAATACGAGGAAAGCGACTAAGGGGGCCAAGTGGACTACAATATTCGTACTGCTGGATTAGAATTTCCTGCAGATAGGTTCGATAATCTAACTCAAGACTTCCAACAAGTTAACTAGTGACGATTATGCAATAACCCCAAACAGTGGATAGACTACAAGCTTCGTCAGATTGACCGCGCCGGACGCCTTGAACAAAATGACATCGCCCGGACGCAATTCTGAGCTTAGCGCCCGAATCAGCTCCTCAGGGTCCATCGTATGGAACACCGGAATCTCAGAATTGCGGAGACGATCCGCAGTATGTGACACGCCTTCTCCGATCCCAAAGAACTGGTCAACAAGACATTTAGCAATCCTGTCCCCAATCAATTGGTGGTTTTCGACGAATTTATCGCCCTGCTCCCCCATATCACCCATAACAACCACACGTCGACCACCTGGACGCGGATTTTCCAATGACTGGAGAGTCTCTACAGCCAAAGTCATGGACAATACATTCGAATTGAACGCATCCAAGAAGACTTTATATCCACCAGTTTCGATCACGTTCTGCCGAATAGAAGATGGGCGATAACGCGACAATCCGGCAATGATAATGTGTGCCGGAATCAAGGCTTGGCGCGCGGCCGCAAAGGTTGCCAAAGCGTTGCTGACGTTATGTTTTCCCAAAACATTCAAGCGCACAAAATGTCGGTCACCTCCAGGTTCCACGACTTCAAATTCCATAGATTCGCCAACGGTACGCACATTAATCGCCCGATAATCGGCTGACTCGTCATCGATTCCATATCTGATCACGTTCACAGCTGGATCAACTGATTTCAAGTATTCATTGTCATTATTGAGTACAAGAACACCACCCTCAGTCAGGCCATCCGCAATCTCAAGTTTCCCTTGAACAATGTTCTCTATGGTGCCCATCTGTTCGAGGTGGCCTTCACCGATCGAGGTGATAATAGCAACGTCAGGTTTAACCATTTCAGAATGTGCTTTCGATGAGCCTGGAGTAGCACCATGCACTTCCTGAATGTAATAGCGGTCTTTCGGCGATAGCCGCATGATTGATGCAGCTCCTCGAATTTCCGTATTTCCATTTCCAGTTATATGCATGGTTTGCCCAGCCCGAGGAAATACCATACCAAGCATGTCTTTGGTCGTAGTTTTTCCAGCAGTTCCAGTGACAGCGACAGTAAATGGGTTATACCAATCGCGCACAGCCTTAATGAGCTGCATGTAAGCATCCCATGGCTTTTCTACGATCAAAGTCGGCACACCCTTCAATGACTTTGTCGCGATTGCCATTACAGGGGACGTCTCTATCACCTGACCATGGCTAATTCCTTTGAAGAAGTTGCGGCTAGACTCTCCACGTTTATAAGTCATTGATACAGCACAAACGTCTTCATTAAGAAGATCCGGAGTTGCGACTACTGGTACTGCCTTTTCAAGCCTATCTCCTAGTATCTTGAGATCTCGTGGCGAAAATTGCACACTCAATAGTTGCGAGATTTCCTTAGGGGTCAGTTGAGGGCGAACCGGAGTCACGTTAGAAATTCGGCGTTGCCCATTCAAACCGATTTCGCTCCCAAGGATTTTTTCTGCTTTTTGCTGAACTTCCATGCCTGCGGCTGAATCGAACTTACGATGCGCGTAGAACTGATGCGCTACCGCCACTGGCGATAGTCCGCCTTTGTCATACGCCTGGCGCCCGATTGGGATATATGAATCCTCATATTCAATGGCACCGTCTTCACGCTGACGAATCGTAACTGACAACAAGGCAGAAACTCTCGTGTAGGGCAACCCAATTCCAGCTAGAACGGTACCTAGACTTGAAGCAATTGGCACGACTCGCCCATCGCTGGCACGAAACTTTGAATATCGGGACATCGTCCGCGGCTCTGTACAAACGATGTAGTCAGCCCCAGCTTCGGCAAACTCACGCGCTAGTCTCTCGCGATCATTCAATTTATATCGACGATCGTTCGACTGAGTGTCGAGATATCCAATAATGAATTTAGCACCTCGTTCACGTAACGCTTGAATCTCCAACCGCGCACGTTCTTGGGCAAATTCCCTTACGAGCTTCGTGCGACCGTCGTCTGTAAGAGTGCTCTGCAGATTAATCGCTGCGCTAAATGAAACGAGCCCTATGCTGATGCCGTTTACTTCAAACAGTGGGCTTTCATGAACACCTAATCCTGCAGGAACCATTCCACGTGCCAAAACGTTGGCTTCTGTTGCAAGTGCGCCCCTTGCCCCAGCGTCGAGATTGTGCACGTTCGCAAGCGCTAATGCGTCAAAGCCACCGAACCTGATACCGTCAAGATATTCGACGCGTGCGTTTGAATAGTGCCCCCGACCCGATAGGGTGTGAGTCATTCGGCTAACTGTCGGATACATGTCCGCAACGGCAACGCCCAGACTCCCCACCGACAAATCCGCGCGAGTCAGAACGTCTCGAAGTCCGCCAAATAGGTGACGAAATTGAAACCGGTCTCCCACATTTGCATACGATTCCAGTAATCTGTCATACATCAATGAACCCGCCAGAATGAGATTCGCCTCACCAATAGCAGACGGTTCTACTTGTTTCCAAGTATTTGAAATAGGATCCAAATAGAAGTTACTTGGAACCTTTTCCAATGACGCATTTTGATACTGCATCGCAAATCGTGGTTCCTCAATCGAGAATTGCCGAACCAAATCCTCAATGTTCTCAGACAGCGCGGTCCCTAAAGCGTCCATGGCAGCAGTGCTTCCTAATAGTGTGAAGGGCGCCAAAATAGCAACTAGCTGGGTGACAAACTGACTGGTTTCGCGCAAATCGCCTTAGATGGAGTCGTCCTGTCAGCAAGCCCTTGCCCGGGTTTGTCACATGCGCAATACATTATGGTGCCCAATTGATACGACGGTCCCCACATCGTCACGGATTTGTAGTAATTCTATCGCAGACTGCAGCTCCAGACTGGAACGCCACAACCCATTCACCTCATAAAATTGCTCATCATCAGATAGACAGCCGCCATGACTAGGCAGGTTTTACTGGGAATACTGGGTCCTGTAGCTTCAAGAACGCTCTTTAGCTCCCTAAATCACAGCACTCGCGACCCCGTTCTACGGAATCATGCTTGCAGGACTCAATGAAGCTCGACTCGACACGCTCCGCTTTCGTGCCTTGGGCAGCCCTTCAGGGAACGCCTTACAAGGATTTCCTTCGATATGCACCCGTCCACAAAAGATTCCGACTAACCGATATGGGGATTGGCTGCCCAAATCTAATACCGTTGGCGCGAACTCAAGTACCTACCATTCACGACGATCACAACTCACGATTTTTTGTGGAAACTTACAGGTCAACAACAGCTTCAGATGCGGATCTCATGAATTGAACTACCATTATCACAGCTCCAAAGAGACAAATACTCACTAGTGAAACTGCGATTGAGCCGATGGACTAGATCACTTCGTGATGTTTCAGCTTCCGAGCGGCAGCTCAGAAGCGCACCTCAGACTCTGATTCTTCAAGTTAAGGGCTCAGCGCCAATGTTCCCAGATGAGCGCCATCTAATTGGCGCACACTGAAGCGGAAAAGCCTATTCGATATATGAAATTTTGACTACTAATAGTGTTCGAACGTAACCCATTCGACTACATGAAGGTCCTGGCTTGCGAAAGTTGCCAGAGGCCATTCCCTCCGCCCCAGACGAAAAGCTCGCCGATTTCCCATTGCTCCAGAGAAAGTAAAGTCGTTTCGGATATCACGCCGGTAATGTCAAGATGGTAGCCTAAGTCGGTCGAGAACTGTGATCGCCTGAAGGCCAGGGAGACCGTCGATGTCCACCCTCTTGTTGCGCAATATCAAAGTCGCACTCATGGGCCAGAATGGCACACAGGACGATCATCATTTTTAGTAAATTAAATAATTATCAATCCCAAAACCATAAATCAGAATTCACACAAGGCTATAGGCATGAAAACAATCTTAGATGGAAATAGCAAATACAAAATTATTTTTACTGCTCCCGAGTCTCCGAACCCTGAATATGCAGGGAAAATACTAGTAGGCTTTGGAGAAATTGGTTCGGGTATTGATAGTGCCGGATTCGGCAGCGCATTGGCCGAAAAGCTAGGAATTGCATACGTAACTGTAAACCAAGCGAAGCGAACACAGTATCAATATCTTACACGCGAGAAGATTCAATCTGTTCTAGAGCCACTTCAAGAGAATAATAAGTTCTATTTTTACGGAACTTCACTCGGCGGATACGCCGCCGCTTACTACAGCAGACCGCTTGGCGCCAACTTTCTTGCACTATCGCCTAGGTTGCCAGTTCACCCAATAACTGACAAGAGGATTCCCATTCGCTTCAGATCCGAGGGATATTTACACGACGCAATGAACGCAGGTCAAATGCCTTCGAACTCAAGCAGGAAAGTAGTGTTATTTGACCCGAAAAATTCCGTGGATTCGTTCTTTGTTCGCACAGAGCTTGCAGCAGCATATCCAGACCTTGAATTACATCATGTCAAAAATGCTGGGCACTATGTACCTCGTGTCCTACTACTCTCCGGCTCGCTCAAGAAAGTGGTCGTTGACTTCCTTTCTGACAATGACCTAGAAATTACCTTAAAGGAATCAGAGATAATAGAATGGCATCGTTCAAGATTCTATCTAAATCTGGAGAAAAAGCGATTTGGACATGCATCGGAACATCTTGAAGTACTGCTTGAGAATGATTCTCAAGAGCAAATTGATGAATATACCAAGTCGCTAAATAGCGCCATACATGAAAAATAGATTTTCAATTTCAAAGGATTAACTTCAAATGAGTGTAACCACTACTAATAGTGCAAAATCTGATGTCTTTCCACAACGGGTTATGATCCGGGGTGTTATTTATCGAATTTACGAAGATCGAGCGATCGTCATGGGACGTTCCGGCCCCAGACTCGATATCACGATTCGAGATGAAGTACGCGGAAAGAAAGTAACTGCAATTAATCGTCGTGCCTTTCAAGACGATTCAGCGCTGCAATCGATTAAGTTCCCAAATTCGCTAAAAACGATCGGTTCACATTCATTTGAAAACTGTGTCTCACTAACAGAGATTGAACTTCCGACCAATTTGGAAAAGATTAATTGGAATGCATTTGCTGGTTGCACGGGCTTGAAGCACGTGTATTTGCCTTTTGCGATTCAGCGAATTGGACATCACGCATTCTCAGGTTGTAGTGCACTTGAAGAGACTCCCCATTTTGTGCAGACCGGCCCAAGATCTCAGGCCAAACTATCGAGGTCGCTAGTGGAGCAGTCTTTGCCGGTGTCTTTAAGCCACCTCGGTGAGTCGGCTTTCGAAGGATGCACCGCACTCAAGCGTGTTGTTGTTCCTTTCAAGATCAAGTCAATTCCCGCGAATCTCTTCAGAAATTGTGAATCACTGGTCTCGGTGTGGCTCCATGCCCGAATTCAGGACCTTGGCGATGGGGCATTCCAGGGGTGTCTCTCGCTTGATGCTCTTCGAATTCCCGAAACTGTTTCGGAAATCGGCGCAGACGCAATTTCGGAGTCAACAACCATTATCAGCGAATCTGGCTCGATGGCAATTGAGTATGCGAAGCAGAAGAACCTTCGTTATCGTGTGACCGAACTCCCGCCGACATCAGTGTCTTCGTTACTAGGCGCACCCACTGCGTCGCAGTTCACCGAGTTAGTTTCGGACAACGACTTCGTTGCGCGAGTAGTAGAGCATTACGAAGTGCGGCCCTCGGCACCTTCTATTGAGCGATCGGATTACGAGCCGAGTATTGGGCAAGTACCCGCGTCTCGATTCCGCTACAAGGATGGAATCTACTATCAGGATGCTCCAACAAATGACGACAATGATGTAACACTTGCGCTGACAGGCGATCTTATGTGCGGATTCCGCCAACAGCGTCTAGCTGCTGACGGAACTTCGTATAATTTTGATGAGCAGTTGCAGCATGTGGCCCCAATATTTAGGCAATCAGACCTGGCTATCGGCAATTTGGAAACGATGGTGAATCCAAAATTGCCATTCATGTCAGAACGGCTTTACATCGACGATCGACCAAATCTGAACTCGCCGATTGAATACTTAGCATCCGTGAGGCGAATGGGTTTTGACGCAGTTATGAGCGCGCAGAATCACATGTACGACACCGGTGTCCAGGGAATCCTAGAAACTCTTGATGCGCTAAATCAAACAAACCTTATTCATGGTGGCCTTTTTAGCGGTAGTAATGATCCCCGCGTGCTTCACTTCAATATTAAGGGTATGCACATAGCAATCGTTGCTTATTTGGATCCAATCCGGCAACGAATGAAAAAGGCCAACTTCACCGCTCAGGGCCTGAAAGACATGGCAAGTTTGTTCGATGAAGAACAGATCGTCAAAGACATCAAGTCCGCTAGGGATGCCGGCGCTGAGTTCATCCTTGCTTACGCACATTGGGGCGTCGAATACACCTCTAAATTGGCTGATCGACAGCTTGGATTTGCTGAAATGTTGGCTAATTCTGGAGTTGATTACATCTTCGGGTCGCATTCCCACTGCCCACAACCGTTTGACTATACAGAATCAGCAACTGGCAAGAGAGTACCGACACTATTTTCAGCAGGGAACTTCCTTGCCGACATCCAACGACATGCACCCATTACCCACGATGCAGTCTTGGGTCTTGTCAAACTAACCCGAGATTCCGATGGTCAGGTTGTGCTCGCCGGAAATGGTTACATTCCTTGTCGGATTGTCCAAGCTGACCGTGCTTCGACAGTAACTGTTGTCCCTTGCGAAGCGCTAGCGGACGGACTGTTTGGGTTTACTGAATCAGAGGCAATTGCCGACGCACAACGCATCGGGAATGTTCTGGGCGACGATTACACACCTATCAGCATTAAGCATGTTAGGGATTCAGATCAAACCGTTTCTGTTTGGCAAAAACCAGCAGTACAGCGAGCTGAGAAAATCTACGAGGTCGCCGCAACAGCAAATGACTTTGGTTTCAATCCACTCGTGCATCTGGATAAAAACTCCTTAGAGAGCGCACTTATGGAAGTCCAGGCACTTGGATTTGGCCTGTCGACCAAGCGTTATTCCACGCAAGTTTTCACAGCTGCGGACGAAAAGCAAAACGAAATTGGTTTTAAACGTGTTGCCAGTAACTTGACCTCGATGGTTGGACTCGAATTCTGCGCGGACAAAATTCTTTGCAAGACTCTACTCTTGGAAAACGGTTTGCCAACCGCGTTCGGACTTCCGATGCCTAGGAAGGGCTACGCCGCTGCCAAACGTTTTGCCGATGACAACGGATGGCCGGTTGTGGTCAAGCCTCGTCGTGGTTCTGGCGGTCGAGCCGTGACTGCTAATATTCAAAACCACGAACAACTTGAAGCAGCGGTTAAGACTGCGGACGAATTCGGTGGATTCTTGATAGAAAAACATGTCCCCGGTGAAGACTACAGATTCCTAGTCTCAGGAGACGAAGTTCTGGGTGTCTGGTGTCGTGATGCTGCAAATGTCATCGGTGATGGGAAGTCTTCGATCGATGAGCTAATTGAGATTAAAAATGCTCTACGATCCAAAAATCCTCATCTTGCCTCTCGTCTGATTAAGAAAGACGACGCACTCATCCATCATTTACGCTGGTCTGGTCTGACACTAGCTCACGTTCCAGGACATGGCGAGAAGATCTATCTACGTAGTGCAGCGAATTTGAGCGCAGGCGGTGACAACATTGACCTAACCGACGAAACTCATGATTCTCTTAAAGAGATTGCGGTTCAGGCTAAGAAGGCGCTACCTGGAATCGAACTTGTCGGAATCGACTTCCTAATGCAAGACCACCGGCTACCGGTTACTGAGCAGGTTGTCAATATCTGTGAGATCAACTCAACCCCAGGGGTTTCAGCTCACGAGTACCCGATGTTTGGAAAACCGCGCCCTGCAGCGCGGAACTATGTTGAACACATTGCAAAATCATCGAATTTGGTTGTGAAACCTTTCACTGATCAAGGCGATTTTGTCCTGACCATCCACGGCCAGTTCAAAGATGATTCCCTAGAAAACGTGATTCAGAAATGGGCCACGACTTCGGGTGTCACCCTGACTGGTGTAAAGGCTAGCCGCGATCTCATCCAAGTTGAGTTCAGTGGCACAACGGTTGGAGCATCATTCATGAGCTATTCAACCGTCAAGCCGAACAAGTTGGATTCCCGGATTACTTCATGTGAACTAACTCGGAAATAATACCCGTGATGATGCCATCGAAATCATTTTAGAGCCAGGGTCCAACTTCCTTTTCGACTAGAGTGTCTTAGAGCCCTTCGAAAATATTCAATGGTAAATATATGAGCCTCGGAGTAAAACTTGAACTTACTCCGAGGCTCTGCCTATTCTCTTGTCTTGTCTGCAGAATAGCGATTGAAGGTACTTCTGTTCCGGTGAGATGGTATGAGATGGTACCGCTATTTCGTCCTCAAGGAACCAACCAAAATTGCCCATGGGGACCACCAATATTTCCGTTGGGAGCCCTTGACTCATCCAATGACAACCACCAGGCGCCAGCCGTTTTCAGACTACGATAGTCGCAACTATTCACACATGTTAAATGTTCAGAATAATTCATTCGCTCGACAGAAATAGCTATTTTTTTCCTACATATCGCCATATGTCGTATTCACGACCTCTGGCGTCTTCCCTCGCCCCATCAATTGGGTTGCGTCGCAAAACGGGCAAATGCGCCGTTGAGCTTTCATCCGTACCGAATGAAGCATCTGCAATGACGTTGTCTATCCCGTCCACACGCCCGAGCCATATCCAAGTATGGCCAGATCTTTGCTCGGCGCTTGAAATGAAGACGTCGCCAACCTTCAAAGTATTTTTATTTGGAGTAGTGGAAGACCCTACTTTGACCCATCCATTGCTCGGATTCTGTACGTACGCTCGTTGCTTGTACACCAGCAACCCCGGATAACTAGGATCAACTGTATTAACTATGACAGTCGCAACAAATGCACCGCAATCGGCAAAGTTACGTGTGCTGTTAGGTGGAACAAGATTGTTGGCAGCCAAAGCGATCGAGTGGGCTCGTGCCTTTGCCTCATAGTATTGTTTACTCGCTAAAACTTGATCCGCATTTCCGCCGCCAGTATACGAAGCTGGATATGGTTTATCGCCTAGTCCGAAAAGTGGAAATGACAATGAAATAGCTAAGCTTTTGGGCGAAGAGAAATCGGGTTCCGGAGCGAGTAATCCCTGGTAAGTGGGCTGCTTATCCGCATCATTCGATTCTTCTTGATTGTAGTGTGTTTTTTCAGCATCAGGTTGACTGCCGTATCCATCAAGAATCCTGAAAGTAGCAATCGTTCCGAAACTCAGAACAATAATTAAGAATAAAATGAGAATATTTTTTGCGCGATCTTTTGATCGATCCGCCATATTCGGCACCCTTTCCAACCTAATTATTTAATTGCTCGCGCTAACGTCAAAGTCGCGACCCATTACGTCTATAAATTTCCTTAAATCTTCAGGCGAATTAAAACCGCATGTCATCCGTTCATCGAGGCGAACGAAATAGTCGCCGATTTCAATGTCGTCAAAGAGTCGTCCGACAAACGACTGATATACTTGCCAGCCGATACAATTTTCAATTTGGCGAGCGGCAAACGCATCTCGTACGTTCTGGAGGTGATGTCTAAATAAAGATTCATCATGACAAGAAACCCCGACGATGCTCCGTTCATCGCCAAAAAAAGCGACGCCCTGTGAAGCAGCGCGAACAATTATCCGGATTGCCTCATCCGAATAATAAGTGTCACCATAAAGGAAGCACGTATTATTTGTTATCAGCTCCTCGACGAATCGATCTAACTCAATCTCATTACGTAGCGGAACATACCGCACAGCACCTTCGGTTTCATGACGTGGGTCCCCCGAGGAAATTACCACTTCAGCAGTGGGATCAAACTGTGATACTTGTCGAACAATTCGCCGTAAAAGGGTTTCGCCTTCAATTTCAATCAATTGCTTTGGAATGCCAAGATGACTCCCCCAGCGCGTCCCCCGGCCATTGGCCATGATTACATATCGCTTATGACTCACGAAAGTACTCCGTGTTGTCGATAGAAATCGCCAAGCTTTCCACTTCTCTGCGGTCCCCAGACCTGAATTATGTTTACACCAGATGAAGTATTCGCTTCGATCACTACAGGTCCGTCTTCAGTCAACAGCACATCCCAGGCAACAAACTGCAGATATGGGAGCGAATCCGCTAATTCCAGTACTGATTTACAAGTTTGTTCCCAGTTTGGCAGCACCGTACCTTGGATCATCGTGCCGGAATCAGGATGCACGTCAAATTCATCGTTCGACCATAGTGTGCGAGCTTGCGACAGTAGACCCGTTTCCAGATCGACATGTGCTACCAAACCGCCGCGACTACCATTATCGACGGGAACAGTCTTCGCCGTACCTACACGGAGCACTGAAAACAATAACTCCGCATCGCCATCCTGATTACGAACAGTAATCATCCGCAGCGTGTTTGTTGTCTCCGCATAAATTTCAGCAAGAATCGGATGCTGCTGCACACCGTGAGTAAGCAGCCAACCATCCAGAGTATCGATAAGATTCAGAATAGTCTGGTCATCAACCGGTTTACGGTCTAGGACATATTTCCCATCCTCAAAGTCAAGACGATGAACACCTTTGCCTTTACCGGCTGCCAATGGCTTCAAGAAATATGTTTGAGCATCTCGCAATGCCTCCAGAACTGCTTCAGGCTTCACTGACTTAGAAATGTCGGTGAGTGAAACAAGGCGGCCCTTATTTTTGACGAAGTCGATGGCCGGCACGGAAATATGGTGGCGCAAAACTTCGTTACAAGCGATCTTGTTGTTAAGCATCGAATCGAACGGAGCATTGATTGAGCGTGAACGATACCAGTCAAATTCCGACAAATACTCGTTCTTGTTTTTCAACGTTAGACCATAACGGCCTATCTGGTCGCAGGTATAGCCACCCGCGATAGCGTAAAAAACGCGCTTCTGGATTGAAACACCATAGTGATTCGGCGCTAGGAGGATACGACTGATCCAGAGATAAGCGAGTTTTCCTTGTTTAAGTGCTGCTCGTAGGAACGGGAGCAAAGTTCACCTACAGTCAAAATATGTTCTGCGAGATCCGAGGTTGAATGCCCGAGATCGGTGCTGATGTATTTCTTCTTATACTTTTGAAGAGTTTGAGTTGGATAAGTCTTGTATAGTGCCTGTACTAAGTCATCTGCCGATTCAAATACGCATCCAGGCATCTCCTCGTCCAAAGAGATATTCAAGCCATTATTCTGCAAATACTCTTCTCTGTCATAGACGTAATACATGGTATTAACATCTAAAATTGCAGCTTCTAGAGCGATCGAAGAATAGTCGGTAATCAGATAGTCAGTAACGGAAAGAAGTTCCGTCGCAGTAAAATCGGGAACTTCTATGTGTCCAGAGTCTGGCATAATCAAAGTGTCGCTGCCATGCATCTTAATTACAAGGTTAAATCGGTCAGTGTCCAGTGCTTCAACCAAACGCAACGCACCATCTGCATCGGTACCACGACGGAAAGTTGGTGCGTAAACCACTACCGGCTTCTTGCTCAGGTCAGGATAGCGTGAGTTGATTCTATCGGCGACCCTAAAACGTTCATGAAGCAGATAATCAGCACGAGGCAACCCAAAGTTGAGCAGTTGGCTTTCTTGGACTCCGAATGATTCAACGTATCTTGGGTTCCAAACCTCGGCGCCGGCAAGAACATAATCGTAACCTTGATGCATCTGCAGCACATCGGCTACCGCATGGTCACGGCCATCAGTACGTCCGACTGTCTGCAAACCCGATTGCTTGATCTTTCCTAGTGAATGCCAGATCTGATAAACAACCAATTCTGGACGATGAGTAAGCGCGGAAACAGCTGGCCAGTAAGAATCGAGAACACATACTTTGGCGGTAGCCAAATGGTAGATGCTTTCAATCAATACAGGGGCAAACTTTAAGGTTTCTTTCCAACCGCCTCGATACATCCTGGACAGGACTACAGGCCGAATTTCAGAATTCTGCTTCTGGAGCTCTTCAAGTAGAAGCCGAAAGTCCAAGGGCGTTCTATCCATTCGACGTCCAAGGAAGACAATCTTGTTCTCGTCGACAGACGTAAACTTCTTCACCGTCCAATAGGCGGCCGCCATCGAGGCTTTGACTGTCCTAGCCATGAATCGACGCATAAGCTAGCCCTTCCTCGAAGGCAACGAAATCAGCTTGCGCGGCGGATTGATGTCGTACCCGAACATGCGCTTCTTCTTGTCCAACTTGTAAAGCAGGTAGTCGATTGTCTCCGGAGTCAACTTATCAATGCGTGGGAAATCTGGCGAGCGGTTAATTTCTGGCAACATGATGCCAGTAGGTGTGATTGCCAAGTCGAATCCCAAGTACTCGAGCTGTGGCATGCTCGCTGCAATGTCCAAAACCTTTTGAACCGCGTACTCCCAATGTGGAATAACACCTTCAATTGCTACATCCGTATCTGGGTGACGTGGGCAGTCTGCGATACGACCATGTTCAAGAATCTTCGCATCGCCAAAACGACCGGTCGCTGGATCGATCTGTGCAAGCATCCCACCTGCCGCAGTGTTATCCACGTAACCAGATTTTAGTGAGCCGATTCGTAGATAGGCATTGCCGATCTCAGGAGTAACGCCGTCCTTTTTGAAGACGATGAGACGGATCGTATTGACTGAATGAGGATAGATTTCAGCCAGCACAGGATGCATCTGAATGAACTCAGTCACCAAGTACTGGTTCTTTGTATCTTGAAGAATCGCTAAGACTTCAGCTTCAGTTGCAGACTCGCCGTTGAGTAAGAACTCTGAGCCAGTCCACTCCAGACGATAAAAACCGTCACCGTGAGAGCCCTCGTCGGGCTTCAACGCAAGGACCTTCTTGTCCTTTGCCAGGCGAATGACAGAGGCAAAACTTGCGTCAAAGTCTTCAGGACAGTCCATCATTGGAACGACGGTATTCTCGCCCTCGTGAGCTGCAGTGTAGAAATAATATGCTGGCAAGCAATCATTGAATTCGGCAGCTACGTACTTAATGCTGATCTTGTCTTCAAGCCAATACTTGTACTTCTTGTTAATATGGCGGAGCCAGCGGTACTCAAAGTCGGAAATATACTGCTCGCGGTTTTCCTCAGTGATTCCATATTGAGGAATTCGGTAGGACAGGAACCCGTTCTTGTAGGCCCAAATCTTGGATGTCAGTGGAATTTCGTTTCGCTGGAACAAATCGCGGCGGATATCGCCAAGCCAACGAACCGACTGATACGGCACAAGACCCTTCGGATACAAAGCGTTTGCAAATTCTCGTCGGGTCTTCAACTTTGTCTGGTGAAGCCACTTGGTGAGCACAGTCTTAGTTGGCGTGCTCTTTGCTTCTTTCTCAACGAGTTCATGACGCAAGAACCGGACCGTCATCGGAGAAAACGCATACTCCTGGCCGTATAAAGGCGTCGCAGACACACCGTTGATGACTGGGCCGGACTCAGTCAGAACCACTGAGAATTCTACAAAACGAAGCTGAGGGGCAAAGAGGCAAAGTTCCTTTAGACGCGCAACGACTTCGTCCCACTGCGGGATCTCCCGAGCAATGAGATCTCCAGTGACAGGATGGTTGGTGTACACACGCAGACGTCCCTGTACCACTGAACGTGCTGCTTCAATGCGTCCAGTCTCGGGAGAAATCTGAGAGACCAAACGCAAACGTGCAACATGGATGTCCAGAGTATCGTCTTCAACAGAGATATCATCACCGTTGAAGCCAGGACCCGGGTCATCACCATCTGAGCGCTGATCTTCACCGGCCAACTGCATTTCGATGAGCTGTTCGTCAGAAACTGCAGCTGCAGCACGGCTGCGGATCTTGCCCAAACGGCCAAGTGCATATCCGTTTTTGCGGAACTCAACAATATGTTCAGCATCTTCAATCGCAACCACTGCAGCTTCCGCTACCTCAGGTGCAATACCGTTCGGGTTAAGCATCGTTACGCTAATGGCAACGTCGCCCGTAGTAGACAATTCTGCAAGTGGCGAGGAATCGACTTTCTTGTCTCCAAGAACATAGAACTGCTCGCGTACGCGGAAAGTCAACAACTTCTCAAACTCATCAGAAGTAAAAGGAATGTCGTTCATCACGAACTGACCGCCTTCGAACGTTACCTGATCTGAGACAGATCCGCTCCACGCCGATGACGACAATGTCAGCGAACCATGAGCGATCAGGAACTGAGCAACGCTGCTAATGTCGGAACCAAATTCCCGGGCTTCTTCCGACAATGCGATGATTTGAAGTTCGCGGTCACGGCGCAGCACTTGGTAATGAAGGGTTTCGAAAGAATCCATGTACGGTTTAAACACAGAACGTGCAGAAACACGGTCTCGAACCCACTTAGCGTATTTGCCGTTCAAAGGCTGTACATACAGGTAGTCGCGTAGCGAAAAGAACTCATTGCGATTTGCCTCAGTGATACCAAATCGACGAGCGTAAATAGGGTCAAATCCCCAGTCGATGGCCTGCTGATCGGTAGTGCTCAGAGCATCACTATTCTGAGTTTTCATAGCATTCACGCGACGAACCCACAAACGAGCTGTGCGGCCGGTGAAGCCTTTAGCACGAAGCTGGAACGCGTCGTACTTGCGGGAAAGCCGTTGAACCCGTCGCAGAGCCTGGGCTGATACGGTCTGTCGCTGCCCATTGTCGAGCTTTCGTCCGATGCGGGTATCTAGTACACCACTGAGGAACTTTGAAGCTTCTTCGTTGAATCCGGTGGACATTGGGAAGCGAGGAGCAATTGACAGGTCACGGATCTCGAAAGATTCCTCCGACCCCAAAACAACGTCTACGGAAATGAATGTAAAGTCATGGCGTTCGCTGGAGAGAACTGCCACCAGAGAGCTGGTGATTTCGTCGATTCTAGCAACCGTTGAAATTCCTCCGGTTGGCAACTTGAACTCGCCACTTTCGAGATCGACGTCAATCACGTCGTCGAAACGCTGCTCGCCAAGAGACATCCGCTGGCGGCGCTTGCCCCACCCTCGACGGACTCCATCCTGCTGTGATGCTTCAATCTCTTCAGGTGTTGGCTTGACGGCACGCCAGCGATCTCCAGCACAAAGTTGGCCCTGAACAACACGCACAGTTCCTTCTTCGTCGCGTGAGATGAAGAGGCGTAGAACAGCGTCCCCTAGTCCAAGCACTTCTCCAGTGAACGCACGTGCGTCAAAGCCCGGCAGGAGTACGCAGCGTGAGCCAGTGCTCATTTTTCGCAGGGTATTGAGAACGTCATCTGCGGTTGCTGGCCAACCATCAATTTGGTAATTCTCGCCATCAAAATCAATGTGGCGCCCCAGACCCCGGTCCCAGCGCACAGGACGGACCGTAATCTGCCCGAAGGTACGAATTACTTCCAGAAGTCCGTCATCATCTGCGGTCGCGTTCTCCGGGAAGTCATGCAGCCGAACAATATCGAATACGTCACGGTAGGTAAACACGGTGCAAATAGGGGTTGGCATGTACTTTTCGAAACCGTCGACAAAACGGTAGGCGGTAACAAGGTTGGTAAGCCATGCACGTTTACGGTTAATCGGGCTCAAGTATAAGAAATCTTTATAGCTTATGAGCTCAGATGAAGCACTAGCAGCTGACGCGGTAGAAGTAGTGTGCCCTGTTTCATGGAGTTTCCGCGTATCCAGAACATTGCTGAAGCTACCTGCAGACTGAAGATCCCTAATCTGGCTTCGGACCCAACGTCGAGCCGCCGCGGTAGAGAAGCCCTTAGTAACGAGTTGGTGAGACGCTACAGTTACAGCGGCCTTCCGTGCCTTCTTTGCCACTTTTTCAGTAGTGCTCATGCGTTGCCAAAAGACCTTTCGTCTTGCCGGTATTCAGGCCGACGTGCGTTTAACTTCAGCTGCTTTTCTGCAGGTACAAGTGGGTGCAGCTACCTACTGCTACCGTTCCCTCGAAGCGAATCCAACCTTTGCGCGACCTTAGCATCAGGTAAATCCACCATGTAAAGGATAGCAAGAGCTAGGCCAACCTCAAACACTCTGTGTTTTTACTGACAGTTTACGAATTGCCGACGATGGCAAAAATTATCCTTTAACATCATCGGGTGTACTTTAGACGTACTTGTCAACTGCATTATATACGAATATAAAGAAAGCATAACGTTACCCCTGCTTCGTGAGTAGCTTCGCCCACTCGGACCATGGGTAGCAGTCCCCGTACGATCCCAGTCCAAACACTACAGCTCCTTTTACTTATCGGAACGTAGTGGCGGAGAAACGAGAAATGCACCCACCAACAGTCGTTTGGCGGGTGCATTTTACGATTTCCCGGCTTACCTGTTCGGGGCCTTCCGGAAACTAGTCTGCGAGATTGACTTCCCGAGCCACGCTAGCGCCGATAGCTGCGCCAACGACGTCGAGGACGCCAGACGGAAGTGCTGAATCGATATTGATGACAGCGAGAGCCTCTTCACGCTTCTCATCGCGCGACACCTGCATGCCGGCAATATTGATCTGCTGCTCCCCCAGCACGTTGCCCAAAGAGCCGACAACACCTGGACGGTCCGCATAACGCAGTACCAGCATGTGATCTGAGATTGGGAGCTCGATCTCGTGGCCGTTGATGCCGACGATCTTCTCAATCTGCTTTGGACCGGTCAGAGTACCAGCCACCGAAAGCTGAGCACCTTCATTAGTTGCTCCCTTGATTGTCAGCTGGTTTCGGTATTCAGGTGAGTCGGCCGTGGTGATCAAGCGAGTAGCAACTCCGCGCTGCTCCGCTAGTACCGGAGCGTTGACGTAGGAGACCTGTTCGGAAACAACGTCCATGAAAACTCCCTTCAGCGCAGAGAGTTCCAATGCCTTGACGTCCAGGGCCGCGATTTCTCCGGCGATTTCAACGTCGATGCTGGTCAATGAGCCGGAAGTCAGGGCGTTGAAGATGCGTCCAAGCTTCTCAATCAGCGGAATACCTGGTCGCACGTTCTCATCGATGACGCCGCCAGCAACATTGACGGCATCCGGTACGAGTTCGCCAGCCAAGGCCAATCGAACGGACTTGGCTACCGAAACACCGGCTTTCTCCTGAGCTTCGTCGGTGGAAGCTCCGAGGTGCGGTGTAACCGTCACATTCTCGAATTCGAAGAACGGAAGGTCTGTGCTTGGTTCCTTGACGAATACGTCGATGCCAGCGCCAGCGATTTCTTCGTTCTTCAGCGCTTCATACAGTGCGTCTTCATCTACAAGGCCACCACGGGCTACGTTCACGACGTAGGCAGACTTCTTCATCTTGGAGAAGGCTTCCTTGCCGAGCATGCCCAAAGTCTCAGGAGTCTTTGGCATATGGATAGTAATGAAGTCAGCCTGGGCCAACAACTCATCCAAAGTCACGAGGGTAACGCCCAGCTGGGACGCACGAGCAGTTGTGACATATGGGTCGTAGGCAACGATCTCCATGCCGAAGCCCTGAAGACGGGCAGCTACCAGTGCGCCGATGCGGCCGAGGCCGATAATGCCGGCTTTCTTCTCGAAAAGCTCAATGCCGGTGAAGGAACTGCGCTTCCACGCGCCGCCCTTCAAGGAAGCATTCGCCGCCGGGATTCGACGAGCTAGGGAAACAATATGCCCCACAGTGAGCTCGGCGGCAGAGATGATATTTGATGTTGGTGCGTTGACAACCATCACTCCGGCCTGGGTAGCGGCCTTGATGTCTACATTGTCCAAGCCAACGCCTGCGCGGGCGATGACCTTCAGGTTCTTTGCTGCAGAGATAGCCTCAGCATCAACCTGGGTTGCAGAGCGGACAAGGATTGCGTCCACGTCTGCAATTGCTTCGAGCAGTTGGGAGCGGTCTGCTCCGTCAGTCTGACGAATTTCAAAGTCGGGGCCGAGTGCCGCTACTGTGGCGGGCGAAAGCTGTTCGGCTAGCAGTACTACTGGTTTGTTGTCAGACACGGGTGTGGCACCTTTGCGATTTCATTGGGCTGATGCTTGCTTGGAATCCTTCGACAAAAGAGATTCCACTACTCAGGTTAGACCTGAGAAGGGCTCAAAACCCTTGAATTTACGCATGTTACGTTTCGAATCGCGGACTTTGTGAAAACTTTCACTTAGTTGATAGCATGATTAAAACTGCGCCGAAAATGCATGCCATCCATGATTCTCTCCTCTCAATGCTGCCGATCGAACATTTGTTTATTGGGCCCTGCGCGTTGTCTGGCGAGGATATTTCATAGCAAGCAATTCATGGCTCGTTCCATCGTTTCGAAATTCAGATTTTAGTACCACCTTGTCGCACACTCGCACCGCTATGACGACAACCAAATGCCCCGACCGTTCGAGCTTCAGCTCATGGTCAGGGCAATTCGCTTGGACCTGCTCCAGCACTTCACTTTCAATCCAGCATCTGGATCGACTTGAGGTACTGATGCCGCTCGGTTTCCTTATCTAGTTCGAGGCAACGAATTTCGAACGCATGGCAGGAATCCCATCGACCTCGCCGCCTAGCAGAGCATTCATAAACAACGCAATATCGATAGCTTGCGCCTTGATCTGGGCCTCCATAGACCCAGCCAATTGATCAACCTCGGCCACGGAGAATTCGATTCCGTGATTCTTCGCAGATTGAGAAATCGCTTTAACGCTACCTTCGGCGTCGGGCAGTGCATGGATATGCAAAGTTCCCTGACGTGTTTCATTTGAAGGCGGCACGACGACCTGCTCGTTGGCAGCGTATGTCGCAAGAATCTCACGTCCCATTTCAAAGGCCAGCGATACGTCGACCTTGTGCTGCAACCACAGTCCTGGACGTTCCGAGAACTCGACGATGAATACTTCCTGTTCTCGAAGAGGCGCCGACAAGTTCGGAATGATGAGGTCCATAGAAACTACATCGAGGCCTGGAATCACCTTTGCTGCTCGGCTTACCAAGTCGATCGTCTGCGGGTCAAGGTCTTCAAGGACTCTGAATCCCTTGGTAAAACCGCCTGTTGACGGGATTCCATTGCAGTCAATCGCAGAAACTACTTTTCCGTCAATGACAAGGAATCTTACGTATCGGCCAATGGGATGTTTCTCCAAGAGGAACATATAGCCAGGAGGTACAGTCAGGTTACCCTCGTCGTCATAACCTGGCTCGCGCAATTCGGTTAGGCCATAGGCCGCGCGCGAAAACTCGTCACGTATATAGGTTGGCTGGCTAAGGTAGCTCAATGCCTTATCGATGCCTGAAGCCCCTGTCAGACCGACGAACGCTTCAATTCCGTTATCCCCGATTGCCGGCTTGACCGATACTGGATAGCCAATAGTACGGGCAAACTTCTTTGCAAGCGTTACGCCATGGCCCAAGGAAAACGTAGCGCCCTTCGGTACCGGAAACCCAAGTCGTTCCATCATTGAACGGCGCATGCGCTTATCCTGCGCGAAGGTTACCGGTGCAAGGCCGCTTGTTGCTGGCAGCCCGTGAACAAAGGACAAGCTCTGGCCGGCGTCATTCGCGCAGATCAGTACCTGCCGTGGGTAGAGATCTACCTTAAGCCCTGCTTCGAGCGCCGAGCTCAGCGCCAACACACCGTCAAACTGATCGTATTCAACGGCTGAAAGTTTGTCGGTATCAACGTTTGCCATTTCAGACGCTCGCCTTCTTAGTTGCACGGATTACGAAAGTTTTGTTCGTCGTGGCTGGAACATGAATCGTGGTGACTGAGGTTGGCTTGGCATCCTTGGGACCGAGCACTGCGGCGGCAACAAGTGCCGACACTGGATCTGTCGGCCCGGTAAGTACTGCGGTGACTGACCGCTTCCCGGTGTTCTGCACATACCCACGTACGCCGTACTCCGTGGCAAGCTGATGCATCCAAGCACGGTAGCCAACACCGACAACACGTCCGCGTACACGAACCTTCACCGAAAGCTCTGGTGAGCGCTCCGCCTTCACCTTCATTCCATAGGTATCTACGCAGAGATCCATGAACGTTGCAGCCACTGCGCGAGGCTTGCCGTACATAGGGAACTCGCAGTTGCCGATAGCTGCGTGAGCATTAAGCTCGCAAATACCTGCATCCTGCTCCGACAGCGGCTTGGTGTGGTCCTCCAGCAGGAAGTCCACTCCGCAGAACGCGAGCTCAGGAATTGCTTTGACAGCGGCTACTGCCGCTTCCTTGATCGATGGGTGCATCTCGTCAAGGACATCCCAGGAGTCTCCACCCTGGGAGAGGCTGCAGGAATTCGACAGCATCGCGTTGGCGCCGATTTCGGGAATTGAGGACGGAGTCAGACCTGCCTTCTCGAGCTGGAATTCGGCAGCGTCATCGAAAATAATGGGGCGGCCCCACAGATGCGGGTTCAGGCGACGCTGCGCGTTCTTGCGCAGAACAAGTTCAGCGACTGTATGCTTTCCATCGCCGACCACAGATGCAGGCTTGCGCAGAATGGCCGCGACAACTTCATCGCCAATAACTACGATCCGGTAGTCCTGGCCGTGGACGTGCTTCTCCACAATGAAGTCCTGACGTCCCAGCTTGCTGTCCCCCAGCTGTCTGAAAGCGATGTCCAGTTCTTCTTGGTTGGCAATTCCTGCAACCACGCCGATACCACGAACGCCCATAGCAGGTTTCACTACCACCGGGAATCCGATGACATCTGCATACTTCTTTGCCGTAGCCAGGTCACCATTGCGGAAAGTTCGGCCCTGAGGCACAGGAACCCCAAATTCGCTGAGCCGCAGACGTGTTGCTTCCTTATGGGTACACATGGACAACGCAACTGCGCTAGTCAGCGGTGAACGGCTCCATTTGAATACCAGTGACTTGTCATCGGAATCCGACGCAATGAAGGCGCCCTTTGAATAGCGCACCGAAGACAGGCCCAGAGCCAGTGCCTCACGCTCCATCAGGTGGCCTTTAGTTCCATTCGGACCTAGCGGCTGTAGGTATGGAAGTTCAGAGAAGACGTTGAACTTTGGGCCGACAACATCGAGCAGGCTGCCGGAAGCAGCATAACGGACAAACTCTGATTTGAGAACTTGTTCAAAATCGGGAAGTACACCGAGACCGTTGGTACAGGTTTCCGCGTTTCGCGAATTGGAACTGGGCGAGATAACGCCCGAAACGGCTGGCAAACTAGCAGCTAGTTCTTTGAGAACAGCATGATGGACGGAAGCGCTGTTTTCGTCGTCTGCTAGGAAAATTTGGATGTCTTCTGCAGGCTGAAGCGTTGCGAGCAACCTGCGGGTAGCTATCACGCCGCCCAGAAGAGCCGGCTTGAGAACAAGGATTCCGTTTTGGAATTCTCCAGCCTGGGAGACAGGCTCGTTTGAGTCAATCGCCAGACGGACTTGAGGATGGCTTTGCTTCACACCCTTGATTGAATAGGTAGCTTGGAGTGACTTATATTCAGCTTCGAGGCTTCCGAGCAATGGATGGTAGATGACAAATTCACGCGACGTCGCGTCGCCAAATTCGTCGATAATTCGACGTGGCCAACGCCCGGCGATCTCCATACCCAGGCGTCTTCCGAAATCAAGCCACAACGGGGAATTCCCTGCGCCAGATTCCTCAAGGAGTACACGGACTTCTTGGATAATCTCGACACGATTAGTCTGGGTAACTTTGTGAAGGGCAATTTCGGAAGGCACAGATATCTGTCCACCGAGCAATTCTGCGACCGTGGCACCGGAAGCCTTCGCAACCAAATCCAGTAATGCCGTTTCCAGGCCCAGCAACGCGCCTCTGAAAGTCAGCTCAATAGCATTGCCGTGTTCATCTGTTACTGGCTCCGGCAGTGAACCCAAGAACTCTGGTCCAAGTGAACTGAGGAATCCTTCGATCTCGACCAGTGCATCATCTGTGGAGTATGCGAATTCCCGATGCTCCAAAGCATGCATGGCATATTCCAGAAATTCCCATGATGGTTTGATCGAATCTGCAAACTCGCTGCGGAAATGGGCTTCGCCAAATCCTCGATACTCTGTGCCGTCGGCAGTCTTGCCAGAAACAATGATAAGAGCGTTCGTGCGACGGACTTCTTCTCCGTGACGACTAGTCCCCAGTACTCTGTAACGGCTCGTTTGCGCTTGCGTAATGCTGATTTTCACCGAATCACTCATTTCCTAATCACGTTGGCTAAATCTCGCTCTTTTTCTCTCATTCGAGAAATAGATTCGTTGGCCAAAACTTCTGAAGAGTCCCAAACGGGAATTTCAAACGGCAAATTGGTGCTGCCGAACGCAGCAGAAACCTCAGTGCAACCGAACACTAGGCCCTGGGCTCCTAACTCAATGAGTTGTTCAGCAGCCTCGGACAGTAGGCGCTGACCTAAGGAAACATTTCCTTGCTTAACAGCATTAATTCCCGCTACGGCAGGGTTGCCAGAGTGATGGGTATTGAGGTCGATAACTTCGCGGCTCGGACCAAAACCGCGAGAATAAATTCCGGCCGAGGTCGTGCCCATAGTTCCCAGCAGACCAATGCGGGTCAGCGACGGTGAGTCCAGCTCAACTTGATGAACGACAGCATCGATCATATTAATGATCGGAATCTTCACGGACTTTTGGATCTCATCAAACCAAAAATGGGCAGTATTGCACGGAATAGCTATATAGGATGCGCCGATGCTCTCAAGGAAAATAGCCCCACGTTGCAACGCGGGCAAAGGAGAACGCCCCGTTGAAATCAGAGCAGAAGTTCGATCCGGTATGCTCGGATCTGAGTAGCAGAATGAGACGATATGCTCTTGATCGGTGTGCGCATGAGCATTCTGCGCAAGCCTTGCAGAAAAATCCGCTGTGGCGGCGGGCCCCATGCCGCCAAGTATCCCCAAAATCGGACGATCCGATATCATCTTTCCCCCAAGAAAGCGCAAAAGCGTAATTCCCCAATTACTGCGCTGGCCTAGTCTAACTCATCTTCAAGCCACCGAAACATAGTTAATTCATCAACATCTAAGGCAACCGACCGCGCTACAATCTTCAGATTGTAAGTTCGTAAAGTTACAAGATCTAGTGACATGGAATTATTTGTCCAAAATAGTACCTAAACTTCTAACGAAACCAATGTTGAAAGCTCGGACTAAACGCTTCGTCAAATTCTGTTCATATTCAACTTCTACGAAACGAAGTTGAGTCTGAGAGGCCCAGGCTCGCTCACCTAGAGTCGAATTAGTAAGATCCTCATCCACAACCATTTGTACCTTGCTATTCGGCGAGCTTCGAACTTGAATCAACAGAATCATGAAGCATCAACATGGGCAGAGCAATAGTTTTCCGCCGTGACAAGTTTTTGGGTGTACTCATAAGCGGGAAGAAGAATCCGAAGTCCTAGGAGGCCCTCCAATTTCCTGCAAGGATGCAGGAAGGTGAAGCTTAACGACACGTTGAGATTCCACAATTGTTCAAGAGCGAAAACTCGTCGACTGCTATATCCGCAAGGTTCAAGAAAGCCCATCTTGCATCGACCGGATCCAGCACCGGATTCTCGACATCTAGCGATGTCACAGGTCGTTGCGAATCAACCATTGATTTATCGTCCATTGAGGTCTTGTCATTCACTACCGCTGCAATTCGCACCATAAAATCCAAAACTTAGGTTTACTACTTTTTTGAGATACCATCAATTGTGTCGGGGTATCTCTTTGCCCAATTCATCATCGCTTTAGGGAATTCATGAAAAAGTTCATAAAGACTCCTCTCGCTCTCCTCGCTGCGGCTGCACTCATACTTTCGGGAGCATCGGGAGCGGCAGCCAAACCGCAATTGACGTCCCTTTCACAGGTTTATGTGGCCGCAACGGCGAAAGCCGCACCAGCAGTTACGATTAAGAAGATCGGTAACAAAACCGTCTCTGGCACGTCCAAGGCGACTATCAAGCCTAGTTACTCCAAAGCCAAGAAAGTGACAGTTAAGTCAGCTACCCTGACCGTAAAGAAGGGTAAGAAGACCATTGCCAAGAACAAGTCGTCCGTGAAGCTTCCAATTGGTACTTACAAAGTCACTACAACGGTGAAATACAGTTATAAGGGCAAAACTTCGAAAGCTTCCAAGACAGAAACTGTCAAGGTCACTAAGAAAAAGGCTCCTAGGAAATCGTCAGTGACGATGAACGGGAAGATCAAGAATTGCCCAGCTGGCTACCCCGTTAAGGGAAACCGCACCGGAAGCCAGAAGGATTGGATTTATCACGTCAAGGGTGGCCAGTTCTACAACGTCACCAAACCTGAGGAATGCTTCCGCACAACTGCCGACGCCCGCAAAGCAGGCTATCGAGCATCTAAGCGTTAATCATTCGCTAATGCAATGAAGTGTGCGCGGCCGAAAGAGACTTCTCTTCGGCCGCGCACACTTTCTTAATCGCTATTTCGACGTTTGCAACTCAAAAAATATAAAGCTCAAGAATGCGTCGCGCTCACGGAGACGCTCAGGCACAACTTCCTGGGGAGCATCTTTTGAGTATGGAGGTTCCCAAACATTTCGAATATTAAATCCCGCCTCAATAAATGAGTTCATGGTTTCGTGTAGTGGTCGATGCCAGTATGTCAGCGATGCCGGCCGGCCATTGAATGTCAGTTCATCTGTATACTTCACCCGCTGGAAGTAGTCTTCACCAGGGTTGTTCCAGGGATACAGGATCGGGTGGTTCAAAGAAAGAATTAGGCGCCCTTCGGGCACGAGAACCCTTCGCACTTCAGCTAATGGCTGCGTCCAGTCTTCCAGGTAGTGGAAGACTAAAGAAGCAATGGCAATGTCGAAGGAATCATCGCCATATGGAAGCTTCTCCCGCAGATCAGCGACTCGAAGGTCCATGCCAGATCCCAGCCTTTGCTTGGCCAGCTCTAGCATTGCCTTGCTAGCATCAAACCCGCTGACTTGGGCCCCGCGTTCAAGTAGTTTCTGGCTCAGCGGTCCGGCCCCACAGCCGATATCCAAGACCCTGCGACCAGTTATGTTGCCCGCCATCTGCAGGATCGCAGGGCGTTCGTAGTAGGCGTTGAGCAGGCTTGTCTCATTCTCTTTCGAATACGCCAGGGCAAAGTCGTCATAGTTGGTTTCGGTACTCACTGATCAGCTCCTCTATTGGGCTGAGTCTAGCAACAGGGAAAGCCGAGGCCTGTTTATTACAGGCAATTGTCCCTCCCGGGTTTCTGCTCCGTCAGCACACTACGCCATCTACATAAAAAGCCCAGGTTCGCATCCCACGAAGGGAAACGAACCTGGGCTTTATATATGGTTTAGAAGCTATTTAGCGCTCCGCTTAGCGGGCTACCGAACCATCTACGTAGTCATCGTCAGCTGCCGAGGAGATCCAGGAGAACAGCGAACGCAGCTCGCGGCCGGTGGACTCGATTGGGTGTGCTTCGCCCTTGGCGCGCAGTTCCTTGAATTCCTTGGCGCCGTTGGCCTGGTCATCCATGAAGCGCTTTGCGAAGGCGCCGGACTGGATGTCTGCCAGCACGCCCTTCATGTTTTCCTTGACTTCTGGGGTGATCACGCGTGGGCCGGAAACGTAGTCGCCGTACTCAGCGGTGTCGGAGATCGACCAGCGCTGCTTGGCGATGCCGCCTTCCCACATCAGGTCGACGATCAGCTTCAGCTCGTGGAGCACCTCGAAGTAGGCGATCTCCGGCTTGTAACCGGCTTCGGTCAGAACTTCGAAGCCGTACTGAACCAGCTGGGAGGTGCCGCCGCACAGAACAGCCTGCTCGCCGAACAGGTCGGTTTCGGTCTCTTCGGTGAAGGTGGTCTCGATAACGCCGGCACGAGTGCCGCCGATGCCCTTGGCGTAGGACAGTGCCAGTTCCTTGGCGCCGCCGGTGAAGTTCTGCTCCACTGCGATCAGGTCAGGGATGCCGCGGCCAGCTTCGAATTCGCGGCGCACGGTGTGGCCCGGAGCCTTTGGAGCAACCAGTGCAACGTCAACATTGGCTGGCGGCTGGATGAAGCCGAAGCGGATGTTGAAGCCGTGGCCGAAGAACAGGGCGTCGCCTTCCTTCAGGTTATCGGCGATCGACTCTGCGTAGACCTTGGCCTGGACCTGGTCCGGGGTCAGGATCATGATGACATCTGCCCAGGCAGCTGCCTCGGCAACGGTAAGAACCTTCAGGCCCTCTGCCTCAGCCTTGGCGCGGGACTTGGAGCCCTCGGCCAGGCCGACGACAACCTCTACGCCCGAGTCGCGCAGGCTCAGTGCGTGCGCGTGGCCCTGGGAACCGTAGCCGATGATGGCTACCTTCTTGCCCTGGATGATCGAGAGGTCTGCGTCGTCTTCGTAGTACAGCTCAGCCACTGTGTTTCTCCTTAGTTGTGCTTCGGTAAAGAAGTCTTGATAAAAATTGTAAGTTTATTTTTTGGTGCTTTAGGCCGAAAGGCTCTTCAGCGCCCGGTCGCTCATGGACTTGGCGCCGCGGCCCACGGCCAGGGTGCCGGCCTGGACGATTTCCCGGATGCCGAATGGCTCCAGCACCGCCAGCAACGCCTCGATCTTCGCGGCGTTGCCGGTGGCTTCAATCACCAGCGAGTCGGTGGACACGTCGATCACCGATGCGCGGAACAACTCCGCGGCCTGGGTGACCTGCAAGCGGGTTGCGGCATCCGCGCGGACCTTGACCATGATGTGGTCGCGCTGCACCGAGGTGTCGGGCAGCAGCTCCACGATCTTGATGACGTTGATCAGCTTGTTCAGCTGCTTGGTGACCTGCTCCAGAGAATCCCCCTCGGCGTCGACCACCACGGTCATGCGGCTGATCCCCTCGATTTCCGTGGGGCCCACGGCCAGCGAGTGGATGTTGAATGCACGGCGGGCGAAGAGGCTGGCGACTCGGGTGAGTACGCCGGGTACGTCTTCGACCAGTACGGACAGCGTGTGCTTTGCCATTGTCTAGTCTTCCTCTTCCCACTCAGGGGTCAGGCCCCGGGCAATCTGAATCTGGTCGTTGCTGACTCCCGATGGGACCATTGGCCACACCATGGAGTCTGCGGAGACCACGAAGTCGATAACCACCGGGCGGTCGTTGATCTCCAGCGCCTTCTGGATGGTTGCGTCGATGTCCTCGTCGCGTTCGCAGCGCAGGCCCACGCAGCCGTAGGCGTCTGCCAGCTTCACGAAGTCGGGGATGCGGGCGGTGCCGTGGCCGGTGTTCAGGTCAGTGTTGGAATAGCGGGCGTTGTAGAACAGCGTCTGCCACTGGCGGACCATGCCCAGCGAGGAGTTGTTGATCACCGCGACCTTGATCGGGATGTTGTTGATGACGCAGGTGGCAAGCTCCTGGTTGGTCATCTGGAAGCATCCGTCGCCGTCGATGGCCCAGACTACGCGGTCAGGCTGCGCCACCTGGGCGCCCATGGCGGCGGGGACCGAGTAGCCCATGGTGCCAAGGCCTGCGGAGTTCAGCCAGGAGCGCGGGCGCTCGTACTTGACGAACTGCGCAGCCCACATTTGGTGCTGGCCCACGCCTGCAACGTACACGCCTTCGGGACCGGTCAGTGCGCCGATACGCTCGATCACGTGCTGCGGCGCTGACAGGCCGTCCTGGGTTTCGGTGTAGCCGATCGGGTAGGTTTCCTTCAACCGGTTCAGCAGCGTCCACCAGTTCTCGAGATCTGCCTGTGGCTCGGTCTCGAAGCGGGCGGCGCAGGCCTCGTGCAGCTGCGGGATGATCTCATCAAGCGAGCCGACGATCGGCACATCTGCCACGCGGTTCTTGGAGATTTCGGCAGGGTCGATGTCTGCGTGGATCACCTTGGCGTTCGGCGCAAAGGAGGAGAGCACGCCGGTGACGCGGTCGTCGAAGCGAGCGCCGAGGGTGACCAGCAGGTCGGACTGCTGCAGTGCGGTCACTGCGGAGACGGCGCCGTGCATGCCGGGCATGCCCACGTGCTGCGGGTGCGAGTCCGGGAACGCTCCGCGGGCGGTCAGGGTGGTGACCACAGGGATGTTCGTGAACTCGGCAAAGGCCTTGAGCTCCTCGTGGGCGTCGGCCTTGATCACACCGCCGCCAACGTAGAGCACCGGGCGGGTCGCCGAGGCGATCAGCTTGGCGGCTTCGCGCAGCTGCTTGTTGTGGCCGCGGGTCACCACGCGGTAGCCCGGCAGATCCACCTTCGGCGGCCAGGAGAAGGTCATCTCCGAGGTCTGGGCATCCTTGGTGATGTCAACCAGTACCGGGCCTGGGCGGCCGGTCTGCGCCAGGTAGAAGGCGCTGGCCATCACATGCGGAATGTCTTCTGCCTTGGTCACCAGGAATGCGTGCTTGGTGATCGGCATGGTGATGCCGACGATGTCGGCTTCCTGGAAGGCATCGGTGCCGATGAAGGCGCTGTTGACCTGTCCAGTGATTGCCACCATTGGAACCGAGTCCATATTGGCGTCTGCCAATGCGGTGACGAGGTTGGTTGCGCCTGGACCGGAGGTGGCGATGCAGACGCCGACCTCCCCGCTCACCATGGCGTAACCCTGTGCGGCATGGCCGGCACCCTGTTCATGGCGGACCAAGACGTGGTTGATCTTGGTCGAATCCATGAGTGGATCATAGGTGGGAAGGATGGCCCCACCTGGTAATCCGAAGACGTCCTTGACGCCCAGTTCTTCCAGCGAGCGGACGATGGCTTGTGAGCCCGTCATCTTTGTGGGAGCAACGATGTTATTCGGACCCTGCACCGGGTTCGAAGCCTCCACGATGGAAGAGACAGCGGCGGTGGCATCCTTAGGTCGACTGATTGACTTCGCAACCGACGCCGGATTGGCGGGTGTTGAGTTGCTCATCTGGATCCTTTCCATTTCTATCTCTTCATTTGCGCATAAAAAACGCCCCACGGCCGTCACTGATGACGAAAGGGGGCTGCGCGTTACCGATGCTCTGTCTAGCGGCAGACAGTGCCTCAGGCTCCGCGCCTGATAACTAGTAGAACATCGAAGTTTGTTTGCATGTCTCTAATCTTTCTCCACCCAAAGGCAAAGATCAACCAGAGGCCCCATGTATCTCATTATATGAGACGGATGTCCATTGATTGGACGCAAGGCGCGCCCAATCAATGGTTTTTGTTTTGCTGACTAGCCGCAGTAGGCGCCGGTTGACGCCGAATTGACCAGTTTTGCGTACTTCGCCAGCACACCAGAGGTGAACTTGGCTGGTAGCGGCTCCCATCCGGCCTTGCGGGCTTCGAGCTCTGCCTCATCGACCAACAAGTCGAAGGAGCGGGCCTCGATGTCCACGCGGATCCTGTCGCCGTCCTTGACGAAGGCGATCGGCCCGCCGTCCACCGCTTCGGGGGCCACGTGCCCAATGCATAGGCCGGTGGTACCTCCGGAGAAGCGGCCATCGGTCAGCAACAGCACGTCCTTGCCCAGTCCTGCGCCCTTGATGGCACCGGTAATGGCCAGCATCTCGCGCATGCCGGGGCCGCCCTTGGGCCCTTCGTAGCGGATGACCACCACGTCGCCGGCTTTCAGCTCGCCCTTGTCCAGCGCATCGAGAGCACCCTGCTCGCGTTCGAAGACGCGCGCGGTCCCCTCGAAGACATCTGCGTCGAAGCCGGCAGACTTCACCACGGCCCCCTCGGGAGCCAAGCTGCCCTTGAGGATCGTAATGCCGCCGGTCTTGTGGATCGGGTTGTCCATGGCGCGTAGGATCTTGCCGTCCGGATCAGGTGGCGCAATGTGCGCCAGATTCTCGGCAACGGTCTTGCCGGTGACGGTGAGGCAGTCGCCGTGCAGCAGGCCTGCGTCAAGCAGTGCCTTCATGACCACGGGAACGCCGCCAATGCGATCCAGGTCGTTCATCACATAGCGGCCAAAAGGCTTCAGGTCCGCGAGGTGCGGGACCCGATCGCCAATGCGGTTGAAGTCGTCGAGACTGAGGTCCACCTGGGCTTCGCGGGCGATGGCCAGCAGGTGCAGCACGGCATTAGTCGAGCCGCCGAAGGCCATGGTCACGGCGATGGCATTCTCGAACGCCTTCTTGGTCATGATGTCGCGGGCGCGGATGCCCTTGCGCAGCAGTTCCACAACCGCCTCGCCGGACCGGTGGGCAAACATGTCGCGCCGCCGGTCGGCCGAAGGCGGGGCCGCCGAACCTGGAAGGCTCATCCCGAGCGCTTCGCCGATGGAGGCCATGGTGTTCGCGGTGTACATTCCGCCGCAGGCGCCTTCTCCGGGGCAGATGGCCCGCTCGATGGCGTCGAGGTCTTTTTCGCTCATCTTGCCAGCAGCGCAGGCACCGACGGCTTCAAAGGCGTCGATCAGCGTGACATCCTTTTCGGTGCCGTCTTCAAGCTTGACCCAGCCTGGCATGATCGATCCGGCGTAAAGGAAGACTGCAGAAAGATTAAGCCGGGCTGCGGCCATCAGCATGCCGGGCAGTGACTTGTCGCAGCCGGCAAGGAGGACCGAACCGTCGAGGCGTTCAGCCATCATCACGGTTTCAACGGAGTCGGCAATCACTTCGCGCGATACCAGCGAGAAGTGCATGCCTTCATGCCCCATGGAGATGCCGTCCGACACGGAGATCGTGCCGAACTGCATTGGAAAGCCGCCGCCAGCGTGAACGCCTTCCTTGGCGCCTTGGGCCAAACGGTTCAGCGATAGGTTGCATGGAGTAATTTCATTCCATGAGCTGGCGATGCCAATTTGAGGCTTGGCGAAGTCTTCATCGCCCATTCCCACCGCGCGCAGCATACCGCGCGACGGAGCAGCATGGATCCCATCAGTGACGGCGCGTGAGCGCGGTTTGATGTCTGGAGTAGTGTCCTGACTCATAGAACAACATTCTAGGAGTCAATATGACCAATAGACCAACCCATGACGCGACAATGACACAAAATGATTTTGAGTAGAACTAGTCAATATGTCCAACAACTTCCCCCTAGGGAAGTGAATATGATCTATCGGCCATCTTTTCCCTGCGAACAGGCTTTTGCAAGGTTCGAACGGTTCGGCGAAATGACGGCGCTTTCAACCTCTAGCAAGGCTTGCCGGGTTTGCAAGATCGAGCCTCGTTATCGGCAGTTCGCCCATGGGAATAGCGATTTATCCAGAATTGTGCTCTAGATTGCATGTTTCGCCACAGGCAATAGTCACAGGTTTTGTCGGTATTCGTTGGGTAGAGTGTGGATTATGGACACAAGCCCAGACGCAAATCCAGCTGAGCAGGTCAAGGAACGGCTCCACCGTGCCTTTGACTCTCAGATCCCAAACTTCGCCAGCTACAACCTGGTGGCTGCCACCGGTGTGGCAGGCTCCGGGGGGCTCAAGGTTGTTGGCTATCGACGGCAGCCCGCTGAAATCGTCCTTGCGCCGATTAATTCCTCTGATTTGAGTGCTTCAGAGTCCGCAATCACGATCAACAACACCAACGTAAACCAGCTCGCTGTACTCAATGACGGCGGATATGAGATCGCGACGTCCACCGGGCGAGTCTTCCGTTTCACCGTTCCCGAGCATCCCAGCCTCGACTTGCAGCTCAATGATGCGGTATCTGTGGCCGCTGTTATCGATCAGGATGTTGATGCGCGAGATTTTGCAGATTTCATGGATCATTTCATGAATACCATCGAGGGTACTGAGAATTTCGTCTAAGCCCCAAGGGCAACTGCACCTTTATACCTATATAACTAACGCCTGATCCCATCCGGTCCAAAACCGGATGGGATCAGGCATTAGTCGCTTCGGACAACTTGTAGGTGGTTTCCTCGCGAGTGTCCCAGCGCTAGCGGTACAGCTCCATCTGCGCCGACTGTTCCACCAGCCAGGGGCTGAAAGCCCAAGGTGTCGCCGAGAGTGCATCGCCGAGTCGAGCCGGATCAACCCATTGGTAGTCCATGACTTCTTCCGGGTTCGCCGCCAGCTCGCCATGAATCCGGGCTGAGTACACTGGGCAAATTTCATTCTCAACAATTCCGGAGGCGTCTACTGCGCGATAGCGGAAGGTCGGAACCAAGGGTTCGATCATTTCAATTGCCATGCCAAGCTCGTGCCGGGCGTGGCGGATGATTGCAGATTCCATCCGCTCCCCCGGTTGCGGATGCCCACAGAAGGAATTGGTCCAGACCCCTGGCCAGGTCCGTTTGCCCAATGCTCGTCGTGTCACAAGCACCTGGCCTTGGTCGTTGAACACATGGCATGAAAACGCTTGGTGAAGTGCGGTGTCTTCCGTATGGACAAGTTCCTTGGGGCAGGTTCCAATCGGTTCGCCAGACTCCGACAGCAAGATGACATCCATGAACTTTTCCTAGCCTTTGGCTTTCGCCTAATTACCAACTCGCGCACCACCAATTAGATGCTCGATTAACCGTACCCGAGTTAACCTTTTAACACCGTTCCGTGCCTCACCTCTCAATACCAGTTGGAGCAGCGCCTGCATGAATTTCACCGTTAAACTAGCCCATCCGGACCAATTGGAAGCCGCCGCTGAAGTCTTAGCTGATGCCTTTGACAGCTCGGAATGGACTCGCTGGATCATTCCAGCTGAGGGGTATCGAGACAGGCTCTTCAAGCTACAACTGCTTTATCTAACTCATGCAATGGATCATGGATTGGTGCTTGTCGATAATCAGCTTCGGGCCGTAGCTGCATTGATGCCGGCCAGCGCCCCAGATCCATCTATCGCGCTGCAGGAGCAGATGGCCGCGCTTCACGGAGACAGGCTGGCGAGGCTGGAAGCACATCTGGACAGCGTGCCATTCACTGCTGATTGGACTCTGTCCACCATCGGAGTGAAGGCGGAACATCAGGCACAGGGACTCGGGTCTGCCCTCTTGACGGCAGCTTTGCACGATTTCATTCCTATCGATTCCAGCGTCACTCTGGAGACGTCCGATGCGGGCAATGTCCGCTTCTATGAAAATTTCGGATTCGCGGTCGTCGACAAGTTCAAGCCGAAAGAAGGCCCAAGCACGTTCACCATGTTCCGCGAGCCGCGGGCAGCAAATTAAACTTCGGGATTCACCGCTCAGCCCACCCGAAAATGCGAAAACCGCGAACAGTTGCTGTTCGCGGTTTTTCATTTGGTGCGAGTAGAGAGACTTGAACTCTCACGTCCGAAGACACTGGAACCTAAATCCAGCGCGTCTACCAATTCCGCCATACTCGCCAGCGCTACACCGGATGATGGCTCAACCGATTCACGACCTCAACCAGTGTAGCGGACTTTCTAGTCGATGCGAAATCGACCATGAACCCACTTATTTGGGATCAATGCCCAAGTCACGACGGAGCTTTGCGACGTGGCCGGTAGCCCTCACGTTGTATTGAGCCAAGCTGACTTTGCCTTCTTCATCCAGGACGATGGTCGAGCGGATCAGGCCCTCGTAGATGCGGCCATAGTTCTTCTTTTCGCCCCAAGCACCGTACGCTTCCGCCACAGCGTGATCCTCGTCAGAGAGCAGCGGGAAGTTCAGCTCTTCCTTGGCCGCAAACTTCTCCAATTTGGCAACGCCATCTGGAGAAACACCAAGCACCTGGTAGCCAAGACTTTTCAGGGACTCAATGGAGTCCCTGAAATCACAAGCCTGCTTCGTGCAGCCAGGCGTTGAAGCAGCCGGGTAAAAATAGACGATGGTTTTTTGTCCGCGGAAGCTTGACAGGGTTACTTCGCTGCCTGCGGAGTCCTTCAAAGTGAATTCCGGTGCAACATCACCAATGGCCAGTCGCCCCGTCTTTTCAGCAGCGCTCATCAGAGTCTCCTTTTCGTGGATATAACAAAAAATCCGATCTGAACTAACAGATCGGATCTACTGTGCGCCCCCCGGGACTTGAACCCGGAACCTAATGATTAAGAGTCATTTGCTCTGCCAATTGAGCTAGAGGCGCTAACTTCACTCTGACTAGATCGTTTCCGAACTTCGTCTTTGCGACGTAGACAATCATAGGCACAAAGCGTCAAAAATCAAAAATTGATGCCATCGACCAGAAAAACTACAAAATTCCTAGTCAGTCCCAATTTTAATAGTGAACTTAATCCGGAGGGTAACCCACGACACACTTTTTTATTTTTCAACCGCCGGACCCACAGCGATACGGCCAAGGAAAACAAAAAAGGCCAGACAAAATGTCTGACCTTGAAATGGTGCGCCCCCCGGGACTTGAACCCGGAACCTAATGATTAAGAGTCATTTGCTCTGCCAATTGAGCTAGAGGCGCATATTTATTTTTGTAAACAATGAGCGGAACAAGCCGAACTAATTGTTCGTGCGCCCCCCGGGACTTGAACCCGGAACCTAATGATTAAGAGTCATTTGCTCTGCCAATTGAGCTAGAGGCGCCCGCTGCGATGTTCTAGAAGCTTTTGGGCTTCGCGCTTTCGCAACGAGATAAAACTCTACCCAGCTTTTGAACATCGCGCAAATCGAAAACCCACTTTTTTGTGGTGAGCTACATTACAAGAGATGACTAGGGGTTACTACCACAACGCCCAACACATTTGTAGAGTGATTTCATGAGTAAACAGCGCACGGTTTCCTTCCCAACTGCCGAACTGCTTGAAGCTGTCGGTGAACTGCCCAAGAACCTGAAACCAGTGATTTGGGATCTCGAATCTGATCCGGACTCACCGCTTGAAGACATCGACATCACGATCTTCCCGTATATGGCGGACCCCGCCTTCCTGAAAAACGTCCGCAAGGCACCAAATGTCAAGATCGTCCAAACCCAAACCACCGGGTACGACGGGATGATCGACATGATCGGAGACCGCGCTGACATCTGCACCGCGGCAGGAGTCCATGCCGCGGCCACCGCCGAAATCGCTCTTGGTCTGGCCATCGCTTCCCTGCGCGGGTTCCCGACCTCCGTGCGCGACCAGGACAACAACCGCTGGAATCCAATCCAGTGGCCAGGCCTGGCCGACCGCACCGTGGGGCTGGTAGGCGTAGGCGGCATCGGTGAGGCCATCCGCAAACGGCTCGAACCATTTGAAGTCAACCTGCTGCGTTTTGGTTCCACCGCCCGTACTGACGAGCATGGACAGGTGTACGGCACCGATCAGCTGCTGCAGATGGCAGGCCAGATCGAGGTGCTGATTTTGATTGTTCCGCTCAATGCCTCAACCCGCCATCTGGTCAATGCCGAGCTTCTAGCCCAGCTCCCCGATGGAGCAACCGTCGTCAACGTCGCACGAGGCCCGGTCGTGGACACCGATGCCCTGGTCGCAGAGGTAGCCAGCGGTCGACTTAATGTTTCCTCCGACGTCTTCGACCCGGAGCCCCTGCCGGCAGACCATCCGCTGTGGCAGTACCCTAATGCGCTGATCACTCCTCACAACGGCGGCAACACCAAAGCATTCTTCCCCCGCATGGTGAGTTTGCTCAAGCGCCAGCTCCAGGCTTGGTCTGCTGGTCAGGACGGAGAAAACCTCGTACATCGCGCCTAGGTTCAGCGCATATTTCTAACGTTTTGGTCTCACTTGGTTCCCACTCGAAGAGTTTCAAAGGAGACCACCAGATCGTTGCGCTATCTTTGATAGATATCCCTGATCGCACAGCAGCCAGTCGCGTGTCCGCAACGCAGGCAAGGCGCTGATTCAGGACGTTGTTTCGCCCGACATGAAAGAAGTTGAGCTTCATAGTGCCTGCCACTTCGCTACACCACGTCTCACGACGCGCACTGCTGACCGGCACCGCTGCCACGGCTGCGCTGGCACTAGTTGGCTGCACCACCACACCGACGTCCACGACTGCAACAGCGTCGACCGGCCAAGCAGCAAAACAGCTCCCGCGCACCCTTCGCCTGGCGGCTTCGGCTCCCCCGGTAAAGCTGGATCCGGCGATCGTTGCAGACAACGAGTCCTTCCGAATTACCCGGCAGATCTACGAAACACTCATCTCCATCGACGCGAACACCGGCAGCCCGATTGCTGGGCTCGCCGAGTCCTGGACGCAGAGCGACGACGGGCTCACCTATACCTTCAGCCTGCGCCAGGGAGTGAAGTTCCATGACGGCACCGAGCTTGACGCCCAAGCGGTTGTAGACAACTTCAAGCGCTGGGCCACTATGCCCGCCAAACTGGCCGCGGACTCCACCCAGGGATTCAACGCCGTATTCCACCACCGCCAAGATCTGCCCAAGCTGCCAACGCAGAAAGAGGTAGAGACCAAGGTCAAGGACGAGCAGACCCTCTCTGAATTCGAGCAGGGCGCGCAGCAGCACCGCCTGGAACAGCTTGAAGCGCTCAAGCCGGTGTTCCACGAGACGCTGTTCGCCGGAAAATCCAGCGCCGGCAGCGCCAGTTACTTCTCCTCGATCAGCGCAACCAGCAAGTACCTGGTGACGCTGAAGCTGCGCCGTGCCCTTCCCTCGCTCATTGATGCACTCACACTGCCGGGCATGGCCATCGCGGCGCCTTCAGCCTTGACCGGCGGCCCCAAGGACAACCCTGCTCTGGCCCTGTCAACCACTCCCATGGGCACCGGCCCGTACACACTGGCCTCCAACAAAGACGGCCTGGTCCGCCTTGAGATCTTCAAGGACTACTGGAATCCCGCACGATTCGAAGCGAACCAGAATCATCCTGAAGTCGTGCTCGTCTCCTCGATCCCCTCCCCGTACAATCGCGAAACTGCGATGCGCGCCGACGAAATCGACGGGTTCGACCTTGTTTCGGTCGACATCATGCGCAACCTGATCCGCGGCGCCAAGCTCGTGGTGCAGCGCGACCCGTTCTCGGTGCTGTACCTGGGCATCGACCGGCGCAATAAATGGCTTGCCAAGCCTGAGGTCCGCCGCGCCATTGCCCACGCGATCAACCACGGCCAGCTGGCAGACAAGCTCTTCATCCAGGGCAGCAAGTCGGCAGGCAGCGTGCTTCCTCCCGCCCTGTCCGTCCCGGAGCCAGAGCCGCGCTACAACCTTGACCAGAACCAGGCGGTCAAGCTGCTGGCCGAGGCTGGATACAAGGGCGAGGAGATCGAGTTCGCCTACCCGCTGCGGGTCTCGCGAAACTACCTCCCGCTGCCCGAACGCACCTTCGCCCTGCTTGCCGAAGACCTGGCCAAGGTGGGCATCAAGATCAAGCCGCGGCCGATCCCCTGGACCGACGGCTACGTCCAGACCGTGCGTTCCAAGGAGTTCAACGGCCTGCACCTGCTCGGCTACGCCGGCGGGTACCGCAACGAGGACGACTTCCTCTCAGGCATCCTGGCCGCCAAATCCGATGAATTCGGCTACAACTCGGCGTTACTTGACTCACAAATTCTCGCCGCCCGATCCCTGGCACCGGGTGAAGATCGGACCAACGCCTATGCGGCCATCCTTGAAACCATGAACTACGATTTGCCGCTGGTGCCGCTGGTATTCCCTATCTCAGCACTGGCGTTCAATTCGAATGTGACCTTCTATCCCTCCTCGCCGATGCTCAATGAATGCTTCGCGGATATACGGATGAGCAATTCACCGGCGATCTCAAGTTAGCTACCGGCCAGCCATACGTATCAGTTAAGGATTTCTAACCGGCGGTGGAATAGGTCTACTCTGGGTTAGAGCAAAGTACCACTGTCGATGGAGTTCCTCGTGCCTTCACAAACGTCAACCGAATCTTTTGACGTCGTCCTAATCGGTGCCGGTATCATGAGTGCCACGCTGGGCACCCTGATCAACCAGCTGGAGCCAACCTGGTCAATCGGCCTCTACGAAAACCTGGACAAGGCAGGCCTCGAGTCTTCCTCGCCATGGAACAACGCGGGCACCGGACACTCGGCACTGTGCGAGCTGAACTACACCGCCGCCAAGGCCGACGGCTCGGTAGACCCTGCCAAGGCCATCGGCATCAACGAGCAGTACCAGATCTCCCGCCAGTTCTTCTCCTGGGCGGTTGAGAACAAGCGCGTTGAAGGCAATGGCTTCATCAACCCGCTGCCTCACATGTCATTCGTGATCGGCGAGGACCACTCCAAGTACCTCAAGACCCGCTACGAGGCGCTGAAGCCGAACACCCTATTTGACGAACTTGAGATCACCAACGATCTTGACACCATCAACGAGTGGACCCCGCTGGTAGCCAAGGGCCGCGACCAGTCGCAGAAGGTTGCAGCTTCCCGCGTAGTCTCCGGAACCGACGTGGACTTCGGCCGCCTGACCGCCGACCTGACCAACTCCCTGGGCGCAGCTGGCGCCTCGATCAACTTCGGCCACAAGGTCAAGAACCTCAAGCGCGACGGTGCCGGCTGGGAACTGACCATCAAGGACAACGCCAGCGGTGCGGTCAAGACAGTGAAGGCAAAGTTCGTGTTCGTCGGCGCCGGTGGCGGCGCACTGCCGCTGCTGCAGAAGTCGGGCATTGACGAGATTAAGGGCTTCGGCGGCTTCCCGGTCTCCGGCCAGTTCCTGCGCTGCACCGATGAGACCATCATCAACCAGCACCACGCCAAGGTCTACGGCCAGGCATCTGTGGGCGCTCCTCCAATGTCGGTGCCGCACCTGGACACCCGCTTTGTCGACGGCAAGCGCTCGCTGATGTTCGGCCCTTACGCCGGCTTCTCCATGAACTTCCTGAAGTCCACCGGCCAGATGGACCTTCCGCTGTCGCTGCGCCCGCACAACATCATCCCGATGCTGGCAGTGGCCAAGGACAACATGTCCCTGACCACCTACCTGATCAAGGAAGTCCTGAAGTCCCGCGCCAAGAAGGACCTGTCGCTGGCAGAGTACTTCCCAGAGGCCGACGGCTCCAAGTGGGAGCTGATCACCGCCGGCCAGCGCGTGCAGGTCATCAAGAAGGACGCCAAGAAGGGCGGCGTCCTGCAGTTCGGCACCGAGGTCATCACCTCCTCGGACGGCTCGATCTCCGGCCTGCTCGGCGCATCGCCAGGCGCTTCGACCGCCACCCCGATCATGATCGGCCTGCTCTCGCGCTGCTTCCCGAAGGAATTCGCCGGCGGCTGGGAGACCAAGCTGAAGGACATCATCCCTTCCTACGGCCAGAAGCTGAACGACAACCCTGCGCTCTACGCCGAGGTCAAGGCAGCCACCGACAAGACCCTGGGACTGAACTAGTCCACCGCGCCAAGGGCCGCTCATCACTTGATGAGCGGCCCTTGGCGTTTCTCCACCCGAAATACGCACAACGGATGATTTCGGTCCGATTCCACCAAGATTATTCGGTTGTCTAAACACAACGAACTAGAGTTAATAGCGAGCCTTATTTCCCGACACCGCTAGGACCACACCCGCATGCAGCGCTTGGCCACTTTGTCACTTAAGAACCGGGCGCTGATCGCGCTGATATCGGTCTTCATCGCCGTCTTCGGCGTCTTCTCCATGACGAGCCTGAAACAGGAACTCATTCCCTCTATGGAGTTCCCGCAGATTTCCGTCATGGCCACCCAGACCGGCGCCAGCCCCGAGGTGATCGACCAGCAGGTCGCCGCCCCGCTGGAGACGGCGCTGCAGGCGGTTGAAGGGCTCGAGTCCTCCACCGCCACTTCCTCTTCCGGGTTCACGCGCATCGCGCTGACCTTCGAGTACGGCACGGACATGGACCGGGCCAGGGCCCAGGTGGAACGCGCCATCTCCAATGCCAAGCCGAACCTGCCCGAGGATGTGGAGCCGAGCGCCATCGCCGGATCCATCGCCGACCTGCCGGTGATCCAGCTGGCGGTGGCCTCCGACCAGTCGCTCGAAGCGCTGCATGACGACGTGAGCCGCATCGTGATCCCGAAGCTGCAGAAGCTGGACGGGGTGCGCGAAGCCTCGGTCTCCGGCGGCGCCAGCCAGCACATCTCGGTGATTCCAGACGATGCCAAGCTGGCCGCGGCTGGCCTGAGCGTCAAGGGCATCACCGATGGCATCGAGAACGCCGGCTCCCCCATGCCCATCGGCACCATGGACACCGACGGGCTGACCCTGCCGGTGATCGCCGGCTCGGCCCCCGACACCCTGAAGGCCATCGGCGAAATCCCGCTGGTCTCCGACCGCGGACCGGTGCTGCTCAAGGACGTCTCCAAGATCTCGATCAAGGCCGATGCGGCCACCAGCATCACCCGCACCAACGGCGCGGACACCCTGTCGATCGCCGTGACCAAGACCCCTAGCGGGGACACCGTCGGCATCTCCCAGGCGGTCAACGACCTGCTGCCGGGCTTGCAGGAGGAGCTGGGCCACGGCGCGGTGATCACCAACGTGTTCGACCAGGCGCCGTTCATCACCGATTCCATCGACCACATGGCGCTGGAAGGCGTGCTGGGCCTGGGCTTCGCCGTGGTCGTGATCCTGGTGTTCCTCTTCTCCATCCGCTCCACCCTGGTCACCGCGATCTCCATTCCGCTGTCCCTGATGGTCACGTTCATCGGCATGTACGCCGGCGGCTACTCGCTGAATATGCTGACCCTTGGCGCACTGACCATCTCCATCGGCCGTGTGGTGGACGACTCGATCGTGGTCATCGAAAACATCAAGCGCCACCTGTCCTACGGCGAGTCTAAGCTGCAGGCAATCTTGCTGGCGGTGCGCGAGGTGGCGGGCGCCATCACCGCCGCGACCCTGACCACCGTGGCGGTCTTCCTGCCGGTGGCACTGGTCGGCGGCATGGCCGGCGAGCTGTTCCGCCCCTTCGCCATGACCATGACCATCGCGCTGCTGGCCTCGCTGGTGGTGGCGCTGACCATCGTGCCGGTGCTGGCCTACTGGTTCCTGCCGCACCGCCCGGGCACCGCCTCCGGCCATACAGCGCATGCCGCCGAGGACAAGTCCTGGATGCAGCGCGCCTACACCCCGGTGCTGCGCGGCACCCAGCGCCACCCGGTCATCACCCTGTTCGCCTCGATCCTGATCCTTGCAGGCACCGTGGCCATGACCCCGCTGCTGAACACCAACCTCTTGGGCAGCACCGGAGAGAACACGATCTCCATCAAGCAGACCATGCCTTCGGGATCCTCCCTGGCAACCACCCAGAAGGAAGCGGAGAAGATCGAGGCCGCGGTGCGCGGCATCGAGGGCGTACAGGACGTGCAGATGAGAATCGGCACCGGCTCGGGCATGGCGTCGCTGTTCGGCGGCGGCTCCGACACCGCGAACTTCACCCTGATCACCGACAAGAATGCCGACCAGGAAGCGCTTGCAAACACCGTGCGCGGCGAAGTGCAGGCGCTTGACCTGGGCAAGGACACGCAGCTGAACTTCGGCAGTAACTCGGGCTCCATGATGAGCTCGGATATCACCGTAGAGATCAAGGCTCCGGATGAGAAGATCCTGCGCGATGCCACCACCGCGGTGCGCGAGAGCCTGAAGGACACCGCAGACATCACCGGGATCAGCGACAACCTCTCGGCCATGCGCGAGCAGGTGTCCATCGACATCGACGCGGAAAAGGCCGCCAAGGCGGGCATGAGCGAAACCCAGCTTTCGGGACTGGTCGCCTCCCAAGTCTCCCCCGTTCCGGCAGGGACCCTGCGCCTTGACTACACCGACATGAAGGTGCTGGTCGGCGAGGGCATGAAGCTTGACTCAGTGGACAAGCTCAAGAAGCTTGAAATCCCCACCGCCACCGGAATGGTGCAGCTGCAGGACCTGGCCAAGGTTGAGCGCAGCAAGGTAGTCCAGGAGGTCACCACCTCCAACGGCGAACGCATTGCCACCGTCAGCCTGACCCCGGCGGAGAACAAGCTGGGCGACGTCTCCACCGCGGTGGCCAAGACCCTTGAGGGACTGGACCTGCCGCAGGGCGCGACCGCCGAGATTGGCGGCGCGGCCACCGAGCAGGCGGATTCCTTCCAGCAGCTCTACCTGGCGCTGCTGGCGGCGGTGGCGATCGTGTACGTGATCATGGTGGCGACCTTCAAGTCACTGATCCAGCCGCTGATCCTGCTGGTCTCTATCCCGTTCGCCGCCACCGGCGCGATCGGCCTGCTGCTGATTTCCGGCATCCCGCTGGGTCTGCCTTCGCTGATCGGCATGCTGATGCTGGTGGGCATTGTGGTCACCAACGCGATTGTGCTCATCGACCTGATCAACCAGTACCGGCTGGACACCCCTGAGCGGGCCGCCATGCCGCTGGAGCAGGCGATTATGCAGGGCGCCCGCCAGCGCCTGCGCCCAATCCTGATGACCGCGCTGGCTACCGTGTTCGCGCTCATGCCGATGGGCTTGGGCCTGACCGGCCAGTCGGGCTTCATCTCCCAGCCGCTGGCGGTGGTGGTGATCGGCGGCCTGGTAACCTCCACGCTGCTGACCCTGATTCTGGTTCCGGTCCTCTACCGCCTGATCGAATCGCGCAAGGAGAAGAACGCCGCACGGCGCGCCGCACGCCGCCACGCCAAGTTCGCGGTGGAATCGGCGCCGGCGCTGAGCGCGGTCCTGGATGAGGCCACCGGCCATCTGGGCAAGGCCCCGAACCTCGGCAGCGTCGACACCGCCAAGAAGCAGAAGCCCGGTAAGGAACAAAAAGCCGTGAAGGAACCCACGCCAAGCAAGGAGCCAAGTCCGGCACCGGCAGACTCCTCGGCCAGCGCTTCCACGACGGCTACGGTGCTGAACCCGGAAACTGGCCAGATGCCAGTCTCGCGCAAGGAGCGCAAGGCCTTCGAGCAGATGATGAAGGACCAGGACCCACAGCAGCCGTAGCAGCTGCTGGTTGTCATGCCGCCGCCCATCCGGGCGGCGGCATTTCTTTTATCCTCGCGTTGAGGATCAGGATTCGTGCGGGCCGAAGTCGGCATCGAAGTTTCGGATCCACCGGGATCCGGGCCCTTCGGCCGCCGCTTCATCCTGCGGGTTGAACAGCGAACATTTGGTGGTGGAGAGGCATCCACAGCCGATGCAGCCATCCAGCGAGTCACGCAGGGAATGCAGCTGCGCGATGCGCTGGTCCACCAGCATCTTCCACTTGCTGCTCAGTTCTTCCCAATGCTGCTGGGACGGTGCGCGGTCCTTGGGGAGGTCGGCGAGCGCTTCGGCGATCTGTGTCAGCGTCAGTCCCACGCGCTGGCCGGCTGCGATGATTGCCACCCTGCGCAAAGTATGAAGCGGGTAAATCCGCACGTTGCCGCTGGTGCGGGTAGAAAAGATCAGTTCCCGCGACTCGTAGAAACGAAGGGTTGCCACGGTGACCCCGGCGCGGCGCGCAAGATCTCCAATGCGGATTTGGCTTCTGGGCAAGTGCTGGGCAGAGGACATGCTGCCATTATTTCCGGCTCCCCGCTTGAGCTCAAGCTAACTAGAGCTTGTTGACTGGTTGCTGACACAACGAAAGGACCAGTCATGACAGTCATTTCCACCAGCCCCTGCGATGCGCCACTCTACTTCGCCAAGCCATTAATCCCCGCACTTCCCCTTGCCGCTTCCCTTGTCGATTTGTGGCTGGCTAGCCGGCAGCTGCACGCACTGCGCAGACAGCAGCGGGACTGCGGCTGCGGTTATACCGACAGTGCACCGCCTCACCCACAGGAGCGGCAGTCGCTGATTCTTTCCGGAGGATTCATCCCGCTGGCTCGATAGAAACGCGGGTGATGAACGCCACGGCAGAACCCGGGGAATAATTGACGCCTCAACTTGTTATTACATGCATACGCATATAAATTAGAGAGCAAGCACAGAACGCAAGTTCTCGAAACCACAAGGAGTAGGCATGCAGTTCGGAGTATTCTCAGTCAGCGACATCACCCGCGACCCAACCACCGGCCGCGTACCCACCGAGAAGGAGCGCATCGACGCCGAGGTAGCGATCGCCAAGAAGGTCGAAGAGATCGGCATGGACGTCTTCGCCATCGGCGAGCACCACAACAAGCCGTTCTTCTCCTCCTCGCCGACCACCACCCTGGCCTACATCGCGGCCCAGACCGAGCGCATCATCCTCTCCACCACCACGACGCTGATCACCACGAACGACCCGGTGAAGATCGCCGAAGACTTCGCAATGCTGCAGCACCTGTCCAACGGACGCACCGACCTGGTACTGGGCCGCGGCAACACCGGCCCGGTCTACCCATGGTTCGGCAAGAACATCCAGGACTCAGTGAACCTGACCGTGGAGAACTACAACCTGCTGCGCCGCCTGTGGGATGAAGAGGTAGTGAACTGGGAAGGAAAGTACCGCACCCCGCTGCAGAACTTCACCGCTACCCCGCGCCCGCTGGACGGCGTCGCTCCATTCGTCTGGCACGGATCGATCCGCACCCCGCAGGTAGCAGAGATCGCCGCCTACTACGGCGACGGCTTCTTCGCCAACAACATCTTCTGGCCAAAGGAGCACTACCAGCAGCTGATCGGCCTGTACCGCGAACGCTACGAGCACTACGGCCACGGCCGTGCAGACCAGGCCATTGTGGGCCTGGGCGGACAGTTCTACATGGCCAAGGATTCCCAGCAGGCAGTGAAGGAATTCCGCCCGTACTTCGACAACGCCCCGGTCTACGGCCACGGCCCGTCGCTGGAAGACTTCACCGCTCAGACCCCGCTGACCGTCGGTTCGCCGCAGCAGGTGCTAGAGAAGACCCTGAGCTTCCAGGAGTACTTCGGCGACTACCAGCGCCAACTGTTCCTTGTGGACCACGCAGGCCTGCCGCTGAAGACCGTGCTGAACCAGCTGGACATGTTCGGCGAATACGTGCTGCCTGAGCTGCGCAAGGAAATGGCTTCACGCGCCCCGGCAGACCTGACCCCTGCCCCTACCCACGCAGGCCTGGTCGCTGCTCGCGACGCTAAACTGGAAGCCGAAAAGGCAAACGCACCTAAGGAGCCAGAGGTCAGTGACCGGGACCAGTAAAACAACAGCATCTCTCAAGGTCACTCTCGACTCTTGGGAATCGCTGTTCAGGGCGCAGGTAGCAGTCATGCGCAAGATCTCCGCCATGGAAGAGTTCAACTCGCTGTCCATGCGCGAATATGATGTGCTGTTCAACCTGCGCTTCTGCCCCGGCGGACGCAGCCGGCTGGTAGACCTGAACCAGAATCTGCTGATCTCGCAGCCAAGCCTGAGCCGCATGGTCACACGGCTGGAAGACAAGGGGCTGATTACCCGCGAATCGGACCCTGACGACCACCGGGCGCTGCTGCTCTCGCTGACCGAGAAGGGGCTGGCGCTGCAGCAGGAGATCGGCCGGCAGCATGCAAAGCACCTGCATGAACTGCTGGGCGATGCCATGAGCGAAGAAGAATTTCGCGAAATGCAGCGGCTGACCGGCAAGCTGCGCGAAGCAGTCGCCTAGGAACCACCAATGGCGGCGGAAGGATGATCCTTCCGCCGCCATTGCTGTTTGCCGCTACTTGTAGAAGCCATCCCGAAGGTTGATGCCGTACTCGACCCAGCACTTCATCGCCGCCAGCATGCCGGCCCAGCCCTCGCAGTTGCCGAAGGCCGCTTTAGCTCCGGCGGAGGTGGGCAGCCACGCAGATTCCGAGATTTCCACCCTGGTGCGTGTTCCGTTATCCACGTCTTTGAAGGTGAAGGTCACAGTATTTTGGCCGCTGCTGTTCACGCTGGAGTCGCCGCCCCAAGTAAAGGCCAGCTCTTCATCCTGTATAGCCCGCACCACCTGGACCGGGAACGCTCCGGGGAAGTCATGGAAATCCCACGTGACGGTGCCGCCAGTTTCCATCCGGCCTTGGGCCCCGCCGGTGGTGAAGTATTTGGAGAGCTGTTCGGGATCCGCCACAGCCTCATAAACCTGATGGCGGGGTTTGGAGATATATCCGCCAATGCTGAATGACAACTCGTTGAGTTCTGTTTCTTCGCTCACGTATCGTTTCTACCCCGGCCCAGCTGGGTAGACAAGGAAAACTAGAAGATTGCCAGCCACTGGGCCGCTAGCTGCTGTTATCCTGACGCCACAGTCCAGCAACTGAGAGGAAGGCACGGGCATGGGACGGGTAGTCTGCGATGTCACGATCTCCATGGATGGCTTCGTCGCCGGAGAAGGCCAGAGCTTGGATGAGCCGCTGGGCCGCGGCGGCGAACAGCTTCACCGCTGGCAGTTCGAAGGCCTCGCGCAAAACACCAGCGAACGAGAGGCCATCACCGCCGCTGGGGCGTTCATCATGGGCAGGCACATGTTCGGCCCGCAGCCCGGTGACTACGCAGAGTCCTGGAATGGCTGGTGGGGCCAGGATCCTCCGTACCATGCTCCGGTGTTCGTGCTGACGCATCACGTGCGGGCGCCGCTGCACCTGGACGGCGGGAACGTATTCCACTTCGTCGACCAGGGCATCCATGCCGCGTTGCGGCAGGCTCAAGCCGCAGCAGGATCCCTGGACGTAGCAATTGCCGGAGGCGCGTCAACCATCAACCAGTTCCTGGCAGCGGGCCTCATTGACGAGCTGCGGCTTCATATTGCACCGGTCACCCTCGGCGCCGGTGAACGGCTGTTCCCACAGGTCCCTGCAGTGAAGTTCACACCGGTATCCTCGCGGACCACCGACCTGGTGACGCACGTGGTCTACCGCCGCGCCGAGGACTAGGCTGATCACAGGCCGCTTCGGCCCGCGCTCCTAGCAGCCGAAGGGTGCCGCGTAGCGGTAGTTGCCTGCAGGCAGCTTGTCCTTGTCAAAGACCCGAACCATGAAGTGCTCGTCCCAGCTTGGGTCGCTGGGATGAATGCCATGCCCGGTGGCAGTCTCATAGCCAAAGCGGCGGTAATAGCCGGGAGATCCCAACAGGACGATGCCGCTGAGCCCGAAGTTCTTGGCGTTGTCGTGAATGTGCTGCATGAGAATCGATCCGACCCCGCGGTGCTGGTATTCCGGCGCTACGGCAATGGGGCCCAGACCCAGCAGCGGCTCCTCCCCCACCGTGCCCCAGGTGGCGATCACATGGCCGATGACTGCAGAGTCGTCCCGGGCGATGATGGAAAACCGAGGATCGTACCCCTCGCAGTCGAAAAGCCGCTGCAGCAGGCCGACTTCTTCCGGCTCAACCATTGGGTCCAGTCCAGCGAAGGCAGCATGGGTGACCGCGTAGACGGCGGCTCGGTCATCATAAACTTCCGGACGAATCTGCATGTTGGCTAACCTACCAAATCAGGATTAACATCAAAAATTCAACGGCGACTGGAGTAACGGACGTCAGCGCTCTTCCCCTGCGACTTCTTAGCCCTGCCCAGCTCAGCAGTACACCGGAATCCGTGGCATGGCAGCGCACCCGGCATGACGCCAATTCTCATTTCGCATGACTAAAAGGTTGCCTCAACGGCCGAACAATGGTCCAATGAGGCTTGCGCACCCTGCCCCGATCAAAGGACAACCATGCGTCGACAGCGAAGAGCCCTGTTATCCCTTGCCTTGAGCGGCGCACTTCTGGCGGCCGTTCTTCCGGCCCTTCCGGCCAACGCTTCAATGGATGCCGCTGCCGGCGGCGTGCAGGGCGCCAATATTTCCCATGCCGCTGCCCCGGCGAGTGCGGCGATGCATCGCGACCCACGCCGGGTCGATGTGTTCGTGAACAAGCAGTACCCGTTGAAGCCGCAGAACTACGTACCCTCAACCAAGGCCGTCTCCGGGTCCAGCGTTCGGCTGCAGACCGAGGCGGCTTCGGCCTACAACAAGATGGCCAAAGCGGCTGCGGCGGATGGCGTGCAGATCAAGGCCGTCAGCGGCTACCGCTCCTATGCACGGCAGGTTGAACTGTTCAACTACTACACCAAGCTCTACGGCAAAGAATACGCTTCGAGAATCTCCGCAGTTCCCGGCACCAGCGAACACCAGACCGGTCTGGCCATGGACGTCGGCAACTACAGCGGCGCCTGCGCCCTGGAAGAGTGCTTTGAAGACACTGCCGTGGGCCGCTGGGTGGCCAAGCATGCACAAAAGTACGGCTTCATCCTGCGCTATCCCAAGGGCCAGGAAAAAGTCACCGGCTATGCCTATGAACCGTGGCATTTCCGCTATGTAGGAACATCCTTGGCCAACAGCTATAAGGCCTCCGGAGCCAAAACCCTGGAGCACTACTATGGCGTGGCCGCCGCACAGAAGCAGTACCGCTATGCGCAGTACACCGGCGCCGTCTATGACCAGGCCAGCACGTCCGGCGCAAAGAAAGTGGGCACGATCCGCAAGTACACCAAGGTCGAGTACCGCAAGTGGGATGCAAAGAACCGGCGGGACCAGGTCAAGCTCAACGGACGCTGGGTGTGGACCAGCGCCACCAACTGCACCATGCCCGCAAGCGAGTACCGCTACGCGCAGAAGACTGCCGCCGTTTACGACCGGGCGGACAAGGCAACCGCCAAGCAGGTCGGGACGCTGCACCGCGGAGCGAAGGTCAAGTTCGCCACCTGGAACTCGAAGAACCGCCGCGACGAAATCTGGTACAACGGCCGCTGGGTGTGGAGCGGAAACACCAACCGCACCAAGCCAGCAGCCGAGTACCGCTACGCCCAGAAAACCGGCGCCACCTATGACAGGGCCAGCAAGTCAGGGGGCCAGCGGGTGGGAACGATCACCTGCGGCGAGCGCGTCGTCTACTCGCAGTGGAATGCGAAGAACCGCCGCGACGAGGTGTGGCACAACGGCCGCTGGGTGTGGACCCCGGTGACTAATCGCAGCAAGCCGCGGTGCTGACCGGGTAGTACGAGGCTGGGGTGAGCCGGGCTTCCCAGCCCGGCCTTCTTCCTAGCCCAGCTCTTCGGCGAGCGCCACGATGGCCTTTTCAAAGGCTTCCATCGGCGGATGGGTGATGCCCGCGCCGATCATTCCGATCCCTGGTTCCTTGTGTGCGATCGCCGTGTTGATCAGCGGCAGGATACCGGTCTCCACCACCTTGCGCACGTCGATGCCGGTGGGCAGGCCCAGGAAGCCCAGCGCCGGGATGGTAACGTTCGGGTTGGTGGTCGTGGTGATCTCCAGCATTTCAAGGCTGTAGGCGGTGGCATCTTCCACGGTGCCGCCTACCAGCGAGACAATCGCCGGGGCCGCGGCCATGGCAAAGCCGCCAAAGCCATAGGTTTCGGTGATGGCCGAGTCCCCGATGTCCAGGCCCGAGTCCTCCGGCTTGTAGCCGGCGAACATCGGGCCGATAACCTGCTGAGCAGGGCCGGTGAACCAGCGGTCGGCCGGCTGGCCCGCCACGCGCAGTCCGTGCTCCACGCCGTTGCGGGCCATGGTGATGAGGACGGTCGAGCCCTTCACGTCCAGCGCTGCATCCAGTGATGCCTTGGCGGTGGCCATCCAGGTAGGTCCGGAGAAGTAGTCCGAGGAGGCGATGAAGTCAAAGACTTCCTTCTTCGCTTCGGTGCTGAAGGAGGACTGCAGCAGGCCGGAGGCCAGAGCTTGGAAGAGCAGCAGGGTGCCGGCGCCGTTGCGGTTGTGCGCCTCGTCGCCCATGTGGATGGCTTGGGACAGCAGCAGGCGCAGGTCGATGGGTCCGGTGATTTCCACGGCTTCTGCCAGCATGGGGCCGAAGACGTCGCGCATCCAGACTAGGCGGTCGATGACCGACTGGTCATTGGCGCCCATGCGCAGGATCTTTGCCAGCTGCTCGGAGAGATTCGTGTAGGCGTAGTTGCCGTGGGTTTCGTTCTTCACCACGTGCATGTACATGGATGCGGAGGTCACTCCGGCCATGGAGCCGACGCAGGAGTGCTCGTGGCAGGGCGAGAAGGTGATCTTGCCGCTGGCCGCCACTTCCGCGGCCTCAGCAAGGTCTTTGGCCAGTCCTTCGAAGACGATCGCGCCGGTGACGGCTCCCTTCATGGGGCCGGACATGTCCTCCCAGGCCACCGGTGGGCCTGCATGCAGGATGGTGGTGGGCGTCATTCCCGGGACCACGTCCAGCGCCTTGGCGTAGCCCACGAGCATCGGCTTGGCTTCGGTGATGCGCTTGACCACTTCGGCGTTGGCTGCCTCGATCTTCGCGGCGGTCTGTGGCTGCGCCAGCTTCTCCAGGGCGGCGATGACCTCCGGCTTGCCGCCGCCCGGGGGCGTCCATTGCAGGTGTGCCACGTCAGTGCCCTGAGCGGCGAGGTCGTCGGCGAACATCTGCAGGCCGACATTGATCACCGACAGTTTTGAATTGAACAGCGGGTTGGTCATTTCTCAGTTCTCCTTGGCTGCCAGTGCGCGGATGGTTTGGCCGGTGGCGGTGCTTGAAGCGGTCACGGTGACTCCGGCGTCCAGCAGCTGCTTGATCTGCGCTTGGCGCGAGGGGGCGTCCGCGTCGGTGCCCAACACATAGCCGATGATTTCAAGCTCGCGGCCTTGCGCTGCTGCTGTTTCTTTCGCCTGCTTGATGTAGGGGATGGTGGCTCCCACCGGGTCCTCGTGGGCGCCGTAGCCGAGTACGAAATCCATCACGATGGCCAGCACGCTGGGGTCTTCCGCTTCGGCGGCGACGCGCTGGGCGCGCAGCGACGGATCGATCATCGGGTGCGGTCGGCCGTTGGTGAACTCGTCCTCGCCGAAGTCCAGGAAGCTGTGCTCCCGGGATTGGTCATTGGGGCCCAGCCTGAAGGCGGGGTCCTTGCCCATGTTCGAGTAGACCTGGTGGTCATCGGCCAGCAGCGCATACATCGACTCGTCGGCCAAGGTGCCGCCGCAGAACAACCCGCGAATGTATTGCTGACCTTCCTGGGCGTTGGCGCGGACTGCGGCGATGCGTTCGGCATCGATGTTGGTTTCGGCAGGCGAGCCGCCGTCGAGCAGGGCGACCGCCTGGGCGGCCGCCGAGAAGCTGGAGGCGGCGAAGTGCCCGCCGGCCTTGGCTACCGCTTCCTCGTCGCCGCCGATGAAGTACACCACCACCGGCTTGCCTGCCTTGGCGATCTCTTCAAGCACCTTGGCTTCCGTTTCTGGCGCCGGCGGCTTGGAGACCAAGGTGATGACCTTGGTGTCGGGATCGGCGGCCAGCATGCGGATGCCGTCGATCATCATGATGCCGCCGACCTCGGCAGACAGGTCGCGTCCTCCGGTGCCGATCAGCTGGGAAATTCCGGCGCCCAGGGCGTGGATCTGCACCGAGACTTCCTGGGATCCGGTGCCCGAAGCGGCGACGACGCCGATGTAGCCGGGGCGGACGTTATTGGAGAAGGCAAGGCCGACATTGTTGATGATCGCCGTGCCGCAGTCCGGGCCCATCATTAGCAGCCCCTTGTCGTGGGCGAGCTGCTTCAGCGAAATCTCGTCCTCCACCGAGACATTGTCGGAGAAGAGCATGACGTTCAGTCCGCCGTTCAGCGCTTTGCGGGCTTCGGAGGCGGCGAAGGCGCCGTTGACGGCGATGACCGCAAAATTGGCCTCGGGGATCGCTTCCTTGGCTCCGGCGATGGTCTTGTACACGATGTCGGAGTCGCCGGTGGGAGCCTTGGCGGTGAGCAGCTGCTCGATCTGCCCGATGAACTGACCGCCGTCCAGCCCCGGCGCGGGAACGACAACCATCATCAGATCCCCCGTGCCCGCCGCGCGCAGCTGGTCATCGAGCAGATTCAAGTTGTCCAGCACCGCCTTGTTCATCTCGGTTCCCATGGCGACGAAGGCTTGCTCAATGCCTTCAATGGTGTTCGCCTGCGTGGAAATACGCATGAGCGACACCGAGTCGAAGTAGGTGTTCTTCTTTACCACTGCTGTGATAGACACAAATATCCTCGCAGTTCTTGTTCCATTTCTAGTCCTGCCAGAAGGCCTGTCAGGATGTCGCTTCCAGAGCTGTGCCCTATCCCCAGGGCCGCGTTAATCCAAAAGTCCGTTTCGTTCTCCGCACCGCTGGAAACCAGCGCATTGGCTACGCGGACAAGGGTGGTGCTGAAGTCAGCGTTCAGCGCCGCTGTCAGCATGGCCCTGCTGACGCTGGTGGTCTTGGCCGGGTGGCGCCTCAGGTAGCCGCGCAATTGGTCGACCATAAAGTGCATCGAGGAGTCTGAATGGCTGGCTACCAGCAGGATGCCGGTGAGAAAGTCATCCAGGCTCGGCGTGCTTCCCGGACCCAGGCCAATCGCGGCGTCAAAAGCCTGCTGCAGCCGGGCTGAGTCCCGGTTTATGACAGCCAGGTGCAGCGCATCGGCCGCTTGGTACATGCTGCGGGCGAAGTGCGCGGCGATGCTGGTGTCGCCGGGGCTGGGCTTCGCAGCCCCGCCCAGGGGACGCTGCTCAAGAGCGCGGCACAGCACGCTGGCCGCGCGTTCCAGCACCTCTGAGCTGGCCTGAGCCACGGCCGGGATCCGCCTTGGCCGCCTGCGGGCGGCGCTCCAGTCAAGCATCGGCAGCTGTTCACCCAAGGTTTGCCCCCGCGTCATATTCAGGTACTGACCGGGGTGAATCGGCCAAGTAGTGAAATCATGGACGTCAAGTCTTGCAGTTCGGGGCGCATCATCCAGCGCGCGGGCTGCAAACGTGAACAGCTCGCCTTGTTCGTCTTGAAGGTTAATTGCACGGTGGTAGATCGAATCAACAACTAGCCGCCGGGGCTTGTGTGCATCATCCAGCCAGACTCCGTCTGCGCTCACAACGCGGATCGCACCAGCGTCCTTCTGCGTCATACGAGTCCTCTCCCAGGCGGTCGTCCGATCCGGCGGGGCAGGTTCACCCCAACAGTTAAACGGTATACCATCATGGTCTCATCCGAAATGGCCGAGATCTCAAAGGAGTATTCATGCGCATTGTGATCGCCCTGGGAGGCAACGCATTAGCCCGTCGCGGCGAACCCATGACCGCTGACAAGCTTCGAGCCAATGTCCGCTCCACCTGCCAGTCGCTGGCCAAGCTGGCTGGCGAGCACGAGCTGGTCATTACCCATGGCAACGGGCCCCAGGTAGGATTGCTCGCCCTGCAGAACCTTGCCTACAAGGAAGTTCCCGCCTACCCGCTGGATGTCCTGGGTGCCGAAAGCCAGGGCATGATCGGCTACGTGGTGCAGCAGGAGCTGTCCAATGCGCTGCAGTCCCAGCGCGAGGTCGTCGCGCTGCTGACCACAGCAGTCGTCGACGCCAACGACCCCGCCTTCGAGCATCCAACCAAGTTCGTCGGCCCGACCTACACCGAAGAAGAAGCCGACGCAGTCGCCGCGGAGCACGACTGGATTATTGCCCGCGACGGCAAGGCCTTCCGCCGGGTCGTCCCCTCGCCCCAGCCGCTGCGCATTGCCCAGGCCCCGGTGGTTTCGCTGCTGCTGGAACATGGCAAGGTGGTTGTCTGCGCCGGCGGCGGCGGGGTTCCGGTGCGGGCCGCTGCGGCCGGAGGCTTTGAGGGCGTGCAGGCGGTGGTCGACAAGGACCTTGCCAGCGCGGTGCTTTCCGCCGAGCTGCAAGCAGACCTCATGATCATCCTGACCGACGGCGACTACGCTGCCAAGGACTGGGGCATGGACACCGAGCGCTCAATCTTCGCCGCCACCCCGGAGGAAATCTCCAAGCTCCGCTTCCAGGAAGGCTCCATGAAGCCAAAGGTGAATGCGGGAATCCGCTTTGCCCAAGCTGGTGGCCGGGTGCTCATCGGGCCGCTGGGCCACATCGAGGACCTGCTGGCCCGGAAGGTCGGCACCGAAATTTCGAATAACGTGCCCGGCGGCATCATCTGGGTGGACGAGCTCGCCGAGAAAGCCGCCGCACACTAACCCTTTCGGCTCCCGCACGCGCCCGGAACGATCGAGATCCTGCACTGTGCAGGCATTCAACCATATGGTTGATCCCTTGCAACTGTGCAAGGTTTAGGCTCGGTAGCAACGGGCGCCGCACAGCCTTTCGCACCGGCGCCCACCGATAGGCAGAGGGTAACGGCAGTGAAGAACGACAAGTTGCAGAGCAGCATGAAAGATCCTCAGGATCCAGCGGTCCCGCACCGCTGGGCGGCGCTGGGAATCCTGGCCGCCGGCCTAGGCCTGGTGGTTCTCGACGGGACAATCGTCGGCGTCTCCCTGCCGACAATCATCGCCGACATCCACCTTGACTTGGGCGACGCGCAGTGGGTCAACAGCCTCTACGCCGTGGTGCTTGCAGCACTGCTGCTTTCGGCAGGCAACTTGGCCGACCGCTGGGGGCGCAAGAAGCTGTTTGCCGCTGGCTTGGTGATCTTCATGGCGGGCTCCCTGTTGGCCGCCAATGCGGACGCCGCCGGGCCGCTGATTGCCGCCCGCGCCCTCCAGGCGGTGGGAGCGGCCAGCATTATGCCTTCCACCCTGTCCACGGTGAATTCCATGTTCCAGGGCAAGGAGCGCGCCGCGGCCTTCGGTATCTGGGGCGCCGTGATTTCAGGCGCCGCGGCGATCGGGCCGCTGGCCGGCGGCCTGCTGACCGAATACGCCTCCTGGCATTGGATCTTCCTGGTGAACCTGCCGCTGGGCGCCGTCCTGCTGGTCCTCGGGCTCATGTTCATTCCGGAAACCAAGGGAAAGGTCAACGGAAAGGGCGTGGACGTGGACGGCGCGCTGCTCAGCTCGCTGGGCATGGGCGCCCTGGTCTTCGCGATCATCGAAGGACCCGACGCTGGCTGGATTACTCCCAGCAAGGAGCTAAAGATCGGCTCCTTCATCTGGCCGGCCGATGCTCCCGTCTCCCTGGTGTCCGTAGCCCTGCTGGCCTCCGCGGCCGCCCTGACGCTGTTCATCTTCTGGGAGCGGCACCGGGCCCGCAATGGGCGCTCGGCCCTGCTGGAGCTGCGCCTCTTTGAGCACAAGACCTTTTCCTGGGGCAACCTGACAGCCGCCAGCGTTGCCATCGGCGAGTTCGCGCTGCTGTTCGTGCTGCCGCTGTTTCTTGTCAACGCGCTGGGCCTGAGCGTGCTCCAGGCTGGCTTCATCCTGGCGGCCATGGCGCTGGGCGCCTTCGTCTCCGGCGCCGCGGCACGTCATCTTGCCGCAGTACTCTCCCCCGCCGGCACCGTGCTGCTGGGTTTGGGCATGGAGACCGCCGGCGTTCTGGTGCTGGCGCTGCTGCTCAGCTCGAATGTTTCGGTGTGGATCATTGCCGCCACGTTGGTCTTCTATGGGCTGGGGCTCGGCCTTGCCTCCGCACAGCTGACCAGCACCGTACTCGCAGAGGTGCCGGTGCAGATCTCCGGCCAGGGTTCTGCCACGCAGAGCACCGTGCGACAGATCGGCTCCGCCCTGGGCACCGCCATCGCCGGTGCAGTGCTCTCAGCCGCCCTAGCGGTCACCCTTCCCGCCCGGCTTGATGGATCCTCGGTCCCGACGGCCCAGGCTTCCCAACTCGCCGAAGCCACGAGGCAGAGCGCCGGCACCACCATTTCACAACTGCGCCTCCAGCCTCCTGCTGGATTCGACCCGGCCTCGGCCATTGATGCGCTGTCTTCCGGGTTTGCCGACGCCACCCGCTTGTCCATGCTCGCCGCCGCACTGTTCCTGCTGTTCGGTGCCGCCGGCGCCTGGCGGCTGCTGAGCGCACAGCGCTCCACCGCGCACCCGGCAGTCAAGGGGTGAACACCGAGACTGCACTTACTTTCTTTCGCTCAGCCCGGCGCCCTGCAGGTAGGTGCCGATGATCTTCTCGAACTCCATGTCCAAGTTCACCGGCGCCAGCTCCTCTGCCATCACGGCAGCCAGCGCCGGGTAGGCGTCAGTGGGCAGGACCTGTGCCATGTACGCTGCCCGAGCCGATGCATCAACTGGCGAGTGGTTGGCACCGGGATGAAGAGGCAGCTCGTTTTGCACGAAGGCTGACGTCACCGCGGTGAGCATGGCCGCGGTGCGCAGCTTGGCCGAAGATTCAAGGCTAGTTTCCTGCAAGATGGACAACGCGAAGTCCAAATACGCCAGGGAATTCGGTCCCATGGATGGCTGGGAAAGAAACAGCGGCGCCGACCACAGGTGCCTTCTCATGATCTGCCGCCCCTGCCGCGCGAGATCCAGCAGTGCGCGTTGCGGAGCTTCTCCCTCGGCGCCATTGGCAGGATCCAGCACATATTCACCGCTGATCTCATCGAGCATGAGCTCGATCAGCTCATCATGCGATTTCACGTAGCGGTACAGGGAAGCGGCTCCCGCGCCAATGGCTGCTGCAACTTTCCGAATGGAGACCGCTTCGATTCCCTGGTCATCGGCAATCTTCACGGCTGCCTGCACGATCGACGCCCGCGAATGCTCCGGCTTTCGCCCTGCCGAGCCCTGCTCCGCGCGAAGCCAGATATCGATTGGGTCCTTCGAGCTCATCGCCATTCCTGTCCTGCCGCCTGGGAACTTGTCACCTCACAGGCTACAGTTTATCGTTAATTGCGAACAGTGTTCGCAATTAGATGGATTGAGGCTGGAAGATGCGCGTGCTCATGATTGCCCCCGGTACACGGGGCGATGTCGTTCCCATGGCAGGGCTTGGCAGCAGGCTGATTCCCTTGGGCTTCGACCTGGCCATCTCGGCCAACCCCGCCTATGCGCAGGTGATCACCGATGCCGGATGCGAATTCCGCGAGCTGCCAGGAGATATGAGCGAGCTGGTCACTCCCGCTGCGCCCGGCCAGAAGACCACCGGGTCCGTGCTGCGGAACTACTTCGAGCAGCTGGGCCAGTACATGGAGCTGGCGGCGCATGGAACACTCACCGCCGCGCAGGCAGGGGCCGATGTCATCCTCGCGAACTCGGTAGCGCCCTATGCCTATGACGTCGGCGAAGCCCTAGTCATCCCGGTGATCGGCGCGCACCTGCAGCCCACCGAACCAAGTTCGGCCTACCCTCCGGTGGTGCTGGGCAGCGCACGCAGCCTGGGCGCAGTCGGCAACAAGCTGCTCGGCAGGCTGATTTCAGCCGGCAAGGCACCCTATGACGCCCCGGCTGCCAAGCTGCGCCATGAGCTGGGTCTGCCGCCGCTGACCCGCGCCAAAGCCGAGAGCCGTCGGCGCAGGATTCAGCAGCCGATCCTTCACGGCTTCAGCGAACACATTGTGCCCAGGCCCGCCGATTGGCACGAGGGGCTGAGCATCGACGGCTACTGGTGGCCGGCTGCCGCCGAAGGCTTCCAGCCAAGCGACCAGCTGGCGCAGTTTTTGGCCGACGGTCCGCCGCCGGTGTTCATCGGGTTCGGCAGCACCGAAGCCATGGACGCCCAATTCATGCTCGACACCGCCCGCAAGGCAGGGGTCCGAGCGGTACTCCAGGGCATGGAAGGCATTGATGAACCGGATGCCATCAGCATCGGCGCGGTACCCCATGAATGGCTCTTCCCGCGCATGGCGGCGGTTGTCCACCATTCAGGGGCCGGCACCGCCGCCGCCGGGCTTCGGGCGGGAGTTCCCACCGTCTCGGTGCCGATCTTCACCGACCAACCCTTCTGGGCCCAGCGCGTCCACCAACTCGGTGCAGGTCCAGCACCTGTCCCCTACAAAAAGCTGAACAGCGACTTACTGGCGGCAGCCATCAGCCAAGCGGTCAGCGATCCTGCATATGCTCGGAACGCACAGCAGATCTCACGCCTGCTTGCCGGCGAGGATTCGGTGGCTCCGGTGGCCGCCGCCCTGCGCGGCATCGCCGGCTGAAACGGCGTATTACCCCAACAAGCGCGAGAGCACAGCGATCACGGTGCTGGCCACCTGGCTGATCTCGTTTTCCTTCATGCCGCGGCCGAAGGAGAAGCGCACAGCTGTATGCGCCAGCTCCGCCTCATAGCCCATGGCGGTGAGCACCGGCGAGGGGTCGGTGGATCCTGCGGCGCAGGCGGAGCCCGAAGAGCAGAGTACTCCCTTGCGTTCAAGCTCGATGAGCACGGTCTCCCCTGCGGTCTTCGGGAAGACGAAGGAAACGATGCCTCCAATGCGCTGTTCGCGGTCGCCGGTCAGTTGCACGCAGCCGGGGAACTTGGCCTCCAGCTGGTTGGTGATCCGTTCGATCAGGTAGCCGGAGAAGCTGTTGCCCAACCCCTGTTCGCGCTGTGCAGCGCAGAGCTTGAGCGCGGCGGCGATCCCCACCGCGGCCGCCGGGTTTTCGGTGCCCGAGCGCATGCCGTCCTGCTGTCCGCCGCCGTGCAGCAGCGGGATGAAGCGGTGCTTGAATGACAGGTACAGCGCACCGCTGCCCTTGAGCCCGCCGATCTTGTGCCCAGAAATGCTCAGGGCATCCACCACCTGGGCCAGCGGAGCCAGATCCAGCCAGCCCGCGGCCTGCACCGCATCGGTGTGCATGAGCGCCCCGGCGGCATGGGCCAGTTCTGCAATCTGCGCTACCGGCTGGATCGTGCCGACCTCGTTGTTCACCGCCATGACGGAGACCACTGCCACCGACTCGTCGATCAGCTGCTTAGCCGCGTCGACATCCACGAGGCCCTGGCGGTTCACCGGAATGATGCGCACTTCGAAGCCGTGGAAGTCCGCCAGGTACCTGCAGGCTTCAAGCACCGCCGGGTGCTCGATGGCGCTGGCCACCACCACCTTGCCGCGGGGATTGCCCAGGGCGCCGCCGATGACCGCGGTGTTGGCCCCCTCGGTGCCGCCAGAGGTGAAGTAGATTTCCTCCGGCGCTACCCCCAGATGCGCGGCCGTCTGGGCGCGGGCCCAGTCGGAGGCGCGCTTGGCCTGGTGTCCTGCCTCATGATGAGAGGCGGGGTTGCCGAAGTCGCGGGTGAGCAGCGGGCTGATCATGTCCAGCACTTCTTGGCGCGGCGGCGCGGTAGCCGCGGCATCCATGTAGATCATGCAACAACCATATCTAGTCCCAGGTCGATTGCCTGTACCGAGTGGGTGATCGCGCCGGAGGAGATAACATCCACTCCCGCCTCTGCTACGGCACGCACGGTCGAGGCGTTGATATTGCCGCTGGCCTCTACGATGGCACGTCCCGCGATCAGCTCGATGGCTGCAGGGATGTCGGCCGGGTCGAAGTTGTCCAGCATGATCACATCCACGCCCGCCTCCAGCACCGCCGGCAGCTGCTCGATGGAGTCCACCTCCACCTCCATGGCGGTGGTGTGCCCCAGCCGGGAGCGCACATCCTTCAGCGCTGCGGTGAGCGCCGGTCCGTCGCCAAACAGTGCCAGGTGGTTGTCCTTGGCCATGAAGGCCTCGGAGAGGTTGTCGCGGTGGTTCACTCCCCCGCCGCAGCGCACCGCATAGCGTTCAAGCACGCGAAGCCCCGGGGTGGTTTTGCGGGTGTCGACGATGCGCGCCTTGGTGTGCGCCACCTCGTCCACCAGCACCCGTGTGGCGGTGGCGATGGCGCTCATGCGCTGCAGCAGGTTCAGCCCCACCCGCTCTGCGGTCAGGATGCTGGCCACCGGGCCGGTCACGGTCAGCAGGGTGTCCCCTGCCTCGAAGCGCTCCCCTTCGGCCACCAGCTGCGCCACCTGGATTTCAGGATTGACCTTCTCCATGGTGCGGGCGAAGACCACGCCGCCCGAAAGCACGCCTGGCTGGCGGGCTTTCACCGCGCAGGTGGCAATGGCGCCGGCCGGAACAATGGTGTCTGCGGTGATGTCTCCGCGCGGATTGTCCTCTGCCAGTGCGAAGTCCAGGATCCGGTCGATTGCCGCCAGCGGGACGCCGTGGATGGTGCGGGTGGTAGTGGTGGTGCTCATGCGTTCAGTTCCTTGCTCATAATGGTTGGCTGCAGCCGCTCTGCTTCCGGCAGCTGCCAGCCGAAGCGTGTGCCCGGCGCCGGTTTTCCGGTCGAGTCCAACCGGTGGTGGGCGCCGAGGCTTGCTGTGCGGTGCAGCGCCGCCTGGGTGATGAAGCGGGCGGCGGTCCACAGGTTGCCCAGTTCGTGCTGGGCCCGCTGGGTGGAAGCCACCGGTGCGCTGCGGGCCAGCAGCTGTGCGAAGTCCTCCAGGCCCGCGCCCGTGCGGTAGACGCCGATGGCCTTGCTGGCCTCCTGCTGCAGGTCCGCCAGCTCCAGCGGCGCCTGGGCGTCGGCGTCAGGCAGCTGGTCCACGCGCAGGCCTGCGGTGTCAGCCCGGGCCTCCGCATCGTCGTTTAGCGCCGCCTGCACCGCGCTGCGCGCAAAGACCATGGCTTCCAGCAGCGAGTTGCTGGCCAGCCGATTGGCCCCGTGCACCGTGGTGTTGGCGCATTCCCCGGCGGCGTAAAGCCCAGCCACGCTGGTGCGGCCCTGCGCGTCGGTGTAGACCCCGCCCATGTAATAGTGCTGCGCCGGCACCATGGGGATCAGGTCCGCAGCCATGTCCAGCCCGGATTCAGCAAGCTTCACAGTGATGGAGGGGAAGCGCCGGGCCAGGAATCCGGCTCCGCGCTGTGCTTCGACGCCGCGGGCGTCAAGGTAGACGCTGCGCCCTGCCAGCAGCTGCTGGTGGATGCCGCGGGCCACGACATCGCGCGGCGCCAGCTCGGCATCCGAGTGGATCTCCTGCATGAATCGCTGCCCGTCCCCGGTGACCAGCACCGCGCCTTCCCCGCGCACCGCCTCGGAGACCATGCCGGCAGAAGGGAAGCGCGCCGGGTCCACCAACGTGGGGTGGAACTGCACGAACTCGGCGTCTGCGATGACTGCTCCGGCCCGCGCCGCAAGCCCCAGCCCGTCGGCGGTGGCTCCGGCAGGATTGGTAGTGGCCGCAAAGACCTGCCCGATGCCGCCGGTTGCCAGCAGCACCGCCTCGGCAGGCATGAAGCGCTGCTCCCCCGCCTGCAGGTAGTGCACGCCGTCCACCCGCCCGCGCGGATCCAGCTGCAGGTCCACCGCTTGGGCTTGTTCAACCACGGTGACCTCGCCGCGGGCCTGCAGCACCCGCACCGAGCTGCGCAGCGCGTCCACCAGCCCTGCACCGGTGGCATCGCCGTTGATATGCAGAATGCGGTGGGCGCTGTGGGCTGCCTCCAGCCCCAGCTGGAACTCGCCTGACTCTGTGCGGTCAAACCCGGCGGCATGCGCCTCAAGCAGGTCCACCAGCTCCTGGGCGCTGGCGCACATGAACTGCACCGGACCCAGCCCGCAGTGCCCCGCCCCGGCGGCCAGGGTGTCAGCCACATGGGCCGCCACCGAGTCCCCGGCGGCGATGGACTGCGCCGTCACTGCGGACAGACCGCCCTGGGCCAGCTCGCTGTTCGAGTCCCCCAAGCCATCCTTGGTCAGCAGCACCGGATGCGCCCCGGCGGCCGCGGCCTGCACCGCTGCCATCAGCCCGGCGACCCCGGAGCCGACGATCGCAAGCTCGGTCATGGCCGCGCCGCCAGCATGCGCTCAAGGGCGATCTTGGCGTCTCCCTGCTGGTCCTTGGGCACGGTAATCTGGTTGACGGTGCGCCCTGCCACCAGCTCTTCGAGCACCCAGGCCAGGTAGCCCGGGTGGATGCGGTACATCGTCGAGCATGGGCAGATCACCGGGTCCAGGCAGAAGATGGTGTGCTGCGGGTACTGGGCCGCGAGCCGGTTGACCATGTTGATCTCGGTGCCCACAGCGAAGGTGGTCGGCTCGGTGGCCGCGTCAATCGCGGCGCGAATGTACTCGGTGGAGCCTGCCTCGTCGGCCGCGTCCACCACCTCCATCGGGCACTCTGGGTGCACGATCACGCGCACGCCCGGGAAGGTCTCGCGGGCCTTGGCGATCTGCGCCGGGGTGAAGCGCTTATGCACCGAGCAGAACCCGTGCCACAAGATCACCTTGGCATCCTGCAGCACCTGGGCCTCATTGCCGCCTAGTTCCTTGCGCGGGCTCCACAGCGGCATCTGCTCCAGACCGATACCCATGGCCTTGGCGGTGTTGCGGCCCAAGTGCTGGTCCGGGAAGAACAACACGCGCCGGCCGCGCTCAAAGGCCCATTCCAGCACCGTGGCGGCATTGGAGCTGGTGCACACCAGTCCCCCGTTGCGGCCGACGAATGCCTTCAGCTCCGCCGAGGAGTTCATGTAGGTCACCGGGATCACCGGCGCCTTGCCGTCAGAAGAGTCCTCGTCCTTGTAGAGCTCCATCAGCTCATCCCAGCAGCGCTGCACGCTCGGCCCGTCGGCCATGTCCGCCATGGAGCAGCCGGCGGCAAGGTTCGGCAAGATGACCTGCTGGTGGTCGCCGGAGAGGATGTCGGCGGTCTCCGCCATGAAGTGCACGCCGCAGAAGACGATGGCCTCCGCCTTGTCCCGGGTCAGCGCCGCGTTGGCCAGCTGGAAGGAGTCGCCGATGTAATCCGCGTACTTCACGATCTCATCGCGCTGGTAGTGGTGGCCCAGGATGACCACGCGCTCGCCCAGAGTTTCCCGGGCGGCGGCGATGCGCTGATCCAGCTCCTCGTCGCTGGCCTGCAGGTAGCTTTCAGGGATGGTTGCCTGCACCGGGTAGTCGGCAGGAATCTCGTCATCCTGCGAAGCGCCCGGGCCGTAGCCCCCGGGAGTGTCCCACGGGCTGGAGTTCAGGTCTTTGGAACATGAAGACTCGGTGGCCAGCAGGTTCAGCCGGGTGATGTTCTGCGCCACCGAAGCGCTGGAATCCAAGAGAAACGCGTCGGTGAAGGTGGTTTCGGTGCTCATGTCAGGGCCCCTTTCAGGGGTGGGAATTTCTGCGTGTGTAAGAGTGTGGTGCCGCTAGCCGTGCAGCGGGTCAACTTCCAGCGGGTCCGGCCCGTGGCCCACATAGCGGTAGAGCCGCGGAGGGCGGTGCTTGCCACCCGCCAGGTATTCGTCGGTGGCCTCGATGCTGGCTGTCGAGTTCAACGTGCGCCTGAAGTTCGCCGGATCCAGCCGGCGCCCCAGGATCGCTTCATACACCCCTCGCAGCGCGGCCAAGGTGAAGCGCTCGCCGAGCAGGCGGTGGGCGATCTGCCCGTATTCGGTCTTGTTGCGCAGCCGCCACAGCGCATAGTCCACGATCTTGCGGTGGTCGAAGGCCAGCTGCGCGATGGCTGGGTCGTCGATGTCGAACCAGGCGACGTTCGGGTCCTGCACCGTGGCGCCCACCTGGTCGACGTGCAGCAGCGCGAAGTAGGCGATGGTGACCAATCGGTGCGTTGGCGAGCGGTCGATGTCGCCGAAAGTGTAGAGCTGTTCTAGGTAGTTCGGCCGCAGTCCGGTGGTCCCTGCCAGGGTTCGCCCGGCAGCCTGGCCCAGGGATTCCCGGGCGTCCACCGGTCCGCCTGGCAGCGCCCACATGCCGGCGTGCGGTTGGCGAATGCGGCGCACCAGCGGCAGGCACAGCTTGTCGGGGCCTCCTTCGACCCCAGGCCGGATGCCGAGGATCACCGTGGACACAGCCAGGGCGGGCGGCAGGTTGCGCCGCTCGTCGACGTTAGCCCAGCTGGGTACCGATGTCATCTATTCCAACTCGCTTCTTGACAACAAAATCTTCACGGCGAATCCGCGTTAGAGTCATTTTGACATTAACTAGGGGCCGACGCCACCACAACAAGGCATGAATACCCGATTTGGCCTATGATCAAAGGCATGACCCTCGATCTTAATCATCGCGTAATCCGCACTAACACCGAGGTGAGCGGGCCATCCGTACTGCTCATTCACGGCTTCGCCTCATCTGGCGAACTTAACTGGGAACGGGCCCGCTGGACGACGTATTTGACCGACCACGGCCGCAATGTCATCCTCATCGATCTTCCTGGCCACGGAGAAAACCCATTCCGCAATGACGGCAGCTGGGCTCCGAGCCAGATTCGCCAGGCGCTGGCAGCCATCGTCATGGAACTCGACGAGGGTCCGGTAGATGTCTTGGGCTACTCGCTGGGCTCGCGCCTGGCTTGGGAATTCGCCGCATGGAACCCTGATCTGGTCAACCACCTTGTCATGGGTGGCCCGGGCGCCAACGACCTGCTGGCAGGTTTCGCGATCGAACAGGCCCGCGACCACATCGCCACCGGTGCAGCAATTAACGATGAGCACTCGGAGTCGATCTTCAAGATTGCCTCGGCTGAGCCGTCGAATGATCCAGAAGCGCTCTTCCGCCTCATCGAGGGCATCAAGACCGAACCTTTCGACCCTGCAGCCAAGGTGCCGACTTCCTCGACCCTGCTTGTCGCCGGCGACCAGGACGACCTGGCCACCACCATGCCGCAGCTGCGCCGCCTGCTCAAGGACGCGGGGACCCGCAACGAGGTCCTCTGGCTCGCTGGCCGCAACCATGCGAACGCGGTGACCAGCCGCGAGTTCAAGGAAAAGGCTATTCAGTTCCTGGCTTCGTAGCCGCCAGCATTTTCAGCCGCCAAAAAGCGGTGGGAGTCCCAGATCGAAAAGACCGACGTGCTCCCACCGCGGCCCTGGCTGCAGGTTCAAGTTACAGCTGGAGAATCTCCGCTTTCGTCGAAAGCTATAACTTCTTTTCAAATCTCATCACTGGATGCCACGAAACTTCAGGGCCGAAATCAACGATCCCGCGTTCCTTATAGCCATTGTTCTCGTAAAAACGCCTCAAGGTGTGGTTCGAGGCAACACAGTCGAGCTTGGCCCAGGTCTTTTCCTGCGAGCGAATCTTTTCCTCTGCGATATTCAGCAGCTTCTGGCCGATGCCTTGACCAGACAGCGAACGGTCAACCATAAGCCCGTGAATATAGGTTGAGTCAGGATGGTCATCAGGCCAAACTAGTTCGTCTCGTTGGCTCAGCCGGAATGCAATCAGTACATCGCGTGAGTCCGGGCCAATCCACCATTCACACATATCAATCTGTTCGGAAACTTGTGCAGCAGTCAGCTCTCCGGGAGACCACTGCTCGATGCCCCGCTCCTGTTGCCACAGCGCGAGAGAGTCCCTGAGCCGAACGATTTCTGATGCGGCTGCGCCATCTGCCAATCGAAGCGTAAATGTGCGTTCCATATGGGGAAGTATTCCATTGACGAGGCTTCAAACAGTCGAAGCTGGTGGTACACCCGCTAAACATCAGGCGGAATCCGAGCCTCAGCCCATCATCCCATGGGCATTTCGATCAGCCTGGTGTCCCCACACCAGCACGCTGAACGACGAGGTCGGATTCCGCCTGACAAAAACTAAGAGTCGATGATCCAAGAATCATGACGCAGAATTCGAAAACTTTTTTGCGCACCTACAGCGGCGCGTACATCAGCAAGGTGAGATCGGGTGCCTCAGCCGGGGTGAGATTGTGCTGCTCGTATCTTGTCAGTCCCTTTTTCGGGTGGTTGAACAGCCGCTCACGCGTGCTGAATCCCGCGACGTCCAACTGCTGCCAGATTTCGGCAAACTCCGAGGAAGCAGCAGACACCCGGGCGACGATGCCGCTCTCCCCCGCCGGGTTAAGCCACCCGCGGGTTTCGGCGCGAAAACTGCCGACAAAGCTGCGGCTCTGCTCTTCCCAGTCCGGCAGCATCTTTCGCAGCTGGGCATCGGTAAAGACCAACCACAGCAAATTTCTATCCTCTTCACTCACCGAATCAATCCGCGGGTACAGCTGCGAATAGGCATCGTTCCAGCCGATGATCGACCAGTCCTCGGAGAGCAGGAATGCTGGGAACCCCAGTGCGTCAACCAGCCGCTGCAGTGCAGGGGTCATGGAACTTGAAGTTGTGGGCGCCAATTCGCCATGCCCGCCTAAGGACAAAAGATACGTGCTTTCCACCGGCGAAAGCCTGAAGAGCCGTGCCAAGGACTCAAGAACCTGCCGCGACGGATTGATATCCCTGGCCTGCTCAAGCCACGTATACCAGGTGACCGAGACTCCGGCCAGAGTGGCGACTTCTTCGCGGCGCAGGCCGGTGACGCGGCTGCGTCCTACTTCGGGCAGCCCGTGGGCCGCCCGGTCGGCACGAGACCGCCGGTCCTTGAGAAAAGCGGCTAATTCCTTGCGGCGTCCCATTCCAGCATCCATTCGCCACCTCCTCTTTTCATGGTAGTACCAGTAATAGTATTGACACCGTCTTCAGTGGAATACCAAAGATGTGATCTGATTAACCCATGACCACACTTCGTTCACATACCGTTACCCATGGCCGCAACATGGCAGGCGCTCGCGCCCTGTTCCGTGCAGCCGGCGTCAACGGCGCAGACCTCGGCCGCAAGCCGATCATCGCCGTCGCCAACAGCTTCACCGAGTTCGTTCCAGGCCACACCCACCTACAGCCGGTTGGCCGCATCGTCTCTGACGCTATTACCGAAGCTGGCGGTATCCCACGCGAGTTCAACACCATCGCGGTGGACGACGGCATCGCCATGGGCCACGGCGGCATGCTCTACTCCCTGCCATCGCGCGACCTGATCGCCGACTCGGTGGAGTACATGGTCAACGCACACTGCGCCGACGCCTTGATCTGCATCTCCAACTGCGACAAGATCACCCCGGGCATGCTCATGGCTGCCCTGCGCTTGAACATCCCGACCGTCTTCGTCTCCGGCGGCCCGATGGAATCCGGACGCACGACCTTGGTTGACGGCACCGTCCGCACCCTTGACCTCGTTGACGCCATCTCCGAGGCAGTGAACGAGAACGTCTCCGACGCAGACATCCTGCGCATCGAAGAATCAGCCTGCCCAACCTGCGGCTCCTGCTCCGGCATGTTCACCGCCAACTCGATGAACTGCCTGACCGAGGCCATCGGCCTGTCCCTGCCGGGCAACGGCTCCACTCTGGCAACCCACACCGCCCGCAAGGCGCTGTACGAGGACGCCGGCAAGCTGGTCGTGGACATCGCCAACCGCTACTACGGCGAATCCGATGAATCGGTGCTGCCGCGCAGCATCGCCACCGAGAAGGCCTTCGGCAACGCCATGGCCCTGGACATCGCAATGGGCGGTTCCACCAACACCATCCTGCACCTGCTGGCAGCCGCCCGCGAGGCCGGCGTGGAGTTCGGCCTGGATGAGATCGATGCAGTCTCTCGCCGCGTTCCCTGCCTGTCCAAGGTGGCACCGAACTCCGCAGGCAACGGCAAGACCTACTACATGGAAGACGTGCACCGCGCTGGCGGCGTTCCAGCCATCCTCGGCGAGCTGCGCCGCGGCGGCCTGCTGGATGAATCGGTCCACACCGTCCACGCCAAGACCATGGGCGAATGGCTCGATGAGTGGGACATCCGCAGCGGCAAGGCCAGCGAGAAGTCTTCCGACCTGTGGCATGCAGGTCCGGCAGGCGTGCGCTCCTCCAAGGCCTTTTCGCAGTCGGTCCGCTGGGAAACCCTGGACACCGACGCTGAGAACGGCTGCATCCGCTCCGTCGAGCACGCCTACTCCGCCGACGGCGGCCTGGCAGTGCTGCGCGGCAACATCGCAGTGGACGGCGCAGTGGTGAAAACTGCTGGCGTCGACCCATCGATCTGGACTTTCAGCGGCCCAGCCGTGGTCTGTGAGTCGCAGGACGAGGCAGTTGAGAAGATCCTGAACAAGCAGGTCAAGGCCGGCGACGTCGTGGTCATTCGCTACGAAGGACCGAAGGGCGGTCCTGGCATGCAGGAGATGCTCTACCCAACCTCGTTCCTCAAGGGCCGCGGCCTGGGCAAGGAATGTGCACTGATCACCGACGGCCGTTTCTCCGGCGGTACCTCGGGTCTGTCCATCGGCCACATTTCCCCTGAGGCTGCCTCCGGCGGCATCATCGCCCTCGTGGAAGACGGAGACATCGTCTCCATCGACATCCCCACCCGCGATCTGACCCTGAATGTCTCCGAGGAAGTTCTGGCAGAACGCCGCGAACGCCTGCTGGCCACCACCGGCTACCGTCCTGCAAACCGCGAGCGCGTGGTCTCCCCTGCGCTGCGGGCCTACGCAGCCATGGCCCTGTCCGCAGACAAGGGCGCCGTCCGCGATGTAGAACGCGTGGAGCGCGCCATGCGCGAGGCAGACGAGCGTGAGGCACAGGCCGCCAAGGCCTAGCCACCAGCCACAGCACTTCGGCCCCCGGAATCACTGATTATTGACGTGATCCCGGGGGCCGAATGCCGTTTTTCGGAGAAAAGCATTGGTCAGTCAATGCTTTTCTTCCGCACCAGATGCTTCAAGAGTTAAATGCTTTTCGCGACGCCTTGCCGATGATTCGCGCGGCGACCTTTCCTTGGGCTGGTGTCAGCTCATGCGGTCCGCGCGTACGCTTGATCCGCACATGCTTCCGGTTCTTCAGTTGAACCCTATTGGTATTGCCGCGGATGATAAAGAAGTCAAAAATCCCGTTGACGAACACCGCCGGGATGTCGAGGCTGCATGCCTGCCGGTAGCTGTCGAACTGCATGATCGTATTCTCAAGGCTCTTGCGGTAGGCAGGCCAAGTTTCCTCGGTAATTTCCATGCCCTTGACAAACGGAACGTATTCCTCGGCCAGCTGCCCGCCTGCCTGAATTGCTTCGGGAGAACGCTGCACCAGCTCGAACAATGAAAAGTACAGCCCCTCGGATCGCAGCAGACTGCGTATTTTTCCGCCACGCGGGGCCCGCCGGTACAAGGGTGCACCGAAGAGCACGAGCTTGCTCACCAGTTCGGGATGTCTAGTAACCAGATCCAGGGCAATATTGCAGCCCATTGAATGTCCGGCAACCACGATGTCTTTAAGGCCCAACGACTCCAGCGTCGCAGCGATCGCATCGCTGTGGTCCTCCAAGGTGTATTGGACATCCGGCTTGGGCGCATCGCCAAAACCCAGCAGATCTACTGCGATCACGCGCTGCCGCGAATAGTCCAGGTGTTCAAGGACGAATTCCCAACTGCAGTGATTGTTCCCCAAACCATGCAGCAACAGGACCGGAGTACCGGTACCTCGATCAATCTTCACCGGCAAGACATGCTTCGACATAGTGATCACAGAATAACAAAAGAAGCACGTGACAGCCGGATAGACGCCACGTTCACCTCCCTGCGCAGCCCCGATTCCAGAAACCTGCTCAAGGCAGAATTCGGCTAATAAACAGCCGAGAATATTGTTTGCGAGTTGGCTCTTGACATCGCCTGGGATAACGAGCAAACTAATCGTATACGATTTGATGTACGACGAAAGTGGGCAGATCACCGATGAGCACTCCGATTCCGGTCACCGAAGAAACCTTCAGCCAGGCAGGCAAGGTTTTGGCCGTACACCTGAGCTACTCTTCACGCGCCGCGCAGCGCGGCCGCACCCCACAGTTCCCGAGCTACTTCATGAAAGCATCATCCTCCCTGGCAGTCTCCGGTTCAACCGTTGAGCGCCCGGCAGGCACCGAGCTTCTGGCCTTCGAAGGCGAGATCGCGCTGATCATCGGCACCGAAGCCCGCCGCGTCTCGGTCGAGGATGCATGGAGCTATGTCGGCTCGATCACCGCTTCCAACGACCTTGGCGTGCACGACATGAAGTACGCGGACAAGGGTTCGAACATCCGCTCCAAGTCCGGCGACGGCTACACCCCGATGGGCCCAGCAGCACTGGATGCCTCCACCATCGACCCTTCCAAGCTGCGCGTGCAGACCTGGGTCAACGGCCAGATCGCCCAGGACGCAGACACCTCCGAACTGCTCTTCTCCTTCGCGCAGATCATCGCAGACCTCTCCCAGCAGATGACCTTGTACCCAGGCGACGTCATCCTCACCGGCACCCCGGCCGGCTCCACCGTGTTCTTCCCGGGCGACGTCGTCGAGGTTGAAGTCACCGACCTGATCTCCGGCGCCACCACCGGCAAGCTGAAGACCACCGCGGTTCAGGGCACCGAGGAATTCGCAGCCTTCGGCAACCAGCCAAAGGTCTTGGAGAAGGACAAGGAAGATGCCTACGGCGACCGCGCAGCGGCAGGCCTTGAGCCAAAGCTGACCGGCAAGGACGCGCTGACCGCAGAGGTCCGAGAACAACTGGCGGCAGTAGCCACCGCTACCCTGTCCGGCACCATGCGCAAGCTGGGCCTGAACAACGTGAACATCGAAGTACCGGGCGCCACCAAGGGCATGCAGCGCGTGATCGGCACCGCCGCCACCCTGCGCTACATCCCGAACCGCGAGGACCTGTTCAAGTCCCACGGCGGCGGCTACAACGTCCAGAAGCAGGCCATCGACGCCGTCAAGGAGGGCGAGATCCTGGTCATGGAGGCCCGCGGCGAAACCGGCGCCGCCACCCTGGGCGACATCCTGGCCCTGCGCACCCAGCAGCTGGGCGCCGCGGCCATCATCTCCGACGGCGGCGTGCGCGACCTGGACGCAGTGTCCAACCTCGACATCCCGGTCTTCTACAACGGCGCGCACCCTGCAGTTCTGGGACGCAAACACGTGGCCTGGGACCGCGACATCACCGTGGCCTGCGGCGGCGTTTCCGTGCAGCCGGGCGATGTGATCGTGGCAGACTCCGACGGCATCGTCGTCATCCCGCCGGCCATGGTGGCCCAGGTGGCTGCGGCCGCCCTCGCCACCGAGGAGAACGACGAATTCATCTTCGAAATGGTCAAGCGCGGACACGGCATCGAAGGCCTGTTCCCAATGAACGCCGAGTGGAAGGCCAAGTTCACCGCTTGGAAGGAAGCCGGCAAGCCGGAACTGGACTCATGGCAGCTGTAATGAGCCCGTCGAAATCCGAGGCCGCCTACCAGCTGGTCTCCGAGCGCATCACCAATGGCGCGTACTCCCCGGGCTACCGCCTGGTGCTGGGCACCATCGCCGCAGAGCTTGGCTGCTCGGTGGTTCCGGTGCGCGAGGCGATCCGCCGGCTGGAAGCCGAGGGGCTGGTGCACTTCACCCGCAATGTGGGCGCCACCGTCGCCCATGTGGATTCGACGCTGTACCTGCACACCATGCAGACGCTGATGATCATCGAACCTGCGGCCACTGCCCTGGCCGCCGATGCGATGGACGCGGCCTGGCTGGCCCAGGCGCGGGAGCTGAACGACAAGATGCGCCAGTGCCTTGAGGATTTCGATCCGGTGGCATTCACCCGGATGAACACCGAGTTCCACCAGCTGCTCTACGGACAGTGCCCCAACCCGCACATCCTGGATCTGGTGCAGCGCGGCTGGCGCAGGCTCGCCGCCATGCGCGCCAGCTCCTTCACCCACATTCCGAACCGGGCCAAGGCCTCGGTTGCCGAACACGATGCGCTGCTGGACTTGATCGCGGGCCACGCCACCCCGGCCCAGATCGAAACCGCGGCACGTGAACACCGGGCCAACACCCTGAACGCCTACCTGCAGGCCGCCGGGATGCCGCCCAGCGTGATCTAACCCAAGCTCCACCCAAATTTGCACGACCAAACCTTCAGTACGAAAGGAAATGCCCGCTGATGAGCAAGCACTTCGTTCCAGAAAACCTGCCGGCCAAGATCCAGCACTACATCAACGGTGAATTCGTCGACTCCATCGGCGGCGAAACCTTCGAGGTGCTCGACCCGGTAACCAACACCGCGTACACCACCGCAGCCGCAGGCCAGAAGGCAGACATCGACGCCGCCGTCGCCGCCGCCACCGAGGCCTTCAAGAACGGCCCATGGCCCAAGATGAAGCCGCGCGAGCGCGCCAACGTGCTGTACAAGATCGCCGACGCCGTCGTCGCACAGCAGGACCGCCTGGCCGAGATGGAAACCTTTGACACCGGCCTGCCGATCACCCAGGCCAAGGGCCAGGCACAGCGCGCCGCTGAGAACTTCCGCTTCTTCGCCGATCTGATCGTCGCCCAGCACGACACCGCGCTGAAGGTCCCTGGCACCCAGCTGAACTACGTGAACCGCAAGCCAATCGGCGTTGCCGGCCTGATCACCCCATGGAACACCCCGTTCATGCTTGAATCCTGGAAGCTCGCACCTTCCATCGCTTCGGGCTGCACCGTGGTGCTCAAGCCAGCCGAGTTCACCCCGCTCTCCGCTTCCCTGTGGGCCACCATCTTCGAAGAAGCAGGCCTGCCAAAGGGCGTCTTCAACCTGGTCAACGGCATGGGCGAAGAAGCCGGCGACGCATTGGTCAAGCACCCGGGCGTTCCACTGATCTCCTTCACCGGCGAATCCTCCACCGGCCAGCTGATCTTCCGCAACTGCGCGGAGAACCTCAAGGGCATGTCCATGGAGCTGGGCGGCAAGTCCCCTGCCATCGTGTTCGACGATGCAGACTTCGACGCAGCCATCGACTCCACCCTGTTCGGCGTCTTCTCGCTGAACGGCGAGCGCTGCACCGCCGGCTCGCGCATCCTGGTCCAGCGCGGCATCTACGAGAAGTTCACCGAGGCCTACGCTGCCCGCGCCAAGAACATCAAGGTCGGCGATCCGCACGATCCAGCCACCCAGGTCGGCGCACTGGTCCACCCAGAGCACTACGACAAGGTCATGAGCTACGTGGAAATCGGCAAGTCCGAAGGTCGCCTGCTGGCCGGCGGCGGCCGCCCAGAGAACCTGCCGGAGGGCCAGGAAAACGGCTCCTACGTCGCCCCGACCGTGTTCGCCGACGTGGCACCGGATGCCCGCATCTTCCAGGAAGAGATCTTCGGCCCAGTCGTCGCCATCACCCCATTCGACACCGATGAGGAAGCACTTCAGCTGGCCAACAACACCAAGTACGGCCTAGCTGCCTACGTCTGGACCAACGACCTGAAGCGCGCACACAACTTCGCGCAGAACGTCGAGGCCGGCATGGTGTGGCTCAACTCCCACAACGTCCGCGACCTGCGTTCGCCATTCGGCGGCGTGAAGGCTTCGGGCCTGGGCCACGAGGGCGGCTACCGCTCGATCGACTTCTACACCGACCAGCAGGCAGTGCACATCACCCTCGGCGATGTCCACACCCCTAAGTTCGGCGCCTAACCACTAATTTTCTGCTTGCAAAGGAGCAAAGTCATGAGCAACGAAATCCCTAAGCCATCGGTTCCAGCACCGGATATCCTGCGCTGTGCCTACGCCGAACTGGTCGTCACCGACCTGGAGCGCTCGCGCAACTTCTACGTGGACGTCCTGGGCCTGCACGTGTCCTACGAAGATGAGAACCAGATCTACCTGCGTTCCTTCGAAGAGTTCATCCACCACAACCTGGTGCTGACCAAGGGCCCAGTCGCAGCGCTTAAGGCCATGGCATTCCGCGTCCGCTCCACCGCTGAGGTCGACGCAGCAGAGGCCTACTACAAGGAACTGGGCTGCCGCACCGAGCGCCGCAAGGAAGGCTTTGTGCGCGGCATCGGCGATTCGGTCCGCGTCGAGGATCCACTGGGCTTCCCATACGAGTTCTTCTTCGAGACCACCCACGTCGAGCGCCTGCACATGCGCTACGACCTGTACTCGGCCGGCGAGCTGGTCCGTCTGGACCACTTCAACCAGGTCACCCCGGACGTGCCACGCGGCCGCAAGTACCTCGAAGACCTGGGCTTCCGCGTCACCGAGGACATCCAGGATGACGAAGGCACCACCTACGCAGCATGGATGCACCGCAAGGGCACCGTCCACGACACCGCGCTGACCGGTGGCAACGGCCCACGCCTGCACCACGTTGCCTTCTCCACCCACGAGAAGCACAACATCATCCAGATCTGCGACAAGATGGGCGCACTGCGCATCTCGGACCGCATCGAGCGCGGCCCAGGCCGCCACGGTGTGTCCAACGCGTTCTACCTGTACATCCTGGATCCAGATGACCACCGCATCGAGATCTACACCCAGGATTACTACACCGGTGATCCGGACAACCCGACCATCACCTGGAACGTGCACGACAACCAGCGCCGCGACTGGTGGGGCAACCCTGTTGTGCCTTCGTGGTACACCGAGGCTTCCAAGGTTCTGGACCTGGACGGCAACGTCCAGGAAGTCATCGAGCGCACCGATGACTCCGAGCTTGAGGTCACCATCGGCGCCGACGGCTTCTCCTACACCCGTGCAGGCGACGAGGACGGCTCGTACCACGGTCAGGCTTCCAAGGGCTTCAAGCTGGGCAACCAGCTCTAAACCCTAGAGTCTTCCAGCTAGACCAAAAGCCCGGTGTGGCGGCAAAGTTTTTCCCTGAACTTCAGCCACCGCACCGGGCTTTCTAGCGCTTCAAAACACCAATCGATTGGCCAGCGAGATCAAAGATTTCCAACTGCCCATCATTGATTTCCGCAGAGCTCGCAGCGCCCAGCCACGTTTGCACACCTTGGCAATACATCAGCGTGCTTAGGATCGGGCCGAAGCTAATATGGCCTTCGTGAACTTCAAAAGTGCCTGAGATTCTATTGCATCCGTCGCTTCCAGCGGCCTGTCCGTTCGACGCCAGTTCCAGCCACGGTTCGCCATAATTGCCCTTTTGGCCCCAGAGTCCATAGATGTCATCCATAGGAACACAGTAGTTTGTCTGAGAAGGACTAAACACACAAGGGTGCTGATTCAAGCGGAGATAACCTCCACCGAACCAGCACCCATGTGAAGAGTCAGAGCCGCCCATCATTAATTGGCAGCAACCGACCTTCCCTCGCTACAGGGAACTGCAGCTCCATCAATTCGTACTGTTCCCTAGACTCCAACCACGCCCCTCGAATTGGAGGCGACGTCGACCCGTACTTCACCCCGGGATATGGGCGCACTTGGATACTGTGAGGACCGGAGGACTCAACCTCTTCGTCCCAACCTGGTGCTTCTTTGGCCAGATTGCATTGCTTACACCGCATCGCACTGTTCGCGGCATCCGTTGCGCCGCCCTTTGCTGCCTGCTGCACATGATCAGCTTCCTGAGCAAGATTGTTGCAATACGGAGTCCGGCAATAGCGGTCCCTCAGCTTGATCAAATTCCTCAATCCGCCGGTGAACAAGCGTTCCCGCGAGTCCATACCCACCAAATCCTGCTTATTGGGGCCTAAATACAGGCGTCGCAACTTAATGATCGCTTCTGAACGCGCCGCAAATACGGCGTTCTGTTCATCTGTGACCGAGCCTTGCTGCTCATGCAGTTGCTCGTATTCCATGATCAAGTTTTTTGCATACTCGGCAGGTATATCCCCATAGCCAGGCATGTAGGAAGTACCCGGTTTGCCCATGATGAGACTTTCATCTGTCATCACTAGACCGACATGAAGCGTTTCGGGCAAATAAGAACCATTTCCTGTGCTGGTGAAAGCTTCGATCAAAAAGTCAGCACGCAGCTGGCTACCAGATCGTTCATCACCATTTTTCTTGGCCTTGTTCACCATCTCTTCCAATGCAGCCTTGACGGACACTCCAGCCTCAGCTGGAACTTGGGCATTAATGCTCATTCCTGATTTCGTCTTCCGGAATCGAACATCCCTGCGTGCACGCTGCTTTGTCAGTTCTTCGCTCATGTCTACGTCGTGGCGGGTCATCATAAACTTTGCAGTGATGTCTTTGCATTCGTTGACGCTGGCTGCATCGAAAATGGCTGGGTTGTTCTTGTAAATCGTGTCGAAGGCCGTCCGGTCCTCAGCATTTCCCGCATGCAAGGGCGAAAGCAGAGCGAACAGCTGGTCGCCAGTTAGATCTCCGTCTTCCAGCCGATGCAAGGTGTAGGGCATTTCGGCAACCAAGTATGCGAGATTTTCGTAGAAGTTCATTGCCGAGTAAGGAGAGATGCGAAGGGCCATGCAGATTGCGTGGGCATCCCCACGCTTCACGTCTACGCGCAACTTCCCATTGGCATCCGCGTGAAGTACATAAAGCCTGTGTACGGCCCGAGCAATGAGGGAAAGATAGAAGCTCTGGAAGCGCCGGGAGAATTCCAATAATGAAACGGCAAGCTGGTCGCTGCCTTCAGTCAACGCAACCGCGAGGTGGTGAGCCAGCTGTTCATTGGCGCCAGGTAGTCCGTCGAAGAACTGAGACGCCTTGCGAAGTTCTTCGAGTGAAGCATTGTCTTCTCCACGCTGTTCGGACATACTCCTATTTTACGCCTTTCCGTACGAGTCATACAGTCATTGTGCAAATCTGTTCGAAAATACTTTCGAATTTAAGATTAGAAACCTGCGGCTTTGCGTCGGCGAGGTGGCCTAGCATGAGAATTAGATCAATCACCGGGAGGAACTGTGCCAACACCAGAAGTAGAACTGGCAAAATCCATTGCAACCGAGGCCCATGACGGCCAGGTGGACAAGCTTGGTGCCGCTTATATCGGCCACCCTGCACGAGTGGCGGGTCACGCGAATCGGCTGGGCGGAAGCGAACAAGCAGTGGCAACCGCTTGGCTGCACGACGTCATTGAAGATACTTCTATTACCGCGCTTGATCTACTCAAAAAGGGCATCAGCAACGAGGTGGTGTCCGCGGTAGAGCTCCTCAGCAAAATTCCCGGACAGAGCATGGAGGAATATTGCCAAGGCATACGCTCGAATCCTCTGGCACTGTTGGTCAAGGAAGCGGATCTGGCAGACAACACAGATCCTGCCCGCACTGCGCTGCTCGATGATGCAACCCGAGAACGACTTGCCGCGAAGTATGCAAAGACCCGCCGCTTGCTGGGCCTGGTCTAGAAATCTGCGTATGAGCTAGTCATCCCTTGACTTTGCACAACGTTGGGCAAGACTTGGGATATGAAGGCTGAAGATCACACAAAGTATTCAAACCGCACGCACGCAGGTTCCGTACTGGGCATGAATCTCGCCTTGTCGCTGCCGGCTGCGGACTATACCGTATTGGGACTTCTTCGCGGAGGCGTCCCAGTTGCGGCTCCGGTTGCTCAAAGCCTGGGTGCCGAACTTGGCGTCGTTGCGGTCAAAAAGCTCGGTGTGCCCAGTAACCCCGAGCTGGCCTTCGGCGCTATCGCCAGCTATCAACATGAACAGGCCAGCTACTTCAACCAAGAAATCAGGCGTCGCGCCATCTGCTACTTCGGCGAGGACGAGCTGGAGAGCCAGCGGCTCGGTGCCACCGCCGATCTCAGTGCTCAAGCGAAGTTCTTTGCTGACTACAATCCCGCGCTAGAGGGAAAGAACGTCATCATCTGCGACGACGGGATCGCCACTGGCGCCAGTATGTTCGCCGCCTTGCAGGTGGTGCGCGAACAGCATCCTCACCAGATCATTGTCGCCCTGCCAGTCGGACCCGAGCAGATGAGCACAGTGCTGCTTGGGTGGTGCGACCAGGCGTTCATCCTGCGCCAGCCGCAGAATTTCAACTACGTCGGCGCCTACTACGAAGACTTCTCCCAGGTGCACCGCGATCAGGTGGTGCGTGCTTTGGAACTTCGCAGCCAGTAGACGGTAAAGCTCACCACGGTGGCCACAAGTCCTGCTGCTCCGCCCAGCCAGCCCGCGATGACAAGTCCGACACCCCGAAGATCCAGTCCTCGGCCACCGGCAAATGCGGGGTCATAGGGCGGCGGAACCAGCCAGTTGGCCACGAGCGGCGCCAGGAACGCATAGACCAGGGCCAAGAAGGCCCCGGTTCCCAGATAGATCTTCAATGCCTCGCGGCGGCCCCGGCGATGCACTCCAAGTCCGGCGCCCACTGACACGAGCACCGGGGCGATAATGAGCACGAAGAAGAGCACAGCGGATACCCTCTCGTAGGTCATGGCCGCTCTCCCCCTAAACTTGAACCTATGACTGCAACGCTTGTCGCCAAGGATCTGACTGGCGGACATACCCACCGTACACTCTTCGCCAATCTGAACTTCACCGCCGCCCCCGGGGATGTCTACGGGGTGGTCGGCGCCAATGGGGCAGGCAAGAGCACCTTGCTGCGGCTGCTGGCCGGCGCAGATACGCCCCAGGGCGGCGGCGTGTCGACGGCGCCGGCCTCGGCGTTCATCGGCTGGATGCCGCAGGAGCACGAGCGCATCGCCGGTGAAACCATTGCCGGCTACATCGCCCGGCGCACCGGCTGCGCCGCTGCCACCGCCGCCATGGAAGCTACTGCCGAATCCCTGGGTACAGGCACTTCCGAAGCAGAGGACGCCTATGCGACCGCCTTTGACCATTGGATGGCATCGGGTGCTATGGACTTGGATGAACGGATCCCCGCGACCCTAGCCGACCTCGGGTTCACCCTGCCCGAGGATACCTTGATGACTGCGCTGTCCGGTGGACAGGTCGCCCGCGTCGCCCTGGCGAGCCTGCTGCTCTCCCGGTTCGACGTGGTGCTGCTCGACGAGCCGACCAACGATCTGGACCTGGACGGCCTGCAGCGCCTGGAGAAGTTCGTCGCTTCGCTGCGCTCCCCGGTGATTCTGGTGTCGCACGACCGCGAATTCCTGGCCCGCTGCACCACAGGCATCATCGAGCTGGATCTGGCGCAGAATCAGGTGGCAGTCTATGAAGGCGGCTACGATTCCTACCTGCAGGAACGCGAGGTCAACCGCACCCATGCCCGCGAGGCCTATGAGCAGTTCAAGGGGCAGAAGGCAGATCTCGAAGCCCGGGCCCGGACCCAGCGCGAATGGTCCTCCCAGGGCGTGCGCAATGCTATGCGCAAGGCTCCGGACAGCGACAAGCTCAAGCGCCGCGCCAACAGCGAATCGGCGACCAAGCAGGCGGCCAAGGTGCGCCAGATGGAATCGCGCATCGCCCGGCTGGAAGAGGTGGCCGAGCCGCGCAAGGAATGGGTACTGCAGTTCTCCATCGCCGCCGCCCCGCGCGGCTCATCGGTGATGTGCACGCTGAACGAAGCGGTGCTGAACCTGGGCAGCTTCACCTTCGGCCCGGTGTCCGTGCAGGTCAATGCAGGGGACCGCATCGGCATTGTCGGGCCCAACGGCGCCGGAAAGTCGACCCTGCTCGACCTGCTGCTCGGCCAGCTGCAGCCCGATTCGGGCAGCAGCACGCTGGGAACCTCGGTAGCCATCGGGCAGATCGACCAGGCCCGCAGCCAGCTGTCCGCCGAGCTCGATTTGGGCTCCGCCTTCGAAGCGGCGGTGCCCGAGTATTCCTCCTCCGAGGCCCGCACGCTGCTTGCCAAATTCGGCCTGAAGGCCGCGCAAACCGCCTCGCTGGTCAAGGACCTGTCCCCCGGCGAACGCACCCGCGCCTCCATGGCCCTGCTGCAGGCGCGCGGCGTGAACCTGCTGGTGCTCGACGAGCCGACCAACCATCTGGACCTGCCGGCCATCGAACAGCTGGAGCAGGCGCTCGAATCCTATGAGGGCGCGCTGCTGTTGGTCACGCACGACCGGAGGATGCTGGAGAACGTCAGGCTGGATGCCCGGTGGGAGGTCAACGCCGGCACGGTGCGCGTGCAGTATTCCTAGCCGGCTATTTGGAGCGCTGCAGGGTGCCGATGACCTGGTCCTTGGCATCCTTGACGGTGAGCGTGTCCTGCTGGAGCGTTGCCGTCGCCGCGCTGCCCAGCCACGAGTCCACGCCCTCGCAGTACATCTTGGTGCTCGCGATGGCGCCGAAGTCGGCCCCGTCCTTGGTCTTGGTCCACGTGCCGCTCAGGGAATTGCAGCCGTCATTTCCGGTCAGCGCGCCGTCGGCCCCGAGGTTCAGCCAGGGCTTGCCTGCCTCGTGGCTGCCCCAGGCGCCGCCCGGATCCGCCGCGGCGGTTTCAGCCGGCCGGTCCTGCGAACCGCAGGCGGCCAGGGCCAGCACCAGCGACGATGCCGCAAGGAGTGCAAAAAGTCGTTTCATGGCTCAAGCCTAGGCCAGCGCTTGGCTTGCGACCAGTGCTTTTCGCGGTTATTCGGCGGCGGGAGCGGACGGGTGGGCCTGCAGTTCGCTGCCGTGGCCGTGGCGCCAATCCACCACCGCGATCCACAGGGTGACCAGCACCAGCAGGATGATCGCGACGAAGGACAGCGTCATCGCCGTGGCGTAGCCGGCAAGATGGTTCATCCCGTAGAAGACCGCGGTGATCACTGCGATGCCGACCGCCGTGCCCACGCGCTGCGAGGTCTGCATCAGCCCTCCGGCGCTGCCCGAATTCTGCACCGGAACTTCCATCAGGGTCAGTGCCTGGTTCGGCGAGATGATGAAGCCCTGGGCCATGCCGATGAATGACAGCGAGAGCAGCAGCCACCAGATGCTCATCATGCCGCGGGCTTCGAGCTCCACCACGGCGATGGTTCCCAGCAGGCCGAACAGCGCGCTGAGCGTGCCGCCGATGACCAGCCGGCGCCCGGCGGTCATCACGAACTTGCCGGCAATGTGGGCCGAGAGCGCAGAGAACAGGGCCGCCGGCAGGGCGACCAGTCCGGCCTCCAGGGCGCTGAATCCACGGGCCTGCTGCACGTAGATCGCCACCAGCACCCAGACGCTGGACACGCCCATGAAGTACATGCCGGCAATCAGCGTGCCGTTGGTGAAGCTGGGAATCTTGAACAGCGCCAGCTCCACCATGGGCGCCCCGCCGCGCTGCTTATAGCGCTTTTCCCACACAACCCACAGGACCAGGCACGCCAGCGCCACCGCCAGCAGCGACCACAGCAGCGGGTTTTCGCGCCCCTGCACAAAGGGGAAGAGGAAGGCGAAAATGCCCACTGCCAGCAGGATCGTGCCCACCGGGTCCAGGTCCAGTTTGCCGGCCGGCATGGTGAACAGCGGCTTGGGCAGCCAGAAGAAGGCGATGAGCACCGCAATCAGGCCGATGGGCACGTTGACCAGGAAGGTGGCGCGCCATCCGGCGTCGGCTCCCAGCCAGTCGATGAGCAGGCCGCCCATGACCGGGCCGATCGCCACGGAGAAGCCGACGATGGTGCCCAAGAACCCATAAGCCCGACCGCGGGCGGCGCCGCGGAAGTGCTGCTGGATCAGGCCCATGACCTGGGGGTTGAGCAGGCCGGAGCCAATGCCCATGACAAAGCGCGCGATGTTCAGCTGCATCGGGTCGCTGGCAAGACCCGCCAGTACCGAGGCGCCGGTGAAGATCACCACGCCGGCGATGAACATCATGCCGCGGCCCAGCAGGTCCCCTGCGCGCCCGGCCGCCACCAGCACCACGCCGAAGGTCAGCGCATAGCCTGCCAGTACCCACTGCATGTCTGCTTCGCTGGCATTCAGCGAGGACTGGATGGATGGCAGCACCACGTTCACGATGCTCACCGAAACCAGCGACATGAACATCACCGCCAGCAGCACGCCCAGCAGCTTGTTGCGGGCGGCGCCGGAGAGTTGTTCCGGGTCTCCAGCCGCCGCGGCAGACGCGGAGGCCGGCGGCGGGAAGTTCTTCGATGACTGCGGCTTCGTTGACATGGACGACCTTAGAACGGCGGTGACGTGGGAGAGCCCGGCTGCCAACGGCGCAGCAAGCCCCACCTGGTACAGCAACCGCCGCCCGCGGGATATTCCCGCACCCGGCTATCGCGGGTATCAGCCCTTGGGCATTGCTCAGGCGAGCATCCCGCGCACTGCAAGGATGCGCAGCTCGATCAGCTCCTCGAAGAGCTCGTCGCTGTTCTGTTCGGGCAGCGTCAGCGCTTGGCGCGAAAGCGGAGCCTGGATCTGCGGGTAGCGGTCCAGCCACTGCTCGGGCACCGCCCGGGAGACGTAGGTGCGGCCGATCGCCGGATTGCGGTCGAAGTAGTAGTCCACCTGCAGCACGAACCCGAAGACCTCGCGCTCCAGCGAGCGGGTCAGCGCCAGCGCCTGCTGCAGGCTCAAGCCGACCTTGGTGTAGAAGTCCAGCAGGCGTTCCATCAGCTCGGTGCGCCGCGGTCCGCTGTCCACCTGGACCGAGTCTTCCACTGGTACCAATGAAGCCAGCGGGTAGGCCCGGTAGGCCTTGCGCGACTCGTGGTAGATCTCGCGCAGCGATCGCTCCCAATGCTGCGGGTCCAATTCGATGAACGGGCTCTGGGCGACGAACAGCTCGATGACCATGTTCACGACCTCGCGCCGGTCGGCCACGTAGTTGTACAAGGCCCTGGGCGTGGCATCCACGGCGGCCGCCAGCCGGTGCATGGTCAGCGCCGCGTAGCCTTCGGCCCCGGCGATCTCCAAGGCGGCCGCGGCAATGCGCTCCCTGCTCAGCGGCGCGAAGGCCGAATCCTTGCGCGGCCGGCCGCGCCCCCGCTTTACCGGCGGATTCTCCTCGCCAGGCTCCCCAACAGCCGGTTGTTCACTCATGGCAGGAGCATATCCGCGCACCTGCACTTAAGCCAGATCAGGCGCAAAGTGTTTAGAGCAGCGCCAGAAGGTTACGCGCCCGCTCATGCCACATGCCCGCCGCCAAGGCGAGATGCCCGACGGCAAAGGACATGGCCCCTGCCAGCCACGGCCACACCAGCGGCGCCTGGTACATGCTTGGCAGCGAGGCGGCGCAGCCGGCCGCCATGACCAGCAGCCCGGCGGCGATCAGCGCGATGTTCGCCCAACGCCACCTCATCGGCAGCAGCAGCGCCAAGATCCCGAGCACGCAGGCCGGCGCAAGGACCAGCCATGGTTCGCCGGCAAATCCCTGCAGTCCCTGCCAGGTGGCCGCCGCCACCGAGGCGAGCAGCCCCAGCGCGGCGGCGACCAGCCAGCCGGGCCCCGGGCGGGCCATGGAACCGCGCATCATCAGCAGCGGGGTGAAGACCTGGGCCCAGAGCAGCACCGCCAGCGGGATCAGGAACGCGCCCAGCGAATTGAACCCCAGAACGGCCGCAGCGCTGGTGGCCAGGGCGCCGAGCAATGCGGCGATGAACCCGGCCGCGCCGCGCAGCACCAGCGGGAGCAGGCTGAAGACCACGGGGATCATGGCAATCAGCAGGATGTAGGAGCCAATGACCTGCTCAAGCTCGGAGGCCGAGCCCAGCCAAGAACCCTCGGCCAAGCCGATGGGGCGTTCAGGCAGCAGCGTCATGGACCCGGGGCTGAAAATGATCATGGCCGCGGTGAGCAGCGACAGGGCGAAGATCGGCCAGGCCAGGATGCGGGTGAGGAACTGCCGGCCGCTGCTGACCTTCAGCTCCTGCGGTTCGGTGCGGCTGAATCCCGCCGCCACCGCCTGCGGCTCTCCCATCAGCCGCAGCAGATCTGCCTTGCGCCGGCCCTTGCCGGGAAGGTTCAGGATCTGCGCCCGGGTCTGTTCAAGGACCGCGGCGCGCTCTTCCTCGGTGAGGAAGCTCAGCTCGCGGCGCAGCTGCTCAAGATAGTTCCGGGCGGCTCGGGGCAGAAAGGACTTCATGCCTTTCAGCTTAGTTGCCCCTGCCTGCAGGGTCCTACTTTCCGGCGCCGGCGGTCAGTCCGCCGACGATGTACTTCTGCAGGAAGAGGAACAGCGCCATCACCGGCAGCGCGGCGAGCACCGCGCCGGCGGCGAACACCGACCAGTTGGAGGTGAACTCCTCGGAGACATAGGAATACAGGCCCACGGCCAGCGTCTGGTTTTCCGGCGAGACCAGCACCACGGAAGCGATCACAAAGTCGGAGGTGCTGGAGATGAATGACAGCAGCCCCACCACCGCGAGGATCGGTGCGACCAGGCGCAGCACGATGGTGAAGAAGATCCGCGCGTGTCCGGCGCCGTCGATCTTCGCCGCCTCGTCGATCTCCACCGGGATCGTGTTGAAGAAGCCGTACATCAGGTAGGTGTTCACGCCCAGCGCCCCGCCCAGGTACACCATGATCAGCGCGATCTGGTTGTCGATGCCCAGCGCCGGGAAGACGTCGCCCACGCTAGAGAGCAGGATGAAGATCGCCACCACTGCCAGCAGCTGCGGGAAGATCTGCACGACCAGCAGGCTGACCAGCCCAAAGCGCCGGCCGGTGAAGCGCATCCGGGAGAAGCTGTAGGCCGCCAAGGCACCCATGAAGACCGAGGCCGCGGCGGTGGTCAGCCCGATGAACAGGGTGTTGCCGAACCAGGCGGCGAAGGGCCGTTGGGGATTGGCGAACAGGTCCTGGTAGCTCTGCACGCCGATGCGGGAGAACAGCCCGTTGGAGGACAGCAGGGTGCCGTCGGGGTTCAGCGAGGCCGAGAGCACATAGAGCAGCGGGAAGGCGGCGTAGATGCACAGGGCGATGCCGATCAGGTGCCGCCAGCCGGTGGCGGCGAACCATTTGCGCAGGCTGCGGCGCTTTGTGGGAACCGGGGTGTAGGTGCTCATTAGTTCAGCTCCTCCAGGGCCTTGGTCTGCTTGAAGCTGATGACAGCGATCAAGGCGACCAGTACGAAGATGATGATCGAAAACGCGCTGGCCAACCCGTAGTCGCGCTGCGATCCGACGAAGGCGACCTTGTAGACCATGGAGATCAGGATGTCGGTAGATCCCACATTCAGCCCCGCATTTTCAAGCCGCGGGCCGCCCTCGGTCAGCATGTAGATCACGTTGAAGTTGTTGAAGTTGAAGGCGAAGGAGCTGATCAACAGCGGAGCCACGGAGACCAGCAGCAGCGGCAGCTTGATCAGGCGGAAGATCTGGAAGGGTTTGGCCCCGTCGATCTTTGCCGCTTCGGCCAGCTCATCGGGGATCGACTGCAGCGCACCGGTGCAGACCAGGAACATATAGGGAAAGCCCAGCCACAAGTTGACCCAAAGCACCGAGAACTTGGCCAGCCACGGATCGGTGAGCCACGGGATCTGCGCCCCGCCGAAGATGACCTGGTTGATGAAGCCGAAGTCGCGGTTGAGCATGCCTGCCCACACCAGGCCGCCGAGGAATGCCGGGAAGGCATAGGGAAGAATCGAGATGACGCGGTAGAACTTCTTGCCCTTCATCCGCATGTCGTTGAACACGATCGCCAGGAACAGGCCCAGGAAGAAGGTCGTCGCCACTGACAGGAAGGCGAAGGCGAAGGTCCACACGGTGACCGAGGCCAGGGCAGAGCGGATGGACGAGTCGGTGAAGGCCCGGGTGAAGTTCTCGAATCCCACGTTGATGGACCAGCCGGGCATCAGCTGCGTCCCGTCGCCGGCGGTGAATGCCCCGACCCCGGTATCCGAGTAGACCACGCCGGTTTTCGAGTCGGTCATGGTGTCTGCGGCCTGGTCGTACACGAGGTTGGAGACATATTGGTAGGCGGTGCGCCCGTCCGAGGTGCGCAGCGAACCCTGCGCCGGGTCCTGGCTGATCGGCACCCGCAGCGAAGTCACTTCCTGCTGGCGCCCCAGCAGGTCGGCGAACTGCAGCTGGGTGTAGCCGGCAAGATCGGCATCGCTGGCGGGGGCCAGCGCATCATCGCTGTCGCCGATCATCTTGGTCCCGTCCCTGGTGACCAGCAGCGAGAGCTGCCCATCGCGTTCAAGGACTGTCACCGGGTAGGCCGGAGAATCCGGGACGCGCTCCTGGTTCGACTGCAGCAGCGCCATCACCGCGTCCTCCTTGGTCGAGTTGTGGCCCGAGCCGTAGTTGGTGAAGGCGATGTACCCGGTATAGCCGATGACGAAGACCTGGAAGATCAGCAGGAAGATGGTGCCCGGCAGCAGGTATTTGGCAGGCAGCCAGCCGCGCTTGAAGTACACCAGGTTGATCGCGGCGGTGATCGCCGCAATGACCCCTGCAATGGCCCAGGCTTCACGGCCGATGGCGGTGAACAGCGCAAAAAGTGCTGTGGCATCCACGATGGCGATCATGATGATCTTGGCCAGCATGGCTCCCAGCGAGGTGGAGGAGGCGTGGGCGAAACGGCGGGCGGCCGGCGACAGTTGCGGCGGCTTGCGCTCTTGGGTCAGTGACATCGTTCAGGTATTCCCGGGTAGTGAATCGGGGCAGCGGCCAGGTGCGGTGCGCTGCCCCGATGGGTGGATGAGGGCAGAGACTACTTGGAAATCGCCTTCTGGATATCGGCGGTCATCTGCTTCCAGCGCTTGACCGGGTCGGCCTTGCCGTTGATGATTTCAGCCTCGGCGACACCCCAGAATTCCCAGACGGCTGCCATTTCCGGGATATTCGGCATGGGCACGCCGTTCTCCCCTACCGCGCCGAAGGCGGCGATGGCTTCGTCGGCCTTGGCGGCTTCGAATGCCTGCTTGTTGGCCGGCGGCCGGTTGCCCACTTCATAGAGCTTGGTCTGCACCTCGGCGGTGCCAATGTAGTTGGTCAAGAACTCGGTAGCCGCCAGCAGGTTCTCTGTCTTGGATGAGACGAAGAAGCCTTGGACCGCTACGAACGGCTGGGCGTCCTTGCCGCCTGCGCTGGGGATCGGGTCGATGGCCAAGTCGATCTTGGCCTTCTTCACCGCATCGACGTTCCATGGGCCGGTGAGCAGGAATGGCGAGTCTCCGGAAACGAACTTTTCCTTGGCGATGTCAGCATCGACCGAGGTCTTCAACGTGCCTGCCTTGCCCTGCTCGGCCAGCCACTTGGCGAACTCCTGGCCGCCTTCGTTGCCGATCTGCAGATCCTTCGGGTTGTAGGCTCCCTTGTCATCGGTGCCGAAGACCGGTGCGCCGAATGACGTCTGGAACGGGTAGAGGTGGAATGGGTCGCCGACCTCAGAGACCTGGACCAGGAATGGGAATTCGGTACCGGCCTTCTCCCCCTGGGCGATCATCTCGTCAAAGGTGGCAGGTGCCTTGTCGGCGAGCTTTTTGTTGCGCAGCAGCGCCAGGTTTTCGGTGGCATAGGGCACGCCATAGGTCTTGCCTTCGTAGCTCATGGCGTTGATTGCCACGTCTTGGAAGCCTGCTGCCTTGTCCCCCAATTCCACCGGCTGGACGACGCCGTTGTTCACCAGGTTGCCCAGCCAGTCGTGGGCTCCAATGGTGATGTCAGGCCCCTTGCCGGTGGGCACCTGCTTAAGGAAGTCCTCTTGGATCTTAGAGAAGTCCTTGATGACAAGCTTGACGTCAACACCCGACTGCTTTTTGAAGTCAGCGGCCGCTTCCTTGAGCACAGGTTCACGGTTGGCATCAACCCACACCGTCAGCGAACCGGCGTCAGCGGCTGGCGAGGACTGCTCGGTGGCGGGCGAGGTTTCGGGGGCGGTGCCGCCGCCGGTTCCGCAGGCAGTCAATGACAGTGCCGCGACGGCGGTCATAGCTGTGCCCCAGAGCAGGGAACGCTTCTTCACCTTCATGGGATGTCCTTTCATGACAACTTTGTCCAGAGGACCGCCGGGATACATCATGCTGCAGCCCTTGGGTCGGGATCATTCGAGCTGTAATCCACAACTTAATTGTAAGCGTTTCCAGAGTGGCATAGATCATGAAGATTGACAAGAAGATCCATAAAATCAGTTTGAAAACCCGGAACCTCGCTTCACGCCCACGTTCGCCTCAAGAGCTACCTTCAATAAAAGTGAAAGCGTTTACATGTGGTGATTTTTCCTTTATGGTTACCGTCATGACTCAAATGCGTTCCTCCGCCGACTCTTCCCCCACGTCCAACGGCGACGAGTGGTGGCGCTCGTCGGTGATCTACCAGATTTATCCACGCTCGTTTGCAGATTCAAACGGCGATGGAATGGGCGATCTGCCGGGCATGACCCAGCGTTTGGACTCTCTGGCCGCCTTGGGCGTCGATGCCATCTGGCTCTCCCCCTTCTTCGCCTCGCCCCAGAAGGACGCCGGATACGACGTATCGGACTACTGCGACGTAGACCCACTGTTCGGCACCTTGGAGGACTACGACCGGCTCGTTGCCCGAGCCCATGAGCTTGGGCTGCGCGTCATCGTCGACCTCGTGCCGAACCACTGCTCCGATAAGCATCCATGGTTCCAAGAAGCTCTGGCATCCGACCCGGGATCGCCCGAACGCGACCGCTTCATCTTCCGGGACGCCCCCGAATCCGGCTACCCCAACAACTGGGACTCGGTCTTCGGCGGGCCGATGTGGACCCAAACCACCAACCCCGACGGCACGCCGGGCCAGATGTACCTGCATATTTTTGATTCCTCGCAGCCGGATTTCAACTGGCACAACGAGGATGTCCGAGCCATGTTCCGCGATGTGCTGCGCTTCTGGCTGGACCGCGGCACCGATGGATTCCGCGTCGACGTGGCCCACGGCCTGATCAAGGCCGAGGGGCTTCCCGACTTCACGCCAGATCCAACGGCCGCTTCCATGGGCGGAACCGAAGAGCTCGCACCCTGGTGGGGCCAGGACGGAGTCCACGAGATCTACCGCGACTGGCGCACCGTGCTCGACGAGTACGACGGCGAGCGCGTGCTCTGCGCCGAGGCCTGGGTTAATCCCCTGTCTCTGATGGCCAAGTGGGTGCGCTCCGATGAAATGCACCAGGCATTCAACTTCCCGTACCTGTCCTGCGGATTCGACGCGGCGCAGATCCGGTACACCATCGACGAGTCGCTGCGGGAGTTCGCTGCGGTAGGGGCTCCGAGCACCTGGGTGCTGTCGAACCACGACGTGGTGCGGCATGCTACGCGCTTGGCGTTGACCGACGAGAATCCGCAGGGCGAAGGCATCGGACCCAAGACGCCGAACCTTCCGGATCCCGCGGTCGGCCTGCGCCGGGCCCGGGCGGCCAGCGCACTGATGCTCGCCCTGCCCGGGGGCGCGTACATCTACCAGGGGGAAGAGCTGGGCCTGCCAGAAGTGGCGGAGCTGCCCGATGAGGCACGTCAGGATCCCACGTGGTTCCGCACGAACGGCGAGCGCTATGGACGCGACGGCTGCCGCGTGCCGATCCCCTGGGAAGCTGACAGCCCCGCCGCAGGCTTCTCCTCCACCGGCGCATCCTGGCTGCCCCAGCCGGAATATTGGGCTGGCTATGCCCGCGATGCACAGCAACAGGATCCCGGCTCCACCCTGAACCTGTACACCGCGCTGCTCGCGCTGCGCCGGGAGCATGCTTTGGGCGCAGGCGCCTTGGCCTGGCTGGAGTCGGAAAGTGAGCAGGTGCTGATGTTCAGCAACTCCTCGGTCATCATGGTCGCCAACTTCTCCCCCGAAGCCCAGCCCCTGCCTGAGCGCCTGCGCGGATCGGTGCAGCTGGCATCAAGCGCCGTGCAGGATGCTGCGGGGCAGGTCGCGGCCGAGTCGACCATCTGGTTTACCAAGTAGAAGCACTGTGCCCACCGGGTAATCTGGAGCGTGGGCCCTGAGCAGCCATTGTCTGGCACGGGGGCCGCGCATTACGTGAAAGGATCATCGTGGCCGGAATCAAAGACGTCGCCGAAGCCGCCGGCGTTTCGGTAGCGACGGTGTCCCGCGCCCTGTCGGGCCGGGGCAATGTGTCGGCATCGGCGCTGGCCGCCGTGCAGCAGGCCGCCGCCGAGCTGGGCTATGTCGTTTCCTCCAGCGCCTCGGGCCTCGCCTCGGGCCGGACCCGCAATATCGGCGTGCTGGTTCCGGTGATCAACCACTGGTTCTATGCCAGCGTGCTGGAGGGGATCTGCACCGCGCTGATGCGCGAAGGGTATGACACTACCCTGTACCAGCTGAGCAAGGATCCGAAGCAGCGCGACAGGGTCTTCTCCGATTTCCTGCAGCGCCAGCGCGTGGACGCCGTCATCGCCATCAATGTGGAGCTTTCCGAGGACGAGCTGGTGGCCCTGCATGCACTGAACAAGCCGTTGGTCGGAGTCGGCGGGCCGCTGCCCAAGGTCCCCACCCTGCATGTGGACGACGAGGCGGTGTCTGCCTTGGCCACCGAGCACTTGATTTCGCTGGGGCATTCGCGGATCGGGTTTATCGGCGGCTCGCTGGAGACCGATGTCGATTTCCAGGTGCCCTCGCACCGCCGCATCGGCTATGAGCGCGCCCTGGCACAGGCTGGAATCGAGGTGGATCCCGCACTGATCGTGGGGGCCGATTTCACCATGGCCCAGGGCTATGAGGTGGCCAAGCAGCTGCTGGGCAATCCGGCGACCAGGCCCACCGCGGTTTTTGCGGTCAGCGACGAGATGGCTATCGGCGCGATCTTGGCAGCTCGGGACCTGGGCCTGAGCGTGCCGCAGGACCTGTCGGTGGTTGGCGTGGATGACCACGAGCTTGCCGCCTTGTTCTCGCTGACAACCATCCAGCAGCTGCCTCACGAACAGGGCGAGATGGCGGTGGGCATGCTGATGCGGGCCATCCGCGGACAGGAACCCGCCATGGCCCACCAGGTGGAGCATCGGCTGATCGTGCGAGGCTCAACGACCCGCCCGCCGCTTTAACTAATCATGGCCGGATAAGACGACGATTACTGTGTCTTATCCGGCCATGAGGTTCAGCAGGGGTTCAGCCTAGGCGTGGTCAACCTTCGACGATTCACCCTCGACCTCTTCCAGATGCAGGCTGCGGCCGCGGGTTTCGCCGACCCACAGCACCGCCGCAACGGAGATGATGGTCAGCACCATGATGTAGATGGCGATCGAGATCGATGCGCCGGTGGCCTGCAGCAGGATCTGCGCCACGGTGGCCGCGAAAGCGCCGCCCAGGATCGCGCCGATGGCGTAGCCAATGGAGATGCCCGAGTAGCGGATGTGGGCCGGGAACATCTCGGCGTACATGGCCGACTGCGGGCCGTAGGACAGGCCCAAACCGATGGTCAGCACGAAGATGCCCAGGGTGTAGAGGTAGATGTTGCCGGTGTCCACGAGCATGAACATCGGGATCATCCAGATGAACACCAGTGCGTAGCCCCAGACGAAGGTGGCGCGGCGGCCGATCTTGTCCGAGAGCCAGCCACCGACCAGCGTGAAGATCAGCCAGCCGAAGGAGCCGATGGTGGTGGCCAGCAGCACCGGCGCCACTGGCATGTTCAGCACCTTGGTGGTGTAGGAGATGAAGAACGCAATCACCAGGTAGCCAGCGGCATTGTTGGAGATAAAGATCAGCGCGGCCTGGACAACCTGCTTGAAGTTGCTGCGCATCAGTTCCTTCAGCGGCGTGTGCTCCGAAGCCTTGCGTTCTGCCATCTGCTTGAAGATCGGGGATTCCTCCACGGCACGGCGGATCATGTAGCCGACCAGGATCAGCGCCACGGAGAGCAGGAATGGAATGCGCCAGCCCCAGGCGGTGAACTGCTCTGGGGTCATTGCCACGCGCAGGATGTAGAGCAGTCCGGTGGCCAGGATCATGCCGATGGGCACGCCGATCTGCGGGTAGGCGCCGAAGTAGCCGCGGCGGTGGTCCGGAGCGTGCTCCACTGCCATCAATGCCGCGCCGCCCCATTCGCCGCCGGCAGAGAAGCCCTGGATGACGCGCAGCAGCACCAGCAGGATTGGAGCCAGGATGCCCGCGGTCGCATAGGTCGGCAGCACGCCGATCAGTGCGGTAGCAGCACCCATCAGGATCAGGGTGAGCACCAGGATCTTTTTGCGTCCATAGCGGTCGCCCAGGTGGCCGGCGATGATTGCACCCAGCGGGCGGAAGAAGAAGGAGATGCCGATCATAGCGAAGGACAGGATCTGGGCCAAGCCCGGGTTTGATTCTCCCAACGGCGCCAAGAACAGCGGCGTCAACAGGGTCGCGGTGAGCTGCGCGAAGATGAAGAAGTCGTACCACTCAATAGTGGTTCCCACCAGGGTGCCGGCGAGAACGCGCCGCTCTTCCTGGGTCCGGGAAACGGTATTAGACATTGAGGTGTCCCCTTGATGCGAGTTTAGTTACCGACCGTTCGGACGGTTAGACAAGATCATACTAGGCGATAAGTGAGTCGCATCACAATACCAGCGATGTAACACTTCAGCATCAACCCATGATCAAGCACGCAAAGACGCTAGTCAGCAAATTATTCGCCGAAGTGTCCTGCGATCTGTTCTAATAGTGAACTACGAGGACCAGGTTTCTTTATTCACTGAAACCACCCGGCGCCCGGGCTGCTCCCCTGGTCCGCCCCGCGCCAGAAGATCTAAATCATGCCAACGTCGCAAACCCTTTCACGCGGAGTCCAGGTACTTGAAATCGTCGCGGCAGCTCCATCGGCCCTCTCCATCGCCGATGTCGCCGCACAGCTGGAAGTCCACCGTTCAATCGCCTACCGCATCATCCGCACCCTAGAACAACACCGGCTGCTCAGCCGCGACGAGGCGGGGCACATCCGCCCAGCGGCCGGCCTGAGCGTGCTTGCCCGCTCCGTCCAGCGAGACCTGCAGAATGCCGCCGCACCCGAAATCGCCGCACTGGCAAACCAGCTGTCGATGACGGCGTTCCTCGCCGTCTGGGAGCACGATGTCTGCACCACCCTGCAGTCGGCCCAGCCCCGGCAGGACTGCAAGATCATGGAGCACCGGGCCGGCTCGGTCCATTCCATGGATCTGGGCGCAAACAGCATCGCCATCCAGTCCTTGTTCACCAAGGAACAGTGGAAGGCCAAGGAAACCGGCATCGAATACCGCTCCCAGGCCAGGGAAGCGCGCATCGACGGGTATGCCTGCACCCAGGACGAGGTGAGCCCCGGGGCCAGCTGCATCGCCGTGCCGATCATCAGCCAGCAGTGCGCCCCTGCCACGCTGGCCGTGCTCTATCCCACCTCGCTGCAGCCCGAACGCGAGGGCATCGTCCGGGCGCTGAAGGAAGCGGCGCTGAACATCACCGAGGCGCTGGAAGAACGTTCCGGAGCCTAGACACCGCCCTAATGACGGACAACGGCAGCGAGCCGCCGAGACCCTGTGGTCTCGGCGGCTCGCTGCTTCTTGGCTTTCTGCGGCGGCTCCGGTCTAGCGCACCCTGCGCAGGGAGGCGGATCGCGCGACGACCAGCTTCATCAGCACGGCGGAGACCAGGATGACTGCCGAGGCGCCGGTGGCAACCCAAAACGCCCCCAGGTAGCCCATCGATTCGGCCAGCAGGCCGGCCAGCCCATTGCCGATGGCGGTGCCGACCACGATTCCGGCCGAGAGCATCGTCATCACGGTAGACAGCCGCTGCGGCGGAGCCACTTCCCCGCCAAGGGTCATCACCGTCACGATGACCGGGCCCACGCCGAAGCCGGCGATGAACAATGCCGCCAGCATCCACACAGTGGTGTCGGCCAGGTGCATGCCGAAGCTGAGCACCGTCAGCACCGCGCCGCAGGTGATCCAGCGGCTGATCTGGGTGAATCCCTGGGGCCAGGCAGCCACGGACACTGCGGCGATCGCGCTGGAAAGCCCCATGGCGCCATAGAGCAGGCCGCCCTGATTCGAGTCGCCTTGGGCACCGGCAAAGGCCAGGGTTCCGGCGGCGGTGGAGCCAAAGACCGTGCCCAGGGCAATCATGCTCAGCACCAGGGCGCCGATCGCCGCGACCTGCCCCTTGCCGATGGCCGCCTTGGCCCCGTGCTGCGCGGCCGCGCTCGGTGTGACCGCGTTACCGGTGGGGTGCAGGGCGAACAGCGGCACCAGGATGATGGTCAGGACCGCTGCAATATACAGCGGCAGCACCGGCGCCAGCAGGGAGGCGAGCAGGCCGACGGCCACCGGGCCGAAGACGAAGCCGAGCTCATCGAGCATCGATTCCAGGCTCAACGCGGCGGAAAGGGTCTTCGGCTCCTGCTTGCGCTGGCGGGAGATCGCAATCCAGCGCACGCGGGACATGGGACCGACCTGCGGCCCGGTGGCTCCGGCGGCCAGGCACAGGCCGATCAGCAGGCCTGCGGAGAGGTCGGGTCCGGAGTTGCCGAAGATGCTCAGCGCAACGAGCAGCAGGGTGTGCAGCACCGCGGCAGTGATGAGCACCGGGCGCTGGCCAATTCGGTCGGCGATGTAGCCGATGCTTGGGCCGCCCACTGCCGAGCCGATGCCCACCATGGCGGCGGCCAGGCCACCCAGTGCATAGGATCCGGTGCTGGCGATCACCAGGGTCATCGACCCGATGGTCAGCATGGCCAGCGGCAGCCGGGCAAGGAATGTCAGGGGGATGAATGGTGCGCCGACCATGGGCAGCAGCGCCGAGTAACCGGATTTCACGGCGGGTTCCTTTGCATCGTCACGGTGCAAGGTATGTTGAGTCAACAAATCTCCAACACGAAGCGTGCGCCGTCCCACACCCCTCGACGCACAAATTGCCCATACATGCCGAATGGCACTAGTTTCAAGATAGCTAGTGCCAATGGCAGTGTCCAGTCATAGTGCGGCTAGTTGCTTAACCTCACGCTCGATGCGCGAGCCATACTGGGTCTTCACCACGCTGACGCGGTTGGTGATGCGCTGCTTCATCTCCGCAACATGGGACACCAGCCCGATGGTGCGCCCGCCGGCGCGCAAATTCTCCAAGGCGGCCATCACCTGTTCGAGGGTCTCGGCATCCAGCGAGCCGAAGCCCTCGTCCACAAACAGCGTCTGCATGTCCACGGCTCCCGAATGGTGGGAGATCACATCGGCCAGCCCGAGAGCCAGGGCCAGGGAGGCCATGAAGGTCTCACCGCCGGAGAGGGTCTGGGTTTCGCGGTGCTTTCCGGTCCAGGAGTCAAGCACGGTCAGGCCCATGCCGGACTTGGAGTTGCCCTGCTTGGAGTCGTCGTGGTGCAGGGAGTACCGCTCCCCCGACATGACCTTGAGCCTTTCGGTGGCCGCCACCGCCACCTCCTCCAGGCGGGCGGCGAGCACATAGGTACTCAGCGTCATCTTGTACAGGTTCTCGCCGCCGCCTCGGATTACCTCGGCCAGGGCGCGCAGCCGGCGGTAGGCCTCGATCTTCGGACCTGCTGCTTCGCGCTGGGTGTGCAGAAGCTGCACCGCATCGTGGTGGCGTTGCAGCTGGGACTGCGCCTGCACCTGCACCTTGCGTGCCGCTTCGAAGGCTAGATCTGCAGCGGTGAGCGCGGAAGCAGCCTGCTCAATTTCTTCCTCTCCCGGGGCGGAGGCTCCTTGCGCGATCAACTGCACACCGCGCTGGTAGTCGGCGGAAGCGCGCAGGGTTGCAATCGAACTGGCCCGTTCGGTGTCCTGTTGAATCAGTGCACGCAGCGCCTGGCGATCAGCCTCCACCAGCACCGCCGCCTGATAGGCCTGGGTGTCGGCAAAACCAGCGGCGCCGCGCTCGTCCTCCCAGCGCTGGCTGGCGGCTTCGGCGGCTTTTCGAGCCTCCCGGCAGCGGCCCAGTGCGTTGTACCCGCGGGTGAACGCGGCGGCGCGTTCTTGGAGAACTGCAACCTTCTGCTCAAGGCTTTCGTGCTCGGCACGCACGGTCTGCAGTTTGTGGTCCAGTTCTTCCAGCTTGGCCTGCTGGTTCTTCACCGTGCTCTCCGCGGCGGCCAGGTCGACGAGCAGCTGCGAATGCGCGGCGCTGTCCTTCTCAATCCGGCTGCGCAGAGCTTCGATCTTCTTATTCAGCGTAGCGACCGCGGCGCCGTGTTCACTGGCGGCCTTGAGCTGATCTGTGCACTGCGCCAGTTTGGCTTGCAAGTCCTCGACGCTACCGCCGGCGGCTGCCTCGCTGGCGGCTTCCAGCCTGGTGGCAACCGCCTCGCGCTGGTTGCCCAGCGTGGTCAGCACTGCGCGTTCCTTGTCCACTGCGGCGCTGAGCTGTTCAACCTGTTCATCGTCGATCAGCTTCGCCTGGGCGTCGGCGCGGGCCGGGTCCGGGTGTTCGGTGGCCCCGCAGACCATGCAAGGTGTTCCATCTTCCAGGGCGGCGGCCAAGCGCAGCGCACTCTGTTCCAGCTGCGTGCGGCGAAGTTCCAGCAGCGCCTTCTCGGCGTCGACAACTTTCAGCGACTGCGCGGCAACTGCCTGCTCCGCCTTGGCTATGGTGCCTTCAAGCTTGTCGCGCAGCTTGGCCTGTTCAAGCTGGGCTTCGATGGCTTGCTGTGCGGTTTTCGCCTCCTGCACCGCCGCATCGGCCGCCTGCTGGTCGGTGTCCTGTGCCTCGAGTTCTTCGCGTTCACCGCGCAGCGCCTCAAGGTTTTCACGCGCCTTGCTTTCCTGCGTGGTTGTGGCCTGCTGCAGTTTCTTGGCCGCTTCCAGTTCCTTGGCCAGCTGTTCGCGGCCAGCCTCCTCGCGCAATGCGGCCTTGGCTATAGTCAGTTCGGCTTCCTGCTCCTTGACCAGTGCAGAGACCTGCGTAAACGACTCGGCTGAATCGGCAAGGTCGTAATCCTGCTCGGCCTTGAGCCTGGCTTGAACGGAGGCCAGAGCCTGCGCGGTGGAGTCGCGCAGCTCGGCCGCCGCAGTCGATGCTTCCAAATAGGCTCGCACCGAGGCAGCCTTGGCATCTTTTTCCACCTTGGCCGCGGCGTCCACAGCGGCTGGATGCTGCAGCTCGTGGTCCTCCACTTTGGCTTTCAGCTGCGCCAGCAGGGCAAAAACGCGAACCCGCTCTTCCAGGTCGCGAACCAGCTGCTGGGCGGATTTCAACGAGGTCCTGGCGCTTTCGGCGGCTCCTGAGTAGTGCTGAGTACAGCTCTGGATCCGCTGCGCGTAATTGGAGAATTCTTCCTCAATGCTCAGCCCCGCTGCCGCGGCCTGGACTTGTTCGTCTGCCTCGGCCTGCTCGTGCTGGGTCAAAAAGGCAGTGGCGTCATGGCGGATCACATTTTCACTGGCCGTGAGCTCTGCTTCCAGCGCTTCGGTGTTTTTGCGCTCCAGGTTCAACCTGGCGGCGAATTCTTCCTCAATGGCGGCATAGTCGCTGGTGTCGAAGAGATTGGCCAGCAGGTCTTCGCGGTCCTTGGCCTTGGCGCGCAAGAAGTCTGCGAAGCCGCCCTGCGGCAGCATCACCACCTTGGTGAACTGGTCCCGGTCCAGGCCCAGCAGACCGCCGAGGATCTGGCCCACCTCGTCATTGCGGGTGGATAGCTGCTCCCACGCCCCACCCACCCATTCGCGAAGGTGGCTGGCCGCCTTCTGCTCGGTGGTCTTGTTCTTCCCGCGCTTGGAGGGACGCATCCAGGCAGGCGAGCGGGTGACTTCGAAGCGGCGGTCGCCGATGGTCAACTCGCAGATGACCTGCGGCTCGACGCCGGCGGCTGCATGGTCAGAGCGGATCTGCCGGCTGCCGGTGCGGTTGCCCGGCAGCGAGCCGTAGAGGGCATAGCAGATGGCATCGAGGATGCTTGACTTGCCGGCACCCGTCGGGCCGTCGAGCAGGAAGAGCCCGCCCTCGGCCAGCTCGTCGAAGTTGATGACCTCGGCGGCCGCAAAGGGGCCGAAGGCCTGGATCTGCAGCTGGTGTATTCTCACAGGCTTGCCTTTGCTTCACGAGTGGCGGTGATGACCGAACGGACCAGCTCTTTTTCTTCCTCATCGGCGGCGCGTTCACGAACATGCTCGATGAAGCCATCCACCAGGTCTTCGGTGCTGGAGGACTTGGCAAGGCGCTGAGCGTAGCTGCTCGGCTGATCCTTGGCCTCCACGCCCTGCGGGTCGAAGTTCAACACCACGGTGTCCGGGAAGCGCTCGCGCAGCCGGTTCATGGCGTCGGCCGGGCGTTCCTTGTCGGTCAGCGTAATCTGGCACCAGGCGTCCACCGCGTATTCAAGCTCGGGGTCCGCCAGCAGCGTTTCCAGCTCCCCGCGCAGGGTGGCCAGTGGCTTGGGCACCGAAAGCAGCACCTCTTCAACCTCGCCGAGCCCATCGGCGGTGGTATTGATAATCCAGACGCCCTTGATCTGCTTGGCTTCGGAGAAAGAATAGGCCAGCGGCGAGCCAGAGTAGCGCACATGCTCACGCACCTTCTGCCGCCCATGCAGGTGGCCCAGTGCCGTGTAGTCGAAGTGCTCAAAAAGCTCCACCGGCACCACGTCCAGGTTGCCGGTGCTCAATTCGCGTTCGGAGTCGCTGCCGACGCCACCGGCGGCAAAGAGGTGAGCCATGGAAATCGAGACCACCGAATTGCCCTCTGCACGCCGGCGCGCAAGATCCTCGTTGATGCGTTCAATGGCCGCCGCCACGACCGATTCATGGGTGGCTTTCTCAACGCCCAGCTGGTCCATGACCATGCGGGGTTCCAGATAGGGAACGCCATAGACTGCCACCTGGTGGTCTGCTGCGTCGAGCAGCACCGGGGTGAGCATCCGCTGAAGGTCTGCGTAGATGTGGACGCCGGCGGCGTCCAGCAGATCAGCGCCGAAGTTCAGCCGGGAGGCCGAATCGTGGTTGCCGCTGGTCAAGATGATCTTCGCCCCGGTGGCTGCCAGCTCGCGAAGCGCCCAGTTGCACAGCCGCACAGCATCCACATGCGGCAGCGCGCGGTCGTAGATGTCGCCGGAAATTAGCACGGCGTCGATCTTCTGCTCCCGGGTGATCTGGATCATTTCGGCAAGGACCGTGCGCTGGGACTCCAGCAGCGACGCACCGTGGAATGTGCGCCCCAGATGCCAATCGGAGGTGTGTAGCAATCGCATATTTTCCACCTTATGCAATCACACGGACACAAAGGACATTAGACTGTTGGATGTGAATGAAACCGGTGAAATTGCACTCCTGCCAGAGAACTACTCAGACAAGGTGTTCGCCATTCTGCTCGGCCTAGCCGACGGCGCAACCCACGCCCGCGACGACATTGATCCCGGGGCCACCGAAATCCTCCCGCTCTACCTTGCCGACGGCCTGCTCGAAGCCCTGGAATGGGCCAACGACGGCGTGGCCAGCGACGAAGCCGCCTGCATGTGGCTGGCCGCCCTGCGCAGCTACCGCAAGCTGACCGGAGCGTTCCCCGACGGAGCACCGGAACCGCTGAACCGCTGGATCGACGAGGAACTAGCCCACGTGGAGATCTTCGAGGAAATCCACCCGGGCGACGAGAACAACCTCAACGGGCTGAACAGCAATGAAATGGGCCAGGCCGGCCGGCCTACCGGCGCCGGGGCCGACTCCACCGGCGTGCTGCCGCGCGCGGCCATTGCGGCGCTGCTGGGCCGCGTTCCGGTGAGCACCACCGAATCCCTGGCCCGCTCGGCAGCGTTCCTCACCCATGACGCCCAGGCCGCCGCCGTGTGCATTGCCGCGGCGAAGATCGTGCGTTCGGCCATGGAAGAAGGCGAAGAGGCGGCCGCTAGCTGGCCCGCGCTGCTCGAACCGCTGGAAGGCGAAGCCGCCGCGGCCCTGCAGGACATCGTCGCGCGCATCAGCGCCTCGATCGGCCAATCCCCCGCCGACGCCTACAAAAGCTACTTTGAAGCCGCCGAAGAGCAGCCGGAATCCGATGTGGAAGCCGTCGAGGTGCACAGCGCCGATGAGGAAATCCTCCGCGATCCGGAAGCCGACGCCTACGCGGTGGCGCTGCTGGCGGCGCTGCACGGCTCGGATGCCATTGGCGAGCGCCCGGCCACCGCGCTGGATGACGTAATTTCAGAGCTGCACGACCGTTGGATGGCCCTGCTGGTCTAGGCCAGCACCAACCGCCAAGATATCCAACAGATCCGCAAAGAGCGCCGTCTGCTAGAAGCAGCCGGCGCCCTTTGCGTGGGAATTCAGGCCGCCGCGCGGGCAGGCTGCGGCTTGTGTCGCAGGGACGGGGCGAAGCTGAGGAACGTCGCGGCAACCCCGGCCAACGCCAGCCAGGCGGCCGATTCGAATACCGTCTGCTGGACGACCTGGCAGATGCTGGTGGCCGTCTCGGCTCCTGGCGCGCTGGCGGCGATGCCGCAGGTGGTTCCGTCCAAGGAAAGCGGCATGAGCAGCGTTACCACGGCCAGGCCGGTGAGGATGACCGCGCTGGCGGCGGCGAAGACCCCGCAACGGGCAAGGTGCGCGAACCTGACAAGGAATGCCGCCAGGCAGGCGACAAACAGGATTCCAGCCATGGCGAGAACGAAGCCCGCAGGAGGATCGGCAAGGAAGGTGATCATGCTCGGTGCCTTAGGTGGGGGTCAAGACACTTCCAACCTAACAGCAGCCGCCTCACACGCAGCGGGTTTAGCATGCCGTTTCCCCGCATCCGTGCCTAGGCGGTCAGCGAGAAGCCCCCGACAAGCTGCAGGAACTCGCCCTCGGAAATAATCGTGACCTTCTGACCTTTTTCCCTCAGGCGCAGCACATGCTTGGCCTTATTGGTCAGCCGGCCGGTGGCCAGATCCTGCGGGATGAATCCGTCGCCGACAACCAGCGCGGTGGTGGCGCGGGTAACCCGAGAGGCGGTCTGCGCGCCATTCTGGGCCGCCAGCTGCTTGGCCTGCGGGCGGGGCATACCTAGGTTTCCGGTGAAGACCAGCACCTGCCCGTAGAGCGGATGGCTGGGATCGGCGTGCAGATTCGGCTCGGGGTTGGGCCCTTCCTGTGGCCAGTTGGCGAAGGCGTCCTGGGCCGGCAGCTTGTGCCCGGCAGCCAGCCATCCCTGGGCGTCCTTGGTGGCCCGGGACAGCTCGTCCCCCGGCTTCCAGGCGCGGGTCAGGCCCATGCCCACCTTGTAGTGGTCGGCAGCCTGCAGCACGGTGGTGCTGCCGGCGCGCTGGGCCATGTCGATCATCGCCCAGGCGCAGGCGGTTGAATCCGCCAAGGCCTCATGGTGGTTCTCGATCGGATGCCCTGCCTCCTCGGCGACGAAGGGCAGCGAATAGCTGGGCAGGTCGTAGGCCTTGCGGGCAAGCTTCACGGTGCACAGGTGCGCGATTTCGCTGACCGGACGCTCGCTGGCTTCGCTGGCGGCGCGGATGACGCCCGAGTCGAAGGCCGAGTTGTGGGCAACCAGGACATCAGGCCCGACAAAGTCCATCAGGTCGTCGAGCAGCTCGTCCACGCGCGGAGACGCTGCAACCATCTCTGGTGTGATGTGGTGGATCGAGACATTGCGCGGGTCGAAGTGGTCGAAGCCTGCCGGTGGTTTCATCAGCCATTGAGCGGTTTCAACGATCCGCCCCGAGCGGACCTTGACCAGGCCGACCGAGCAGGCCGAGCCGATAAATCCGTTTGCCGTTTCAAAATCTACTGCAGTGAAGTCCAATGCCACGCAGTCAAGTATACTTCCATAGCCTTTCAATCGGCCCCAGGCTGGCCTTCTGAGGCCATCTTCCCCGTGCTTGACTGCGCGCTGGACAGCCGCCGGATCAGCACCATGTTCGACTCCTGACATGCTTCAACCGAGCCGGCCGCGCCGCTGCGGCGGGCACGCTGGCAGCAGCCGTCCATGGCCAAAAGCACACCAAAAATGGGGCCCCGGCCGCAGTTTTGCCGTAAAATTGAGTCGTTTGCCCACTTTTGGCGATCATCACCCCAGCAGCTGAAAGGCCTCCATGTCCACACAAACACCGGCAAGTCCACCGGCCGAAAAATCCGACAAGTACGCACGCAAGGCGGTCTTCGCCGCGGCCATCGGCTATGGCCTGGACGGCTTCGACCTGCTCATCCTCTCCTTCGCGCTGACGGGAATCACCGCGAGCTTCGGGCTGAGCAATCCGCAGGCAGGCTCGCTGGCGACGCTGACCCTGCTCGGCGCGGTGCTGGGCGGATTCGTCTTCGGCGTGCTGGCCGACCGGTTTGGCCGCGTGAAGATCCTGACCTACTCGGTGCTGATCTTTGCCGTCTTCACCGGACTTTCGGCGGTGGCCACAGGCTTCTGGGACATGGCAGCCTACCGGTTTATCGCAGGCATCGGCATCGGCGGCGAGTTCGGCATCGGAATGACGCTGGCGGCCGAGGCGGTCCCCGCCCGTTGGCGCGCCCGGGCCACCAGCTGGGTGGGCATCGGATTCCAGTGCGGCGTCTTGGCCGCCGCGCTGATCTCCGCGCCGGTCATCGCCGCCTTCGGCTGGCGTGCACTCTTTGTCATCGGCGCGATTCCAGCGGTTTTCGCGATGTTCGTGCGCAAGGGCGTGGAAGAGCCTGAAAAATTCGCTGCGTCCGATCACCGTCCGTCGCTGCGCCAGTCATTGGCGCCGCTGGTAAACACCCCGGCTGCCCGCCGCATCTCGCTGGCGATGATCATCCTGACCAGCGTGCAGAACTTCGGCTACTTCGGCATCATGACCTGGCTGCCGACCTACCTGGCCAAGCAGTACGGCATGACCCTGACCGGTTCAAGCCTGTGGACCGCGGTGACTGTCGCCGGCATGATGGTCGGCATCATTGCCTTCGGCCAGGTGGCCGACCGCGTCTCGCGCCGTGCCGCATTCTGGATCTTCCAGATCGGCGCTGCAGTTTCGGTGCTCGCATACTCGCAGATCACCAACCATGCGCTGCTCATGGCGGCAGGCTTCGTGATGGGCGCCTTCGCCAACGGCACCTTGGGCGGCTACGGCGCCCTGCTGGCCGAGCTCTACCCGACCCATGCCCGCGCCACCGCACAGAACGTGCTGTTCAACATCGGCCGCGGCGTCGGCGGCTTCGCCCCGCTGGTCATCGCCCTGCTCGCACAGTCCTATGGCTTCCCGGCCGCGCTGGCAATGCTGCCGGTCATCTATCTGCTTGGCTTCTGCGCCATGTTCCTGATTCCCGAGCGGCGCGGAGCTGAACTGAGCTAGTTCGCCCCGCAGCAAGAAGCCTGCCACCTCGCCAAGAACGAGGTGGCAGGCTTCTTGCGTTTCCTAGGCTGTCGCCTTGCGCAGCGTCAGATAGGAAGCTCCCGCCAGCACGACAGCCAGTCCTGCGCCCAGCAGGGTCACGGACCCGGCAGTCCAGGCCGCCAGCCACTGCCCCACCGCCGGCCAGTGGTCCCCATAGGTAATGATGGCGACTGTCCCCAGCAGCACTACTGCCAGCGAGATGGTGAAAAGCAGCACTCCGGTGGTGCGCCACCTCATATACAGGGTGGCTGAAAAGAAGCCGAGCATGAACAGCAGGGACATCAGCACCCAATAGAAGGCGATCTGGACCACCGCGTTGTTTTCGGCCACCCATCCAAGGGCAAAGAACTGACCGTTGACTCCCCATCCGCTGGTCGCGGTTTCCACCAGTCCCATCAGGTAGTAAAAGATCGACAATGCCAAGGCGCACACGCTGAACAGCGCCACGGTTCCCAGATAGAACGTACGCCGTGAGACGCTCATTGCCATAGAGAACGGGAAGGTCAGCGTCAGCGCCTGGATGCCCAGGGCGAGGAAGTACCACATGGGCGCCTGTGCGCCGCCGCTGTACACCGAATCCTCTGCGCCGGCTCGGCGGACAATCGCCCAAATGGCCAAAGTGAGCAGGAACGAGCAGGCGAGAACCAGCAGCGGAATGCCGATGAAGGTCCATTTGTTGATCAGCTGCATGCGGGCAACTTTGATGATGCGGTTCATTTGCGCGCCTCCTGTTCCATGGTTCCGTTCTGGTCGGCGGCTGCATTCAATGTGCTGCGCACGACCAGCTGCTGCAGGGACACCGGGCTGAGGTCCAGTCCAAGCTCTGCCGCTTCGCGGCGCTGCTGATCGCTGAGCCGTCCTTGGACCGTCAAACTTGCAAGGCTGCCCAGCGCATCGCGGTGCAGCACCTTGCATCCGGCAGTGAATTGAGCGACCTTCTGCGCATTGCCGGTGACGGTGAAGGCCGCTCCCTGCAGCTCTTCGGCTTCCGCGTTGATGACGATTCGCCCCTGGTCGATGACGATCACGTGCTCCAAGAGGTTGGACACCTCGTCGATCAGATGGCTTGACAGGACAATGGTCCGCGGGAACTGCGCAAAATCTTCAATCAGTCGGTCGTAGAAGATCTGCCGGGCTACAGCGTCCAGGCCCAGATAGGGTTCGTCGAAGAACGTGATCTCGGCGCGCGATGCCATGCCGATGATGACGCCGACCGCCGACAGCTGTCCACGGGAAAGCTTTTTAATTCTGCGTTTTACGGGCAGGTTGAACGCTCGGACCAGATCCTGCGCCAATTCTTCATTCCAGTTCTCAAAGAAGATCGCTGCTGCTTTGAATGCCTGAGAAGCTTTGAAGTCATCTGGGTATTTCTGCGACTCCCGGATGAAGCAGATGCGCGACAGGGTGGGATCGTGTTCGAAGGGTGTGTGGCCAAAGATCTCAGCTTCTCCCTCCGTGGCGAAGTTCTGCCCGGTCAGAATCGACATGAGCGTCGTCTTTCCGGCTCCGTTGCGTCCCAGCAGTCCGTAGATTCGGTTTGCTGGAAGTTCGAGGTTGACGTTGTCCAGGGCGCGGACATCCTTGTAAGTTTTGCTCAGCGCCCGGGTGAGAATTGCTGGGGCTTCACTCATGGCTCGTTCCTGATGTTTATTGCAACCCGCCGCACAATGGCTAAGTCGGCGAGTTGGCTTTGATCATGGCAAGCAGTTCATCTTCGTTGATGCCGAGCTTGGCTGCTTCGGCTTTCAGCGGGGCGATGAACTGATTCGCGAAATGTTCACGGCGCTGCTGGCGCAATTTTTCTGGTGCACCTTGGACCACAAACATCCCGATTCCCCGCTTCTTATATAGCAGCCCCTCGTCAACCAGCCTGTTGATTCCCTTGGCGGCAGTTGCTGGATTGATCCGATAGAAGGCTGCGAACTCGTTTGTCGATGGAACCTGCGATTCTTCGGCCAATACGCCGGAGATGATGTCGTTCTCAATCAGTTCGGCAATCTGCAGAAAGATCGGCTTGGAATCATCGATCACTTCCGACTCCTCTCTGTTGCCGACAATTTCAACTGTTACCAACCACTTAGTTAGCTGGTTAGTTACTCATGTAACTAACCATAGAACCACAGTGGCGCCACATGCAACCCCCTCAACGGGACGACTCATAGAAAGTGCAAACTATTCGCATACTAAATCCCGGATAAAACCTGAAAATAGGCTAGATTCTGCAATTTTCATCCACAGGAAACCTCACCCCAATCAATCAAAAATTACGATATTGACCTGCTCCTTAGCCGTTTCAAGATGATGCCAAAGTTGTCGCACAGCCACAGATACAAGCCTTGGAAAGACCCCCTTCCCGATTTTCTTTCAAGGAATCAATCCGATGAATATCCTGCTTTTCGCTGTGGTCGACCTCGTCGCCATCAGCATCCTGACAGCATGCTTGTACCTGCCGCGGCACCGCAGGCGGGATCTGTTTGTGTCCTATTTCGGCATCAATATCGGTGTCTTTGCCGTGGCCGCAGCGCTGTCCTCCAGCACCGTGGGCATCGGCCTCGGCATGGGGCTGTTCGGGGTGCTCTCGATCATTCGACTGAGGTCAAATGAGCTTGAGCAGCACGAAATCGCCTACTACTTCTCGGCCCTGGCCATTGGACTAATTTCCGGCATGACCCCTTCGCCCCTGTGGGTCGCCATGGCGCTGATTGCGCTGATCCTGGTGGTCATGCTGGTGGTCGACAATTCAAAGGTCCTCCGCCGCTACCGCCACCAGGAAGTCGTGCTTGACCGCACTTTTGCCACAGAAGAACAACTCGAGTCATACCTGAGCCAGGTACTGGGCGGAGCAAGAATTCACCAGTACACGGTGCAGCTGCTGGATCTGGTCAATGACAAGACCGTTCTCCGAGTCCGCTTCTCAGCCGCAACTCCCCCAGTCACCGGTGCGGAGCCTATAGAGACAAACTCTGCTGCTACTTCCGCACAGTTCTCAGCTCCCAGCCCTCAAGCACTTGTCCAGGAGACCCGATGACCTGGGCATCCGACCTTGCAGCAATCAGTCTGGACGCGCTGAATGAAGCCGCTGCCCTGCAAACCCGAACCGACCGGAAATACATACTTTCATCGCTTCAAGCAGATCGACTGTTGCCGATGCTGGCCTCGGGGGCCCGCATCCTCGCCATCGACGGGCTCAGGTCATTCCGCTATCGCTCCATGTACTTCGACACCCCACAGCTGACCAGCTACTACTTGGCAGCACACCCCCGACGTCGGCGCTTCAAGATCCGCACCCGCAGCTATACGGACTCCCTGCAGTGCTATCTGGAGGTCAAAACCGAAGGCGCCCGGTCCCAAACCGTCAAGGAACGAATCGAACACGACTACCTGCGCAGCAGCGACTTGGACAAGGCGGCACTGGCCTACATTGCCTCAACCTTGGAATCGGACCTGGGCGCATGCCCGATCGATCTAGCCCAGCTCAGCGCGGTGATCGAATCCTCCTATGCCCGGACCACCCTGTACCTGGCGGCAACGAACAGCCGCGTCACGGTCGACGAGCAGCTGACATGGCGCGATCCTTCCTCGGGTTCACTGCTGCGCTGCAGTGAAGTCATCGTGGAAACCAAGTCAGCCCATCATGCAGGGCCTGCCGACAAGCTGCTGTGGCAGCACGGCATCCGGCCATCGAGAATCTCAAAATTCGCCACCGGCATGAGCCTGATGAATCAAAGCCTGCCGGCCAACCGATGGCATCACAGCACCAAGCACAAACTGACCACCCAATTTCACCTCCACCCTGAGGAGTCTTCGCTATGAACCCACCAGTCCCCGACCGTCCGGGACGACGCTACTCCCGCCTCAACATGCTGGCCGCTTCCCTGTCCATTGCGGCTCTCGCCTTGGCAGGCTGCTCTGCTTCGGCTTCACCTGATTCACAAAGCAGCAGCGTCATCAACACCAGTGTCAGCACCGAAACCGCAAGCTTCTTCAACAGCGACAAGGTCCACGAGATCAACGTCGAGGTATCCGAAGATTCCGTGCAGAAAGCGCTCAAGGCCTATGAAGACGACCAGTCCAAGGAATGGGTCAGCGCGACTGTCACCATCGACGGGAAAGAATTCACCAATGTCGGTCTGAGGTTGAAGGGCAATTCGACTCTTCGACAGGCAGATACCAGTTCCAATGCGGCGGACCTGCCCTGGCAGATCCGACTGGACAAATACGTGAAAGGCCAAAGCTATTCCGGACGCACCCAATTTGTGGTGCGAACCAATAACTCCCAGACCTCGCTCAATGAGGCGGTGGCACTCGAACTGCTGGGCGAGGCAGGACTTGCCACCGAACACGCAGCAGCCACGCGGTTCACGTTCAACGGAAAGGACGCCCAACTGAGGCTGGTCATCGACAATCCGTCGGACGAACTGTACAGCCAGGAATCGTTCAACGAAGACGGCATCACCTACAAAGCCGACGCCAGCGGGGACTACTCCTACCGCGGAGATCAGGGTAGCGACTACGAATCGGCGTTCAGCGTCGAATCAGGCCGAGAGGTTCTCACCCCGGTGGCCGAATTCTTGAACTTTGTGAACAATTCTTCGGATGAAGACTTCGCTTCGCAGCTGGCACAGAAGCTGGATGTCAACCAGTTCGCCGCCTATCTGGCGATGCAGGATTTGGTCTCCAACAGCGACGATATCGACGGCCCCGGCAATAATTCATACCTGCGCTATGACCAATCCAACGGCACCATGACAGTGGTCGCCTGGGACCAGAACCTCTCATTTGGAGGCATGGGCTGGGGCAAGAATCCGGATGGAGGACAAAATCCCGGCCGCCGGCAGGATTTTGACAGCGATTCGCTGCTGAAGCAGTTTTTGCCCGATGGCGCTGACCTTGCAGATGCCAAGACCCAGATTTTGAAGGGCGTCCTCCCCGATGGCGCCGCACTGCCCGAAGGGATGGCTTTGAACAGCGGCGCGCAGCTGATCACAGTCTTGAAGTCGCTGGTGGAAGGAAAAATGCCTAACGACATCACATTCCAGGGCATGGACCCCGGCAACGGCAAGCGCCCGCAGATGCCAGGCGGTCAGGATGGGGCCAAGCCCGATGATGCGCAAACCCAAGGCGGACGCGGCTTTGGCTCCAAGAGCAATCCTCTGGTCACACGGTTCTTGGCCAATGACGAATTCAACGCCAAAGTAGAGCAGGCCAAGAGCGAGCTGAAAACCAAGCTCTATGACTCCGGCACCGCCAAAAAGATCTTGGACAAGTGGAGCACATTGCTGACCGAGCAAGCGGTGGACCTCGTCGATGCAGAGACCATCGCCAGCGAGTCGTCAAAGATCGCGGCGTATTTCACCGCAGATGTCAGCAGCAGCCAGCCAGGCAGCGTGCAGCCTCGCTCGGAAGAAGAGGACGAGCCCTCTTCCAACGCCTCGACTCTGGCCGACCAGTCATAAGAGGCTGTGCATAGTTCGGCCCCGCAGTTTTCGAGCCGAGAACTGCGGGGCCGAATTCTTGTCGCGTGGCGGCGGGATCAGGAGGCGGCCAGCGCCTTGGTGACCTCGTCGATGATCGCAGGCAGCAGGGCGGCGAATGCGCGGGCCCTGTGCGAGGTGGCGTTCTTTTCCTCCGGGGTGTGCTCAGCCATGGTCTTGCCCGAGCCGGACGGCTCAAAGATCGGGTCGTAGCCAAAGCCGTGCTCTCCGGCGCGTTCGGTGCGCAAGATGCCTTCCACCTTGCCCAGCTCGACGTGCTCGTTGCCGGTTGGTGTGGCCAGGGCTGCGGCGCAGACGAACTGTGCGCCGCGGTGCTCGGCGGCGATGTCGCCCAACTGCGCCAGCAGCAGGTCGATGTTGCCTTCGTCATTGCCGTGCACGCCGGACCAGCGGGCGGAGAAGATGCCCGGCGCGCCGCCGAGCACATCAACGCTGAGCCCGGAGTCGTCGGCCAGGGCGATCAGCCCGGTGCTCGCGGCGACTTCGCGGGCCTTCTTCAGCGCATTGCCTTCGAAGGTCACCTGGTCTTCCACCGGGTCGGTGGCGCCGGCGGTCGCTGCGTCGATGACCTGGGTGTCGACGTCCAGGCCCGGCACCTGGCCGCGCAGCAGCTCGCGCAGTTCGCGCAGCTTGCCTGCGTTGTGCGAGGCGAGGACTACTACCGGTGCGCTCATTTGCCGGCCCGCAGGGTGTCGCGCTGGATCTGCGCCAGCTCGGTGGTGCCGATCAGCGCCAGGTCCAGCAGCGAGTCGAGTTCTTCGCGCTTGAACGGCACGCCTTCGGCGGTGCCCTGCACTTCGACGAAGTCGCCGGAGCCGGTGACCACGACGTTCATATCGGTCTCGGCGCGCGAGTCTTCCTCGTAGGGCAGGTCGAGCATCGGGGTTCCGTCGATGATGCCCACCGAGATGGCGGCGACCGAGTCGGAGAGCACCTTGGCATTCGGCTTCAGGATGCCCTGGGAACGGGCCCATTCGACGGCCTCGGCCAGCGCCACATAGGCGCCGGTGATGGCCGCGGTGCGGGTGCCGCCGTCAGCCTGCAGCACATCGCAGTCGAGCACGATGGTGTTTTCGCCCAGTTCCTTGGTGTCCACCACTGCACGCAGCGAACGGCCGATCAGGCGTGAGATTTCGTGGGTGCGGCCGGACAGCTTGCCCTTGACCGATTCGCGGGAGTTGCGGGTATTGGTGGCGCGAGGGAGCATGGCGTATTCGGCGGTGACCCAGCCGGTGCCCTCGCCCTTGAGCCAGCGCGGCACGCCTTCGGTGAAGGAAGCGGTGCACAGCACGCGGGTGTTGCCGAATTCAATCAGCGCAGACCCCTCTGCCTGGGCGGACCAGCCGCGGGTGATGGTAATGTCTCGAAGTTGCGCGGCGCCTCGGCCGTCAGCACGTAAAGTCATGATTCCATCCTATCCACCAACAGGCGGCAATTTACCAACTGACGATTGGGAGTCGGGGTGGATCACCACACAGCATTTTCCGGGCCGCGGGCTCAGTTCCGCCTGAGCCGAGGTGCAGGCGCAGCCCCGCAGCACCCCGTCGATCAGGTGGTAGTTCATGGAGCACACCAGCTGTGTTTGATGCTGGGCCACCATGTGGAAAGGGCAGTTTTCCATGCAGATGCTGCCGTCGTCCTCCTGCACCGGCGCGTAGCCCAGCTCGTCGAGCAGCTGCATCAAATCATCTGCTCCGGCGCCCAGGCTTTCGCCTTCGCTGCGCGCGGCTTCCAGCAGCGCCTGCTGGACCATGCCGGACTCGTCGGCCGCCGCGGCGGCGGCCAGCAGGCTCGACAGGAGCCGGTAGTTGCGCGGGGGCACGCTCAGCGAGACCTCTTCCTGTGCCAGTTCGTAGAGTTTGGCAGGGCGCCCAGCCCCGGGACCGGTCTTGCCCTGGATTCTGGCAAAGGTGGTTGCCAGCAGTCCGGCTTCGGTGAGCTTGTCCAGGTGGTAGGCGGCCAGGGTCCTGCTGGTCCCGGAAGCCTTGGCGGCTTCATCGCGGCCCACCGGCGCACTGCTTTGCGACACGAAGTCGAACAGACGTCGTCGAACCGGGTCACCCAGCGATTTAAGCACCGCATCTGATGTTGTTTTCTGGTTCTTCGTCATATTCCAAATTCTATCAACAATGGATCTTGACAAAAAGGTTTCCGGGGAGAATTCTAAGACTTACGAACATTAGTTTTAGAGGGTGGTGATCATGAATGCTGCATTCAGTGAAAGGCCTTCGGCTTCACTGACTCAGGCAAGCTTTGGTGCACGGGTCCGTACGGATCCGTCGTTCAGCGCATTCTGGATTTTGCGCATTGGATTTGTCGTCCTGCCGTTGTTGATGGGACTGGACAAGTTCGCCAATGTGATGACCTATTGGCCGGACTATCTGGCAGGCTGGGTTGTCGGATTCCTGCCGTTCTCTGCGCAGAGCGCGATGTACATCGTGGGAGCCGTGGAAATCTTCGCCGCGATCGGCATTGCCGTCAAACCGCGCTATGCCAGCTACGTGGTGGCCCTGTGGCTGGCCGGCATCGTGGTGAACCTGCTGCTGCTCGGCGGCGTTCTTGATGTAGCCCTGCGCGATGTCGGCCTGCTTGTAGCGGCCCTTGCGCTCTCTCGCCTCGCCAATCAATACGACGCCCCGTGGGGCGCACGACATTCCCAAGGTGGACGCAAATGAGTCACTTCACGCAGCTCGACGAAGGCATCGAACTGGAAGGGGAGCTTGATCCGGCAGGCCTGGGCCTGCCGGTCAGGGTTCCTGCCGGCGGTGGCCAGCACCGGATGGACCTGGACGCCGCCGAACGCGCCGCGGCCGATTTCCTCGCGGCGCTGGGCATGGACTTGAACGCGGTGCACCTGCAGCGCTCCCCTGCCCGCATGGCGCAGGCCTGGGCGCAGATGCTCACCCCGCGCGAGTTCAACCTGACCACCTTCCCCAACGAGGAGAAGTACGACCAGCTGGTCATGGTGCGCGACATCCCGGTGCGCTCCCTGTGCGAGCACCATCTGCTGCCCTTCACCGGAAAAGCCTGCGTCGGCTACCTGCCCGGCGAGCGCATTGTCGGGCTGTCGAAGCTTGCGCGCATCGTCGAGCACTTCTCCTGCCGCCCGCAGACCCAGGAACGGCTCACCCAGCAGATCGCCACTTGGCTGCAGGACGAGCTGAACCCGCGCGCGGTGGGCGTTGTCATCGCCGCCGAGCATTCCTGCATGACGCTGCGCGGAGTCAATACCCCGGGCACCAGCACCGTCACCTCGGCGCTGCTGGGCCACCTGCGCCACAGCACCAGCGCCCGGCAGGAATTCTTGTCGTTCTCCGGGCTGATGAACTAGCAGATTTTCACGGTACATTGATCGAGAGGACCCTGTGATGGGCAATCAACAGCATGTGGCAATCATCGGCGGCGGTCTGGCCGGCGCCAAGAGCGCAGAAGAGCTGCGCGCCAAGGGCTTCGAGGGAGCCATCAGCATCTTCGCCGCAGAAGACCACCTTCCCTACGAGCGCCCGCCGTTCTCCAAGGACTACCTGCAGTCCAAGAGTGAATTCGCCGACGCGCTGGTGCACGATGGGCAGTGGTACCAGGAGCACGAGATCAGCGTGCACCAGAACACGCGCGTTGTCTCCATCGACCCCGAGGCCAAGACCCTGGCCACCGAGGCAGGCGAGATCGTGGGCTGGGACAAGCTGATCCTGGCCACTGGTTCAGCGGCCCGCCGCCTGCCGCTGCCGGGCACCGATGCGTCCAACGTCTACTACCTGCGCACAGTGGAGGACTCCACCAACATCCGCAGCCACTTCGGCAAGGGCAAGAACCTCGTGATCATCGGCGGCGGCTGGATCGGGCTGGAAGTAGCGGCGGCCGCCCGGGCGGCGGAAACCAACGTGACCATCCTGGAGGGCGCCGCGGCGCCGCTGCTGAACGTCCTGGGCCCTGAAAATGCGGCGGTCTTTGCCAAGCTGCACACCGACCACGGCGTGAACCTGCGCACCGGGGTGAAAATCACCGAGCTGGCCGTTGAGGGGTCCGCGGCCACCGGCGTCATGCTGGCCGGCGGCGAGGTCGTCCCGGCGGATGCCGTGGTCATCGGCATCGGCGTGGCCCCCGAGGTTCAGCTCGCCGAGTCGGCAGGCCTGGATGTGGAGAACGGCGTGCTGGTGGATGCCGCGCTGCGCACCAGCAACCCGGAAATCTTTGCGGTGGGAGACATTGCCAACCAGGCCCACCCGGTCCTGGGGCACCGCGTGCGCGTGGAGCACTGGGCTACAGCCCTGAACCAGCCCGCCGCGGTGGCCGCCAGCATCACCGGACAACCCACCGAATACACCGAGCTGCCGTACTTCTTCAGCGACCAATACGATCTGGGCATGGAGTACATCGGGAATGCTCCCAACGGCTCCTATGACAAGATCGTGGTGCGCGGCGACGCAGGTTCGCTGGAATTCCTCGCCTTCTGGGTCAGCGCCGAAGGCAGGGTGCTGGCCGGCATGAACGTGAACGTCTGGGATGTGGTCGACGACGTGAAGTCGCTGATCCTCTCGGGCAGGAGCGTGGATGCCGCCAAGCTGGCCGATCCTTCGGTGCCGCTGGGCGAGCTCTAGGCCCTTCGCGGCCCCTTGCACAGCGCGGCGGCCCGCCACCTGGAGATCTTCAGGCAGCGGGCCGCCGTCGGCGTTATTGCGCTCAGCTGTGCAGGGCTTCCGCCTCCTGCGGCCTGCTGTGCGGCGCGGGGACCAGCTGGTCGAAGGCCCACGCAAACACGAAGGTGTAGACCAGGAAGAAGACCAGCAGCCCTGCCTCCAGCACCAGGGCTTCAAGGATGCCCACCTGCAGGATCAGCGCCAGCAGCGGAACCAGGATGAGCACCAGACCGCCCTCAAAGCCCAGCGCGTGGGCGATGCGGCGGGCCAGCGTGCGACGGGTGGATGCCTGGCGTCGTTCCCAGGATTCAAAGAGCAGGTTGAACAGGTAGTTCCAGACCAGGGCGGTACCCGAGGAAACCACTGCCACCATCGAGGAGTGCGACCCGGAATAGCCCAGGGCCCATAGGCCAAAGGTTGTCGCGGCCACGGCGATGAGCTCGTAGGACAGGACATAGACAAGACGACGAAGCGATGCGGACACGATTTTCTCTCCTTGCGGTTCACCACAGGAAGTCCTGAATCAGGGTTCGCGTCCATGGTCGTTGTTGGTTAACCACCAAGGTAGCACGCACAAAAATGCATGGCATCTTCTGGTCATTAAGCTCACCTTCGGCTAATTCGTGCAAAGATGTGCTCATGAGCAGCCCCACCAGCCCCGAAGCACAACCCATCGATCTGGCTGCCTGGCCCCGCGCCGAGCAGTTCCAGCATTTCCTGCAGGCTTCCCCCTGCACCTACTCGATGACGCTCGACATCGATGTCACTGACCTTGTCTATGCGCTGCATGATTCAAGGTTCAAGACGTATCCAACGCAGATTTGGCTGCTGGCGACGGCGGTCAACAGGCTTCCCGAGGCCCGCCTGACCCTGGATTCCGAGGGAAAGCCCGCGATCTGGCCGGTGGTGCACCCGGTGTTCACCGTGTTCAATCCTGAAACCGAAAGCTTCTGCGCCGTCCCCGCACACTACAACGGCGACTTCGCCGAATTCCACGACCATGTGGCGCAGCTGCTCCAGGAGCACAAATCCAGCACGCAGTTCTTCCCGCTGGGCGAGCCTCCGGCGAACAGCTTCGATATTTCCTCGATCCCTTGGGCATCGTTTACCGGGTTCAACCTGAACATCGCCAAGGACCAGGGGCACCTGGCGCCGATCATCACCCTCGGAAAATATGCGGAGCGCGCCGGCCGGGTCTACCTGCCGGTGGCGCTGCAGGTGCACCATGCCGCCATGGACGGCTTCCACAGCGCACGGCTGCTGGAGTACTTCGCCGAATTGTGCAGCGACCTGACGTGGTTTAACGCCCACGGCTAGGCACCGGTGCTTCGGTGCCTAGCCGTGGGGTCGATGCTGCGCGGAGCTATTTCTTGCGCTTGAGCAGCGGGAATTTGCGGGTCTTCTCGTAGGTGACCACCGGCAGCGAGCCGGTGCGCGTCTTGAGGTAGTCGGTGCCCTTGTCGCCCTTGAACAGCTCGGGGTCCTTCCCGTCCTTCAGGCTGCCGGAGTACACCCCATAGGTCACTCCGGACACCGCCACGGCGATGCCGCGGTCATAGGTTTCCTTGGCCTCGTCCACGACCTTGTTGATGTCGGTCCACACCGGAATGTGGGTGAGCAGCAGGCGTTCGGCCTGCGCCGCGGTGGCCATTTCGCCGGCGCGCTTGCCGGTCAGGTGCACCCCGTCAATGTGGTCGTCGCGGCCCTCTTCGAAGGCCGCCTCGCAGAGGAACATGTCGGCCTTGCGCGCGGCGTCCACCAGTCCGTCGCAGGAGTCGGTGTCCCCCGAATAGGTCAGCACGCTGGTGAGGATCTCGCCGTCGGGACCCGGCTCGTGCGCTTCAACGCGCAGCGCGTAGGCTTCCTCGATCGGGTGGCGCACCGGGTACGGGGTGATGGTGAACGGGCCGATGTGCACCGGCTTCAGCGATTCCCATACCTTGAAGTTATAGTCCTGGTGCATCGTGTCGCCTTCGGGCAGCCCATAGGCGGTCTCGATGCGGTTCGCGGTGTCCGCCGGGCCGTGCACCAGCATCTTCTCCCGGCCCCAGCCGTTGGGATCCCAGCGGATCGCTACATGCAGACCGCACAGGTCCATGCAGTGGTCCGGGTGCAGGTGGGAAATCATGATCCCGTCGATGTCTTTCAGGTCCGTGTAGCGCTGCAGCACGCCCAGTGCGCCGGAGCCGAGGTCCAGCAGGATCTTCCAGTCCCGGGTGCCATCAAAGGCCGACACCAGGTAGCAGGACGCGGGCGATCCCGGCCCAGGGAAAGACCCGGTGCATCCAATGATGGTCAGCTTCATTCGGTACTCGCTTTCGACGCGGCAATCATCTGCGGGGTGATCCGCGCGATGGCTCCGGTCGGATAGTGGGCGGCCACATGGTCCACATGGCGCACCGCTGAGACCTCGGGGCCGAGGAAACGGCGTGCCAGTACCCCAAAACTATCAGCGTTGCCCGTGGCAAGGAATTCGTGACGCGCCGCAACCCCGTCATCGCGCACCAGCGAATGCCGGGTCAGCGCCCGGAAGGCGTCCTTGGCGGTCTCCTCAGCGGAGGACACCAGGGTCACCGAATCCCCCATCACATAGGAGATCACGCCCGTCAGCAGCGGGTAGTGGGTGCAGCCCAGGATCAAGGTGTCCACCCCGGCGGCCTGCAGCGGAGCCAGGTATTCCTCGGCCACGCCCAGCAGCTCGGCTCCTGCGGTAACGCCGGACTCCACGAATTCGACGAAGCGCGGGCAGGCCACGGAGGTGACTTCCAGGTTCGGCGCCGCGGCGAAGGCGTCCTCATAGGCGCGCGAGCCCACGGTGGCCTGGGTGCCGATGATGCCGATCTTGCCGTTCTTGGTGCCTGCCACCGCGCGTCGCACCGCCGGCTGGATGACCTCCACCACCGGGATGCCGTAGCGTGCGGTGTAGCGTTCGCGGGCATCGCGCAGCACCGCCGCAGAGGCCGAGTTGCAGGCGATGACCAGCAGTTTCACCCCGGCGTCGACCAGCTCGTCCATCACGCCCAGCGCATTGGCGCGCACCTGTGCGATGGGCAGCGGGCCGTAGGGCGAGTTCTTGGTGTCCCCCACGTAGATCAGCGACTCGCCGGGCAGCTGGTCGATGATGGCGCGGGCCACCGTCAGCCCGCCCACGCCCGAATCGAAGATGCCGATGGGGGTATTGGCTTCTGGCACCGAAACCTGTCCGGTGGCAAAAAATGAATTCACGTGCTTCCTAGTTCTCGGCGTCCATCAGCGCGAACATCAGTGTGTCCTGCACCCAGGAGACCAGGTTGTAGACCAGCGCCAGGTATTCCTCCGGACTGGTGACATCCTTGGCGTCGACCATCTGCGCGATCCGCTCGGAGTCTGCCTCGTCGCGGATGTCCAGGCGCTGCGCGAGCACCAGGCGCACATCGTTCAGCGCCTGCGCGAAGCGCTGGGCTCCGGCCGGATCAAGCACGATTTTATCGGTTTCCAGCAAAAACTGCGCCTCGCGCAGCCGTCCGAGCTTCTCCGAGATCAGGTCCGCCTCGGTGAGCCGGCGGTGCTCGTCGGCGATCTCCTTGTCATCGCTGGCATCCGGCAGCAGCCGGGCCAGCGCCGCGTCCTTGATCGGCGGCAGCGCCAGCTCGGCCGGACGGATGCCTGTCAGCGCGTAGAGCGGGTCGATGTCATCGGGCAGCCGGTGCACCTCGGCGCGCTCTTCGAGCATGTGGATGATGTCGCCGAACAGTTCGCGCAGCAGCTTGCGCTCGGCCGAATGCAGCGAGCCGGTGATGCCGCGCGAGCCGTTCTTGAAGGCCTTGGCCACCCCTAGTCCTCCTGGGTCATGGTGGCCTGCAGGCCGAAGTTGTGCATCGCCTGCACATCGGATTCGATGGCTTCGCGGGAGCCGCTGCGCACGGTGCAGGAGCCGTCGTTGTGCACCTGCATCATCAATGTGTCGGCGCGCTGCTGGGAGAAGCCGAAGTAGGAGCGGAAAACATAGGAGACATAGCTCATCAAATTCACCGGGTCGTTCCACACGATCAGGCGCCACGCCTTCTCGGGAACCACCCGGGCCTGCGGGGAAGATAGTACATCGGGCATTGCGGTCATGCCCCCATTTTACGCCCGATGCCTGTGCGCCACACGGCGGCGCCAAATAACGCATCGGCTGCGAGCCGTTATACAGTGAATTTCGGCTGCCGCGCACTTTCGCGCGCCCGGCCCACGACGAGCACCACTTCGATCCAGGAGCGTTCATGCGCACCAGCTTCTTCACCGACCACTATGAGCTGACCATGCTGCAGGCGGCATTGGCCTCCGGCGCGGCGCACCGACGCAGCTTCTTCGAAGCCTTCTCCCGGCGCCTGCCCGACGGCCGGCGCTACGGCGTGGTGGCGGGCACCGGCCGCCTGCTCGAAGGCCTGGCAGACTTCCACTTCGGCGACGACGAACTGCGCTACCTCAAGGACCACAAGGTCGTGAACGACGAGACCCTGAAGTACCTTGAGAACTTCAAGTTCACCGGCAGCATCACCGGCTATGCCGAGGGCGAGCTGTACTTCCCGAACTCGCCGCTGCTCATGGTGGAATCCACCTTCGCCGAGGCCTGCGTGATCGAAACCTACCTGCTGTCGATCCTGAACCACGATTCGGCCATCGCTTCCGCCGCCTCGCGCATGATCGCCTCCGCCGCCAACCGCCCGTGCATCGAAATGGGCTCGCGCCGCACCCATGAGGAATCCGCCGTGGCCGCGGCCCGCGCCGCGGTCATCGCCGGATTCACCGCCACCTCCAACCTGGAGGCCGGCGCCCGCTACGGGCTGCAGACCCTGGGCACCTCTGCCCACTCCTTCACCCTGCTGCACGACACCGAACGCGCCGCCTTCCAGGCGCAGGTCGATTCCCTGGGCCGCGGCACCACGCTGCTGGTGGACACCTACGACGTGGAAGCCGGCGTGCGCACTGCGGTCGACGTGGCAGGCCCGGAATTGGGCGGAGTGCGCCTGGACTCCGGCGACCTGGTTCAGCAGGCAGGCTGGGTCCGCAAGCTGCTTGACGACTTGGGCAACTGGAACACCAAGATCACCGTCACCTCGGACCTGGACGAATACGCGATCGCGGCCCTGGCCAGCGCCCCGGTGGACGCCTACGGCGTGGGCACCGCGCTGGTCACCGGCTCCGGGCACCCCACCGCCTCCATGGTCTACAAGCTGGTCTCCCGGCAGAACGATGCCGGCGACTGGGTGTCGGTGGCCAAGGCCGCCGCCAACAAGGCCAGCGTGGGCGGACGCAAGTTCGCGGTGCGCCAGCTCAACGAGCGCGGCCGCGCCGTGGCGGAGGTCGTCTCCACCGCGCCGTACAGCACCGGCGAGCCGGAGCGCGACCTGATGGTGCCGCTGGTCATCGACGGCCAGGTCGATGCGTCCTACACCGGCGCCGAGGGCGTCGCCAAGGCGGTGGCCCGCCACCACGCCTCCATCCAGGAGATGCCCGGCGAGGCCCGCAAGCTGCAGCGCGGCGAGCCGGTGATCCCGACCATCATGGTGCGCGGCTAGCCCGCTCCCACGCGGCTCACAGCACCGCCCACTAAGCTGTTCCCCACGAACCACCGGCATCCCAATCCCCACGGAGGCAGTCATGACCCGAGCCCTTTTGATCATCGATGTGCAGCCCGACTTCTGCGAAGGCGGGGCGCTGGCGGTTGCCGGAGGCAATGTGGTGGCCGCCGGAATCGCCGCTGACGCCGCCGAGCGGCGCGACGCCTACCAGGTCATCGCCACCACCCAGGACTGGCACATCGATCCCGGGGAGCACTTCTCCGCCACCCCGGACTACGTCGACTCCTGGCCGGTGCACTGCGTGGCAGGCACCTCCGGGGCGGCGCTGCACCCGCTGCTGGCGCAGCTGCAGGCCGACGCGCACTTTGCCAAGGGCCGCTTCGCCGCAGCCTATTCGGGCTTCGAGGCACGGCTGCTGGATCCCCAGGCGGACATCGCCGACGAGTCCGGCGCCCTGCTGGGCGACTGGCTCAAGGAGCAGGGGATCACCGCCGTGGATGTGGTGGGCCTGGCCGCCGATTACTGCGTACGGGCCACCGCCCTGGACGCGGCCGCCGCGGGGTTCGCCACCACCGTGATCAGCCCGTTCACCGCCGCGGTGGACCCGCAGAACATGCCATCGGTCAATGAGCAGCTGCGCGAGGCTGGGGTCACCGTGCTGACCTTGGGCTGATCAGGCAAGAGGCTAATCGGGCAAGGGGCTAATCGGCCTCTTCCTGCGCCTGCAGCGCCGCCAGGTCCAGGCACACGGTGGCGAAGGCCAGCGTCTGCACCCGCTGCACCGCGCCGGGCAGCAGCTTCGGTGAGGCCAGCGCCGCCACCCCGGTCAACAGCAGCGCCACCGTGGCCGGAGCCGCGGCCGCGCGCAGCACGCCAGCTGCACCGGAGCGGCGCGGGGCGCGGCGGGCCAGTTTCCAGTGCTCTAAGCAGATCCCGACCGAGGCGCTGCCGGCAATCGTCGTCGTCACGAAGTGCGCGTTGTGGCTGATGCTCGGCGCCCACGGTTCATCTCCTGCCCCATCTCCTGTCCCCGGACGCAGCGCCGCGTGGGAGATCGGATAGTCCAGCGGGCTGAAGGCATCGGCGATGGTGGCCGCGCCGAACACCACCAGGCTCGCCGCGGCCAGCTTGCCGGCCTTGCCGACTTTGGCGCTGCGAGTCTGCTGCAGGCCGGAGGCGGCGAACAGCGCACCGGCGCACACGTCCGATGCCTGGAAGATCCTGCGGTAGCCGCGGTCCCGAGCCGCCAGCTCGGAGAGCAGCGTGGTCGCAGGGTTCAGCGGCCAGCGCAGCAGCGCCTCGGAGACGATTCCCGCGCTATAGGCGGCAGCGCCGGCCCGCAGCGCACAGCGCGCAATCAGCGCACGGCGGGCGGTGCTCCTGGATTCCTGAATCTTGTTCATGAGCTCATCCCCTCGGCTTCCTGTTCGGCGTCCTTCTGGTTGTCATCCTGCGCCGGCGCGGCCCCGGTCGCCGCCATCAGCGCATCCGCCCCGCCGCGCAGGGCAAGCCACACCCCGGCCGCCAGGCTCAGGGCGATGGCGGCGAATTTTGCAGCTTCCCAGCCCGGTCGGGCGGCATCGCCCAGCAGCACCATGCCGGCAATGCCCGGCACCAGCACCTCGATCACCGTGTAGAGCGCGGTCAACGGCCCCACGCTCCCCTGCTCCAGGGCCCGCGTATAGGCGACCATGGCGAGCACCCCCGAAACCGCGATGATCCACGGCAGCGGATCGGCCAGCAGTCCCCAGGAGATGGCGGACAAATCCAGGCTGCGCGCCGCCAGGGCCGCGGCGCTGGCCGCCAGCCCGGCAAGGGCGGCGAAGAGCAGCGGGAGCCGGCGCCGGTAGCAGGCGGCCAAAACCGCCAGCAGCAGCACCAGTACCGCAGCCAGCACCGGCACCAGGCCGTCGGGGGCGCCGCCGGCCGGCTGCTCGCCGGTGGACAGCGCGATCACCACCAGGCCCAGCACCAGCAGGCCCATTGCGGCCAGCGCCTGCGTGCCCAGGGCGGTGCCGAACACCCAGCGCGCCAGCAGCACCGTGACCACCAGCGAGCCTGCCAGCAGCGCCTGCACGGTGAACACCGTCAGGAACTGCAGCGCATACAGCGAGGCGGCCCAGGCCAACAGGTCAAGGGCGATGCCCAGCAGGTAGATCGGCTGGGTAAAGACGCGGGCGCCGGTGGCGCGGCGGGCGGCTGCCGCTTCGAGCACCGAAGCGCTGCCGTAGCCGATGCTTGCCGCCACCGCGGCGATCAGGGCCGGCAGCATCAGTGATCCTGCTGGTGTTCGGCCCGCGCCGCAAAGCGGTCAAGCCCGGGCAGCTCGGCATAGCCCTCGGCCTGGGCGATGCGCAGGCCCTGGGCAAGCCAGAGGTCGATGGTGCCCACGGCAGCATAGCGCGGGGCCCAGCGCGGATCGTACTTGGCGTTGAACTTGTACAGGGAGGCCACCTGGGCGTGCTTGGAGGCCTGCTTGGCCACCAGCTTTTCAAGGCGCGAGGCCCCGGCGCCGCCCTGCACCGCCTCGCGCAGCACCGCGAAGTTCAACCCCAGTCCCCCGCCGCCGGAGCCCGCCATCATGGCAAGGGTCTCGATGATGATGAAGTCGGTCAGCCCGCCGGGCAGCTCCTGCGCGGTGGAGCGGCGCATCACGTCCAGCGACCAGCCGCCCACCTTGGACGCCGGCACCCATTGGATGAACGCCTGCGGCGCGTCGGCCGCGTCGAAGGCGATGGACAGCAGCAGCTCGGTGTCCAGCGGGTCGAACAGGCGCGAGAGCGTCATGGAGAAACCGCGCTCGGCCTCGCCCTGCCGGCTCTGGGTGCTCAGTTCAAGCAGCTGCGCGCGCAACGCCGCCGGCACCTGCGGGGCCTTGATGTGCTCGACGCGGTAGCCGGCGCGCAGCAGCCGGGCGTGGCCCTGGCGCAGCGACTTGGACTTCTTGCCAGCCAGGGAGAATCCGGCGCTGTCGACGATGGCCTCGTCGCCCAGGTAGACGCTGCGCAGCCCGGAAGCCTCGTAGATGCCCAGCCAGTCCTGGGCCGCGCCCATCACGCTGACCGAGCAGCCGCGGCGTTCGGCGAAGAGCATGAACTCCGCCCAGACTTCTTCGCGTTCGGCCGCCGGCCCGATCGGGTCCGGGGAGACCAGCGCCACCGAGCCGCGCACTGCGTAGGCGACGACCGAATTGTGCAGGAAGAAGAATGCCTTGTCATCGCGCAGCGCAAAGTAGTCAAGGGTTCCGCCGCCGTGGGCCGCGAGCACCGCGCGGGCCCGTTCCCGGGCGGCCAGCTGCTCGCGCGAACCCACCTGCCGGCGGCGCATCCCGTCCCAGAGGAACCAGCCGGCGGTGCCCAGCAGGCAGATCAGCAGCGCGATGAATCCGGCGACGTGCGGGTGGCTCGATGTCTCGTGCAGCTCCCCGTTCAGCGCGCCGAACAGCTGCCCCACCCCAGCGCCGAAGCTCTGCCCGGTGCGCCGCGCATGGTGCACCAGCGCCCCGGCGGCGATCAGCGTGGCTGCGCCGAGCACCACCAGGGTGACGACGATGACGCGGCGGGTGAGCACCCTGCCCGGCCAGACGGGGAAGGCCCGGTGCTGCCAGGCCAGCCATGCCAGGGCCGCGGCGCTGAGCACCGCCACCGGCAGATCCGCGCCGCGCCCCAGGTGCAGCACGGTATTCGCCGCCAGCAGCGCCATGGATCCGGCCCAGGCGACCCGGTTTCCGGAGCGCAGGTACTTGGCCACGACCAGCAGGCCGAAGGCGCCGAAGATCGCATAGACCCGGGAAACCTGGACCAAGAACTCGGGCAGCAGCGCCGGAAACAGGCCGTGCAGCCCGCGAAACATCGGGGCCGCGAGGCTGATCAGCGCCAGCGCGACGGCAATGTAGGAGGCCGCCGCCCGCGCGTTGTCGCGCCGCCGCACCTTGGCCACAGCGCTGAGATTCGCACTAGTCATAGCAGGAGTATCCCACTATTCCCGGCGGCTTCGGCGTCATTTGCGCCCGACGAACCAGTCCTGGAGCTTCTCGATGCGCGCCTGCAGCTGGTCCGCGGTGGCCTGCGGCACGGCGGGCCCGCCGCAGACATTGCGCAGCTTGGTGTGGATCTGCGCGTGCGGGGTGCCGGTGCGCGCAGACCAGGCGGAGACGTTCTTGGACAGCTTGGTACGCAGGTCCATCATCCGCCGGTGGTCGGAGACCGGCGCCGGCTTGGAGCCGCCATTGCTGATCTGCTTGCTCTGCTGGGCACGCAGCAGCTCGGAGACCTGCTCGGTGTCCAGCAGGCCCGGGATTCCCAGGAAGCCCAGCTCCTCGTCGCTGCCCAGCTCCGCGCCGGTGCCGAATTCGCCGCCGTCGAAGAGCACGCGGTCGAAGGAAGCCTGCGAGTTCAACGCCTCGAACTTGCTGCGGGTCAGCTCGTCGCTGGCCTTGTCTTCCTTGTTCGCCGCCTCCAGCAGGTCATCGTCCAACCCCTGGTCCGCGTCCGAGCCTTCGCGGTCCAGCGCGTGGTCGCGCTCCACTTCCATCTCATTGGCCAGCGCCATGAGCACCGGCACCGAGGGCAGGAACACGCTGGCCACCTCGCCGCGCTTGCGGCTGCGCACAAAGCGGCCCACGGCCTGGGCGAAGAACAGCGGGGTGGAGGTGGATGTGGCGTACACGCCCACGCACAGCCGGGGCACGTCGACGCCTTCAGATACCATGCGCACGGCAACCATCCAGCGCGCATCGGAGGCGGAGAATTCGTCGATCTTCTCCGAGGCCTTGGGGTCGTCGGAGAGGATCGTAGTGACCTTTTCCCCGCAGATTGCTTCCAGCTGGGCCGCGTAGCCTCGGGCGTCCTCGTGATCGGTGGCGATGACCAGGCCGCCGGCATCCTTCACCGTGCGGCGCACCTCTGACAGGCGGCGGTCGGCGGCCTGCAGCACCGAGGGGATCCAGTCCCCGTGCGGGTCCAGCGCGGTGCGCCAGGCGTGGGCGGTGACGTCCTTGGTGAAGCCCGCGCCGAGGTTCGCCTCCATCTCCTCGCCCGCGGCGGTGCGCCAGCGCATCGCGCCGGAATAGGCCATAAACAGCACCGGGCGCACGACGTGGTCGGCCAGCGCACTGCCGTAGCCATAGGTGTAGTCCGCCTTGGAGCGCCGGATGCCGTCGCCCTCGTCGACGTACTGCACAAAGGGAATCGGGGCCGAGTCGGAGCGGAACGGGGTGCCGGTCAGCGCCAGGCGGCGGGTAGCCGGTTCAAAGGCCTCGCGGATGCCGTCGCCCCAGCTCAGCGCATCGCCGGCGTGGTGGACCTCGTCCATGATCACCAGGGTGCGCGCGTTTTCGGTCTTCGCCCGGTGCACCGCCGGCTTGAGCGCCACCTGGGCGTAGGTGACGACGACGCCCAGGTAGTGCGAGCCATGGCGGCCGTCGGAATTCTTGTAGTTCGGGTCCAGCGCAATGCCCACCCGCGCCGCCGCGTCGGCCCACTGCTTCTTCAGGTGGTCGGTGGGGGCGACGACGATCATGCGGTTGATCTTGCCCGAGTCGATCAGCACCTTGGCCAGGCGTAGCGCGAAGGTCGTCTTGCCTGCGCCGGGGGTCGCCACCGCCATGTAGTCGCGCGGCTCGGTCTCGAAGTACTTGGCCAGCGCCTCGGCCTGCCAGGCGCGCAGCTTCGGCCCGGTGCCCCAGGCGGCTCGTTCCGGATACGCTACCGGCAGCTTGTCTTCCAGTGGAAGCTTGTCGCCAAAATCAAAAAGTGCCTGCGTCATTTACCCTTTTCCCGGACCGCGTACATGTTCATCTCTTCGGGCGCGTTTTCCGCGCGCGCACTAGCCCATCAAGGACTCGTAGATTTCCTTGCACTCCGGGCAGACCGGGAATTTCTGCGGGTCGCGGCCCGGGGTCCACACCTTGCCGCACAGGGCGATCACCGGTTCGCCGGACAGCGCCGACTCCATGATCTTTTCCTTGCGCACGTAGTGGGCAAAGCGCTCGTGGTCGCCTGCCTCGATGTTTTCGCGGACCTCGGTGCGCTCGATCGTCGCCGTGCCGCCGCGGGTTTCTTCTGACTGTTCCACCATGGCATCAAGTCTAGTACGCGGCGCCGTGCAATGGGTGAATGACAGGTGGGAGCTTCTGCACATCCGCGCCCGGGCAGCTTCCCTGCGCCCGGTTATCCACACCTCGCGCTGCGCGGGCGCCGCAGGGCAGGATGCCGGGCAACACTGGTGCCATGAACACACAGCAGCCCGCGGCGCAGCTTGGCGCCGCCATCGACGCACTGGGCCGCGACCTGGCCCTGTACGGCACCGGCCGGCAGGAGCACGAGCTCCCCTCCGGCGCACAGCTGCGCGCGCTGTTCACCGGCGGCCTACAGCTTGTCTCGGCGCTGCGCCGCGCCTTTGCGAACACCGAGGATCCGCGGCTGGCTCTGGAAATGGCGATGTGCGCCCAGCAGCTGTCCTTCGAAGCCACGCGCATGGAGCTGGCAGCGGCCGACCGCACCAGCGCCACCGCCGCCCATACCCTGGCCCAGAGCGAGCTGGACCAGCTGCGCGGCGCCCCGGCTGACACCGAGCAGCCCGCCGAGCGCGCCACCGGCCGCACCAGCTACAAGAACCCCGCCGAACTGCTCGCGGCCTGGACCGGGCGCACCTACGGCTCGATGCACCGCACCCTGCTCGACGCCCAGGACCTGATCGGACGCCGCTCCCCCTCCGGCGCCCAGCTGCCCCCGCGCTTCCCCCACCTGGCCAAGAAATTCCAAGATCCCGACGCCGACCCGTGCACCGTGCGCCTGGTCAGCGCCAAGCTGGCCAAGGCCGAGCCCAAGGACCGCACCTTTGAGGGCGTCTCCACCGAGGCCACCCTGCGTCATGCCGATGGGCGCACCCTCGACGAACATGCCGCGGCGGCAGTGGAGAATGAATTCACCGCCGCCGCGGCGCTGAAAGCCGTCGCCAACCTCATCACGGATGCCGCGCACCAAGGCGGGCAGGATGGCCAGGACGACCCGCCGCCGCGCATCCGCCGGGGCTTGTTCCCTCTGCCCGTCACCAATCCCTACGAGCGCCGCTACCTGTTGTGCGTCTCCGCGCTGGAAGGCGCGCTGATCGACTCCTTCCGCGCCCACGCCAGCAACCCGCGCACCCAGGCCGGCCAGGCGGCGCGCAAGAACCCCGACTCGGCGCGCCCCGACGCAGCACACCCCGGCGCAGCATCGCGGGAGGACCAGGCACCTGCCAACGGCGCGGACGATTCGGCGGGAAGCTTCCAGGAGGGATCGATCCTCGACCTGCTGCCCGAAGGCGAAGGCACCCGCTGGAATGACGACGATGAATTCGTCGACGAGGCCGCCCCTGCAGAACGTGCTGTCAACGGCCTGCTCGACCTGCTGCAATACGAATATTTCGAGAACTTCAGCTACCCGAGGCAGGACCCTCCGCCCGATGAGAATCCGGCAAGGAACCGGCGGCGAATCCGCCCGCAGCTGATCGCCCACCTGCAGATCGACGACCTGCGCAATATCGCCGCCGCCCACGCCGAGACACAAAACGGCGTCGCTCTGCCCCCGGCCGCGCTGCGGCGCATGCTCTGCGATGCAGAGCTGATTCCGGCAGTGTTCAACTCCAAGGGAGCGCTGCTGGACTATGGGCGAGCCGTGCGGCTGGTGCCCGAGGCAGTGCAGAAGGCGGTGCTGGCAAGAGACCGGCGTTGCATCGTCCCCGGCTGCACCGCCGCCGTGGAACAGCTGCAATTCCACCACATCAAGCCCTTCAGCCAGGGCGGAAGCACCAGTGCCGGCAATACCGTGCCCGGCTGCGGCACGCACCATATGGAGATGGATCTTGGGCTCATCAAGGTGTTCTGGGTCCAGGGGCTGCCCTGGGTGCTGCTGCCCAGGGACCGCGATCCGCAACAGCTGCTGCGGCGCAACTACTGCCCCGACGGAGTCCCCAAGCACATCGCCCCGCCGCAGGGCTGATGCCAGAACCAGCTAGGCAAGCGATTGCCACCCAGCGCGCGGAAAGGGCCGGACCGCCATCGCAGTCCGGCCCACGCCGCCCAGATCGCCGCTTGCCGCGCGCGGCTAGCGGTTGAGCAACACCGCCTGGAACAGCTCCGGCGCACGCTGTTCATACCATTTGCCGCCCAGCACGATCCCGCCGGCCAGCAGCCCAAGGCCCAGCACCAGACCAATGCCCAAGGCGAGGAAGCCCAGCGTCGCGGACTGCGTCGCCAGCCCGATGCCGAAAGGCACCGCCACCGGAATCAGCAGCACCGCCATGGTGCCCATGGTGCCCAGCTGGGTCAGCGCCATGCGCAGGCCGTTGCCCGGCGGGGTCTTCATCGGGTTCTCCCCCGGCAGCGCCACCGCATAGGTGTAGCGCGCCGATGCCACCGAGGAGACGCCCAGGGCCACCAGGAAGGCGGCCAGCGACAGGCCTAGGTCCCCGGGCAGGCGCCAAAGCTGGTCGGAGAGCACCGCTGGAAGCACCGCTGCCAGCAGCAGCGGGATGATGCCGACCAGGAAGCAGGCCGCCGCGCGCCCCGCTCGGTCGGCCGCCCCGGAAATGCCGGTGAGCACGTGCAGTGCAAAGGCGGTGTTGTCATAGGAGACGTCGGCGGAGATTGAGAAGCCCAGCAGGATGCCGAACAGCGGGCCCAGGAAGTACATCATGGTGTAGCTGCCCGACTGGTTGCCGGCGAACCAGAAGATGATCGGCAGCATCGGCACCATCAGGATGCTGATCGCATAGCGCGGGTCCTTGAACCAGTAGGTCAGCGCGCGGGCCGCCACCGCGCCCACCGGCGTGGCGGGCAGCAGCTTGAAGAATCCCAGCCCACGGGCGGTGGCCGCGCGCTGCTGCGGCGCAGGGGCGGCGGTCGCGGCGCCGGTGGCTCGCACCAGCAGCACATACAGCCCGCCCAGATACACCGCGCCGAGCACCGCGCAAATGCCCAGCCGCGCGAAGTCTCCGGCGGCCAGCGCCCCGGGCAATGCGTTGAAGGCGCCCAGCGGCGTGTAGGCGAGCACTGCCGAGATGGGATCGATCCAGTCGCTCATGGTTTCGGCCGCCGAAATCACCGAGCTGAGCAGCGGGCCCAGGGAGACCAGCAGCAGGAACAGCAGGCCGAAGGTCAACTCGCGGAAGCGGCGCTTGGCACGCAGCGCGGTGGCCATGATCGTCAGGTATTGGCACAAGAGCACCGCCATCACCGCGGTGGCAAGGTTCGCGGCCAGCGCCAGCAGCATGACCCCGGGCTGCAGCCGCCACATGCCGGCGGATCCCAGCAGCCCCAGGATGGTCAGCAGCGCAGGAACCGAAATGAATCCGGCCAGCACCAGGGCCGGGCCCAGCACCTTGGGGTCGATGCCGAAATGGACGAAGCGGGAGGGCTCCAGGGTCAGGTCCACGCCGGTGAGCAGCGGCGGCACCACCGCCCAGCCAAGCACCGCCACGGAGCCGATCAGGATGCTCAGCTGCCCCGGGAAGGGGTTCTGCTCGGCGGTGAACCAGCAGGCTAGGGCGAGCATTACGATCATGCCCAGCACATAGAGCCCTCCGATGACCACGCCGATCAGCTGCCCCACCGAGCGCTTGAACCCGTTGCGCAGCAGGCGCAGCTTCAGGCCTAGGATGTGTGCAACCATGACAGCCCCTCGTTGGTTCCGCGCCCGCCGACCAGATCCACGAAGCGCTCCTCCAGGCTCTTGCCACCGCGGACCTCGTCCACGGTGCCCTGCGCCTTGAGCACGCCGGCGGCGATGACCGCCACGTGCGTGCACATGCGCTGGACCAGGTCCATCACGTGGGAGGAGACGATCACGGTGCCGCCGAAGCTCACGTAGTCGTTGAGGATGTCGCGGATGTTCGCGGCGGAGACCGGGTCCACCGCTTCGAAGGGCTCGTCGAGCACCAGAAGCTTGGGCGAATGGATCATCGCGGTGGCCAGCGAGATCTTCTTGGTCATGCCGGCGGAGTAGTCGACGACGAGCTTGTCCCCGTCGGAGGCCAGGTCCATCACGCGCAGCAGGTCTTCGGTGCGCCGCGCCACCTCCTCGCGCTCCATCCCGCGCAGCAGCCCGGAGTAGGTGACCAGCTGGCGTCCGGTGAGCCTATCGAACTGCCGCACCCCGTCGGCCAGCACACCCAGGGTGCGCTTGGCGGCCTGCGGCTCGGCCCAGATGTCGATGCCGTTGACCAGCGCGCTGCCGGCATCCGGGCGCAGCAACCCGGTGGCCATGGAGAGCATCGTGGTCTTGCCGGCGCCGTTGGGGCCGACCAGCCCGTAGAAGGAGCCTGCCGGGACCTGCAGGCTGACGTTGTTTACTGCGACCTTGGCGCCAAACTGCTTAGCCAGGGCGCGAATATCAAGCGCGATCGGATTCATACCTCGAGATTAGCAACCGCCCAAGTCAGCATGCATCATCCTTTGGAGCTAATCCTCACAGCGCACGGCAGCGCCGGTGCTCCCTGGATGGGAACACCGGCGCTGCTGGGTGCGGGCGGCGCGGCTGCGCGCCGCTGGACCGCGGGGGCTAGAACAGCACGCGGGCCAGCTTCTGCCGGGAGGCCGCCACGCGCGGGTCGTTGTTGCCGATGACTGCGTAGAGCTCGATCAGCCGGCGGCGCACGCGCTCGCGGTCCTCGTCCGCCAGCCGTGCGATCAGCGACACCAGCCGGGCGAAGGCGTCCTCCACGTGGCCGCCGACCACGTCCAGGTCTGCCACGTCCAGTTGGGCGGCCAGGTCATCGGGGTTGGCCGCCGCGGCGGCGCGGGCCTGGTTCAAATCGAGGTTCTGGGTGCGCGAGAGCAGGCGGACCTGGTAGAGCCCCACCTGGGCCTCGTGGTCGTTCGGCTTCTCGTTCAGGGCTTCCAGGTAGGCAGCTTCGGCGGCGGCGTAGTCGCCCTCGTCGATGGCATCCACCGCCTTCTGGTGCAGCGGCGGAAGGGCCGGCTGCGCCTCGGCCTGCCCCGCAAAGGGCGGAACCGTGCCGCTAAGGCCCTGCTGCACCGCCAGCTGGTGCAGCTGGCCGAAGACCTGTTCGATCTGGTCGGTAGCGGCAGGCCCCTGGAACAGCGGCACCGGCTGGCCGTTGACCAGCGCGACGACCAGCGGGATCTGCTGCGCCTGGAACGCCTGGGCGATCTGCGGGTAGGCTTCCGCGTCGACCAGGCCCAGCACCAGCGAGCCTGCACGGGCGTCGACCAGCTGCTTCAGCGCGGTGTCCAGGTCCACCGAGACCTGCACCCGCGGCGAGCCCAGCGAGACGATCGCCGGCACGCGCTGCGAGAGCGCGACGAACTGCTGGAACGAGGCCTCGTCGAGCTGCATGGTCCAGGTGGCCTGCTGCGTGCCAGCGTCGGCGTCGGTGGCCTGCAGCTGGTGGGAGGACAGCGAACTGAGGTCCACCGCACCGCGGGCCGAGGGGATGCTCGCTTCTTCGCTCATTGCTACTTCACTTCCTTTGCGTTCAGCAGGACGACCTCGGCGGCGATGAGCTGGATCTTCTCATCCGAGCCCTCGGCCGGCACGTAGATCATCACTGGCTCGGCGTAGTTGATTTCAACGTCTCCGGTGGAGCTCGCCTTGCCCAGCAGCTTCTTGGTCAGGTCGTCCTTGCCCTTGAGCGGGTCCGAATCCTCGGTGCGCTCGAAGACCGCCTTCTGGTTCAGCTTGCCGGTGACGATTGCGCCGCCGTCAGGGGTGGAGACCGCCTTGGTGTCGCCCTCGGTCACGCTGCGCGAGTACTTGACCTTTGCCTCGTTCGCTTCCTTGGACTCGTCTTTCTGGTCCGCGTGGATCGCCTTGATGAACTCCGAGTCGGCGAACTTGCCGGCGGCCTTGGACTTTTCGTTGCTCAGCACGTCGGCCAGGGACTTCAGCGCCTGGGCAGGGGTCTGCTGCAGGCCCTCGGCCTTGGCATCGAGCTGCTTGATCGACGGATCGCCCACGGCGATGCCCGGGAAGCTGGCGCCGGGAAGCATCTGCTCGGCGAAGACCACCTTGTAGTTATCCCGCGCGCTGTTCTGCACCAGGGTCAACGCGATCGGCAGGGTTTCGGCGTCCGCATCCTTGGCGGTCACGACGCTGATCACGCGCGGGAACTTCGCTTCACTGGTGTTCGGGACGGCGGCCGAGCGCAGCACCGAGGTGTTCAGGGCCAGCGGCTTGGTGACCTTGATGTCGTCCTTGAGGATGTCGTACCGGCTGGAGCGGATGTACTTGAAGGCTCCGGCCGCGCGGGCTTCGAGGGCCTTGGCATCCTGCTCGTCATCGGCCTTGCCCACCTGCTTCTGCACGTCGGCCAGGATGCGGGTGAGCTGTTCCTCGGTCACGACGGGGAAGGCCGCAGGCGCCGCCTGCTCCGCGCCTTCGCCACTGGCAGTTGCCTCCGCCGGAGCGGTTTCGGTGGCGGGGGTTTCGGTGGCGGCGGACTCGGTCGGGGTCGCGCTGGCATCGTCCTTGGGAGCCATCGGCACCGCAACGCCGGAAACCGCCAGTGCGACGACGGCTGCGGCGGCGATGGAATGCTGCGAGGTGGACTTTGCGGCAGGTGCCGCCGCGCCCTTGCCGGTGCGCATCACCAGCAGCGCCAGCCCGAAGACCAGCAGCAGCGCGCCGGCGATGATCAGCGGCAGCGCGAAAGGCATGGCGGCGTTGTTCGCGTAGGTCACCGAGATGTTGGTCGGGGCGTCGGCCTTGCCGTCGGCGGCCAGCAGCAGCGACCAGTCTCCGGAATCCGGAGCGGTCCAGCGGTAGGTCATGGTGCCGTCGGCGGTCTGCGAGTCGAAGAAGACGTCGCCGCCCTTGGGGTTCGGCACCTCCTTCTTGCCGTCCACGAAGGAGGCCTGCATCTGGTGGTTCTCGGTGTCGATGCCGGTCACCGAGACGTGGGCGGCGTCACCCACCCAGGAGTCCACGTCGAAGCTGCGGCCAAGGGATGCGGTGAATTCGCCGTCGCCGGTGATCACGAGTTCAACCGGGGCCAGCTTCTCCGAATTCACGCTTGATTCAATCAGCGTGAGCGGGGCTGTTCCATCAAGTTGGGGCATAGTAGCGGTGACCGTTTCGGGCGGGGCCCAAAAGGTCTTCTGTCCGATGCCGACAACCAGGGCAGCGGCCCCGAGCAGCATCGCGATCACGGAGATTACTTTTCGCACGATTTCACCTAATTTACCTACGTCTGCAGCTGTACTTTCCCAAGTCTAACGAGTATGTCCCGCCCGTTGTTCCTAAAAGGTTCTGTGAGCTGACTCATTTGACCTGTGCACGCGGTGTCTTTGAGCACAATCTGCGCCCGTCTGCGCGTATGCTCGTTGCCATGCACTCAGATCAGCCACGTGAACGGCGCGAACCCGAGGTGAACGGCGGGCATCCTCCGCAGCACGCACAGCACGCCGCCGACGGCGATGCCGCCCCGGCAGATGCTGGGTCGCGGCATGCAGGCGGCTCTCAGGTTCCGCAGCAGGGCGCCGACGGGGGCCAGCACAACGCCCCGGAGCGCACTGCCCCCGACGCCCAGCCGGCGGCCCCAGTCCAAACGCGCCGGCCCGGGCGCCTGGCCCGGAGGCTGAACAGCTTCTTCAGCCCGCCGCGCCGCGCCGACGCGCTGGGCGAGGTTCCCGAACAGGGCGCGGAGCAGGCTCCGGAGCCGATTGCCGCGCTGCACCCGATCTCCATGGGCTTCTTGGCAACGATCGGCGTCGGGTTGGCTTTGGGCGGCTACTACGTCCTGACAAATGTGGGCTCGCTGATTACCTGGATCGCCATCGCGCTGTTCATCGCGCTCGGGCTGGATCCGATTGTGCGCGCCATGGTGTCCAAGGGGCTGAGCCGGCCGTTGGCCGTGGCGGCGACGATGGTGGGCATCCTCGCGGTGTTCGGCGGGTTCATGGCGCTGATCATCCCGACGCTGGTCACCCAGATCACGAACTTCATCACCTATGCGCCGACGTATATCGACGACTTCCTGGGCAGCGAATGGCTGGTGCAGATCGACCGGCAGTACGCGCTGACCCAGCGCATCAACGACGAGGTGAACCGCTTCTTCGGCGACTCCGGTGCGATCACCAACGTCTTCGGCGGCGTGCTGGGCGTTTCGCAGACCGTCGCGCAGTCGATGTTCGGCATCCTGATCGTGCTGGTGCTGGCGATCTACTTCCTGGCCTCGCTGCCCACGATCATGGGCTTCGGGCTGCGCCTGGCCCCGCGCTCCAAGCGCGAGCGCGTGGGCGAACTGGCAACCCGCATCACCCGTTCGGTGGGTAACTACGTCATGGGCCAGGCCACCGTTGCGTTCCTGAACTGCTTGGTGGCGCTGCTGCTGATGGTGATCCTCAAGGTGCCCTTCGCCGCCCTGCTGACCCTGGCGGTGGCGGTGCTTGCCTTCATCCCGCTGGTGGGCGGGGTGATCGCGGGCCTGCTGGTCACCGCGGTGAGCCTGTCTCTGGGCTGGCAGAGCGCGCTGATCTACGCGTTGTGCTACTTCGGCTACCTGCAGGTGGAAGCCTACTTCGTCTCCCCGCGCATCATGCGCCGTGCGGTGGCGGTCCCCGGTGCGGTGGCGGTGATCTCGGTGATCGCCGGCGGTGCGCTGGCGGGCGTGGCCGGCGCGCTGATGGCAATCCCGGTGGCGGCCAGCGCGATGATCCTGCTGCGCGAGGTGTTCATCGCCCGCCAGGACCGGCTCTAGAACCGCGCCGGAGCCGAGGCTAGTACCTGTAGGAGCGGGTCTCCCAGCAGCGCGGATGCCAGTGCCTGCGCGCCGCCGCGGAGGCGTCGTCCCCCGACCAGTGGTCGGCGCGCCAGGCCACGATATGAGCCACGCCGACGGCGATATTGCGGTGGCAGCCCGGGCAGGAGTAGATCTTCTGCGCGTTCAGCGGTGAAATCTTGCGCACATGCCACTGCCCGTCCGGCGCGTCCTGCAGCACTTCCACCCCATAGCGGGCGCGCTGCATCCACACCTCCTGCTCCCCTGCCTGCGCTTCGAAGTCCTCAGTCGAGTAGCTGCGCGAGGAACCACGCGATTTGGAGTTGCGGCGGGGGCGGTTTGAACGGGGCATGTCATTAATCATGCCGTATCGCCCGGCCGCACGGGCAACCAGCTAGTAAAGTGGGTCGGGTGCGTTTAGTGGTTGCAAAGTGTTCAGTAGATTACGAGGGCCGGCTTCGGGCCCACCTGCCGTTGGCTACCCGCCTGATCATGGTCAAGGCCGACGGCTCGGTGCTCATCCATTCCGACGGCGGCAGCTACAAGCCGCTGAACTGGATGAACTCGCCGCTGACCCTGCGCGAAGCCGCGCCCGACGAGGACGCCGCCGCCCTGGGCGCCACCAGCAGCTGGATCGTGTCCAGCACCAAAACCGATGACAAGCTGACCATCAACTTCCAGTCCATTGAGCACGACTCGGCCCATGAGCTGGGCACCGACCCGGGCCTGATCAAGGACGGCGTGGAGGCGGACCTGCAGCGCCTGCTGGCCGAGCAGATCGAGCTGCTGGGCGACGGGCACAAGCTCATCCGCCGCGAATATATGACGGCGATCGGGCCGGTGGACATCCTGGCCCGCGACGGCTCAGGCGCCACCGTGGCGGTGGAACTCAAGCGCCGCGGCGACATCGACGGCGTCGAACAGCTCACCCGCTACCTGGAGCTGCTCAACCGCGATCCGCTGCTGCGCCCGGTCTCCGGCGTGTTCGCGGCCCAGCAGATCAAGCCACAGGCGCGCACGCTGGCCGAGGACCGCGGCATCCGCTGCCTCACCTTGGATTACGACGCAATGCGCGGAGTCGATGACTCGGCGGGCCGACTCTTCTAAGCTGTAAGCATGACTGCTTCGCGCTTAGTAATGTTCGCCACCCTGGTCTCCGACGGGCTCAAGCTCACCGACGGCGCTTTGGCCATCGACGGGGACCGCATCCGCTTTGCCGGCAACCGGGACGACTTCCTGCTGCTGGAAGACGCCGATGACTTCCAGGTGCACCCGGTGCCCGAAGGCGCCATCCTCACCCCCGGGCTGATCGACATCCACTGCCACGGCGCGGTGGGCGCCGACTTCGCGGCTCCCGAGCACCAGGCGGTGGGCCAGGCCATCGACTTCCTGCACCGCGCGGGCACCACGACGCTGCTCGCCTCGCTGGTCACCGCCGAACGCTCGGCAATGGTCGAAGCAGCCGAAATCCTTGCCGAGTTCGCCGAGGCCGGGCAGATCGCCGGGATCCACGCCGAGGGGCCGTTCCTGTCCCACGACCGCTGCGGCGCCCAGGATCCGCGCTATCTTTCGGACCCGCAGCCCGAGTTCGTCGACGAGCTCATGGCGGCCAGCCGCGGACAGCTGCGCACCATGACCTATGCGCCGGAGCTCGCAGGCACCGAGGAGCTGATCAGCCAGCTCGTCGCCTATGGCGTCGTTCCCTCGCTCGGCCATACCAATGCCTCATTCCAAGCTACCGCGGATTCGCTGCGCTTCGCCCGGGAGCAGCTGCGCAGCGCCGGCGTCGACGGCTTCACCGAAAAGCCCACCGTCACCCACCTGTTCAACGGCATGCCGTCGCTGCACCACCGCGAGCCCGGGCCGGTGGGCGCCTGCTTGGAGATGGCCCTGCGCGACGACGCGCTGCTTGAACTCATCGCCGACGGGGTGCACCTGTCCCCCGACGCCATCCGGCTGGTGTTCAATCTGGTCCGCGCCCGCGGGGTCATCCTGGTCAGCGATTCCATGGCCGCCACTGGGCTGGCCGACGGCCAGTACTCTCTGGGCCCGCAGGAGGTCGTCGTGGCCCAGGGACAGGCCCGCCTGGTCAAGGACAACTCGCTGGCCGGCGGCACCTCGACGATGCTGGACATCGTGCGCACCGTCGTCGCCAGCGGCGTGCCGCTGGTCCAGGCGATCTACGCTGCCACCGTCAACCCCGCGTCCTTGATCGGGCTTGCCGACGAGGTCGGCTCGCTGCACTATGGCTTCGCCGCCGATGTCCTGGTGCTCGATCCGCAGCTGAATCTGGTTGAGACCTTCCGCAAGGGACAGCTGCTCTAGCCAGCCAGCCCACCGGGCAGAACAACGCAAAATCCCGCTGCCTCCTCCCGTCAAGGAAGGATGCAGCGGGATTTTTTGGGTTTCCTGATGCTTGAAGCGGCTAAATCTGCCAGGATCCGGCGATCGGGCCGGCTTCAAGCCACGAGGAGAATCCCGTGTAATCCTGATAGTCCATGGCAAGCAACAGCGGCTGCCCACCGCGGACCAGTTCGACAATGACGAATCCCTGGGGAATCATCTGCACTTCGTGCTCGTCCGGCTTGCGCCAGCCGGTGATGTCAAGCCCCCGACGTTCGACGACGAAGCGTGGGATGGGCGAGACAGAGAAAAACCGCAACAGGTCTATATGCCCTCCGCCGTAGCGGCCGATCACCATCATCCATTTGCCCTTGGGCGTGAGGATGCTGGCGTCGAAGGTGCCCAGCGTGCGCCGCAGTTGAATGCGGCGCACTGCCATGGCGCCAAAGAACATCACGATGCCGGCCAAAACCAGCAGCGCTATAAGAACTGGTGCGGTTATCTCAATCAATTCATCGCCTACGCTGCGTTGTCCAGCACAGCGTTGTCGGCAACGATCACCACGCGGTCCGAATCAACGGAGAGGAAGCCCCCGTCGATCTGAACCGTGAAGCGGGACCCGGAAACCGGTTCGATTTCCAGATCGCCGGCGGCGAGCACAGCCAAAGTTGGAACGTGACCGGGCAGAACTCCGATCTCGCCGTTGACGGTGCGAGCCTTGATCAGCTTCTTCGCAGCGCCCGACCACACGAAGTGGTCGGCCGCGACGATTTCGACCTGAAGTTCGGCCATCGTTACTTGCTGGCCTTCTGGATCTGTGCCCACTGACGCTCAACGTCGTCCAAACCACCGACGTTGAAGAACGCCTGCTCTGCAATGTGGTCCAGGTCGCCATCGCAAATGGCCTTGAAGCCTTCGATGGTGTCCTTGATGGAAACGGTCGAGCCCTCGACACCGGTGAACTGCTTTGCAGTGTAGGTGTTCTGGGACAGGAACTGCTGGATACGGCGTGCACGTGCCACGACGATCTTGTCCTCTTCGCCCAGCTCGTCGATGCCGAGGATGGCGATGATGTCCTGAAGTTCCTTGTTCTTCTGCAGGATGCCCTTGACGCGGATAGCCACGTCGTAGTGGTCCTGACCGATGTACTGAGGATCCAGGATGCGCGAGGTCGAGGTCAGCGGGTCGATTGCTGGGTACAGACCACGCGACGCGATTTCACGCGACAGTTCGGTGGTTGCATCCAGGTGGGCGAAGGTCGCTGCCGGAGCCGGGTCGGTGTAGTCATCCGCAGGCACGTAAACTGCCTGCATCGAGGTGATCGAACGGCCCTTGGTCGAGGTGATGCGTTCCTGCAGCAGGCCCATCTCATCGGCAAGGTTCGGCTGGTAGCCCACGGCGGAAGGCATGCGGCCCAGCAGGGTCGACACCTCGGAACCGGCCTGGGTGAAGCGGAAGATGTTGTCGATGAACAGCAGCACGTCCTGGTTCTGCACATCGCGGAAGTACTCCGCCATGGTCAGAGCGGACAGTGCCACGCGCAGACGAGTTCCTGGTGGCTCATCCATCTGGCCGAACACCAAGGCGGTGTCCTTCAGAACGTTTGCCTCGTCCATTTCGACCCAGAGGTCGTTACCTTCACGGGTGCGTTCGCCAACACCGGCGAATACCGAGGTACCGCCGAAGTTACGTGCAACACGGGTGATCATTTCCTGGATCAGCACGGTCTTGCCCACGCCTGCGCCGCCGAACAGACCGATCTTGCCGCCCTTGATGTAAGGGGTCAGAAGGTCGATGGACTTGATGCCGGTTTCCAGCATCTCGGTCGAGCCTTCAAGGTCTGCGAACTTCGGTGGCTGGCGGTGGATTGGCCAGCGCTCGGTGACCTGGATCTCCGAGTTGTCAACGTCCAGGGCGTCGCCCAGCACGTTGAAGATGTGGCCCTTGACTCCGTCGCCAACTGGCACGGAGATAGCAGCGCCGGTATCGGTCACCTGGGTGCCGCGAACCAGGCCGTCGGTGGCCTGAAGGGACACGGCGCGGACCAGGTTGTCGCCAAGGTGCTGGCTGGTCTCGAAGGTGATCTTCTTGGTCTCGCCGTTGAGGGTCAACTCAGCGGTGAGTGCGTTGTAGATTGCAGGCATCGCATCGGCAGGGAACTCGACGTCCACGACCGGGCCAATCACGCGGGCAATACGACCGGTGGCCCCTGCGGTAACCTGCTCATTGAGTTGGGCAGTCATCTTTCTCACTTCTATCTCTGGTAGGAAGGTTTCGGTCTTAGTCGTTCAGCGCGTCTGCGCCGGCGACGATTTCCGAAAGCTCCTGGGTGATTTCAGCCTGACGGGCGTTGTTACGAAGTCGCGTGTACTTCTTGATCAGTTCGCCGGCGTTGTCGCCTGCGGCCTTCATCGCACGCTGGCGTGCAGCGAGCTCGGAGGCGGCAGCCTGCAACTGGGCGTTGAACAGACGCGAATCGATGTAACGCGGCAGCAGTGCATCCAGCACTTCCTCCGGCGATGGCTCGAATTCGTACAGTGGCAACAGTTCGTCGGTCGGAGTCTCGGTCTCTTCCTCGACAACCTCCAACGGCAACAGACGGATAACCGTCGGTTCCTGCGTGACCATCGACTTGAACTGGGTGTATACAACGTGGATCTCATCCACGCCGCCCTGCTCGTAGTCGGTAGCGAAGTCCTCTAGGAGGATTTCGCGCAGCTCGCGTGCGGTTTCAAAATGCGGGGAATCGGTGTTCCCGGTCCACACTCGGGCGTACTCGCGCGAACGGAAGTCGAAGTAAGCCTGGGCCTTGCGGCCGACCAAGTAGGTCTTGACTTCCTTGCCTTCTTCACGCAGGAGTTCCACGAGGTGCTCTGCCTGCTTCAGAACGCTGGCGGAGTAGGACCCGGCAAGTCCTCGGTCCGAGGTCATCACCAAAACTGCCGCGCGGCGGACGTTGTCCGGCTCGGTAGTCAGCGGGTGGTCAACATCGGCCTGGGACGCGACGGCGGTAACTGCACGGGTGATCGCATTGGCATACGGCAGCGAAGCCGCGACACGCGAACGTGCCTTGCCGATGCGGGATGCAGCGATCAGTTCCATCGCCTTGAAGATCTTGCGCATCGACGAGGTCGAGGCAATCTTCTGGCGGTAGACCCGAATCTGGGCTCCCATGTGTGTCCTTTCCTTATTCCCAACGTTTGGGGCGCGGCGCCAAAGCTGGCGCCGTACCCCTAAACGTTATGGAAAATGTCAGCGCTTCTGCTTGACGATCTGTTCCTGGTCAACGGACTCGGCGTCAAGAGCTGTGTGCTCTTCGCGGCCGGCTGCAACCAGCTGGTCATCGCCCTGACCGAAGAAGCCAGCCTTGAAGTCGGCGACGCCGGCCTTCAGTGCTTCAACGGTCTCGTCCTCCAGCTTGCCGGTCTGAGCCAGAACGGTCAGAACCTCGGTGCGGTGGCGCAGGTAGTCGATGAACTCGCGCTCGAAGCGCAGTACGTCTTCCACAGGAACATCGTCCAGGTAGCCGTTGGTGCCGGCCCACACGGAGACAACCTGATCCTCGACGGCGTACGGCTGGTACTGGCCCTGCTTGAGCAGTTCCATCAGTCGTGCACCACGGGTCAGCTGCTGCTTGGAAGCTGCATCCAGGTCCGAAGCGAACATTGCGAACGCCTGCATGTCGCGGTACTGAGCCAGTTCAAGCTTCAGGGTACCGGAAACCTTCTTCATGGCCTTGACCTGAGCGGCACCGCCCACGCGGGACACGGAGACACCCACGTCGACAGCTGGGCGCTGGTTGGCGTTGAACAGGTCCGACTGCAGGAAGATCTGGCCGTCGGTGATGGAGATGACGTTGGTCGGAATGAAGGCCGAGACGTCGTTCGCCTTGGTTTCGATGATCGGCAGACCGGTCATCGAACCTGCACCGAGCTCGTCCGATACCTTTGCACAACGCTCAAGCAGGCGGGAGTGCAGGTAGAAGACGTCGCCTGGGTAAGCTTCGCGTCCTGGCGGACGGCGCAGCAGCAGCGACACGGCGCGGTAGGCTTCAGCCTGCTTGGACAGGTCGTCAAACACGATCAGAACGTGCTTGCCGCCGTACATCCAGTGCTGGCCGATGGCCGAACCTGCGTATGGTGCCAGGTACTTGAAGCCGGCTGGGTCGGATGCTGGGGACGCCACGATGGTGGTGTACTCCAGTGCGCCCTGCTCTTCAAGGGTCTGGCGGACAGCTGCGATGGTCGAAGCCTTCTGGCCAACTGCTACGTAGATGCAGCGAACCTGCTTGGTCTGGTCGCCGGTTGCCCAGTTCGCCTTCTGGTTCAGAATGGCGTCGACGGCAATTGCGGTCTTGCCGGTCTGGCGGTCGCCAATGATCAGCTGACGCTGGCCACGGCCGATCGGGATCATGGCGTCGATTGCCTTGATGCCGGTCTGAAGCGGTTCGTGAACCGACTTGCGCTCGGTTACGCCTGGTGCCTGGAGTTCCAGGGCGCGGCGGCCCTCGGACTCGATTGGGCCCAGGTTGTCCAGTGGCTCACCCAGCGGGTCAACCACGCGGCCGAGGAAGGCGTCGCCGACTGGAACCGAGAGGATCTCGCCGGTGCGCTCTACCTTCTGGCCTTCTTCGATGCCGGTGAAGTCGCCGAGCACAACGACACCGATTTCGCGGGTGTCGAGATTCTGGGCCAGGCCCAGAGTGCCGTCTTCGAACTTCAGCAGCTCGTTAGCCATGACGGAAGGAAGGCCTTCCACCTTTGCGATGCCGTCGCTCGCGGTGATAACGCGACCCACTTCGGTACGCGATGCCTTACCCGGTTCGTAGGATGATGCGAACTCGTTTAGGGCATTACGGACGTCGTCAGCGTTGATGGTCAAATCGGCCATCTGCAGTCCCTGCTCTCCTAAATTGTGATCCACCGGCAAAGCGATGAATCGATGTGAATGAAGTCTGTGGTGGTCCTGGCGGGCCAGAACTTGATCCCGAGCCTCAAGGGCCTGGGAAGAAAGTCCTAGCCAACCAGGGCGCGGCGCAACTCGGCCACACGAGATGCCACGGAAGCGTCGACAACTTCGTCGCCAACCTTCACGACCAGGCCACCGACCAGCGATGGATCGGTAGTGGCGTTGAGCTTCAGCTTGCGACCGTAGATCTTGTTCAAGCTGGTCTCAAGACGCGATAGCTGTGCCTGCGAAAGCTGGACCGAGCTGGTCACCGCTGCGATCCAGCGCTGCTGCCGCTTGGCAACCAGCTCAACGAAGCGCTCAACCAGGGAAACCGGCTTCAGCCCGCGAGGGGCGGAAACTGCCTGGGAGATCAACGCCTGCGAGGTCTTCGACGCGTTTGGCACGAGCTTGAGCGCCAGAGCGCTCTTTGCCTCGGCTGGGGCCTGCGCATCATCCAACGCACGCTGCAGTTCGTGGTTAGCACGAACTACCTCGATGAAGGAGAACAGATCCTGTTCCAGCTTGGCCAGCCCCGAAGGCCCGTCCTGCTGCTCGGCCACTGCGGTCACCGCAGTGACAGCCAGCGTTTCGAGCGCATCGCTAATGTCGCGTTCCGAGCTCCAGCGGGTGGAAGCCAGCTGGGCGACGATGGCCTCGGCATCTGCCGAAACCTTTCCGCGCAACAGCTGTGCCAACAGGCTTGCCTTCTCGGCGGCTTCACGGGCTGGGTCAGTCAATGCTCGGCGGAGACCGGCATTTGCATCCAGTACTTCCAGGACCGCGAACAGTTCCTTCGGCAGCTCAATTGATGCCTGTGCCAGCTTGGGTTCAGCGAACTCCAAAGCCTTTGCCAATGACTCGCTCGATACACTTGCCATTAGTTCGATGCACCTGCGTTCTGCTGAGCTTCCAAATCGTTCAGGAACTGATCAACCACGCGCTGTGCACGGGCATCGTCCTTCAGAGCTTCGTCAACAATCTTGCTTGCAAGCTCGGTGGCCAAGGTGCCCACGTCGGTGCGAAGCGACGACAGAGCAGCAGTGCGCTCGGCCGAGATCTGACGCTGAGCCTGCTCGGTGATTCGAGTAGCCTCATCGGTTGCCTTGGTCTTCAGATCTGCGAGGATCTGAGCACCTTCGCTACGAGCATCCTCGCGGATGCGGTTTGCCTCGGTGCGGGCTTCCAGAAGCTGGGCCTTGTACTGTGCCAAGGTCTCCTCTGCTTCCTTCTGCGCAGCCTCGGCCTTCTCCAAGCCACCTTCGATCGCGGTGACGCGATCTTCGTAGGACTGCTCAAACTTCGGAGCAATCACCTTGACGACGATGAACAAGAGGAGCGCGAAGCCAACGCCCGTGACGAGAATTTCCCACGGGTTTGGCACCAGCGGGTTGGCCGATTCGCTCGCAGCGAGGATGAAGTCAGTGCTGTTCATTCTCACTATTCCTTATCTACTAGTTTTCGCTTGTGTGTCTGCCTCGCGATAGTGGCGAGGCCACTACAGTTGCGAAAAGACTAGGCGCCGACGACGAAGGCGAAGACCAGGCCCAGGATGGCCAGTGCTTCTGCAAGGGCGAAGCCCAGCATGGCGATTGGCTGCAGAATACGCTGAGCCTCTGGCTGACGTGCAACACCGTTGATGTAAGCAGCGAAGATCAGACCCACGCCGATGGCCGAACCGATAGCAGCCAGGCCGTAGCCGATCATATTCAGGGAGCCGTGCAACATGTGATTATGTTCCTTTCAAGATACCGAGCTGTTTGCCGGTAGGTTGTGAGGTATTCCTTGAGTGGCTCAAGGAAGAACTTTGATGGTTGGAAGTGACGAAGTTATGGCTTAGTGTGCGTCAGCATCGATCGCACCCTGGACGTAGATCGCGGTCAGCAGGGCGAAAACGAACGCCTGCAGAACCATGATCAGCAGTTCCAGGAAGTACATTGCGACCGAGCCGGCAATGATCAGAACGCCAAGGCCGTTCATGGCCAAGTTGTCCTGAACTACGATCAGGTAGCGTGCGCCGGCGGCAGCCAGCATCACGATCATGTGACCAGCCAGCATCGTTGCCATCAAACGCAGCGAGTGCGTCAGCGGGCGAACGATGAAGTTTGAAATGATTTCCAACGGAATCATCAGCGGCATGATCCAGCCCGGAACACCGGACGGAACAACGGCCAGCTTGAAGTAGCGGATACCGTGGTTCTTCAGGCCTACGGCAATCCAGGTGCCGTAGATGATGATTGCCATCGCGTATGCAGAACCAGCGTGTGAGAACGATGGAAGCTGCAGGAACGGAATTGCACCGAAGAGGTTGTTCAGCAGTACAAAGAAGAAGGTCGCGAACAGCAGAGGAACCCATGGACGGAAGTTCTTCTCGCCGATGATGTCGCGGCCAATGCCGTTACGCACGAAGGCGTAACCGGATTCAGCGATGTACTGCATCTTGCCTGGAACCAGCTTCGGGTTCTTGATGGCTGCGGTGAAGAACCAAGTGATGAGCACGATCGAGAGTACGATCATGAGCATCTGCTTGCCGAAACCCGTACCGTACTCAGCCAGCCAAGGGAAAATCTCTGGCAGGTGGGTGTCGGATACGGTCGGCGGAACGAATCCGCCTTCTTCTGAGGCCATTGGGAGCGCAAACGCGAGCAACGCGCTGTCCTCTCTGCAGTAACGGTCACGGGCAAAAGGTGGTGACTGGCGGTAACTGCCTTTCACCGTGTGAAGAAAAGATCAAACGGGCAACTCACAGAGTTGCCAAGAAAAGCATCAACTCTGATAGAGTGCCATCCTCAGGTCTCCCTGAAGATGAATTCCGATTCAACCGCGCACGATTATGCGCACGGCCGAAAATGACCCGTTAGTAAGCTTATCAAACTCACAGCATTCCTTTGACATATTTGTCGGAAGGCTGGGCCTACTCTTCGTTATAGATTGCAAGGCGGGCCTTCATGAAGGCACGCACCTCGCCAACCTGCCAGGCAACGAGAGAGATGGCAGCTGCAAGCACGAATCCCTGGCGGTCGACCCAAACGGGCAACCCCAGGTTCAACAGAACGAAGGCGATGCCGAAGACCTTGACGACGAATACCGCAAGAAATGCGGGCATAGCCCACGAACGGCGGATTCGTCCGGCAGCTTCGGCAATGAGAATGCCAATAGCAAAAAAGCCAATAACCATTCCGGCGGCCAGGGCCCCGGAGAGTGCGTACTGAAGATCAGCGATCAGCCAAGAAATCAGGAAAAAGGCCAAGCTCGCAATGATCGAGTACACCAATGACAGGCCAAGAATCGGCAGCCAGATGGACTTCGGTGCAGACGAAGCACTGACGCGGGCAGAACCAGAAGCCAAGTCCGCATCCTTTCTTCGTCTAAATCGAACGACCATCATGCACCCATCGATGCTGATGAAACTCAAGTCCTCCCAGGGCCGCAAAGCCCAAGGAAGAAGATCCACATTGAATTCTACACGAGATAGAAGTGATTGTCGGGATCCAGGCTAGGGCAATTTTCCGCTCGACTTTTTTCCAAACTTCACCCGTAGGGCACTCCACCGCTCGACGACCAGCGGTTTCCACGTTGCTAAGGCGACGCCGAAGAACACCAGCACGGCGATGGGCCAGACCAGTTCGACTGGGATGAATGCGATAGACACCACAGTCACGGCGATGGTTCCGGCCCAAATGTAAAGCAATATGACTGCTCGACGCACCGAGTGACCTTGGGCAAGCATCTTGTGGTGAATGTGCTTTGCATCGGGCGAAAACGGGGAGCGCTTATTCGCCAAGCGTCTGAAAACAGAGAGCACAAGGTCCAGTACTGGTAGGAAGACGATCACCATCGGCAGCAGCATCGGCATATAGGCGGGGATGTTCCGGAACCTCTGCGCTTCCAGTCCGCGCACATCGCCGGTGACGGCGATCGCGGATACCGAAAGAACCAGTCCGATTGCGAGCACGCCTGTTTCACCCATGAAGATGTTCGCCGGGTTGAAATTGTGCGGAAGGAAGCCTAAGCAGGCGCCGAGCAGCAGCGAGCAGAGCAGTGCTCCGACATTGGCATAGTCCTCGGCGCTGACGTGAGTGGCCAGGATGTACGAATAGACGAAGAAGGTTGCGGCGCCGATGGCGGCCAGGCCGGCGGCGAGTCCATCGAGCCCGTCGGAGAAGTTGATGGCATTCATCGTCAAAACGATCAAGAATACAGTGACTAGTATTTGTAGCCACTTGTAGTCGATCTCCCACGAACCCACCGGCAGCGACTGGATGAGGATGCCGTGGGTGGAAATGATCAGGCCCACCGTGATCTGGGCAGCCAGCTTCACATACCAGCGCAAGTCGAAGAGGTCATCGGCCAGCCCCAGGACAAGGATCAGCAGCATTGCCAGCACGATGCCGATGATCGGCTCGGGGTTGCTGAAAATGCCGTTGAAGAACCGCAGTTGGCTTGCCAGGGCGAGCCCGGCAAGGAATGAGGCGATGATCGCCACTCCACCGAATTTCACGATGGGGCTCTTGTGCTGATCCCTGGCGCGGACTTTCTGCCCGACGGTGTACCTCTCCCCGACCGATCTGACGATCGGTGTGAGCAGGTAGGAGACCGCAAATCCGAAGGCGATCAGGATGACATAGCTTCTCATGCGTCCTGGCCGGTGGCGTCCTGGCCTGGCTGGGGTTCTGAAGCGGCGGCGCCTGCGTCAGGCTCTTGTCCGAGGTCGAGGATCTGCGGCACCACGACGCGCAGTTCTGCAATGCTGATGGCGCCGGCTCGCACCACCCGCAGCGTCTCTCCGGTGGCGTCGACGATGGTGGAAGGCAGCACCTCTTCTCCGTCAGCGCCCCGGGAGCCCCCGTCGAGATACACGTCGACGGACTCCCCCAGCTGGTCCATGGCCTCGTCGGCTGTGGTGGCGGCGGGGTTTCCGGTGCGGTTGGCCGAAGACACGGCGAGCGGGCCGGTGACGGCCAGCAGATCCAGGGCCGTCTGGTCATTGGGCACGCGCAGCCCCACGGTGCCGCGGGTTTCGCCCAGATCCCAGGTCAGCGACGGCTGGGCCTGGAGGATCAGGGTCAGCGCGCCGGGCCAGAAGGCCTCGGCGAGCTTGCGTGCGTCATCGGGAACGTCGCGGGCCAGCCCATCCATCGTGGCGACCTGGGAAATCAGCACCGGAGGGGGCATCGTGCGGCTGCGTCCCTTGGCGGCAAGCAGCATGGCTACGCCCTGCGCGCTGAAGGCGTCCGCGCCGATCCCGTACACGGTGTCTGTGGGCAGGACAATGCAGCGCTGGGCCGACAGCGCCTGGCGCGCGGCCGCGAGGCCATCGGCGTATTCCTGCTCGTTGCTGACCGAAAATCGTGTGCTCACGGGTTCATTCTTTCATGTGCTGGTGCTGGTTTATGGTTCATCGCGCCGCAAAGGGCGCCTCAGGAAGCGATGCCGCTGGTAGACCGGGGCCTGCCGCTCAGATCCAGGTGCCCGGTCACCGAGGCGAAGCCGGCCTCGCGCAATAGCTGGGCCGCCGAGTGCTCTTGGACTTCTGCGTGTTCCATCACGAACATCCCGCCGGGGCGCAGCAGGCGCCGGGCCTGAGCGGCGATGGCCCGCGGGATCTGCAGCCCGTCCTCCCCCAGCCCATAGAGCGCCATCTGCGGATCGTGCTCGCGCACCTCGGGTTCGCGCGGCACCGCATTGGGGGGAATGTAGGGCGGGTTGGAGACGACCAGGTCCATCGTGCCCTCCAGCTCGGCAGGGAGCTTAGAGGCGTCCTGGTGCAGCACAGTGACTCCCACGGGTTCGCAGTTGGCCCGGGTGTAGCCGATGGCGTCGTCGGAGAGCTCCACCGCCCAGACTTCCGAGCCCGCGGCCTCGGTGGCCAGGGCCGCGGCGATTGCGCCCGATCCCGAGCACAAATCCACGCAACGCGGATGCGCCAGCTGCTGCGCGGCGAGGAAGTCGAGCCCCACTTGGACTACGCCTTCGGTTTCCGGGCGCGGGGAAAAGACCCCGGGGCCCACCTTGAGCGTGAGGTAGCGGAAGAATGCCTGCCCTGTCAGATGCTGCAGCGGGATGCGGGTGGCCCGGGCGGCAAGCAGCTCGCGGAACTGCGCTGCCTGCTGCGCGGTGAAGCTCTCGCCGCGCAGCTCGCGCAGCTTCAGCTCGGGCTTGTCGATGCCGAGCACGAAGCAAGCCAGCAGGTCCGCGTCCGCCATCGGGCTGGGCACTGCGGCGGCGGCCAGCTGGGCGATGCCGGCGCGGCGCAGCGCAGAGATCTGCAGGTGCCGGGCCTCGCGCCCATCCTGCTGGTCCTGCGCGGAAGCGCCGTGCCGTCCGCCGGTGCTGATTTCAGACGCCATGGGCTTGCAGGCTACTCGCCCAGCGCCGCCAGGCGCTCTTCCTCGTCCATCTGGATGCAGGATTCGATGACCGGCTGCAGGTCGCCGTCCATCACCGCGTCCAGGTTGTAGGCCTTGTAGCCGGTGCGGTGGTCAGCGATGCGGTTTTCCGGGTAGTTGTAGGTGCGGATGCGCTCGGAACGGTCCATGGTGCGGATCTGGCTGGCGCGCTGGGCCGAGTTCTCCGCGTCGATCTGCTCCTGCTGGTGGGCCAGCAGGCGCGAGCGCAGCACGCGCATGGCCGCTTCGCGGTTCTGGATCTGCGACTTCTCGTTTTGCATGGCCACCACGATGCCGGTGGGCAGGTGGGTGATGCGCACCGCGGAGTCGGTGGTGTTCACCGACTGGCCGCCGGGGCCCGAGGAGCGGTAGACGTCGATCTTCAGGTCGTTCTGGTGGATCTCCACCTCTTCGGGCTCGTCAACCTCCGGCAGCACCAGCACGCCGGCGGCGGAGGTGTGGATGCGGCCCTGGGATTCGGTGACAGGTACGCGCTGTACGCGGTGCACGCCGCCCTCGAACTTCAGGTGGGCGTAGACGCCCTCCGCCGGGTCGTTGGACGAGCCCTTGATGGCCACCTGGGCGTCCTTGTAGCCACCGAGGTCGGACTCGTTGTAGGAGATCATCTCCACCTTCCAGCCTTTGTGCTCCGCGTAGCGGGTGTACATGCGCAGCAGGTCTGCTGCGAACAGGGCTGCCTCGTCGCCGCCTTCGCCGCCCTTGACTTCGAGGATGACATTGCGTCCGTCGTTCTCATCGCGCGGGATCAGCAGGCGGCGCAGCTTTTCCTCCAGCGCGGGCAGCTGCTCGGTGAGGGTTTCCACCTCTTCGGCGAAGTCCGGATCCTCGTCGGCCATTTCCTTGGCGGCTTCCAGGTCCTCGGTGGCGGCATGCCACTTGTTGTAGGCCTCGACGATGCCGTTCAGCTGCGCCGAGCGGCGGCCGAGCTTGCGGGCCAGGGACTGGTCGGCGTAGACCGCAGGATCGGAGAGCTGCGCCTGAATCGCGGCGTGCTCCTCAAGTAGCGACTTGACGGATTCAAACATGGTGTAGCTCTTCCTTTATGTCTACGCGGGACCGGTGGTGGCCGAATTAAATTCTACGGCTAAATCTATGACACGCTGCGAGCGTGCTGGCGTGATCTGCGTGGCAGCGGCACGCTGACGCGCCGATGGCGTCCAGCTGAATCAACAGCTGGACGCCATGGCGGGTGCGGAACTAGTGCTTGTCCGGAGTGGTCTTGTTGACCAGCATCAGGAACTCCGCGTTGGACTGGGTCTCGCGGATCTTGCCGGTGAGCACTTCCAGCGCCTGCTGCGGGTCGATGCCCGAGAGCATGCGGCGCAGACGCCACATGATGCGCACCTCTTCGGCGCTCATCAGGGCCTCTTCGCGGCGGGTGGAGGACGCGTTGACGTCGACCGCCGGGAAGATGCGCTTCTCTGCCAGCTGGCGCGAAAGGCGCAGCTCCATGTTGCCGGTGCCCTTGAACTCCTCGAAGATGACCTCGTCCATCTTGGATCCGGTCTCCACCAGCGCGGTGGCCAGGATGGTCAGCGAGCCGCCGTTTTCGATGTTGCGCGCGGCGCCGAAGAAGCGCTTCGGCGGGTACAGGGCCGCCGAGTCCACGCCGCCGGAGAGGATGCGTCCGCTGGCAGGGGCCGCCAGGTTGTAGGCGCGGCCCAGGCGGGTCATCGAGTCGAGCAGGACGACGACGTCCATGCCGAGTTCCACCAGGCGCTTGGCGCGCTCGATGGCGAGCTCCGCCACGGTGGTGTGGTCATCGGCCGGGCGGTCGAAGGTCGAGGCGATGACCTCGCCCTTGACGGTGCGCTGCATGTCGGTGACTTCTTCGGGACGCTCATCCACCAGCACCATCATCAGGTGCACTTCTGGGTTATTGGTGGTGATGGCGTTCGCGATGGACTGCAGGATCAGGGTCTTGCCGGCCTTGGGTGGCGAGACGATCAGGCCGCGCTGGCCCTTGCCGATCGGGGCGACCAGGTCGATGACGCGCGGGCCGACCTTCTTCGGGTCGGTCTCCAGGCGCAGGCGCTCGGTCGGATACAGCGGCACGAGCTTGTTGAACTCGACGCGCTCCTTGTTGTCCTCTGGCTTCTTGCCGTTCACGGAGGTCAGCTGCACCAGAGCGTTGAACTTCTGGCGCGGGTTCGGGGTTTCGCCCTCGCGCGGTGCGCGAATGGCACCGACGATGGCGTCGCCCTTGCGCAAGTTGTACTTCTTGACCTGGCCCAGGGTGACGTAGACGTCGTTCGGGCCCGGCAGGTAGCCGGCGGTGCGGACGAATGCGTAGTTCTCCAGCACGTCCAGGATGCCTGCGATCGGCAGCAGGACGTCGTCCTCGCTCAGCTGCGGCTCGTCGTCGTCGCGGCGGTTCCGGCGGTTGCGGTTGTTCCGGTCGTTGCGATCCTGGTTGCGGTCGTTGCGGTCGCGGCGGTTGTTGCCGCGCTCGTTGCGATCCCCGCGGTCATTGCGGTCGTTGTTGCGCTCGCGGCGTTCACGGCGCTCATTGCGGTCGTTGTTGCGCTCGTTGCGATCGCCCC